>CAVOPW010000015.1:0-142733 GCA_963698225.1 uncultured bacterium
AGACTAAACGGTCACCTCATTGTTCTGCACTGCCAGATCAGTCAAAATGTTGTTGACAAGACAGTCGATGATCTATTAGATTTGCCTCATCCGAAAATTTCTCATTGGGAGGCAAAATGCAAAAAAGGGAAGCTAATCACGGATCGTCAATTCGTCTAACTCCGTTGATTCTCCGCTCGACAGTCGTGGTGCTGTCATTGTTTTATGCTGCCGTAAAGGCAGACAATTCCGTTCATCTCGAGTGTCCGGTGTATGCACCGGACGGTGGTACCGACTCGACCGGAATCAGAGTCTTCGTCGCCAACGACAGCGCACTTTTTGTTTACACGCTCGGCTTCTGGCTGTATACGGACGATTTCGTGTTTACCTCCGCAACTCCCGGACCGGCGATCATGTATCCAAGTCAGAATGGCAACTTTCTCGCTCAGGTCTTTCCGCCAGACAATCAAATCGCCGTCGCCTGGTATGCCTTTCTGCCGCAGATGCCGTATCCGCCACATCCGACGCCGGCGCACGCCTTCACGCTCTGGATTCGTCCGACCAGTCCATACAGCGGCAGATGCGCCGACATCGACAGCGGCTATGTCCAACGCGACTGCTACTGGCGGTTCATGGTGCATGGCAGCTACAAAATCATCTCTCCGGATTACCATGACTGCGACACCTGCGACATTGCTGGCGAAGTCGTCTCCTGCGGCGATTTCGACGCCTCCGGCCAGAACGACATTGTCGATGTCGTCTATCTGGTCAATTACATCTTTGCCGGCGGCCCGGCCCCGCAGGACGATGGCCTTGGTGACGTCGACTGCAGCCAGCAAGTCAATATTGCTGACGCAGTTTATCTGGTGAATTACATCTTCGTCGGCGGTCCGGAGCCCTGTAACGCCTGTCCCTGACTTGGTAGGCGCGTGAAAATCTTGATTTGACAAATCAGGAAACTTGAGTATTTTGTGTATGATGTCGATGGGGAGGAACTCCCTCGACACAACTTAGAATCATTAACAACCAATTACTCCGAAGCAGCACTGGACTGGTTTCGTTCCCTGGGCGCTCCGAAAGTCGGATTTGCGGCCGAGGGCTGACGGTTCCGTAGTGCGACTCAAATTCCTGCGAAAGGAACCACTATGTATTTTGCCAAGATTGTTACGGTCATCACCATGGTGCTGCTCTTGCCGCTGATAGCAAGGGCGGACACCGATTCAATCGCCTTCTTCCCGGCTGTCAACTATGGCGCCGGCAACTATCCGATCTCCATCGTCGCCGCCGACCTTAATGGCGACGGTCTTGCGGACCTGGCGACCGCCAATTACCTCGATGACAGTGCCTCGGTGCTGCTCAATTCCGGCTCCGGTACTTTCCCGGTCTTCACACAATATGCCGCCGGCGGGCGCCCGCGTTGGATAACGGCAGCCAGGTTCAATAACGACGCCTCTTTCGATCTGGCGGTTTGTGACGAAAGTCCGGCGCAACTCAATGTCCTGATGAACAATGGCAACGGGACATTTCCGGCTCCGGTCGCCTACACCGTGACCGGAATCAGCACCATCGCCGTCTACGCGGCCGATGTCAATGGCGATGCGAAGACGGATCTCATCACCACCAGCAATCTGTCGAATCTCGTCGTCGTCTTCATCAATAATGGCAGCGGCGGTTTTGCGGCGGGAGTGGGCTATGCCACCGCCTCCGCTCCGTTCGGCGTGTATCTTGGCAAGTTCGACAATGATAACGATCTGGATATCGCCACCGCTAATCTCAATGCCGACAACATGTCGATCCTGATGAACAACGGCGACGGCACCTTCGCCGCCAAGACCGATTATCCGGTCGGTGATGGCGCCTGGGCAATTACCGGCGGCGACTTCGATCTTGATGGTGATGAGGACCTCGCCGTGGCGTGTGCCAATATCAATCAGTTGATTGTCATGGCCAATAATGGCAACGGCACATTTTCCCTGTTTAGTAACCACAGTGTCGGCAACAACCCCAAATGCGTCTTTGCCGCTGATCTCGACGCCGACAACGACATCGACCTGATGACGGCCAACGAAGTCTCCGACAATGCCAGCGTGCTCACCAACAACGGCAGCGGCGTGTTTGCGGTTACTGCGACCCTGACCGCCGGCGACGGCCCGCGCGGCATCCATGCGGCCGATTTCAATAACGACAACACGATCGATATCGCCGTAGCAAACTCATTCTCCGACAACGTATCGGTATTCTTGAACGCCTCGCCGCCGCCATATCTCTGCGGCGATGCCGATGGCTCAACCGCCGTCACGATTTCGGATGCAGTGTATCTCATCAACTACATCTTCTCCGGTGGCCCGGCACCAAACCCGCTGCTTGCCGGTGATGCCGATTGCAGCAATGCCGTCACAGTCTCCGACGCGGTATATTTGATTAACTACATCTTCTCTGGCGGCCCCGCGCCGTGCGCGGCGTGTCCGTAAACAGGGCATCTTGACGCCATCACATAAAAAGGAGACGCAAGTCTCCTTTGTTGTTGTCAGCCAAGTTCAAACTACTAAGTTAACATACAGTCCACAATGAAGCTCCGGTGGCGTTGTTTGTCAGTGGAGTTCAGAGGAGAATTCCGCAGTGTTGCGATTAGTATCTTCTAGTCTGGTATCGTTCTTGTTGGTCACCATGCTGGCCCAAGACGCGGCTCAATCTCAAGACCAATTCGAATACGGTTCTGAAAACATTCCGATGGCCTTCACCAAGAACGTTGGGCAATGGGATAGTCGCGTTCTCTTCAAGGCAAATTGCAAAGGTATGATCGTCTGGCTGACAACGGAAGGGACTTACTATCAGTTTTTTCGAAAGCGTGATAAAGGACAACATGACGAATCAGGCAGAAACCGGCGCCGGTCCATTGAAGACGTCGAAAGTGGAAGGGACACGATTGAACAAATCGCAGTGAAAACGACCTTGGTAGGAAGCACCGCATCTACTCGCGTCGTTGCGCAGGGAGAATCCGGCTTCAAATCGAACTTCTTTATCGGAAACGACCCGGGAAAGTGGCGAACCAATGTGCCGAGCTATTCTTCCGTTATTGTCAAAGACGTATACCCGCGGATCGACTTGAAGTACTATTCAACCAGCGACGGCAAATTGGAGTATGACTTTTTCGTCCATCCGGGAGCAGATTATCGACAGATTAAGATCAAATACGAGGGCGCCAGCCTGCTCACTATCGGCCAGTCGAGCGACTTGCGAATAGACACGAAGTGGAATTTCCTTACGGAGCATGCGCCAAGAATACATCAGGAAGTGAATGGCAAACGGCAGCAGGTTTCCGGTTCTTTCAGATTATTGGACGAAAGGACGGTCTCCTTTGAGTTGGGTAATGATTATGATGCATCTTTGCCGGTTACTATCGACCCAACGATTGTCTACAGCACATTCCTTGGCGGCTCCGCATACGACGGTGGATCCGGAATTGCCGTTGATAATGCGGGTTCCGCCTATGTAGTCGGAGTTACTTATTCTACGGACTTCCCCAGTGCGGATTCGACGCACTCCGGACCTATGTGGACCGACATCTTTGTGTCCAAGCTTACACCGGATGGCAGTTCGCTGGAATATAGCACCTTAATCGGAGGAAGCGATGAGGATGAATGCTATTCTGTCGCCGTAGACGTTGTTGGCTGCGCCTACGCGTGTGGGTGGACATTTTCTCCGGATTTTCCTCTTCAAAACAGCTACCAGTCAGAGTTGAAGTTCTATGATGGCGTCTTCTTCAAACTTAGCGCATCGGGAGACTCTCTCATTTACAGCAGTTACATGGGTGGATCCGGGGGCGATATCCTCGTGGATATTGCAGTTGACGAATCGGGTGAAGTTTATCTAATTGGGCAGACGGGTTCGGCAGACATTCCCATGTTGAACGCATACCAACCGACAATCTCAAGTTCGAATATTGGCGACGCCTTCGTTATGAAACTTAATGCTACCGGAAATGAACTGTTATACAGCACATACTTTGGCGGCAGCGATTGGGAAGGGGGCGGCTTGATTGCCGTTGACGCTCAAGAACAGATTGTCATAGCCGGAGTAACCGAATCAGCAGACGTTCCAACCAAGAACCCGATTCAAGCATATACGCGTGCATTTGATTCATACGTCGCAAAATTCGGCGAGAATGGTGATACTCTAATCTACTCAACTTTCATAGGTGGATTCAATGGCGACGACCAGACATTTGGATTGGCTGTAGATAGCTTAGGCTGCGCCTACATAGGCGGAACTACCAGTTCCGCAGATTTTCCGGTGAAGAACCCGTTTCAGCCGAAATATCTCGGCGAGGATGCTTTTGTCACAAAGATCAGCGCTAATGGCGATTCGCTCATATATAGCACGCCATTGGGCGGAACCGGTGGCGACCAAGGATTCGATATCGCTCTGGTAGGGGAGAGAGCCGTTCTGACAGGCTGGACGCAATCTACGAATTTTCCTGTCAAAGAGCCGTATCAAGCGACCGGGCCGGCGAAAGTGTTTGTTACTGAAATGAGTCCTGCCGGGAATTCCTTGGAGTTCAGCACACGAATTGGGGGAACCGGCAACTACTCATGGGAACAAGCATATGCTGTTGCTGCAGACCAAAACGGTCACATCTATGTTACGGGCCACACGGCTTCACCTGATTTTCCAACCTTTAATCCCATTCAGGAATATGCCGGAGAGTACGACGTATTCGTAACGAAACTCAAACCGGAATTTCAATGCGGCGACATCGATGCCAACGAAGAGATAGTCCTGACTGATATCGTCTATTTCATCAACTACATCTTTTCAAACGGGCCACAGCCAAACCCAATTGTTGCGGCGGATATTGATTGCAGTGGGAAGGTTACTGTTTCGGACGTCGTTTATCTCATCAAGTATGTTTTCTCCGGCGGTCCCGCGCCATGCGCGGCCTGTCCGTAGTTAATTTCCCCCACAACGGTATTCCCCAAAAGGAGACGCAAGTCTCCTTTTTTCTGTTGTCAGCACTATTGAATATTCGTGATTGAATGTGAGCCACAGAGGTTTGTGAATGCCAATGTTTCATTGCCACATTCGTGATTTGGAGGAAGTATGCGTTTGTCAATACGACTCGGCCTTCTGTTAGCGACTGTCGCGACGTGGCCTGTTTTTGCTCAATCGCACAATCAGGAAGCAAATACTTACGTCGAATAGACCGATTGCCTTTGTCGAAAATGCCGGTCAGTGGGACAAGAGTGTCTTCTTTCGCGCGGAGGCGCAAGGGGCAATTGTCTGGATAACTACGACTGAGATTTACTTCCAATTTATTCTCGCGACGGATTCGCTGAAAGATGCAGATGTCTCGCAAGTTGAGGGCTTTCTGCCGAGAAGTCGTTCTATCGGGAAACAAGTTGAAGAACTCATCATTAGCAAGAAATTCGTCGGAGCGAATGCAGACCCAATTGCAGTCGGTAGAGACAGGCTGGAATATCGGTGCAACTTCTTCATTGGAAATGATCGTAGGAAATGGCGTACTGATGTTCCGAGCTATTCGTCAGTGACTATTCGCGACGTTTATGCCGGAATCGACCTCACTTACTATACGCAGTATTGAAGGCAATCTCGAGTACGATTTCGTAGTCGCTCCAGGTGCAAAGAGCGACCAGATTCGGATGAAGTATGAAGGGATCGAACAGGTAGACATTGATGCCACCGGTAACCTCGTTATCGAAATCGGCCGGCATAGTTTCCTCGAACGGCAACCAAGCATCTATCTCAATGATGACGGCAGAAAGCAAACGATTGAGGGGAGTTTTGTTGTTTCCGACGAGGCGACAGTTCAATTCCACTTGCCTGACGCAATCAATCCAAATTCCGTGCTAATCATTGATCCGAAGATTGTCTTCAGCACATATTTAGGCGGCGCCGATCAGGACGAGGGAAATTCTGTAGCAGTCGATGCAGAGGGAGCAGCATACATAACGGGCACTACATGGTCTAGCCGATTTTCCCGAACTCAATTCGCATCATGGATTAGCGGGACCGTCAGATGCGTTTGTTTCAAAGCTAAGTCCATCAGGGGAGACTCTCGTCTACAGTACGTACATAGGCGGCCAGGGAAACGGTGGCTACAGCGGATGGGAATCTGCATACGGTATTGCGGTTGACTCCGACGGACGCGCCTATATCTGTGGTGAAACTTCGTCTAATGATTTCCCCAGTGTGAACAACTTCCTGCTTCTAAGCAATCCCAATAACGGATTTGTCGCGCGTCTAAACCCTTCCGGCAATGCACTTGAGTTTAGCAGCTATGTCGGTGGCCCAACTGGCGGATGTGGAGCGACAGAGATTGCAGTCGATGATTCGAGCTGTACGTACTTAGTCGGCGTCGCATACGGTTACGATTTTCCTGTGGTAGGAGCCTATCAACCTTTGCCCGGTGGCGGTGAATCTCTCGAAGGTTTCCTTCTGAAACTTGACGCGTCGGGAATGAACCTGATCTTCAGTACATATTTTGGAGGAGATGATCGCGATGGCATTTACGGCGTTGCCGTTACACCGACCGGGCGTATTGCAGTTGTAGGAGCTACAAACTCGCTCGACTTCCCGTTGAAGAAGCCGATCATGAGCGAGGTTGATGGCCACTACGGAGAAGACGGCTTTGTAGCGATGTTCTCGGCAGAAGGTGACTCGCTGATTTACAGCACGATATTGGGCGGAACGAATCTGGACGCCGTCTATCAAGTTGATTTCGACAATGAGGAATGCGCTTATGTTACCGGAAGGACATCATCTGCGAACTTTCCGGTGAAGAAGGAGTTCTTGACTGCTTACATCGGCGACAATGGTTTCTTAACGAAAATTAGCCCCAATGGCGACTCGCTGATTTTTTCGACACACCTGGGAGGCTCTTCATACGATGAGGCATTTGATGTTGTATGCGTCAATGGCTGTGCCGTGGTAACAGGCGAAACGAAATCATCGAATTTTCCATTGAAAGATGCATATCAATCCACGCTTGGAGGGCAAGATGGCTTTCTTACCAAGTTTTCCGCTTCCGGAGATGCTCTCGAATATAGCACATTTCTCGGCGGCAGTGGATATGAGCGTTTCTTTGGCATGGCTAAAGATGCCGCCGGGGCGATCTATGTAACTGGCCTCACGACATCGCTTGATTTCCCCCTCTTGCATGCTTTTCAGTCCGCCGTTGGAAACTTCGATAGTTTTGTTGCAAAACTCACCGATGAATTCCTGTGCGGCGACATCGATGCCAGCGAAGAGATAGTCCTGACTGATATCGTCTATTTCATCAACTACATCTTCTCAAACGGCCCTCAACCCAACCCAATTGTCGCGGCTGATATTGATTGCAGCGGGAAGGTTACTGTTTCGGACGTAGTTTATCTCATCAAGTATGTCTTCGCCGGCGGTCCCGCGCCGTGTGCGGCCTGTCCGTAAAAATAGGGCAGTAGTAATTGTCGGGCTCTGTGTCAGATGCAGGGCCCGACCTTCTTCTCGGCCTTCAAAAGAATCTTCTCTAATTGGCGGCAATTCGTTATTCTGTCATCAATAGAGATTAGATCTGCAAAGGACAAATCATGGCCGGTGAACAAACGACCAACTACGACTCTTTCGAAACCAGTATCTTCGAGGTGGTCTTCCCCTCGATGGTGAATCAATACGGTACCCTCTTCGGCGGCATCGCACTGCAATGGATGGACCGCGCAGCATGGATCTGCTCGACGCGCTTTGCCCGCAAGACGATGGTGACGATCGCTTCTGACCGCGTCGTCTTCAAGAAAGCCGTCCGGCAGGGGAGTATGGTCGAGCTGAAAGGCATGGTCAAGAAGCTCGGGCGAACGTCGGTAACGATTCAAGTCGAACTCTACTCCGAAAGCCCCCTTACTGGAAAACGCGAATTGGCAACCCATGGCGAGTTCGTTATGGTCGCTTTGGACGCCGATGGCCACCCGACCCCAATCAAGGATTCTGTTGGCAAGTAACAACTTACGACAAATCTTCGTGAAATTTCCCTTGCCCTCGGCGACCTAATCCATATATTTAAAGACTTGCCGTGAGCCATTGGCTGCGGTTGACTTATTGATATTGCATAATATTTGTTTGAGGAGATAGAGTCATGGCAAAGAAGAAAGGTGATGCGCGGACGATGATCACCATCGAGTGCACCGAAGCCCGCAAAGAGGGCGGCACTCCATCGCGCTATACCACGTTCAAGAACAAGCGCAATACGCCGGATCGCTTGGAGCTCAAGAAGTACAATCCGTTCCTTCGTCGTCACACGATCCACAAAGAGACCCGCTAAGCGTCTCGCGTAAGCAAGATTGAAACGGCACGTGAATTTTCACGTGCCGTTTTTCTGTTCTGGCCAATAATCTCGTTGCCAACTGCCAGACGAGAAGGCAATCTTCATTCCAGCAAACTATGAGCATGCCATCAATTCATAACATCAAGGAATTTCTCGGTCTCAAGCGATCGATGGTCGCGCTTTTGGGCATGGTCATTCTTGTCGGAATGGGCGAGAAGATGGCCGAACGCTTCTTGCCGCTCTATATCGTCGCTCTCGGCGGAGGCGCCATCTATGTCGGCTTGCTCAATGGTCTCGACAATCTTCTCTCGGCGCTCTATTCGTTTCCGGGTGGCTACATTGCCGACCGCTACGGCACCAAACGCGCTCTGCTGATATTCAATGTCATCGCCATGGGCGGTTTCGTGATTGTCATCTCTGATTCCATCCGTCTGGGCGGTGATCGTGGGTTCGTTCTTCTTCCTTTCATGGACAGCGATCTCACTGCCGGCGACCATGAGTCTGGTTGCTAAGCTCCTCCCCAAGAACAAGCGCGCTATGGGCGTCTCAATGCACTCGTTGATTCGACGAATACCAATGGCACTGGGACCGCTCATCGGCGGAGTCTTCATTGCAACCTGGGGCGAAATCACCGGCGTCCGACTGGCATTTATCGCGGCACTGGCACTGGCGATCGTTGCCGCAATTTTGCAGCAGACAATGATTCCATCTGGTGAAGTTACATCAGGAGAGACGCTGGGCAAGTCGCCCGACAAGAACCCGTTGAAACTCCTGCGCCAATTTCGCCCGGAATTGAAGCGTCTGCTCATCTCCGATATGCTCATTCGGTTCTGCGAGCAGATTCCATATGCCTTCGTTGTGCTATGGTGCATGAAGGAAATCGCTTCCCCGGTGACTGCTGTGCAATTCGGCGTCTTGACGACAGTCGAAATGGCGACAGCCGTTCTCGTCTATATTCCGGTGGCGTACTTCTCAGATAAAGCCGAGAAAAAGCCGTTTGTGGTCATGACATTTGTCTTTTTTACGCTTTTTCCTCTGTTGCTTCTTTTCAGCCAGACACTTCTGGGTTCTGGTCGGAGCGTTCGTCCTTCGCGGACTCAAGGAATTTGGCGAGCCGACACGCAAAGCGCTGATCATCGATTTGGCCGTTCCGGGCCGCGAAGCCGCAACCTTCGGTACCTACTATCTCTTTCGCGATTCAGTGGTTGCCGTCGCCGCGTTTGGTGGTTCGCTTCTGTGGCTAATCAGCCCGGCGACGAATTTTCTTGCGGCGACAGTGTTTGGATTGATCGGGACAATCTGGTTTGCCTTGTCGCGCAGTCCAGAAAAGGCATCTTGAGAGCCGGTTTCCGAAATTGCGCCGGCCTCGCTTTATTATTGACAATTCATGCCAGATTATATAGTTATCTACTAAGCGGACATTCAACAACGATCACACACCCCTAAATCCCATCAACGAGGTGCTAAATGAGAAGGATCTTCATTTTCGCCGCGGTTATCATGACTGTTGGCAGCTTGACATTGACCAACGGACAAAATGCAGACTCGAAAACTGCAGTCCCTGCGGCAGACACGACAGCACTTTCCAAAGCGGCAATTGACTCGCTCTTGATTAGCGCCGCCAACCAGGCGATTTCGCAATTCTCATCGCAATTGCAGACCTCGCTCAAGGTCGCTCTCGATGATGGCGGTCCACTCAACGCCGTCAATGTCTGCAACGTTGTCGCGCCCGACATCCAAACCGCCCATGTCCGCGACGGCTGGTTCCTTGAACGTGTGACCGCGAAGCCGCGCAATCGCAACAATCAAGCCGATTCTGCGCAACTGGTCATACTGGCCAATTTGCGGCCGCGACTAAACGCGCCACTTATATTGCGCAATGGAATGATCCAATAAAACGCGAGAAGTTCCGCTTCTACCGCCCGATTCGTACCAACGAATTGTGTGCCGGCTGCCACGGTGATCCAGCGTCATTTGTTACCGGATTGACAGAAGAGCTCAAGAAGCTCTACCCCGATGACAAAGCTGTCGGCTACAGGAGCGGCGATCTGCGCGGTATGTTTGCAATCGAGGTCATGTGGCCCGAGGGATTGGCCTATGCGCAAAAGTTGGCTGCTTCAGTAAAACGCGATACGAAGTAGTTTTGGGACAACACTAACAAGAATGCCCCCCTCCAGAGAATGCAGGGTTCGGATTGCTGAACCCTGCATTTATTTCTTCTCTCGGCTCGATTACTTGCCTGCAGAAACGTTCTTGGAGCTCGCTGATTGAATGACCGAAACTTCAGCCATCTTGCTATACGAAACCGGGATAGTGTAGCGTGTTCCCGATTGGTCGTCGACAGCAAACGTGAACGACTTCTTGAATTGTTCTTCTGTGACCGAGGCGTCAATCTTCACTCTGATTTCCTTCTCCTTGCCCGGCTTAATTTCCGCTTCCGGGATTTCGACGCGCAGGAATCGCGCCGGCAGGCTAACCAAATGCATCTTGACCGGATTGGACGACACATTCTTGACAATCAGTTTGGCTTCCTGTGCACCCGGTTGGCCATTGAATGTCAGTTCGCCTTCCGAAAGCGTTAGCGGCGTGATCGAATCGACATCGGTAAAGCTCGTCCCGCTGAATTTTAGCTGAAAAGTCGCCCGGTCCGCGTCGTTGCAGTTTACTGTCGCATTCTTGGCAAAATTGCCTTTCACCCCTTTGTTGGAAGTGTACACGAGTTCCACCTCGGTGCTGTCGCCGGCGGCAATAACTTCCTTCGAAAGCGGGGCCTTTGTGCATCCGCAACCTGGCTTTACACTTAGTATCTTCAGCGAGTCAGTGCCGCGGCTGTGAAACACGTAAGAATGACTGACAATACTGCCGGCGTAGATGTAACCGAAATTGAACACCGTATCGTCGATGTATAATTTAGCGCCTGATTTTGCCGCCTCTTGTGCAGACAACAGGTTCGACATTGCCAAAAGCATGAACATTGTCGTAAGGGATTTCTTGATCACTCGTTCCTCCTCGTAGTGAGAGCTGCGATTATAGTTGTTTCAGTTTATTTCTTGCTTGCACAGCGACTGCCGGGCTAGCTTCCGGCATCACCGCATGTATTTGGACTATGAAAGTAGTTTCCTGGTCGCCAGGCCCAGAAGGCTCATCGATTCGTTGCGGAATACCGGCGCAACATTGTCAATGCGGCAACAGCCAAGGTCAATGATCGCCTGCACCATCAATCGGACGTCGCGTTCTGTTTTCAAGTCGAAGATTGTCAGGCGGCAAGTCTCCGTGCACTCTCCGACTGTAAAATGAATCTGGTTCATGCCCAGAGAATCGAGCAGTGTAGTTGCTACTTCCTGTTCCATTCCGAGCGCGCCTAGCAGAGAAGTAATCTTGGGATTTTCCAGGGCGATTTCTCTCCCGACTCCATCAATGGCGATCTGATAACCGACTTTCTGATTAACATTGAGAGGGATCAGAGCAATAAAGGCAAAAATCGCCAGTACTGCCGCCACGGCAATCCGCGGGCGAGTATTGGGTATCAGCGCTCCGAGCCAACCTCGCTGGCTGCTCGTTTGCGGCTTCTTTCCGCCAGACGACTCAACTCTCGCTCTGACAGTCGATATGGACAGTTCTGTCGTCGGTTCTGATTTCCGTAAAGCGGCAAGGTGCTGATTGAGTGCCTGTTCGGCGCGCACCAGGCTGGAACAATCCGGACAGTCGTCAAGATGCTCCAGCAATTCCGCATCCCGGCTATACTCGCTCAAGCGCCAACTGAACGCTTCCAATCTTATTCGGGCTTGTTGACACTGCATAGATTCTCGCTTCCTTCATCCGTTTTTGTCGCGATCGACTTGCGATACTGTCCGCCTAATCGCCGGCGCATCTTCTCGCGCGCCCGCGCCAGACGCATCTTCACATTGCCTTCCGATCTTGACGTCAATTGCGCAATCTCGGAAATTTTCCAGCCATCCAGCTCCGCCAGCGTGACGATGATCCGATCGTCCGCGTTGAGCGCTGTGAAGGCAAATTCCAGCTGCCGCCTGGCTTCATATTCGCCCGAAGGGTCGCTTCCGGGCTCGAAACTCTCGCCCTCGATTGGCCCCGGGAAAACCCGCTTCCACCAGGTGTCGCGGGCACGGCCCCGAAAGGCGTTGTTGATAATCTGATAAAACCACGGCCTGAATAGCTCCTGACTCTTGAGCCCTGCAAACCCGCGAAACGCCTTCATCACCGAGTCCTGATATAGATCATCGCCTTCGTCCGGATTGAGCGTCAATCGTAAGCAATAGGCTCTGGCACGCTTGTGCTCGCGCTCGACCAGATCCCAAAATGGACTGTCGTTCTTAATCACGTATTAAAGAGATGCAATTGAGGGTGAAAAGGTAACGAAAAAAATGGATGAATATTTGTCAGTCATTTTGGAGTGGAGCCGGGGCTAATGCCGGAAATCAACGGCGGTGCGGGGAGTTGCACCCCGAGCCCATCATGCGCCGCTTTCGCAACTCATTGCATTGCATGAAATTGCGCCATCAATAGCCTCTGCGTATTTGTTCTTGATCTTGAAGTATCATGACAGCCGCCTTGGCTGATCGAGTCCTTAACGTGACACGACACTTCGTAACTTTGATTAGTCAGGTTCATCAAAACAGGAATATCAGATCCGATTATGGGAATTGTACCTGGCGTGCGCACATTCTGCAGGCAAGCGCATTCACGCCCTTGTTAGATCTACCGGTGTTCGTATAAGTGCCTTTGGATTTAAAGCCGAGTCAGAACACGCACTCGGCCGTCATGTTTCTAATTGGAATAATTTCTGCCGGCAGTCGCTTAAGAGCTCGATTCTCCCATCGTAAAACTGAAATTGCTGCACGGATCGCTAAAACATGGACTTGTTTGCTTAACTTCCGCATCACCTGTCCGAATAATCTTAATATGTCAGTTCGCGGGAAGCTGCGAACCCCTCGCCTCTGGCGACCAGTGCATTCATCTCTCCGCTTGGTCGTTTCGCCGTCCGGGCGATTCGGTGGCTTGTTGCGGCAACCCGAGTTAGACGATTGCATGGAAGATCGGTCTCATTTTGGCGATGTGTCTCTTGGCACTGGCGGTGATTCACAGCACCGCTGCACCGAAGACTCAATCCCCAGTGGCCAAATTGACCAGGCAGTACTTGACCTTACAGACTTAAGCCTTGAGGATCTGATGAACATCGAAGCGTCATCGGTATCGGAAATGTCCGTGATGATTCGACGTTGCTGCGTGGCAGTGCTGGCGCCGGCTGATCACTCAACACAAGCAATGACATGACCCCTTTCGCTGAGACGTACGATGGTGGGATTGGCACTGACTATCAGTACCCGAATGTTAACGTCACGGCATGCACGTTGACCGAGCTTAGACGGCGGATCGCCAGTTAACAGATTGCACTTAACGAGGGCATTGACCCGGAGGAAAGAACAATGCAGACGGCGACAATTTCCCAGCCAAGGACCCGGCTAACCGTGAAGCGGGGACAATCGCACTCGCTCGACGAGGCAACGGCCGTTCAAGAACTTTATGAGCAGATTGGCCAGGACAGACTGTCAGGAGTAATTTTCTTTGCCTCTTCGAAGTACAATCTCGATCGACTGGCAAAAGAACTCACCAACCGTTTCGATGCGCCAATGATCGGCTGTACGACCTCCGGAGAGATCGGCCCGTTGGGATACGGTGAGGGAACACTGGTCGGTTTCAGTCTCAGCTCTGATCAATTGCAGATGTTAACATATTCGATGGAACATCTCCAGCAATTCGATACCTCCCAAATCGAGGAGATCGGAAAATCGGTAAGAGGCCGGCTGGCTGCTGAAGAAAAAGTCCACCCCGGCAGCAAGGCCTTTGCCCTGCTTTTGATTGACGGACTGTCGGTGAGAGAAGAACAGGCAATCTCCGTTCTTTACCATCACCTCGAGGGCCTTCCGATTATCGGCGGGTCGGCGGGCGACGATCTCGCTTTCAAACAGACACATGTTTTCGTGAACGGCCAGTTTGTTCAAGATGCCGCCGCCGTGGCGGTCTTTCTGACCACTCATACCTTCAAGACCTTCAAGATGCAGCACTTTGTCCCCACCGACAGAAGGCTGGTGGTAACGGCAGCCGATCCGCAGAATCGGATCGTCACCGAAATTAACGGCAAACCAGCCGCGTCGGAATACGCCAGACTGCTGGGGATTGAGATCAATGAACTCCAGCCGATGGTATTCGCCAAGTACCCCGTGATGCTCAAGATTGGTGGCGAGTATTATGTCCGCTCGATTCAGAAAGTCAATCCGGACGGCAGCCTCACCTTCTTCTGCGCCATTGACGAAGGATTGGTACTGACGATTTCGCAGGGTCAGGACCTCGTCGCAACGTTGGAAAGAACCCTCAAAGAGGTCACGTCCAAGATCCCGAATCCGCAGGTAATTATTGGCTGCGAATGCATCTTGCGACGGCTGGAGGTTCTGGAGAAAGGCCTGACCAAGGATGTTGACGCCCTCCTGCAGAAGTACAACTTGATCGGTTTCCACACATACGGCGAGCAATTCAATCAGGTGCATGTCAATCAGACATTCACCGGAGTGGTGCTCGGGGAGTGACAAGTTCGTTGAACGAAGAGCAGCAGGATCAGCTCGCCATGCTGACCGAACAGGTCGAGACATCTGACGAAGATCAATCGGGCGCTGATGAGCCGGGTTGAGCGCAGCGTCGACTCCGCGGGGAACGCCTTCTCGCTTGTTCGAGACGAATATCATTCTTCAAGGGACCGATGGATCGGCGAACTCGTCAATTGGAGCGGACTAACGAACAATTGCGTCAGGAGATTGAGGTGCGCATCGAAGCTGAAAGACAAATTAAGCAGTCACTGCATGAGAAAGAGGTGTTGCTTAAGGAGGTTCATCATCGCGTCAAGAACAACCTCCAGATCATAACCAGCTTGCTCAATTTGCAGGCGGGTAAGATCAAGGATAAGAAACTCGAGGCGATGTTTCGCGATAGTCAGGGAAGAGTGAAGACCATGGCTCTGATTCATGAAAAGCTCTACCGTTCTGAGAACCTCAGTGAAGTCAACTTCCCCGACTATGTTCAGAGTTTAATCAGCTACATGATGAGCACGGTTTCCGGCAATCGTGGAAAGGATTTCGGTCCGGCAAGACATTGATGAAATCTTCCTGGGCGTTGATATCGCGATTCCCTGCGGTCTGATCATCAACGAGCTCGTCACCAATTCTCTGAAATACGCCTTTCCGGACCACGCCAGCGGCGAGATCACAATTGCCTGCAAGAAGCGGACCGACGGCCAGGATGTCGTTGGTCATTGCCGATAACGGCATTGGAATCGCGGAAGAAATTGACGTCGAAAACTCGAGAACCCTGGGCATGCAGTTAGTGACCAGTCTGATCGGGCAACTGGATGGAACGATCAGAATTGAACGAGAGCGCGGATCACGATTTATCATGGATTTCGCCTGCGAACGATCCGCGGAAAGAGGAAGGTAGAATGCGGTTACACAAGATACTGGTTGTTGAAGACGAGTCAATCGTTGCCATGGATCTTCGGCAGCGGCTTGAAAATATGGGTTTCGAAGTCGTAGCGACCGTCGCTACCGGCGCGGCCGCGATTGAAAGGACATTGTCGCAGAAGCCTGATCTGATCCTGATGGACATCCAGATCAAAGGAGAAATCGACGGGATCGAAACAGCGCACCGCGATCCGGGAATCGGTTGACTTACCGATCATCTTTCTCACCGCCAACTCGGACAAGAGCACCATCAGTCGGGCGAAATCAGCCGGGCCGCTCGCCTATCTTCTCAAACCGTTCGAGGATCGCGAACTCCAGACCACAATCGAAATCGCCCTCGAACGTCACCGCTTCGAGCGCAAACTCAAGGAACACGAACAGTGGCTTTCGGTAACTCTCGCCAGCATCGGTGACGCGGTACTGACTTTCGACACGACTGGTAAAGTCACCTATCTCAATCGTATTGCGGCTCAACTTACCGGCTGGACAACTGAAGAAGCACAAGGTCGCCCGGCACACGAAGTTCTGCAATTGACGCTCAACGAGTCAATGGAGTTTAAGCCGATTGACCCGGTGGCGACCGTGCTCGAGTCCGGCAAGACTCTGCACTTACATGAATTTGCACTCCTTACCCGTCGTGACGGCGTGCAGGTGGCCGTCGAAGATAGCGCTGCTCCAATCAGGCTCGAATCCGGCGAATTAATCGGCGTTGTCATGATCTTCCGTGATGTTTCTGCGCGCATTATCACCGAACGAAAGCTGCATGATTCCGAGATTCAGGCGCAGAAAATTTCGAGACGGTCCAGGAAGGGCTTGGAATTTTTGATGAAAACGACCAGATCCGGTTCTGCAACCCGGCCTTTGCGCGAATTCTCGGTGAAATAGATCCGGCGGTCATTGGTTGGAAGAAACTTCGCTGACTACTATAAGTGCGGAGTCTCTGCAGCTGGTGAAGGCACAAACAGCTGTGAGACGGACAGGGGTCAGCGGTTCCTACGAGTTGAATATCTTGACGCCGGCGGGCGAAGAAAGAATTGTCGCCATCAACGCCGCACCCCTCGCGGACGAGAAAGGCGTATACTGCGGCTCAGTGGGAGCAATGTCGGACATTACCGATCGCAAACGGTTGGAAATCGAGATCAGCCGTCACAACGAACAATTGGAAGAACTGGTGCAGGCACGCACCAAAGAACTGGTTCAGACGCTGAAGAGCCTTCAAGGCGAAATCGAAGAACGCCAGCGGGCGGAATCCGAGCGCGAAGCCATGAAGGACAAACTGCAAAAGGCCGAAAAGATGGAAGCTCTCGGGATGCTTGCCGGCGGTGTCGCACATGATCTGAATAACACCCTCGGACCCCTCGTCGGCTATCCGGATCTGATCATTGAAATGCTGCCGGACAACCCTGGCGTCCGAAAAATGGTTGAGCGCATCAAGCTCGCCGCCGTTGACGCCGCCAGCGTGGTCAATGACCTGCTCACTCTCGCCCGGCGGGGCCGCTATGAGATGTATCCCATGCGCGTGAGCGACGTCCTGCGCGAGTATCTTGATTCGCCGGGCTTCTTGCGGCTCAAGGCCGAACACCCGCAAATCAAAGTCGTGACCGAACTGGATGACTCGGCTCATTTCATCATCGGTTCAGGTCCCCATCTCGCCAAGGTCCTGATGAATTTGGTGGTCAATGCTTTTGACGCCATAAGAGCTGGCCGGTACGGTGACAATTCAGGTCGCCAAGACTAATATTACCAAGCTGGAATCCGGCTATGAAAAGGTTAACCCGGGCGACTACGTCATGGTCCGAGTATCAGATACCGGATGTGGAATCGCCAAAGAGGATCTCGCCAAGATCTTTGAACCCTACTACTCAAGAAAGAAAATGGGTCGCAGTGGTACCGGCCTGGGGCTTTCGGTGGTTCATGGGGTAATTCAGGACCATGCGGGCTATTATGATGTCCTCTCTGAAGTTGGACGCGGTACGGATTTTGTTCTTTACTTTCCGGTAACGGAGAAGGGCTTTTCCAAAGCTGCAAGCCAAGTGGTCAAGCCCGGCTGTGAATCACTTCTTATGGTCGATGACAACGCAGAACAGCGCGAACTGGCCGGCGAAATCCTTAGTAACATCGGCTATCAGTGTCAGTTCCGTTGCCAGCGGACGCGAGGCGGTAAAATATCTCCAGGAAAATTCCGCTGATCTAATCCTGCTCGACATGATCATGGAACCGGACTTCGACGGGCTCGATACTTACAAAGAAATTCTCAAAACGAAACCGCAGCAAAAAGCGATCGTTGTGTCCGGATTTTCGTCGAGTGAACGTGTCGAGGAACTAATTCGCCTCGGCGCGTCAGGGTACCTCCGGAAACCTTACTCGATGGAGGGCATCGCATCGGCCGTTCATTCCGCTCTGCATCCGACACCAATCGATCCTCAGCGCGAAGCGGCTATACCGGCCCAGGCGATGTCGACTTGATTAGCGAATGAAACGAGCGAAGAAGAACGAGTAGTCACTTGCATAGACAAGGAGCGGGCAGATGAAATTCATGCGCCAAATATTGGTTCTGGCCTCAATTTCATTGTTGATTGCCAGTCAAACGTCGGCTCAAGAAGCCGGCAATTCAAGTCCGCTTTCCGAGCTTGAACAAGTGCTGAACACCGAGATCAGCACAGCCTCGCGATATGGCCAAAAAACCTCCGAGGCTCCTTCATCGGTCAGCATCATAACCGCGGAAGACATCGCTCGCTTTGGATACAAGACGCTCGCTGATGCCCTAAACAGTCTTAGCGGTTTCTACTGCAGCTATGATCGAAATTATACTTTTATGGGAGCGCGGGGCTTCGGTCGCCCGAGCGATTTCAACAACAGAATCCGGATTCTTCTGAACGGTCACTCGATCTATGAAGCGATGGACGGCACGACATTCGCGGGAAGCGAGTTGGCCTTTTCTCTCGACGCCGTCGAACGTGTCGAAGTCGTTCGCGGACCAAGCTCGGCTCTCTATGGCACCGGCGCGATGTTCGCCGTGATAAACATCATCACCAAGGACTGTAAGACTGTGGAGGGCTTAATTGCTTCCAGTTCGACCGGAAGCTTCGGTTCCCGAGAGGTCGCCGCGTTGTTCTCGAAGCGACTCTCAACCACCAGCAGCTTCATGGTGTCCGGGCGAGTTGCCGACAACGACGGACAGTCATTGTACTTCAAGGAATTCGATCTTGCTACTTCAAATCACGGCCTTGCCGAACGGCGCGATTGGGAAAACGGGCATGCCCTGGTAGCATCTGCAAAGTTTGGAGATTTCGGCATTGAGACCATGTACAGCTCTCGAGAAAAGGGAATACCGACCGCTTCTTACGAGACGATCTTCAACGCCGAACAGTCTCGCAGCGCTGATGTCTATGGTTTTGTCGATGCCCACTATAGCAGGCGACTAACAGCGCGCCACCGAACTGGCTCTGCGCGGATACTTCGACAAATACGTATATAAGGGATGGTGGCCTTACGAGGAGGACAACACGACCAGAGATGAGACTAATGGTGAGTCACTGGGTGGCGAGGCACTGATAACGCTCGACGCCTCGGTAAACAACAGAATTACTGGCTGCCGCAGAGTTCCAGACACAACTTAAGTCTCGTTACAAAAATTGGGGAGATAGCAGCGGTCTCCTGAACTTTATCGATGAGCCCCTGGACGTATTCTCGTTCACAGTACAAAACGAGTACCGGCCGTTCGGGTCCCTATCGTTGCTCGCCGGTCTGCGGCACGACCAGTACCAAAGCCAGGGCGGCTATACTGCTCCTCGACTTGGTGTGGTCTTCTCGCCTACGAATCGTACATCCCTGAAAGCGCTGTATGGAAGGGCTTTCCGCGTTCCAACCAGCATGGAACGATTTTATGATGACCCCCTGTCCGGATTCAAATCGAATCCGAATCTCGAGGCAGAGAATATTCTCACGCATGAGATTGCCGTGGAACATCAAGTCAACCGCGTTCTACAGTTGACGACGGCGGTTTACAGCTACACAATGGATGGCCTCATGGACTATGTCATCGACCCTGCTCGACAGCCTGACTCAATTGCGGAACTCGGAATCTGTCGATGCCATCGGTGGAGAATTCGCACTGCGAGCCGAGTTTTCGCAAAGCCTCTCCGCCTTCGCCAATTGTACGGTGCAGAAGACAGAAGACACGGAGAGTAAAGAACGATTGTCAAATTCGCCAACTACTATGATCAAGGTCGGGATATGGTCCGCATTTCTTCGACACTTCTCTGGGAGTGCAATCTTGCGTTATGAAAGCGAGCGAATGACAGTCTACGATACGAAAACAGGCTCATTTCTTCTGGCCGATCTGCAATTGGCGGCTCAGCCGAAGTTCGCTGACGCTTCCGGAGCAGGAGCGGTACTCAACAAATTCAGACTCGCCCTGGTTGTCAGGAATGCGTTTAACGAATCTTATTCCAATCCCGGAGGATTCGAACATGTACAGGACGCAATTCCACAGGACGGAAGGACATTTCAGGTTAAACTGACATACAACTGTAGGACTTCAAGGCGAAAAAGATCAGGATTTGACAACAGATGAAGTCCTTGCTTGATATAAAGAGACCAGTCTTGGGGTCCTTAGTGCTGATTGCGCTGTCGACTCTCGTCTGGACGACTGCGCTTTAGGCCCAAGAGATTGAGGTCCCGTTTTCAGTACAGGCGGACCTGCTCCTGAAGACACTGAAGTTTGACAGGGCGATCATCAAGCAAGACGACCAGGAAATCACCATCGCTATCCTCTTTCAATCAAAGAACAGTGAATCAACGCTGGCGAAGGAACAGATTGAGGGCTCCTTCAAGAGCCTGATGCCCATGAAGGTCGGTGGGCTTGACATTGAGCTTGTATCGTATCGAATACCGTAAAGCGGGTCTCTCGAGGAGTCTATCAAATCCAGCAGGATCGACATCATCTACATCACTCCCCTGCGCAGTGTCAAACTCGCTGATATACTTGCGGTGACCGCGAGGCTAAAGGTCCTGACTCAAACCGGAGTACCTGACTATGTTCGACAAGGGGTCTCGGTCGGCATCGGTATCAAAGACAATAAACCCGAAATCTTGATCAATCAGAGCTTCTTCCGTTGCCGAAGGTGCGGAGTTTAGTTCACAGCTTCTTCGCATCGCCACTTTATTTGACAAGATCAGTCATTGAGAATTTCGCCAAGTTAGCTCGATCAATCTGCCCCATAAGCGGATTACAGAAATCCAATGTCGGTTTGATCCACTTGCAGTTATGTTAGGTAATTAGCAAGAAATCATCTGGCAGTTATGGTTAGGTACCGTTTGGGCGGAAATTAAGTTCTCTCTCCGATGGCCGCGCTGCATCAGGGAAGCTCTCCGAATTACCGACTTCCGTTTCTTATGCGCAGAGGAGAAATTGCCGAGGGGGCAGATAGAGAGACACTAGTACCATAAAATTGACGTCAACCCTCGGCCACCAAACAGGGACTATCAAGTCTATTATTAGCCTATTCTCATGATCGTGAATGGGCACATTTTGGACACACGCACTCCACATGCAAATTCGTGACTCTTGTAACTTACTGCGAGTGAATGAGTTGTCGCGAAGATTGAACAAATAGCGGTGCAGGGATTTGAACCCCGGACACGCGGATTATGATTCCGCTGCTCTAACCAGCTGAGCTACACCGCCATCAACGTTCAACCAATGGTCAGAGAATTTATAGCTTCTTGCACATTTGTCAAGCGCTAACAACTCATTTTCATTGCTCACGCAACCGCCGTGGCTTATTATGATTTTTCAACACTTTTCGGAGATAGAGTCTGATGATTGTCACAACTACACCTAACGTCGAGGGCAAGCCCGTGCGCGACTATCTCGGCATCGTTGCCGGCGAAGCAGTAATGGGTGCCAACATCGTCAAAGATCTTTTTGCTACCGTGACCGATATCGTTGGCGGTCGCTCGGGTGCCTACGAAAATGAACTGATCAAGGCGCGCCAGATCGCCCTAACTGAAATGGAGCAGGAAGCGATGAAACTCGGCGCTTCAGCCGTCGTCGGGGTCGACATTGATTATGAGGTCATTCGCACCGGTATGCTTCTGGTGACAGCTTCAGGAACGGCCGTCAGACTGTAACGGTTTGCGCCGTCACATACAGTGCAAGGATTTGCACATTTTGCCAGATTGTACGTTATCGGTGTGTTGCAGAAGTTAACTTAGGAAACAGATTGCCCCCGCAACTTGTTACCATTACTAAGAATGGACCACTAGCCGGAAATTGTTCCCGCCCGGCCATTTCGGGCATACTCTTCGCTGAAAGATCTAGAGGATGATTACGATTACTAAGACATGCTTACGGTTGATTGTCAGCATCATGCTGGTAATTGCCTCCGCTGCCGCCGCCTTTTCAGCCCAGTTTAGTGATCGACTGAATTCGACGCTCGCTCGCCGCAATTCGGATGAGATGGTCTCTGTCTTGGTCTTCATGTCCGAACGGCTCGATGTTGCACAGGCGCAGCAGGCCCATAAGCTGAACGCTTTTTCGCGTCAGGCGGCACACAAAATCCTGCTAGACCAACTCAAAGACTTTGCCTCCGAGAAGCAGGTGCCGATTCGGTCAATGCTCGATGAGGCAATATCGCGCGGTGAGGTCGAGTCCTACGAAGCCTACTGGATCACCAACGCTTTTCGCATCACAGCTTCCCGCAGGTTTATCGAGACATTGGAATCGCGTTCCGACATCGCCGCCGTCATCGAGGATCTTCCGCCCGCATCGCTCTATAATCCCAACCACAACGAATCTGCCGGGACCGCCACCAGCGCTAGCGGCTCTGCCAAAGGCGGCCTGCGTGCAATCGGTGCCGACGCGATGTGGCAAATGGGCTATACCGGAGCAGGACGCTTAATCGCTTCCTTTGACACTGGCGTCGATGGTGGTCATCCCGCGCTTTCAGGATCGTGGCGCGGAAACAACCACTCTTCCGCCGAGAGTTGGTTTGACCCGGTCTACCAAGAAGAAACCCCGCATTGGAACAGCCAGCTTAGTGTCGGCTCGCACGGCACATCAACCATGGGGATCATGGTCGGCAAGAATGACGCAACCGGCGATACTGTCGGCGTCGCCTTCGGCGCCCAGTGGATCAGCGCCATGGTCGTCGATATCCCGGGTGCCAATTACTTACAGGCATTTCAATGGGCGGCCGACCCGGATGGCGATCCCAATACAATCGAAGACGTTCCCGATGTCTTGAATAATTCCTGGGGATTTCTTCAGGACAACATTGACTGTTCCGACTTGTTCTGGGCGCCGATTGACAACCTTGAAGCGCTCGGCACAGTCGTAATTTTCGCCTGCGGCAATGAGGGCCCCGACACCAGTTCCATTCGCAATCCGGCCAATCGTGCGACAACTGAACTGAATACATTTGCAGTTGGTGCAACCGACTCTACGGGAAGCCAGGTTTGGATTTCATCCAGCCGCGGTCCTTCCGACTGCGACGGCGTTTCGATCAAACCGGAAGTCGTTGCCCCCGGATCGGATATCTGGACCACGGTTCCCGGCCCGACATTCTACTATGGTCGCCGCAGCGGCACTTCCTTTGCGGCACCGCATGTTTCCGGTGCTGTCGCATTGCTGCGCCAATACAACCCGAATGCTACGGTCAGTCAGATAAAACAGGCCCTGCTCAACTCGGCAACGGACATAGGGGAAACCGGAGAGGACATTATATCCGGATACGGACTCATCAATATCCCGGCTGCCCTGGCCTTGATCCCGCCGAACAACCAGGTCAATATCTTCGTGCAGACTATCGAACACAACCCGATCAACGCCGGTATGCAAGTCCAGGTGATTGCGACTCTCAAGAACTCCGGGATTGGCACTCTGAATGTCAATGCTCAATTGCTGGAACCCGAGACCGGCATGACGATCCTGAATGGCTCTTCCAGTTTCGGCAATCTCCCGCAAAACGCCAGCGCCAACAACAACTCCGATCCCTTTGTTCTGCAGTTCGCCAATGGCATCGTCAACGGCACACAGCTTTCTGTCAATTTGCGAATTACGGCAACAGCCGGTTACCAAAAAACAGTCAAACTATACTTCACCGTTGGCGAAGCCCTGGTTAAGTCAGCTTACAATCATCAATCAGACAGCGTGAGATTCACTGTAACAAACTTCGGCGCCTACGGACTGGCTCCCGGTTCGGTACTCCCCAACAACGGTCTGGGCTTTCTCTATCCGGTCAACGGCGTCAATAATCTCTATCAAGCCGGATTACTCGTCGGCAACTCTCCTGCAGGTGTCTCGGACGCGATCACCAACACGATCTTCTCGGTGGACGCCGACTTCCGGGTCGCGCCCGGCGGAAATTTGCAGGTCAACTCCGGCGGCATTCTCGGCGACCACGAGACATATTCGCGCTTCGACGATGGTCATGCCTATCGGCCGTTGGGCATCACGATTGAGCAGCGCACAGCCAGTTTCAACGGCAGCGCCGACGCCAACTATGTAATCATGGAATACACCGTCATCAATGACCAGGACACCGCAATCAGTGATCTCTATGTCGGCATGTACTTCGACTGGGACTTTCCGCCCAACAGCGGACAGGATCGTACCGGATTCGACGAGGCCAATCAACTCGGCTACATGTGGCAAAACAACCAGCCGCAGTATCGCGGTACATCGGTGTTGAACCATGAAGGACTGAAGACATTCTGGGCCATACCCAACTCCGCCATTATCTATGACGGCGTAACGGAACAGGAGCAGTATGACATGCTGACCCGGGCGACTGTTCCAACCTCCAATTTTGCTCCGGATCAATCATACTCGATCTCGACCGGTCCTTTCAATCTCGGCCCGGGTGAATCAGATACCGCTGCATTTGCGATCATTGCGGCAGGGAGTGCCGACAACTTGGCGCTCTTCGCCCAACGCGCCAAGTCAATGTATCGCCAAGCCACGCCCGTCGATGATGACGGCGGCGCTGCCTTGCCGAAGTGCCTATCAGTTGGAACAGAACTTCCCCAATCCTTTCAATCCAATTACGCAAATCCAGTTCAACCTCAATCGCGCCGAGACCGTCCAGCTCCAGGTCTTCAACTCGCTTGGTCAGAAGGTGGCAACTCTTCTCGACGACCTGCGTCCCGCCGGAACGCATACTGTTTATTGGAACGGCGCGGATGACAATGGCCAGCCGGTGGCGACGGGAGTTTACTTCTACAAGCTGTCGGCCGGCAGTTTCAGCGAGACTCGCAAGATGCTGCTGTTGAAGTAGTTCGGTCTATCCGCCAATTCGTCAAATTTCAATCTTGAAAAGCGGGCTCCTCTAAGTTAATCTGCACCTTGTGACTAAGCCCATACTCCTGTTGTTGTCCCTTTTTGTTGTAATCATGACTCTTTGTTCTTGCGGACAAAAAGCCAACAAGGACACGCTTTGGGAAATCGCCCTCGCCGAAGACTCGCGGTTGTTGCCGGCCGAGGGGCTGGACAAATGGATGGCATCGCCCGACTCGACCATTCGGGAGCGCACGGCCTATGCAATCGGTATCGTTGGCGAGCCGGTTACTTTCGGCAGACTGCGACAACTTCTCTCGGATGAGTGTGAATATGTGCAACTGGCGGCCTCTTTTGCTGCCGGACAAGTCGCCGATACAGCCTCTCAAGATCAGCTAATCAATCTCTCAAGATCGACGAACCCGGAACTTAGAAAATCGGCGCTCGATGCCCTCTCCAAGTTGAGTACTCCAGTCGCTTCGGCGCGACTGTCGGAAGTGCTAAATGACAGCAGTGAAATGTCGTCAATCCGCGCGCTCACAGCGCAATGGATGTTCCGTCTCAAAGACGAATCGTCGGGTAATGCGCTCATTGCGCAGGCGATGTCGACTGATGACACAATCCGCGAGCGTGTCTTCTACGCTCTCATGCGCCGCAGTCTCAAACAAGCGCAGCCGCTCTTCCTGCTGGGGCTAAGCGACAAGATCGAGCAAATCCAGATTTTTGCCATCAATGGACTGTCCCGTGTTAACGATACTTCAGCATCAGCCGCAATTCAGCCGCTGCTGTTAAGCCCCGATCCACGCGTCCAATATCATGCCGTGAATTTCATGGCCAAGTTCAGCGTGGCCGATGCCTTGCCGCTGGTGAGCAATTTGACGACGGCAGGTAACGATCCCTATGTCCGCATCGCAGCGGTTCAGGCATTGGCCAAGTTCAAGGATAACCAGACAGCGCTGACATTGATGGAATTGTTGAAAGACAGCGACGTAAATGTCGCGTCGGCGGCGTTGGTTGCCTATGCCGCTGTTGGCCGACCGAACGCCGCAACCTTTGCACAGCTCTTTGTGGGCGATCCTGACGCGCGAAAACGTGCCGCCGCAGCGCAGGCATTTGGTGCGATCAAAACCGACACGGCCCGGACAATGCTGGAGTATCTATATAAAGATCCGGTCCCTGTGGTACGCAGTGAAGCGCTCGAACAGCTGTTTGGCTACAATCAGCCGGAACTAACGAATCGTCTTCTTGAATCAGCGCTGGCAGACACAGACTTCATGCCCGTTGCCATTGCCGCCGGCCATGTCGCGACAGAGAGAAGCATGCAGCATCTACCCCGGTTATGCGAGGTCTACCACGCCGCCGCACAGATCGAGAAACAACAATCGGTACTGGACGCAGTGATCGAGTTAGCCGACTCCGTTACTGACAAGGCGCCGTTGGCAACGCTTGCCGATTCGGCCATGCATCACAGCGAATTCAGCATTCGCAAGCGCGGCCGCGAACTCGCCCAAAAATTGCGGCTCAAGGTACCTGATACCGCGGATTATCAGAAAAGCTATCTCTCGCCGGAGAGATTTGACTCGATATACGGCCGGACCGATTCCCCCCGTGTCCGAATTGCAACCGCCCGGGGAGATATCACTATCGAATTGTATCCGGCAGTTGCTCCCAAGACAGTCGCCAACTACCTTGCGTTGGTGAATTCTGGATTCTACAACAATCGAATTTGGCACCGGGTGGTACCCGATTTTGTAATACAGGATGGCTGCCCGCGCGGCGACGGCTGGGGTTCGCCCGGATACGATATTCGCTGCGAGTACAATCATCTGCCGTTTGAACGCGGCAGTGTGGGAATGGCAACTTCGGGCAAAGATACCGGCGGCAGCCAGTACTTCATTTGCCATTCGGCGCAGCCGCATCTGGACGGCCGTTACACAGTTTTCGGAAAAGTGATAACGGGACTCGAAATCGTTGATCGGATTCAGCTCGGCGACAGTATCACATCTGTGACGCAACTTACAACTGGAGACAAATAGTGAAAACCGTATTGCTGGCCCTGATAGTATCGTTGATCCCATTCTGCCGGTCAGACGCCGCTCCCTCGGTCGAGGAAATTATCAGCAACGCCATATCCAAACTCGAAGCCGACAAACAGATCTGTTCGACATACACCAATAACACCGTCACCAGATCGATCAAGTATGACAAGAATATGCAGCCCGATGAAGTGACCGTCATGAATAAGCGCTCCTACCATCTCGGCAAGCGGATTGCCGAACAGATCTTCTCGATTGAGAAAGACGGCAAAATGATGACGCCGAAAGAAATTGAGGAAAGAGCCGAGGAACAGACCGAAAAATGGCAGGATGAACACAAAGACGGCGGAAAGGCGCGCGCGGCTTCACGCGAAAACTATGTCGATCCCCTCACCGTAGCCGGAATCGATGCTTACAGCTATCATCTGATTGAAACCCGCGACTCGGCATTGGGAGTCGTGTCCGCTGCGGTGGCAGGAACCACAGAAATAATTGACCAATCAGTGCAGAAACTGACGACCTGCTACGTAGTTCAGGTCCTTGCCAAAACCGCCGATGAAAAACACCTCAACGCCACTTATTGGATTGACGCCAAAACATTCGGCATTCTGCGCACCGAGTTTAAGCCCTCCAAGATGCCGCGCTTCGTGGAAATGCTCGACTTCCAATTGGACTACGCGCTGTTGCAGTACGGGGAATCGACCCTCTATTTTCCGCGCCGATTTGAACTCAAAGGCAAAGCCGGATTCCTGTTCTTCAAGGGCAGATTCGGCGCCATCGAAGAGTATTCCGATTACCGCTGTGAAGATGCGATTGACGAGTCACTACTCAAGACGCGATACTTCTATAAACCCGGTGAAGGTTCAAAGCCATGAACATTGATATTGTAAAGATCGACATGCCGGAGGGCTGCAATCTCATCTTCGGCATGAGCCACTTCATCAAAACGGTCGAAGACTTGCACGAACTGATGGTCAATTCGGTGCCCGGCGTGAAATTCGGTGTCGCCTTCAGTGAAGCGTCCGGCGACCGCCTGATTCGCTTCTCCGGAAACGATAACGAACTCACCAATGCGGCTGCACAAAACTTGATGAAAATCGCCAGCGGGCATTGCTTCCTCATCTTCATGAAGAACGCATTCCCGGTGAATATCCTGCCGGCTCTGAAGAATGTCTATGAGATCGTAAACGTCTTCTGCGCCACCGCCAATCCCGTACAAGCTCTGGTCGTCCGCACCGAACTCGGTGGGGGCATCATCGGCGTCGTCGATGGCGAAGCGCCATTGGGAATCGAAGACGACTCGGCCCGCCAGAAACGACATCAGTTTCTGCGCACTATCGGATACAAGCAATAAGCAGTTGGGAATTCTATTTTGAGCAAAGTGCACTAATGCCGCCGCTGATAAAATACGACAACGGTATTGAAATCGAAGGACTCGATTTCCACCTCGATGCGCACCGTCGCGCCGAATGCAGTTTTGTATCGCACGCGCATTCTGATCACGCCCGCAAGCACGGACGCATCCTCGCAACGGCCGAAACGATTCTGATGTACCGGCGCCGCTTTCCCGGAGTCCCGACTCGCGCACTGCCGATGAATCGCCGGGTCAAGCTCGGCGATGCCACCATCGAACTTTTTCCCTCCGGCCACATGCTCGGCGCGGTGCAGATCCTGATCGAAATCAAGCGGACTCGCATTGTTTATACCGGCGACTTTAAGGTCTATCCCAATATCACCTGTCCGCCGATCGAGTCGCGCCGCTGCGATATCCTGATCATGGAATCTACCTATGGCGATCCGATGTATTCTTTCCCGCCGCAAAACGAAGTATATAGCCGCATTGTCGGATTTGTTAAACGCGCCCAGTCCGATGGCTACATTCCGGTGCTGGCCGGTTATGCAATGGGCAAGGCACAGGAAGCGGTTTGTCTCCTGCAACAACACGGATTCAAGGTCGCTGTCGACAAAGCCGTCAACGACATTAACCACCTCTATCGGGCATCCGGCGTCAAAATGGAATCGACGGATCACTACCTTCACACCTCTCTTGACGACAAAGTCGTGGTGGTTTGCCCGCAGACGTTGCGCAACGAACAATTTCGCGCGCTTCGCCGCAAACGGTCGCTGTTTCTTAGTGGTTGGTCGCAGGGCGGTCGCGGAAAGAACAATTTCAGCACCGATATGGGCGTGCCGCTCTCGGATCACGCCGATTTTACGCAGTTGATAGCTTATATCGAATCCTGCGGTCCGCGCAAGATTTACACGCTTCACGGCGAAGCGAAATTCGCACAAATCTTGCGTGAGATGGGCTATGATGCCGAATACCTGCACAAAGGGTTTCGCAGCGACCAAAGCCCGGCGCGCCAGATCGACATCACCCAGCCGAAAGTCGCCATCGGCACTAACTTCGAATTATTCTGATTATCCCGATGAAATTGTCTCACCGAACGAACCGGTTTTTCCTTGCGCTGTTGCTGCTTTGCAACTCGAGCGCCGCACTTGCGGACTATCTTTGGCCGCTCCCTTTCGGTAATGAATTGACTTCGATCTTTGGCGACTATCGCACCCGCCGTTACCATCTCGGCATCGATATGCGCACCGGCGGAGACATCGGCAAGACCGTCATTGCGCCCGCCGATGGTTATATCATGCGCGTACGCACCGGCTATTTTGGCTACGGCAAAGTCATCTATTTCAAAATGGCCGATGGCAATATCTGTGTCTTCGCCCACTTAAGTGCCTTTGCACCGAAGCTCGAGGAATTCGTTCAAGCGCGCCAAATCACAGCGGAAGCCTACAATCAGGACATCGAACTAAGCTGCCGACAAATTCCCGTTCAAGCGCGGCGAAACAATTGCATTCTCCGGCGCTACCGGTGTCGGCGCTCCGCATCTGCATTTCGAGTACCGCACTCCGGATAACGTCCCGGTGAATCCGCTGACTATCAAGGGATTCGAGGTCGAGGATAAGAGCGCGCCGGTATTTCGTAACCTGCGCCTGGTCGGATTTGACAACGATGAACTGGCCCGCGCACTGGGATGGGATCTCTTGCATGCGTTCCGCAAATCGCCGCGTTCGACTGAATACACTTTGGCAGTTACACTGCCGGGCGGTCTCGATGATTTCTGGCTATCGGCGGAAATCGTCGACAAAGTCGGCAAGAGCCTGGCCAACAAGCCAATCTACGATCTCGAAGTCCGCTGTCTCGACCGCGTGCTTTATCATCTCCGTTACGACCAGGTATCCTTCGATGACACCTATCTCATCGATGCCCAGCGCAATTTTACGATGGCACAAAGCGGAAATCAGGAATACTACAATCTCGTGGACATGCAGACGGTTCAGAAAATGTCGGGCATCTGCGAGATGGTCGGTCAGGATCCGCCGCCGGTTGAAATCATCGCGACCGATGCCGCCGGCAATTCATCCAGGGCGATCGTCCGAATTTTCGACGCCGGCCACAGCTCCAAGGACAGAAAGTTCGCCGTCCCCAAACCCGATTCGACACGCCTCAACTCTTTGCTCGACAAATATGGCCGGGACTACGGCACCTTTCGGGCGGCTTGGATTCCTGGCGGAAGAAACCTCTACTTGCTTGTCAAAGCTCCTTCGACGAAGCCCGCGCAAGTCATGGTGTTGCATCGCGAGGCCGGTTGGGGTAAGCCATTGAATCAGGTCATCGGAAAATTCTATCTCGGAATCGTCGACCGCATCACCGACATCGAATCCGGTGGTATCATACTCGAGACTGATTCGGTGCAGGTGCTATTCGAACCGGCAGCCGGAGAGCATTTGTCCTTCTCCGTTCCTGTAAACTATAAGAGAATTCGCCATCGCTCAGGGGAATCGATGACGCTTACATCGGACGACAAACGGTTCACAATCGAATTTCCGGAAGGGCAACGCCATGTTTCCCCTTGAAGAGAATTACTACTTAGAGTCGAACGCTCTGGCATCGGACGCTTCGCTAATTACACGTTATCGCCGTCAAATTCGGCCCTGACCAGGCAGATAACCTACACTTATGCCATAGGCGATACTATTCCAAAGGGAATTGGCCTTTATTCCGTCGGCGGAAAAGGGCTCTTCTATATGGGTGGAGCTGTTGACAGTGTAAAAAAATCTATCAGCGCCAAATCGTATGTGCTGGCGACAATCACTGCTCGGCAAGATACCCTGCCACCCAGCGTGCGCCAGCTTCGCCCCGCCGCTGGTGCGGTAGTTACCAGCGCGCGGCCCAAGATCAGTTTCAGGTTCAGCGACGACCTCTCCGGCGTCAGCGATAACATCGATATTCGCATTGACGGCAAGTGGTGTATCCCGTTGTACGATCCGGAATCAGGCGAAGTAACTTCGGTGCCGCATTTCGATATTGCCCGCGGCAAACACAAACTCGAGATCAGGGTCGCCGACAAAACCGGGAACACTCGGCGCATGTCAACCGAATTCTCTCGCGGCGGCAAGTAGCCTCCATAGATTTCTTCCGCCGCCCTTGAATACTCAAGGCTAATCGCATATATTCAGTCAGATGATACCACTGCGCGACGAAGTCCCGACCCGGCATTTTCCCCTCATTACGGTAGTATTGATTGCTATGAACGTGGCCGTCTATCTGTATCAACTTTTTCTGCCGGAACCGTTGCTCAATGTGATGGTATATAAGTGGGCTTACATCCCCATCGAATACACCAGATTCGAGCAGGTCTATCCGGAGCTGTCGGTGCCTTATGGCCTCACTGTCTTTACCAGCATGTTTCTCCATGGCGGATTTATGCATCTGGCCGGCAACATGCTCTATCTCTGGATTTTCGGAAACAATATTGAAGATTATCTCGGTAAGATCAAGTTTATCATCTTCTATCTGATCTCCGGCATCGCCGCTGTTGCCTTATTCACAGCATTTGATCCAGGTTCGGAAGTGCCGATGATCGGTGCATCCGGAGCCATCGCTGGCGTCATGGGCGCATATATGGTGCTCTTTCCCAATGCCCGAATTCACGCCTCATTTTTCTTGGCTTTTTCATCCAGACCGTGCGGGTGCCTGCCAAGATTCTCCTTGTCTTCTGGTTCGCTATGCAGATTATTTTCGGATTACCCTCGCTGCTGGGACCGTCACAGGGCGGAGTAGCCTGGTTTGCCCATGTCGGCGGATTTGCCTTTGGTTGGCTCTATTTCAAGTTGACCAACAAACGAGCTCTTAACCAATATTGGAATGCTTAGGTCCTATGACGGATACTGCTGAATTCGTCCATCTGCATAATCACACGCAATATTCGCTCCTTGACGGCGCCTGCCGCATCGAGCATTTTGTCAACCTGGCCAAGCAAACTGGGTTTCCACGCCCTCGCCATCACCGATCACGGCAATATGTTCGGGGCAATCGAATTCTACAAAGCCGCCCTCAAGGCCGGAATAAAGCCGATTATCGGTACCGAGGCTTATGTCGCCCCTAAATCGCGCGAACTCAAGCAACCCGTCGCCGGCTATCCCGATGGCGGAAATCATCTGCTGCTGCTTGCCAAGAACAAGCAGGGCTATCAGAACCTGATCAAGCTCTCAACTATTGGATTCCTTGAGGGCTTCTATCACCGCCCCCGCATCGACAAGGAGTCGCTGAAGAAATATGCCGAAGGCCTGATTTGCACATCGGCATGCCTGCAGGGTGAAGTTGCCTTTCATTTGCGCAATAACAATCGAAGAGGAAGCCAAACGCGTGGCGTTCCAGTTTGCCGATATGTTCGGCAAGGAAAACTTCTACATCGAAATTCAGGATCACACTATCGATGACGAAGACAAGGTCCGCCCGCTCCTGCTGAAACTTGCGAAAGAGAACAGACTTCAATCTCGTCGCAACCAACGATTGCCATTATCTGCAAAAAGACCATCATCTGGCGCACGACGTCTTGCTCTGTATCCAGACCGGCAAACAGGTCAGCGATACCGATCGCATGCGTTACACGACAGATCAGCTCTATGTCAAGACTGTTGCCGAAATGAAGGAACGTTTCGGCAAGATACCCGAATGCCATCGAAAACACTCTGCAAGATTGCCGAAGCAATGCAACGTCGAAATCGAGTTGGCATGTCAATCACCTTCCGGCCTTCCCTTTGCCGGCGACCGCGAGCAACCCCGATGATTACCTGACCCACCTGGCGGAGAAGGGCCTGCTCGAGCGCTATCCCAACCCGACTCCCGGGATCAGGAGCGACTCAACTTCGAGCTTGGCGTCATCAAGCAGATGGGATATGCGGGCTATTTTCTGATCGTGCAGGATTTCACGCGCGAGGCCCGCGAAATCGGTGTCTCGGTTGGCCCCGGCCGCGGCTCGGCGGCCGGTTCGATCGTCTCGTACGTGCTCGGCATCACCAACATCGATCCGATCAAGTACGATCTGTTTTTCGAACGCTTCCTCAATCCCGAACGCATCAGCATGCCTGACATCGACATTGACTTCTCCGATCGCGGTCGCGATAAGATCATCCAGTATGTGATCCAGAAGTACGGACAGGAGAATGTCGGGCAGATCATCACTTTCGGCACGATGGCGGCCCGCGCCGTCGTCCGCGATGTCGGCCGCACACTGGGCGTGCCGTATGGCGATGTCGACAAAATCGCCAAGCTGATTCCGTTCGCCGTCGACATGACCATCGAGAAAGCTCTCCAACTCGAGCCGCAGTTGACGGAATTGGCCAAGACCGATGCCCGCATCGACAAATTGCTGGAATATTCCAAGATTCTCGAGGGACTCACCCGCCACGCCTCGACCCACGCCGCCGGCGTCGTGATTGCGCCATCAGCGCTCACCGACTATGTCCCGCTCTACAAAGGCAGCAAAGACGAAGTCACGACCCAGTGGGATATGAAAGCGGTCGAAGAAATCGGCTTGCTCAAGATGGACTTCTTGGGACTGCGCACGCTGACCGTGATCGACGATTCACTGGCCATGATCCAGAGCGGCCGGGGAGTCGAAATCGATATCGATCAAATTCCGCTGGATGACCGTGACGTTTACAAGCTCTTCGGCGCCGGTTACACGATCGGCATCTTCCAGTTCGAATCTTCCGGCATGCGCGACTACCTGCGAAAACTCAAACCGGAAAATCTCAACGATCTGGCGGCAATGAATGCGCTTTATCGCCCCGGACCGCTCAAGGGTGGCGTCGTCGATCTCTATATCGATCGCAAACATGGCCGCGAAAAGACCGAATATGTGCACCCGCTGCTGGAATCGATGCTGAAAGACACTTATGGCGTCATCGTGTTCCAGGAACAGGCGATCAAGATCGCGTCCGAGATGGCCGGCTACTCGCTCGGCAAGGCGGACATCCTGCGCAAGGCAATGGGCAAAAAGAACGCCGAATTGATGCGCTCGCAGAAGGAAGAGTTCACCGCCGGCTGTATCCAGAAGGGTATCGACAAGAAAACTGCGGAAACCGTTTTCGACCTGATCGACAAATTCGCCGGATACGGATTCAACAAGTCGCACTCCGTCGGTTATGCTCTGCTTGCCTATCAGACGGCGTATCTCAAAGCGCATTACCCGCACGAATTCATGGCCGCCAATATGACATCCGAAATGATCTCGACCGAGCGGATAATCATTCTGATGGAAGAATGCCGCCGAATGGGAATAGAAGTCTTGCCCCCCGATGTCAACGAATCGCAGGAGTCGTTTACCGTGCTCGACGGCAAGATTCGCTTCGCCCTGACCGCCGTGAAAAATGTTGGGCAAGGTGCAGTTCAGGCAATTCTCAAAGCCCGCAATGAAGGCGGGAGATTCACCTCCATTTGCGATCTGACCACACGCGTTGAACTCAATGCCCTCAACCGGCGTACTCTCGAATCGCTGATCATGTCCGGCGCGCTCGACTCTCTCTTCGGCAGCCGTGCCCAGCTGTTCGAAGCAATCGAAAGCGCCCTCAACTTCGGCCAGTCGATCCAGCGCAAAGAGGCGATCCACCAGGTCGACATGTTTGCGGCCGTCGGCGGGGTTGATGCCACGGTCCAAGAGCCGCCACTGCCCAAAATCGACGAGTGGAACCGTTCTGTCCTGCTGCAGAAAGAGAAGGAGGCGCTCGGCTTCTATGTCAGCGGTCATCCGCTCGAGAAGTATCGCCTGGAGTTGGCGGCATTTGCCACCGTCAATTCAGAAGAGATCTCGGAGCAACCGGATGGTGCCGATGTCTCCCTTGGCGGAATTGTCCAGAATCTCAAGATCAACTACGACAAGCAGGGCCGTCAGATGGCTTTCATTACGCTGGAGGACTTTTTCGGAGTGATCGAAATCCTCACGTTTGCCGATCTATATGAAAAATCTAAACAGTTCGTCCAAGTCGACGCCCGCCTGCTTTGCCGGGGCCGGGTTTCAACACGCGAAAACGAAAAGCCGAAACTGATTGGCGCTGAAATCGTTAACTTAGAGGGTTTGTTTAATACGCGTCCTGCCGTAATGGAGGTCTTTGTCAATGGTTCGGCAAATGATAAGATGTTGCAGGATATATACTTGGAGCTGGCGAGCCATCCCGGACCAGTCAAGGTTCATCTTTCAATGATCTCGGGCAGCCAGCTATTTACTCTCTCACCGCGCAAAATCAAGGTATTGCCAGATCAGCAGATGTTTGAGCGACTTGAGAACCTGGTAGGTAAAGAAAATATATCTTTTCGCAAATCGGTTTGATTCTGGGAACCGGAGAAATTCAATTGGGTTAAAATAGTAACCGTTACCGGACGACGAAAGTCCTTGTACTACAAAAGAAAACGATGACATAAATGACGATGAACACTGTTCGCAAAGCTGAAAAAATATCGGTCTCCCTCGTAGCTCTGCTTGTGATACTTGCGGCGCTAAACACTTCGCTTGTCGCCGACCCCGGTTCCAAGAAGGCCATCACCTGGATGCCGTACGATTCGGCTATCGTCAAGGCGAAACAAGAGAATAAGCACGTCCTGATACACTTCACGACGACTTGGTGCGGCTGGTGCAAGAAAATGGTTGCCGAAACCTATACTAATCCAAACGTTATGAACCTGGTCAACAGCCAGTTTGTCACAGCTCGAGTCGATGGAGATTCCTACGGCGTCCTGAAACTCTCCGATGGCGACATCACCGAAAAGGGCCTGACAATGCAGTATGGTGTCCGCTCCTATCCCACGACCTTTTTCTCGAACCCGGTGGCGCCAAGATTGCAGGTGCTCCGGGATATCTCGATACGACGCAAATGCTATATGTGCTCGGATTCATCAGCGGCAATTACAATGAAGACATTGCCTTCACGGATTATGTTTCCATGCAACAAAAGCTCGGAACCTTGCGACCCGATGCGAAGCTTAAACTGGGAATGACCTCGAAACAGGTCAAGGCGAGTTGGGGCGAGCCCGCAAAAGTCGAGCCTAAGACTGGCGATAAAGGACCTACCGAAGAGTGGCTCTATGGAGTCAACCAGTACCTGATCTTCAAGGACGGCAAATTGAGAGGATTCCAAGAGCGTGATGTCAGCGCAAACTCTGCAAAAGTGAAGGCGACGAATCCGTAGTATGAAATTACTGAGAAATGCCGCGCTCTTGCCAATACTATTGACTTTCATCCTGTCCTCGTGTTCCTCCTCGGATACACCGGCGACCGGCCAACTGGGCAACGCTCCCGGATTCGCATTGGAGGGCATGGACGGAAAGACTATTGACTTTGACCAATATAAGGGTAAATTAGTCTTAGTAGATTTTTGGGCTACGTGGTGTCCGCCATGTCGTCGTTCGATTCCGCATCTGGCGGAACTCCACACCAAGTACTCCAATCGAGGATTTGAAGTCGTCGGCATCTCATTGGATAATACCGGCAGGGAATCGGTCGCTACGTTTGTTCGGGACTATGCTATTCCGTACACGATCCTGATGGGGACGCAGGAAACGGCAATGAAATGGAATATCGGAAGCGGCATTCCGGTCGCGATTCTTGTCAACCGCCAGGGCGCAGTGGTTGAGAAAGTCGTCGGCTACAAAGACACGCAATTCTGGGAAGAGAAAATAGCTCAATATTTATAGGCGTGTACTGCGCGAACATGAATCGGAAGTAAATTGAAACTAATAGATAAACCAATGATCAACAACACTACATCAGGAGGAGAGAGAATGAAGAAATTCGCTTTCATCTGTACGGTGATCGCAGTGGCCGCATTCCTTGCGGCTCCGGCGATCTTCGCTTGCGACGGCGCTAAGACCGGCGACAAGGCTTCAGCCTCTGGCTGCAGCGGCTCCAAGGTCACTACGGCGTCAGCAACCAGCAATGACAAGGTAACCGCGACCAACGTCGGTGCCGGATGTTCAAAAGAAGGCGCTGCCAAGACCGGAACTACCGCTGGTGCCACCTGCACTGCGGCCGAAAAGGCTGCCTGTGCCGCCAAGACCGGATCAACTGCCGGTGCCTCCTGCACCGCAGCTGAAAAGGCCGCTTGCGCCGCCAAGACCGGAACGACTGCCGGTGCGACCTGCACCAGCGGTGCCAAAGCCACCACGGCCGGCGCTACCCTCCCGAACGGACATCCGGACCTCAAGGTTGCTGATGCCCTTCAGTGCGGTACCGCCATGGTCGCTTTCATCAGCGTCGAGAAAATGACCTGCGCCGGCTGCGTTGCCGGTGTCAACAAGGCTATTGGCTCGATCGATGGCGTTTGCGCCGTTGAAACCAGTCTCGACAAGAAGTCCAGCACCATCGTGTTTCATCCTGACAAAGTGAAGACTGACGATCTCGTCGCCAGCATCACCAAGGCCGGCTTCACCGCCAGCATGAAGCAGGATTGCTCCGATGATATGAAGGCCGTCTTTGGCGAAAACTTTGATGCCGCCAAGTGCGCCAAGGTTTGTGCCAATTCCGCGTCATGCTCCAAGAAGGACACCAAGAGCAGCGAATCCTAAATCGATTCTTGATCTTGTAAGTTTGAGGGCGGTTGATCTGATTCAACCGCCCTTTTTGTTGGCATAATCTGCGATAGAAGTGTATCATAATCAGAATATTACATTGAGTGTCCAATGAGCCGATCAATTGTAGTCATCTTTCTAATTCTGCTGTCGCAAATTTCCAGCCTCCAGGGCGCCAAGTACGCCGGGGAAGCATTTGCGCTTGGTGCCGGTGCCAGGCCGCTGGCACTGGGCGGAGCTTATACCGCAATCGCCGATGACCCTTCCGGCCTTTACTACAATCCCGCCGGTCTGGCGTCGATCAATGGCCGCCAAGTGCTGCTCTTGCACTCGGAAACGTTCGGGTCTCTGCTTAATCACGACTTCATTTCCTACTCGAATCCCGTCATCCTGCGCAATCGACCCGGCTCGGTAGCAGTCGGTGTCTATCGGGTCGGCGGGGGCGGAATCATCCTGACGGAAAAAGACCCCGTCACCGGCGGACCGCGTGTCCTATCGGAACAGAGCCACTACGACTATCTCCTTCTTCTCGGCGGAGGAGTCCGCGTCTCGGACAAATGGCGTGTTGGCGGCTCCGCAAAAATCATTGTCCGCTCGTTGGCCGAAAGCTCGGCTTGGGGTCTCGGACTGGATCTGGGCGTGCAGTATGGACGACCTGATGGATTCGCGGCAGGTGCGGCGTTGACAAACGCAACTTCCACTTTTCTGTCTTACGATAATGGCACTCGCGAATCAATCCTGCCGGCGCTGAAGATCGGTGCGAGTCATGGCGCCAAAGTGGATCAATTCACGCTCCGGGCAGTCGCCGATCTCGATCTGCTCTTTGAAGGGCGCGATGCCGCGGCACAGATCTCGCTCGGCACCATGTCGCTCGATTCCCATCTGGGCGGTGAGATCTCATACCACCAAGTCGTATATTTCCGTGGCGGATCAGATATCGGTCGCCTGACTCTTGGTGTCGGAATCAAGTTCAATCGTTTTTGTCTGGATGGTGCCTTCCTTGACCACAACGACCTTGACAATTCGTATCGTGTTTCACTAAATATCGCGCTTTAGGAGGATTGAGAATTGCAGATAGCCACCATAAAACAACTGGGCGGACTGACAGCCGCGGCACTCTTGACCGTTCTTGCCTTGGGATGCTCGTCGGAGAAATCAGCTTAATCAAGATGGTCCGGTCAACAATACTACTTACTTGGCAACCATCGACGGCAAACCGGTTATTACCCTGGGCGCGCTCTTCCAGCAGATGGAACAGATGACTACACCGGGCGGGAATAAGTCCTCGACGCCGGAAAACGCCTTCAATGAGCTGCTCTATCGCGAACTGGCCGGTATCAAGGCGAAATCCTTCAAGGATTATGACCATAAGGAAATCGACCGCCTGACCAAGAACCGTTTCCACGATGTCCTGATGCAATATCTGTATGAAACATCAATTGCCAATCGAACTGCAATTTCCGAAGCCGCCATCGACAGTTTCTACAAGGCCAATATCAGCAACTTTAGCGTGCCTGAACGCCGGGCTGTTACGCATGTCTTGTTCTCCGAGAATCCCAAGGCATGGGAAGCGGTCGGCGTCGATGTGACCGGCCTTTCCACCGAACAGCTTCGCGCCAAAGCCAAGGCCGAGTGTCAGAAAAGCTATGAGCAGGTTCTGGCTGGAGCTGATATTGCAGAGATTGCCGCCAAATATTCCCACGATTCGAATTCGAAAGCCCGACGGGGCGCCAGCGGCTGGTTTACCCGTCCGGAGATGGTCGACGAATTCTCCAATGCAGCTTTCAGCCTCGGAGTTGGCAAGGTGAGCAAGCCGTTTTCTTCGATCTATGGCTGGCATCTCCTGCGCGTCGATTCCGCCGCGGCTGAATTGATCCAACCCCTTGATTCCACCCTGCGCGAACAGATTCGTGCCGACCTGCGGGCACAGGAAGAGTCTCGTTACGGCCAGATTCTTGTGGATAGCGTGTTTCAGTTGGCGCAGTTTGAGTGGAATGAACCATTGCTCGAAAAATCTACCGGTGACTATGATCCCTACGACTGGGTCTGCATCGTCAACAAGACGGATACGATCGATGCCATTATCTTGCGCGAGAACGAAATGATGTATCGAACCCGCAACCGGACTTCCGAAGTTACTCCTGACATCCGAAAGGATATTGTCCGGGTCCGGGCGACGCCGTGGGTATTATCCGCGACGGCGCGCAGTATGGGGTTGACTGATACCGACACCATGCGCCACGCATTTGAGAATTTCCGGCAGGCCGAAATCGTCAATCGCATCTATCGCGACCGCATACCAGCCGATCTGAATTGGACTGACGAACAACTCGAAAGTTATTACAACGCTCATGTCGGCGAATTCAAATCCGAAAAGCCGGTTCAACTACAGCACATTATTTTTGAGGATTCACTGCGTGCCGTCGAAGCTCTCAAAGAGATTCGTGGCGGCGCCGACTTCAAAGCAACCGCCATGAAGTACTATCCCGGCGATGACGACTTCAAGGAAGCCGCCTTCGATCTGGGCTGGATCAGCCGCAATGATGTCAGTCCCGAACTCTACGACCGGGCCTGGTTGACCCCGATTGGCGAAGTCTCCGGTCCGCAAAGAACGCAATGGGGATTTCACTTGATCAAGGTTCTGGATCGCAAGTCGCAACTCGATTTCCAGGGCGCCAAGACCGAAGTCCGGCGCCGAATGCGTGAGGAAGCCTATAAACAGTCCGAAGAGAATTGGATTGCCGGTCTCAAACAGGGTCGCGACATCGTCCGCCTTGACAAGATCTGGAGCCAAATTGACTTCACCAATCCCGCGCACTATCGCGCCGTCGCTGATTCGATTAAGCAGGCCCAGGCTTCGAGTGCTCCCAGCGGACACTAAGAACATCACCTATCAACAGGAAGCGCTGCGCAAAGCAACGCATTTCATTGCCCTGTTGATTCCCACCAGCTATGTCGTTTTTCCGAGAGAATGGGCGATTGCCGCGATGGCAATCGCCTTTACGCTCATGGCCGCCTTCGAGTTTTTCCGGCTCAGAAGGATGGCGCCCTGGAGAATAATTGAACCCTTTGTCGGTTCCATGATTCGTCCCAAAGAACGAAACGGCAACTTCACTGGCGCCTTTTACATCCTCCTGGCGGGCGCTCTCACCATCACATTTTTCCCCCGCTGGGTGGCGACCACCGCGATTACTTTTGAGATTCTCGGCGATGTTGCCTCCGCACTGGTGGGCCGTAAATTCGGACACCACAAAATCAGGGGACAAAAGTCGGTGGAAGGTGCAGTCGGATTCCTGGTTGTCGCCCTGCTGATCATCGTGGTGATGCCCAAGGTGCCCTACACCGTCGGTATCGTCGGCGCAATCGTCGCTTCCATCGTCGAGGCCGTCTCCATCCACCGGGATGACAACCTGACCGTTCCGCTTTCCTCCGGCTTGGTCATGTACTTGATGATGCAGCTTTGGCCGAATTTGCCGTAGTCGGCTCGCAAATCTCGTGTTCCGGCGGTTTGATGAACGATTAAATGCTTGACCGCGTGCCTACAACACACCACTTTTACAGAAATATTGGCAGCATACGGAAGATATGAATTTCATCGACCTCCGATCTGATACCGTCACCCGGCCTTCTGCGGCAATGCGCGAGGCTATTGCCAACGCCGAAGTCGGCGACGATGTCTTTAACGACGACCCCACCGTCGCACGCCTCGAGCGGATGACCGCCGAACTCCTCGGTAAAGAGTCCGGTCTCTTCGTCCCGACCGGCACCATGGGGAATCAGGTTGCCATCAAAACCCTGTCCAACCCAGGCGACGAGATCATCTGCGACGAGGGTTGTCACATCTTCAATTACGAAGTCGCTGCTGGCGCCGTCGTTGCCGGACTACTGTTTCACGTCGTGCGCGGTGTGCGTGGTGTTATCACTGCTGCCGACATCGCGCCCTTGATTCGCCCCGGCGACCTGCACTCGCCCCGTACCAGCATTATTGCGCTTGAGAATACCCACAACCGGGCCGGCGGAACCGTGTTTCCCATCGAGGTCATGCAATCAATTCGCCAACTTGCCGATGAACAGCGCGTGATGGTGCACCTCGACGGCGCGCGACTCTGGAATGCGCACGTTTCCACGGGTATTCCTTTGGCCGATTATTCACAGTGCGCAGATACTATCACCGTTTGCTACTCCAAGGGCCTCGGTGCGCCGATCGGCTCATGTATTCTCGGTGATCGCGAGTTTATTGCTGAAGCGCGTCGAACCCGTAAAATGTACGGCGGTGGTATGCGCCAGGTCGGCATCCTCGCAGCTGCCGCCATCTATGCCCTCGAAAACAACTTGGCGCGCCTGGTCGAAGATCACGAGAATGCCTGGTATTTGGCGGAATCATTGTCGGAAATCGAAGGCGTCTATATCGATCTCGACAGCGTGCAGACCAACATCGTTGTTATGGACATCGCCGGCGCCGGCCGCGAAGTCGTCGATGTGATCTATGCTTTGAAAGAAAAAGGCGTGCTGGCGGTCCAATTTGGCCGCACCAAAATTCGCTGCGTCACACACCTCGATGTCAACCGTGAGGACGTTCGCGACGCAATCAAGATCTTCAAGGAAGTCTTCGAATCGTAACTCGACACTTCTCCAAAGAAGTCCCACAGTTTCTCCTTGACTTCATTCCTGGCAGTCGGCATCTTGGATACGAATATACATAATGCAGGGGAATGACTTAATGGGCAAATGGGCATACTTGGGCCGGGGCATCCGGTTCTCTTCCGATTACCGAACGATTCTTATGGCTGGAGTTTTGCTCGTATCGGCGATTTTCGGCGCCGGTTGCGGCGTGAACACCGTTTCGAAACACCTGTTCGCTCCAGAGCAGATCCGCAGTGCGCAGCGTGGAGCGGGGTTCCTCAAAGCCCACATGGTTGCCGGTGACATGTATATCTTCAAGAACTGGCAGGTCGATTCGACGCAAACCAGAATCGTCGGCAGCGGAAAGCACCTGGATTGGAATCGCGAACCACTTGACAGCGGGAACTGCAGCGTCTTGCTGGACTCGGTTGTCATCTTCGAAACCAATGAAGTCCGCCCGTCAGCCGCCGTGGCCGCCCTCGGAATTGTGACAGTGGCTTCCGCGATAGTCTCCGTCGTCTGCCTGGCCAACCCCAAAGCCTGTTTCGGGTCGTGTCCGACCTTCTACGTCGATGACGGCGATTCTCTGCTTCTGCAGGCAGAAGGGTTCTCCGCCAGTGTCTCTCCGGCGCTGGAAGCGACCGATATTGACGCACTCTACCGGGCCAGATTCAACGGCGCGACTACGGTCATCACCATGACGAATGAAGCCTATGAAACTCACGTCGTTCGACATGCTGACTTGCTTGCCGTCGAGAAACCATCGTCCGGAAGAATAATGTCAACATCCGACAAGCAGTTTTGGGAGGTATTGGGATCAGTTGCTCCTCTGGGCATCGTTGCCGAAAGCGGGTCAGATGCTTCGTTGTTATCGGCTTTTGATGGCGATGAGTGGTTCAACCCGGCCGACTCAACCAATCTTGCCGCCAAGGAAGTTCTTGAACTGCAGTTTCCAGCGATTGGCGGAGACAAATTCGGCATCACGATAGCCTGTCGGCAATCATTGATGAGTACCTACTTGTTCTACCAGACGCTTGCTTACATGGGAACCGGGGCTGGAGAGTTCTTCGCATCCCTGGAACGTCGCGGACCCGGCATGATCAACGAATTCCGCTCGTTCGGGGAGGATCTCGGTAATATCGAAGTCCTGCTGGCCGACTCGGTCGGGAACTGGCAGTGTGCCGGAGCCATTCGCGAGACTGGACCGCTGGCTACAGATATGCATCTGTTACTCCTGCCTTCAGTGAAGTCCTCGCCCACGAAAGTGCGAATCCGTATTACGAAAGGTTATTGGCGGATCGATCAGGTCTCCCTGGCGGCAGTCGGGGAGCAGCGCGAGCCGCAAAGAATACACCCTTCGACAGCACTCCGCCAGGGTCAAGCCGACCCGGAAGCCTTGGTTGCCTTGCTCGATGATTCAAGGACATTGATTACGCTTCCAGGAGACACGGTGCAGCTGACTTATCAACTCCCGCAGCCTCCGGACAATTACGACTATTTTCTTGAAAGCCGCGGTTACTACCTCGAATGGATGAGAGAGGACTGGCTCGCGCAGGAGAATCGTGCCTTGGCGATGCAAATCATCACTAATCCGCAGACAGCACTGAAAGACTCTCGCTGCCGACTACAAGCGTATTGAGGCTCAAATGGAGGATTACTTCTGGAGGAGCCGTTATGCGAAGTAGACTTGCCTTGAGCTGCGGTGCCATTGCTCTCCTGATGCTCGCCGGATGCGCTGCATCGATCGCGCCTGCACACTGGCTGCCTTCGGCACTCGAAGCCCCGCAGGATGGCTTTGGCAGCTGGGCGACAGTTACTCTCTCGATCGGTCCCGATGAATTCTCGGAAGGAGAGTTGATCGCGACGACTCCCGACACGCTCTTCCTCCTCGGATACGAAAAAATGGAATCGTATGGCTACAATGAAGTCGCCAAAGTACACCTGCAGAGCTACGCTGCCAATTACACGGGACTTACCGGCTGGACGGTGCTTGGATCGGTGTCAACCATCTCGCACGGGTTTATTGCGCTCATTTCGGCGCCAGTCTGGATTATCACGGGCACAGTGGCCGCCTCATTACAATCACGCGCTCCGCACAAGACGGTCGCCGGAAGTGACTGGAAACAACTCCAGCCTTACTGTCGATTTCCCGGAGGTATCCCCACTTCGCTCAATCGGTCGGAGATCAAACGAAAACCGCTGCAGATGCCGGACTAGGAGAGCCCGTCTCAAGCTGATACTACCGGCAAGGGCCGATAGCCAGGTTGTTCCATTCTCAATAGTCCTTCTCACCAAAAGACTGAGGCCCCCACTGCCTGAGATCCGACAGTGGGGGCCTCTGAATTGCTCCGGAAAAATACCCTTGCAGATTACGATTATGCCTTGTTTTTCACCTTGCAGGTGCTAATCCCGAACGGAAGATAGGCGGGGCACCAGCCGATAGCGGCTGTCGCCAGGGGGACTATCGCGATCACTCCAAACCAGCTCTTATAGATAACCGCAAGAACGATAATGACTAAACCGAAAACCACGCGGATAATTTTGTCTGCTGATCCAACATTCCTTAACATCAAAATGACCTCCGAAATATCAAGTGTTTGAACAACTTACCGGCAGCCATCCATTAGAACATTGAAAGAGGGCTCTTTGTTCCATGATGTCTTCTTGGGGCCGCAGTCCAGACCGAGCAACCATCAATAATTCTAACGCTCGAATCGATAACTGATTGTATAGCAAACACTTGAGCGTCTGTGCTGCTTCGGGAAATGTCAGCCAGTAAGTCGGTATCGAAACAACGACATCGTCAGAGTGACATGTCGAAGGGGTTCTACTCCGCATTCTCGGGGCATCGACCAAAAAAATAGGGGAGACTATACTACACGTTTTTGGATATTGGCAACAAAACAAGTTGACATAGGGGGCATAGTCCCTATATTTTTCAACATTCTATCGGAATTGTAGTGTGAAAAAATTCACTAAAGTTCTCGACATTGTTATCTATGTTCGCGGAGGATCTGATGTCTGAAGTATATAAGAATTTCATTAATGGAGAGTGGGTTAGTTCTCATTCTGGGCAGACCTTTGAAAACCGAAACCCGGCGAATACCGATGAGGTCGTCGGTGTCTTCCAAAAGTCTGACAAGACAGATGTCCAGAATGCTATCGACGCCGCCAAAGCTGCCTATAAGAAATGGCGTCTGGTGCCGGCACCTAAACGCGCAGAGATCCTCTATAAAGTGGGTCAGATGCTCGTCGAACGCAAAGAAAAATACGCTAACGATATGACTCGCGAAATGGGTAAGGTCCTCAATGAGACCCGCGGTGATGTCCAGGAAGCGATCGATATCTCCTATTTTACTGCCGGTGAGGGTCGCAGACTCCATGGTCAGACTACCCCATCCGAGCTGCCTAACAAGTTCCAAATGTCGGTGAGACAACCCCTCGGTGTTTGCGGGATGATCACCCCCTGGAACTTTCCGATGGCAATCCCCTCTTGGAAAATGATCCCTGCACTCGTCTGTGGAAACACGGTGGTGATCAAACCGGCCACCGATACCCCGCTATCAGTGGTGAACTTCATCAAAACCATGGAAGAGGCCGGTATGCCGAAAGGTGTGGTCAACATGGTGACCGGCACCGGCTCTGGCGTCGGCGACCCGCTGATGAACAACGCAGATGTGAAGGTTGTCTCGTTTACCGGCTCGACTGAAATCGGTTCGGTTGTCTCCAAGGCCTGCGCCCCGGACTTCAAGCACTGCTCGCTTGAAATGGGCGGCAAGAATGCCATGATGGTCATGCCGTCCGCCAAAATTGAGCTCGCCGTTGATGGCGCGCTTTGGGGTGCGTTTGGCACCACCGGTCAGCGCTGCACCGCAACTTCGCGCATTATCGTTCACAAAGAGGTGTACAAACAGTTTGTCGATAAGCTCGCCGAACGCGCTCGCAAGCTTCGGGTCGGCAACGGACTTGATCCCAATGTCGATATGGGGCCGGCGGTCAATCAGGGTCAGCTCGATACCGATTTGCGCTATATTGCCGTCGGCAAGAAAGATGGCGGAAGACTCGTTTGCGGCGGCGAACGGCTGACCGGTGCCGGCTACGACAAGGGCTACTTCGTCCAACCAACAATTTTCGCCGACATCACACAGAAAATGACGCTCTGGAAGGAAGAAGTCTTCGGTCCGGTTCTGTCGATCGCGATGTGCGATTCTCTGGAAAATGCCATCGAAATGGCCAATGACAGCGCCTATGGACTGTCAGCGTCCATTTACACGATGGATGTAAATGAGGCTTTCACCGCGATGCGCGATGTGTATACTGGTATCTTCTATGTTAACAGCCCGACAATCGGTGCCGAGGTACATCTGCCGTTTGGCGGAACCAAGGCGACCGGAAACGGTCATCGCGAAGCCGGGCATCAGGCACTCGATGTGTTCAGCGAGTGGAAGTCGATCTATGTCGATTTTTCCGGCACACTCCAGCGCGCACAGATCGACGCATAACAGGAATACTCGATTGCGGATCGCGTCCCGGCAACAAAAAGTGAACTATGCATTTTACACACTATAGAAACAGGCACCACGTCAAACAAAGAGTGATGCAGTACATACTGCTCACTATCTGGCTGGCATCTGCCGTCTGAGCCTCCTGTAACAGCCGATTTGTTTCAGAGTAATTCCGAAACCTTTTATTTGTTCATACAGGAGATACAAAATGTCCAAGAAACGAATTCTGATAATGGGTGCCGCCGGGCGCGATTTCCATAATTTCAATACCTACTACCGCGACGACAAGTCCGTCGAAGTAGTCTGCTTCACCGCCACCCAGATTCCCGATATCGATGATCGCAAGTACCCCAAGGAACTTGCCGGTTCGCTCTATCCCAAGGGAATTCCGATTCATGCCGAAGAGGACCTCGTCGATCTGATTCTCGACGAAAACATTGATGAAGTCGTCTTCTCATATTCCGACGTTTCCCACGAATACGTAATGCACAAGGCTTCGACCGTCCTCGCAGCCGGAGCGAATTTCGTCTTTCTCGGCGGTAAGGCGACGATGATCAAGTCGACCAAACCGGTGGTGGCAATTGCAGCCGTGCGCACCGGCGCCGGGAAGAGTCAGACCACGCGCAAGGTTTGCGAGAACCTGAAGGCGCTCGGCCTGAAGGTTGTCGCGATCCGTCACCCCATGCCGTATGGCGATTTGGTGAAACAGGCCTGTCAACGTTTCGCAACCGTCAAGGATCTTGAACTGCATAAGTGCACCATCGAGGAGATGGAAGAGTACGAACCGCATATCTCACGCGGCCAGATCATTTACGCCGGTGTTGATTATGAAATGATTCTTCGCCAGGCCGAGAAGGAAGCGGATGTCATTGTCTGGGATGGCGGCAACAACGACATGCCATTCTATCAGCCGGATCTGTGGATAACCGTGGCCGATCCGCATCGCCCGGGGCACGAAATTCAATATCATCCGGGTGAAACCAATCTGCGCTGGGCCGATGTCGTGGTCATCAACAAGATCGACACCGCCGACGGCGAGTACATCAACTACGTCCGCGGCAATATTCAGCTGTACAATCCTGATGCCATCATCGTCGACGGCGCTTCACCGATCTCGGTCGAAGATTCGTCCGTGATCCGCGGCAAACGGGTCCTCGTCATTGAAGACGGTCCCACCGCCACGCACGGAGAAATGCAGTATGGGGCGGGTACGGTAGCTGCCCATAAGTTTGGCGCCGCCGAAATCGTCGATCCGCGCCCCTACCTCAAAGGCACATTGCTCGACACCTTCGCGAAGTATCCGGATATTGGCGCCGTTCTCCCGGCCATGGGCTACGGCGGCAAGCAGATCAAGGATCTCGAAGCGACTATCGCCGCGACCCCTTGCGATGGGGTCATCATCGGGACGCCGATTGACCTGCGCCGCATCTGCAAGATCAAACAGCCGTCAACCCGTGTTGGCTACGAGCTGCAGGAGATCGGCGAGCCGACGTTGATGAGCATCTTGACTGAATTTGTCGGCAAAATGAAGAAAGGCCGCAAGAAGTAGCTCATGAGCAAGACAGCCGTTGTGGCTCTTGGCGGGAATGCCATTACCCGCAAGGAAGTCGAAGACACGATCGCCAATCAGTTCGCGAACACCCGCAGCTCACTGCACGGGTTGCTCGAACTGATCCGGCGCGACTACAAAATCGCCATTACGCACGGCAATGGCCCGCAGGTGGGTAACGCCATCCTGCGGGTCGAATTGGCGCGCGGCAAAGCGCCGATTCTTCCGCTCGGAATCTGTGTCGCCGATACCGAAGGCGGCATGGGCTACATGATCGGTCAGAGCCTGTTCAATCGCCTTCACCGCGACAACATCAGGCGCGAAGTGGTCACGATTATCACGCAAATCGAAGTCGATCAGCATGACCCGGAATTGAACAATCCAACGAAGTACATCGGCCAGTTCTACACCGAGCAGGAAGCCGTCCTTTTCCAGACCGAACGTGGCTGGACCATGAAAGAGGATTCTCATCGCGGCTGGCGTCGGGTGGTGGCTTCGCCGATCCCGCGCAGAATTATCGAAGGCAACATCATCAAACGCCTCGTCAACGATGGTGTCATTGTGATCGCTGCCGGCGGCGGGGGAATTCCGGTATACGTGGAAAAGGATGGGACACTCGAAGGCGTCGACGCCGTCATCGACAAGGATCGTGCTTCGGCACTGCTTGCACATGAGATCGGCGCCGAGATATTGATTATCCTCACCGGCACCGACAAGGTCGCCCTCAATTTCGGCAAACCGGATCAACGGCTGCTCGACAAACTCACCGTCACGCAGGCCGAACAGTACCTGCGAGCGGGACATTTTCCCGCCGGGAGCATGGGTCCCAAAATTGAAGCCGCCATCGAATTCATCAAGATGGGCGGCGGCCGAGTGATTATTACTTCCATTGAGAAAGCATCCGACGCGGTATTTGGAAATGCTGGCACTGTCATCGAGCGTGGGTGAGGCCGTCATGGGTCTGACGCAGGAAGTGATCGCCGCGATCACGGCTCGGGGTCAGCTCTTTGAGGTCGGCGGTACTGTCCGCGACGCACTGCTGAAACTGCGGGAGCCCTCCAAGGACTCTGATTTTCTGGTCACGGGCATTCCCTATCAGGATCTTTTCGCAATTCTGCGGAAATTCGGGCGTGTTGATGTTGTCGGCCGCTCCTTTGGCGTAATCAAGTTTACGCCTTTCGAATCCGACGGCGGCGCCGCCGCACAAGTTGATTTTGCCCTCCCGCGACGCGAACACTCGACCGGCACCGGTCACAAGGACTTTGCCGTAAATTTCGATCATACTATTCCAGTCGAAGATGACCTCTATCGCCGGGACTTCACCATCAACGCCATTGCGCGCAATGTCGCTACCGGCGAAGTTGTCGATCCGCTCCATGGCAGAGAAGACATCGCGGAAAGAATCATTCGATACACAACACCGGAGAGTTTTCACGAAGATCCGTTGCGAATGCTCCGCGCCGTCCAGTTCGCCGCGCGTCTGAATTTCACGATCGAACCGCAGACCTATCAGTCGATCTGCGATAATGCCAGGCTGACTGAAACGGTATCGGCCGAGCGCATTGCCGAGGAATTGAACAAGCTGCTGGTCAAAGCCGACAAGCCCTCTGTCGGATTCAAGCTCATGCTGTCCAGCGGCATGCTGCAGTATGTGCTGCCGGAATTGCAGCGAACCGTCGGCTGTGAACAACCCGGGCCGTATCATGCCTGGCCGGTATTCGAGCACACGATCTATGCGGTCGATGCAGCTCCCAAACGCCTGCTGGTCCGCATGGCGTGCCTGTTCCACGACGTCGCCAAGCCGCAGGCCAAGCGCCTCACCGGTGAAGGCGGCGCCACCTTCTACGGCCACGAGACTTTCGGTGCCCGGATTACCCGCAATGCACTTGAGCGCCTGCACTATTCCAACGATTTCATTGATGATGTCGTGACCCTGGTTGATCGTCACATGTTCACCAGCGATGTCAGCGACAAGGGTCTGCGCAGACTCATTCGCAAGACCGGCCTCGATTTGGTTTATGACCTGCTCGATCTCCGCCGCGCCGATGTGGTCGGACAGGGCAAAGGCGGAAGAACCGACGACGTCGACGAACTTGAACAGCGCATTCGCGAAGAAATCGCCAAGAAGCCGCCCTTTGGATTTAGCGATCTGGCCGTCAATGGCGACGACCTGATGCGCGAATTCGATCTGCAACCCGGTAAAACCGTTGGCAGAAATCCTGAATCATCTACTTGAGACTGTCTTGGACTTTCCAGATAAAAACGACTTTCAGACACTTATGGCAGAAGCTAAGAGTTATTTACACAACTCAACCCATGACGGGTTGAAGGAGTCATAGATGAAAATACATGAGTATCAGGCGAAGGAGATTTTTGCCGCGTTCGGTATTCCGGTTCCGAAAGGCAAAATGGCCACAACCGCCGAGGAAGCACGCAACATCGCAGCTGACTACGGTCGGCCGGTCATGGTCAAGGCGCAGGTTCATGTCGGCGGACGCGGCAAAGCCGGCGGCATCAAGTACTCCGCAAAACGCCGATGAGGCATTCGCCAACGCCGAGAAGATTCTCGGCATGGACATCAAGGGATTGACGGTTCGCAAGCGTGCTGGTGACCGAAGCCTCCGACATTGCCCATGAAGCCTACTGTCGGCATCATCATCGATCGTGCCGCCAAGAAGCCGGTGATCATGGTCTCTGCCGAAGGCGGCATCGATATCGAAGAAGTCGCCGCCAAGACACCGGAGAAGATCCACAAACTGCACGTCGATCCGATTCTTGGCATGCAGGGATATCAGGCGCGCGAGCTGGCGTACAAGGTCTACTCCGACCCCAACACCGCCAATCAGGCTGCCAAGATCATCCAAAAGCTCTATCGTTGCTTCATGGAAAGCGACTGCACATTAGCGGAAATCAACCCCCTCGTGACAACACCTTCCGGCGAAGTCGTCGCCCTCGATGCCAAGATTAACATCGACGACAACGCCCTTTATCGTCACAAAGACTTTGAGGGCCTTCGCGATGTGGCTCCGGCAGAAGAATCCGAAAACGAAGCCCGCGAAGCCGGTCTCTCGTTTGTCGGTCTGCATGGCAACATCGGCTGCGTCGTCAACGGCGCCGGCCTGGCAATGGCGACGATGGATCTCGTGAAGCACTACGGCGGCGAACCGGCCAATTTCCTCGACATCGGCGGCTCGTCCAATCCTGACAAGGTTGTCACGGCGATGCGCATCATTCTCCGCGACCCGAACGTCAAAGCCATCCTGTTCAATATCTTCGGCGGCATCACGCGTTGCGACGACGTCGCCCACGGCATCGTCAAAGCCGTCGCCGAATTCAAGCCGCAAGTGCCGATCGTGGTTCGCCTCACCGGCACAAACGAAGAAGAAGCCCGTGTCATTCTCGCGCAGTCAAATCTGCCTGCGGCCGACACAATGGACGGCGTTGTCATGAAGGCAATTGAACTGGCGAAGGTCGCTTAACCGGGAAAGGATGATACGATGGGTATATTCGTAGACAAAAAATCGAAAGTGGTGGTGCAGGGCATCACCGGACGCGATGGCTCATTCCATGCACGTCAAATGAAAGAATACGGTACCAACGTTGTCGCCGGCGTGACGCCGGGCAAAGGCGGCACTGGTTTCGAAGGCATTCCGATTTTCAATACGGTTGCTGAAGCGGTCAAAAAGACCGGCGCCAACACGTCCGTCATTTATGTTCCGGCTTCGTTTGCCGCAGACGCGATTCTCGAAGCTGCCGACGCCGGGGTCGAACTCGTAGTCTGCATCAGCGAAGGTGTTCCCGCCAACGACATGCTCAAGGTATACAACTACCTTAAGTCCAAAGGCGTGCGTCTGATCGGTCCCAACTGCCCGGGCATTATCACCCCCGGAGTAACCAAGGTTGGCATCATGCCGGGACATATCCACAAGAAGGGATCGGTCGGAGTTGTCTCCCGCTCCGGCACGTTGACCTATGAAATCGTGTACAATCTCACCCTGCGCAAGCTCGGTCAGTCCTCCTGCATCGGCATCGGCGGAGATCCGATCATCGGCACCAATTTCATCGATTGCCTTGCAGCATTCCAGGCCGATCCGCAGACCAACGCGATCGTGCTGGTTGGCGAAATCGGCGGCTCTGATGAAGAGGAAGCCGCCAAGTTCATCAAGAAGTACGTCACCAAGCCGGTGGTTGCATTCATTGCCGGATTGACGGCTCCTGCCGACAAACGGATGGGTCATGCCGGCGCGATCATCTCCGGCGGAACCGGTACTGCCGCCGAGAAGATCAAAGCCTTCCAGGCTGTCGGCGTTCCGGTCGCCAAGACGCCGGGCGAAGTCGCCGCTCTTGTTGAACAGAAATTGAAAGCGGCAGAATCGAAATCTAAAGCCAAACCCGCTGCCAAGCCTGCCAAGAAGGCCGCAGCCAAGAAACCGGTGAAGAAAGCAGCGCCCAAGAAAGCTGCAAAGAAGCCGGCGAAGAAAGCTGCCGTAAAGAAGGTCAAGGCAGTCATCAAGAAAGTCAAAGTGCTCAAAGCGGCAAAAAGCAAGGCGTCGCCGAAAGCCAGAACGAAAAAGAAATAAGTTGCTCCTGAAGCAAGAGTAGGAGATCAAGATAATGACAGAGACACCCGGCGGTACAGAACAAACGACGGAGTCCAACGAGTGCCGGCGGCAAGAGAGCCGCTGACAATCTACATGCACTGGTGCAAAGCCTGCGGCATTTGCATCAGTTTCTGTCCGCACAAAGTCTTTACGTCCGATCGCGACGGCAAACCAATTATCACGCATCCCGACAAATGTACCCAATGCGCGATCTGCTGGCTGCATTGTCCCGATCTAGCCATCGTGTCGAACGAGAAGTAGGAGGAAGTATGGCTGATGTAAGATTACTCCAGGGAAATGAGGCTGTGGTCGAGGGTGCCATGCTCGGAGGACTGACGTTTTTTGCCGGTTATCCGATCACTCCTTCCACCGAAGTCGCCGAAGGCCTGGCACGCAAGCTGCCCAAGGTCGGCGGCAAATTTATTCAGATGGAAGATGAAATCGCGTCGATGGCAGCGATCATCGGCGCTGCCTGTACCGGCGCCAAGACCATGACCGCAACTTCGGGACCCGGCTTTTCGCTGATGCAGGAGAACCTCGGCTATGCCTATATCGCCGAAGTGCCCTGCGTCATCGTCAACGTTCAGCGCGGCGGTCCGTCAACCGGTCTTCCGACCAAGGTTGCACAGGCTGATACCATGCAGGCGCGCTGGGGCACGCACGGCGATTATGTCGCCATCGCACTCGCGCCGCAGTCGGTGGAAGAAACGATCATGCTTACCATTCGGGCGATGAATCTATCGGAAGAATACCGCACGCCGGTGATTCTCCTTCTTGACGAAGTGCTCGGCCATATGCGCGAGAAAGTCGTCATGCCGGAACCCGGATCCTTCAAGGTTGTCAATCGCACCAAACCGACCGTGCCGGCGAATTGGTATAAGCATTTCGAGATCACTCCAAGCTTCAAGTCGCCGATGGCTTCCTTTGGCGACGGCTATCGCTTCCACGTTACCGGCCTGACCCACAACGAAGAAGGCTTCCCGACCAGCGAGCCGAAGAAAATTCACGACAAGCTGTTCAAACTGCAAAACAAGATCATGCGCTACGTCGACCATATCTGCGACATCGAAACCGACGGAATGGAAGATGCCCACGTTGCGGTCGTTGCCTACGGCAATCGTCGCCCGTGCCGCCAGACAGGCAATCCAGATGGCGCGCCACCGCCGCATGAAGGTCGGACAGGTGCGGCCGATCACGATCTGGCCGACACACGACAAAAAATATCACGAGATCTTCAGCTCGAAGAGTTTGGAAGTCATCATCGTCGCCGAATTGAACCAGGGTCAATATGTCACCGAGATCGAACGCCTCGCGCCCAAACATGTCAAGGTCGTCAGCCTGCCGCGTTACGATTCCGAGCTGATCACACCCGAACAAATCCTTAACAAGATTAAGGAGGTGAGGTAAGATGTTGCAGAAATCTGATGTCATTCACCAATACTTGCGCCCCAAAAAGGCCTTCCCGAACGTCTGGTGTCCCGGTTGCGGGATCGGCATCGTCATGGGATCGCTCGTGCGCGCCATCGACAAACTCCAGATCGCCCGTGACGATATCACACTCGTGTCAGGAATCGGCTGCTCATCGCGCCTGCCGGTCTACCTCGACTTCAATACATTGCATACCACGCATGGCCGCGCTTTAGCTTTTGCCACCGGCGTTAAACTGGCCAAACCGAAAATGAAAGTCATTGTCATTACCGGCGACGGCGACTGCCTGGCGATTGGCGGCAATCACTTCATCCATGCCGCCCGGCGCAATATCGATATCACCACCATCCTGATCAATAACATGATCTACGGAATGACCGGCGGACAATTTTCGCCGACCACCCCGTCGGATGCATTCGCCACGACCTCTCCCTATGGCAATAAGGAAAATCAATTTGATATTCCCAAACTCGCCATGGCCGCCGGCGCCAGCTATGTGGCCCGCGGAACGGTCTACCATGTAAATCAGCTCGATGAACTGATTACCGAGGCGATCACCAAACGAGGTTTCTCCGTAGTTGAGGCTTTCTCCAACTGCCACACGTACTATGGACGACTCAACCGTGCCGGCGACGCTGTCAAGATGATTGATGATATGAAAAAGAACGTCATCCCGCTCAAGGCCGCGGCCAAGATGCCGCCGGAGAAACTGGTAGGCAAAATGCTAACAGGAGTTTTCGCCGATGTCGAGATGGATGAATACTGTGACCGCTACGATCAACTGATCGAAAGTCTGAAAGGGAAGTAGCCATGACACCAAAAACGAAAGCCAAACAGGCACATGAGTCGGCTGAACCCGCGCAGGTCTTCGATCGGTTCGAAATCCGTCTCTCCGGATCCGGCGGCCAGGGCCTGGTGCTTGCCGGCGTGATCATTGCCGAGGCGGTATCGACCCTCGACGGCAAAAACGTCGTGCAAACACAGTCCTATGGTCCCGAAGCCCGCGGCGGTGCGTCGCGCACCGACCTCGTCATCTCCGAGGGTGAAATCTATTATCCCAAACCGATGGCGATCGACCTGTTGCTCGCAATGACCCAGGAATCGTGCGATACTGTATCACCATGATCTCAAGGATAACGGCATATTGATCTACGACAGTCACCTGGTCACGCAGGTCCCGTTCGCCCGCTCTATTGGAATTCCATTCAGCCAATTGGCGCGCCACGAAATCGGTCTGCCGATGGTGGCCAACGTCATTTCACTCGGCGCCATCTGCGCGATTACCAAGATCGTGTCAGAAGAAGCCTTGACGAAAATCGTCATCAAACGCTCGCCGCGCGGAACCGAAGAGAAAAATATGGCAGGCTTTGCAGCTCGGTCTGAAGGTCGGCAAGGAAGCATTGGAAGGATCAAAACTGTGACAGAACGAACTCTATTAATGATAAAACCGGATGCCGTCCAGCGCAACCTAATCGGCAAGATCACCGATCGCCTCGAAATAGCCGGATTCAAGGTCGTTGAACTCAAAATGGTTCACCTCTGAGCTGCCGGTGCGCGCGAATTTTACAAGGTCCATGAAGGTCGTCCGTTCCTCGATGAACTGGTGGAGTTCATGTCCTCCTCACCGATCGTTGCCATGGCGCTGGAGAACGCGAAAACGCGGTCGCCGCTTTGCGCGAGTTGATTGGTGCAACCGATCCGAAAAAGGCCGCGGTCGGTACGATCCGGCAAAACTTCGCCATTGATGTCGGCAAGAACTCCGTGCACGCTTCCGATAGCGTCGAAAACGCCGCCGTCGAGATCAAATTCCACTTCGGCTCGTAAGGCAATCACCAAACTGCAGGGTCACAATAGTGTGCCCCTGCAGCATCATTCGAGGGTCGCTTGAAAGTCTCGGTTTGGTACTGCGATAACAATATTGATATTACGCTCCCCGATAGAGGGAATGTCGTGATATACGACTTGCCTTCTCGACGATTGCTGCGCCTTCCGGCATCCCATTGGTTGAATACCAGCGAAGTGCCGTCCGGGCTGAAGCAGTTCCTTACTGATGCCAATCGCCTGGTCGTCGTCGTCAACGACGCCCATCGACCCCACGCCCACCGCGAAGATCCTCGGTAGTCTCAAGCGCGATCTGAATTTCGACGCTGCCAGATTCCTGGTCGCGACCGGTTTGCATGCGCCGAAATCTTCTGCTCCCCGCGAAAAACTCTTTGGCGACCTGCCAATAGCCGGGAATCTACTTGTGCACGATGCCTACGACACAAGCGAACTCCGCTCGTTCGGAGAGGGCGAAAGCACCGTACGTCTCAACCAGGTTCTCGATTCGTGCGACTCGATCCTCATCATAGGTTCGGTAGAACCACACTATTTCGCCGGATTCACCGGCGGTCGCAAAATTATCTTGCCCGGCTGCGCGTCGTTTGCCGACGTCGAGCGCAATCACGCACTTGCCGTAAAATCGGGCAGTCAGCCACTGGCCAGACAGGGAAATCCGGTGTGGGAAGATATCCGGAATCGTACGAAAGTTCTCGACAGCAAGAAGCGCTATGCCATCCAGGTTGTCTGCGACCACGAAGGAAATCTCTACTTCGCAAGCCACGGCGATTGGGACCAGTCCTATGATCGGGCCTGCGATTTTGTCATCGCAAACTATGCGCACGACGTGACAGAAAAATATGACATCGTCATCAGCGTGGTCTACCCGCCGCTGGATCGCAACCTTTATCAGTTGCAGAAATCATACGAAAACGTCGCAGCCGCGGTTCGTGATGGCGGGACAATTCTCCTGGTTTCGGCCTGTCCGAACGGAGTCGGCGATGATCGCTTCCTGAAAATTGCCGAATCGATGTCGAAAACCGGCGGAATATCCGGAGCAGGCGATGAAGCGTTGATTATGGGCGTCCACAAAGTCAGGCGCACAATCGCACTTGCCAAGCGGGTCGGTCTTGTGCTATGCTCTAATCTGGATAGTTCACTGCTTGATCACTTGCCGATCGCTCCCCGTTCGGATGTACAGGCAGCAATAAATGAGTTGATTAGTAAATATGGAGATAATTGCAGAATTGCAGTCGTGCTCGATGCCGCTTCGCAGGTGCTCTATCATCACGCGGCGTAACGGGCACGGAGAATCCTTAGGGAGGATGTTATGAGAAAAAAGTATCGGTCATCGGAGCAGGTAATGTCGGCGCGGCAGTCGCCCAGTATCTTGCCGAAGACAACGTTTGCGACATCACGATTTTCGACGTCGTCGAAGGTCTGCCACAGGGAAAGGCACTCGACCTGCTTCAGGCCGGTCCGGTGCGCGGCTACGATGTCAGCATTCGCGGCACCAATGACTTTACCGAACTCAAGGGCTCGGACATTGTCGTTCATACCGCCGGTCTGGCGCGCAAACCCGGAATGTCCCGCGAAGATCTCCTGACGAAGAATGCCGAAATCATCGGCACCGTCGCCAAGAGCGTCAAGGAACATGCCGAGCATGCGATGATCGTTATGGTCGCCAATCCGCTTGACCTGATGACCTATCACGCCTACAAGACAACCGGTTTCCCGTCCAATCGCGTTTTCGGCCAGGCCGGAATTCTCGATTCGATCCGCTTCCGTACCTTCGTCGGACTGGAACTCGGCATTGCCCAGACGGAAACTGAAGCTATGGTGCTTGGCGGTCACGGCGACACAATGGTGCCGCTTCCGCGCTACACCACGGTCGCCGGCGTGCCGATTACCGAGTTGATGCCCAAAGAGCGTATCGATGCTCTCTCCAAGCGCACCATCGACGGCGGCGCCGAAATCGTCGCTTTGCTCAAGACCGGTTCAGCCTACTACGCTCCGGCGGCAGCTACCGTCGAAATGGTCAAGGCTGTGCTGTATGATTCAAAGAAGGTCTTCCCGTGCTCGGCGCTCCTCACCGGCCAGTACGGTATCAAGGACATCTATATCGGCGTTCCGGTCGTTCTTGGCGCCGGTGGTGTCGAGAAGATCTACGAACTCAAACTTGAAGCAGCCGAATTGGCGGCGTTGCAGAAATCTGCCGCCACCTACAAGGACCACCTCAAAGTTCTCGGCTACTAAGTCGTCATTCCAATCATTGAACCCCGAAGTTACCCCTCTCCCGTTTTAGGGAGAGGGGTAGGGGTGAGGGCCAACCCTCGTCGACAATTTATTCCTTGACACTACCCCCACACTCCCCTAACTTGGCACAAATTTCATCAGCCTGCTAAAGGCGCCAGTTGAGTTGAACAAAACCACGGTGTATACGTCATATAATCAGGCGTGGCCACTATACCAACTCACTAATCTCGGCGAATTTCGGGAGGAGAATGCACGTCTTGAACAAGATCATTTGCGCTATCGCATTCGTGCTTCTCGCTATCTATATCCCTGTTTTCGCCCAATCCGACTTGTCCACCCAGCCGTCGATTTCAATTCGCCCCGGCCACCGTCCAAACACCTGCACCCGCACCAAATCGTTGTGGTCGATACGCCGGACGACAATGGCAGAAGCTTGGAAATCCGTGGGATATGTCCCCCGACGATCAGGCGCTGGTGGATAAGTACCAGATACTGCGTTCGACATCTGCCTGACGGGCAAATTTGAGGTCATTGGCTCGACGACCAAAGGCCAGCACGATGTTCACCAATAACGAACTCGAGCGCGGCACAAACTATTTCTATAAGATTGTATCACTCAATGAGCCCTGGGCTCGAAATGGCCTGCTGCCGGCAACGAGTGAGTCCTCGGTCGTTGGACCGGTGAAGCCGGTAGCGCAAGTGTTTAATATGCGCCGTATCTGGATCTTGATCTGGACCTTGGTCGTTTGTGCAGCGATTCTATTTTACATATCACAAGCCAAGTCAGGAAAAGCTCTCTATGTCCGCAAGATCGCCGGTATTGACGCCGTCGACGAAGCCATCGGCCGCGCCACTGAAATGGGCCGTAAGGTCTTCTACGTTCCCGGCATCCAGGACATGGACGACGTCCAAACCATTGCCGCTGTTATCATCCTTGGCCGTGTTGCGCGCATCGCCGCCGAAAACGATACGATGCTCGAGGTACCCGTCTGTAAGTCCCTCGTAATGGTTACAGCCCGCGAAGCTGTGCGCGAGGCATACAGTCAAGTCGGTCGACCGGATGCGTTCCGGGAAGATATGGTGCACTACGTCACTGATGATCAGTTCGGATACGCCGCCGCTATTGATGGCATGGTCGTGCGCGACAAGCCGGCGACAATGTTCTATATGGGCGCTTTCTTTGCCGAGTCACTGATTCTTGGCCGAAACCGGCAATGCTGCCGGAGCAATCCAAATCGCCGGCACGGGTCAGCCCTCACAGCTGCCGTTCTTCGTGGCTTCCTGCGACTATACACTGATCGGCGAAGAACTCTTTGCCGCCAGCGCTTACCTTGCCCGCGAGCCCAAATTGCTCGGTTCGCTCAAAGGACAGGACTTCGCCAAGGGTCTTTTCCTGTTGGCGATCATCATCGGTCATCATTCTGGAGATTTGCTCAAAGTTCCTTTTATCGTGGATTGTCAGGTTAGTTAAAGGAGAGTACCGGTTCAATGAAACGTGAAGTCCCATTCATAATCACACTGGTAGTCGGTATCGCTTTCATTGTCCAGTATTTCGTCCCGCATCCGCCATTTGACGCTTTTGAAGACACGTTCAACAATTGGTTCTGCGATCGTTGGTGCATTCGCGATTTGGCTCGGCGCCTTGAGCCTGTTCAAGATGGCGATGCTCAAGGTTGCACGCAAACAACACGACTGGCCGATGTCGCTTGTAATTATCGTTTGCTTTCTGATGACGGTGGTGGTCGGATTTATCGATGGATACACCGGACTTACAATTCTCCTCCAACGGCTCCTTCCGCGATCCCGGGACTAATTTTGACTGGCTTACATGTATATCTACACGCCATTATCTTCGACCATGTTCGCGATTCTGGCGTTCTTTGTGGCTTCGGCCTCCTATCGCGCCTTCCGCGCCCGCAATACTCAGGCAACACTGTCTGTTGCTGGCAGGGTTCTTTGTAATGCTCGGTCGCGTACCGCTCGGCGATATCCTCACCGGATTCATGCCCGACGGATTCCAGGCCTCTGACCTGGCCAGTTGGCTGATGAATTACCCTCATAATGCCGGTCAACGGGCGATCAAAATCGGTGTCGCGTTGGGTATCGTGTCGACATCGCTGCGCATTATTCTGGGCATCGAGAGGTCACACCTTGAAGGGTAGCTCACTATGAAAAAGATGATTTTACCCGGCATCTTCGGCCTCGTCATCCTGGTGGCACTGATCCAGACAATTGTCGATGAGCCCTATCAAGCTGGCGTTTTCAGGGACCGTCTCAATCATCGTCTCGATCATTCTGTTTCTGGCAATTGTCGGTGTTCTCGTTTTGACCGTTCGTGGCCACATGATCGAACGGCGCACGGTGTTCGTTTTCATCGGCGTCGCGTTGATGTTGCCGTTCTTCATGACCCTGGCGCTCAAGATCAAGGTCTCGCCGGAAGTACAAAAGATCTACGATGCGTTGGAGAAACTGCCGCCGGGATCAAAAGTTCTGGCCGCCTTTGACTATGATCCTCCTTCGGCTCCTGAACTTCAGCCTATGGCTGATGCCTTCATGGCTTATGCATTCAAGCATGATATCAAGGTCATCATAATGGGGTTGTGGCCGCAGGGCCCACAGCAGGCGAATATGGCCGTACGCCGGGCGCTGGAAGAACCGGAAGTCATTGCCAAGAATCCGGTCTATGGCACTGATTACGTCAATCTGGGATTTCAGTCGGGCAATGAGTTTGTGATTCAGAGTATGGGTGGCGCGTTCCGCACCATGTTCCCGCGCGACATCTACAACACGCCGTATAGCGACATACCGCTGCTCAACGGCGTTGAGAATTTCTCGAATATTGATTTCGTGATGAACTTCTCGGCCGGTTATCCAGGCACGAAAGAGTGGGTGCAGATCGCCGTCGATCGCTTTGGTGTTCAGGTTGGTGCCGGCAATACTGCCGTTCAGGCGCCGGAAATGTATCCCTATCTCGCCGCCAAGCAGCTCACCGGCTTAGCCGGAGGAATGGTTGGAGCCGCGGAATTTGAACTGGCATCCAATGAAATCGGCAAAGCTGCCTCCGCGCTGTTGGCGCAGGTTTTCTCACATGCCGTTGTCATCGCTTTCATCATCATTGGCAACGTCGCGTTCTTCCTGAGCAAACGGAGGAAAGAGTAACAACTCTCAACGACTATGGAACAGACTTTCATTGAAACTCTCGGCATCTGGATCGCAGCGTTCTTGACGCTGGGAATCATTTCGTTCTTGTACAAGGATAACATCCTCTACAAGCTTTGTGAGTCGATCTTCGTCGGTATCTCTGCCGGCTATTGGTTTATCACTTACTTCTGGGACAACCTCTATCGCAAGTTCTACCTCGGTGTCAATCCCAGCGACCCAACTCAGGATCCGCATTATTGGCTCTGGGGTGGATTTATTCTCGGCCTCATGATGCTCACCCGCCTCCTGGGCAACAAGACCAGCTGGATTGCCCGCTGGCCGCTGGCATTCATTGTCGGTGCAACGGCCGGCCTGAAGTTGATGGTGTACTTCACCACCGATGCCATGGCCCAGATCTATTCAAGTGTAATTGAGTTTTCCGGTGCTCTAAGTGGCAGCGACTTCTGGGCAATTTGGGGTGCGGTAGTACTCACTTCCGGCACAGTCACCGGCCTCATCTATTTCTACTTCTCAAAAGAACATCGCGGCTGGTTTGGCGGCGCCGCCAAGGTCGGCACCTGGTTCTTGATGATCACCTTCGGCGCGTCGTTTGGATATACGGTCATGAGCCGTATGTCGTTGTTGATCGGCCGCGTCGATTTCTTGTTGGCTGACTGGTTGAAGCTCATCAAGTAATGCGCATGACAATCAAGCAGACTTCCCGCAGCCTGTCCCGCATTCCGTTTTTAGCAGTAACTCTCACATTACTTTTCTTCATTGGCGCGTCTCATCTCCGCGCGCAAGAGTCTGATACTTCCACCGCGATAGTTGAGCACCTGCAGGCACCAATCGAGAATCTCGGGCAGATCACTGTCACTGCCGCTGATGCACCGAATGATAATGGCGATCGTATTGCCGTCCGCTGGATCGATCCGGGCTATCGCGACCTCCATGGATTTACCGGCTACGAGATATTCCGGCAGTCGACGGCCGATGGCGAATTTGTGCTGATCGGGAGCGCCGCGATTATCGATACCAGCTTCCTCGACGAGAAAGCTCCGACCGGAGAGAAGTTCTCGTATAAGATTTCTGCTGTGTTCGGCTCCCAACGGCAGGATTCTGAAGTCTCCATGCCGGTCAGTTCCGTCGTCCAGTGGTTCAATTGGGGCAAGATATCCGTCGTCGTCATCGGCCTGCTCGTCTGCAGCGCTGTTATCTACTTCATCGAAACCGCCAAGCGCGGAAAGAAATTGTTCCTGCGCCGGATCGCCGGTCTTGAAGCCATCGACGAAGCCGTCGGCCGCGCCACCGAAATGGGGCGGCCCGTCCTGTTTGTTGCCGGTACGCAGGACATGGATGACGTCCAAACGCTGGCCGGGATTGACAATCCTCGGCCGCGTGTCGCGCACGATCGCCGCAGTACGATTCGCAGATCAACATGCCGTGCCGTTCGTCGCTCGTGATGACGGCCGGTCGCGAAATGATCAAGGAAGCTTATGCCATGGCCGGTCGCCCTGACGCTTATTCCGACGACATGGTGCACTACACGACTGACGAACAGTTTGGCTTCGTTGCCGCAGTCAATGGTATCATGGTGCGCGAGAAACCGGCAACCTGCTTCTATCTCGGCGCTTTCTTTGCCGAGTCGCTGATTCTGGCCGAAACCGGCAATTCAATCGGTGCAATCCAGATCGCCGGTACCGCAATGCCGGCGCAATTGCCGTTTTTTGTTGCCGCCTGCGACTACACGCTTATCGGCGAGGAGCTGTTCGCGGCCTCGGCATACTTATCCAATGAACCGAAGCAGTTGGGCTCGCTCAAAGGGCAGGACCTTGGCAAAGTCGTCGCTATGGCAGCTATCGTCATCGGCGTCATCGCCGTGACTGCCAGCGAGGCTTGGGATATAGATTCAATGACATGGCTGGCAAACCTCTTGCACCGTATGTTCGCGATTAGTTAGGGAATCGATGCGCAGACAAGTACCGCTTTTCATAATCATCTGTGTCGGCTGGGTGCTGCTGTTCTCGGTGTTCATCCCGCCAATGGAAAGCTGGGGTGAAGAGGCATCGCTCTTCTTCGATATCATTGCCGTGTTCGCCTTCTTCCTCGGCGGCGGCAATTTGATTCGCGTCCACATGATGAAAGTCTCCCGCAAATCGGCCAGCTGGGGATACTCCGTTGTCACGTTGATTGGCTTCCTGATGATGCTCTATGTCGGCCTGTTCAAGATCGGCAATCCCGCCGGAATCGGCGGTTCCATTGACGCCAAAGGTTCCTGGTTTGAGCTCATGTTCACTTTTGTCATGTCACCCTTGCAGTCAACGATGTATTCACTGCTGGCGTTTTTCGTGGCATCGGCGTCATATCGTGCGTTCCGGGCGAAGAACACCGAAGCCACTATTTTGCTCTTGGCGGCATTCGTAATTCTCTTGGGCCGCACGCCACTGGGAATGGTCATGACCGCCTGGATTCCCGAATCATTCTCGATCTTCCAGATTCCCAATATGGCGATCTGGATCATGAACTCGCCTAACCTCGCCGGACAGCGCGCCATCATGATCGGTATTGCCCTCGGCGTAATTTCCATGTCACTCCGGTTGCTGCTCGGTATCGAGCGCGGATACCTGGGGCAGGAGAAATGAACGTGGGATTTGTTGTATCTGCCATAGTTGTCGGCGGCGGCCTGCTCTGGATCTTCGTCATGTCATTGCGGGGCAAGGACGTTGATCGACGCATCGTGTTTGGCTTCGTCGGAATCACCGTTGCCTTGGCGGTGCTCTTCCAATTGAAATTCGGTGAAGTCGCTACACCGATCGTAAAGACCCTCTTTGAAAAGATCGAAACGTTGCCGCCCGGCTCCAAAATCGTGATTTCCTATGACTTTGACCCGGCAATGGCGCCCGAAGTCCTTCCGATGGCAAACTCTTTTGCCCGCCACGCATTCGCCAAGGGCCATCGCATCTACTTCTTCTCGATCTGGGCTACCGGTCAATCGCTCCTGCAGGTTACGCTTCATGATATTGTCGAAAAAGAATTCCCCGACGCCGTCTATGGCCGTGACTATGTCAATATGGGCTACAAGGCTGGTAACGAGGGCGTACTCAACGTCATCATCACGGACATCCGCAAAATGTACCCCGGCGATGTCAATGGTACTTCACTTGATTCAATCCCGATGATGCAGGATGTCCATTCCTTGAAGGACATGGACCTGCTGTTATCCGTTGGCGGCGGCAAACCCGGCGTCAAAGAGTGGGTGCTGTTTGCCGGAGATCGCGGCAACATCCCGACCGGCGGCGGCGCAGCGGCCGTCTCCACGCCTTTACTCTATCCATACTATCCCAAACAACTCGTTGGCCTGCTCGGTGGAACCAAAGGCGCCGCCGAGTATGAAGCCGAGCTCATTAAGCGCTACCCGCGTTTTGCAAACATCAAGACTCCGGCACTCGACATGATGGGTCCGCAGACCATGGCGCACGTCGTCATCATTTCATTTATCATCATCGGCAACGTCTCCTATTTCCGCTCACGCAGAAAGATGGCCCAAAATGGCTAACTCGACGAGAGCGATGCGCCTGATCATGGCCGTGGTCGGCCTGCTGTTTGTCGTGAGCTGGATTTTGAAAGCTCAATTTGGCGATTCCGGCAGCAGTTGGCTGGATATTCGTCAGGGATTCCTGGTCACGTTGGCCGCATTCCTCACGCTTTCAATCTACTCTTTCCTGTATGGCGACAATCCGCTGTATCGCTTTGCCGAGCATTTGTTTGTCGGCATCTCGGCCGCCTATTGGATGTGCCAGGGCTTTTGGAGCACGATTGTCGGTAATGTAATTCCGCGCACCAGCGAGACCTTGGCAGCATACTTCCAGGTTCCTTTTAAGGGCTTTGCCTGGCACTATTTCGTTCCGGTGATCCTGGGAATCATTCTCTTGATGAGACTTTTCCCGAAACTAAGCTGGATCTCGCGCTGGCCGCTGGCCTTCATTATCGGCACTACTGCCGGCTTGAACCTGCCTCGCTATCTTCAGTCGGACTTCATTCAACAAATGAATAATACCTTCATTCCGCTCTTGCCCGACTGGCAGGGAGTAGGGCACTTTTTCAGTTCCTTTTCCTTCTCTATGGAAGGGCAATTTGTCCAAATTCTGACAAATGTCGTCATCTTCGTGGGAGTTCTCTGCGGATTGATCTATTTTTTCTTCTCCAAGGAACACAAAGGCGCCTTCGGGGTGGCTTCACGTCTCGGAATTTGGATTTTAATGGTGACTTTCGGAGCGTCTTTTGGATATACCGTGATGGGAAGAATTTCTTTGTTAGTTGGAAGAATTAGCTTTTTGTTTCACGACTGGTTGAATATATTGTAGCACCTTATGAACGACTTGAGACGATACTTGCTCAGCTTAAGACACTTCATACCAATCGTTGTCACCATCTTCTTGGTTACAGTACAATCTTCAGTTGCCCAATCAGACCCGGTTCAAGTTCAAGAGCGACAGAACGCGACATACACGCCGGCTGCGGTTCCACCGTCACCGCCGAATAATGTCGTTCTCCGTGACTCTCCCAATGACAATGGCCACGCCATAGAAGTTCGCTGGACGCTTTCCGCCGACGATGGCGGCGGCACCGATAACGTTGTCCTCTATGAGATTTATCGTGCCGAATCCCCGGACGCCGCCGACAGCTTGTGGCTGAAGCGCGGATCGGCAATCAAAGGTAGTGGCGTATATAATGATCGCGGCGAGCGCGACGAATCCAGCGCCAGCTACTTCCCTAAAGGGAAAGATTTCTATTATAAAGTCGCCGCGACCACGCTCGACAGCAAAGCGTTTTCGTCTGTTGCCGGACCGATGCAGGCCCGCGACAATTGGTTCAACGGCACTCGAATTCCGGTACTGCTCTATACAATCATCTTTTTCGGCCTGACTCTATTTTTTATCAATGCCGCCAAAAAGGGAATGAACCTCTATGTTCGCCCGCTGGCGGGTATCGAGGCAATTGATGAAGCGATTGGCCGTGCCACTGAAATGGGCCGACCGATCCTGTATGTGCTGGGACTTGGTACCGCGTCGGATATTGCCACGATTGCGTCGTTTACGATTCTCGGACGTGTGGCGCGCCGAGTTGCTGAATATCAGACTTCGATCCTGGTTCCCTGCTACGACCCGATCGTAATGACTGTCGCGCAGGAAACCGTCAAGACCGGTTATGCTGATGCCGCTCGTCCCGATTCATTTATTGAAGATTCAGTTTACTTCGTGACGCAGGCGCAGTTTGCTTACGTCGCCGCCGTCAACGGCACGATGTTACGTGAAAAACCGGCGACCAATCTCTATCTCGGAAAATTCTACGCCGAGTCGCTGCTTCTGGCCGAGACCGGCGTTATGTCGGGTTCGATCCAAATCTCTGGTACCGACGAAATTGCGCAGCTGCCGTTCTTTGTGGTGGCCTGCGACTACACCTTGATCGGCGAAGAACTTTACGCCGCCAGCGCATACCTTGGCCGCGAACCCTTATTGCTCGGCACACTGAAGGCGCAGGACTGGTTCAAGGGCCTGGTTATTATTAGCATTTTGGGCGGCATTGCCCTGCGATTGTTGACAAGCCCCGAATGGGTGCGAAAATTCTTTGAGATGACCTAAAGAGGACGACTTTTAATGAAACGCCAATTGCCACTTCTACTCGTCTTTGTCTCCGGCATTTTCATGGTCATCCAGTACTTCGTGCCCGCCGAAATTTCCGATCGTGCCTATGAATTCATGCTCGATTGGACCGTCATTATCGGGATCTTCGCGCTCGCGCTCGGCATCTGGTCGTTGATCCGGGTCAGCATTGAAAAAATCCAGCGTAAGACTCACGATCACAACTACACATATATATCGCTTGCCGGCCTTTTCGCCATGATCATACTCGGACTGAATCCCTGGAGCGCCGGCCTTGATGACTACACATTCAGTCACCTGTTCCGCTTCGTGATGATACCGATTCAGTCGACGATGTTCAGCCTGCTCGCTTTCTTTATCGCTTCAGCGGCCTACCGCGCTTTCCGTGCGCGCACGGTCGTATCCGCGGTATTGTTGGTGGCGGCATTGATCATGATGTTACGCGTAATTCCGCTGGGACCGCTCTCGGTCTACATTAACGACACTTCGAACTGGCTGTTGCTGGTTCCAAATCTTGCCGCCAAGCGCGCCATCATTATCGGCGTCGGCTTGGGAATGGTCGCCACTGCCCTCAAAGTCGTTCTCGGCATCGAACGGGCTTACCTGGGGAAGGATTGAGGTAGGAAGCGATGACTCTGTACGAACGCCTGTTAGTCCTTGATCGCCGCTGGATTTTCCTGATCCTCGCCTTGGTGATCGTCGGTGCCATTTTTGTGCCGATTACCATCCCCGCGACCGCGGCCAAGGAAGTCGAAGTGGTCTACAACACGATCGAAGATCTCAAAGAAGGCGATTATATTTTGGTCGCAATGGATTACGATCCCAATGCGATGGCCGAGTTGCATCCTATGTCCTACACCATTCTGGAGCAGTGCTTCCGCAAGAAACTTAAGGTCATCACTCTGACGCTGTCTCAAAATGGCGCCGGGATGGTCGATGAGGCGCTTAAGGGTGTTGCCGACTCCACTACGATGTATCACGGCATTACCCCGCAGTACGGCAAAGACTTCGTCTTTCTCGGATACCGGCCCTACTATGCACTCGTGATCTTGAGTATGGGACAGAACTTCCGCGTGAATTTTCCAGCCGATTACTACAATACACCCCTTGATTCAATTCCGATCATGAAGGGAATACAGAACTATAACGACGTTAAGTGTGTGATCAGCATCTCCGGCGGTAACGTCGCCGATGCCTGGGTTGCCAACGCCAACGGCCGCTACAATGTCAAAGTCGCCTTGGGTACAACCGGCGTTATGGCCGCGGACTACTATCCGTTTTATCAGTCAGAGCAGATTTTCGGAATCATCGGCGGCATGAAAGGCGCGGCGGAATACGAGCATCTGGCGAAAAATCCCGGACCGGCAATCGAAGCAATGAAGATTCAAGTGTTCGCCCATATCGTAATTATTGCATTCATCGTGATCGGCAACATCGGTTTCTTCATGGACCGCAGGGCCAGAAGACGCTCAGGAGGACAGGAATAATGGAAACCGCCTGGCTCACTCTGGGTGCATTACTGACGATCTTTACGTTTTCTTTCCTCTACAAAGACAACGTGCTCTATAAGATCGCCGAGCACCTGGTCGTAGGTATCTCTGCCGGCTACTTCGTCGTCCTGCTGATTAAGACCAACCTCTGGCCTATTATGAGCCAGCGGCTATTCGTCAAGGGCGATGAGGGTTGGGCGCTCGAGCAGTGGTGGTACTTCATCCCGCTTATCCTCGGTATGCTGATGTGGACCCGTTTTTCCAGAAAGTGGTCGTGGGTCAGCCGCTATCCGCTGGCGTTCTATATCGGTATCGCCTCCGGTTTGACCATTCCATTGGAACTCAAGAATCGCGTCGTCGAGCAGATCAGCGCGAGTATTTTGAAATTCAAGTTCGATTTCAGTGCCACCGGATTCCTGATGGTGCCGCAGGGTGCTTGGGACACTTTCGTTATCATCGGCGTCATGTGCTGCCTGATTTACTTCTTCTTCTCCAAGGAACACAAGGGCTGGTTTGGCGGCAGCGCCAAGATCGGTATCTATACGCTGATGATTGCCTTCGGTGCTTCCTTCGGTTACACGGTGATGGCGCGTATTTCGCTGTTCATTCAGCGTATCCAGTACTTGCGCGACTGGATCACCGCTATCACATCGTAGCTTCACTGGCTTTATTGTAATCGTGGACCTATCTTCTGTTTTCATCGCCATTTTGTTGTTCACTTAAGCACACTTTTATTCTCATTCTTTGGTGATTAACTCTCGAATTCGGAACCTCGTCGCGCCCTCTGCGTAAGACTATAGAGTGGACTCACTCTTGGTGTCGGGACAGAATTTCAGCATGTTTTGGGTGTTTTCGGATGTTCCGGGTTACGGAACGGCCATGGTAAAAAGATAAAGTTACGGAGTTCTCTATAAGCTATGGGGTTACAGTCTACATTCAAAAATCATCAAAAAACTTCTCAAAACCCAAAAAAAGTTCTTGACAGCATAAGTGTAACGTACTAAATTAGTTGCATCAGTACCGTTTGAGGGCCCGCGAAATTCAAGGGTTTTTTGATTTTTAGGTCTGTCATTGTAACCTTCAGGCCATGGAAGGCGGGGATGGCAAAAATTACACTAACGAAAACGAGACGGCGGCGCAAGGATCCGGTCTCTCCAGAAGAGGCGAAGCGCAGACGGCAGGATTACCAGCGGCAGTATTACTTGGCTCATCGTGAAAAAGCCAAGGAATATCAGCGCCAGTATAACCTGCTCCACAAGAAAAAACAGCGTATTCCGGGCGCCAAGGGGCGCAATGCCATGGAATTTCGGCGTGACTCGGTCAAAGTCACCTACAACACGCATGATATCATGCATTCACCAGCCGAAAAAACGCTGAAAATGCTCCAGAAGATCATCTCCGGCGAGAAAATGTTCACAATGTAGTCTCGCCACCGGTTTCGGCAACAATGAGGTGCTGCAGTAAGTCTCTTCCTTAGAAATTTACTGCAGCACTTTTGTTTTTGGTCTAAAAACACTATATTGTGCCAGTTTGAATTTAACCGAAGAAATGGGATTGTGCAATGTCACCCAAGAAATCTCCAGCGAAATCGAAAAATAAATCCAAAGTGCCCGTCCGGGCGGCAACTCCGAAGAAAACGGTAGCACCTGCCAAAGCAAAAAGCGCCGGCAAGACCGCCAAGATCGGCAAACAAATCTCGGCAGGAAAAGCGGTGAAAGACCGGAAGGCGACAGAAGTTACGACGACAAAGGTTCGTGGAATCGGAGTAAGGACCAAGGGAAAGGACGACCTTAAAGAATCACGGAAGCCACTGCCTCCGTCCGCCGATCTCAAGTATTGCTATTACTTTGGCGGCGGTAAGGCGGAAGGTACAGCATCAATGCGCGACCTCCTCGGCGGCAAAGGTGCCAATCTGGCAGAGATGACCAACCTTGGCATTCCGGTGCCCGCAGGATTTACCATCTCGACCGACGCCTGTCGCTTGTTCTATGAATCCAATCTGTCACTTCCTCGCTGGTTTGAAAAACACATGAAGGAAATGATGGATAAGGTTGAGAAGGAAATGGGCGCAAAGTTTGGCGATCCGGCCAATCCACTTCTTGTCTCTGTCCGCTCCGGCGCCAAGTTCTCCATGCCCGGGATGATGGACACAATTCTGAATCTCGGCCTCAATGACGAAACACTCAAAGGCATCATCAACAAGACTGACAATCCACGCTTCGCCTATGACAACTATCGCCGCTTCATCTCGATGTTCGGTAATGTCGTACTCGGAATCGACAAGGATGAGTTTGAAGAACTGATCGGTAAGAAGAAAAAACAGCGCTCGATCAAGCATGATGCCTCGCTCTCCATCGACGATCTCAAAGAAATCGTCAAAGCACTTCAAGAAACTGGTCGTCGATAAGTCGGGCGAGCCGTTCCCGACCGATCCCTGGCAGCAGTTACAGATGGCTCGCGATGCCGTTTTCCGCAGTTGGAATTCGCCCCGCGCCATCACCTACCGCGCCAAGTAACAATATTCCGTCCGACCTCGGCACTGCGGTCAATATCCAGGCGATGGTCTTCGGCAATATGGGCGACAGCTCTGCCACCGGCGTCGGCTTTACCCGCAATCCTTCCAACGGCGACAAGGAATTCTATGGCGAGTTTCTGGTCAATGCCCAGGGTGAGGACGTCGTGGCCGGTATTCGCACGCCGCAGCCGATAACTCAACTCGAGAAGGTGATGCCGGAGGCCTACAAGCAGCTGAAGAAAATCACTTCGCAGCTTGAAAAGCATTATCGCGATGTCCAGGATTTCGAGTTCACAATTCAGGAAAAGAAACTCTACATGCTGCAGACGCGCAACGGCAAGCGTACGGCACAAGCCGCCGATCAAGATCGCCGTTGACATGGTCAAGGAAAAGCTGATCACTCGCGATGAGGCGTTGATGCGCATTACGCCGCAGCACCTCGACCAACTCCTGCATCCGCGTATCGACCCCAACGCCGATACTGAAGTTATTGCTCGCGGCTTGGCGGCATCGCCCGGCGCCGCTTCCGGCAAGGTTGTCTTCCATGCCGATGAAGCCGTCCGCTTGGCTGAAAAGGGTGAGAAGACCATCCTTGTCCGCATGGAAACCAATCCCGACGACATCGCCGGCATGATCGCGTCCGAAGGCATTCTCACTTCCCGCGGCGGGATGACCTCCCACGCGGCAGTAGTCGCCCGCGGAATGGGAAAACCCTGCGTCGTCGGCTGCTGACGATATTCGCGTCTATGAATCACGTCGTCAGTTTGCGATCGGCACGCTGGTGATCAAGGACAAAGAGATCATCACCATCAACGGCACAACCGGCGAAGTGATGCTGGGCGAAGTTCCGACTATCGATCCGGAACTCTCCGGCGAGTTCGGTACCTTCATGCAGTGGGCCGATGAGGTCCGCACAATTGGGAATTCGCACCAATGCCGACACTCCCACACGATGCAGCCCTGGCCCGCAAATTCGGCGCGCAAGGTATAGGTCTTTGCCGCACCGAGCACATGTTCTTCGGCAAGAACCGCCTGCCGCATATCCAAGCCATGATTCTGGCGACAACACAGGCCGACCGCCAGACCGCGCTCGACCGCCTCTTCCCGTTCCAGAAGGCTGACTTCAAGGGCATCTTCGAGGCCATGGAGGGCCTGCCGGTTACGATCCGCACACTGGATCCCCCGTTGCACGAGTTCCTGCCCAAGGAAGAGGAAGTCCATCAAGCAGATCGCCGAATTGACCGGTGTTCCGGACAAGGCAGAAGAGATTGATCGTCTCAAGAAGATTCTCGAACGCCTTTCCCAGTTGCACGAACAAAATCCGATGATGGGCCATCGCGGTTGTCGCCTCGGAATCACCTATCCGGAAATCACCGAGATGCAAGTCAAGGCGATCTCTGACCGCCGCAGCTGAGCTGATCAAAGAAGGAAAGAGAATCTTCCCGGAGATCATGATTCCGCTGGTCGGCAACCTCAAAGAGCTTCAGAATCAGAAGGAAGTCGTCATGCGCGTCGCCGAATTGGTGATCCGCAAGCACAAGGTCGAGATACCGTTCCTCGTCGGCACGATGATCGAAATCCCGCGTGCCGCGGTGACTGCTGACGAAATCGCACACGATGCCGATTTCTTCAGTTTTGGCACCAACGATCTGACCCAGATGACGATGGGCTTCTCGCGCGATGACGCCGGCAAGTTCCTGCGCTATTATCTCGACAAGGGTATTCTCGAGAAGGATCCGTTCGTCTCGATCGATCAGGTCGGCGTCGGCCAGTTGGTCAAGATCGCTTTCGAGAAAGGCCGCTCGGTCAAACCGCATCTTAAAGTCGGCATCTGCGGCGAACATGGCGGTGATCCCGATTCGATCACCTTCTGCCACAAAGTCGGACTGAACTACGTGTCCTGTTCGCCGTTCCGCGTGCCGATTGCGCGCTTGGCGGCAGCGCAAGCGGTGATTCTTGGAGAAGCACGGTAAAGACGCGACCAAGACATCGTCTTCGGCATAATAGCTAACGCACTGTAGGGCAGGTCTCCTCGGAGACCTGCCATTTCTTATGACCGCACAACTATGCGGAGCAGATCTCCAATGAGACCTGCCAATTCTATTACCGGAGTTACTATGTTCACCTTCCTGCTCTGGCTCATTCTCCTAATTCTCTGTTGGCCTCTGGCTCTACTCGCGCTAATTCTCTATCCCTTTGTCTGGCTCCTCATGTTGCCGTTCCGCCTCCTTGGAATCGCAGTCGAAGGCGTGTTCGCACTGCTGAAATCCATAATTATGCTGCCTGCGCGGGTGCTGTCGGGACCGTCTGCAAAGTAAATCGTGTTGTGTTAGAAGCACATTAATCGCTCCCTTGACCTACTCTTCCCGTTTTCTTAACTTCTCCAGCCAATGATGAACTTAATCAGAACTTGAGGATACTATGGACAAAAGCATCTCCCAAAGACTCGCCGACTGGGTCTACAATCTGAAATACGAAGACATCCCGCCGCACGTCATCGAAGCCGCCAAGCGCATCCTGCTTGACTCGATGGCCTGTTGTCTCGGCGGCTACCATTCGCATGACGCCAAGGTCGTGCGCAAAGTCATCGATGCCCTCGGCGGTACCCCCGAGTCGACCATTCTCGGCTCCAACAAGAAGACCAACAGCTATAACGCCGCATTGATGAACGCCATTCAGACACGCGCGATGGATTACAATGATATTTACTGGAAAGAAGATCCCTCGCATCCATCCGACATTATCCCCGCCGCTATCGCCCTCGGCGAACGCGAAGGCAGAAGCGGCAAGGATTTGCTGATGGCAATCGTCATCGGCCACGAAATCGAAATGCGCATGTGCGAGTTTGCTCATCCCGGTATCCGCGAAAGAGGCTGGCACCATGCGACTCTGACCGCGTTTGTTTCGCCGCTTTCGGCCGGCAAAATGCTCGGCCTCACTGCCGAACAACTGATGCACGCCGTCGCCATCTCGGGTTGTCGCTCCTTCACTCCCGGAGCCATCGCAGCAGGGAAGTTGTCAATGATGAAAAACACCGCCGACCCGCTCTCCACACATGCCGGCGTGATTTCGGCTCTGCTCGCCAAGGAAGGCTACACCGGCACGATCGAAATCTTCGAAGGCAAGGAAGGATTGTACAAGGTCCTCGGCGGTAACTTCGAGACGGAAGTTCTCTTCAACGGTCTCGGCACCGATTGGCGCGTCCCGGATATCGCCTTCAAAGCCTTCCCGACCGAATATCTCACACAGTCGCCAGTAACCGCTGCCCTAAAGCTCATCAAAGAGAAGAACGTCACCTGGGATCAGATCGAAGAAGTCACCGTATACACGATTCATCGCGCCGTTGATATTCTTGCCGACCCGAGCAAGTATCATCCCAAAGAGAAAGAAACCGCCGACCACTCGATGCCGTACTGTGTCGGTGCCGCGATCATGGATCGCATGGTGACACCGCTGCAATTCCTGCCGGAACGCATTGCCGATCCGGCTTTGATCGACTTCATCCAGAAGATCAAGGTGCTGGCGGACGACGAACTCGAGGCGCGCTTCCCCAAAGTCCAGCCCTCGCGTGTCGATCTCAAACTCAAGAGCGGCGAAGTGCTTTCACAATCGGTCGACTACGCGCAGGGCGACCCGCGCGAGCCGATGTCCGATCAGGATTTGATGGACAAGTTCTATGGCCTCACCAAGCCTTACATGAACGACGCGCAACGTGCCAAAATCGCTGCGAATATTCGCAATTTGGAGAATATCAAGAAGATCGATCAATTCGTTGCGAGTATGGTGATGCCCGGAACCGGCAAACCCACCAAGATCGCAGCCAAGGTTAAGCCCTCGCCAAAAGCGAAGGCGAAGAAAGCGACTCCTGCGAAGAAAGTCGTCGGCAAATCAAAGCCAAAAGCCAAGGCAAAACCCAAAGCAAAAGTGAAGTAGCCGTAAGCCCAAAGCAAAACCAGCTGCCAAAACCAAATCAAAGTCGCGACCCAAGCGCCGCAGATAATTCTCTGTTATTCGAAAGCAATTCTACTAAGCCGCTTACCCCTCTCCCGTTCACGGGAGAGGGGTAGGGGGTGAGGGAGTTTTATTTGACAGGGAAGATGCCTCTACGGCAGCTTCTCTCCAACCACTGTCTTGAGCTTGTTGCCTTTGATGAAACGCGTATTGGAATCGGTGCGATTGATGATTCCCAAAACATCGATCGAAACCGGCGTCGGATACTTTTGCGCAAATTGCTCCAATGTCATGGCTTCCGTCAAGGTCACGATCTTCAATTTCCACGGCTGCACAGCCAAGGCCTTGGGGTCGGTTAACTTGGCAAAACTCTTGGCGGAATTCGTGGCCGCCTGCTCATTTGCACTCCAACCTGCCGCGGTGCCATAGGCAAGTACCTGGAAGATCTTTGCGTCATAAGCATAAAAGTAGGCTACTCCGCGCAGTTCACCGCTCTCGGTTGCCACACTGAACTGGCCCCACGACGCAGGAACGCCGTTCACATTGGCTGATTGCCTGCCGGTGGCGACAATGCCTTGTTGGCTGAAGAACGTATTTGCAGCTTCACTGTGCGAATTCCCATCCGCCAGCGTCAATTGAATCATCGCATCTTGCTTTGCGCTAATACCGACGACTCCCTGCATTTGATTGGCAGTGCGCCATCCCTGTGGAAATTCGTAACGAAATTTGAAATCGGGATGAAGGAATAGGTTTTCCTTGAAGTACCCATGGCGCGGATTGTCCCCGAAAACTATCCCGTCAATCATTTCCAGATATCTCTCGCGATTGACCTCGCTACCCGCTGCAACTGTCATAGTGTCAAGTTGCCCAAGTATGTTCTGCGCCCGGTTGCCCGGATTGGGGTGCGTCGACAACCACTCCGGAACATCGCTGCCGCCGGCGGCTTGCGTCACGCCATCAAGCATCTCCATCACGCCGACCAACTCACGCGGGTCCTTGTTAATCCTACGCATATAGCGAAGGCCAAGGGCATCTGCCTCGGTTTCGTCATCGCGTCCGAACTTGAGGAAAAGCAATCCCAGTCCCTGGCCCGCGGCGTCGGCATATCGCTGTAACCGCGGCTCCAGCAGTGTCGAGACTCCCAAGCCGAGTTGCGTAATCTGTGCTGTGCTCATCTGTACAACCGAGTGCTTACCGGTTACATGGCCGATTTCGTGTCCAACAACTCCCGCCAGTTCGGCCTCGCTATTGAGATAGCCAAAATGCCGCGCGTCACATAGATGAATCCTCCAGGTAGAGCAAAAGCATTGACCGCTGGGTCATCGACGACCTTGAAACTCCAGGGCAAATTCGGCCGCTCGCCCTGCGCCGCCATTTCAATCCCAGGTCGCTGACATACTTCTGCAATGCGTCATTAGGATAAAGCCCCATCTGCGCGGTAATTTGTTTGTCAGCGTCTTGCCCAATAGCGATCTCCCGCGACTCGCTGATCATGTTGAATTGCCGCTTGCCGGTAGCCGCGTTAGTCGCACAACCGTTGATCATCACAGCGGCGCCTGCTATTGACGCAAGTAACAGCGCCAATAATCCAAATTTCTGGAAAAAACGCAAATTTCTGCGCCGGACTTTCGATTTCAGAACATCCATATTTTCACCATTGTGTTAGGCGTACACGATTCACATGTCTACTTTTAATACGCATGATTTGCAGCGGTTGCCAAACTATTCACTGCAATATCAGCCGCCCGTAGTCGATAGTGAAAAATTATCGTGATCGATTCAAGAGAGTCAACAAGAAGTGCGCTCTTAGATATCAGTGTCTGCGCCGGTCATCGGCACGAACTTTACCGGCACAATCGAGCGTACGCTCTCGCCGGAAGCGCATTTGACTATAAGTAGCAACTCCTGACGTTCCGCCCCAACCGGTATGATCAGTCTACCGCCGTCCTTTAGCTGTTCGATGAGAGCCTGCGGAACTCGAGGCGGAGCGGCGGTGACAACAATTGCGTCATATGGCGCGTGTTCCGGCCAGCCGCAATGACCATCGCCGCATTGAAAATGGACGTTGTTGAATCCCAGCCGGAGCAGCGTCGCCCGTGCCTGCTCAAAAAGTGGCTCGACAATCTCGATCGTCGCAACCTCGGCAGCGATGCTCGCCAGCACCGCCGTCTGGTATCCCGAGCCGGTCCCGACCTCCAATACGCGGGCGGACGCATCCACGCGCGCCAATTGCGTCATTAGCGCGACAATATATGGCTGCGAAATCGTTTGTTCGTACCCGATCGGCAGCGGATTGTCGGTGTAACTCTCGGATCGATATTTGTCGGGAACGAACTCATGTCGCGGCAGCGCACCCATGGCTTCCAACACCGCCTTGCTCACTATGTCGCGCCCGGCCAGTTGTTTCTCCACCATCATCTGACGCTGGAAATGGAACGGGTCAGTCGATTGCTCACGCATTCGTTACCTTTGCGGCAATTTGAAATCAGTGTCCAGGAAAGTTAGCTTAAGTGGCTTCAGCAGGCAATTGATTTTCCTTGATGTAGCGGATCAAAGCATAACCGAGAGCCAGCATGAAAAGATAATGGAATCCGGGGCGATCGCCGAAACTGCAATACTGCAGAGTCATTCCGAATACTCCAGCGCTGACCCCCACCAGCAGCGGATTTGGCGACCAGCTCTTGCTCTGCCGGATCGCACCTATCGCGGTCCAGAAGAAGTGCACGATGATACCGCTCAATGCCACGAATCCAATTATGCCCGTCTCGACCAATGCATTGAGAAAAACCGAGTGCGCCGAGAGCACTACATCCATCCCCAAACGAGCGGCGCCGAACAAACCGTAATTGCCGATGCCCACGCCCAACAGCGGATACTGGGCGAAAGTTGCCCAAAGCGTCTCCAGGTATAGCACCCGCGGATCGGAGCCAAGCCGATCGAGATCCATGCGTAACTGCAGGAGTTCCCATACGTCGAGGTCGAAGCGAAAATAGCCGAGAGACTTCAGGGCTAAACCTGAAGCGACAACAACGGCTATCGTCGCCGCCGCCGCCTTTATCATTCGCCCCCTTGGTATGAAGCAGAACATGAAAGCAATAGCCCCGGCAAAAGCGAACCAGCCCGAGCGCGACATCGTCAGAAACAACGTCGCCAAGCAGATCACCACGAGAAGAACCGGTGTCTTGATCCGCCAGGATTCCGGAAGCTGCTTGCGGTAGAGTGTCAGCCCCAGCGCCAGTGGGAGGAAGGAGACCAGATAGTGAGACAAATGCAGCGATTCGCGAAACGTCGCCCGCGGAGCAAAGTCGGCTATGAACGCGGTGTAGAATCGGGTCTTGCCATATTGATAGCCTTGATCGGCTGCAGCACCGAAAGCGTGGGTGAAATCTTTTCCTGGCAAATCGAGCGCCACGGCCAGCGTCTGCCAACAGCCCAATACTCCCAGTCCCAGCCCAATCCATAGATAGAGTCTGGTCGAAGACATGATCTCACTGTGTGTGCGGATCCGATTCAGGACGATGACGAAGAACAAGATGTGTATGGCCGTTAAGAATAGCTGTATCAGCGGACGCAAAGCCGACGCACGCCACTCCATTGCCGAACTCGCCTGTACTTGCGGAGGCGCTGCGAAGAACCCCGCCACCAACGAAACCGCGCACACAACGAAATAGACTGCAAACATTCGTGAGGGAGTTTCCGCAAAGCTGACACGCTGGTTGTGAATCATGTATGACAGAAGCAGGAGAGCGAACATCACATAGTAAGGCGTGATCGAGAATCCGGCCTCTATTACAAATGTTGCTTCCAGCGGAAGCACTGCGACCAGCAGTAAGTAGACGGCCCGCTGATTCGCTACTGCCATCCAGATACCCGCTACGGCAATGGCAAATCCGGCGACAATCAGCAACAGCTCGGCGGCGAGGAAGCTATTGATCAAGAACAAGGAGGCAATCGCGGTCAGGACTAAACCGGTCAACAAAGACGCCCGGCTCTTGATGATCTCCGGAACTACCATTGTAGTCGTTGCCGCAGCACTCGCATCTTTTCCATCGCCTCGGTCATGCCGCCTTCCGGGTGCGGAACGATCGCATATGTTGTCGTGTAGGGGAGAAGACACTCAAATTCTGTGGATAAACTGATTGCGGGGTGCTGCACGCCGTAGGATGGCGAGACCCAGTTCGTGCCGATCTGAAATGGTCTGGATTCGTCACAATTGGCAAAAATCAGTCCAGTGCCCGAAGGTGCCGGCTTAAGGTAAATCAGATGATTCGCGCGCGCTTCAATTCTCATGTTGTCGGCGTGGAAATTGAATTGTAAACGATGAGGCGCGTTGCCGGACAATTCATCGCGTATCAGAATGATCTGCTGCGTCTTGCAAAGATAGACTGATCGCCGATGCACCACCGGATCATCCAGCCGGCCATAGCAGTCATGTTCGGCAATAACCAGATCAAAACTGCCGTTGCTCTGCCAATTCAGAACTTTCGGCGTACCGTCACTGCGCAATAGGAACAGCAATCCCCGCACCATCCGGTTCTGCTCGCTCTCATCGACAACCACCGTGTTGTGACTTCGGGTCGAACGAAACTGGTTGCGTACATCCTCATCCACTGTGTATTCATAGGACCCTGGATCCACAAAGACCGGTGTCCCCTTGTACGTCAGCGTAAACGCCAGCAGGTCATTGTGCTTATGGTTGCCGAGCCCGGCCGTACCGACCGGATTGGCAAAGAAGTTCATAGTGAAATCACGCGACCGCAATTGACAAATTCCCGACTCTTCCAGGTGAACCGAAGTCCAGGGCGGCGGCGTCGCCAACGAGTGCTCGATCGGCGAGATGCCGAAACAGGCACGCTCCGGCGTCATCGCACTCACTTCACCGCTGGAATTGGGAAACATTGTCGCGCCGAGATCGATGATGTCGCGGTAGTCGCGGCCGCTCCGCCAGAACAACTTAAGAATCCGGCCGTCATCGTTGTCTCCAAAGTTATCAACGAGTCCGTCAGCGCCCGTGAACCGGGCGAGATTTGCTACCATCATTCTTAACTTGTTGCGGAATTGCTCCGAGAATTGGAAGTTGCTCTTTGTTGACAGCAGATGCGCCATCAAAAAGATCTCCGTCACCAGACCGTGGTAAGGCAGAGAGGACTCGTAATCCAGCCCGTCGCAGTTCACCTGAGAAAGCATCTCCTTCTCCAGCTCGTCGATCGCAAACTGCTGCCAGTTGTTGGGTCGAGTTGCTCCGCTAAATAGTCCGCCGAGGAACAACAGTCCCAGTAAGTCGGTGAGATAATGATTGGTGTTGTGACCATCGCCGGTTACCTCGAGATTCTCGTAAATCGACTTGCCGCCTTTGTACAGCTCGATTGTAAGAAACTCAATGAAGGCTTCACTGAACTTATGCCGGAGCGCGAAAGTCTGGTACGCAACCAGCCAGTTGATGCAGCGAATCGCCGTATCCATCGGACATGACCAGTTCACGGTCCGGAGATATTCGTTGTCTTCGGCCCACGACACAACCTGATTTACGAATTCATGGGGATACCCATCATCGCCATTATTGAAATATGCCAGTGCCATCGGAAGGAAGTGATTGCAGCGCGACAATTCCCAGGGGATCTTGACATCGGAATTATCATTGAGATTAACCAGCTTTTGCAGTCGATAGTCGCGCTTGTCCCAGCTCTTGCCGCTCTTGAAATCGGACGACCAATCAATCCGCGGCCCGAGATCAACTAATCCCGACCCCAGCAGGTCAAATCGGTGCCGCAGTGCATTCTGCGCAACCTCGCTCATTCGCTGCCAGTCAGCAGAATTGTTTTTCTCGATACGGGCAAGCAACTTGGGATCAGATAAGCCGGAAAGAATCTGCGGCATCCGGGAGAGGGCAGTGGATAAGTGTTCGGAGCCGATATCGCGAATCAATTCTCCATCATTAACCCGCCGCTGGGGAACGAGGGCGCGAACGATCTTGAGCTTGCGAATGACCTTGAAGCCGATTCGTTTGACCAGAGCCGTTTCCATCATCGTCACACCTCGTCTCCTGTCTCGTTGTGCTTAGGGCGATTCCGCCGCCGGCTGCATCCTGGTCTGCGCGTAGGCGGCGTTCGCAGGTAACAGTCGGGCCAGATGTTGTTCGTACATCTCGGCGGCGCCGGCATAGTCTTCACTCCTGCCGATGTCGAGCCAAATGCCGTTGAAGGGAAATGTCTGGATCTTTCCACCGCTGTCGAGCAGTCTGTGCACCAGATCGGGGAAATCAAATCGTTGATCCGCCGGAATGTACGGCAGCACCGTCGGCGAAATGACATAGATCCCCATGCTGACCTTGAACGAGTATTCCGGCTTCTCGATGTAATCGGTCAATCGCTGATTGTGATCAGTTTCCAGCACTCCGAGATCGATCTTTACCTGCTTGCTGTAGGCGGCAATGGTGATTTCGGCGTTGGAGTCGAGATGTCTCCGGTACAATTCTGAAAAATCGAGGTCTGTGAGAATGTCGCCGTTGAGCACAATCAGCGGCGCGGAGAACTGTGGCAGTTTTGCCAGCGGCCCGGCTGTGCCCAGTGGTTGTTCCTCCCGCAAGTAGCTGATACTTACGCCCCATTTTGAACCATCACCGAAATAGGCTTCAATCAACTGATGCAGGTAGCCGACCGCGAATGTGATTTCCCGCACGCCGTAATGGCACAATTGTCGGACCAGTGTCTCGGCAATCGGGTAGTTGCCAACCGGCATCAGCGGCTTCGGAAAGACAGTTGTGTACGGACGTAGCCGTGTTCCCTCCCCGCCCGCAAGGATCACCGCTTTCATACTTGGACCTTCTTGCGCAGCGTAATCCGGTTGCGTACCGTCACCAATTGCGAACCGAAGTTGCTGCGGAGGATTGCCATTTGCTGCAAGTCCTCCCGCGACATGTAACCGCGCACGTAATTTCCAAAAACTACTGCACCGCTCGAAACGAGCAACGCGGCAAGGGTCAACTGTATGATGTTGGACAGCCGCCGCGGACCCGATTTCTCCATTGGTACGACAGGCGTGTCAAGCACGGCCACAACCGGCTTCTTGCGCTTTGCTTCGATCGTCGCCATCTCCAGCTGTTGCGACAAAAGCGAATAGACTTCGCCGACCTCCGCAACCTTCCTGACCAGGCGATCGTGTTCAAGTTGCAGTTCCGGAGAAGAGCCTATGTAGTAGTTGCGATTCTGTTCCCGATACTGCAGAAGTGAATCTTCGGCGCTTCGCAGCCGGGCCTCTGCTTCCAATAACCGACCCTGCACAAATGATCGATTCTCATCGAGCCGGGCAAAGCGTTCGCTTGAACAGAATTGATCAAGCTGTTTGATATACTCGGCGGCTACAAACTGGGCAAATTCCGCGTTCGTCCATTCAAACTCCACCGAAACAATACCGGTCGTCTTGTCCTTGCCGATCCTCGACGCCGAAGACAGGACTTTTATCGCCTTTGCCGGATTCGTGGAAATGGCCTCACCAACAGTTGTGCCCTCGACTGCGACGGCAAGATCCGCAGGCAGCTTTGCCGCCAGAACGCGGCTCCTGACGATGTCAGATTTCAGGATATCGGGAAAGAGTTGGGATGATGCGCTTGGATCAGCGTCTCCCCGCATCAGATCAAGCGCAGGTATGGCGCTCGCCAATGAGCTAAGCCCACTGCCGGTGCCTTGATTCCCGGTTGGCAGCAGTGTTCCGGTCGAAGAATAGTGATTTGGTTCGCAAAAATTCACGACGACTGCGGCGAAAAACACCGCTGTCGTAAACCAGAATATTCGCCAACGCTGGGCATACATCAGGCGCGGGATCTGTGTTATTGTCGTTTGCGCCGATGATGAACTACCGAGTAAACGCTCCATTGACCTCCATGTCACGCCATAGAAATGCAAATCAGGTGCCGTTCTGTTTCAAAATTGAATCAGCATTGCGGCCCAACAACTTAGCGATGGAGTTGCACTGCGAGTTTCTACCCTATCCGGGCTGGGGCGGAAAACTGTTCCGCGGATGATGGAAGGGAATTCTGAAAGAGAAGCTACGATTGCCGCGGCGAAGAATACTTGCTGCCGACCCAACGATGCAGCATGAGAATGATGATTCCCGACAACACACCAATTAGGGCCCCGGCTATGACATCAGAAGGATAGTGCACTCCAACCGCAATCCGCGAATAGCTGACGATGGCAGCAAATGCCGCCAAAAACCACTTGGCCCGCGGGTACTGGAACGACAAGTAGACGGCCAGCGAAACTGAATTGGCAGCATGCGATGAGGGGAATGATAGCCCTTGCGAGCAATCCACTAACAGGTGTACCGGCTGAATGATGTGACATGGACGGATACGACCCACGAGTGGTTTGATCAACTGTGCCGATAATTGGTCCGCCAGAACAACCGTCAGAATGCAGCCAAGCGCTGCTATCCTGCCTTGCCTCTTTCCGAATATAAGTAGCCACAGCACAATGGCGGCAAACACCCCGCGCAGAAACCACTGATTGGTGGCAATTGGCATGATGAAGTCGAACACCGGGTTGGCAAGATCGCTGTTCAGAAGCAGGAAAAGTGCAGTGTCGAGGCCCATCAACCACTCAAGCATGAGGATCTCCCGATATCTCCGCCGCTACCTTGCCGTGCGAGCGGTCGCGCAGTGTCGTCGCAAATTCATCATAGCGTGAAAGGCGTATCGCGCTTCTCAGAACAACCTCTTCGCCATACGAAGTCTCAATTGTCCGGAGGCCAAAATCGGATAGCGCCTTCATCACTGTCGAAGTCAAGTCATGACCGAATCTGATCTCGAAAGGCTGCATAATTAGCTTCTCGATCACTCTCGCCTGCCCAAGCGCCTCATCTGCCGCCTGCCGATAGGCCCGCGCCAATCCGCCCGTGCCCAACTTTATTCCGCCGAAGTAGCGGGTCACCACAATCAGGACATCGGTCACGCCGCGCGACAATATTGCGTCATGAATTGGTCGTCCAGCGGTGCCGCTTGGCTCGCCATCGTCCGAATAGCGAATCTCCTGCTTCGATTCCAATCCGAGTTGATAGGCAAGACAATTGTGCGTGGCGTCGTAATATTGGCGGCAAATGAGCCCGTACTCGCTTTCGGCCTGTCGGCGTGAACTGACCGGCACAACCGTGCCGATGAAACGCGAGCGCTCGATCTTGATCTCAATGGAGAATTTTGATTCAACCGTCCAAAAGGAATCTATCAACTTGTACGCTCGCTGTCGAATCGTCCGGCGCTACACCATGTAGCGTAAGACCATCTTCCAGTCATCAGGGTCTTTTAGTTCGACCGCACCCAGTTTGTTGGAGGCCGCGCCTTCCAGATTCGGATTGAAGCAGGTGAACAATGACTTGCCCTGACTCTCGGTTTCTATCATGGCGCTCACCGTTCCGCCGGTACCCGAAGTAATCTCCACTACAATGACCGACTTCGACATCCCGACAATGATCCGATTGCGTGCCAGTAGGCGTCCCGGTTCGACAGTGGTTTCTGGCGGATACTCGGAAATCAGAAGCCCACGCTCAATGATTGACTCTGCCAGCGGCTCGTTCTCGCTCGGGTAGATTTCGTCAAATCCACAGCCCAAAACAGCGATCGTCTTGCCCTCCGACTTCAGCACTCCGATATGCGCGCCGCTGTCGATGCCGCGGGCAAGCCCCGATACCACAACGGTTCCGGTGGCGCCAATGGCAGCACCCAGCCGGACACTTTCAGCGATCCCTTCGGCAGATGCTTCATGCGAGCCGACAATCGCCACGCAATTGTCGCGGCACACTTCGAGGTTGCCGCGATAGTACAGAACCGGCGGCGGGTCAGGTTGCTCCAACAGTGATTCGGGGAAAAACGGATCGCAAATCGTCGTCACCCGGATGCCGCGTGATTCGTAATCTCCCAGCCGGTCGCGGATCAATTCGGCGTTCTGAATACTCGAGCGTATTTGTTCCTCTTTTTCGGGACTCATGCGCGGCAGGGCAGCGATCTCCCCGGGTTCAGAGTCGAATATTCCCTGCGGCGTCGCAAAGTGCTGAATCAATTGCTGGAATGTCCGTGCACCTACGCCGCCATATTCGCGCAAAGCCACGACGGCAACATCGAGTTCGGAATAACTGATTGTAATCCTCCGTGATAGTGTCCCGACCGCCCGAATCGATGGGGAGGTCATCCCTCGAACTTAGCCCAGATTGATGGTTCTGTCAAGCCGACAGGCTGTTCCGGGCCAATAATTGACCTTGATTTTGGTGGGGTTGTGTGCGTTATTAGTCAACTTTGCGGAGCAGAATCTAATGAAAAGATACGACGTTTACGCCATTGGCAATGCCCTCGTCGACTTCCTCACCTTTGTCGATGACCAGTTCTTGATCGACAAGGGAATTCGCAAGGGATTGATGACGCTGGTTGACCAGCCGGCAGAAAAGACACTGGAAGGGCTGGATCACCGGGATATTATCCGGTGCAGCGGTGGGTCGGCAGCCAATACAATTGTCGGAATCGCCCTTCTCGGCGGCAAAGGCTGCTTCACCGGTAAGGTTGGTGACGATGATCTCGGCAGATTCTATGGGGCCAATCTCCTGGATGCCGGTGTCGAGTTTTTTGTCAACCCCGACTCCAGGCCAACCGGCTCTTGCATCTCATTGGTTTCGCCCGATGCCGAACGCTCAATGCTCACATTTCTTGGCGCTTCGACGCAATTGAGCGATATCGATGTCCATCAGGACGCGCTGCGGGAATCGAAATACCTCTACGTCGAAGGATACCTCTGGGATTCGCCGCCCGCTCGCGCGGCCGCCATCTACGCCATGGAGTGGGCCAGGCGCAACGATGTACTGATCGCGTTTACTTTCAGCGATCCCTGGTTGGTCGAAAGGTTTCGCGACGACTTCACCCGCCTCCTCGACACCTATATTGATGTGCTGTTTCTGAACGAACGTGAGGCCGGTGAAATCACTGGCTACGAAGACCCTTTGATGGCCTCCAAGCAACTCGCCAAAAAAGTGAAGCAACTTTGCCTTACCCGCGGCGAAGAGGGCGCGATCATTGCCAACGACGGCCGTCTCCGCTCGACACCGCGATTGACAATTCCGAAAGTTGTCGACACCACCGGAGCAGGAGACTTATATGCCGCGGGCGTACTCCGCGGTCTTAGCCTCGGATTCGACTTGTCGACTTCCTCGATGATTGGTGCACGCGTCGCAGCCGCCATTGTCGAAAAAGTCGGGGCTCGCCTGACCCCCGCAGATCTGCACTAATTTCAATTGGAATGTGAACAGATTCGTCGAAAGAGCTACTGCAGCATCACCATCGATAGCGCCGTCCCACCGCCAACAGCCGTGGCCAGCGCTTCGACTCGCTTGATCTTAAGTCTTCTCGCCGCATAGACAATTGCCGCCAGTGGTGCCGTGCTGGGAAGGTGTGCATTGCGGAGCCGGTCGTACAGCGTGCGCCACTCCAGCTTGGCCGCTGCCGCAATGATCGCGTCGGTCTTGTCAGCGCCGGCACTCGACTCAAACAACAATTCCGAACAGCCAACGACCAGCGTCTTCTGCGGATCGGCCGCCGCCGACAGCACTTCGCCAACTGCGACTACGTTTGACTCGTCTTCGCTCCCCATCACAATCGGGACTATTCGGAAATCTCCCAGCAGCCTCTGCAAAAAGGGCAGCACCATCTCAATGGCATACTCCGCATCTTTGCCCCCGGTGTGACCCGAGCCGGAAAAGACGACACGGGGATGGCTGTTCGCCATTTTCTCCGCCATCGGCAAGTCCACAAAAACCCGTCCCAACGGCGTGTCGTAAGCTCCGCCCAGATAGACCGAAGTGTAATCGAAGAAGCTTTGTTGCGCCGATGCGATCAGGATGACGCTCGCGTACTTCTTATGGTTCAGCGCCCGGATGGCACCCGGTTCGCCGATATTGTAGAGACTATTGGAAGTGCACGAGGCGACAATTGCCCCGATCTCGCCTTTGACCGATGTCGGTCTGGTCGTGGCCGCAATTCTCTTGTCAATCAGGGCACCGAGTTCGGCCGGGTCAGCCGGATAAGATTCTCCGGAAAAACTCGGACGGCGAACCAGCTCCGGCTTCTGTAAAGCAACTTCCATGGCGGCAGGATAGTACGGACGAAGTGCCTCCGGAAGCAAGCGAAATTGCGATCGACGCGGCCAAAGTTCACATGGCGCGGATGAGAGAGAAAAAGCCTTGACATCCTCATCACATTAGTATATAGAACTACCTGATCGCGGGGTGGAGCAGTCCGGTAGCTCGTCGGGCTCATAACCCGAAGGTCGCAGGTTCAAATCCTGCCCCCGCTATTTTTAAGTAATGCTCCCACAATATCTTATCACCTCATATATCAACTGCCCTAGTCCACAATCTGCATCTCTTCTAACACCCTTCTAACAAAATTGCAGGAGAATTGACTCCGTCCAGTGTTCATGCGGTTTTCGCGCTGCTGCGTCACAACAACTTAGCGTTCACGATTCTTCATGAATTAACGACCTTCCAGACATTTCCAAGGTCAAAACCCGAAGGTCAAATTTTGAGAAGTCAGCCCGGACAACAAGCACCACGGGACAACAGAATACCGTCGGGACAGGACCCAACATGTGTTCACGACTTAACATTAAGATCTTGCCGCACAGCTCAAGCGGGCCTCCCGACTCGCTATCCACCGAGGAAATTACGCCATTGACTTTCGACACTTAAATCGTAGACTGTTGTGTACGAATTGTCTCTATATCGACCTCATTAGTAGTAATGGTGAGTCAATAAGTTCAATAACACAGGTGACCCACAACTTGCGATATATTGAGATTCCACTGGCGAGAACGACTTTCGGAATTGAATAAGAGGAACTTGAATGAACACATGTTTGATTACCGGAGGAGCCGGTTTCATCGGTTCGCATCTGGTGCGCGAACTTCTTCGGCGTGGGAGTGCGGTAAGAGTATTCGATAACTTCTCGACCGGTAAAGAGGAGAATCTTACTGAGTGTCAACGCGATATCGAGGTTATCCGTGACGATATTCGTGATTTGGCGGCTCTTGAAAAGGCGATGGCGGGTGCCGGAGTAGTCTTTCATTTGGCTGCGATATCCTCCGTGCCTCTTTCCGTCGATCAACCTATACCGACTTTCGATGTAAATCTCGGTGGAACTTGCAATGTCCTTGAGGCTGCGCGACGAAATGGTGTCAAGAGAATCGTCTTCATTTCGTCGGCATCGGTTTACGGAGCGTCGGCCAGAATTCCGTTTCGAGAATCAATGAAACTGGAAGGCAGTTCTCCCTATGCCACCAGCAAACTTGTCGGCGAACAACTTGGGAATTTGTATCTGCGTCTTTATGGTCTGGAGGTCGTTTCTCTTCGACTATTTAGTGTTTACGGCGCACGCCAAAATCCGCAGTCGCAGTATTCTAATGTCATCCCGGCATTCGCTACCCGTGTTTTGCGCGGAGAGACACCTGTTGTCTACGGTGATGGCAAGCAGACCCGGGACTTTGTCTACGTCAAGGACATAGCCCGCGGGCTGGCTGAAGCGAGTAAGCGTAAGGGTGTTGTCGGTGAAGTAATCAACATTGGTACTGGCAGGCAGACATCGGTAATCGAACTGCTGGCTCACATCCAGAAGAGCTTGAAAACTAATGTTCCACACATTTTTCAACCTCGCAAGCCGGGCGACGATCCACGCACCTGCGCCGACCCGACCAAAGCGATGACTCTCCTCGGATTCAAGAGATTCACATCCTTGGATAAGGGACTTATGGAGACCTTGAGTTGGTTCAAAACAGCACACGGCCGATAGCCCGAAGGATGAGTCACCATTGCGGGGAGCTTCATGAATATCCGCTCTAAGCTGCTGCTCTCATACAGCATCATGCTCGCGACTGTCTTTGTCGTGGCCGGAGTCTCGATTTGGTCAATCAAGCGCTGGAGAAGTGCCGCGTCAGAACTCACCGTCACTCGCGAACAGAGTTTCCTTGCAGAGCGACTCCGAACGGCGATGACCAGAAAAGTAAATCTTGGTATCGATTATCTTGACGGCGAAGATATCTCACCCTCTGATTTTGAGAAGGTTGAAAACCAAATTTACTCGTTTATCTCTCCGCTCAAAGAACAGGCAGAATCTACGGCTGAACGTGATCACATTATCGGGCTCGAGCAGACGCACGAAGAATTGAGCTGGGTTATCAACTCATTTCGCAGCTTATCGGGCTCTCCCGCGGTTCCTTTCGATCCGGTTGGCGAACGCCGCCGATTGCGCGAGATCGCTGACGAAGTCAGCGACGATGTGGCGGCGCTCAACCAATACTATCGAGGCAAGGTGGATAAGAGCGTGCTCGCTGCTTCAGAGGCAGGACAATCAGCAACCTGGGCAATTTTCGGTTCTGTCTTCGTCGCATTTCTGCAGCTTATCGCAATGGCTGCCCAGATGCAAAGCTGGCTGGTTCGGACCTTTGCCGAGGTCAAACGGGCAACTTCGGCAATCAGCAAGGGTAAGCTGGAGACACGAATTTCGAACGTATCGGACGACGAGTGGGGTGAAGTGGCGCAGTCAATCAATGAAATGGCGCGATCCCTGAAAACACTGCAGCTACAACTTGCCACTCAGGAGCGATTTGCGGCGCTTGGAGAGCTGGGAGCCTATACTGCCCATAACATCAGGAATCCGTTGGCCGGCATTCGTGCGGCGATTCAAGTGATGATCCCCGACATACCAGACACACATACGGATGTGCGAGAGACCATGTCAGAGGTTATCAACACAATCGACCGACTCGATGCCTGGGTTAAGGGCTTCCTGGAATTCGCTCGCCCGTTGGAACTGAAATGTTCGCCGACTGACATTAATTCACTGGTTGGAAATGTGCTGGAAGTCGTCCACGGAAAATTCTCCCAAGACGGAGTCCTGGTCGAATCCGCGTTAGACGAACACTTGCCACTTCTTGAAATTGACCCAATACTTGTTGAACAGGCAATTGCGGCGCTAGTTACCAACGCCTGTGAATCAGGGGCAAATCACGTTGCGGTGGCGACTTCAAGTTCTGTGTCCGATGACGAGAGACAGTTCTTGCGGGTTACGATTGCCGACAACGGACGAGGAATTTCCGACACAATGCAGAGCAAATTGTTCCGAGTTTTCTCGACGGATAAAAGGGGAGGAACCGGGCTAGGGTTGGCGCAGGCCAAGAAGATTGTTGAATTGCATTCAGGGAGCCTGACACTGGAGCATTCGTCAAACAAAGGCACCAGCTTTGCGATCAATCTGCCACTTACCGAATCCTCGGCAGGGGTCGAACCACAAGGTAACATATAGACAGGATGAAGATAGATGGCACAAATTCTCATAGTCGAAGATGAAGTTCTCTTGGCGAAGTCGTTGTCGCGAGCGCTCACTACCCGTGGGCACGACTGTATTCATGTGACAACCGCAGAAGAAGGGATTAAGCTGCTCGAACAAATGCCCATCGACATCGTGTTGCTGGACATACAACTTCCGGGTATGAGCGGGCTGGAAGCTGTAAAGCATGTTCGCAACATAGACCCCAACATCTCGGTCATCATTGCCACAGCTTATGCGACCATGGCCTCTGCGATCGAGGCTATTCGTTCCGGTGCGAGTGACTTTCTGCGCAAGCCCCTTGACACTGAAGAGGTCGCGTTAGCCATTGAACGCGCGGTAACCGGTGCAAGATTGCGCCAGACCATTTCGTATTACAATGCCGTCGAAGCTGAAAAGACTGACGAAGATGCCTTGGTGGCCATCTCGGCGAAAATGCGAGAAGTGCAGAAAGTGATCGAACGATTTACGCGTCATCGAACTCAATAGCCCTTCGGAGTTCCCCCTGTACTCATACTTGGCGAAACCGGTACCGGGAAAGACCTGGTTGCCCGCACAATTCACTACCGAAGCAAATTCGCTGATCAGCCATTTGTCGAAGTCAACTGCACAACTTTGCCGAAAGGTCTCGAGGAGGCAGAGCTGTTTGGGTACGAGAAGGGCGCGTTCACCGGCGCTGATCGCTCGAAACGCGGCCTCTTTGAAGCAGCTTCCGGAGGTACAATCTTCCTCAACGAAATTGGCGAACTCCCAATCTCATCACAAGTGAAGCTGTTGCAGGTTATCGAAAGACAATCGCTTAGAAGAGTCGGGGGCATGCGCGATATCGCGACGAATGTACGCATCATCGCCGCGACCAATCGTAATCTCCAGGACCAGCAACGCTTCCGTGAAGACCTCTACTATCGACTGAATAACGTCACAATCCAGGTACCATCTCTCAAAGATCGACGCGAGGACATTGTTGGCCTCACCGAATTGTTCTTGAATAGATTCAATCGGAAGTACCGGTTTAGCAAGACGCTCGACAAAAGCGCAATCGATGCGCTCACATCCTACAATTGGCCCGGAAACGTCAGGGAGCTGCGGCAGATAATTGAGCGGGTTGTCTTCCTCGACACTAAACCGGTCATCGATGCATTAGACTTGAGTCTGCCCATCGCTTCGGCAACGCCGGTTCGAATTGGGCGTGACGAGAGTATCCAGATCGACTTTCCGAGTGATGGCATCGACATCGAAATCGTCGAACGCGAGTTGATCCTGAAAGCACTGGAGTCCTCCGGTGGTAACATTAGCGAAGCGGCTCGCAAACTCCGATTGGGCAGGGAAGCGCTTCGATACCGAATCAAGAAGTTTGATATTCAGAAGCAGATCACGATTGTTGGTTAGAACCAGTTGGTTCATTTGATGCAGCGATTGCTGTCTGTACCAAACTCCCACCATAAGCTAACTCAATATGTGGCAATAGGCTACCTGCCGTGTTTCAAGTTGGCAAGGAATTCGCTAAGAACTAGTTCGTAGTCAATTCGTCTGAGACACCCTTGTTTCAAGGGCAGACTTCGACTACGTCCAAGGACGCTGTTAACTGACAGTAACAAAATCGGCCATTTCACACGGAGACGATTGGAACAATATGGACCGCGTATCGAAAGACAGCCCGTTCACGCAGCAAGCAAAAGCAACCTTACATGAGAGCCGGCCTTTGTCCGGCGTACCGATCTGCGTAATCGGCGGGGGATTCGTTGGGTTAGTTGCTGCTGCGGGATTTGCCCACTTCGGTCACTCCGTGGTTTGCGTTGAAAAGGACGCCGAGAAGCTGAAGCAACTGCAGTCAGGCAACGTTCCATTCTATGAGAAGGATCTTGACGGCTTATTCCGCGACGCGCTTCGATCCGGTAGAATGTCGTTCTCCGGTGACTTGGCTGAAGCCGCAAAAGGTCAGAAGGCGATTTTCATCGCAGTGGGAACTCCACCTTCCGAAAGCGGCAGAGCAGACATGGGAGCGCTTGGTGAGGTTACCGAAATTCTGGCAAGAGTACTGGAGCCATCGCAAATCGTCGTCCTCAAAAGCACTGTGCCGGTTGGCACTGGTGCCGCTGTCCGCAATATTCTGGCTACCCACGCCAAGAATGGTGCAGTCCCGCCGGTCGTAAACAATCCCGAATTCTTGCGCGAAGGAAATGCTGTTTATGACTTCTTTCATCCGCCCAGGATTGTTGTCGGCGGCGACCGTGCCGACGCCGTCGAATTTGTCTCCCACATTTATCGACTGGGAATGACTCATCCCGTTCCGATCGTCGTAACGAATAACGAAACCGCCGAGCTGATCAAGTATGCTTCCAACGCTTTTCTGGCCACCAAAATTGGGTTCATTAACGAACTCTCCGGCCTGTGCGATCTGTCCGGCATCAACGTGCTCGAAGTCGCTCGTGCAATTGGTATGGATCCACGCATCGGCTCGGAGTTTCTCAATCCGGGGCCGGGATGGGGTGGTTCCTGCCTCCGCAAAGACCTGCAGGAACTTTCCGGGCTGGCCGCCACGCATGGCTACGAGTTAATGATCGGACGCGCTGTCCTTGATGCCAACATCCGCCAGCACCAGTATGTCGTTGATCGCATTGAAAAGCTTGTCGGAAGCCTTTCTGGAGTCAAAAATCGCCGTCCTCGGTCTCTCATTCAAGGCCGACACCAGCGATATGAGGGATTCTGCAGCAATTCCGATCGTCCGTCGACTGCAGGAGTCAGGAGCGCACGTAACCGCCTTCGATCCCAAAGCGATGCCGGAGGCTCATCATTACTTGCCGGGACTTAATCTTGCAGCCGATCCTTACGAAGCGGCAATCGATGCAGATTGCATCGTCATATTGACGGAATGGCAGGAATTTCAGCTTCTGGATCTGCGCAAGATCGCGGAAGTAATGCGCCATCCAAACATGATGGACGCCCGAAATCTCCTGGCTCCCGAATTGGCACAACGCTACGGCATTAACTACGCGAGCATGGGACAAGCTTGATGCACGAACTCAAAGGCACGAAACCTTCTGCCAGTGGCCGAGGAAAGTACGAGACCGACCACGCCTCTGATGGTAACCCGCCGACTGTGTCTCCCCCCGCAGTTGGTTCTGGTCTTCGACTACTCATCTACTCCCACGACACCTTTGGCCTTGGCCACTTGCAGAGATGTCTCAAGATTTCACGCGCGTTGATGAACCGGTTTCCCGGCTTGGCAATCCTCATTGCAACCGGTTCGCCGGTTGTGCATCGTTATCAACTGCCGGCTGGCGTGGACTATGTCAAATTACCTGCCGTTCGCAAGATTGGTCCCGAAGAGTATGAAGCGAGAATTCTAGCCACTTCTTACGAACGAATCATCGCCGTCCGAACCAGCTTGCTTTCGGGACTGGCCCAGACATTCCAACCTCATGCCCTGCTGGTAGATCACTCGCCCACCGGCATGAAAGGTGAAATGTTGCCGGCGCTCCGGTGGCTTCAACAGAGCTTTCCGGACTGCGTGAAAGTCATTGGCCTGCGTGATATCATCGACGATCCCGAATCGGTACACGAAGTGTGGACCCGCGGCGGTGTGTACCGCGTTCTTGAGGAGCTCTATGATCACGTACTGGTGTACGGAAGCAAGCAGATCTTTGATACTTCTACTGAATATCAGTTTCCGGAAGTTGTTCGAAACAAGACGACTTATTGCAATTACATTCGAGAGACTCCCGGCGCACGCAGCGAATCAGGCAAACGACCTAAAAAGTCCGGCCGAAAGAAGCAAGTCGTAGTCACAATTGGCGGTGGAGATGGTGGTGGCGAAATCGTTATCGGCAACTATCTGGCAATGGTAAGGAAGTATGCCCATATGATTGATTTTGAAAGCACCATTATAACAGGTCCGTTTTTGCCGGATGAACTCGCTAAAGACTTTGAACGAATTGCCAAGGGCCTTCCGGTGACGCTCAAGAATTTTGTTCGCTCTACGACCCCGTTCTTCCGGTCGAGCGATCTTGTCATTTCAACTGCAGGTTACAATTCTATCTCGCAGATTCTGGAAGCGGGAAAGAGGGCGATTATCATTCCGCGCATCTTGCATCGCAATGAACAGCTAATTCGGGCGCAGCGCCTCGCCGAGTTGGGAATCGTCGCGATGATCCATCCGGAAGATGTCAATGCTGATTCACTTTACAGCCACGTGTCGGCTCAATTGAGAAGTGAGTCTGAGCCGTTGACTGAAGCGCGCAAGAACTCGATTGTGAAGCTCGACGGCGCAGACAGAGTCGTTGAGTTCTTCCAAAATATCTTCACTACATTCGCAACACGAGAGGCCGAGCATGCAAAATCCTGACCGCCCATTAGTCCGCGTTGGCTACGTTGTCAAAATGTTTCCGCGACTGTCAGAGACGTTCATTCTTAATGAAATACTCGAACTCGAACGCCGCGGAGTCGAGGTGGTCATTTTTTCGCTCAAGAAACCGAGCGAAGGGCGATTCCATCCTCAAGTGTCCAGCCTGAAAGCTGCGGTGCATTACCTTGAGGACTTTGAGCCATCAAAGTGGCCGAATTGGATTGGCAAAGAATGGCCGATACTTCAGCTCTACTCGGGATCATTATTCTCATTGTTGGAAGAACTCTTGGTAAAGGGCGACACCGGATCGGAAATAGCAAATGTCTGGTTCTCCGCTTGGGTAGCATCGCAGGCCCACAAGCTCGGAGTACAGCACTTACACGCACACTTCGCATCCCAACCGAGCACCATCGCGTATTTTGCGCATCGGATTTCGGGAATTCCATTCAGTTTTACCGCACACGCCAAGGACATTTTCGTTTATAGCAACGAACAGCATCACTTGAGAGAGAAGCTTCACGCCAGCGCCTTCACTGTTACGGTAACAAACTTTAATCAGCGTTACCTCGCCGATCGCGTTCCTGATCTGCCGGCCGACCGTATTCGTGTGATACATAATGGTATCAACCTGGAATACTTTGTTGGTAACCCCGGCACTACTCGAAAGGCAAATGAAGTACTCGCAGTGGGTCGATTGGTTACGAAGAAGGGTTTTGATGATCTATTGAGGGCATGCGCAGTACTCAAAAGTAAGAGCCAAAGCTTCCACTGTACAATCGTTGGCGAAGGTCCAGATAAGGAAACCTTGGAAACACTCCAACGAGATCTGGGGTTGTTGTCCGAAGTGACATTTGTCGGCCCAAAAAACCTGTCGGAAGTATTGGAACTGATGCAGACCTGCACGGTATTCTGTTTGCCTTGCACCGTGGCGCCTGACAACAATCAGGATGCACTGCCGACTGTCCTTCTCGAAGCACTTGCCAGCCAACTGCCGATCGTCTCTACGTCGGTTTCGGGGATTCCGGAAATCGTTGACGACAGCGTTGATGGATTCTTGGTTCCACCGGAACAGCCGGATCAGGTCGCTGACAGACTAATGCAATTGCTGAATTCGCCTGATCTTCGGACGCAATTCGCACTTGCTGGACGAAAAAAGGCCGAATCCAAATTCGATCTGCGAAGAAACGTGGAGACGCTGATGAACGAATATATTGCCAGTGCAAAGAGACACGCGGGCGTCAAAGAATGCAGCCGGCGCGATCAATTTGGCGGAGGCTGACCATGAGCGAAACTAAGCGGCGCCTCTTGTATTTCTGCGGAGATCGCGGAATTCCCTATGGTGGTACCAAAGGGTAGTTCAATACACATGCGCGAATTTGTCGAGACGCTCCGCACAACCGACTTTTCACCGACTGTACTGGTAACCAAGAGTTTCAGCGATGGTAGATATGTTCCGAGCTTTCCGATACACTCGCTCAATATGGACTCGACTCCGAATTTCTTCCATGAAATGGCGGGCCGCTCCGGCATGGAACGCTCGATGCTGCGGGAGGTTGAAGACTTCAATCGTAATCAGGTATTCTTCGCAAAGTTGTTCTCATTGTTTAACGATGAAAAATTCGACTTGATCTACGAGCGCTATTCACTTCTAAGTGTGGCTGGACTGGTTTTTGCACGACAGGTGAAGATCCCGTTCGTGCTCGAGGTCAATGCTCCTTTGGTGAGAGAAGCATCGCAGTATCGGAACCTCTATCTGTTCGAGCTCGCTAAACATGTGGAGCAGTATCTGTTTTCACACGCAGATCACATTGTCACGGTCTCCAACTCGCTGCGTGACTACGTCCTGACCATCGCCCCCAAGGCAAGAGTCACTGCAATTCCCAACGGCGTCGATCTCGACAGATTTAATGGAATTGTCGAATCCGCTGAGTGGCGCGCCAAAGTCACGGCCGATCCGTCCAATGATTTCGTCATCGGATTCGTCGGCAGTATTAAGCCCTGGCACGGCGTCGAATTGTTGGTGGATGCTCTGGCGGAACTGGTAAAGACTGACAGTTCGTTCAGTCTCTGCCTCGTTGGAAACGCCGATCAGGTTAAAGAAGATCTCCAGCTACGGGCGCAGGCACAGGGATTAAAAGACCGCCTGACAATCGTCGGAGCCGTCTCCTACGAAGATGTGCCGGCAATGACTCGCAATTGTGATGTACTCGTCGCGCCTTATCCCGATCTAACTGACTTCTACTTCTCACCGTTGAAGGTATTTGAATACATGGCTGCGGGTAAGCCAATCGTAGCCTCTGGAATTGGCCAATTGCGCGACATTCTCGTTGATGGTGAAACTGCGCTCCTGACGATTCCCGGAGACCGCGATAGTCTGTGCGCGGCCCTGCTGCGCTTGAAATCGGACTCGGCTTTGCGCGCAAGTTTGGCGGCCAATGCTTTGAATGCAGCGACACAAAATCATAGCTGGAAAAGTCGAATGGAAACGGCCGTAGGCATTTTCGACAAATTGCTGAAGCCAAAAGGACTCGCGAAGGAAGCTGTCAATGAATCTTAAGCTCGACGGCCTCCCGCGCATTGACTTCGCGGCAATTCGCCGAATCGCTCGCCATTTCGGGAAACACTTAAAACCGCATCGCGGCAGATTGATCTCAAGCGGCGCAGCGAAGATCGGGGCGACAATTATTGCCCTGGCTTTGCCAATCCCGCTCAAAATCGTGTTTGACTATCTGTTGCTGCCGACGCAGCAAGCTACCGGCAGCGGGTTATTGTCCTTTCTGACTTCTTGGGATCCGACTTCAATACTTGCATTAGCTGCCGGTTCCTTCCTTGTTCTGGTTGCTGCACGAGGTATGCTGGATTACACCAGCAACGTACTTTCCAAGATCGTCGCGACGGAATTTGTGGCTGAAATACGCCTTCATTTGTTCTCACACGTCCAGCGCTTGCCGCAGGCCTATCACGACTACCGCGAGACCGGCGACCTGATGACGAGATTGACAGGAGACATTTCGCTACTGCAGGATTTGTTGATTACATCGTTTGTGACATTGGCGAGCGAATTATTCTTGATCGTTGGCATGATGGCGTTGATGTTCTGGCTCGACTGGCAACTTGCGTTGATCATTCTCGCTCTTATGCCGTTGTTTCTCCTGGCGGCGTTGCGCTTTAGTGGACGCGTGAAGACCATGGCTCGCAAGCAACGCGAAGTCTATGGCAAAGTGGTGGCGTCGGTACAAGAGAGCCTGGCCGGTATCAGTCATGTTAAAACGTACGCGCTTGAAAACAAGCGCGAACGATTCGTTGCCCGGTCGGTGGATCGAGATGTACGCGCTAATGTCAAATCGGCACGGTTGACCGAGAACTATACCCGTATCGTTGAATTGATTACGGCCGTAGGAACCTGCCTGGTATTGTGGTTTGGGGTGAAAAAAGTCATGGGTGGATCAATCACGGCCGGCGACCTCTTGGTATTCTTGACATACCTGCGCAGCATTTACCGCCCCTTAAGACATGTAGCAACTTTATCGGGTCAAATTTCCAAGGCTACTGTCCGTGGTGAGAAGATCATGGAACTGTTGGAAATGACTCCGGAGGATTTGGATAGTGAAGCAGGAATTTCAGCACAACGAATCAAAGGCGAGATATCATTTCGCGATGTCAGCTTCCACTACCGAGCCGGTCAACCGGTTCTGAAGAACCTGAATTGTCGCATTCCTGCTAACAAGACGACCGTAATACTTGGACATACCGGAGCTGGGAAGTCCACTATAGCAAAATTAATCCTGCGCTTGTACGAACCGACCGCGGGCTACCTCTGTTTAGATGATAAGGACATTCGTGAATATCGAGTTCGAAGTTTACGAAAGAGAATCACACCCCTTGCACAGGACACATTCTTGTTTCGCATGACGATCGGAGAGAACATCGGTTTCGCCAACAGCAAGGCGACTCAAGACGAAATCGAGCAGGCCGCCAGGACCGCCGGGCTCGAAGAGTTGATTCTCGGTCTGCCACAAGGGTATGACACACTCGTCGGTGAAGGCGGGCTAACTCTGTCGGGCGGGCAGAGACAGCGGTTGAGCTTTGCCCGTGCAATCTTGCGGCAGTCTCCTGTCATGATCTTCGATGAGCCTGCAACCGGTCTTGATGTTCACTCTGAAGCGAAAGCCAAGGAAGTCTTAAACCAACTTCGACCCGATCGGACCATAATCATCATCACGCACCGACTTCATTTTCTCGACCTCGCCGATTGGGTCATCTACTTGCGGGATGGCAGCGTGGCGGAGGAAGGCGAGCTTGCTGACTTGATGAATCGCCACGGCGAATTCGCTTCCTTTGTTGGTCAAGACAGGAGCGAGGTGAATGTCGAAGAGGTCCCAGAAAGCAAAAAAGGCACAGAGGCGAAATCGTGACCAAAACTTGCGCAAAAACGACATTGCGGACAATTCCTTCGGAAGCGTTTGCTGGACGTTCATCCAAGAAAGTGGAATCTCATGAACGCGGCTAACTATAGTGATTCGCTTCGTGACTCTTTCAACGTACCGGTCGATGAGAGTTTGCCCGGCATGAGAGCACTTCTCGATGCTGATCACATTGGAAGTATCGTACAGAGACAGTTGCAGTCAGCCGGGTATGAACTAACGGCGTGCGCAATTGAATACATTCGTTACAAGCCTTTCACTAATTGCCTTGCTACTTACCGGGTTAAATACAGGAATGGCGATAATGAGGCTCATGAGACGGTGCTGTGGGGCAAAGCATTCACGCCGGCTGATTTTGCGGTCGCCAAGGAGAAGCTGAAGTCTCGACAGAAGCGCATGTCAAGAACTCTCGTCGAGGGAATCGTTTTGGCGAACGAGCTCATCATCATCGACGACATGGCAAATGACATGCAATTGGACGGTCTGCAGACAATATTCGATTCTCGTAAACTCCGTCGTGTCCTCTATGAGCTGGTGCCAGACTATCCCGCATCAAAATGGCGGATATCGCACAAACGACTAACTACCACTATCGTTCGATTCAAACCGGAAAAACGCGCGGTCATTAGGATTGCCACTACTGCTACAAACCTCGTAAGTGGCGAGGAACGCGAACTCGTCATGTTCGTGCGCTGCTATTGCGATAATCGCGGTGACAGTATCTTCGCCGTGATGCAGAATCTGGCGTCAGACTCCTCTGGTTTAAACCAATCCTATGTTCCTCGGCCTTATGCATATCTTTCCGATAAACGACTCCTGATAGTAGAAGGAGTCAATGGCCTTCCATTGCTCGAGTGCCTGGAAGTCCAGGATGGAGAATCAGTCTTCGCACGAACTGCAAGGTCTCTGCACGAATTGCACAATGCGGATGGCAGCACACTTAGCGTCAGAGGTCGAGCCGAAATATCTGTCGGATGCGCAGGCGGCGGCAATCGCTATAACCGGTGTTTTGCCGGATCAGGCAACAATCGTAAGTGAAATTCTGGTATCAATCGAAAACGGACTTACAAAGTCCGATGTTCGGACCGGATTTGTTCACGGCGACTTTCATCACGACCAAGTGTTATTCCAGCCTGGCAGAGAGGTCTTGCTCGATTTCGACCGCTCCTATCGCGGTGACACGATTGCCGACGTCGGCAATTTCTGTGCGCATTTGCGCTTGCTCGAAATCGAAGGTCGACTCAAAAATGCGGTATCTGCCGAAGAGCAGTTCATTGTCGGATACGAAAAGGCATCGGGAACAGCAATAGTTCGTCACGAATTGAAGTATTGGACAGCGCTTGGAATGCTGTTGCGCGCGATCCATCCTTTTAGAACTCTGCAACCCAACTGGCGTGAACAGATAACGGTTGCGCTCGGCGCTTGCCGGGAGAGCCTATCATGAGACTCGGTTGCCAAGAGCCCGCACTTCGATCGGGCCACTGATCCCATGGTAATGCGCAGATTGTTCTCGCATGAGAGCGAACGGTTTTGCAGCGCCGAAGAAAGACTGATCGAAGTTGACGTGCCGCGCGTGTTTCCGCGCTCTAAGGAGACTTTGACTATTCAGTACAGGCTGCGAATAGAAAATGTCCGGTCGAATACGCAGCGAACCCTTCTGCTTTGCGGAACACAGGACCTTGGAATCCGCAATCGTGCTAACCGAAGAAACATTGCATCGGGCAGCATGTATTGTCATGGCCGGAATTGTGTCTAACCGTTGCCCTCTTTCCATACGATGCAAAGTTGACGGCATCTGCGCACTCTGTGCGACCCAACTGCCGGACTTGAATATGTTGGAAAGCATTGCCACAGCCTCGGATGGGACTGTCAACAGCTTCGATCCATATCGTATGAAGTTCTTGGCTATCGCCTGGAGCGGCGAGCGGTTTTGCGGCTCCATATCAGCATGATCGATCAAGCCACGGGCGCTAACATCGCGAAGAGCGTCATTGTTAAGGTTGTCCGTCCTGATAAGATCGAGCGAGCGCTACTTGCCCAGGAGTCGGTGCGAGCAGCCTTCCGTTCGAGCGCTGGCGATTCAAGATTTGCAGTACCGTTGATATTGGCGGTCGACCGCAAGCACGGTGTGTATTTCATGGAAGACATGCCCGGCAAGAGCCTTTGCGATCTCACGGGAACTGATGGCTTTGTTCGTGGATGTATACGAACGCGACAGCTTCTTGATGTGATGCATCGGTCTGTCGATGGAAACTGGCCGCAGTACACAAGTGCAAACGAAATCGAGGAACTCGAGAGGAAACTGGAAATGCTGGGTAGACTTTACCCGGAGCAAGCTGTAAAAGGAATCTGAGGTAATGTCCCGACTGCGGGATCTGATACCGACGACGGATGCACATTCCGGGCTTTGCACGATTCATCGGGACTTCTACGACAAGCAACTGATTGTTGACGGTGACAGTGTGGCACTGCTTGACTTTGATAATCTTGCCATCGGTGACAGGGCACAAGACTACGGCAACTTTCTTGGCCATTGCCGGCTACGACAGCTCCAGGAGCCACATAATTCACAAAACATCAACAACGGCGCCATTAGAATTTGCCGCAGCAATGAATAATATCGACGAGACCTTTGGCAGACGCGTCGCATGGTGGCAAGCTGCTACGCTTTTGAGATTAGGAATAATCTATTTACTTCGACCAAGGTGGCGCGATATATCCGAACCGCTTATGGACGCTGCCGCAGAGCGTCTGCAATTTTTGGAATCCAACCCGAGGAATACGTATGCAAAAAGCGAGTAGTTTACTTCAGTCCGCGTCGCAGAAGGTGATTTGGACTGCTCTATTAGTCTTCGCGTTAGTTTCGATCTCATTCTTTGGCGGCGAACTGGTAGCAGGAACTCCCGAGTATATGCAGCTGACATACAGAGTCGGTCAGGCCTATGAGATCGAGCTTGTAACAGACAAGAATGGCGCTCTGACCGCCAACGATATTGAGGAACTCCCCAAACCGAGGGAGCCAAAACTGAGAGGTGAGATCAAGTCAATTGTCGCCGATAGTGCAGTTGTCAGAATGTTCGGCATCAACGTGAAGTTCACCCCTGAGACTGAATTTGTAATGGACGGGACGGAAAAGTATTCGTTTTCGTCATTGAAACAAGGTCAGCGGGTCGAGATTAGCTGCAAGATCTCGGATGCCAACGAATGGATCGCCCGCAAAGTCAGCGTCACTAATATCAAGAAAAGTGACAAAGTAAAAGGTACGGTTACTCGAGTTGCTGTTGATGGCAAGGCTCCTGACACGCTCTATGTTTCTGGAATCAGTATTCTCCTGGTGCCAGAGACCGACGTCAACAAGCCTACGAGCTACCGCGAAGTAGCTAAAGAAGAGCTGTTTGGCGCATTGGCACAAGATACGCCTACCGAAGAAATCGGAAGGCTGCGGGTGGGAAACGCCATCGTCGTGAATGGTGACTATCGCCAAACCTTTCGGACGGAAAAGGAATTGGACTTGAGTCGCCGCTTCGATTCCAATCAAAGCGAAATCGAACCATATCTACGGATGACTGCGATGGGATACATCAATTCCGAGCTTCGTGGTTTGGCGCAAGCCCGCGTTTGGAAGAACTTCGTAATTTCAAGTGAGCAGGACGAAGCTTCATCATCGGTCAAATTGGAGATGACACAACTCTATCTCTTGGCGCCGAATATTGGCAATACTGGTTTTGCAGCGCAGGTCGGTCGACAGAATTTTGAGTCACCGCGAGAGTGGCTCTTCGACGACTACCTGGATGCCGCGAGACTCTATTTTTTCGGCGTAACGCCACTTCGCTTTGAAGTGGCGGCCATTCATGCAGTCAATCCATTGAATCCCAAGTTTCGCACCTGGACCGACCTGTACGGTATGGTGGCGGTGCGTCTGGACAAGTACAACAACATCAGCGCTTACATGCTCTCTCGAAGCGATACTGACATCCGCAATCGCGAACCCATTTGGTGGGGAGCTACCTACACGGGAAGAATTCATTCTCGGTTTCGGCCATGGGCGAATTTTGCGGTCATGCGGGGTACTGATAAGGGTCGGCCACTCAATGCTTATGCTTTTGACTTAGGCGGCGCATATGTCGCGACCGGCACCGAATGGACGCCCTCAATTACTGTGGGTTATGCATTTGCCAGTGGTGATGACCTTGGCAGTGCTGACACGGATCAGGAATTTCGACAGACTGGTTACGAAGACAATGCCAGCCGGTTCGGAGGTCTCTCAAAATCCAGCATCTACGGACTTGTACTAAATCCCGAACTAAGCAATTTGGCAATACTGACTGTCGGCGCGGGCTGCCGGCCCTTTGAGCAAGCTTCATTGGAGTTGTTTTATCGAGTATACCGACAACATCATGCCGCGCCGGATTTGCAGGGAACCGGCTTGGTCGATCCGCCTGCTCGCCCGAACGGTTCGAATGACGATATTGGAAGTGCAATTGACTTGATCGCCAGTTCGCCATTGATACTTCAGTCGATGCGACTTGTCTGGAGCATTGGCATCTTCAATCCCGGAGATGCATATGAACCACGACAGAAACGTGCAAGCGTCAGCCGCTTGGAAATGAACATCAGTTTCTAACGAGGAATAGTCCATACCGTGAAGAACATCAAATCAGGATCTCCGTGTTTAAAATGGAGCGCGACACTCGTGTTACTTGTGTTAACGTGGACGGGCCTGCTGCAGGCGGTGTGTCTTTCAGGGTATGTGCGCGATGGAAATGGACTGCCGGTGGCCAATGTTGACCTGGACTTCATTGACGCCACGACAGGGGAAAAACTGGTTACGCCGAGTGACAACACGGATATTACAGGATATTACAGTGTTTGCGTGCTTCCGGGGGTGTACCATGTTGCGTTTGCTCCAAGGCGGGGTTCACGTCTCATGGGGACGCAGATATTTGACCTTGATCTTCGCGACAACCAGTCGCGTCAACGTGATCATCGTACTTGAATCCGGCATTGTCGTCAGTGGGCGGGTAACAGACAGTCTGGGTTCACCGGTAGGCGATATTGACCTCGACCTCGACAGGCTTTCCGGCGGAAGAGTTTACACCGGCGACGACAATAGCAGTCCTGTCGATGGCAGTTTCTGGATAGTCGTTCCTGCCGATAGTTATCGACTGCGCTTCGATCCGCTGCAGGGGAGTGGCTGGCGCGGCCTACAGATCGACACCTTCGTGGTCGCCAGAGATACAGTCTATGATGCCGTAATGCACCGCGGCTTTAATATGATTGGCGACATTAGAGATTCCGTCGGCAATGGAATACCAAACGTCGATTTCGAGCTCAAGGTCGAATCGACCGGCGAAAAGATATTTGTTTCGGACAACACGACCGATGTCAATGGACATTACGAAGTCGTGGTTCCGGCCGGCACTTTCGAATTGAGACTCGTACCGTTGGCCGCAAGCAAGATTGTTGGCTCCAGCCATCCTGGTTTTACCATCGAAGGCGACTCGTCATGGAGTGAAGTGCTCTACAAGGGCATACTCATATCTGCGACCGTCGTGGATGAAGGCGGCAACCCTGTTGAAGGTGTCGACCTCGACTTCAATGTCCCCGGCTCAGCTGTCAAGCTCTTCACACCCCATGATAAGACCAACGTTGCCGGAATTTCAATTAATGCAGTTCTGCCTGGTACTTATGATCTGGAAGTTGACCCGCCTATAGGGGCACCCTATGATCGCGTCACCTTGTACGCCTTGCATTGCGAGAACGATACGTCCGTAACGGTAACGATTCCGGAAGTCACTCGTGTACAGGTGCAGGGGCAGGTGCGCAACCGCAGGGGAGAAGGATTGGGACAAGTTGAACTCCAGGCACGTAGCGCTATTACCGGGGCAAAGTTGTTTCTTCAGAACAATCTTACAGATCAATCCGGCAATTTCAGTGTCGCTCTACCCAAGGGAATTCTCGATCTGTATCTTGTTCCCTCCATTACAAGTCGCCGCGTTGCGACCGTAGTGCAGGCGCTGGACATCAGAATAGACACCGTCCTGTCGCCAATCGAGCTGGATTCAGGGATTGTCATTACCTGCCGTGTAGTCGAGACGGACAGCTCGGCCGTCGAAGGCGCCGACATCGACGTCAGTTTCGCCGGTGAGCCCGGAGTTGTTTACACTCCATTTGACCGAACCAACAGCGCTGGCATAGCTGAACTTGTATTGAGTCCCGGCAGATATGACTTCCACGCTTTGCCACCCGGCGGGTCCGAACTCATCAGCGCGAACGCCACTGGATTGGAACTCACAGGAGATTCACTTCTGACGTTCGTGTTGACTGCAGTGTCGTCCGAGACCGAAGATATTGTACTCTTTCTTTCAAATTTTCCCAACCCGTTCGCTGTCGAGACGACATTCCACTATGAACTTGCAGAACCGACCCATGCGAGTCTGAAGATATTCACGGTGGCAGGCGAACTCATCGAAACCCTGGTCGACGAAGACCAGCCGGCGGGAGAGTACACGGTGGCATGGAACGGTCGAAATCACGATGGCGCCGAGATTGCAGACGGTGTTTACATCTGCCTGCTAAATGTCAACGATAGCGCAAAAACTCGCAAGATCGTTAGGATCCGCTAAATGCTGGAAATATATGATTGTTAATAACTATCCTCCCACACCAGTTGAAAGGACTTTTGATATGCGGAGAACCGTTCGCACGCCCGCTCTAATGATGCTCTTGTTGATGCTAACCTTTGCGGGTCAAGCACTCGCATTCACGATTTCGGGAACAGTTACTGACCCGGGCGCACTTCCGGTGCAAGACACCGATGTATTCCTTTATGATGAATTCGGTTCACCGATTGGAATACCCCAAACCAGAACTGATGTCAACGGACTGTATTCAATTCTCAATATCCCAGCCGGTACGTATGGTGTCGAGTTTGTGCCGAAGACAAATACCCAGCTGGTGACCAAGTTGATTGCGCCTGTCGTCGTGACCGGCAATACGACAGTAAATGCGCAACTGGAGCAAGGCTACTTCATTTCTGGCTTTGTCACCGATACGCTGGGCAACCCGCTTCTTGACATCGATCTCAACGTCTACGTGCAATCGACCGGTGTGCTATATAACACTCCGGGCGACAACACCGACATCACCGGTCACTATCAAATCCTTGTTGGTGCCGGAACCTACACGATTCGCTGGCGTTCGACACTGCCCGGTCAGCGTTGGGTACCCCTGGAAATCACTAATGTGAATATCACGAATGACACTACGATCAACGTTAGCATGGTTTCCGGATACTTCTTGAGTGGAACCGTACGAAATCAGGCGTTATCGCCCATCTTTGATGTCGACCTCGATGTGATTGTACCCTCGACCGGCGCCGCTCTGGTCACGCCAAGTGATAATACCGACCTCGCCGGCTTCTATCAGTTGTTAATTCCCGGAGGAACGTTTGATATTCAAATTGAGCCTCTCTCCGCGACTAAGCTGGTACCAAAAGAGTCACTGTCCGTCCTGATCAACGCCGACAAGACTATTAACTTTACGCTTCAGTCTGGATTCTTGGTGTCCGGAAACGTCAGTGCCGCTGGGGGTGGCGGGCTTGCCGGAACCGACATAAACGCCGAATTCAGTTCCAGTCGTCTGCGACTATTCACGCCGTTCGATAACACCGATGGTGCAGGCAATTACTCAATGGTGTTTCCGGCCGGAACCTACAACATTGCGTACCGTCCGGCTTTGGCAACCGTGAAGGCGCCTGTAATATTTCTCAATGTCCCGATTACTAAAGACACCGTTATCAATGTGTCGGCGCCGGCCGGAGTGGTACTAACCGCAACGGTAACCGGTCCAGGCGGCCCTGTCACTGGTGTTGATGTCGATGCATTCAAGCTGCCAGGAGGAACTGAATCTTACCTTTTCAATGACGTTACCAGTGCCGCAGGTACGTTGTCGGTGGTCGTGACTCCCGGTCAGTATCGGTTGAATTTCAATCCGCCCTTTGCCGCCAAGTTGGTTGGCAAGCAGTTCCCGAGCGTGACGCTCAATACCAGTACGAGCCTCCCGGTTGCCTTGCAAAGTGGACTCGTGCTCTCGGGTACAGTCCGCGACTCCGCTGATGTTGAAATGTCCGGCGTTCGAGTTCGCGCAATTGATGCCTCAACCGGCGACACCATCTTCACTCCGGGAGATACTAGTTCTGTGGCCGGATATTACGATGTCATAATCCCCAGCGACGTCTACAACCTGCTGTACATTCCCAGATCTGGATCGGCAGTTACTGATTCCGTCAAATTACTGGCAGTGCCGGTAACAAAGGATACAACCGTAAATGTTGTGTTCCTGACAGGCGGGCCATCCTGTATGTGTGGTGATGCTAACGGGACCGGGTCGATCAATATTTCCGACGCCGTGTACGTAATCAGCTACATTTTTGCCGGCGGCACTGCACCAAATCCACTGTGCCGCGGCGATGCCAACGGCACAGGCAGCGTCAACATTTCTGATGCTGTTTATATCATCTCGTTTATTTTTGGCGGCGGTCCAGTTCCACACTGCCCGTAGTCGGAGTTCGACCTTCAATGATCATGACCGGGAGTCTGTGACGATTCCCGGTTGCTTACTTGTTCGAAAGGCGATCTGCATGCTTCTGGAAACTCGCCTTAGGCTATGAGAAGAGGTCAAGCAGAATTGTTTGTTTGGCGCAAGCGGGGCCACAGTGCGGACAGTAGTAACTATATTGTACTTCCTCTTCGAATTAGCTTGACGATATTAATGAGGATTGCATAGTCCCGATTGGAGTGGTATTCTGCTCGCAGTCACTCGCCGGCTATCAGCTAGTTCGCCAGCAACAAAATGTGGTTGCGAAGCAAAAGTACCATTGAAGAATTGTTGCCACCGCCAAAACCGCAAGTCTGGTACCAGCATCCCGAATTCAGTTTGGTTTGAGACGTACGCAAAACATGGAGTCACTAGGAAATGGAAATTTCTCTGAAAGCCGACTACGCCTTGCGCGCAGTTCAGTACATCGTACAATCGAAAAGCCCACGGCCGACGATCAATGAAATCGCCGAGAAAGAGCAGATGCCGCGTGAATTCCTGGCCAAGGTCCTGCTTGACCTGACCGAAGCCGGAATCCTGAAATCGTTTCGGGGTATCAACGGCGGATATCAACTTGCGCGACGTCCAGCTCAAATCACGATGCTGGAGGTGATCGAAGCGATCGGTGGCCCCGTGAAGCTTAACCGGCACCAGCCCAACCAGAAACTGAAGGACTGCACTTTGTCAGCCGCATCGCTGATGCATCCGTACTTTGCGGCTCTGGAAAAACAGCTGATCGACAAACTCAAGAAGCAGACATTTGCGAAGTTTCCGGCAAGGGCAGAGAAGTAAGAGCCCGTGATTGTGAACACTCGCCGAGGCTTCTGATAGCTGGATTCCAGTATTTTGAGTCTGAATTGTTTAACGATTTATTATCACCGACATTCGACTATGATCAGGATTAGCGCCTTGGCATGATCCTTTGAGGAGCTTCTTCAGAATGAGACTATTGATACTAATCGCATTCGTCTTTGTGGCTCTCACGTCAGTACTGTCGTGTTCGAGTGACGAGTTGACCGACATCGATGGCGACAATTATCAAATCGTGAAGATTGGCACCCAGGTCTGGATGGCGGAAAACCTGCGGGTAACTCATTATCGCAATGGGGATCCCATACCGATCGTGACCGACGATACCGCGTGGGCCGGACTGACCTCAGGGGCTTGTTGCAGCTATGATAACGACGATTCTCGAATTGCCACGCTTGGAAGGCTGTATAACTGGTTTGCCGTTAACGACAGCCGTAATATTGCACCGGTTGGCTGGCACGTACCAAGTGATGCCGAATGGCAAACGCTGATTGATTACCTTGGAGGAGACTCAATAGCCGGTGCCAAAATGAAAGAAACTGGAACCAGTTACTGGGTTAGCCCCAACACCGGAGCCAGTAACGAGAGTCGCTTTTCCGCCCGGCCCGGAGGTGATCGGAGCGGGACCGGTCATGACTACGATGTCGGCGATGTCGCCTATTTCTGGTCGATTTCGACAGACAGCAGCCGCCACGTGCTAATTCGCGGCCTCAGCTTTGACAACATGACCGCTGGCCGCTTCCGCACCGACAAGCAGGATGGTATCTCGGTTCGCTGCGTAAAGGACTAAGCGGCAAATTCGCCGTCAGCTAATTTTGGACACGAGAGGTAGCACCACCGAGAAATGATTGCCACCGCTCAAACCGTATGTTAAGCTTTCAGCACTCAAAGTCCAGATTGGTGTGAAGACGGACAAAAAGACAGTCTTGGGAACATTTTCCTGTTGACTTTGTAGCAATCGATGAATATATTCGGATAAGCGGATGGAGGCGTTTTTCGTCCGCCGTGATACTGACCCAAATGCGGTTTGAAATTCAGAACAGTACTCGCCTGAGGATTTTGAATGGTAACACCTATACTTGAAACTGTCCCCACACGCAAATCAGCAGTGACCAGAGGTAGCGTTGATGCCACTGTGATTTTCAAAGCACTCGCCGAACAAACTCGGGTGCGTATCGCCATGCTTCTAATCGGGCAAGAATTGTGTGTTTGTGATTTGACGGAAATCCTAAAACTGCCACAATCGACTATATCTCGTCACATGACACAGCTTCGGCAGTCGGGACTGGTTATTGATCGCCGCGCCGGAACATGGATTCACTATCGGCTGGCCGACGACAAGGTTGCCCGAGAGATCAGCCGGTTTCTCGACAATTCTTATCGAAATATGCAGCCCTACAAGAGCGATCGCGAGCGCCTAACCGCGCACGCCGTGAAAAGTGGCTGCGCTCCTGCAAAGACTAAAAAGAAATCGTGCTCCCAGAAAGCAGCGATCTCTTAAAGGTGGAGCAACATGTTGGATCATGGGCTTTGTGTCTCCATAATATGGAGTTAAGGCTCTTAATACCCACGATAATTTGAATTCAGAAAATACGTCATTTATTCGGAGGATTCGATGAAGAACACACTCAAAATTGCCGCGCTCCTTCTGGCGCTCACTGCTGCAACCGCCGTTGCTGCCACTCAATCTGATCTCGATGCCGCTGTCAAGGCCGGTAAATCAGCTTTTATTCTTGTTTACGATCAGTCAGCACAAGAAATGAATCACGCGCGCAATCTCATTGAGAGCGCGGTGAGCCGAGTCCCCCAATCTGCAAAACTCCTCTGCGACCGCAGTGATCCGGCCAACGCGGAGTTCGTTGCGAAGATGCGTCTTGCGGGAGCCCCGGTTCCCCTTATTCTCGTTTGTTCTGCAACCGGTATAGTCACCGGCGGTATTCCGACACAGCAGGCAACTATCGAGCAATTGGTCAAGATGATGCCTTCACCCAAAAAATCGGAGATCGTAAAGGCACTTTCGGAGGGTAATGCGGTGTTCATCACTGCCAGTCGCAAAGGAATGTCTTCGGAGGCAACAGTCAATAGCGCATGTGCGGCGGCGTGTCAGCAAATGGCCGGGAAATCTGTTCAAATTAAGATAGATATGGATGATCCCGCAGAGTCTGGCTTTCTGACCGAAATGAAGGTAAACCTACAATCCACCGAACCGGTCACTCTGGTCGCCAATGCTCAAGGACAAATTGCCGGAATGTACACCGGAGCTGTGGAGGTCAGCAATTTGATCACAACTGCGACGAAGAAAGCTGGCGGCTGCTGTCCGTCTACAGTAACGAATCCAAACGCTGCCTGCCCACCGGCAAAGAAGTAGGATATCAGCGTGAAACTGAACACGGTCATGTGGCGCGAGTTGTGGCTACGCAAGTCACAGCTCGTATCAGCCTTGCTTGCTATCACCTTGGGTGTCGCAGTGATTGTTGGAATTCAATCGGTCTCAAAGGTCTCCGAAAGGGCCGTCGCGGTCAGCCTTGACAATTTGGGGGCGAACATTCTGGTGTTGCCACAGGCAGCTTCGGTAGATGATTACTACTCTGCCGATATCGACGCTCCGACATTTCCAGAGTCGTATGTTGAACGCCTCGCGACCTCGATGCTCCCCGGTGTCGACAATTTGTCGCCAAAACTCACGAGACGCATCGATGTCAATGGCGTGCCCGTTGTGCTGACTGGAATTCTTCCGGCAAATGAGTTGGCTTCCAAGCCCATCTGGCAGACGGCCGGATTGGTCGGAGAAGGTGTCAGCGCGGCGTGCGATCCGAACAACCAAGCGAATCAGTCCTTTGGGTACGTCGATAGTAAACTCCAGCGCAAAGCCATTGATTCACTGGCAAGTGGTGAGATTCTGGTGGGCAGCACAGCCGCACAGCGCCTCAATTTGGCTGAAGGCGGCAAGGCAACAATTTTGGGACGCGAGTTCACTGTTGCGCGCGTCATCCCGGAGACCGGCACTGTCGATGACAGCCGCATTTATGCTCACTTGCACGTGGTTCAACAGCTGCTTGGAACTGGCGAACAGGTCAGTGCCATCGAGATCATGGGCTGCTGTTCGGCAATTTCGGACGGACTGCTCGGTAAACTACGCAACATCCTTCCCGATACGCGAATTACGACAATCGGCCAGATCGTGAACACACAGATTCAAACCAACCAACTGATGCGAAAGATATCACTGGTCTTTCTCGTAATCATTGTGGTCGTCGGCGCTATTACAATTGGCAATTATATGTGGGCCAACGTTGAAGAACGCCGCCGCGAAATCGGCGTATTCTTGACCATCGGTGCAGATCAGCGAGTGATATACCGACTGTTCCTGACAAAGGCCATTCTTCTGGGTCTTGTGGGTGGCGTCGGTGGCTTTGTGCTCGGTACTGCGGCAGCGATGATTCTCGGACCGCAATTGGCGGGATTATCTGTAACGCCAGTACCTCTGTTGCTGGCCCTCTCGGTTGGCGTCGCCATCCTAATCGCACTCGCTGGCAGCATCATTCCAGTTCGCCGCGCATCGCAACTCGACCCAGCTTTGATCATGCAGGAGAGCTAATCATGTATGTATTAGAGAATATTTCGAAGGTCTATAACAGTCGACGCGGCGAAGTCAGGGCGCTGGATGCGTTATCCCTCAAGATTGACCGCGGTAGCTTTGTAACAGTTACCGGAAGCTCCGGTTGCGGCAAGACTACATTACTGCTGACACTTGGAGGGCTGATTCGCCCAAGTTCCGGCTCCGTTCATTTCGAGGGTAAGAATCTCTATAACCTTCCGAAACTGGAGTTATCGCGACTGCGCAATCACAAGGTTGGCTTCGTGCTTCAGACATTCAATTTGATCCCTTATTTGACTGCGCTGGAGAATGTTGTCTTGCCACTGACATTCGATCCCAGAAGCAACGGCAATGGCAATGCACGCGGCATCGAGCTGCTCACTCGTCTCGGACTGGCGGATCGCCAAGAACATCTACCGCGAGAGCTGTCGATTGGCCAGCAACAGCGCGTGGCCATTGCGCGTGCTTTGTCCAATGATCCCGATGTCATACTGGCAGACGAACCGACTGGCAATCTCGACCCGACACTCTCCGAGGAAATCCTTACCGTGCTGAAGGACCTCAATGAGCGCGATGGCCGGACTGTTATCATGGTTACGCACAGCCCACAAGCAGCAGAATACGGAACCATGCGGTTGCGATTGAAGTCAGGACGAATTGACGATCGTACAGTCTGATATGGCGGAGCGAAGAAAGAAGCGAACCAAGCAAAAGGTCGAGACTGTTTCAAGGATTGGCAAACAAGTACAGCCCAAAGTTCCAATTCAGCGAGTCAGGCATAAGAACTTAGTAATTGGGTCGATTTGCGTTTTTCTGGTGGCCGTAGTGGCGTGGACGGTACTACGGAGTGGCTCACCCAAAAGCGCGGAGTCCACATCGGTGCCTAAGTCGCAAGCTGAAGTGCCTGCGAAGGGCTCGGAGACAACCAACAGCGACCCTGTATCTGAAGCCTTGGTATCTGGAGCTCGGCTCACGATGCCGGAGACGGAGTTTGATTTCGGTTACGCGCCGCAAAATGCCAAGATTAGCCACGACTTCTGGTTGCATTCGTCCGGAACGAGTACGCTGGAGATTCTGAAAGTCAACCCCGGCTGAGGCTGCACGCAGGCACCGCTTGAGAAAGACGTGCTTGCTGTCGGTGACAGCACGAGGCTCGAGATAATTTTCAGTACCGGCGGCTATACAAGTCGGGTGACAAAATCGCCAACCATCCAAACGAACGAAGGTTCAATGGTTGTTGACAAAAAGGTTCGTGTCATGGCGAACATTGTGTCGGAACCGGAATCGACTTTCCCTGTGGTACTTAAACCCTTCAAGCTTGATTTCACTACACCTAACGACACCACACCCGTGCAACTCAAGTTCACGATTGCGAATGTATCTCGTCAACCGCTTACCCCGAAACTTATCAGCGCCCCTCATTCGCTACTCTCAGTTGCGCTCCCAACATCCATTGCACCTGGCGGGTCAGGCAGAGCAACCGTGACGATCGAGAAGTCGAGCTTGAAAAGCGTCTTTGAGAAGTCGATCACACTTGAATTCGATGATAAGGCGAATACCCGCTATACTGTACCGATCGTCTATCGCTTCCCAGAGACTATACTGCCGGGCACCGCAAAACCACGAGGACTTTAGCGACGCGTAACTTACATTCGATTGAGGGTGTCGCAGACGCTGACGCTTCATTTGCAAGAACGCTTGACCGATTAGCGACGGAAGGAGAACCTGTATGAAGGACGAGGAAAGAGAAGATCAATCGCCTTGCTGTGGCGGCAGCGACTGTTGCCAGCCGACTTCGACGGATGGCGGCCGCCGAAAGAGTCATTGGAGAACGATCATATTCACGCTTGTACTTCTGCTGGCAAGCGCCGTTGCTGCTTATTCACTTTTCTTGCGCGAACAGAGTACGGTTGACGCCGGTTGTTGCCCAAGTGGGACAACCACGACCGCCGCGTGTTGCCCTACGCCAGCAATTGCAGCATCGGCCCAGAAATTGACATGGACAGATTTCTCGTTCGTCGTTCTTCTACAAGCCGAAGATAATCTTCCTCAGAATGTCTCTGACATCATGGTGGCAGCCAGTGATGAAATCGGAGCCAAGACGATCCGGCCACAAACAGTAACGCTGCGTCCTGACGATCCTGCCTTTGAAGCCACAGTTGGTCAATATCAAATCACTAAGTTTCCTGCCATCCTGGTATTGGGGACGAACAGTGCCGTGACTCTGACGACGGACGACATAAGTAAAGACTCGATTATGAGCCTATACGCGACGAATGCGACTGCACCTTCGGTGCCGGGCAATTAGGAGTAGATGCTCTCATGGAGTGGATTGAGCAGGTTCTTAAGTCACAGCAGTTCAGCTTCGCTGCCTTTCCGGCCGCTTTGTTGATGGGACTCGTGACGGCCGTGACTTCGTGCTGCAACCTTAGCATCATCGCAGCTGTTGTCGGATTCGCAGGGAGTCGACCGGCGGCTTTTCGACGAAAAGACGCAATCGTAACATCGCTCCTATTCATGATCGGCTCGGTGATTTCGCTCTCACTATTGGGGTATCTAGTCGGACATTTCAGCGCGTTGGCCGGGACAAGTCTCCGGCGCTATGGTATCGTCATCCTGGCTTTTGCGGTCATTCTTGCCGGTCTGGCGGCCCTCAAGCTGTTACCTTTCAAATTGCCTTCGGTCCAAGTCTCCAAATTGAAAGTGCCCGGGGGACCATTTGGTCCTGCTGTGTTCGGGCTGGTGATAGGTGCGGCCAGCATCACCTGTACGCTCGCATGTTGCGGACCGATGCTTCCGATTGTATTCGGAATGGCAGCGATACAAGGACAAGCTGTTTGGGGTGCGACGATCCTCGCGCTTTTTGCTATCGGTTTTAGTGTGCCGTTAGCAGCTTTGATGCTCGGTGTCGGACTCGGTCGGACCACAACACTCGCTCAGAAAGCTCTTAAACCAATAACGTGGGTAGCCGGCATCGGACTCATTGGAATGGGTTTCTGGATGCTGGCGACGATGTAAGCAACACCACGCATGACTGATTCTGAATTCCCATCTCAAGCGTCAAGAAGTTCAAACTGCTGTCAGGGGACCGAACCATTTGCCCCAGACTGAATGTAAGACAATTGATTTGCAGGATTCGCCCAGACAGATTTCCTGGATCATTGGAATGATCAAATACGCAAGTGGTGATATCCCGGTCGTTGATACTAAGCTGCAATTTGCCGACCGGCTTGGCTCTTGGAAAGCGCGCTGGGGAATCAGGAGGATGAATTACCGTATTCAGCCCAGACTGTATGCAGTGGGAAACCCCTCGGAGACCTCTCCGGTTTTTGTGACCGCAAACTACAAGATGAGTTTCGATAGTCTCCGATCCGAACTCGAAGGAGTCGACGGCTGGATATTAGTTCTAGATACGAAAGGCATCAATGTTTGGTGTGCGGCTGGTAAAGGCACTTTTGGTACAAATGAGTTGGTTCGCAGAATTGAGATCGCCGGACTGAAGACCATAGTGTCACATCGTAGGTTGATTGTGCCACAGCTGGGAGCGACAGGGATCAGCGCACACTTAGTGAAAGAACGAAGTGGCTTCCATATTTTTTACGGCCCTGTGCGCGCCCGAGATGTCAAGGCATACTTGGCGTCGGGTATGAAGGCGACTCCCACAATGCGACGCGTCACCTTCACGCTTTTCGAGCGGCTCGTACTCATTCCAGCTGAAATCGTCGGGAATCTTAAATATGTGGTTTTCGCTTCGGCCTGTTTATTTCTCTTGTCAGGCGTCGGTCCTGGATGGTACTCAATGGATCGTGTACTAAGCTACGGAGTTATTAGCGCGGTATTCCCGCTCATAGCCGCAATGGCTGGGGCAATACTGCCTGCGGCTCTGTTGCCGTGGCTACCCGGACGAGCGTTTTCCATGAAAGGTGCCTTTGCAGGGATTTTGCCAATGATAGGGACGGTCTTGTTAGCCTCGAAGCACCCGGAGTACTTTCACAGCCGGCTGTCTATGATTGGATGGCTTTTCCTTTTCCCGGCTGCGACCAGTATTATGGGAATGAACTTCACCGGCAGCTCGACATATACGTCGTTGTCAGGTGTGAAGAAAGAAATGCGAATCGCGATCCCAATCCAGATATCAAGCGCCGTAATTGGTATCATACTCTTAGTTATTGGGCTATTTGAATGACGAGCTCCTGCTCTATGCGCGCCCACCCAGAAATCCTGGAAAGGCCGTGCTGCAGGGAAAGGCGCGAATAGTATGCTCCTGTACCTACATGACGTTACGACACTTGAACTCAATCTCACAAAGTGCAACGGATGCGGCATGTGTATCCAAGTGTGCCCACACGCCGTCTTCGTGCTTGAGCATAAGAGTGTATGTATTGTTAATCGAGACGCATGTATGGAATGTGGGGCTTGTGCTCTGAATTGTCCAGAGGGAGCCTTGACCGTTCGCGCCGGCGTCGGCTGCGCTTTGGGCGTCATAACTGGGGCCCTGCGTGGAACCGACCCGACATGCGACTGTGGAGAAGATTCATAAAGAGTTCGCCGTCAGCTAATTCTGGTGGACACGAGTGCAAGCACCAGTGACGAGAATTACCGCCGCTCAATCCATATATTAAGTTTTAGCACTCAATGTCCAGATTAGTTTGGGAGCAGTTGGTGCCGGTACACTCCGATCCTTTGCACGAGCCAATGGGAGGATTCAGGCGATGCGCCTCCGGATTCGAAGTAATGTAGAATCATGGACGTTAGTTTCCGGCAATGAGTGCGAACTTCCTATTCATATCGGAGTGCGTCGATGACGTTAAGTCTTGACGCGCGCAGTGCCGGATAGAATCCAGCCACCATGCCAACACCAATACAAACTAGAATACTGTACCCAATCCACAGCCACGGAAGAATCAAATCGCCACCTATCAGTGCCTTGTTTACAACCATGCCGAATATGATTCCCAGAAGACCTCCCAGAATTCCAAGGACGACAGACTCCATGAGGAACTGAGAGCTAATCATAAGCCGGCTGGCACCGACTGCCCGCCGAATTCCGATCTCACGTGTGCGCTCTGTGACCGACACGAGCATGACATTCGCAATTCCAATGCCGCCTACTGCCAACGAGACAAGCGCTATGATAATAATGAAGTTGGCGAGTTCGACATTTGTCTCCTGTATCGTTGATAAAAAGAAATCCTGCCGACGAACTCGGAAATCATTCTCCTGTTCGGGACGAAGCCGATGATTTCTCCTAAGAATGGACTCAACGTCAAACAGCGCTTCTTCATAGTCGGCCGAAGATTTCATTTGAGCCATGATTGTATTGACGTAGTCGACTCCAAAAAGCCTCTCTTGGGCGGTTGTGAGAGGTACATAAATCTGCTCGTCCGGGCTCGACCACGACTCTCCCTTTGCCGGCAACAAGCCAATTATGTCAAAGCTGTTCGACTTCAACAGCAACTTCTTCCCAATTGGCGACTCATCACCAAAGAGGTCCTTGCGAACGGTAGCACCGATCACACACACTCGGGCTCTCTCGAATAACTCCTGACTGTTAAATGCCCGCCCCTCGTTTGGCTCCACGTTATTGACAGCAAAATAAGCTGGGGTCGTTCCGGACAACCGGCTGCTCCGGTTCTTGTCCCTATACTCAGCAGAACCGTTCCCAGAATAGACCGGCACTGCTTCCGTGATGACACTTGAAGCTGATTCAATTTCGCGGGCATCGTCCCAAGTCAAACTTACGACATCGATATCAACATGGACGCCGTGGCCGTGCGCGAATTCCGGTCGGATAATGAGAACATTTGGGCCGAGAGCTTCGAGCTGCTCATTGATCCGCCGCGTCGTAATTTCACCCAGAATTACAACGTAGAGGACTGCGGAGATGCCGACTGCAATTCCAAGCAGTGTAAGACTCGACCGAAGCGGATTAGCCTTTAAGACTTTGGAATCCTTGACTTAGATTTTCGAGAATCAACATGATGATTAGCTACCTGCCGCCGGAACGAGGCTGCGATGTATTTCCGGTTCCGAAACTGCGAGAACCTTTGATCTCTTGCTCCATCCGATCATTTTCCTCTTTAAGTCGTGACGTCATCGGAACTCCAACGATGTCCCCATCTGTCAGGCCCGAAACGACCACAGCGTTCTCAGCATTAGTCAGGCCAATCTCGATTTCACGCTGCACAAACGAACCATTCTGTTTGACGAGGACCTCGCGGCTGTTTCGGTTTGCAAGCGCATCTGTCGGTTCAATCAGGGCTAACATGGGGACCAACATTGCGTTGTCGTCTTTCGCAACAGTGACTTCGGCATTCACGTTCATTCCAGACTTAAGCTTACCATCGATGTTCTCGACGTCGATGATGATGTCGAAGAGAGTTACGTTTTGCACAACCCTGGCTTCAGGGGCAATACGAACTATCTTTCCTGAAAATGTGAGCGAGGGGTAAGCGCTGGCAACCACAATAGCTTCCTGATTGACCTGAACTTTGCCAACGTCTATCTCATCGATACCAGCTTCTATATAAACGCGACGCATATCGGCGACATCGGCAATCCTGGTTCCACCGCCGACATTGCTTATGCCTGATGCGATGATCTGTCCGATCTCTACATACTTTTGAAGAATTACGCCGTTAATGGGAGCCGTGACAATAGTCTCGTCCATCCGAGTTCGGGCTCGATCCAGAGTGGTTTGCGCCCCCACCATCTTGCCCTTAGCCTGCGCAAGTTGCAGAGCAATCTGGTTGAATTCCTCTTGAGAAATGAGGCGGTTATCGAAAAGCTCTTTGCGCCGGTCATAGGTACTCTGTGCTTGCGCAGTTTCGGCTTGGGCGATCTCAAGATCGGCCTGAGCCTGATCCATATCAGCCTTGACGTCTGTCTGGTCGAGCCGGCAAATGAGTGACCCGCGAGAGACTAAGTCCCCGGCCTCGAGCGGCAGCTCTTCAACCTTTCCACTGGCCTTCGATTTGATTTCGATGCGATCAATCGGGGTAACAATGCCGTCTGCCGCTACAACGCTGATAAACGTTCCGCGCCGGACACCGAATTCTTTGAACCGTTGGTCCAAACCCGGAGCTTCGTCTGAGCGACCGGTTGAGTACATATAGATACTAACTGCTGCTATCAGCACAACTGATGACGTCAGTAGTTGCCATTTAAATCGTCTCATACTGTTTCCTGCTTTTCCAGCGATGGTGTTGCAGCGATGCCGCGCGATTTCAAGTCTTCTTCGGACTGATTACGTAATCGGTCAATGGGATGCAGCGAAACGTTTTCCGCCGAGTCACTGTCGCCAAAGGCAAAGGGATCGTCAAGATCTCGAATCAACAACAAGAGGAAGATCATAAGGAATGCGATGACCCCAACAAAGAAGAGCGATTCAGTGAACGGCTCGATCTTTGAGAGAACAAGTCCAATGCACAACAAGCTGGTTACGCTGCTCGCTATCAGATATCCCGAGGAAATAAAGCTCGTATCTCTGATCGTATCTGTACGGACAATCAGGCGCTTGAGCGATGTGATTTCGTTCTTAAGGCGAACGATATGATTTGCCTGCGTGCATGACTCCAGGTCAGTCAGAATGGCGTTGAGCTGTTGTGTCGATTGCAGCAACTCCCTTGTCTTGATCTTCCGATAGAACCATTGTGTGCATTGATCCACAAAGGAGGTCGAGACAAGCATCCCATTTCTTGCGTTGGGATCGCGTTTCCTATCATACAATATTGTGCACTCCTCAAATATAGTGGAGATGGAATTGGCAATTTCGCCCGGGATGCGTTCGCTCTCCTTGTAGTCGGCAAGAACTCCTGATAATAAAAAACCCATCAAAAACACATTTCCGGCGATAATACCGGAAAAGAGGTTATTCATCGAGAGTAGTTCAATTCCGTTATAGTGCAGCACAAGCTTCGCAACAATGATAGCAGCAACGAGAGCGGATGCCCGCATGAGAAGCCACAAGTTCTTTCGACTAAATCGTATCATATGCACACCTTCCCTGCTAATCAACTATTCGGCGCGGTGAAGTCGCGCGGCTTTTGATTCAGATGAACAAAACATCGAGGTATCTTGGCACAAAGTGATTGCTCGAATCGATTGGCGATTTCGTGAGCCTGTCCTATTGACAATGACGCATCAAAATTTATGGACAAATTCACAAATGTGTCTGCCCCAGCACTACGCACACGAACACTTTCGACAGAAACGATTTCCGGTACTTCTGCCGCGATGGCGAACACGACATCCGCTACACCATCGGGTGCACGATCCAACAGTACGTCAATCGCCCGTTTTCCCAACCGCAGGCAGACATGAATAACAATTGCAGCCACGGTCAAGGCGGCGATTGAGTCCGCCATATACCAGCCGATATTGGCACACAGCAGACCAATGAACACAACACCGGAGCTCCAGATGTCTGTAGAAAAGTGGAGAGCGTCAGCTTCCAGTGCTTGGCTGTTGTACTTTCTGGCGACCTTCATTAAGGCTCGCGAACGGGTAAAATCAACAATTATCGACACAATCACCACGGCGTAGCTCCAGTAGGTGACTTCAATGAGGACACGGCCGGATACAAGACGGCCATACGCTTCATAAATGATCCAGGCGCACGTTACGAGAAGGAGCAAAGTCTCGATTAAGGCTGAAAGATTTTCAATCTTACCATGTCCAAAATGGTGCTCACGATCAGGAGGTTTGTCTGAAACCCGGACTGAGAAGTACGTAATTACTGCAGCAATAAGATCCAGGCCGGAATGAAGTGCTTCAGCCAGAATTCCTAAACTCCCCGTAAGAACACCAACAACCGCCTTAGAGGCAGTCAAGAATACAGCAGCCAGCACAGAGACCAACGCAACTGTTTTCTTTTCGTTGATAGCTTCTCGATTGGTCATCAGTTTCTCTCGGCCTTTCCTCAAGTGACATTAGTTCGCCGTCAATAACAGAAGGACTTCAAGATTTCATAGAACGAATGGCCCGACGAACAACGGCACTTAAACTCAATTCCGGAGTGAACAGATCTTTCCAAAGTCAGTCGTTGTTCGTTGACGCGCCACATTCGAATCTAAGCGACATTGAGGAAAGAGGTTTGTTCACTCTATCACTCGAGCATAGTATACACGATTCTATACAACGGAGTGACACCCCGGAGTGCTCCGAAGTGATTTTTAAGCGAATTTTAAGCGTGCATATAGGGAGCTTTTAATCAGGCCGTGTTATTGTATGCGATGAACATAACACGGGATAAGACTGAAAGGAGTATTAGATGATTGACCAAAGCCATTTGCATCCAATGATCGTCCATTTTCCAATTGCGTTAGTGATCATCGGATTCTTGTCCGACGCTGTTGCACTGGTAACGAAGAGACAGTTCTTCTCTTCAACAGGACTTTACTTGATAATTCTCGGCAGCGTCGGAACGCTTGCGGCCTACCTGTCGGGAAATATCGCGGGCGATGGCGTCACCGAGGCTGGTGCCCTGGGTGCAGCCCTAGAGGTCCACGAAGGTGCAGCAACCTTAGCACTGTGGACCATGATCGCTCTAGCCATACTGCGTATCACACTTGGTGTGACGAAACAAATGACCGGCTGGAAGCAGTGGGCGATGGTGGCGCTGCTGGCGGTGGGCGTCGGGACTATTGCCCGAACCGGTTACTACGGCGGGGAATTAGTCTATCGGCATGCTGCAGGGGTCCAACTATCATTTGGCAGCTCAATAACGGAATCAGGAAGCGATGCTACTGTTCAGTCAACCCCACCTTCTAAAGTTGACGACGACGATTAACTGGAAATACAGAAGAAGAGCGATTCAAGACGACAAACTATAAGGAGTTGTATTATGAAGCATGTGAGTATCATTATCTCAATCCTGATCCTGTTTGGCGCAACAGCGGCCACGGGTTCAGAGAGTCCAGCACGCACCCAGACGATCGAAAATCTCAAGACTGCATTTGCCGGCGAAACGAATGCCAGCGCAAAGTACGCTGCATACGCAAAGAAAGCTGCTGAAGAGGGCTACACTAAGGTCAGCAAACTGTTTGAAGCCGCCTCAAAGTCAGAGGGCTTCCACGCCGCAAATCATCGGGCAGTGCTGGAGCAACTCGGTGCGGCAGTTCCCGAAGTTGCTGTTAAGTTCGAGGTGAAGACAACCGTCGAGAATCTTCAGGATGCTATCAATGGCGAATCGTACGAGATCGCCACGATGTATCCGGACTTCCTCAAGAACGCTTCGGCTTCGAAAATTAGTATCGCAGCTATCTCCTTGAACTACGCCTATGAAACCGAGAAAGCGCACAAGGTCTTTTACACCAAAGCACTTGAAGTCGTAAAGTCTGGCTCGGATGCTGCGCTCTCCGGTCAGTACGCAGTTTGTTCGACATGCGGAAATACCTATGATGCTGGTTTGCCTAATCGCTGCGGGCTGTGCATGACCAGCAAGGACCGCTTCATAGTAATCGCATAACAACCACTTAGATTTAATAGCCGTGCGACTCGCCGATCGCCGCACCTTCCCCCCGGTGCACGGTCGGCTGATGTCCACGGTCAGCGAAGAAAATCGTCCACGGCATATCTGCATTGAGTATATTGATCACAGATAATATGCGAATATTGATTGTTGAAGACGAACCTGGGATCGCCAGTTTCCTGTCAGATGGTTTGAAAGAGGAAGGATATTCAGTTGACATTGTTTTCGATGGAAAAGAGGGACTCGATGCGATACATGCGACTGAATACGATCTGCTGCTGGTGGATTGGATGCTTCCCGGAATTAGCGGTGTCGAATTGTGTCGCCATTTTCGGAAACACAACACCACGACACCGATAATTCTGTTGAGTGCGCGCGATACGACTCAGGATGTGGTATATGGGCTCGAGAGCGGGGTCAATGACTATGTGCGCAAGCCATTTAGTTTTGACGAGTTACTCGCCAGGATTCGTGCGCAGTTGCGTCGCAAGGAGCCGGAATCAACGCTGATCTCACTGGGCGATTTGCGTATGGATATTGCTGCACACCAAGTGTTTCGCCGAGAGAGGCTAATCCAGTTGACGGCAAAGGAATTCAGTCTGCTTCAGTACCTGTTGCGGAATCGAGGGCGGGTTTGTTCGCGTACGCGCATTATTGAAAACGTGTGGGATATCCACTACGACGCAGACACATCGGTCATTGATGTCTATATCAATTTTCTTCGAAAGAAACTCTCTCCCAACGGCGAGCCGGATCTCATCGAGACAGTCCGCGGAACCGGCTACGTTATCAGGGAGCCGTAACACGTGCCCAGTCTCAAGAACAGAATTGCACTGGTCTATCTTGTTACCACCAGCATCCTCCTGAGCCTTGTATACGTTTCGATCTATTTCAGTGCAACCAAGATCCTGTACAGTCATTACGATGATGATCTGCGAGCTGAATTTGATGAGGTCAGCTCAAGCATGTCGATTCAGGAAGGTACGGTATATGTTCTTGCCCAACCGGAGTGGACCGAGCGAGAACACGGAGAGGTTACAGTTTCACCAGTGTTCCTTCAAGCCACAGACTCCAACGGGAAGACGCTTCGTAACTCTCCTAATTTGCGCGACTCACGCCTGACCTTCTTGTCAGGGCGAAACGACACACTTGTTGTAACTGCGGAACTCGGCAGTACCTGGATTCGGCAGATACAAGGACCGCTGTATTCAAGAGAAGGCATCCTCGAAGGTTATTTGCTGATTGGAATGGGAATTGCAGAGACGGAGCTGTTGCTGAGTTACCTCAAATGGATCATGCTTGTTTCATTTCCCCTTATGGTTGGAGTAATTGTGTTCATCAGCAGGGTATTCGGGGGTAGCATAGTACGGCCAGTCACGGCACTCATGTTGACAGCGGATCGTATATCGCGCGAGAACCTTCAGGAACGTGTTCCGCTTCCCAAGCGTGCCGACGAGTTGCAGCGACTTTCGGCCACCGTCAACGACTTGCTCGACAGGCTTCAGGAAGTCATACTGCGCGAGCAGTCCTTTGCGGCCGATGCAGCCCATGAGTTACGGACACCACTGGCCGTATTGAAAGGAACTATTGAAGTACTCATTCGCCAACCGCGTGAGCCGAAGCAGTATGAAAAGAAGCTTCGTTATTGCATCGTTGAGATCGATAGAATGAGCGGACTGGTCGACCAACTCCTACTGGTTGCGAGGTATGAAAGTCGTAAGTCTGACCTAAAGCCAATTACAATAGATGTCGCAGAAATCGTCGCCGGGGTTTTGGAAAGACTCGAACCAATTACGCGAACAAAGAGGATGTCGTTTCGACTATCGTTCTGTGATCGGTCAACAGTTGTCTCCAGTCCTTTGCTACTCAACACAGTCCTCGAGAACGTGTTATCAAACGCCATCAAGTATTCACCTGAAGGATCTCAAGTTGCCGTCGAAGTAGCGGATTCGGATAGAACAATAAACTTCTCGGTGACTGACAAGGGTTCCGGGCTGACCCCAGAGCAAATTGACAAGATATTTGATCGCTTCTATCGCGCTGAATCAGCCACAAACCAACACAGCGGTGGATTTGGGTTGGGACTGGCGCTGGTCCGGCGTCTATGCGTTTTGCTCGGCATCAAGATTTCGATAGTTAGTAACCCCGGCAGGGGCACAACATTTTTATTGGAGATACCTAAGTAGTTTGCAGGCATAGCGCATCAGCCAGCAGAACCCGAACATCCTGCCTACCAACTACGTTCAATTGCTGTAGAAAGTCGGCTCCGCGGATTGAATCCATTTCGACGCAAATGCAAATCGTTAGGTCAGATTGATTGTCTCTCCGAAGGAGTGGAGTGGGACAGACCTTTATTGTCGACGCTTTTGCAGAGCGCCGCGTCAAAATAGCGGGAAACATGGGCAAAAAATATCATGATAAAATTGCATTATTTATCTTCTATTGCCGATATTGCTAATGAATGAGGTTCGGTATGCTGAAATAGGATTAGCGAGATTAGCAGAAGCGCAGCGACTGAGTTGCGCTCGTCAGGCCTGATATGATCATCGACCGTAAGCTCATACTTGTCTTCTTCCTCATGATCGGGATTTCGCCCGAGATTCTGTGCGCCGATTTTCGGGGCTCTGTGAGTTCTTCGGTTTACGTTTGGAACAGTGACTCCCTTGATCATGTCCGTCCTTCAGCCAGTCTCGATTTTACGTGGCGCAGCAGGAAAGAGGCAAATCGACCAGTTTTCTCGAGTTTCCAGTTACTCACGCTGGTCCGGCGACCTTAAGGACGACAGTCAAATCAACGCTCCTAAGCTCAACATCTACCATGCCTATCTCCAGGTAGAAAATCTTCCTGGAAAAGTTCGAGTGCAGGCAGGCAGAATGTTCGCCTATTCGATTGTCGGAAGCAACGTGATCGATGGTGTGCGAGTTCAATTTGGGCGGTTTTCATCTTTGCAGGCCAGTACTTATGCGGGTAGCTGGGTATCTAATTCTGATTCTAAGAAGATTCGTTCTTTGGCGGACTTCGGAGTCATGGGTGCGGAGCTTGCCTACCCGGTAATTCAGTCCGCCCGAGTGGGGCTGGCGTGGATGCGGCGTCTAAACGATGGCCAGAGCGACGTGCATCGAGTGGGGCTGTTCCTGGATGCTCACAGGTCGCATGCAGGTTTGTATTCGCGTGTTGCCTACAACGTCGATGAACTGCGGCTTGCCGAGATTCTTGCGCGCTTGACGTATGGATCGAGTCCGTGGTATGGTTCGGCCGAGTTCAGTTTCCGCGAGCCATCAGTTTCGTCGGCGTCGCTCTTTAGTTTGATTGATTCCAGGAACTACCGCCAGAGCAGATTCCAATTGCGCCGGAGCCTCTGGAACGATATTGCAGTGAGCGGAAACTTAAATGTCACGGTTTTCGACGGCAAGAACTCATGGAGTACGATTCTGGCGCTAAGTAGCGACTTCGGCAGTCTCGGCTGGCAACATCAAGACGGATATTCGGGCGACCAAGACGGCGTACTCGGGAATCTTATCGTCCGGCCACATCAGAGCATTGAGTGCTTTGCCAGCTTCAACCTGTCGCAATATCGTGTGCAGTCGCTTCAGTTAGACCGGAATGATTCCTATGCAAGCAGCCTCGGCGTCCGCGCCCGTCCTGGTGCACTGTCGGAAGTTGCCGCCGAGGTGCAATATCTGCGAAATGCGGTCCAATCCGAGGATATTCGGTTTCTTGTGAAATTTACCCAGCGTTTTGACACGGACTCACCATTGAACATGGCAGGTAAATGAGTACAAAGACTGCGAAACTCATGACAGTCCTGTCGCTTGTCACATTCGGTTCACTTATTTTGGCAGCGGGCCTCGAAGTGCCGCCCTCTGACATCATCTTCTCGCACGGACTGCACGTAGCTGAAAACGCCATCGAATGCGGCGTCTGTCATAGCAGGACGGCAACCAGCGTCAGGGCGGACGACAAACTACTTCCGGAGATGGATGCGTGCGGCGAATGCCACGACATTGAAGACGAGAACTCCTGCAAGCTTTGTCATCGCAATGCTGATGATCCCCAAGCGGTGCCCAATCCAGTCCGTGAAATCAAGTTTGATCACAGCAAGCATATGTCCAAAGTACCGAGTTGCCTGCACTGCCACGCCGGCGCAGACGCCGACACTGTGCTTTCAACTGCGAACATGCCGAAAATGCGTCTCTGTCTGGAGTGTCACGATGGCGCGAGAGTTGACAACTCATGTAAACTGTGTCACGGCAAGAATCTCGCACTAAGCGACATTCACCCGGCCGACTGGAGGCACCAGCATGGTGACCGCGTTTCCGCCGACCCCAACTGGTGTACGCAATGTCATCGGCAGGAAAAGTTTTGCCTGGACTGCCATCGCGGCGACAACCTGTCGGGCAATATCCACGATTTGAACTTCCGGTATTCACACGGTCTGGCTGCCATCAGCAAGCAATCCGATTGTCGCAGATGCCATGAGGTATCGAGTTTCTGCGATGGCTGTCATCGGAGTGAAGGGCGAATGCCGTGGCGCCACTCAACCTTGACTTGGATCGCCGAACATGGCGAAGCCGCACGCAACGATGCCGAGAATTGCGCCTCTTGTCATGACACTCCTTCGCCGACGTGCGCGCGCAGTGCCTGTCACGAAGACCGCGATGGAATTCGCGGCACCAATCCTCGCATCCATGCAAGCAATTCGGGCCAATTCGAGAATCGGGGCGAATGGCACGATGATTCCGGCGATTACTGCTTCGATTGCCATGTTAGTTCTAGCCAGGCGGGCGTAGGATTCTGCGGGTATTGTCATGGAGCCGAGGGAGATTGATATGCGACCACTGCGCATGAAAAAGCGAATGATCCAATTGACGATCGCCCTATTGGTGAGCGCTGCAATAGCAGCCATTGCCGGTTGCAGCAGCGAGAAAGTCAAATCCGACTCTGCCCGACACCCATCCCGACACTTGGCTCAACTTTGATTCGCCTGATTTTCACGGCAAGGTCGCCCTGAATTCTGGGGTGCAAAGCTGTATCGAATGCCATGGCTCCGACTGGAACGGAGGCAAATCTAATGTCTCGTGCATAGAATGTCACAGTAATGTGGCGGAGCGTTGCACGCGATGCCACGGCGGAGTTGACGATAACTCGGGCGCACCACCTTTGGGACTTAAGGGGCAGACGGCAGATTCTACCTTGGGAGTCGGCGCGCACCGAAGCCATCTTTATAATTCTACTCTTGCGGCAACTCTCGATTGTGAAAACTGTCACTTGGTTCCGGTGTTCGTGCTTGACGATTCTCATTTTGACACGCGCCTCGGAAGCGTAAGCGCCGGCACGGACTCTATTGCGGAAATTGTCTGGCACGGCCTAGCCAGTCGAGGAGGCGCGGCAAACTGGAATCGTGGCACTCGAACCTGCTCAAATGTATACTGCCACGGCAATTTCGCCGGTGGTAGGACTGTGAACGCACCCGTCTGGACGGGCGACAATCAGGCGGCCTGCGGGACGTGTCATGACGACGGAACCAATCCGACGACCTTGCTGTGGAAGCATGAATTCCACGTTAAGACCGCAGGCTTGAAGTGTGTGGAGTGCCACTCCAGTGTCGTAAATGCGCAATTGCAGATTGTCGGAAGGGAACTTCACGTCAATGGCATCATCGACACTCTGACCAGAGATCCTCAAGTATGTAATGTCTGCCATGGGTCGGGACCCGGGTCCTGCACCGGATGCCATGGTGGCCTGGATAATGAGACGGGAGCCCCACCTAAGGGGCTTCGTGGAGAAACCCAGCGTACCCAAATCGCCGTAGGTGCCCATTCAACTCACGTACAGCCGGGACCATTGGCGGAGATCATCGATTGCCGCCAATGTCATGTCGTACCTGCGCAAATCGCAGCGACGGGGCATCTGGGGGTAGATTCGCTGGCGGAAATGACGTTTGGTGGTCTCGCGGGAGGTAGTGCGAATTGGAACCGCAGTTCGCAATCGTGCAGCGGCGTTTACTGTCATGGCAATTTCAGTGCCGGTCGGCGCTCCAATTCGCCTGTCTGGACAGCCACGAATCAAGCTGCCTGCGGCACCTGCCATGATGTCGGCAATAATCCTTCCGAGTTGCTCTGGAAGCACGAACTCCATGTTAGTTCACTTGGTTTGAGCTGTGCTGACTGTCACGCTAATGTCGTAAATTCTCAACTCCAGATAGTCGGTAGGGCACTCCATGTGAACGGACAAGCCGACACACTGACGCGCGATCCGGCGCTTTGTAACGTCTGTCACGGAGCCGGCGAAGGCTCATGCGTTACCTGTCATGGCGGCGGCGACAATCAATCCGGCGCGCCTCCGAAGGGCCTGCATGGCGAAACATCACCGACCCAGATACCAGTTGGTGCTCACACCGCGCATATCGAAGGCGGAGCAGTAGCTCAGTCAGTCGCCTGTAATCAATGCCATCTTGTCCCCGCACAAGTCGCTGCAGCGGGCCACCTGGGCGCTGATTCTCTAGCCGAGATAAACTGGGGGAACTTGGCCGGGGCAACGTCAAACTGGAATCGAGCAACCCAGAGTTGTACAAGTACCTATTGTCACGGAAATTTCGTGGGCGGTAAGCGAACCAATGCACCGCAGTGGACCGGTTCCAATCAGGCCGCCTGCGGTTCGTGCCATGATGTCGGCAATAATCCGGCCGATCTCCTCTGGGAACACGAGCTCCATGTCACCTCGTTCGGATTGGCTTGTGCCGATTGTCATGCCAATGTGGTAGATCAGGCGCTGGCTATTACCGGCAAGAATCTCCACGTCAACGGTGTTGTCGATACCCTCACCCGCGACATTGCGATCTGTAATGTCTGCCATGGACCGGGAGAGGGGTCCTGCATAACCTGCCACGGCGGCAGTGACAATCAGACCGGTGCGCCTCCGAAAGGCCTCCGCGGCGAGACTAGTTTCACCGATCTCGCGGTCGGTGCACATTCTGCGCATGTTGAAGCTGACAGCATTGCGTCTCCCATTGAGTGTAACGAATGCCACATCAAACCGACGAAGGTCACGGACCCGGGACATATCGCACTAGACTCTCTGGCCGAGATAAATTGGGGAAACCTCGCTGGCGGAAGCTCACAATGGAATCGCGGGAATGGAACCTGTGCAAACACCTACTGCCACGGTAATTTCTCGGGAGGAAAACGAACTAATGCGCCGGTTTGGAACGTATCAGACCAGGCTCTATGCGGCTCGTGCCACGATATCGGTAGCAAGCCGTCTGATCTCTTGTGGAAACACGATTTGCATGTTTCGGCTTACGGACTGCAATGTGCCGACTGCCACGCCAACGTTGTTAACGCGCAACTCCTGATTACGGGCAAGTCACTTCATGTCAATGGGGTGATCGACACACTGACGAGAGATCCGCAAGTCTGCAAAACTTGTCATGGTCCCGAACCTTCCTGCACCCGCTGTCATGGCGGCACTGACAATCAGACCGGTGCACCGCCAACAGGGTTGCGGGGAGAAACTCTCGCTACACAGATAGCTGTTGGTGCTCATACTGCCCACGTTGAAGTAGGCGCAATTGGAAATTCTTATGATTGCACGCAATGCCATACCAAACCGACAACAATGACCGATAGCGGACATCTGGGGGCCGATTCTCTCGCGGAAGTACTGTGGGGAGGCATTGCCGGTGCAAACTCAAAGTGGAACCGATCGAGCAAAACCTGCGCCAGCACATATTGTCACGGGAATTTTTCCGGAGGCAACACCGCCAACACACCGGTTTGGACAGGATCCAATCAGGCTGCGTGTGGCTCGTGTCATGACGTCGGAAACAATCCCTCCAGCCTCTTGTGGAAACACGATCTGCACATTACTTCATTCGGTCTCAAGTGTGCCAACTGTCATGCCGGGGTAACGAACCTCGCGCTCGAGATCACCAACAAGTCACTACATGTTAATGGCACAGTCGACACGCTAACAAGCGATCCGGCATTGTGCAATGCGTGTCACGGTCCAGGACAGGGCACATGCACATCTTGCCATGGTGGAATTGATAACTTGACGGGAGCGCCTCCCAAAGGCTTGCGCGGTGAGACGCAGGTGACGCAGATTGCCGTCGGTGCCCATACTGCGCACGTTGAGTCCGGTAATCAGGCTAACGCATTTGACTGCAACCAATGCCACATCAAACCGTCGAGTTTCACTTCTGCGGGACACTTTGGGTTGGATTCACTGGCTGAAATAACCTGGGGCGGTATTGCCGGCCCGGCCTCAATTTGGAATCGTTCAGCCAAAACCTGCTCGAGCACGTACTGCCACGGGAACTTTAGTGGTGGCAAAGCATCTAATCTGCCGGTCTGGACCGGTGCAAACCAGGCGACATGCGGGTCGTGTCACGACGTCGGGACGAATCCGGCGAGCCTCTTGTGGAAACACGATCTCCACGTAACCACCTACGGATTTGCCTGCAGAGATTGCCACTACGGAGTAGTCGACTCGTCCCTTCAAATCATCGCCAAGAATTTACATGTAAACGGAATTGTTGACACACTGACGCGCGATACGGCACTGTGCAACGCCTGCCACGGTCCGGGTGGAGGCTCGTGCACGAGTTGTCACGGAGGAACCGATAACCAGACGGGCGCTCCGCCGAAGGGACTTCGAGGTGAGACCCTCACCCTGCAAATCGCTGTTGGCGCTCACACAACTCACTCCGAGCTGGGTCCTTTGGCCGATGCTTTCGACTGCGATCAATGCCACGTAAAGCCCAATAGCCTTAGCGCTCCAAGCCACCTGGGCGCAGATTCACTTGCGGAAGTTACTTGGGGAGGTATCGCCGGCGCCAGCTCACAATGGAACCGGGTCGCCAAGAGTTGTATCAATACGTATTGCCACGGTAACTTCCCAGGAGGAAAGGCCGCGAACGCGCCTGTCTGGACCAGTACAGACCAAGCGACCTGCGGAACATGTCATGACGTAGGCAGCAATCCTGCAAGTCTCCTTTGGAAACACGAGTCGCATGTCAGCTCTTTCGGCCTGAAGTGCAACGATTGTCACGCCAGCGTTGTCGACTCGGCGCTTCAGATTACCGGTAGGTCTCTTCATGTAAACGGAGTTGTCGATACTTTGACTCGCGATCAAGCTGTGTGCAATACCTGTCACGGTCCCGGCCAGGGGTCATGTATTACTTGCCATGGCGGCAACGATAATCCAACCGGCGCTCCGCCAAAAGGTCTGCGTGGCGAGACGGCAACGACTGCAATTGCTGTCGGTGCGCATAGCCCACACGTTCAGACAGGAGCTTTTGCTGATGCCTTTGACTGCAGCCCATGCCATGTTCGTCCCTGCTTCGCTCCTTTCGTCTGGTCATTTGGGGGCAGATTCACTTGCAGAGGTCATCTGGGGAAACATTTCTGGTGCTTCGTCGCAGTGGAATCGCACTGCACGAACCTGTGCAAACACCTACTGTCACGGTAACTTCACGGGCGGGAAAACGACAAATGCGCCCGTATGGACGGGAGCAAATCAGGCCGCTTGCGGTTCGTGCCACGATGCTGGCAGCAACCCGTCTAGTCTTCAGTGGAAGCATGGAATTCACGCTACTTGGGGCCTGCAATGCAATGATTGTCATTCCAGCGTAGTCAATGGATCACTGCAAATCATCGACAAAGTCAGACACGTGAACGGGACAATTGATACTCTGACTCGAGATGCAAGTCTATGCAACCGTTGTCATGGAACCGGTCCCGATCGCTGCACGGTTTGTCATGGAGGCAATGACAACCAGACTGGGGCTCCGCCTCAAGGGCTACGCGGCGAGACCGCTACCAGTGCAGTCGCGGTAGGCGCACATACTGGGCACGTGGAGGTTAGTGACATCGCCAATGCCTTCGACTGTAATCTTTGTCACACCAAACCGGCAACTGTTATCGCGCCCGGGCATCTCGCGGTCGACTCGCTCGCAGAAATTACCTGGCACGGCATTTCCGGAACAAGCGGAGTCTGGAATCGCACTTCGAAAACTTGCGTAAGTACTTATTGCCACGGCAATTTCCCAGGCGGGAAAACCGCCAATGCACCAATCTGGACCGGCACTGGACAGGCGACATGTGGTTCGTGCCATGATGTCGGGACGAGTCCATCGGCCCTGGGCGGCGAACACGATAAGCATGTGCGGGAAGAAGGATTCCCTTGCCAGCGGTGTCACGCCTCAACCGTAAGTACTACTCTGACGATCACTGGGAAGGCCCTTCACATCAATGGCGCCAACAACGTGAATTTCTTCCCCAATACGGGCAGTTATTCCAACGGTACCTGTTCCGACCCGGCTGGATGCCACGGCAACGAACACTGGTAGTTCACCCAAACCTGCTTGACCGATTGCCGCGAGTTATTTCCAGACACGACAATGTGAAGAATTCATTGACAGCGTATTGCGCCTGTTCCGAGCCGGTTTGACGAGGTAAGTCTTCATGCTCGTGACGCCCAAATCCTATTGTAGTCTATTCCAACCGCGTCAGAACGCGTCCGACGTAAACGGTCGGAGCGCACTGGATCACTCCTCGTAGCCGCTGGGCAAGCCGAACTCGATTTCCATTTCCTTGTTGATTTCGATTTGTTGTTGCTGAGTAAGGCCGCCTTTGGAAGCAGCATCGTCCGTGTTACGTGGCGATGATCCCCGACTGACAAATTCGGCGCAATTCATGACCTGTGCGCGGCAGGATTTGACATACGATTGAACTTCGCGGTCGTCGGTGACGATAATCAGATGTCCGGGCGTGCGGCTACGATCGACGATGTTCTTAATCTCTTGATCGGCGTTGGTCTTAGTCGCGAAGATGATCTCCACGCTTCTGCTCTCGTGCGATTGCATATAAAAGCCGGCCTTGCCGTCGAACACCACGGTGACTTTGTTGCGCTGACTGCCGTGCGGTCGTTTGTTGATGATGAATCGCGCCAACTCACCTCGTGCGTCTTCCAGTTTCATCGTGGCCAAGAATTCGGTGCGCTTGATGATGTTGTATCCATCGAGGATGTAATGCAGGGACATGAATCGCTCCTCTCAATGATTGAAAGAATGTACAGAGAGGGAGGTGGGAGTCAAGTGAGGAATGCTATCGACATCTGGACCTCACACGCAGGGCATGATCTATGTCATGAGATCGTTTGCGATGCGCGAGTCGATCGTGCGCTGAACGAAAACAACAATATAGCCAAAAGAGAGAATCGAATGCCTAGGAAGAACGACCGGCCTTTGCAGTACGCGCCAGTCACGGCACACTGAGTGAGTTCGAGTGCTTGCGTCGTGAACATGATGTTACGCCACCGACGGAGTACAACTGGCTGAAGCTGTTCGCCGTCAGCCAGATTTTGGCACGAAGTGCCCAAAGTCTAACGACAGTTTCTGGGAGTCCTTCAGAGCAAGTTATCTGCAGTGGCGATTTGCGCTCACCCTTGACATACAGCGTCTTCTAACACCTGTCTAACATAACAGGCCGTAACAAGGGACAAAACGGGACAACACCGGACAAAATGAACTTCGTAAGTCTTTGCCGCTGTTGTCCCTTAGTGTCCGGTATTGTCCCGTGTTAGGGATGCTGAAAAAGCTCATAACCCGAAGGTCGCAGGTTCAAATCCTGCCCCCGCTACCAAACTTAAGCCCTTGAAGCCCAATACCTTCAGGGGCTTCTTTGTTGACAAGAGTATCTTGATTAGCTGTCTCATCTAACAATCATCTAACAGAATTGCCAAAAACGATCTGATCCAGCCGCTTGGAGGATTCTTGGTGGGTGTTGGGGAAAAGATGTCCATATCGATCCAGCGTAGTCTTGGCTGAACTGTGTCCCAGCTGTGACTGCACGAACTTAATGTTCTCTCCCTGCGCAGTCAAGCGGAGGCAACTTGATTTTCGGAAGCGCTTTTCTTCTGGAGATTGCCGTCAATTTCTCTGCCAACCGTGGATTATTCCGGGCTGCGGGATGGGCAAGCAAGAGCTTGCGACTTGTAAGGTCTCGAAGCACCGACTTCTCAGTTCGAGTGCCTTGGGAACGATAGGAGGAAATGTGCCCCGTATTGAAGCTGTCGAAGCGTGCTCAGTTTAATGAACCGATCAGCCGATAAACGTGTAAAACGCTACACAGTCGATATCACTGATAAACTCTTCCGACATAGGAGCCGATGAAACGCTTTCTGTTTGTCATATATGCTGTCACATTGCTAACCATCGGGTACTATCTGATCTCCGGACTCGACTACTACCGGATTTCCTATGTCGATCGCCCGCATCACGAGGATTATCGCGCCTATCGGCCGGCCGGCAACCTGGGCATCGTGTTCGGATACATCGGTTCAGCGATGATGATACTGATGCTGACGTATTCTCTGCGCAAACGCACCAGGATTCTCGGCAAAAAGATCTCCCTCCGCAATTGGCTGAAGCTGCACATTTATCTCGGGGTTTGCGGTCCGTTATTCATTGTCCTGCATTCCTCGTTCAAAGTGCAGGGGCTGATCGCTGTTGCGTTTTGGTCAATGATAGCGGTGGCGTTGAGCGGTTATGTGGGCCGCTATCTCTACCAACTGATTCCCCGCAATCAGGAAGGCGATGAACTGACGATGGCGGAGATCGACAAGCAGATGCAGTTAACGACGCAAGTACTCCGGGAGAAATATGGACTGGCACCGGATCAGCTGGCGCAGCTTGAGACGTTGGCGAAACGGATGATATCGACGGAAGGATCGTTCATCAAGTTGCTGGTTGGGGCGATCATCGCGGATCTTACCCGGCCGCTGCTCGCCGGTCGCCTGATGAAGGAGATGAAACGATCGTTCTCATCGGTTGACCGCGGGCTCAAAGAGCTGGCGCGCCTCGCGTTAGAGCGCGCTTCACTGGCACGGCATATCGAAATGCTGGACAGAACCCGCGAAGTCTTTCACTACTGGCATGTCATCCACAAGCCGTTTGCAATCATAATGTACCTGATTATGGGTGTCCATATCGGTATCGCGGTATGGACCGGGTTCGCGGGATTGTCGTAAGCCATGTCTCGCCCGAATTGCCTTCGGTTCATTGTTGCCATCGTGATCCTGACGGCGGCTACGGTTTCTGCGCAGTTGTCACCGGGCGATCTCTCGCAAGCTCACAGCCACTTGGAGGGGTTGGACAATTGTCGTGCCTGTCATGGTTCGGACCGCAAGCAAATTGGTCCCAACTGCCTGATTTGCCATACACTGATTCAGAAGCAACTAAATGAACTCGACGGCATTCACGGGCGCAACCAATACCAGGTTTGCGAAGAGTGCCATGTTGAACACCACGGCCGCGATTTCGCACTCGTATATTGGAAAGACGGCGAGGCCGCTTTCGATCATTCGCTGACAGGATACGACCTTGGCGGGGCGCACAAACCGCTGCAGTGTCGGCAATGCCATACGGCCAAGAATATCATTCCGGACCTGAAGGAAGGTGATGTCCGGAAAGATGCGAACCGGACCTTTCTGGGATTATCGACCGCCTGCAGCAGTTGTCACTTTGACGAGCATCGCAGCCAGGTTTCCAACAAATGTGAATCGTGCCACTCCAACACTGCGTGGAAGCCGGCGATTTCATTCGACCATCAGAAGGCAAAGTACGCGCTGACCGGTTTGCACCAGAAAGCCGAGTGTGCGAAGTGTCATCCAATTATTGGCGACAGGTTGACGCCCGCCGACACATCGTACCAGAAGTTTACCGGCCTGAATTATTCCGAGTGCAGCGCCTGCCACAAGGACCCGCACGCAGATCGACTCGGAGTAAATTGCTCAGGATGTCACAACACGAACAGTTGGCGCAGCGTCAACAACAGCCAATTTGACCACAGCAAGACACGATTTCCGCTTTTGGGGCAGCACTCGCCTCTGCAGTGCGCGAAATGCCACAAACAAGAGGAACCGCGCAAGGTCTTGGCGTTTTCGAATTGTAGTGATTGCCACTCTGATTTTCACAGCGGCGCGTTTGCCGCCAGTCCCGGCGGAGCGAAATGTGAACGTTGCCATAGTGTGGACGGGTTTCGTCCCGGAATCTTCACGGTGGGCCAGCACGACAGCTGCGATTATCCCCTGCGGGGTGCGCATCTGGCAGTTCCCTGCGACGGCTGTCATATCACCTCACCGACCGGCCAGATTCCGCGCCAGTACAGGTTCGCTTTTAAGGAGACTGCCTGCAGATCGTGCCACAAGGACCCGCATAACGGGAAGGCGGACAAGTGGGTGAATAGTGGCGGTTGCGAAAGCTGTCACAATGTCGAAAGCTGGAAGGAATCGGTCTTTGCGCATGACTCCACCAAATTCCCGCTCACGGGGAGGCATAATAGCGTCAGGTGCCTGGACTGTCATGGGAACAAAAATGATAGAACCAATGTATCACTTCTGACTTTCGAGCTACTGCCAAGAAACTGCAACGAATGTCACAAAGATATTCATGGAGGACAGTTTGTCGTTGACGGACAAATTGCCTGCGACCGTTGTCATCAAGCCGACAATTGGAAAGCCTCGAAGTTTAGTCATGACCGCGATTCGCGGTATCGTCTCGAGGGCGCCCATGCAAAGGTACCCTGTGGCGAGTGCCACAGAAATACAATTCAAGAATCGACTATTTTGGTCCGATACAAGCCAATAGGTACTGACTGTAAGGACTGCCACGACTCCAAGACCGGTAAACTCTAACTCTGGACGGTGTCAAGATGACTCTCTTAAGAGTCTGCCTGACAATTGCTTTCGCTGCCGGACTCACAATTCTTGCCATCGCCCAGGATGACAACCCGCACGGCGACATCAAGTTTGATTGTGCGACCTGTCATTCGACTGGAAACTGGAAAGACATTCCCGCCGGGACCAAATTCCGCCATGACGAGACCGGGTTTCCGCTTTCCGGCAAACACAAGCAGATCAAGTGTGTAGCTTGTCACAATGACTTGACCTTTGCGAAGACTCAGGATGATTGCGCTTCGTGTCATTCTGATCCGCACAGCGGACAGTTAGGATCGACTTGCCAGAATTGCCACACCACCCGCGGCTGGCAGAATGAGCAAGAAGTTTTCGAGGTCCATGCGACGCGCGGCTTTCCGTTGATGGGAATGCATGCGATTGTCGATTGCCAATCGTGCCATCAGGGAGAATTGAGTGAGCAATACGCCGGCACTTCGGCTGAATGCCAATCGTGTCACGAAAGCGACTTCACGTCAACGACGGATCCGAATCACGTGTTGGCCGGATTCGACAGCGATTGCGTGCAGTGCCATCGCTCGTCGGCAGTGACCTGGGAAGGGGCCAGGTTCGACCATCCGCCGACACCGATACTTGAAGGCGGGCACCAGGGTCTGGACTGTGCCTCCTGCCACGCAACCCAGTTTGCCGGAACACCGACCGATTGTTATTCCTGCCATAGCGCGGATTATCTCGACGCACCCGACCCCGATCACGAAGCCGCTAACTTCTCACAAGACTGCAGCACTTGCCACAAGATGACGGCCTGGACTCCTGCGACATTCGATCACAATGTGACGAGCTTTGCACTGGAGGGCGCCCATGCGAAGGTACAGTGTCAGGACTGCCATAGCAGTTCCTACACAAATACGGCCAGCGACTGTTTCAGTTGCCATAGTTCAGCATTTGCTGATGCCAACGAACCCGACCACACGGCGGGAAATTTCGATCATGCCTGCACGACGTGCCACAACATGAATGCCTGGGAGCCGGCGGACTTCGATCACAGTGCGACAAGTTTTGCGTTAACCGGAGCACATACAACATTGGCCTGCCAGAACTGTCACAGCGGCGGGTACACCAATACGGCGTCCGACTGTTTCTCGTGTCACGGCACCGGGTTTGCAGCGACCGACAACCCGGACCACGAAGCGGCGGACTTCGGCCATGATTGTCAGCAGTGCCACACGACAACTGCCTGGCAGCCTGCTGAGTTCGATCATGATCAGACCGGTTTCGCCATCAACGGCGCGCATCTCGATTTGGAGTGCCAATCGTGTCACAGTGCTGGATATGCCAGCACGGTCAATGACTGTTATTCCTGCCACCAAATGGCTTTTGCAGCTGCAACCGACCCCAATCATGTGACAAACGGATTGGGTCACGACTGCATCGGCTGCCACACAACGGCGGGCTGGGTGCCGGTTGATCCGCGCGGTTATGATCACGCGCTTACCGGATTTCCGCTTGAGGGCGGACACGTTGGCCTTGATTGCCAGTCGTGTCACTCCGGTGGATATGCTGATACTTCGCCGTTGTGTTTCTCTTGCCATTCCGGCGATTTCGCCCAGGCGGATGATCCGGATCACGAGGCCGGCAATTTCGATCACAATTGCCTTTCCTGCCACTCCAATGCGGCGTGGACGCCGGCGACATTCGATCACAACCAGACGCAGTTCACGTTGACCGGCGCGCACCAGACATTAGCCTGTATTTCCTGTCATGGTTCGGGCTATGTCGGCACCTCCACACAGTGTTTTGATTGTCACGGTGCGGCTTTTGCAGCGGCGACGGACCCGAATCACGCGGTGAACAACTTCGACCACAACTGTTCAAGCTGTCATTCGACGACGGCATGGGAGCCCTCCTCATTCGATCACGCGACAACGGGATTTGTCCTGACCGGCGCGCACACCTCGGCGAATTGTATTTCGTGTCACTCGGCAGGTTACACAAATACGCCGACGTTGTGTTTTGACTGCCATAGCGGTGACTTTGCCGGGACGACTGATCCGAGCCATGCACAGAATAATTTTGACCACGACTGCGCGAGTTGTCATTCGACGACGGCATGGGAGCCGTCCTCATTCGATCACGCGACGACGGGATTTGTCCTGACACGGTGCGCACACCTCGGCGAATTGTATTTCGTGCCACTCGGCAGGTTACACAAATACACCGACCTTCTGTTTTGACTGCCATAGCAGTGACTTTGCCGGGACAACTGATCCAAATCACGTGCAAAACAACTTTGATCACGACTGCGCTACCTGTCACTCGACGATTGCTTGGGAACCGGCCGATTTTGACCACAGTCAAACTTCTTTCAATCTGACTGGCGCGCATGCTTCATTGGCATGTATTTCCTGCCATTCCAGTGGATACACGAGTACGCCGAGTTTATGCTTTGACTGCCACAGCGGTGACTTTGCAGGAACGACTGATCCGAATCACGCACAGAACAATTTTGACCACAATTGCAGCACCTGTCATTCGACGACCGCTTGGGAACCGAGCAACTTCAATCACAGTTCAACCGGATTTGTACTAACTGGTGCGCATGCGACAACGGCGTGCATAACGTGCCATGCCAGCGGCTACACGAGTACGCCGAGTCTGTGCTTTGATTGCCACAGCGGTGATTTTGCTGCAGCGACTGATCCAAATCACGTGCAGAATAATTTTGACAACAACTGCAGCACCTGTCATACGACGACCGCATGGGAACCGAGCAACTTCAATCACAGTTCAACCGGATTCGCGTTGACCGGCGCGCATACGTCGTTGGCTTGCATCTCTTGTCATGCCAGCGGATACGTGAGCACACCAAATCTGTGTTTCGACTGTCACCAGGGAGATTTTACTTCGACGACTGATCCGAATCACGTACAGAATAATTTTGACCACAATTGCAGCACCTGTCATTCGACGACTGCATGGGAACCGAGCAGTTTCAATCACGGTTCAACCGGATTTGTACTAACCGGTGCGCATGCGACAACGGCGTGCATAACGTGCCATGCCTCTGGTTACACCAATACGCCGAATACATGCATTTCCTGCCATCAAGCGGATGTTCCGCCGCCGTCAATCCCAATCATGCCGGCGCCGGTTTTGACAATAATTGCGCGACCTGCCACGGCACTTCCAATTGGCAGCCGGCCAACTGGAATCACACTACCACCGGATTTGTACTGGTGGGTGCGCATACGTCGCTGCAGTGCATTTCCTGTCATTCGCAAACATATACCGGCACCAGCCAGACGTGCTATGGTTGTCATTCCGGTGACTTTACCGCTGTGGCCGATCCAAATCATGTGACGAATAATTTCGATCAACTTTGCACAAACTGTCACGGCACTACCGCGTGGACACCGGCGACGTTCGATCACAACCTGACGCAGTTCCCCCTGACCGGCGGCCATGCCGGACTGCAATGTCTCAACTGTCACGGCACAGGGTACACGAATACGTCAGCGGCTTGTTACTCGTGCCATCAGGGTGACTTTGAGGCTGTCGCCGATCCGAATCATGTGACGAACAATTTTGACCATAATTGCGTGACCTGTCATACAACCTCTGCCTGGACGCCGTCGACGTTCAATCACAGTACGACCGGCTTCGCACTTACTGGTGGTCATACAGGGCTGCAATGCGTGGCCTGCCATTCGACGGGATACACGAACACTCCTGCCGACTGTTATAGCTGCCATCAGGGCGACTTTGCCGCGGTGACCGATCCCAATCACGTGACCAACGGCTTCTCGCATCTGTGCACCGAATGTCACACGACCACGGCCTGGTCGCCTGCGACTTTCAACCACAGTACAACAAGTTTTCCGCTGACGGGTGCTCATTTCGGATTGATGTGTATCGCCTGTCATTCAGGTGGTTATGTGGCGACACCCACTCAGTGCTTCTCGTGCCACCAAAATGCGTACAATGGCACAACCGACCCGAATCACGCCGCGGCGAACTTCCCGACCGAGTGCCAAACCTGCCACTCGACGACAGCATGGACTCCAGCAAATTGGAACCACGATACACAGTACTTCCCGATCTATTCGGGTAAGCATCGGGAGAAGTGGGACAATTGCGCCGACTGCCATGTCAATTCTGCGAATTTTGCTGTGTTTGAATGCATATTCTGTCATGAGCACAACCAGACTGATATGGCTAACGATCACCGTGGTCGCCCCGGCTACACCGGCAAAGCACTGCCTGTCTTAACTGCCACCCCGATGGAAACTAAATGCAGAGAGCACTAATGTCGATGAGACGTCTCTTAGACCTGCTTCTGTTGTTCACAATATCGTTGATTTTCATCGCCAGTAGTCCAATTCCCGGGTATTCGCAGGACGCGCCGCTTCCGACAAGTTACCGGATCAAGTACCGCTCGATCGATCGAGTCTACCTCGAGGGCGGCAAGGCGGATGGTCTGATGCAGGGCGACCGGGTGGGCCTGTCTCTCGGTGACAGTCTTGTTGTCATGCTGGAAGTAGCATACGCTTCCGATCATTCGGCTTCGTGCAAGATCATTAGCGGTGAAGCCGAACTCAAGACCGGTCAATTGCTCGCGGTCATTAGCAGAGTCGAACGGCTGGAACCGGACGCCAACCGACAGCGGTGGCGTCAAAAGTAGCGACTCGAAACAGCGGAAGGGCCGGCGACACCGGCGTCGACACGTCAAGCGAGACAACAAGGTCACGCGCGTGTACGGTTCGGCTGCGCTGCAGTGGATGACGCAGCACGATCAATTGGGCGGCGGACTCGATTTCAGCCAGACGACGATGCGCCTCAACCTGCGCGCCA
>CAVOPW010000016.1:0-68993 GCA_963698225.1 uncultured bacterium
AAAATGTAGTTAATCAAATACACCGCGTCGGAAACTGTCACGGCATTGCTGCAGTCGGCATCGCCAGCAAGCAGCGGGTTTGGTGCCGGACCGCCTGAGAAGATGTAGTTGATGAGATACACTGCATCCGAAATCGTGACGGCGGTCGAGCCGTCGGCATCGCCGCAGAGATATGGCGGCGGCGAAGCGTTCAGAAATACCGAGACGTTGTCGGAGAACGAGTTTGCTACGGCGATGTCGATTGTATTGTCGTTATTGAAATCGGCCGCATGGATGCCGCGCGGACCGTCTCCGGCTGTCAGGGTCGCAGTAACCGCAAACACGCCGCTGCCGTTGTTGGTAAGCACGCTGGCATTGTCGGAAACTTCGTTGGCCGTCATCAGGTCGAGGTCGTTGTCGCCGTCCAGATCGGCGGCAAAGACGCACTTGGGACTGTTGCCGACGCTGTGGTTGCTAAACAGGGTAAACGTGCCGTTGCCATTGTTGGTCATGACAATCAATTGATTGATATTGGCACACGCCACCGCGAGGTCTTCATCACCATCAAGATCGAAGTCGCCGCCGGTAATTGCCCAGGCGCCATCACCGACCGGATAATCGGTCTTGGCGGCAAGGTGCCGTCGCCGTTGTTCATCAAGATCGACATGTTGTCGGCATTGAGATTAGCGGTGGCGATATCCAGATCGTTATCATTGTCGAACTTGCCAAGATACACGCCGAACGGAGCGGAGGCGGTGGCATAGCCCACTCCCGCCGCAAACCCGCCGCTGCCGTTATTGATGTAGACGACCACCAGATTCGACAGATTGCTGGTGGTGATGAGATCTGTTTTCGCGTCGCCATTGACATCGGCCGCGTAGACGGCGATGGTGCTGATTCCGGTCACGGTGTAGGCGACCGGAGCCGGAAATGTCCCGTTGCCATTGTTCATCAGGACATTGAGTTGCGCCGGACTTTCGTCACAAACCGCCAGATCGAAAGAGGCGTCGTTATTGAACCTGGCTGCCGTTATCCAACGCGGGCGCCCGCCGGCGGCATATTGTGTGAAGACCGGGAAAGTACCGGTGCCGGAATTGAGCATCACCGAGGCACTGTCATCGAGATAATTGGCGGTCGCCAGGTCCGCAAGACCGTCGCCATTAAGGTCGGCGGCGACGATGGAGATCGGATAGTTGCCGGCGCCATAGTTGACAGCCGGGTAGAAGGCGATCGAATCGGTGTCCGCACTTGCTATCAGCGGCAAGAGCAGCACCATGGTGATAACCGCAACAATCTTAACAAAATACATAGTGGTTCCTTTCACAGGAATTTGAGCCGCAGTACGGAACCGTCGGCCCTCGCTCGCAAATCCGACTTTCGGAGCACCAGAGAACGAATCAGTCCAGTTCTGCTTCGAAGTAATTGGTAGTTTACTATTCTAAGATCTGTCGAAGGAGTTCCTCCCATCGACATCATACACAAAATACTCTAATTTCCTGATTTGTCAAATCAAGATTAGCCCATACCTGTCATACAAATCAGGGACAGGCGTTACAGGGCTCCGGACCGCCGACGAAGATGTAATTCACCAGATAAACTGCGTCAGCAATATTGACTTGCTGGCTGCAGTCGACGTCACCAAGGCCATCGTCCTGCGGGGCCGGGCCGCCGGCAAAGATGTAATTGACCAGATAGACGACATCGACAATATCGTTCTGCCCGGAGGCATCGAGATCACCGCATGTGACGATTTCGCCCGAAATATCGCAGGTATCGCAGTCATAGAAATCCGGAAACATCAGCTTGTAACTGCCATGAATCACAAACCGCCAATAGCAGTCGCGTTGGACATAGCCGCTGTCGATGTCAGCACATTCGCCGTCGTAAGAACTGGTCGGACGAATCCAGAGGGTGAACGCGTGCGCCGGACTGGATGCGGCGGATATGGCATCTGTGGCAGAAAGGCATACCAGGCGATGGCGATTTGATTGTCTGGCGGAAAGACCTGAGCGAGAAAGTTGCCATTCTGACTTGGAACATGATCGCCGGTCCGGGAGTTGCGGAGGTAAACACGAAATCGTCCGTATACAGCCAGAAGCCGAGCGTGTAAACAAAAAGTGCGCTGTCGTTGGCGACAAAGATTCTGAATTCCGATCGAGTCGGTACCGCCGTCCGGTGCATACACCGGACACTCGAGATGAACGGAATTGTCGGCCTGTTCCGGCAGCGAAAACAACACAGCACCACGACTATCGAGCGAAGAATCGACGCGGACATGTGAATTGACGATCCGGTGACTAGCTTCCCTCTTTTGCATTTTGCCTCCCAATGAGAAATTTTCGGATGAGGCAAATTTAACGGATCATCGACTGTCTTGTCAACAACATTTTGACTGATCTGGCAGTGCAGAACAATGAGGTGACCGTTTAGTCTCATCTTTCGAATTGGAGAAGAATCAACGCGCCTTTACGGACACGCCGCACAGGGCGCGGCACCGCCGGCGAAGATGTAGTTGACGAGATAGACGGCGTCGGAAATGGTAACCATTCCGCTGCAATCGGCATCACCCGCCGCAAGCGGACCTGGCGCCGGTCCACCGGTGAAGATGTAGTTGATTAAATAGACGGCGTCGGAGATGGTTACAATGTCCGAACCATCGGCATCACCACAAGTATATGGAGGATCGGTCACGGTGAGCATGAAGCTCATAGTATCTCCGGGACTGGGAGACTCCGAGTCACGGCAGGTAAGCGTGAAAAAGTAAGTAGCACTAGTAGGTTGGAATTCCGGAGACTATGCCGACCGTGTCTGTGGTAAACTCGCAGCCGAAGGGCAGGTCGCCACCGAGGAAACCCCAGTGGTAGGGTTCTGTGCCGCCAAACGCTGCAAAACGGTGGAAGTACGGCTGGCCAAGATACGCACCGGGCAAAACGCCGCCGACAATGTGGAGATGCCCATCGCAGAGGTCGCCGACACCGTCGCCATTTTCGTCGGTCTGGTCGGGATTCGCCAAGACCGGGCAATTGTCGCAGGCGTCGCCGTGCAGGTCGCCATCAGTATCGGTCTGGGCCGCATTGGAGTTGTCGGGGCAATTGTCGAGTGAGTCGGCAATGCCGTCGAGATCGCGGTCCCCGCGGCTGTTGGCTTCAAGCCAGAGCCTGCTGACGATACTGCTGACGCCGCCGTATGCTTCACTGTTGGTCAACACGACAATGCCGGTCTGTTTGGCGGGACAAAAGCCAATGCGTGTGCAGACGCCCTGGTCGCCGCCGCCGTGTTCCCAGACCCATTGGCCATCGAAATTGGCGCGAAACCAAGTGAGCCCCTGTCCGCCTGCGATAGTTGGAAAGTGCAGTGTCGTGACGGTGTCGACGGTCGCGGAATCAAGAACTTGCGTTGAGTCGATGCGCCCGTTCTGCAGGTGTGTAAGCAGATGGCGCGCCAGTTGCGGAGCGCTGGAACGGAGTGTTCCGGCCGGATAGTCGGCATAACCGAATTGCCCCAGCGGCTGATACTGGGTGCCGTTCCAGTGATACGGCATCGCGATGTTGGTGGTATCGAGTCCGGCAATAAACCAATGCGAATTCGTCATTCCCATCGGAGTGAAGAGTGAGTCGCGGCAATAGTCGGAGAACGGCACGCCGGAGATGACCTGCACCAGATAGCCGATCAGGACGAAACCATGATTACAGTAGTTCCAGGTGCTTCCCGGCGCCCAGGTGTGGAAATTATCGTCAGCATTGTAATACACGCCGCCGGGCACGAAGTAGTCGGCGACATAGTCTTCGAGCAGGAATGGCGTGTCGCCGTAGACGTAGGTGGAGTACATTACGGTCCAGTTGTCCTTGAGACTTGAGGTATGGCTAAGCAGCATGCGAAAGGTGATCGGCGAATTCGGGAAATTCGGATTCACGACGGCAATCGGCAGGTAGTCGTTGATGTTGTCGTCGAGGTCAAAGTGGCCGTTCTCCCATAGCTTCATCAGAGCCATGCCGGTGACCGTCTTGGAGACCGAGGCCAGCATGAAGAGGGTCGTGTCGGCAACTCGAATGTTGGCGGCAATGTTGGCATAACCGTAAGCGTGCTGCCAGGCGATTCCGCCATCCCTGACAATGCAGGCGGAAAGACCGGCAATATGGTTTTGGGTCATGGTCGCGACGATGAAAGAATCGAGGTTGCTTGCGACCAACTCATCCGACGGAGAGCGAAGAGATTTCGTTTCGGCGATCGGCAAGCTGTCACCCGGCGTTACTCGAAGACTATGGCGATCGGCGAGATCAGGCGCCGACGTATCTGTTCCAACGATTGCAAAGAAAAGAAATGAATCGACCGATTCGTTGGTCGGAGAGCGAAGAGATTTCGTTTCGGCGATCGGCAAGCTGTCACCCGGCGTTACTCGAAGACTATGGCGATCGGCAAGATCAGGCGCCGCCGTATCCGTTCCAACGATTGCAAAGAAAAGAAATGAGACGGTCGCGGCGACAGTCATAAGCGACAGCGGCATAAGCAACTCCTCCTGCAGTTTTCGAACCCGGCGGCGACGCCAATGGTTCGAAGAACGAGACTACAGTAAACAGACGTGAACTTGGAGTTATTGTTCGATTATGATAGGGATTTTTTAAAACGGTAGCCGGGGGAGCCGTCGTACTCCTCCGGCATGCGAAAAAAGTTCGGATCTCTACGGGCAGGCAGCGCAGGGGGCGGCGCCGCCGGAGAAGATGTAGTTGATAAGTAAACCGCATCACGATGTCGACGGTTCCGCTGCAGTCGGCATCCCCGGATTCGGCGGATCGGGCGCGGGACCGCCGGAGAAGATGTAGTTGATCAGGAAGACCGCGTCAGAGATGTCGAGTCGTTCATGCCATCGGCGTCGCCGCAGATGATAGTCGGCACCCAACTCAGCTTGGTCACAAAAGCATCCGTTTCGCCGCCCTGATACGTCTGCTGATAGGGATTCAGAGTCGGGAAGTCGGAAGAACGGTATAGCCCGTCACATAGGCATTGCCGTTGCCATCGACCGCGATGCCATATCCATCGTCGCATGTCTCCCCCGCCGAGGTAAGTACTGTAGATCAGACTGTTGCCGGAACTGGAGAGCTTGGTCACAAAAGCATCCTCAGCCGCCTTGATCCGTCTGATAGGGATTCAGAGTCGGGAAGTCGGAAGAACAAGTCATGCCCGTCACATAGGCATTGCCGCTGCCATCCACCGCGATGCCCATTCCCGCATCGTCGCTTCCCCCGCCGAGGTAGGTGCTGTAGATCAGGCTGTTGCCGGAACTGGAGAGCTTGGTCACAAAAACATCACGTGCCGCCTTGATACCATCTGATAGGGATTCAGAGTCGGGAAGTTGGAAGACTCAGTCTAGCCCGTCACATAGGCATTGCCGCTGCCATCGACCGCGATGCCGTATCCATAATCGTCGTCTCCCCCGCCGAGGTAGGTGCTGTAGATCAGGCTGTTGCCGGAACTGGAGAGCTTGGTCACAAAAGCATCCCAGCCGCCTTGATACGTCGCCTGATAGGGATTCAAAGTCGGGAAGTTGGAAGAACCAGTATAGCCCGTCACATAGGCATTGCCGCTGCCATCGACCGCGATGCCGCATCCACAATCGTCGCTTCCCCCGCCGAGGTAGGTGCTGTAGATCAGACTGTTGCCGGAACTGGAGAGCTTGGTCACAAAAGCATCATCGCCGCCTTGATCCGTCTGATAGGGATTCAGAGTCGGGAAGTTGGAAGAATAGTCTAGCCCGTCACATAGGCATTGCCGCTGCCATCGACCGCGATGCCGTCTCCCAAATCGTCGTCTCCCCCGCCGAGGTAGGTGCTGTAGATCAGGCTGTTGCCGGAACTGGAGAGCTTGGTCACAAAAACATCATAGTCGACCTTGAAACGTCTGATAGGGATTCAGAGTCGGGAAGTTGGAAGAAGCAGTATAGCCCGTCACATAGGCATTGCCGTTGCCATCGACCGCGATGCCGAGTCCATACATCGTCGCTTCCGCCGCCGAGGTAGGTGCTGTAGATCAGGCTGTTGCCGGAACTGGACAGCTTGGTCACAAAAACATCATAGCCGCCTTGATACGTCTGATAGGGATTCAGAGTCGGGAAGTCGGAAGAACAGTCCAGCCCGTCACATAGGCATTGCCGCTGCCATCGACCGCGAGGTCGCATCCATAATCGCCACTTCCCCACCGAGGTAGGTGCTGTAAACCAACCCGACTGCGAACGTGTCCCAACGCCTGTCGACTTGCGCCAGCGGCTTCAAATCCAATCGTCTTCTCTGACAACTGCGAGAAATGGCGGTGCCCGAGACAGCAGACCATTTGAGGGAGACTTTATCGCCGCGATCATAGTCGCCCCATTTGGTTTTCACGATCATTCTGCCGTCGGCATCAATCGAAGTCTCTTCTGCTCCTTCGTATTCAACCTTGATCTGCGCGATATCCGCTCCCGGCGCGGCGATAAACTCGTATGCCGCTTGACCATTACCGTCGCCGGAGTATTTCAGGTCGATACCGGGATAGATGTCTTTGAGCGTGATCGCTTCGTAGTTGGGCACATCGGTGTGCCATTTGGACGGATCATTGCCAAGGAAGTAGTTGCATTTGTATTCCAGTTGGCCTTCGGCGATGACTTCGGGATTCGGATTCGCGCCGACGAATTTGGCAGTGATGACGAGTTGTTCGATGGAGTCGTGATCATGGTTGAAGCGTGGAGAGGGTAGACGGCGGGCGAATAAGCTGGATTCCCGCCTTCGCGGGAATGACGCGCAGAGGGAGACGGACGAACTAATGGGCGCGGGGACCGCGCATCTACGGTCAATGCGTCGGGTGAATTGGTAGGTGACGCCTTCTTTGGCGAGCCACATTGTGGCGCCACCGGAGCTGGCACGGAACAGAACGCGGTCATCCCATTGCCCGAATTCTTGGTGAATGCCAGCGGCATCCGATTCGGAGTCATCACGTCAGGTACTGAATAATTTTCGATCTTCTGCGCATTTACAGTTCCCACGGCCAAAGCCATTAGCGAGAACAATAACGCAAGATCGTTTATTCCCTTCATCAAAAAGAGCCTCCGGAGAATTGATAGCCCTGAATCACGGAAACATAGTCAAATATGTCGATTTGTTCAAGTTGAATATTGAATACCGGCGGTCAGCGATAACCAAAAAAAAAGCGGCAGTTGGTGGACTGCCGCTTCAAATACGAATCTTGAGATTTTCTACATTGTCGAAACCGCAAGGGTTTCGACCTACTTTAGCAATTAGGTCAGGTACGCCCGCAAACTGCGCGAACGCGAAGCGTGACGCAGACGGCGTATCGCCTTTTCTTTGATCTGTCTCACTCGCTCGCGCGTGAGGTTAAAACGGGCGCCAATCTCTTCCAACGTAAGTGCCTTTTCATGATTAAGGCCAAAGTAAAGATTGATCACCTCTGCCTCGCGCGGAGTTAGAGTGTCGAGCGCTTTCTCGATTTCCACTCGCAGCGACTGGTCGAGCAGCGCTTCATCGGGAGCGGGCTGGAACTCGTCTTCGAGAACATCGATCAGACTGTTGTCTTCCGACACCGAAAACGGCGCATCCAGCGACAGATGCGAATTGGAAATCTTCAGCGTGTCGGAAACTTCCGCTTCGGAAAGCTCCAACTCGTTGGCGATTTCCTCCGGCGACGGCTCGCGGCCATACTCCTGCTCAAGCGACGAAGAGACCTTGCCGATTTTGTGCAGGGTGCCGACGCGGTTGAGCGGAAGACGGACAATGCGCGACTGCTCGGCCAACGCCTGCAGAATCGCCTGACGGATCCACCAGACGGCATAGGAAATGAACTTAAATCCACGCGTCCAGTCGAACCGTTTTGCGGCTTTGATCAGTCCGATGTTCCCCTCGTTAATCAGATCCGCCAGCGACAGTCCCTGATTCTGATACTGCTTGGCCACGCTCACCACAAACCGAAGATTGGCTTTGGTCAAAGCCTCTAACGCCTTTTGATCACCTTCGTGAATCCTTTTTGCCAGGCGCACTTCTTCGTCGGCTGAAATGAGTGGCGTCTCCCCGATTTCCCGCAGATACAGATCCAAAGATCTGTCTTCATCCCGATACTTCTTTGACTGTCTCGCCAAAGTCAAACCTGTCCTCGTAAATTGTTAATGATTATCAATTCCCGTTCTTATCCTCCCAAAAACATGTTAGAGAATCTTGTACGTATCTTCTAAGATGGTTTAATGGCGAAATATTTGATATTACCGCGAATATCGTAACCGATCAATGCGACGGCCTTGGTGCGACCGCTCATGGTCCGTTTCATACTGTAAAATGACTCCTTGGTGAGGACCGACTGATGATCGATTTCGAACAAAATCGTGCCGGGACTGACGCCTTCGATATCGGCCTGACTGCCCGGTTCGACATAGGTGACGATGACGCCGCCGTGATATTCGACACCGTATTGTTCGGCAATCTGCTCGGTGGCCGTTTCGACCGCCATACCGAACCAGATATCAACCTGTGGGTGCTCCGGGGAACCGCTGTTCTGCGGTGGTTGCTGCGTCGGAAAATCCTGTGATAATCCCTGTTCGCGGTCACCGAGTGTGACGTTAAGCAACATTGGTCTTCCCTTGCGGTAAACCTGCATCTTCACGCTCGCTCCCGACTTGGCGCCGGCAACGAGATAGCGGAAGTGATCCTGGTCATCGACCTGGGTATCATTGAATTTCGTAATAATGTCACCGCTTTCCAGACCGCCTGCAGAAGCCGGCGAATCGGGGCGGACTTCGCGCAGGAAGACTCCACGGGCGTTAGGCAGGCCGTTGGCTTCAGCCTGAACTGGATCGAGATTGTTCAGCACGACACCAAGCCAGCCACGCTCGATTTTGGCGCCTTTGATCAGATCGGGAAGTATCGAACGGACAAGGTTGGCGGGAATGGCAAACCCGATACCAGCTGACTGTCCGGTTGATGTCGCAATTGCCGAGTTGATTCCCACGAGATAGCCGTCGAGATCGACTAGCGGACCGCCGGAATTGCCGGGATTGATAGCGGCATCGGTTTGGATATAGTCCTGGTATTCTGGTGAATCGTCGCCGAAGTTCAAGCCGCGGCGGCCCTTAGCGGAAATGACGCCGACAGTCACCGTGCGATCGAGTCCCTGTGACGGGAAAGGATTGCCGATGGCAATGACCCACTCGCCGACCTTGATCGAGTCGGAATCGCCCAGTTCGATGGCAGGAAATCCGCCGCCGGCAACTTTGAGTACCGCCAGGTCAGTCGAAGGGTCTTCACCCATCAACTGCGCTTTGACTTGCCGATAATCCGCCAGCGTAACCGTGATTTCTTTGGCGCCGGCGATCACATGATGGTTGGTCAGGATGTAGCCGTCCTCCCGGAAGAAGAAGCCTGTACCCATCGAGACTTCAGTCTGATCGTTGGGCGGATAACCCCAGAATCTCATCCAGCGCTGCTGGTAGGGCGTCAGTTTTTCGATACGCTCGGCGCGGATATTGACAACCGCATCGCGAATGTTCTCGACGACGGCGACAAAGGGTGACTCGCCGTTGGCATTGATCGGATAGATCGACGGCCGCGGCGCGGTGGTTCTCGCCAATTGGGCTTGTTCCTGGGGCTGCGACTGCGCGATGTTGAGAAAGCTTGTGTTGCTGGAGATGATAAAACCGAAGATAACGCCGACGAGGGCAAAGAGCAGGAAACCGCTCCAGCGCCTCACTGAAGCTATATGTGCGACTCCCTTCACTCCGACCTCCTAATCCGCAAGACCAGTATAATAGCCATAAGTCTCTTTCTTGTCAAGGATTTTGTCAATACGAATTTCTGACATGTCAACAAAAACTTGTCAAAGTCAGCAATGGTTCCGGCTGTTTTGTAGTAAATTCCTAACTGCTTGCCTCGCAAGCATCCCTAACAGTCTTTAACTTGTACGTTGTCAAATTGACGCCGTTGCAAAAATTGTGTTAGCATCTGTTAATGCACTGGTCTTGTTGTCCTGCTGGTTGATTTATTTGCGCTAATGCTCGATTGGTGCGTTATTTTGGTAGAAAACGCCGATTCTAATTCCCTTACGGCGCTAACAATCAGCCGATTATGGCCGATATTGCACATATGGAAAGACACCGGAGACTTATGCGAAATTCGCTTGCGATCTTACTCCTCTTATTTGTTGCAGTTCAGTCACTTGCAGCCGCCGGCCTTCAGTGGGAGAAAACGTTTCCCGAGAGCGAGGCACCCTATTTCGTTCGGCTGGATTCTTCGGGCAATATTTATGTAATCGGGCGTTATTACGTGGAGTCGCCGGAAAACGCGGAAATCTTCGTGAAGAAATTCCGTCCCGACAGCACGCTCGTCTGGAGTGACACAACTTCCGGTTCTGATTTGAAGTTACCGATTGCGGCGCAAGTTGACGCCCAAGGCAATGTCTATGTGCTGGCACAATTTGCCTACCAAAACGTTTCGCCGGCTGTAGTCTATCGCTTCAACGCGTCGACCGGGAATGTTGACTGGGATGAGAGCTTTCTTCCGGCCGGCAATTTCAAGCAATCGGCCGCACGCGATTTGGTGATCGATGCGAACGGCAACATCGTCGTCTGTGCAAACTTCACCGTCGATAATCCCCAACAACCGCAACGTGCTGACATTCGCTCATTCCTGCTGCGCTATTCTTCGGGGGGCTCACTGCTTTGGCAGCGCGAAGATGCCCTTGCCGAACCCAGTGTGGCTTTCGAACGACTGGGGACTGCAGCGAACACCATCTTTGTGGTTGGCACGTCACTGGCACAGAATAACGCCATAGACGGTTTTGTTGCAGGCTATAATCTCGCCGGTGATTCGCTGTGGACCACCTACTCGGGGCTTAATCCTCAAGGCGGCGTCTCAATTCAAGGACACGCAATTGCCGGCAGCGGAAATTTTCTGGTGGTTTTCACCAATTTCACCAATAACGCTTACAAGAAATTCAGCCCGGCTGGGGACAGTGTTGTATAACAGGACCGGCCCATGGTTGGGGTTTAATGGCGTCAATGCGATTTGTAACGGATTCGGCGATACCTTCTATTGGGTAGCTTACAACTCCGGCGGCCAGCAGTTGCTCCAAAGCTACAATTCGGCAGGGAACCTGATACTTGATCAGGTGCTGGCGGCTCTACCCGGTCCGTTCCCAATCAAGTTCAGTGGCACCAATACGCTTCTTACCTGGTCGCCCGGTAATCGTGCTGCCCAATACTCCCTCTCTGGCAACCTCTTGTGGCTATCGGACGAAGTCTATTCGTCAGTTGGGGATTTTGTCTCGAGCAATCAGGAAGCATCTTATTGGATTTTGTATGTCTATGATGATGTTGTCCCGGACCTGCTTTACCGAAAATTGGTCAGGTATGATCTCACCAGCGCCTGCGGAGACACTGATGGTTCCGGAAGCATTACCATCAGCGATGCCGTATATTTTATTAACTACATTTTCGCCAGCGGGCCCCTGCCCAGGGACAAGTACCAAGGTGACTTGGATTGCACTGGAGGCGCATACATCGGCGACATTGTGTACCTGATCTACTATCTGTTCGCTTCCGGCCCGGCACCCTGCGCCGGTTGTCCATAGCTCGAGCTGATTGACTTGATTACCATGCGACCCGCCAGGCGCGACCGTATATCTGCGTAATTAGTAGGAATTGAGTTTTTGGAAAAACGGGGAGAGCTACTTCGCGGTGACGAAATAGGCGCGAGAGTCTAACGTAGAGAGGGTGAAATAAAGGCCCTCGTGAAGTTCCTCGGATGTCGTGATGATTTCTTCATTGGTGAAAATATCGACCATCCGCACTTTGTTGCCCTTCATTCCAAACGCCTTGAGGTCGACCTGAACGACGACCTTGGTCGGCATGACGCGTGAGCGACGGAAGATCTGGCTCGGCATCGAATTGAGAATGTAGAGCATCGAGCCCTTCTCGCCCTTGTGCAGGAACACGCGGACATTGGGGTGCGATGTCTGTATCGGGAATTTCACGCCGAGATCTTCGAGAATATTGTGCAGGAAGTTCACTTTCATGTGATTTCCCTGGGAGGAAATGTCGAAGGTCAGCAGCACGATTTGGCCCTTAAATTTGTTAATGACCAATCCAATGTTCTTCTTGGTGTAGGCCGCCAGTTTTTTTGATTTGCGTGCACTGGAGTTGATCGAGCCAAAGACATAGCTCGGGAACTTGTCCTTGCTGGTAACAACGGTACCGATCTTGCCCAAAGCCTGTGTCTTGCAGTTGATGGCATTGGCGAGAACTTCACACTTGCCCAGATCGGAATTGAAACGCGGCAGGAGTCCAACCAAAATCAGATTGGTGCCTTCTTTCGCTTTCGCGACGAGGAATTCCTGCTTCTCCTCATCCATGATTTCCGTGATCGGGACAATCAAGTGCTTGACGCCCTCGAAGGAGGCCGGGCTATCGAGATCGGGGATAATGAAATCCTGTTTGATGCGATCCAAATCGCGGCCGATTTCGGGCATGGTGAATTCATTGAGCGTCTGGATATAGCCAAAGGGACCCGGATCTTCAAACAGAGACAGCCAATTGTTCAACCGGTAGGCCGCCATGCCGATGGTGGCCGGCTGGGTGAAGTTGCCGACATCGATAGTCGTTAGTGAAGTCATGTATTTGCGAACGACCTCAAATGATTCCTGGATGGTGCCGTCAAGCGCCAGCGGCGAATCATACCAGTGGTCGGTCTCAACAAACTTGTAGGTGTTGACACCTTTAACTCCGCCCGCCAGGCTTAGCGTCAGGATATATTTGGTGGCATCGGCCGTAATCGGGAAATGTTTCTTGGTTGTGCTGAAGTCGGTGGTCTGGTTGCCGAGCGAGATCGCCGACGCCCAAGGGAATTCGGAATTCGCCCGCAAGTAGCGAACCTTTTGCAGCATCGCCGTGGAGGAGCTGTCCCAGGTGATCTGGACAGTTGGGAAGATCTCGCCCTCGGATGAGACGATCGGCGTCATCGGCGCCTGGCAGGACTTGTGGAAGGCGAGTGTCTGATAGAACAGCGGCTCACACTGGAAACTCTTGTATAAGTCGACCATGTGGGTCGCGTTCTCGTTTATCAGGTATTCCTTGAAACGATACCAATCCATCAGTTTGGTGAAGGAGACATCCTTGGCGATAATGAAATCTTTGGGCGGCTTGACATCGGTAAACTCCGTGGCAGACTCGCCGTAGGCCGTGTTCAGGCTTTTGACGTCGCCATAGCGCTTTTCCAGAAACTGGGGATAGAGCACACCGGTTACGTGCGGATTATAGTCGGACTTCCAAGGGTACGGGTCGCCGCCAAAATATGAACCCGCATCAAGCTCCACCAAGAAGAGTGGTCCGCGCGGATAGATGTAATTCTTGATTATCTCGGTAAGTCCGTTAACGTAGTGCTTGACGAAGTTCTGCATCTTGGGATGTGACAGCGACGGATAGCTGAATTCGGGCAGCCCGTTTGCCATCTGCGTTTGTGTCATCGCGCCACGTGAATCACAAGAATAGATTTCCGGGTGTTTGTTCAAGAACGGGGGCATTCCGCCGTTGGGGAGTTCGGAGAAGACCACCGGGCCGGGACGCAGAAGGATTTTGAAGCCAAATTCGCGAGCCAGCTCGATGAAGACTATGAGATCCTTGGCTTGATCGGTGAAGCCGGAGAAGTCGAACTCGCGATGGCTGTCTTCATGTAAGGACCACGGTATCGCCGTGGATATCATACGGAAGCCAGCGCGTCGTATGCGCTCGAAGCAGATCGACCAATATCGTTTATTTACCCTAAAATACTGTATTTCAACAGCGTAGGGCAAATATTCTTCTTTGCCAATCGTGAATTTATGTCCGGTTACTGCTATCATGCCCTTAGCGAGCGGACATAGTAATACATAAACGTCGCCAAGTCAATCAAATAATAGCAAAAGGCGAATATTCCTTTAACGTGTTAAAATACAGCGGCTTACTAAAAGACGATCAATTTAGCCTTATAAACAAAAAGCCCTCCGCGTCAGAACGCGGAGGGCTTAAGATTAAGTCCCCAAAAGACTTACTTCATCAGTAACATCTTCTTGGTTTCGGTAAAGTCATTGGCGGTCATCTTGTAGAGGTAGATTCCCGATGCAACGGCACTGCCGCGTTCATCGGTTCCATCCCACTCGACGCGCTTGTTACCAGCAGTCAGGTACTCATCAACGAGGGTTCTGACTTTCTGACCAAGGATATTGAACACTTCAATCTTCGTCTTGGCTGCGGTCGGAAGCGCAAAGCTGATTGAGGTCGTCGGATTGAACGGGTTGGGATTGTTTTGATCGATGGAATAGGTCTGTGGCAAAACTGGACCATCAAATTCCTGCACGGGGAGGCGGATATCAACAGCTGAATGCCAATATTCCGGACAGATACCGTCACCGGTACCACCCGAAGCAGGCGTCAGAAGAAACGGTCCGGCCGGCGGGAAGAAACTCGAATCAATGGTGATTAGGTCCGGCACTGCTCCGTTCTTGGTCTGGAACCTGACGGTGAAAAGAAGTTTGGCCGTACCGCTCGCTGGAATCGGTTGAGTCGGATCAAAGGTATAAGCACCTAAGCCGACAAGGCCGATGGCGGTATCTGATCTGTCAAAGCTCGTAAGGAAGCCAAGCGCGGCAATATCGGGATCCAGGGTTGCCGACTGATAGCGAATATTGGGAACTCCACTCCACTTTATACCAAGCGACAACGCCGAGATATCTTCGTCAGCGAAGAGGTAAATCGGGACATCAATAAATTGACCCGGGGTCACGACGGGAACGACAACGGGTCCAATTCGCACGGTGTCACGGGCACTTGCATCGACACCACAGTCTACCGCGTAACCGGCAACAAACGGCACGGCCAGAAGCGTCGCCATAATTGCCACTAAGAATCTGTTTTTCATCTTACCTCCTATCAAGGTCAATCAATCTAAATTCTTGTCCAGTGAAGTATCCGCTGTGCCATTTTCGCAATCCATTACAGACGACAGAAAGGGTTCCTTAGTAATAGCACACTAATACTACCCAAAGTTCCAGTTATATATCCATCTCAAGATGTCAAGTCAACTTAATTTTAGCAACAAAAAAACGCGAACATTCCCCAATTCGTTTCGCATTGGTGTCCCTTCACAGTAGAAACTTAGAGATCAGGACCCGGGGCCACGCGAGCGACATCGTTCCTATAGCGGAGGAGGCGGCCCCCCATTGAAGATATGTGCAATCAGATATACAACATCGGACACGTTGATTACGGTGCTGGCATCAGCATCGCCATTGTAAATCGGCGGCTCAGTTCCACCGGCGAAGATATAGTTGATGAGGTATACGGGATCGCTGACATTGATTACGCCGTCAAGGTTGGCATCGCCGCGCATCCCGCCAGCCACATTCAGAGTGCCGGAGACAATCGCCGGAGCGTAGCTGCCCTGCGGCGTGGCAACCGTGAACTGATAGGAAGAGTAGCGCGTCGTATCAACGAGATTCAGTCCTGCCACGGGCGGCGTAGCGTTGTGGCGGAAGTGCATCCGGAACAAAACACCATCCCCGGCCGGGATGCCGCCACCGGTATCGGTGAATTGGAGTGTAAGGCGCTGACTGGCTCCGACGTTCGACAAGGTGGACTTTGTCGTGAAATCCTGAGCTCGAGTTCCCACGTAAGAAACCGAATCCAGTGTGATACTCATGTTTCCGGCATAGGTAATCGGCAGGCGCAACGAGGTGATCGGCGCAAAATTCTTCAGTCGGACATCGCAAACCAGTGGATCACTCGCCGTACCGGTAAATCCTACAAACTGGACGGTATCTGCGTGCGCCACAACAAAACCGGGGAAGTTTTCAGTCGCCTGGCCCTCCGGTCCGGATACCCGCAAACTCACATCGTAAGTGCCGGGATTGACATATTCGTGCATCGCATTTTGACCTGCCGCGCTGTCGCCGTCGCCGAAAAACCACATCCAGGTGGCGACGATAGAGGACGAACTGCCGGAAAAACTCACTGTCAGGGGCGCCACACCAATCCGAACATCCGCAGTAGCTTCCGCACCGAAAATTGACTGCAGTGCGCTCAAGGCGTTGATGCGACCGGTACCGAGCAATCCAACGTAACTGGGATTCTGTGCATCGATATTTTCGGCTGAAGTAATGATAATATCGCGAACCTCCGCCGAAGTCAAAGCGGGAAGCTTGGAACGAATCAGACCGGCCAAACCGGCAACGTGCGGTGATGCCATCGACGTGCCGCTTAGGTAAGCGTAGGTTGCCGAGCCATGATTGGAATATGTTGAGTTGATGTTGGAGCCGGGCGCTGAGACATCGACCCAGGTGCCGTAGTTGGAAAACGAAGACTTGGCTCCCGTGGAGGTGAGCGAAGCTACCGAAACAATATCGGCGCGGGCAGCGAGATAACTGGCGGAAGTATTGCCGCTATTGCCCGCAGAAGTGACAATCACCATTCCGTTGGCAATGGCATTGTCGACGGCGGCGGCGATTCCGCCTGAATTGGAGGAACCCCAGCTGCAATTGACGGCGGTGACGCCCAACTGGGTCGCATAATTAAACGCTTGTGCAGCAAAATCCATGCGTACGTAACCGGTTTCGCCACCAGATGTGCTGGCCTGAGACCATCCGATACGAAGCGGCACTACACGGCAACCCCCGTTTGCGGGCAACCATCCGCCGGCAACGCCGGCAACGCCGGTAGCGTTATTGGTGATGGCGGCCATTGTGCCGGCTGTGTGAGTACCGTGACCATTGAAGTCCATTGGGTTGTTGTCCGGTGTGTCGCCGTCTTCACCAGGCCACTCCCCGGTGACATCGACCCAGTCCCAGCCGCGAAAGTCATCGATGTAGCCGTTGCCGTCGTCGTCTTCGTTGTCGAGACCATTGTATTCGGCCCAATTGATCCAGACATTGCCGTTAATGTAGGGTGCCGCACCAGCCAGGTCCGGATGCTGCCATTGAACGCCGGTATCCATCGCACCAACGAGAATTGAGCTGTCGCCGGATTCGATTTCCCACGCTTCGGGGGCATCGATGTCGCGATCGTTCGATTGGTTCAGTCCCCACAGCGTGCTGAAGGAAGCGTCATTCGGGATGGCATCGATCGGATGAACCCCAACCTTCTCAACTCCTGCAACATACTCCAAAGCCGAAAAATCCTTGAGTGCGTCATCGAGACTCAATGTCGTGTCAAAGGTCACCCGATAGTAGCCGGACAAATCCCGATCGCCGCGCGACAGGGACTTTTCGGTCTGCTGGAACATCTGATCAAGAGAGTTGACACGGTAGGAGTTGAACAGCGCATCAGCTGCGGAATTACCCGTCCGCGGATTATTGCGGCCGGTAACGAAACCCGACTTGGAGAAGTCGCTGGAGAATTCTATTACGAGCACACCTTTGGCATACCACCATTCGCCGCTTGAGACGGCATCAGTCTGGACAACTGCTTGAACGGACGGCGAAATCAAGAGGAGCGTGCAAGTGAAAAGAAGTAATACACTGCGGCGGGCAGTGACGGTCAATGAAGAAAAATCCATGGCGGCTCCTTCGCGTCTTCCAAGTAAGTGATATCGGCCAACTGTCTCGAACTGCCCCATTATTTAATTATACCACAAATACGCAGAAATGTCAATTGAAGATGGACTTGTCGAAGCTTTGTTGAAAGGCCGAATCAAAGCTAAATAAGAAGCCGCACCCGACCGAAGTCAGGTGCGGCTTTGTCTATGATTCATCTGACGTGACAGGTCACATCAGAATGTCATCATCGATTACGGACAGAACGGAGCAGGTCCGCCGCCGAAGATGAAGTTGATGATGTACACCGCGTCGGAAATGTTGACGCTTCCGGTGCCGTTGGCATCGCCAAGGCAGATCGGATTCGGTGCCGGTCCGCCGCCGAAGATGTAGTTGATTACATACACGGCGTCGGAGATGTTGATCGTGCCGGTGCCGTTTGCGTCACCGCACAGGCAAGCGGCGCAGATGTCAGCATTCGGAGCCAAACCAAGTCCGCAGAGGAACTTCTGGGCTTTGTCGAGCGCCATTGTGACACCAGTCAAACCACCGTGCGAGTCCCAGCGATAACCACCACAAATTTCACTGTATCGTTGGTGGCGCCGTTGATGGCCAAGTCGCGATGGATCAGGATACCGCCGCTCAAGTCTTCCGGTACGCCGGTGTAAAGGCGATAGGTGCCCTGAGTGAGGGTTTCCATGATGCTCCACAACGAGTCGTTTTCGTATCCCACTTCCGGATAGATATAAATCGGGTTGCTAAGAACCCAGCCGCCGACGATGTCATTGCCATCGTTGCTTGATAGGCTGCGGTTGCGCCGTAGCGGTTTTCGTTGGTGGCCGACCATGCGCCTCTCTGCCAGACAGCAGCCTTGGCAGGGATCGAACCGGAGTGTTGTCAGAACCAGAGTCAGAGGGAACATCCCAGTCAGTGTAGTAAGCAAGGCTAACATTGCTGATCGTACCCGTCGGATTCTTGGCTCCTTTGTACACTTTGAACTGGCCAACATAGAAGTCGCCGCTATCCGGATGCTTGGAGGAATACCAATTGATATCGAAATCCAATGGTGCTATCGCGATTAACGCCCTTACCGGTGGCCTTTCTGTAAGTACGCGAAGGATGTCGAATCAATCGTCATCGTCGGCGATCCAGCATAGAGGTAACCGTAAGGATTACTCGGTGTCGGGGCGCCGGTGCCGCCGAAAATCGAGTAGGTCAGGTTCAGGACATCGTTACCGATGATCAGGTGACCTTCGTAGAGATAGTCAGTGGATGTCAGCAAAGTAGCTGAACATCGAGCCGGGGATATTAGCCGAGACTTGCGACGCCTGGTTGACGTTCATCTTGTTGATGTTCGTACGCAGAGCGGAGTTCTGCGGCAGATAGAAATTGGTGAAGTTGTACAGGTCGATCGGCACAGTGATGACGGCCTGCGGGCCCTTGTCGGGCGAGGTGTAGGTCACGTTGATGGATCCCTGGAAGAGACCCTGGGTACCCGGGCCCGTGATGCGAGCCTGGAACACCGAAGTATTGGTACAACCAGCCGGGCAAGAGCCGCTGGTCGGACCAACCGGGAACGTGATGAACGAGCCGGTGGCAGTGACTGACCAGCTGGCAGCGGTATTACCGGAGTTCGTCAACGTGATGTTCTCGTTCTTGATTTGACCGGGAGTGGTCGTGTACGGATAAACGTATTCAGCCGGAGTGGCGCCAAGGGCGGCAAAGCCCGCCATCGGGAAGCAGCCGACGGAGATGTTTTTCACCGGGCTGTTTTGCCAGCTGCCTTCAGTCTGCACGATACCGCCGGCATCCAAGTCTTCAACAAACTGAATGCGCAGTGAATCAGTGACGTACATAGCTGACGACGACCAATGCTCTGACTTACAGGCACCGGCCGCGCAACCATTGGTTGTCGTGTTGGTCAAGTTGACCGGGGGACCCCAGGTCAGGCCGCTTGAATTCGAAGCTTGAGCGTAGATATCACCGTTCTTGAAACCACCGGCAGAAACGTCGAAGGTCGACGGCTGGGTTTCATCGCTCTTGAAATAGGTGTAGGTCAGGTACAACAGCTTGTTGGCACCGACCGTGCACTCGCTAAGATTCATCTTGGCAACGTTCTTCGTCCAAGCGCCGACATCGCCGGCCGCATCAAAGTGATTGGCGTCGATGGCAAGGCTGATGCACTGGTTGCAATTGTCCCAGTGACGAAGCTTGGCGGCCTGTGACGTCACAGTTCCGGCAACCGAGTCAAAGGTCGGAGCGTTCCATGCCACATGGAGACATCCGTCCGCCGTGTACATGGCGTCGCAGTCAGTGTAGGCGCGCTCAAGTTTGGCGCCGGTATAGTTAGTGATGTTTACCAGCGCACCCCAGGTACTGCCCAGGTTGGACGATTCGCGGTATACGACGTCGCCATTGTGCTGCTGGGTACCACCGGTGAAAGCATAGTCTTTCGGGCGGATGTAGACAATAGCAACCTTGTTCGAATTGGGATCTTGCGCTACAACCGGTGTAATGTTGTCGGTCGAGTCGATCCAGAATCCGCAAGTCGGACCAGTACCGGTGATACCGTTATTGGAACGATAATAAACCAACGACTGCGGGTCAGTCGTTACTGCCGGGCTTTCGCTGGCGACTGCGTGAACGATGGCATTGGCGCCATCATTGTCGACAGCGCAGATCGGCCAAATGTACGGGCCTTCGCTCGGACCGGTACCGCTGACGATTGCCTGGCAATTGGCTGCCGGAAATGCCCATGTCGTGAATGACGCAGCGCCGAGTGAGAAGTCGCGGCCAACTTTGGTGCCGCCGCCGGCCACGTTGTGAAAAATCACAATCGGGACGTTGGCGATGGCGCTGAATCCGATATTGGTATAACCGCTGCCAGTCGCGCCTTCAAGATCAGCGACGTTAGCCGGAGAACCGGCACCAAGCGGATAGCCATAATATTCAGCGACACGGTTTGATGTGCTCGGTCCGGGCAGGACCATCCAGACGTTGTGAACCCAGCCGCCACCGACCACGATCTGGCGGCCCATGGAACCGTTATGCTGGTAATCCTGATAGGTTGAACCAACAGTTACGACACCATTCGGGCTGAACCCGAGTGATTGTTGAGGTGTTTGGGTGCCGGGTTTGCCGATTGAGGGATCATAAGGGACCTCTTCAGCACCGGCGATTGGGGTGGCAGGTAGATTGCCAACCATATCGCGAGGGTCGACGCCGTTAATGGTGGAGGCCTGTTTGGCCTTGGCGGCAAAAACCGTCACATTAACGATCGACATCAGGAATAACGCGAGAACAAGTAACAGAGAAAGCTTTCTCGTCATGTTCTGCTCCTTTCAGAGTGAAAAACGTTGCAATTAAATTCCGTGTCTTTCGAACTTAACCAATGATGTACTGCTGGCGGAAGCATCACCTCCTAATTGTTCCTTCAAAAAATTAACGAAGGTTAGATGATGAATCTTTTTCAACTTTGTCACGTAAACCGTATCAAGTCAGTTTGTTGGTCGATCCCGATCTACGCACGGACATTGCTGCATTTTGCCAACAAACTGCAGCAACATTGTGCGCCTGCGTGCAACTCTGACCTCAAAAAAAGTCAAACTTGCCTACAGTCGCAATGCTACTTACAGCTTTTTAGCTTGTGAAGACCTAAAGAACTGCGACGCTTCAACAGAACCCAAACTCTGTCGTGGAACCGCGTTGCAGTTACTTCCCGTAACGCTAATAGTATAGAAATTTAATGCGATTCTGTCAACTCTTTTTTGCTCCGAAAGGGGTGGGCACCGCGCTGTCCAGCGGCCCTCCAATGCCCTGAAACCGCCCACAAAAATCAAGCGGACCCGCGCTAACGGGTCCGCTTGAAAGACAAGATTGCCCTGCTATTCTGCCGGGTTTATGGACAGGCTGCGCAAGGCGCCGGACCTCCGGCAAAGATGTAATTAATCAGATAAACTACATCGGCTACGCTGGTCGCTCCCGAACAGTCCGGGTCCCCGCCGCGATGCGTGGCCGGAGCCGGGCCGCCGGCGAAGATATAGTTGATCAGATGGACAACGTCGGCGACTCGAGATTATCGTATTACCATCCGCATCGCCGCAGATTCCGTCGATGACACTTATGCTGGTAAACATGGTGTCCGAGCGCCCATCACCGCTCAGTGCGATGAACCGCAGATTATAAGTGGAGTCCTTCTGATTGGCGATTGGATCGAAGGTATAGCTGCCTCGCCCGTTGCCAGAATCCACAATTACGGCATTCCACGGCGCGATTGGCTGGCCGGAGACGGAGAGCACCGCCGGTGGGCTATCGACGTCGGATGAACGCAGGTAAAGCCTGAGGACATCGGAGTTGATATTCACGGTATAGCTGGCGTTCAGGTTGACAAACACTGGCGCTTGCGGTCCAGCTTCGATGACGGTCAGAACGACCACTTCCGTATCGATTAACGGCGGTGTGGCCTCGGCAACCCGGAAGACGAGATTATACACGCCGGCGGCCGTGAATCCCGGAGTGTAAAGCAGTCTTGAGGTCGCCGTCCCGGCCGGCTGGCCGGTCAGCGCGGTGAAGGTCGCACCCGACGGAAGCCCGGCTGCACTGATGATAACCGGAAGACCATCGGGGTCAGAACCCGTGATATTAACATCGAGAGTCTGGCCTTCCAGTACCGACAGCGGTCCGATCGAGTTGAGCACCGGCGGAACCGAGACGTTCGTGACATTAAATGTCCACGGCGAGTATCGATACGAGGCTGGATTCACCTGATCAATTGCGAGCATTACGATCTTATAAGTCCCCGCCTGCTGGAAGTTGGGGCTGAATGTGAACACGGCCGTATCGCCCATATCGTTCACGCTCATGTTTGCCGGCAATGGTTGCGCAAACAAAATGGTCGTGTCATTGCCTGCCACAGTGAACAGTCTCGCCGTCAAGACCGGGTCAGTTTCATCAGCATCGCCGGAATAGAATGTGATGCTCGCGGAGCTGCCTTCGGCGACATTGCGAGTGCCGCAATTTGAAGGATTCGTGCATGTCAGGAATGGCTCGTAGAAAATTGGATCGGGCGGATTGGGCAGATCATCGACCCTGATCACGACTCGTGAGGAATCGATAATCAGGCTGTTAGCCCCATCAACAGCGTAGAATGTAACCCGATAGACTCCCAGCTGAAGATTCAGCGTCTTCCAGGCGAAGAATCCGGTGCCGTTGCCAACATCGGTGAAGGTCGCCGTGAAAGGCAGCGGCGAGGTAGAATCCAATGTTGCGGTGATGCTGTCGGCATCAGTCGAAGATACCGCAACGTAAATCGAATCGCCTTCGATGACGGAGACAGTATCAAGGTCGTTGAGAACGGTAGTATTCCTGCGCACGGTAATCACCGGCGCCTGATTGCCGGCTTCAACAACATTGACAATCACTGATTCGGTGTCGGACCGTTGGCCGTCGGTCGCGATAAACGTCAAGTCGTAGAGTCCGGCCTGCACGAAGACCGGTGCAAATCTGAACGAGCCCCGACCGTTACCGGAGTCGACAAAAGCTGAATTGAGCGGCGGAGTCAGCAGGGAATCAAGTTTCAGCTGCGGAGTCGTGCCATCAGGATCGGTCGCACTGATCTGGAACGCCAGGACCTGGCCTTCTGTGACAAACTGCGTGTCAGCCGGAACAGCCAGAATCGGCGGTTGCGGCACGTTTGTGACTTGAATCAATACCGTCTCGTTGTCGGTCTTGTTGCCGTCGGAGGCAAAGATCTTGACGGAGTACAATCCCGACTGCGCAAAACTGGGAAGGAACCGGAATGATCCTACACCGTTTGCCGAGTCAATCAGAAGTGCGTTCGTAGGAATATTCTGTGCATAGAAGAATGGAATCGTGCCGTCCGGATCGGTGGCGGAGAAACGGAATTGCAGTAACTGGCCTTCGGCAATCGACTGGGTGCCAATCGGAGCCAGTACCGGCGCCTGATTAGTGACCAGAACTGTGATCACCGCCGTATCGCGAGAACTCAGAGCCGGAGTCTCGTCATCGGTACACAAGACGATGAACTGGTGGATACCGGTATCGGCGACCGTCGGTTTCCAGCGGAGCGAGCCACGATTATTGGTTGAATCAGTAAACACCGCAGTTGTCGGTTTGACTAATGCCAACAGGTACAGCCGGCCGCCATTGGCGTCGGTCGAATCGGTTGCAACAACTCGGATATTCACCGAGTCACCGGGAATCGCCGTCACATCGGCAATCGGCGTAATCTTCGGCGGACGATTGATATCCAAGGTCGTGATCGCGACCTTTTCCTGATCAATGGCGCCATTGCCATCAAGGGCAAAGAAAGTCACCGTATCGACGCCGGCGTCAAAGTAGTTGGGCGTGTAGGTAAACGAACCTGCGCCGTTGCCGGAGTCGACAAAGACATAGTTGTTCATGAGAGTATTGACCAGGAGATCGGGAATGCCGGCTTCGTCGGTCGCATGAATGCGGAAGGACAGGACATTGCCTTCGGCGATCTGCTTGACACCGATCGAGTCGAGGACCGGGGGAAGATTTCCGGCTTCACCCACGGTAATCTGGACATTTTCGCTGTCGGCAAGAAGGCCGTCACTGGCGACAAAGAGCACGTTGTAGACGCCCGCCTGGTTAAAGTTCGGTGAGAAGGTAAACGAGCCTGCGCCGTTAGCGGAGTCAACAAAGATCGCATTTGCCGGTACCGTAAAGGCTGCCAGCGTCGGGATCGTGCCATCGCCGTCGGTCGCGCTCAAACGGAACTGCAGGGTATTGCCTTCCTGTACCGCCCGATTGCCGATGGTAGCCAATACGGGGCGCTGATTTCCAGCATCGATAACCGTAATGGCAACGATTTCGGAGTCGACGAGCTGACCGTCGGATGCTATGAACGTGACATTGAAAACACCGGATTGGTTGAAGCCCGGCGTGAAATTGAACGAACCGCTGCCATTGGCATTGTCAACAAAAGTCGCATTCAACGGTAGATTGACTGCCGTCAGGACTGGAATGGTGGCATCGACGTCGGTTGCTGTCGCAGTGAAGCTGAGGAGTACTCCCTCGTTCACACTTCTGGGCGCCGATTGCCGCCAACACCGGCGGCCGGTTGATGTTGTTAACGGTGATGACAACAACTTCGGAATCCGCCAGGAATCCGTCGGAGGCGAAGAAGGTGATGTTGAAAACGCCTGCCTGCGTGAAGTCCGGTGCAAAGTTGAATGTACCGGTACCGTTGCCATTGTCAGCAAAGGTGGCGTTGACAGGCACACCAACTGCCGACAAGATCGGGATAAATGCATCAGGATCGCTGGCGCTGATAGCGAAGTTCAGAACTGCGCCTTCGTTAACATTGCGCGGACCAATTGCGGCCAGGACCGGTGCCTGGTTGCCGGCATCGTTGACACTGACCACCACGACCTCACTGTCGGCAAGAACACCATCCGTCGCGATGAAAGTCACGTTGTAAATGCCTGACTGCGCGAAAGTCGGATTGAAATTGAAAGTTCCGGTGCCATTGCCATTATTGACAAACGTCGCGTTGGCCGGGAGATTAGCGGCTGACAGAGTCGGAGTTGTGCCATCGGCGTCGGTAGCCGTGGCGAGGAAGTTGAGGTTGGCGCCTTCATTGACCAGTCGCGGTCCAATGGCTGCCAGCACCGGCCTCTGATTTCCGGCCTCATTAACGGTGATCGCCACTACTTCGCTGTCGGCGAGCGCGCCGTCGCTGGCGATGAATGTCACATTGAAAATACCCGATTGAATAAAGCTCGGGTTGAAATTGAAAGTCCCGCTGCCGTTGCCGTTGTCAACGAAAGTCGCATTGAGCGGAACGTTGACCGCGGTCAATGTTGGAGTTGTCGCATCGGGATCGGTCGCGCTGGCGACGAAATTCAGGTTCGCCCCCTCGGTGACCAAGCGTGGTCCAATCGCAGCCAATACCGGCCGCTGATTGCCGCTGTCGATGACAGTGATGGCAACGACTTCGCTGTCTGCCAGTGCACCATCAGACGCAATGAATGTCACGTTGAAGACACCAGCTTGCGTGAAGTTGGGATTGAAGACAAAAGTCGCAGTTCCATTGCCATTGTTGGTATATGTCGCGTTTGCCGGAACATTTGCCGCGGTGAAAGTTGGAATGGTTGCATCCGGATCCGTGCGCTGAAGTATTGAAGTTCAGCGTCAATCCTTCGGTCACGTTGCGTGGACCGATCGCAGCCAGTACCGGACGCTGATTGCCGGCTTCGTTGACCGTGATCGCCACGACTTCGGAATCTGCAAGGATACCGTCGGTGGCGATGAACGTGACGTTGTAAACGCCGGCTTGAACGAATGTCGGATTGAAATTGAAAGTGCCGGTGCCATTGCCATTGTTGACGAAAGTTGCATTCGCCGGAAGGTTGATGGCCGACAAAGCCGGAGTCGTGCCATCGGCGTCAGTTGCGGTGGCGAGGAAGTTAAGATTGGCGCCCTCGGCGACATTGCGCGGCCCGATCGTAGCCAATATGGGGGCGCGCTCGACGACCTGGACGCGAACGGTGTCAGGAAGCGAGTTGGTCACTCCGTCATTGACGACGAGGCGGAAGAAATAGTCTCCGTTGGCGTTTGCCGTGAATGTCGGTTGGGAAGCGGTTCCGCTGGAAAGCACAACCGCCGGACCTGATGTCTGGAGCCAGTTGTACGTCAAGCTGTCACCGTCGACGTCTGTCGAACCCAGACCGGTCAAAGTTATCAGAGTGTTCTTGAAGCGACCCAATTGATCAGGACCGGCATTGGCTACCGGCGCCGTATTCGCAAAGTAGTTGAACCCGTTGGGGAGCGTGCCGGCGAGAGCCGCCGCGTTGTTGGTGACAACGACATCGGCCGGACCGACGCCGGAAGGCGTGGTCGCGGTGATGCGGCCGGCTGTCACTACTGTGACGGCACTGGCCGGATTGCCATCGATCGTCACTGTTACGCCCGCGTTGTCAAAACCGGAACCGAGAATTGTCACCGGGGTCCCACCAACCGAGGGACCGGTAGCAGGTGTGATCGAGGTAACAATCGGTGCGGTCAGCAGGCTGGAACTGGCCGTCGCCAACGCGGAATGTGCGGAGTATTGGCCGGTGTTCTGGGCAATGACCACATAGGTGTATGACGAAGCGCCATCCACCGTGGTGTCGACGAAGAAAGTATCGGCCACTCCGGGATTAGCGAGACTTCCGGCCGGATTGTCGATGCGGAAGAATGAGCCATTGGAGGTCGACAGGCGGCGGTAAACATGATAGGTCGATCCTACCGAACCCGACCAAATGACCAGCATCTTGGAGCTGGATATAGCGCGAGCCGTCATACCCGACGGAGTTGCCGGGAGCGACGCCGCGTGCCAACAGAATGTCTTCCTGTTGGAAGCTGTTGTTCGGAATGTTCTTGCCGAGGTGAAATGCTTGACCATTGGTGGTGTTGACGAAATAGTAGTCGTAGGGATTCCCTGCGGCTTCCGTCAGGTAATTCTGGAAATCGTCAAACCAGTTTCCGCTTTGATAGCCGGCGCCATCCGACGATTCGATGCGGATTTCTTCATCGGTATCATCGAGGAAACCAAAGTACGAAATCTGCCCGTCGGCTGGAACCGAGAGATTGGCATTTTGGACTGTACCGAATATCGAACCCTGCGCGAAGGCTGACGCCGGAACAACCAGCAATGCAGCCGACACTACCATCAACAGGAATATCCAATTACCTGTTTCTGGCTTGCGATCATTGAATCTCAACCGCACAGAAACCTCCAAATATAAGAGAAAAACATCATTTCAACTCCTCAAAATCCCCTACGGCGCCGGGAACGCTCCATTGGCTGCCGCATTTGCCTGGTAAACCCGTCCGGCTTTGACGCTGAAATTCGTTCCGAATCCAGCTGCGAAACGCGAACGGTATGACTGTGAACTGGGCAGGAATTCGTTGAGCGTATTCAGCAGCCCGGGTATGCTGTTAATCACATCCTGCGCAAACAGGAGGGTAGTCTCTAATTCAAATGGAATCATAATCAGCGAATAGTCGGTGGTCGGTGTGGTCAAGATTGCGTAGGACGTCGATCCCGGATTCGGAACCCGGCCCGCAATCGACCAGGTGAAGTTCGTCTTCACGTTGACCTGAAACACGCTCCCCGGCGCCACGGCAAAGTTGGTACCAAAGCCGGCAGCAAAACGAGCCTGATAGCTCTGCGAAGACGGAATGAAATTGTTGAGCGTGTTGATATTGGTGGTGCCGCCCATGGAATTGATGACGTCTTGCGCGGTATTCAGGCCGGTGTTTGCAAACGGCAGGCCGGCAAGATTAAAGTCGGTACTGGGCGAAGTAATCATCGCATAGTCGTATTCGCCAACGCGATTGGAGACGTTGGACACGCGGCCAAGCTGGTCAACGACCCGGACGGCGTAGAAGTAGTTCGTGTTCGGATCGCCAACGACATCCGCGCCGTTGAGATCGTTATCAATGAACTGCCCAATTGCCGCGGCCACACCGCCGATTGATTCGGCTGGAGTCGGAGTGAAATAGGCCCTTGTTCCGCGATAAATGATGTAGCGATCGATCAAAGTCGGCAACCCGACCGAGTCGGTCGAAATCGGCGACCAGCTCAGGCGAATGGCGTTAGCATTGATCTGCGCCATCAAGTCGGCAACTCGCGCCGGAGGGACACTTCCACCCTGGTCAATCACAGTTATCGCTACAATCTCGGTGTCGGCAAGTGTTGCATCGGAAGCAATGAAGCGAACGTTGTAGACACCGTTTTGCAGATAGGTCGGATTGAAATTAAACGCACCCGTGCCATTGCCGTTGTCGTTGAACGTCGCATTGGCGGGAAGATTTTGTGCCGTTAGAACCGGTGTCGTGGCGTCGGCATCCGTGGCCGAGATATTGAAATTCAGATTGGCGCCTTCATTGACCGACCGCGGTCCGATTGCGGCCAGAACCGGGGCGCGATTGACATTGTTCACCGTAATGGTGACGATCTCGTCATCGGTGAGTGTGCCATCGCTGGCCGTGAATGTCACATTGAAGGTTCCCGCTTGAGTATAGTCGGGACTGAAGGTAAAGGATGCTGTACCATTGCCAGTGCTGGTCAAGGTCGCATTGGCCGGAACACCGGTCGCCGACAAGGTCGGGAACGTCCCATCAGGATCGGAAGCAGAAACAGCGAAATTCAGTGTCGCACCCTCATTGACGCTCCTGGGGCCGATTGCCGCCAGTACCGGGGCGCGGTTGACGTTGTTTACCGTAATAGTGACGATCTCGTCATCGGTGAGTGTGCCATCGCTGGCCGTGAATGTCACATTGAAGGTTCCCGCTTGAGTATAGTCGGGACTGAAGGTAAAGGATGCTGTACCATTGCCAGTGCTGGTCAAGGTCGCATTGGCCGGAACACCGGTCGCCGACAAGGTCGGGAACGTCCCATCAGGATCGGAAGCAGAAACAGCGATATTCAGTGTCGCACCCTCATTGACGCTCCTGGGGCCAATTGCCGCCAGTACCGGGGCGCGGTTGACGTTGTTTACCGTAATAGTGACGATCTCGTCATCGGTGAGTGTGCCATCGCTGGCCGTGAATGTCACATTGAAAGTTCCCGCTTGAGTATAGTCGGGACTGAAGGTAAAGGATGCTGTACCATTGCCAGTGCTGGTCAAGGTCGCATTGGCCGGAACACCGGTCGCCGACAAGGTCGGGAACGTCCCATCAGGATCGGAAGCAGAAACAGCGATATTCAGGGTCGCACCCTCATTGACGCTCCTGGGGCCAATTGCCGCCAGTACCGGCGGCTGATTGCCGGCTTCGTTGACCGTGATCGCTACGATTTCGGTATCTGCGAGCAGTCCATCGGAAGCAATGAAGGTGACGCTGAAAACACCGGCCTGAACATAGGTCGGGCTGAAATTGAACGTTCGCGGTGCCGTTTCCATTGTCCTGGTAGGTTGCGTTCAGCGGCACATTCACAGCCGTTAGAGTCGGCGTCGACCCGTCTGGATCGGTGGCCGCCGTGTTGAAATTCAAATTCGCGCCTTCCGTGACGGAACGCGGTCCGATCGTTGCCAGCAACGGGGCAAGATTGGTTCCGGTCACTGTAATTACGACAACTTCCGAGTCCGCCAGATTGCCGTCAGAGGCGACGAAGATTACGCTGAAAACACCGGCTTGCGTAAAATTCGGATTGAATGCAAATGCTCCTGTACCATTGCCATTGTCGACATAGGTAGCGTTAAGCGGCGCATTGAGCGCGGTCAATACGGGTGTCGGTCCATCCGGATCGGTGGCCGAGGTTGCAAAATTGAGGGAGCCGCCTTCAGCAACGGTCTTCGGTCCAATCGACGCCAAGACCGGCGCACGATTGGTATTCGTTACCGTGATCACTACTGTTTCGGAATCAGCGAGTGCCCCATCGAAAGCGACAAAGATCACGCTGTAGATTGCGGCTTGATTGTAATTCGGAGTGAACGAGAAGATCGCCGTGCCATTCCCCTGATCGCTAAGCGATGAATTTGCCGGCAGGCCGAAGGCGATAAATGCGGGCGAGGTCTGGTCGGCGTCAGACGCGGAAATTACGAAGGAAAGCAGCGTGCCTTCACTGGTTGATTTCGGACCGATGGGCGCCAGCACCGGGCGTTGATTGCCGGCATCGATCACGGTGATAGTAACGACTTCGCTGTCGGCCAATAGACCGTCGGTAGCAACGAAGGTAACGAGGTAACTTGTCGACTGAACAAAGCTCGGACTAAATGTAAACGTCGCCGTGCCGTTGCCGTTATTGACCAAACTGGCATTGAGCGGAATATTCGCACCGCTAAAGGTCGGCAGGGTGCCGTCGGGATCGATGGCGGAGATGTTGAAGGTCAGGTTCTGACCTTCGGTAACGCTGCGGGGTCCGATTGTCGCCAGCACCGGACGCTGATTTCCGGCCTCATTGACGGTGATGGCAACTATTTCGCTGTCGGCAAGCGTGCCATCAGAGACGATGAACCTCACATTGTAGGTGCCCGCCTGGACAAATGTCGGATTGAAATTAAAGGTGCCCGTGCCATTGCCATTATCTGTGAACGTGGCATTAAGCGGAACATTCTCTGCAACGATAGTCGGAGTATCTCCATCGGGGTCACTGCCGCTGACACCAAAGTTCAAGTTGGCGCCTTCGGTAACGCTCCTGGGACCAATCGCGGCCAGCACCGGGCGATCATTGACCGCCGTTACCGTGAAGGTTGCCGGATTTGAACTGTTCAACAATCCGGGATCGGTCGCCGTGAAGGTGATTGTTTCCGCCCCGTTCCAGTCCGCGTTCGGTGTCGTGATCGTGGCAATGCGATTGACAATCGAAACCGCCAGTTGTGTGTTCCCGGAGAATGTCCAGGTCATCTGCGCATCGGTATTGTCAGCATCACTGACGAAGTTATCCAAAGTAATCGTCGTAAATGTCGACCCTTCCGCTATCGTCTGATCCGGAATGTCCGTCACCACCGGAGCATCATTGACCCAGTTGACGGTAAATGTCGCATCATTGAAACTGGTCGCGGCAAGAGGATCAGCGGCCGTAAAACGAAACACCGCACTGATATTGCCGGAAGGCTGATCGCCAGTATAGCTGATGGTCGCGACGCGAGTCGTCGGATTCACCGATACCGAAATACCAGCCGATCCCGACTGATAGACTGCCGTCCAGGCTATCTGGTTGTCGGCGTGGTCGGCGTCGGCCACAAAATTGTCCAGGCTGATGGTCGCAAACGAAGCCGGTTCGGTAATCGTCTGGTCCGGAATGTCGGAAACGACCGGTGTATCATTGACCCAGTTGACGGTAAATGTCGCATCATTGAAACCAGTCGCAGCAAGAGGATCAGCGGCCGTAAAACGAAACACCGCACTGATATTGCCGGAAGGCTGATCGCCAGTATAGCTGATGGTCGCTACGCGAGACGTCGGATTCATCGATACCGAAATATCAGTCGATCCCGACTGACGGACTGCCGTCCAGGCTATCTGGTTGTCGGCGTGGTCGGCGTCGGAGACAAAATTGTCCAGGCTGATGGTCGCAAACGAAGCCGGTTCGGTAATCGTCTGATCGGGAATGTCAGTCACCACCGGAGCATCGTTGACCCAGTTGACGGTAAATGTCGCATCATTGAAACCGGTCGCGGCAAGTGGATCAGCGGCCGTAAAACGGAACACCGCACTGATATTGCCGGAAGGCTGATCGCCAGTATAGCTGATGGTCGCGACGCGAGTCGTCGGATTCACCGCTACCGAAATAGTCAGTCGATCCCGACTGATAGACTGCCGTCCAGGTGATCTGGTTGTCGGCGTGGTCGGCGTCGGAGACAAAATTGTCCAGGCTGATGGTCGCAAACGAAGCTGGTTCGGTAATCGTCTGATCGGGAATGTCAGTCACCACCGGCGTATCATTGACCCAGTTCACGGTAAATGTCGCATCATTGAAACCGGTCGCGGCAAGTGGATCAGCAGCCGTGAAACGAAACACCGCACTGGTATTGCCCGAAGGCTGATCGCCAGTATAGCTGATGGTCGCGACGCGAGTCGTCGGATTCACCGCTACCGAAATGTCAGTCGATCCCGACTGATAGACTGCCGTCCAGGTGATTTGGTCGTCGGCGTGGTCGGCGTCGGAGACAAAATTGTCCAAGGCGGATGGTCGCAAACGAGGCTGGTTCGGTAATCGTCTGGTCCGGAATGTCGGTCACCACCGGCGCATTATTGACCGCCGTAACCGTAAATAGCGCCGGATCCGAGCCGCTCAACGACCCGGGATCGGTCGCCGTGAAGGTGATTGTTTCCGCCCCGTTCCAGTCCGCGTTCGGGATCGTGATCGTGGCAATACGACCAGCGTCAATGCTGACCGCCAGTTCAGTGTTGCCCGAGTACGTCCAGATCATCTGCGCATCGGTATTGTCAGCATCACTGACAAAATTGTCCAAAGTGATCGTCGTGAATGTTGACCCCTCGGCGATCGCCTGATCGGGAATGTCGGTAACCACCGGCGCATCATTGACTGCCGTTACCGTAAAGGACGCCGGATCCGAACTGTTCAAAAATCCCGGATCGGTCGCCGTGAAGGTAATCGTTTCCGCCCCGTTCCAGTCCGCGTTCGGGGTCGTGATCGTGGCAATGCGATTGACAATCGAAACCGCCAGTTGTGTGTTCCCAGAGAATGTCCAGGTCATCTGCGCATCGGTATTGTCAATATCACTGACGAAGTCATCTAAAGTGATAGTCGTGAAGGTCCCACCCTCGGCAATCGTCTGATCGAGAATGTCCGTCACCACTGGAGCATCATTGACCGCCGTTACCGTGAAGGTTGCCGGATTTGAACTGTTCAAAAGTCCGGGATCGGTCGCCGTGAAGGTGATTGTCTCCGCTCCGTTCCAGTCCGCGTTCGGGATCGTGATCGTGGCGATACGACCAGCATCAATGCTGACTGTCAGCGCACTGTTGCCCGAGTACGTCCAGGTCATCTGCGCATCGGTATTGTCAGCATCACTGACAAAATTGTCCAAAGTGATCGTCGTAAACGTTGAACCTTCCGCAATCGTCTGATCGGGAATGTCAGTCACCACCGGCGTATCATTGACCCAGTTCACGGTAAATGTCGCATCATTGAAACCGGTCGCGGCAAGTGGATCAGCAGCCGTGAAACGAAACACCGCACTGGTATTGCCCGAAGGCTGATCGCCAGTATAGCTGATGGTCGCGACGCGAGTCGTCGGATTCACCGCTACCGAAATGTCAGTCGATCCCGACTGATAGACTGCCGTCCAGGTGATTTGGTCGTCGGCGTGGTCGGCGTCGGAGACAAAATTGTCCAAGGGGATGGTCGCAAACGAGGCTGGTTCGGTAATCGTCTGGTCCGGAATGTCGGTCACCACCGGAGCATCATTCACCGCCGTGACCGTAAATAGCGCCGGATCCGAGTCGCTCAACGACCCGGGATCGGTCGCCGTGAAGGTGATCGTTTCCGCGCCGTTCCAGTCGGCGTTCGGGATCGTAATCGTGGCAACGCGGCTGACAATCGAAACCGTCAGCTGCGAATTGCCGGAATACGTCCAGGTCATCTCCGCATCCGTATTGTCAACATCACTGACAAAGTCGTCTAAAGTGATCGTCGTAAATGTGGAACCCTCGACAATCGCCTGATCGGGAATGTCCGTTACCACCGGAGCTTGATTAGTGGCGCAGTATGACTGCCCGCTGCCGGAGTTCCAATGACTCTGGATATCACTTAGGCTTAATGCTTGATTGTATAATGCAAGCTCATCCAGCAGGCCATAATACCGATAGGCCCCGCTGAAGTATCCCAATGTTATCGGTGCGGTTCCGGCACGATTGCCTCCAGCCGCGGAAACACTATTGTCCAGTGAACCGTCGATGTACAACCGATACTGACCGGCGGAACTGTCATACTGGAAGACCACGTGGTGCCATACATCGTTATTGACAAAGGCGTTGCTGTATAAATCAACGTTACCAAAGTAGCAACGCAGTTTGCCGACATTGCCGGTCTCGCAGTTGACGCCAATCCACCAAGGAGCGTTGGTACGGCCTACAATAACCTGATTACAGGTATAACCATTGACCGGGGTTGTGCAGACGCAACCGGAGGAGCGCATCCAGAACTCGATCGTAAAGCTGGTTGCGTTCCAGTCAAAACTATCATCGTCTGTGACATCCACTCCATCGTTGAGACCATCAAAGTCCAGCCCATTGCCTAGCTTGCCAACGACTGTCGTCGGGCAGTTGCTGCAGGTCGCATTATTACTGCCGAAAAAGTCATCGTATGGCCCGCCTGAGATCTCATCAAACTTCCAGTAGCCGGTCATTCCCGTTGGGCAACCGGCTGGTTGGGCGAGCACCGGCGCCATCATCGTAAGCAAAATGACGCACGCTACACTCACCAACGGCAGAAAAGGAACTCTGCCGCACGACCTTTTCTTTGTTATCGCATTACCAGTATGCATTTATTTCTCTCCCATAATCCGTGCGTATGCCATTGGACTTGCATCAATGCAAGCGCAATCAGGAGCGAGCGCGTATGTGTACTTCGGCTCGCTCCCGACGCGACAAATTTACTTCAGCAGAACCATCTTTTTAGTTTCCGAGTGATCACCAACCGTGAGGCGGTAGAAGTACACTCCGGAAGCAACTTTCTGCCCATCGCCAGTAACACCGTTCCATTTGTAGGAATGCGGACCGGCGGTTAGAGGCTCGTCTACTATAGTATTAATCGGCTGTCCGAGCAGGTTATAGACTACCAGACGCGCTTGTTTTCCTGCGGCGGCCGGATTAATGCTGAATTCAATGCTCGTTTCCGGATTGAACGGATTCGGATAATTCTGGTTCAAAGTGAAAACTCCCGGCAGCGGGGTCATGCGGCCCAGATTCTTGACCGGGATTTCAACTGCATTCGGATCTGTCATAACCGCATATTCGAGCTTAAGATCATTCTCGCCCAGATCCCCACCTCCGCTAAGTTCAACGGGCAGTTCGAGAATGACGCCTGCGCCGGAAGCCATGTACTTGTTGAGGCTTAGACCAGGATAGAGCAAGACCACCAAATCGCCCAAGCCATTGTCGCTATACTGCAGAGACAGGTCATTCGAAAGGCCGGCCTTGCGGGGCGTACGAATATGAATTTTGTCCGGATTGTACTTTACCTTCACCTGAACACCGGCAATTTCGGTTGGCAGTAGCGCGCTCATCGCAAGGATTTCGGTTGACTCTCCGGAAGATGGCTTGCCCAGGGCCAACTCGGCTTCGTCGCCACTCCAGTTGCCCGGAGCCGGCGGTGCGCCACCGAAGACCTGATTGATGATTGCCTGAAGATCAATGACATCGACGAAGGTATCGCGGTTCATATCGGCCGCTGTAAATTGACGGAGGTTTAAATCGATGTCGCCAATGATGTATCCGACCACGATAACCATATCCGCGATATCGACGCGTCCGTCGCCGTTGACGTCGCCGCCCGGATCAACCACGAAAATACCGTTGGTGTCGGCTTGAAGCGTGATTGAGGGTTGGAACGGATCAGGACTGATCGCCTCGAACGCGTTCTCGAACTTGATGCGCGACTGGCCAATCGGTGCGCCGCCGCGAACCGTCACCCAAAAATCGGAAATGGCGGAGGTCGGTCCAGTAATGACTTTCTCATTATTGAGACCGAAGGCGACAACCCGGATCCGACCCGGCGTGTCGCCGATATTGTCGTACACGGTGAAGTCAGTGAGACGCACGGTCGGAACCAGCGAGTCAATGATCAGCACGTTCGGATTGTAAACAAAATCAAACTGAATACCGTAAACGTCCCGCGTTGAAGCCAAGTTGACCGGAATGTTAATCCCAGCCAGACCCGGTGTTCCTCCGGAGATCGGTCCCAATCCGGGTTTCGATACGGTGAATATCTGATCGCCCACGACGACAACCGAACCGACATTGATGGTCACCTGTCTGGGCGTTGCGACATCCGAAGAGTCATCGGTACAATTGAATGTGATGACGTAGGAACCGGTCTGGGATGCGTTGGGTGTCCAATTAAATGTTCCAATTGCCGAGCCGTTGCCATTGACCACGCCGCCTGTGCCAAAGGTAGCACCGGGGGGAAGCCCGGTGGCACTTAACGTAATCGGCTGCGGTGCGTCGACGTCAGTCGCCGAAACCTGGAACGACACCGGCGTACCGGTATTGACACTATAGGAATTGGGGACAATCGCCGCGATGACCGGCGGAGTATTCTGATTTGGATTGACCACCGTGCCGGTGTCGATATCCAGAGTACCGGAAATAATTGTCGGCAAGATCGTATTTAGTCCCGAGGCGTCCGAATATTGACAGCGGCGCGGGTCCGAAGAAAAGTCGTTAGGGTTCCAAATCGTAATCTGGGTTGTTGTTCCCAGCGCCACGTTGGGTTTAATCCGGACATTGAACTGCAGGATATTGCCGCTGCCGATTGGAATTGATCCGGATGTACCGTCACCGGCGGCGAGGATCGAGCCATTAATTGAGTCAGTACTGATCATCACCAGATTCTGGAAGTTGAAGACGTTGGGCAGCCCACGGTTGATCAGGGCAGAATTAACAAAGAAACTGCCGGCATCAGTTTGGCCGTCGAACTTGATGATGTTTGTATCGATGATGACGAAGGCGCTCAGTGCCAGCAATGTTGCCGTCCGGTTGGCGATATGCAGCTTGATCGGGACCACCGTCCCGGGAAGTCCCTGTGTATCAACCACTCGAAAAGTATCGAGTTCCGAAATCACCGGCTGCGCCTTTGCGCTGTTCGGCGAAATCAAAGCGGCCATCGCTACCAGTAGCAGGAGCGCAAGAATCCGTTTCATCATAGTACTACCTCTGAATAGAAAATTATATCCTGTATCAATACCCTGATCCGCAAATGCGGCAGGTGCGTTAGTCGAAGTCGCGTAGCTTGTCATATTCCAGGCCCTCACTTGAGCAAGACCATCTTGCGGGTTGATTCAAACTGCTCGGAGCGCATCCGATAGAAGTAAACTCCGGAAGGCAATTCGGCTCCTTCCGTATTGACACTACGGAAGGTGACAACATGACGCCCGGCGGCCAGCGTCCCATCGACCGGCGTAGAGACAATCTCGCCGAGCAGATTGATGATCTCCAGCGTCACATGGCCTGATTTCGGCAATTCAAAGGAGATCAGAGTTTCCGGGTTAAACGGATTCGGATAATTCTGCAACAGAGCAAAATTCGTCGGCAGAGGTGTGACGCGATTCAAGCCAACCGGAACTTCGCTACCGGTATGATCGACGAATTGCTGGGAAACGATCTCGGCCGCGCCGTCGAGCCGAATCAGCTCTCCGGCATCAAGCCTGATGTTTTGGCCGCTCTTCTCGATCAAGAGAATTCGCAGGTACTCGCCGTCCTGATGAGTCGTTATGTCGAATGTCGCCAGCTCCTCTGATGCCGCAAACTGACAAGCTCTGTCACCGTCGATCCGCAGGATAAAAAGCGCCGCAGCGAACTCGGCCGGTGCTGCCAGGCTGTATTGCCAGTCTGTGTCTGAAGCCGAGACCTCATAGCTGATCGCATTGTCAGCTGCCGTCGCGTTCACTTTGGCGCCGCCGTTGGTGAAGATCTTAATCAACGTGACCAGATCGCCGAGTGTCGCCGGCGTGCCGTCCTGATTGACATCGCTGTTTTGCAGGCGCTCGCCCGTCAGCGGGTACCTGACCGGATCCATGAAGAAATTCGTAAAGTAGACGACATCGCCGATTTCAAACGGCACACCGTTGAGGTTGATGTCGCCGATCAGTCCGTCGTACTTCTTGACCAGGACACCGCCATTGGCGTAAAGTGTCTGCGTGCGGGGAATCAGCGCGCCGTCGTCGCCAAAGGCGATGTTCTCGTTTTCGGCGAGCGGATTAATGGTCGCAAAGGCCAACATCGAATGAAAACCCGCGAACGACAGGTCGGATGATATGCGGAACGTGATTCTGGCTACTTCGCCATTGCCGATCGCCAGCGGATTAACTGACGGGCTGACCGGATCTGATTTCGCGCTAAGCACAACTTTTCCATCAGCCGTTGGAATTGCACTGAACTGCGACCACGCCGCGATTCGCGTACCGGTCTTGACCGCAGAAACATAGGTGAGCAGCGAGCGATCGAATCCCACCAGAATTTCGTAGCCGGAAACAGCCACACGATTGTGAAGCAGAAGCGATACGGTCACCAGTTCGCCGGAGAACGCCTGCTCGTCGCTGATGGCAAATTCGATCGGCATATTTGGCATGAGACGGAACTGGACCTGTCGCGAAGCGACGCCGCCCGACTCGTCAGTGGCATTGAGTGTAAAGCTGTATTGGCCGGAATCGGCGATGTCGGAAAACCACATCAGGTAACCGGGGCTTCCCGCCCCTAATTGCGCACCGTCGGGAAGGCCGTTGGCACTGAAGCTGACCGTCTCGAAATCGGGGTCAGTCGCGGCGAACGGCACATAAAGCGTATCGCCGGCACCGCCAACCAGATTGTCACCAACGGTGATTTGAGGCAGGCGATTGCGGTTGACGATATCAAAGGAGATCTCCAAATTAGTATTCAAATCGCCGTCGCTCGCAACGAGCACCACCTCAACCGACCCGCTGCCGGACGAGCCGGCTCCAACGTACGGAACCTGCCAGGAGAAAAATCCTGTGCCGTTACCGTTGTCGGTGAACTTGGCTCCCAGACAGAGTCGCCCGGCATGAAGCCTGGGGATCGTGCGTTCCGGGTCGCTGGCCCGCACGGCGAAACTGACCAACTCCCCTTCGTTGACGGTTCGAGAGGCAATCGGCTCAAAAACCGGGGGACGATTAGTAGTGGTGATCGTAATTTTACCGGCTCTGAATGCGGGTCTGATAATCGATGCGTTTGACGTGTTGAGCTCAAACGATCCTGCCGGCGGCACGAACGCGGAATCGATCAACGTTATGGCGTCGGCAGAGATGTTGGAGCGGACCCGGAAGTACAGCTCGGCGAGTTTGCCACGACCGGGAAGAACCGGTGCATCACCGATAGCTACAGCCCCGATCAGGATTGTCGCCTCGGTTGTATCGTGCGTCGCGCCGCGGAAGCCCCAGTTCCGTACAACTGACCCCGAAAAGCTGACCGAATCAAGCACCAGATGTTCTTTGGAGTAGTAGAGTGGAACAGCGAGACCGGCAATGCTTTCGTCGTTAAACATCGAAACGGTCAACGAGAACGATGTTCCGGGAGAAACAGTAGCCTGGCTAATCAAGACAGAATCAAGTGCTCCAAAGTCGTCGACTTGCGAAAACAGCGTGGGAGCTCCAAACGCTAGAGTCAGGAGCAAGAAGAGCAGGAAATGTCTCATAAGTCCGCGACCTCTGTCAGTTCTGCCAATATGGCATGATGAGTCCTTGGGCATATTCCGTTCTAAACCTTGCAACGGACATGCCAAGTTAGGCCTTGACGTTTTCGAATCATCCCGCAGGAGCATTTTCCAATCTCGATTAAACGCCGTTTCGGAAACGGCTGCTAATAAGTCACTTACGATGAAGTAGCGTCGTAGAGTCAATTGTGAAGTAGGATTGAGAATCATGGAATCTTGCGGCGTGGCGGCGCGAGATTGCATATTTCTCGAATCGTGTCTGCAAAGTTCTGCAATCATCTCTAACGGCTCAATTATTCCCTAAAACAAAAATGGCCTGGCATACGAACTGTTAAGTCGCATTAGTGCCAAGCATCTCACTAATCGCTCTGTCCGTAAACCGTTAGAAAGTTACTTGTAATTCCTCCTCTCGAACCATTTAGCTTTTAAGATATGGGGAGATTTTACTCTCCCCATATCCAATCAGATAAGATAATCTGACGAAATTACTTCATCAGGACCATCTTCTTGGTGTCGGTGAATGAACCGGCGGTAGCCTTGTAGAAATAGATACCGCTAGCAGCATTCGTAGCATCCCATTCAACGGTGACATTACCAACGCCACGGCCGTCGAAGCTCTTCACAAGCTGACCGGCGACGTTGTAAATGCTCAGGTTCCAGTCGGACGCGGTCGGCAGATCCAGACCGATCTTCGTGGTCGGGTTGAACGGATTCGGAGTGTTCTGCGACAGCTTGTATTCCGTCGGCAGGACATTCTTATTGATGTTGGTGTTCAGCATGCTGCCGTTATAGTCGGCAACTTCCACGCTCACCAGTTCGACGTTACCGTCGATGGTGAACAGGCTGTTGCTGCCAGCTTCAAGGCGATTGCTCATGTTTTCAAGTCCGGCATAAACCAGGACCTTCACAAGACCATCGTTCTCGGCGCTAAGCAGGACCATATCGGAATTGTTGGTAAGGCTGTAGGCACCGTTCGTCTTGAACGTGGCATACACGGCACCAACTTCAACCGACGCGTCGGTCGAAACCACACCGTTAGCAAGCTTGACGTTGACCGTATTGGCAAACGGGGCAAGCTTCGGGAACGGAAGGGCATCGCCAACAACTACGCGGAGCAAGTAAACAAGGTCGCCGACCGTAAGGACTCTACCGTCCTGGTTGGCATCGGAAGCCGCAATCTGGGCTTCGCGGAACTGCGGATTCGGATCGAGGGCGCTGAGGCCGTACAGGAAGTAGTTCGTGTACAACACTGCGTCTGCGATTTCATACGCAATACCGTTCAAGTTGAGATCGCCAGGAGCGTCGATTGAGTCGGCGCAAACGATATCAACACCGCCGTTCCAGAACAGGATGAAACGAACGGGTTCGTACTTCTGCGAAACATCACAAGCGCTGCAGGCACCGCCGTAGGCGATAGCAAAGTAGCAGCTCATGTCGGTGATATTGTAGTTCGGATCGGTAAGCGGATCGGTATTTTCGAAATCAAATACCTGGTCCGAGATCCAAAGGGTATCACCAGCGACGTTCGAAATGCCGTTGTCGCCGCAATCAATCCACGCGAAGCGGATCGGGACGTACATGCATTCGTAGGTACGGTCGTTCGAAACATAGAACTTAAGGCTGACGAGTTCAGCACCGTTCGCAACGGAGAAGCAGGACGGATGGTTGGCGCCGTTGTTGGCATCGGCAATCGCGACTACGCGAAGCAGACCACTCGGGCACGGTCCACCGCAGTTACCCTGCGCGCCGTAACGATAGGTGAAGTATTCCCATCCACAACCTGCCGGGCCGAGGGCCGCGCCAAGCTGGGCGGAGAAGAAGCTAAGAGCAGACGCGTCGTAGGCGACTAAGAAGTCAAAACCGCCCATAAGGTCTGATCCACCTTCTTTGGTGATCGAAACGTACTCAAACTGGCCCTGAAGCGAGTTATGAGTCTTTTCGATTTTGATAACGAACGGCTGAACGTTAAGAACTTCAACCGCAAGGTTGCAGGTAGCTGAACCACCGCAAGGATCCGTCACGGTAATCGTGAAGTTCTTCGTGGTTCCGCCTTCGGCGTTGGCGCTCAACCAGTTGAAGAGGCCCGTGCCGCTGATCGACGGGGCGTTCACAACCGGATCAAGAGCGGCGACTGTCCAAACAGCTGCGTCGCAAGGATCGGCATCAATTGAGTTGAAGTCGAAGCTGTACGGATTTCCTTTTCCAACCTTCTGACCAGTCGGGCAAACCGTGATGGTCGGAGCATTGTTGGTCCAGGTAATCGTGAACGGATAGGCAGCCGAGCTTTGGCAAGCATTGGTGGCGGTCACGGTAACCGGGGTGCTTCCGCAAGCGGCAAGAGCCGGAACGGAAAGTTCACCGGTCGACGCATTGATCGTACCAGCGCTGGTCGTAAAAGTGATGGCTCCACCAGCCGGAAGGGTGGTGGCATCAAAGTCAAACGTATAAGCGGAGCAGTGGTTCTTGTTGACCGCTGCAGCCGGGGTCGCGGTGAATGTCACCGGGACGCACGGACGAACGATAACATCGAAGCAGGCAGCCGGTGCCGACGGATCGGACTGGCTGGCGTTCGGCTGACCCTGGAAGGTCGGAGCATAGCTCGGGCCACCAATGTCAAACGTCCACGAACCTGCCGGCGGTACGAAGATATTATCTACGCAGAAACCGCCAGACGGTGGGAACCAAGGTTCCAGTGAACTTCATGTTCCAAATCTTGGTGGAGACAGCGTGAGCCGGCATATAGGTGCTCGGATCATTCGCCACACCGCCAAGGAGGATGAAGTTCGGAAGATTCGACACGGCAAAAGCGTTACCTGGGGCATAGGTATTGTCCCAATATAACGTTCTGTCGGCGGAAGCATCTACGATAGCCAATACCGGGTTGGTGGCCGGACGCGACCCGAAAGGACCGGTATTAGTTGTCGAGAAGGTGATCGGACCAGCGGTGGAGGTAAATCCAAAACCGATGGTCGCGGCGGCCAACGGCTGGGCGTTGGTCATGTAGTACTCAAGTACGTTAGTTTCACCGATGTATACTTTATTGTCTACACCGTTGAGGCCGACTGTCATATCGCCGGGTTGGGCGAAAATAGCACCAGTCAGAAGAAGCATAAACGAAGTAAGAAGTAAACAAATGCGTTTCATTTCTTGCTCCTATATTGGTTGCTGAAACGATTTCTAGGTTAGGGTTAACTCTCACCCTAAACTTATTTGCTCCCCAAGTGAGTTGCGAAAAGCGTCTCTGTCGAAGCAGAGCTCTTTTGCGCGGGGATGATCTTCCCAGAAGCCGTACGCAATGACTGAATCTGGCAAGCTCAATGGTGGTTGAACGTTTAAGCCTCTTCTCCTAAACTCGTTCTCACCTCCTTTCACTCTCAATTATCATAACTTGAATCTCTATGTTCATTATTGCTCGCAATTTAGTTTCCGGTTAATTCCGCGTTACGAAACCCACCTATGGACAGCGCGGGGTCGGTCCGCCGCCGAAAATGAAGTTGATGATGTACACCGCGTCGGAAATGTTGACGCTTCCGGTGCCGTTGGCATCGCCAAGGCAGATCGGATTTGGTGAAGGACCGCCGCCGAAGATGTAGTTGATTACATACACGGCGTCGGAAATGTTGATCGTACCGGTGTTGTTGGCGTCCCCGCAGAGGCAGCACTTGAAAGTGATCTTTCCGTCAAGAAGGATGCCAGCGGTCGTGTCAAATGTACAGCGCATTTCGGGGGGTCAACACGGTGTCGAACCAACTGACGCAGTTGGGACCAACGAATTGGGCGCAATTCTGATAAGTTGTCTCTACATAAGCCGTGCAGGCATAGGCAATCAAATTGCCGCGCTGATCGGAAAATCGTGTTTGCGCCCGATTGATGACCAAGGAGACTGTGGCGCTGTCGCAAATCGAGTCGCCCAGAGCACCCTTGGTCTGACAAAATAGTTTGATGAAGGCACCGGAGCCCGGTGTAAGCGGCGGCTTGATTGGAGCACCGCCATTATCGGCTGTACCGATAATATTGAGAAGCGCGCCGATGGAATCATCAAGGATACGAGCCTGGATGTATTCCCACCCGCGGATGCGGGTGCCGACGGTGTCGAACTTGGCGAAGTAAATAGCGCTGTCGGTCCCGGGATAACGGATCGAATCAGACTTGAACTTCACAAGCGATGGTTCCGAAATGTTAATCCACAACTGGAAACCTGCAATGGAATCAGAGATGTTGGATACATTAACCGGAATCACGATCGAGCCGTTGGACAGCCCAGTAGAAACCGATTCTACCTGGCAGACCAACTTCAAAGCATTCGGTGCAGTCGCAGCCCTTTCGCCCACCGAAACCCAAATCGCGACTGTTACCAGAACGATCAGTGCGATTGAGAAATAACGCCAATTCTTGGCCATCAAGCAACCTCCTTGCCTGTGTAAGAAACTACTAAACCGTCACATTAGTTAATCGGTAGCTGTTTGGCCTATGTACAGTCTCCGTCGCGTTATTCGCAGTCTTTCTTGTCTTGTGTTTTCCGGTAAGAACCTACTGAAACGTTCCACATCAATAACATCGCCTATGAGAGAACCTTGCGATACTAAGTGTAAAGTGCTTGTTTGTAGTAAAAGAGCCGAATTCCACCAACCCGTGATTCGAGAAATAGCGTATCGCTGTTGTGTCTGCGATGATTCGAATTGGCTAAATTTCTAAATGAGTAAGACAGTTTAAGGTTTAGACCTTGTGTTCACTTCAGCGGGAATATACACGGAGTAGTGGATGATGTCAACATGATTTTGGCGGATTTCGCACTTTTTTGGAACCACAAAGGGGCATGGAAAAGCGCTGTTTCAGACCGAGACTCGGCGGTTCTGCCCGATAATTCCGGCGTTTTCAGCTAATTTGTGAGAAAATAGGTCGTGCTTTTGCGGGAGAGTTGACAAAAAAAGGCCGAAGCGACAGGTGCCAAATCTGAGAGGGGGGCAGGAAACTCAAACTTGGTACTACACCCTGCTTCGGCCAATCGTTATAACCGGAACAAAACATCATCGTTCCCTTGAGAGCAAGAAAAAAAAACAGGGATTTTTCGGGGTAATCGCCGGGGCGCCTAAAGCAATCAAGACGATTTCCGATATCTTCTTATAGCATAACTCTTTAACAAATTGAGACCCGGAAATGTCGATTGCGATCGTTAAGTATTCAATGCTCGACAAGATAACAATGACGATTGGAGAACTTCCGGCTTCTCCAGCGATTGTCTCGGCCGTCATGGGGCTCACTGCCAATCTCAACGCTTCCGTGGAAGATCTCGGCGAGGTATTGGCCGCCGATGCGACTCTGGCTGCCAAGGTGCTCAAGCTCTCCAACTCATCATTCTATGGGCGATCCAGATCGGTTTCCTCAATAAAGGAGGCAATTCTGATACTGGGTTTCTACACGCTGCGCTCGATGGTAATCGCATCCTCAACGCACTCCGTCTACAATCGGAAGGACAATGCCCAATTCAGCGAAAAACTGTGGAATCACTCGCTGGCCAGCGGGATGGCGTGCCGAATCGTCGCCAGGCAGATTCAGCATTCCCGAATCGAAGAGATTTTCATGGCCGGGCTGCTACACGATATCGGTAAGGTCGTACTCGGGCAGAAGTTGACGGTCGTTTATGACAGCATCGTCAGGGAAGTTGAACGATCGGGACGCGGCTTCCAGGCGATCGAACTGGAAAAGCTGGGATTTGATCACGCCGTGGTCGGCGCTACGATTCTGAAGAAATGGAATTTCCCGAAAGAGCTGGTTGAAGGTGTGGAGTATCATCACGACACGCCCGATGACACCCATAGTGAAGTCAGTATCGGAAGCGTCGTGGCGTTCAGCAATCTGCTCGCCAAGCAGATCGCCGGGGGCTTTGCTGAACCGGCAGTGGATTGTCTTTCGCGGCACCCGGTTGCCGAACGCTTCAGGCTGGACAGCGATTGCCTTCGCGCCATGACGGAAGACCTGCAGAGTCGTTTCGAAGAAGAAAAACACTTGTTTGAGGACAACTAAATGGCGCTGATCGGGAGACACGAGACGCTGCGGCGCATCGAAGAATTCGAAGGGATGCCGTCCATTCCTCAAATCATCATTCGCGTGCGGGAGATTTCGGAGAATCCGCGTTCGTCGGTGGCCGATTTAGCGAATATCATTCTTTCCGATCACTCGCTGACCTCGAAGATCCTCAAGATCGCCAATTCGGCATTTTATGCCGAGTATGCCAGTCAGGTCTCGACAGTTACCCAAGCGATAACGTTGATGGGATTCCGGACCGTGCAGAATGTCGTCATTTCGCTGGTGTTGTTTGATGCCATGGGCAAGTTCTCGCACCACAAGTTCGATTTCCGCGGATTTTGGAGCCACTCGCTTTCGACCGGAGTCATCGGGAAGCTGTTTGCCTCGGCGTCGCACTACAAGACTCCGGAAGAAGCCTTCATTGCGGGATTTATGCACAATATCGGCGTGGCTGTCCTGGCCGTAGTCTTTCCGGAGGAATACGATATTGTTCTTAAGAAGATTGAGCGCGGTGAAGAACAGACCGCCGCCGAGAAGTCGGTATTTGCCATCGATCATTGCGAGGTAGGCGGCTGGCTGGCGCGGAGATGGAATCTGCCGCCGCTGCTGATCAAACCGATCATGGAACATCATCGGCGCGGCCTGCCTTCGCGGCAAAAGAGCAATAATCCTCTAACTGACTACATCTATCTGAGCAATATGGCTTACGACGTTATCTTTCAAGCCGACGAAGACATGAAGCGCCAGCTTTACAAGTCGGCGAACGATCTGGCCGGAACGAGTGAAGAAACGGTCAACAAGATTATCGGGATCGCTCCCGGCGTGATTCAGGAAATCGCCAATGAACTGGCTGTTTCGCTCAAGCCGCCGGACGCCAACCGCACCGAAATCGTCAGCCGCAATATGGATCACGAGTCCGCCGCACTGGTTCAGAAACTAAACGAGCGCAATCGCGAGTTAGCGATCATTCAGGAAGCCGGGGAAGCAATTCGCCAAGCCTGCAGCGAAGAAGAGATCTTCCAGACAACGCTCGAAGAGGTTTTTCGCGGCATGGGAATTGGTCGTGCCATCCTCCTGGGCGTCGATCGCGAAGCCAAGATGGCGCGCGGGATTCTGGGATTCGGCGTGAATTCCCAGCAGGCGGTATACGACATGAGCCTGCCCCTCGGTGAGGGCGTGATCGGCCGTACCGTCACGGATTGTGCCACCCAGAACATTCTCGATTCAACTTCAGAGCTCTATCAGGATATCCTTCTTGAAGAAGAGCGCGTCCAGATCGGCTGCTGCGCCTTTGCCACATTGCCGATGGTCATTGGCGAAGAGGTCGAGATCGTGATGGTCATCAACAACCCCGATCCTGCTGAACCGGTGGACGATGACCGCCTGCTGTCCATCGCCAGCCTGATCAGCCAGGCATCGGTGGCGATAGAACGGATACGGCTCAAGAAGCAATTGCTGGAGCTTCAGGGGAAAGGGGTCGCGACTCCGCTTGACACCGTCGGCAAGTAGCCTTACTAATTCGTCGAGATCACAGAAAATTGATAGTCCAGAAAGGCGAAGTCCTGTTCGCGACTGACACCGGTCTGCACGAATCCCGCCTTGGCAAACAGCTTCTGCGAAGCGACATTCTCTGCGAGTATGCGCGCCTGCACTGACATAATCCCATGATTGCGGGCCAGGAAATCGATCAGCAAATGTAGAGCTTCGAGCGCATACCCGCGGCGCCACAAATCGACCTCCCCGATAATGATGCCAATTTCGCAGACCTTGCTCTGGTCGTCGATATCGAAGTAGTTGACCAATCCAATCGGTTGGCCTTCCAAAGAACAGATTGACAAAACTCCGCTGAACTCGCTGGGTTCGAGATATAGCGAGAATCGGAAGAGGCGGTAAGCATCAAAATCGATTCGGGGATTCCACCAGGGATTTGCCAGATGTTTTTGAACTCTGCCGTCACAATACCATCGAAAGAAGTGTTCGGCATCCTCGTAGCGGACACGGCGCAAATAACACTTTACGCCGCGGCCCACGATCTCTTGTTCCGCCATAACGAAAGCTTCAATCTGTCCGGACTTGGTGCAAAATCGACGACATCACGGATGGGCCGGTTACGGTGTTCAGTCTTGCGCTTCAGTGCCCAAGACGCCGGCACTGCGCATCAGGTGTTTCAGTAGCAAGATCTGCCCGAAATGCGCGGCAAAGTGCTCGAGAACGTGATAAAGTGTCCAGGAACGGGTGATATGTATCTCTTGGTCTCCGCGCTTGCGTGTGTAGGTGCCTTCGAGTTCGGCATCCTGCCACTGCTTCAACTCGATATGTATTGCGGCGCGCGCCTTATCGAGCATGGCGAAGTAGTCGGCAATGGACTTGCCCGACAATGTTTGGGGATGAAGGCCGTCCGGCTTGATCGGGAGCCCGTCATCATCGGCTTTAATGCCTATGGTCTTGATCAAGACCTCGTCTCCTTCCGGCTCAACCGGAATCTCGTTGGCGGCGACATTGATCCAGAACACTTCGACAACTGCCAGATGCGCAAGCAACATTCCGACCGTATTCATGCCGCGTTGTGGTTGCCATTCGAGCTGCGGGATTGAAAGCTTGCCCACCGCATCTTTTAGAAGCCGCAACTGATCGTCAAACTGTGCAGCAAATAGCGAAATAGTCGCTTGTGTCTTGGTGTCGTATCCGGACGGATACTTGAGTTCTCGTTTTTGCATATCTCTCCAGTAACTGTTGGTTGTTGCTCTAATTTTATGCTTTTCAAGACCGGACGGCAATGCTTTTGCACGAAATGAGCGCTGTGACAATTATCTACCGAGTGCGTACAATCATAAGAGGTGGAAATACCGAATTATGCCAAGAATTCAAGCTGTTGGATGCGCACTCCCGCCGCACCGACTTACACAAGATCAGATTCGCGAATTCGTGCGAGCACGATTTTTGGGTTCGCCCCTGCCGATCGACAAGCTGCTCGAGGTGTTCAAGAATGCCGAAATCGACGAACGCTACTTTTCGGTGCCAATTGATTGGTATCAGGAAGAAAGGAGCTTCGAGGACAAGAATCAAGCCTACATCGATTCCTGTAATTCGCTGGGCGTCGCAAGTGCCAGCCGCTGTCTTGAGAACGCCGGTATTACGCCTCGCGACATCGATTATATCATTTTCGTGTCGACTTCCGGTTTGGCGACGCCCTCGATTGATGCTCGACTGATCAATTTGCTGGGAATGCGCAGTGACATAAGACGCACGCCCGTCTGGGGTCTGGGCTGCGCCGGCGGCGCAGCAGGAATTTCCCAGGCCTATCACTATCTGCTCGGGCATCCCCGTGAGCGGGTTCTGCTTGTTGCAATCGAACTCTGCGGATTGACCTTCCAACAAAATGACCTGAGCCGAAGTAACTTCGTCGCGACCGCCCTATTTGGCGAAGGGGCTGCGGCTGTTTTGTTAAATGGCGACGAAGTCGATGCCCCTGGTGTGAGCATAATCGGCACGCGTTCGACATTCTGGCCGGATTCGCTTGATATCATGGGCTGGAATTTGATGAATTCGGGACTACAGGTAGTTTTCAGCCAGAGTATCCCTCATATAGTGGAGACACGAGCCCGAGAGAATATCGAGGCATTCCTGCGTATTCACAATCTGGAATTGCCGGATATAGACTATCTGATTTTCCACCCCGGCGGCGCCAAAGTCATTGATGCCTATGAAACGGCGTTGCGAACAAGCAATGGCGCCCTGCATATCTGCCGGGATGTCTTGCGCCGGTATGGCAATATGTCCGCTGTGACCGTGCTCTTCGTCCTGGAAGAACACCTGCGCAAAGTTCGATCGCGGCACCGGCAAATACGGGCTTATCTCTGCTCTCGGTCCGGGATTTTGCGCTGAGAACCTGTTGGTAAAATTCTAAGAAAACCTCGACAATCTCCACTCCCGATCGGTCAAAATCGCTTACATTCAAGAGTGGCGGGCCGCAGTCAGATTCAACGAATTGTTGCGGATTCGCGTTGTGCTATTGTTTACAGCCTAAAGCTGCCAATAGAATCAGTCGAACTATCATCGGGAAGAGACAACTCTGGATTGACGTTTGAAGAACCACGGGAGCACAAAGAAACCTGCGCCGATAATTGAAACCAGGAGAATCGACACTCTCTGGCTAATCGGCATTGCCGCTTTGGCCGCCGGCGTACGGATTGTTTTTGCGTTTCAATCTATCGATGACCCGTTTCGGGGCCTGCTATTCCTCGACTCCAAAGTTTATCATCTTTTGGCCGTTGAAATTGCGACAACAAACTTCTGGGGCAGCGAGGTATTTTTCCGGGCTCCCCTGTTCCCTTATATTCTGGGCGCTACATACAAGCTCTTTGGAATCGGTAGCGTGGCAATTCAGGTCCTCCATTCCGTACTTGGCATCGGCACGGCAATACTCACCTATCTGATTGCTGAAGTCCATTTTGGCCGCCGCATCGCGCGGATTGCTGGACTGTGCGCAGCCGCTTATCCGACACTGTATTTCTTCGAGCTTTCTGTGATGCCGACTGCTCTTGAGGTCTTCACCTTCACTTCGGCAGTGTATTGTTTCAGCCGCTTTGAAAGGAGCCGCTCCAACATCAGTCTCGCGATCGGCGGCCTCGTCTTGGCGCTTGCGGCCCTGACCCGGCCCACGATTCTCTCGTTTCTGATCGTTCTGCCGCTGTGGCTCTGGCTACTGGACAGAAGACAGAGCTGGAGGGGTATTGCCGAAAAATTGGCCTGGGTGGCCCTGCCGATGGCTCTTGTCATCCTGCCGGTCACAATTCGCAACTACATAATCGAACCGGAACTGGTGCTGATATCTTCGCAAGGCGGGGCAAATTTCTATATCGGGAACAACCGAAGCGCCGACGGACAGACTGTCTCATTCCCATTCGGCCAAACCCCGCTAAATCGCTATGAAGACCACATCTGGTCAGCTTCAAAATACCTTGCCGAATCAAGAACGCGGCGCAAACTGACCTCTGCCGAGATTTCTGACTATTGGTTCGATCAAGGGAAGGACTTCGTAACCGAGAGACCGGGCGAGGCCATCGGTTTGCTTCTCAAGAAGTCATATTTGCTTTTCTGCGGAGAGGAACTATTTAACAACTCGAATCCCATCATGCCGCGAGACTATTCGCAGTTGTACGCACTCTCCATCTGGCACAAGGGAGTCAATTTCCCCTTCGGAGTGATTGCGCCGCTTTTCCTCGTTGGATCGGTGCTGCTGTTGCGGCAGCATAACAAGCGCACGCTATTGCTGCTCTTCGTATTCTCACAAGTCGCCACGATTTCGTTGTTCTTTGTGAGTTCGCGCTTCCGCCAACCTCTGCTTCCGGTAATGATCGTAGTGGCGGTCTATGCCGGAAATGAATTCTACAATTGGCTGCGATCCCGCAGTTGGCGGCCGGTCGCTGTTTATGGGTCGGTGTTGATTCTGTTATTAGCAGTTTTCAATCCACCGTTCGAACTTTCGAGTCGCCAGAATCGATCGATGTACCGGGCACTGCTGGGCGGTGCACTGGCCGCGCAGGAGCGATACCCGGAGGCGGTCGAGCAACTGCGGGAATCGATTAAGATCGCTGATGACAATGCAACCGCATTTCAGTTACTGGGCGGTCTCTATGTCAAGAGCGGGCAATTTGATCAAGCCCTGGCGGTATTGCACCGGGCCGAGGAACTGGCTCCTGACGCCATCCAGACAAAGTCGGTACTGGCGCGCATCTACTATGACCGCAAGGAGTACGGACGCGCTTTGTCTTACTTTGAATCCGTGCTGGGCTCCGGGATGGTGATGGAGAGATTCAATTTCTGGGCGGCGCGGTCAGCGTTCGAAATCGGAGAGATTGAAACCGCGCAACGCTTAATCAAGCTTGCTCTCAAGGAGAACCCGGCCGATGGCGAATCGCTGAAACTGGAGAAACTGATACAGAGAGGCGTGAGGTCAGCAACGCCGTAGTTGCCGGCTTTTCTTCCTCGTAATTCTGGGATTGATTTCCCCATCACAATTGTATAAACTCCCGGCAATAATGACACTGATCGTTTAGATTTATGGAGGAGAATTCATGAGATTTTCAGTCAAGAGCATTCCGGCATTTGCGGCAGTGCTCGTATTGACGTTATCGACGGCGGCGTTTGCTGAAGAAAAGACCGACCCGAAAAGCGCAACCGAACCAAAGATTCTCAAAGGGGAACCGGCAACTGTTGCTGACAAAGGCAAGCCGACGCTTCATATGGTTGGCGATACGATCGTCACCGCCAGCGGACTCAAGTATCATTGATATCAAACCCGGTACCGGCGGCAGCCCAAAGGTTGGTCAGACAGTTTCGGTGCATTATGTCGTCTCGCTTATTGGATGGAAAGAAAGTCGCACAGCTCAAGAGATCAGAATACGCCATTAGATTTTGTAATTGGTTCGCCAAACATCATTAAGGGTTTGAACGAAGGAGTCCCGATGATGAAAATCGGCGGACTACGCAAGCTGATTGTTCCCCCAGATCTTGCCTACGGAGATAAAGGTCATCCGGCAGGAATTCCTCCGAAGGCAACGCTCGTTTTTGAAATCGAACTCTTGGGCGTGAAGTAATCAAGCCCTATTCAAAAGACTGAAATGATGTCATTGACCCGGCTGGTGGGATGGCAAGCCAGCCGGGTTCCTTTTGGCAGAAGATGACACAGGATTTCGAACATGTTTGGAAAGAAGAAGAAGATCATGAGTACTGAAGGTGCGATTACATTACCCAGCGGGCTAAGATACATTGAAATCAAAGAAGGCACGGGCGCTTCGCCCAAGACCGGTCAGCTGGTCGAGGTTCATTATACCGGCTGGTTGGAAGACGGTGACAAATTCGACAGTTCCAAAGATCGCGGTAAGACATTCGAGTTCATGATCGGCAAGGGTCGCGTAATCAAGGGCTGGGACGAGGGTGTCGCCACCATGAAGGTCGGCGGAACGAGAAAACTGATCATTCCAGCGGCGTTGGGCTATGGCCGTCAGGGCGCCGGAAATGTCATTCCGCCAGACGCGACTTTGATCTTTGAAGTTGAGTTAATCGGCATCACTTGATTGAAGTGATGCATCGTCAGAACTTGAGTTTTATCAGCTCTCCACCACTGCCGGCGGCGAAGACGTCGTGCCCAACGGCATCCATATCGACGAAACGGAATTTGTGGCTGACCGAGTCCATCAACCAGTTTCTGCCGTGATTGGTCGAAACGGCGAGGAAGTGATTCCCGGCGATGTAAATGCGATCGGGTTCCGGAACGGCCAGACAGGTGAGGGGCTCCTCGGTCATCTTCAGTTTGTTCTGCCATGACCAGCCGCCATCGGTGGAGTACCGCAATAGCCCGTTGTCGCCAATCTCCCAGCCGTGTTGAACATCAGTGAATAGCAGTGCATTGGCACCGGTAATCCGGCTGGCAACCTGGTCCCAACTCTGTCCGCCATCAGTGGTGTAAACAAGAGATTCTTTGCCCAATATCCAGGCATGATCGGTCGGAACGACATCGACATAATAGAGCGCGCGGTAGTCGGTCTTGGCAAAGTTCCAGGTTACACCTTCGTCGGAGGTTGTGCCAATAACGCCCATGCCCGCAAACTCGCCGGAATTGAAATTGCCGACGATTATCCCGAATTCATCTTTGGGGAATCCAATACTCTCCAGGTCCCAACCGGAGTCAGCCGCTATGGCGGACCAGCTTGCGCCACCGTCAACGGTCCGCAACAGCGTGCCTTTTTCGCCACAGGCAAATCCAATATCGTCGTCAAGGAAGTAAATATCGGCCAATCGCCTTCCACTGATGCCGCCAACCACGAAGAAGGTTCGTCCGCCGTCGGTAGTGCGGTAGATATTTCCTGCTGCGGTTATGGCACAGCCGTTTGACTCGCTGACGAAATCGATGCCGTTGATTTCCTCTCCTGCAACGATCATATAAGACTCATATTGCAATGGATCGTTCCCCCCAGATGAACAGCCGCCGATAAAAAGTACTGCCGCCGCCAGGATAATTCCTGCTAGTCTCTTCACTTGCTACTCCATTCCCAATAGCCCGTTTTTACTAATCGAAGAAGCGCCGCTGGAGTCAAGCAAAAACTGATTGTCGAATCGGCTGCAATCATGCAAATTCGACAATCATGACGACCACCGAAGTATTGCGACTGGACAACTTTTCCTATCGACGGACACGCCGTGACGCTGAAGCAGGCGGTTTATCGTTAGCGTTGTTCCCTGGCGAGTACCGGGTCCTCGCCCCGGCCCCGGGCTTCGACGTCGCACATTTGATTCCGTTGATTACCGGTGAAGCAAAGCTCGTTTCCGGCTCGGGCACCTTGCTTGGTTATCCTCTCCGCAAGATGTCGGCCCGACGACGCCGGCAACTGCTGCAACAAACCGGCATACTTCCGCGTGTGGATACGGTAATTGCCGATCTGACACTCGACGAGTTCTTGGCCCTCCCGCTGCGCATTTCCGGGATGACGTCCGGCCAGATCGAAAACAGGGTGCGAAACATCGTGACGGAAAGTGGGCTGTTGTTCCAGATGCGCCAACCGATGAGCATTCTCACACCCTCTCAACTGAGACTTGCCGGGGTAGCGCAAGCGCTGATCAAGGCGCCCAGGCTTGTTATTGCCGAGTTGCGGAACGACGAATTCGACTGTCAGGTCACCGCACAAATACTGCAGAAGTACTCCTCGCACGGCGGCGCCGTACTGGCCTTGATTGACCGCGCATTTCCGATGCAGGCGGCAGGGGCGGAGACCACAATCAGGGGTGAGGTCCATGCCGCGTTCTGAAGCTGGAGGCAGAAGCGTTTCCGTGTTTACGGCGCTCCTGCTGTTGAGCCTGATCATCCTCCCATTCGGATTGACGACAATGGTTGAACAGAACCTGCACGATTACGAACAATCGCTTCGCTCTCGTCTCAAGTTTGAGATTTACCTGCGCGAGCAAGCGACACCCGAACAGGTGCAGTTGTTGATCGGACAGATCAAAACGATGGAGGGCTTCAGCAATTTCAACTATCGTGATCGCGGCGATGTCTTCAAGGAGATGCAGGCGGCCCTGGGGGCCAACTTGTTGCCCGACGACGCGCCCAATCCATTTCCTTCCGTTGTTGAAGTTGCCTTTGCCCCGCAGTACTCGACCTTGACGCATTTCGAGGCAGTCGGCTTCAGTATCAGGAAGTTCTCGTTCATTGAAGATGTCAATTACGGTGCCGACTGGCTGGAAGCACACGAGCAGACTTTTGCCTCGGCAACCCGGATTCTCACGGCGGTACGGGTGATCACGGCGGGGTGCTCGCTGATATTGATGTTCTGGTTTATGAAGCGAGTCATTCTGGGGCGAAACGAATATTATACAATCCTTCGCCGCCTCGGCGCCGGCTGGCGCGTAGTGGCGCTTCCATTCATCCTCCGCAAGACCGCCCTGGGTATCGCCGGCGCAGCGCTGTCACTGCTGGCGTTATACGGATGTTTTGCGCTGGCAGTCGGATGGTCGATTGAGATCTCGTTCGTCACCAGTGCGAACATGCTGGCGGTCCTGGGCTTTGGCGGACTGGTGGCACTGTTGAGCGCCGCTCTCGCCGTTGGACCGGAGATATGATCGCGCGGTTATGCGTGCTGCTTGCGTTCGCGCTGGTGCTCCACACTTCCGGCATCGTACTCGCCGAGTCACTGGAACAAGAAAAACTCGAACAAACCCGGCAACAATTGGAGCGCGCCCGGCTGGATGCCGAACGGATCTTGAGTTCGCAGGCAGACCTCTACCAACAACTGGAAGTTGTAGACCGGGAACTGGAACTATCAAGCCAGCTATTGCGGCAACTTCGCAAGCAGGCGGCGGAAACCGAAACAGCGATTCTATCGACGTCGGATACCATTGCCAGCTTACGGGAGCTAACTGCGGCAGAAAAACTGATGCTGTCGCGCCGGCTGCGCAGGCTGTACATCATCCGCGATTTGAATGACGTCTACGTGCCGTTCAGCGAGGCCGACTTCATCGGAAAATCCTCGTTGAGATTCAACTATCGCAAGCTCGTGGAAAGCGACAATCTGAACTTGACTACGTTGAATTCCTCTATCAGCGGAAAAGAACGGCTTCTGGAAAGTTTGAAATCGCGTCAACTCGAGCTAAAACGACTAAGCGCTGCCCAGACTCTCGAAGAGCAGCGCGCCCGGGAATCGCTTCTGCAGCGCGAGCGCATCTTAGCAGGACTCAAGAGTGAGAGCCATGAGCTGTCAGTTGAGATCGGCAAAATCGAAGGAAGTGCCACAACCATCGGAGACGTTTTTGCCGAGATTGAGAAGCAGGCGCGGTCGACCTCGGACTATCTGTGGGAACGCGAGCGCGAAATGTCGCAGAGGATGAAAGGCAAATTCTTCTGGCCGGTGGGCGGCAATGTCGTGGAAAGCTTCGGTACCAGGAAAGATAAGCGCACGGGCTTGTCCAGTAAGAGCAACGGCATCAGTATTACTACCCGTCGCGGACAGAAAGTCGTTGCTGCGCTGACCGGGCAAGTCATATATATTGGCTGGGCGCGCGGATTGGAACGATTCGTAGTTGTTGATCACGGCGGCTCGATCTATTCGCTGTATGGCAATCTCGGCGATTTGTTGGTGAAAGAGGGTGACCAGGTGATCCGCGGTGTGCCGTTTGCAGTAACGGCAGGTGATCGAGTGCATTTCGAGGTCCGCGACGGCAAGACACCCCTGAACCCGACAGAGTGGCTCCGGAGATAGGAGCGCCGGTAGTAACTGATATGCATCCACAAGAGCAGACATACAATCAATTGACCGGACGATTTGCCGAAGGGCACCTTCCCGCCTCATTGTTACTGACCGGTCCCCGGGGCGTGGGTAAATGGAGCGTGGCTTTCGAACTGGCGAAGCGGATCACCTGCCTTCAGCCCCGCCAACAGCGCGGTTGCGGCGAGTGTGCATCATGCCGGCAACTTGAGCAGTTCGCTCACCCGGATATTCAGTTCCTGTTCCCCCTGCCGGCCAACGCGGCTGACTGGGGTAACTGGATTTTTCCCTACCTCAAGGGGAAACTGGAACATCCGTTCGCGTCATCGGCCGCAGATGCCAAGCACTTCATCCCGATCGAGGCCATCCGTCAGTTTCAGGTGCAGCTTGCCCGGCGGGCAACGCTGTCGCCTTACAAGGTCGGGGTCATCTATGAGGCCGAACGGATGCTTCCCGGCACGATGGATTCATTACTGAAACTGCTCGAAGAACCGCCAGACAAGTGCTTCCTGTTGGTGGTCACGCCGGAACCGCGTTTTCTCTTATCGACCATTGTTTCGCGCCTGCAGCGAGTTAATGTCCCGGCACTGCCGGACGAATTTGTATCGCAACATCTACAGCAGGCGTATACGCTCCGCGACGATCAGCTGACCGCGATGGTGCGGTTTGCGCGCGGCCAGCTCTTCGATATCGACACAATCATGCAGGGCGACTTCATGCAGATGCGCCAAGCGGCGTTTGAGATGATTACCCTGGCGCTGTCGCATTCACAATCGGAGGTCTATCTGCGCGCGGGCGAGAGTGCCTGGCTGGCAACCCGGGAAAAAGTGGAAGCCCTGTTGCGGCACTGGCAGAGCATCTTGCGCGACCTGCTGATTTGCGGACCCGGCGCAGTTAACGACGATGGAGCCGGTCTGGCGTCGCGGTTGGTCAACTACGATTATCTTGACCGCTATGCGGCGTTGCGCGATCAATTCGGGAGTGTGGAGAGGATCGAGACTCTGTCCGACCGAATCGAAGCTATCAGGCAAGAGCTTCGTCGCAATGTCAATCCGAGAATGGCGGCATTGTCGTTTCTCTTTCTCTTGTCGCCGCCAAATTCGAAAGTACGATAAAGCAGAGGTTTAGGACAAATCACGTAAGAAGTAAAGGAGTTACGTTTATGTTCAGATTTTTCCGAATCGTAACACTACTCTTCCTCTTGGTACTTCTCGGCGCACCATCAATCTATGCCGGAGGCAAACTCGGTATCTACGGATTGCGCCAGGTTCCCGACGGCGACGATGCCGAAGACTATAGCAAGGCCGGGTGGGGCGGGGGAATTCATGTCGTCGCGCCTTTGCCGCAAGTCCACAATGTCTTCGCCTTTGTCGGCGGATTCGAAATCACCAATCTGATGAACAAGACGATCGTTTTCTACGACCCGTATCTCGGCGACGACATTGAACAGCAAACCGACCAGAACATTTTTCGCGTATTTCTGGGCGGCCAGGTCGGTGGTCACGGCAACGGCTTCATCCGTCCGCATGCCGGCATCAACCTTTCGTTGTCGGTCTACAATATCCGTACCGATGCCGTGGTTAAGGACGACAGCAATGAGAACGAGATACGTAAGGAGCTGTTTGAAGACACCGAGGTATCGCTCGGCAGCGATATTACGCTTGGTTGCGATCTCAATTTCGGTAATGGAATCGCGCTCGACGGCGGTGTGCGCTATCTGAAGAGCTTCTCGGTGCCGCAACAACTGGGCGGACAATCTGAAAAGATTCACCCCCAGTATTTCCAGGTCTATCTCGGCGTCGGCGTGGCGTTTGCCATGATGTCCAAGTGGTAGATGGTCAGCGCAGCGTTCCGAGCAGTTGCACGACACGGGAGTCACCCGGTTCGAGTTCCAGATAGCGGGTGAGAAAACGCCGGGCGTTATTGTTGTCCTTCAGATGTTGAGTGTAAATCAGCCCGATATTCAGCAGTAGGCGCGCGTTTTTCTGATCGTATTCGGCAGCCTGCTCAAAATGCCTCACGGCCGCTGCATAATCGCTGTGTTCCATTGCCGAATTGCCCCGATCCTTATGAATGTTCGAGATGTTAAATCGGATCTCGTCGCGTTGGCCGGCGGTCAGTATCGGCTTCTCCAGGGCACGGTTGTATGTTTCCAACGCCAAGTCAAGAGCTTTCATCTTCCGATAAAAAATCCCCAGCTGATTCAGGAGCACGCCCCGTGTTTCGAGATCATATCGACCCAGTGCAAGCCTGAATTGCGCCAGCGCCGCCGTCGAGTCGGCGCCTGATTGAATCAGCAATTCCTCTCCGCGAATCAGGTCCAGGTTTACCAGCAGTTCGCGCGACATCAAATCGCCGGGATCAAATGATGCGGGATACTCCGGCACCGCCTTGGCCGGCTGCTCGGCCGGGCGCGTATCATAGAGCATTCCGAAACTGAACAACGAGTCCAGACCTCCCCACCAATCGGGTTCATTCTGATAATGACTTTTCGCAAAGTACAGCCTCCCCTGCTCCCGCTTCAGGAGGACTGACCGCGACTCGAACAAGTCCTCAACGCGAGCGCCCGCCAGTTCGGTCGCACGCTCGGACAAGGCACGCTTGCGTATCGACCGGTCATAGATTTTCAGGTCGGGTCGATAGTTTTCGGCATAGCGAAGATAGGTCGCGCCAAAGGTATTGATGTCGCCTGCAAGAAAGAGGCTGCTGCTAGGCAGCGCCGAATCCAATAGCTGGCGGGAGTAATCGTCGTAGAGTGTATAATCGGACTTGTCATTCGCCCGATAGTTCAGGACAAGTAGCACAGCAGCCGCTCCAATGATTGCCCATGAAGCCGCCGTGCGAGAAATAGTCTTGTTCCGCAATGCTTCGATATTAATACCGATGAGCAGAAGCGATGCAAACAACGGCGGAAGGAAAAACGGTTCGTGATTGACGGCCTGATGGAATGCCGCCATGAGTAACGCCGTAACAAGCATCAGCACCGCATTGACCGTACGGACGGCATTGAGCTTGAATCCGAATACTATCCCCGACGGGATCAACAGCAGTCCGGGCCAGGACCAACATTCCAAAACCGACCGAACATATAGCCTGCTGCTAAAAAGCAGATTGTCCCAGGAATTATGAACCCAGCCGGAATATTGCTTGAGTGACATATGTTGCCACAGTGCGCTTAATCCCTCCGGATTACCCCAGTCGGAAATTGGATCGTGAATTGAACGCAGCCAGAGATACAGGTACATTGATCCGGCGGTCACCAGAAGTCCAGCATATAACGGAAATCGAGTTAAGCGCCGGTACTCGCCCTCCGCCATAAATCGATAGAGAATCGCCGGCGCCAGCGCCAGCGACGATGGATGATTGCAGAGACAAAGACCAAAGAGATAAATGGTCAGGGGCCACTTGTAAGCAGATTCACTTTCGAGTGCGAAATAGGTGAGGACGATCAGAAGAATATTCAGCGTGTAAATCTCGACGCCGTTGGTTTCCGCCCAGAAAATTGCTGCAAAAGCCCAGCAGAACGCCAAACCGATTGATGACAAGTTGTCCAGCCGTCGTCGCATGATCAGGAAAACAACTCCGACCGCGGCCGCCGCGACGGTGATGCTGTAGATTCCACCGGCAAAAACCGGACGCAGGAATGAAAGCGCCTGTACAAACAGGGTTCCTTGAACTGTGAAAAGCGGGTAACCGGGCGGGTGAGCAATACCGAACGTCTTCAGCGCGAGCGCGAATTCGCCCGAGTCGCCGATCCAGATTGCGCGACAAGTCGTAAGGAAATATACGATGAGGGCCAGAAACGCCGCGATGAAGGGGAGGTATTTTCTCATCGCACCAAGTAACTCTTCGGAATTGTCCGACACAAGCAAGAATATCTCGCTCGCATGAGTGTCGGAACGTATAACGAATATGTTGTTCAGAACACTCGTCGCGATAGCTTGTTTGTGCCTTCTCTCGGAAAACTTGGTTTCTGCCCAAGACAAGCCGGGGCAATTTGGCGCGGTTGAATTACGCGGCGATTCTGCCGTGGCGCCCGGGACGGCATTCCAGGTGGCGGTGTTTCTTAATGATTCAGCAAACGTCGTTGGGGGCTTTAATCTCTTGATCGAGTTCGACTCCGGCGCACTGGTGATGGACTCTGCTGTTCTTGGCCAACATACTGCCGGAGAGTGGGAGTATTTCACTTTCCGGTCCGGCCGGCTCAGACCGGAAGAAGAGGTGAGCACAGCGGCATATCTGCGCATGCTTGCCATCGCCGACAATCAGGACCCGGCCAACAAACACCCGGATTCATCCTCGCTTGTCGGCCCCGGAGAGATCGCGAGATTGTATCTCTACGCCACCGATCGGAAGGATTATCAGGGCAGGAAGACCGAACTGAAATTTGTCTGGGAAAAGTGCGCCGACAATACTTTTTCGGACAGAAGCGGCAATCGACTGATGCTGGCGGCGACCGTCACCGGCGCAGACGGCAAGAGGGTCACAGCCGAGCATTACAGTGGTCCCCCGGCCGGTTGTTTCTCGAGCAAATACAATCCGCCGACGCGGTCATTCAATTACTTGAACCACTCGATAAGAATCGACTAACACCAAGACAAAGGACCGGCGGTCCGGCCGGTCCTTGATTGTCTCCATTCAACGTGCTGGTACGTCTGCTAAAATTCGGCTCCAAAACTGAAATAGTGGTGCGGTTTGCTGAAATTGATGAAATCCCAGTTCCAGGCGACATCGTAGCGCAACAGGAAAATTCCCAGATTCACGCGAGCGCCCGTACCGAAACCGGTTTTCAGGCCAAGCAGCTTGTCCGCATACTGCGATGAACCCAGCTTGAATTCTTCATTGCGATTCCAGGCAGCACCGACATCGATGAACGCAGCTCCGGAAAGTCGGGCGAGTACCAGCGGCAGCGGGAAGCGCAACGCCAGGTAATCGACAAACGGATAGCGGAATTCGAAGTTCATAACTCCGTATTTCGAGCCCTGGAACTCGTAATAATCATAGCCGCGCAAAGGCGTGATGATCTTGGAGAAGTAAAATCCATTCACCGAATAAACATCATCACCGACGCTGGTTGAGCCGATGTTACCCGTGTTTCCGCCCAAATAGTACGTCTTCTTGTCCGAGCCAAAGGTCGAGCCGCCGGCCATTCGGAACGCAAATGAGTATTGCCCGCCAAGGTGCCAGTACTTGCGATAGTCAAATTCTGCCGCCCAATAGTCTTTGGAATCGCTCGAGAGGGGAATCGTCCGCTCGAATTTCAATTTCCAGCGGCTGCCGTTCATTGGTCCAGTCATTCCCCAAAGGATATTATCATGGACATACGCAATATCAGCTATTGTCGCCGCTTCGTTCTGGTCATCGTACACCCACTGGTTAAGTTCGGGATCATATCGCGGATCATAATAGGTGCGATCGATGTAGAGGTGTGACAGGTCAAGTTGCACGCGACGGAACAGACTAAACGGATGGGAAACCGAGGCCATCAAGCCGTAAGTTCGGTCGGAGAACAGCCGGTTACGGTTGTCTTCGAAGTAATTCTTGTTATGAAAGAGGCCGACCCCGAAATCGGTGCGATGCGTGCTGTTTACATAGTACAACTGCACGTTCGATTGATTGATCGAATTGACAACGTCCGTACCGATAATGAACTGGTGGTTGCCGAGGAAGTCGGTGATCAGGATGAATGACTGGCCGCGCACGCCATAGAATGTGTCGTAAGATAATCCGCCGGTTACAAAGTCGGGCGAGAATTTGGCTTTGTACTTCTTCACGGGGAATTCACCGTCCGCGCCCACCGCATAAATTGTGTCGCGCCCGTCATCTTCACGGGTCTCCGGAACCTCCGCACTGTCGCCGTCAGCCACGGCGACCTTGGTATCGCGGACCGGCGGCGTGAAGACGAAGTCAGTATTGTCGGGCTCCAGGGGAAGTTCCTCAGTGGCGGTAGAATCACCGGTCACAGTGCTGTCGCCACTTGTCACTTCAGCTGCAGCAAATTCAGCCTTTAGCTCACCCTTGACGAACTTAGTTGCCATCAACGGCGCGCCATCAGCGGTAACCGGCTTGATCTCTTTGATCAGATAGAGGTCGTATCCGGCCTTGTAGAAAGCCTGAAACACGATCTGATCGCCTTTGGGGGACCAGGAGGGCGAGCTGATTCCGGTAAGCACATTTGTGATCGGGAAAGCCATGCCTTCCTGGGCGAAGTCCTTGACGTAGAGATTGTCAATGCCATTCAGATTCGAAACGTAGCAGATCTTTTTGCCATCCGGCGACCAGGTCGGATAGCGGCAAATTCCCTCTTCACGGGTTACTGTGTCAACAATCGCGCCAGAGGCGATGTCCATGATGAAAATGTTGTAGTTGCCATACTTGTAGCGACTGGATTCCACTGGATTTAGCGGCCGGTCGGAAGCGAATGCGAGCTTCTTGCCGTCGGCGGTGATAACGGCATCCTTGTCGTCATATGTATCGTCGGTCAATTTGCGCGGGCGCTTTTCTTTCAAGTCTGCGATATAAAGGTCAGCTTTGCCCCCGGTTACTCCCGTGAATATCAACCGCCCGTCCGGTGTCCAGCAAGGACCCATGATCGCGCCAAAGCCGGGTTTAATGCGATCGACGATTTTGCGCTTCTCGACATTGTAGATCATCAGAGCGTCCTTGCCGCCGGATTTGGCGGCAAAGGCGATGAACTTGCCGTCCCACGACCACGAGAGTCCTGACACGAACGAGTGGAGCGATTCCAGATCGCCCGAGCGTTCGCCCTTGACCAATTTCTTGAGAATCTTGCCGTCAACAGCGCTCATCAGATAAATTTGGGTGAAGTCCGAACGATCAGAATAAAACGCAATCATCTCGCCATCAGGCGAGTACACTGGCTTCTCGTTGAAATAGGAGCCGTCTTTTTCGTGATCGGTCAGCTTCTTGCCGACACGCGCGGGCTCGTCGCGCACGGCGATTTCCGGCCAGTAGACCTTCTTGAGGTACATCTGGAATTTTTCATCGAACTCTGTGGTCGTCAGGCCGATCGACGACTTCATCGCCTTGGACAAGCTCAGGGTGCGGCGCCCCTTGTTAATGATGTCGGGGATTTTCTCGTCACCGTAAGTTTCTGCGAGAAACTTCAACGCTGCTTGTCCCTGCTTGTAAGCCAAATATCCGCCGAGATAATCAACCGGCGCCACATAATCGTGGATCGTGGCATCGCGCATGATCATGTCGGCAAAGTAATCCCAACCGTAGCGCGAAGAGTATTCGGCATAGCCTTCAGAATACCACAACGGCAAGCGGAACAGATATTGGCGCGACAGGAGCGATCCAAACACATTGCCGTATATCAGGTCGAAGATGACAGCGTGAGTCAATTCGTGATGGAGCACGTGACGCAGGTCTTCGTAAGAGCCGTTGTATGGAACCACCACACGATTCTTGAAAGACTCCGTAAAGCCGCCAACGCCTTCAGGCAAAATATCCGGAATGACGTTTGTCTGCTGGAATTCATTTGGTGAATTATAGATGAAGACCGGGATGCGTCCCTTGAGGCGATAATCCAGCTCCGCCGATATCATCACATAGGCCGATTCAAGTTCGGTGATGGCAAACTTGGCCACATCGTACTGGTCCTCGTAAAAGTAGATGTCAAAATTCGGCGACTGAATATAGCTCCAGGTAAAATTCTTATACTGGACCTTATTCTTGCCAAAGTACTCTTCCTGGGCCAGCAACGGAACACTGAACAGTAAGATCGCCGCCGCGAGCGGCAAGAGGCGTTTCATCATAGTGGCTATTACCTTTCTTCAGTCCGGCCGGTATTCTATTCGGGGACTTTTAGGATCACCGCCCCGACCGACCGGAGTCGATCGTCCAGAGCGTCATATCCTCGTTCTATATGATATATTCGTCTGACTTCGCTGGTCCCTGCAGCGATAAGACAGGCGGTTACCAGACCGGCGCCCGCTCGTATATCAGACGCCATAACCGTGGCCCCGTTTAATCGCGGAACACCCTCAATTGTCGCAACATCGCCGTGAATCGTAATTTTCGCGCCCAGGCGCATCAATTCCATACAGTGACTAAATCGGTCGTCAAATACAGTTTCGCGCATATGCGAAATTCCCGCGGCTTGCGTGCTTAAGGCCACGAAGCAGGCCTGCAAATCAGTCGGGAAGCCGGGATACGGAAACGTCACGAAATCGGTGGCCCGCAGCCGTCCGTCGGAACGAATGGTGATGGCGCGGCCGTTAACTTTCAGTTCACATCCCATTTCGCGCAATTTGAGCAATACCAGTTCTAAGTCTTCAGCAATGGCATCATCAACCGTCAGTTCGCCGCCGGTTCCAGCCGCCATGCAGAGAAAAGTGCCGGATTCGAGCCGATCGGCCATCGGCTCGTAAGTTATCGGTTGGAGAGAATCAACACCGTGAATGGTAATGACCGTAGTTCCAGCGCCCTGAACGTCGGCGCCCATCTTGTTGAGGAAATTGGCGACGTCAATGACTTCCGGATCGCAGGCCGCATTGATAATACGGGTGACACCCTTAGAAATTGCCGCCCCAATCATAATATTCTCGGTACCGGTATGGGAAGGACGGTCGAAATAGGCCTCGCCGCCCTTAACAGACCCGCTCGCAACGACATAGCCGGCCTCTTCGCTAATAGTGACGCCAAGTTGGGCAAATCCCTTAAGATGAAGATTAACCGGACGTTGTCCGAGAGAGCAGCCTCCGGGAAGCGAAACGCGGGCGTGGCCCAGCCGGGAAATTAGCGCGCCAAGAACCAGGAATGAAGCGCGCATCTTGCTGACCAGGTCGTATGGCGCCTCTTCCTTGTTGAGATTCGCGGCATTGATCTTGACTGATTTGGCCGCGCGATCCCAGGCGACTTCCGCGCCCAGTTCGCGGAGCACGCGCAACATAATATCGATGTCGCGCAATTCCGGGACGTGGTTGATCGTTGTCGTTCCGGATTTTGGCAAGAGGGCGGCAGCAAGTATCGGCAAGGTCGCATTTTTGGAGCGCATCGTCTGGATACGTCCGTTCAGCGGCCGGCCTCCTTCAATTACGTATTTGTCCATCTAGTTATAAAACCTCGACTATGGGCTTGAGTTCCTAATCGGCATGAAGTTAGTCTGCCGGCACCGTTGGAGAATTTACCGGGTTAAAACGAATTGACAACGACAAGTAGTCTGGCCGGATGCACGCATTCATTCTACCGAGAGAATCCCGGTTAGTGACTGTTGCGACTACCGGGGCAACCTAAATTTTCTTGGCAAGGGCGACCTGGCGTAGTTCCTGTTTGTAGGCCGTCATCTTATCGAGCAGTTTTTCACTCAAGTCGGGGACGCCTGCACCAATAATCTGGACGGCGAGAAGACCGGCGTTGAAGGCATTGCTGATTGCCACGGTCGCCACCGGAATTCCTTTGGGCATCTGGACGGTCGCCAGCAGGGAATCCATACCGTTGAGGGGCGGCGTTGAGATCGGCACGCCGATTACCGGCAGGACACTTTGCGCGGCCATAGCTCCGGCAAGATGGGCGGCAGCGCCGGCGCCGGCGATGATGACGCGGATGCCCCGGTTGCGCGCCTCCTGCGCATATTGGGCAGCTTCAACCGGGGTACGGTGCGCCGAAAGAACACGCATTTCGTAGGCAACACTGAATTTGTCCAGGGCTTCTGCCGCGCCTTTCATGACGGGTAAATCCGAATCGCTTCCCATCAGGATCGCGACAAGTGGCTGGTTTTCCATATTGGTCCTTTCTGAATTCTAACTTGTTTGAACGAAGCCATCCTGCCACCGGCCTCGTCCTATGGTACAATAGGAACGAATGATATTCAACTTCGTTCGGCGATGCAATTCAAGAAAGTGCCTCGGGGCTGAAGTTACGTCAACGACGGGGAGATTTTTGTATCGGATGCGCTTGAGCATCGCTATAATTATCCCGTGAGCTTCAAAGAGAAACTTGACGACAATGTGTCGCTGATGGCGGAATTCGTGCGCTTCGTGCGTCACCGTAAACGATTTTGGCTGTTGCCGTTTCTTATCTTGATACTGCTGCTTTCAGTCTTTATCGTCTTGACCGAGAGCAGTGCGTTTGCACCATTCATTTACTCTCTGTTCTAAGGTAACCGGCGAGAAACGACCATGAAATTTGGCGATATCATCATAGCTGTTGGGATCACGCTCGCGGTCTTATTCGTCTCGCTGTCGCTATCACGACGCGACCTGCCGACAAAGGACTACCATGTTACCTATGGCGGATTGACCTTGACCCACACCGCTGCTGCGGTCACCCGGGGAGAACTGGCACCGGCACGCCTCGAAGTCAAGGTTGAAGGCGGACTGCTTCCCGATAGTTCCACACTTTTCGTCTACCTGCGGCCGGCTGATAGTCCGGCCGACTCGGCCTTCAGACGTGCTCCGATGCTGACTGTCCCCGGAGGCGGCCTGGTCTACCGCCGCGACCTGCTTAGCCAAGGCACGGGGAAGAAGTTTGAATACTCCATTCGATTAGTTGCCCCAAAGGACTCGACGATGGCAGATACCGTCCTGGCGACCATCCCGGAAGAAAATATTTCCGATCCTTCGGCGGTCTTGAGTGTGTTGTTTGCAGGCACACCGCCACGCAAGATCCTGATTGCGCGCCTTGCGGTGATGTTTGCCGCATTCCTGCTGATGTTGCTCGCGATGCTTTCTTCGCTGGCACATCCAAAAGATCCGGGCGCCTTTGTCCGGGCAGGAAGGCTGGCGTTTATCGGTTTGCTCCTTCTCCTCGTAGGAGTCCTCCTCCTCGGCACCAAAATCGGACTGGCGACGAATGGCCACGCGTGGAGTGGAGCTCCGCTTGGAACCAATCTTAGCGACTCGGTTTCAGCGATTCTCATGCTATTCTGGTTGGTGGTGGTTCTCGTTCTCCGCCGGCAGATCTTCAAAGGCGCGTCCTCGGAGGATCTAATCGGCCGCAGAATCCAGTATCTGTTTATTGCGGGAGTCGTACTTGCCGTTATCACAGCCTTGATTCCCGATGGCATCGGCAGCTTGTAGGGAGACCGTCTATCTTGCCGCGATTATTCAAGCACACTCTTTTTCAGTTTGATAATAATTATCAGCGTTTTCGCGCTGCTCGAAGGCGCACTTCGAATTCTCGACATCAATCCCCGCGTTGACAGCCCATTCTTCCTGCTGGTCCGCATTTTTGAGTATCCCGACTACTTTAAGAAGGACGCCTCACTCTTTTGGCGCATGCGCCCGGATATTCAGGAAGGGACGGAATTTCTTGTTGAGGGTGCATATAGAACGAACTCGTTGGGTTTGCGCGGCCCGGAGCCTGTGATTGATACATTATCGCCGCAGTTGCGCATCGCCTGCTTCGGCAACTCCTGCACTTTTGGCTGGAGGTTAATGAACAAGAGACCTACCCGGCGCAACTGGGACAAATGGTCGAGCGCGAATTGAAGTCCGACAAGGTGACGGTTTTCAATTGCGGAGTACCGGGATATTCATCATTCCAAGGATGGAAGTTCATGCAGGAGTATATTCCAATCCTCAAGCCGAGTTATGTCACTATATGCTATGGTTGGAACGATCACTGGGCGGCGGGATTCGACATCGAAGACAAGAAACAGCAGTCGCCGCCGCAATGGGTCCTTGATATTCAGAATGCGGCTTCGGAAAGTTACCTGTATCGCGCAACAAAGTACTTACTTCTGTCCAAGTCCGAGAAGTCGCGCGAATACACTTACAATCGCCAGTCTCCTACCTATCGTGTTTCGCTGGACGATTACCGGGATAATCTACGGCAGATGATCAACTATTGTCTCAACCGCAACATTAAGCCGATCATTCTGACAGCGCCGATTCCCGATATCGATCCCGGTGTTGATACCCCGATGGAAACCTACCACATGCTGTATTGTCAGATTGGCGTGTTTATCGCCGAGGAGATGAATGTTCCGGTCGTGGATGCGGCGGCGATGTTTGTTGAGCATCCGGAGTTTTGGGACGATCCAAAGAAAGATTTCATCCACTATAATGCCAGGGGCGCGGAATTCATAGCCGGGGAATTGGCAAAGGTGATTACCGAGGAGCAGAATCTCGCGAAATCGCTGAACACCGCAGAAAATAGTCGGCAGACACAGGCGTCTGCCGATGACAAATTTCGACTCAAGGAAGTCAATTGTCGCGGGCTAGCGCCGTCCGCCTCCGCCCGGAGTGCGCATTCCGGGCATGCCCGACATCTGACCCATGCGTTGCCGCCATTCCTCGCGGTCCTGCATCATCTGCGAAAACGGGGTCGCGTCGATGCTATCAGCTTCTGATAGACCCTCCAGCACTTGCGTAAAGTCGAGATTACTTGCCCCCACGACGATGCGCCGCGGCGTCATTTGACCGTTCTCGACCACCATCGCCAGTTTCATGTCTTTGGCCGGGTACTCCTTGTCCTGGAACTTTTCGCCAAACCTTGCCGCCTTTTCCGGATTACCGGCAGTTGGCGCCGCATTTCCGTTTGCGCCGCCCGGATTTGGACCTTTGCCTTGGCCCTGACCACCGCGTGGTCCGCCCATCATTTCGCCGCCCATGCCCATTTTTTTCGGATCCTTGACCGCCGCATTGGGAATCAAAAGCGCGTTCTGGGCAAACGCCGTGATAATTTCAATATTGGCATTCATTCCGGACTTCAACTTACGTTCGGCGTTGTCGACTTTGGTGGTGACCTCAAAAATTGTCACGTTTTGTTGGACTTGCGCCATCGGCGCGATTTTCAAAACTTCGCCTTTGAACGTTTGATCGGGATAGGCATCGGCTTCAACTTCG
>CAVOPW010000017.1:0-11797 GCA_963698225.1 uncultured bacterium
ACCGATTGTCCCGCGGCCGCGCACGGCCAGATGCCTACCAAGAGGGCAGCGAGCGCCGCAATGAGAGCCGGCGTCATCGCTGGGTCCCCGGCTCGGGCGGGGCGCCCGGTAGTGAATAGCGGATCTTCAAGTAGAACATGTTCAAGTCGGCCCTCGCTGGAGCGCCAGCCACGGTGTACCACGGCTCGCGGAAGAGGTGGGAGAACTGCGCCATCACCGTCAGGCTGCCCAGCTTGGGGTCTCGCCAGAAGGAATGCGAGAGGCCTACGGTGCCCTGGGTGATCTCGCGGTTGTGGTTCGACGGCGAGCCCGTGTAGCCGAAGCCCACCTCGCTGCCTGTCGCAGGATCGATGGCGACATTCCTGTCGAAGTGCGCGGTCCCCCAGTACCCCTGGACGGCCGTTCTCCGCGCGGCCTGATACTCGACGCCGGCCAACACCGACGACGCGCCCACCGGCGACGGGCTGCCGTCTCCCTTGATGATGACGTCGGGCCCGAGGCCGACCAGGTAGCGACCCGCGCCACGGCTGTAGAACGTGTTGGCGAACACGCGAAACCGTTTTGCGACGTCCAGGTTGACGTTGAACGCCCCGCCGCCGCCCGCTGCGCGGTAACTCGAGCCGCTCAGCGGGTTGTAGAAGGCGAACTGCGCCAGCACCCCTCCTGCTTCGACGTGAAGCGCCCCGTCACCGAACGCGGGATCGACGGCGATCTTGGCGACGAAGTCCTGGTGGGGATTGGGCGTGGCGAAGGCCGACGAGCCCGTGTTCATCTGACCCTCATAATACGGCGCAAGTTCCGACGGGAGCGTGACCGTACCGAGCCTGCGCCGCCGCCGCCGTATTGTTCAGCCGCTTCGAGGGAGACGCCGACCGCCGTCGAGGCGTTCGCGTGATACACGAAGCGGACCTGCGGATTGCGGTTCCAGAGCATGCCCACGTGGAGGTTCGGATCGACGACCTGCGGGAGAAGAGATCCGACGGCAAGGCGGACAGGCCCTTCCGGTTCGGCGTCAACATCGTGAACGACTGGCCGGCGAGGAACTCGAGCCTGTTCTTCCTCACGCCCGCCCAGAAGAGGCGGAGCCTGAGCGTGTCGCTGTTCGAGGTGACCGCCACGTTGCCGGGCACGATGCCGAGGAAATCGGTTTCCAGGTACCCGCGGACGGTGGCGCCGGCCTGACGGAAAGCTCTACGTCCCCGTTGGCGCTCCTTGCAACGTGTGTGAACGAGAAGATCAGCGCTTTGCAACCATTATGCGCATGAACATCGACGGCAGCGGGCTTGAGGTGTTCGCCCGGGGGATTCGCAATACGGTCGGCTTTGACTGGCACCCGATCACCAAGGAGCTTTGGTTTACCGACAATGGCCGGGATATGCTCGGCGACGACATTCCGCCGGATGAACTCAATTGCGCACCCAAACAGGGGATACATTTGGGCTTTCCGTATTGTCACGGCGGTACGATTCTGGATCCGGAAGTCGGAACGGGGAAGAACTGCCTGATGTATACCCCGCCGGCGCAGAGGCTGGGACCGCATGTGGCATCGCTCGGGATGCGCTTTTACACCGGATCAATGTTCCCGCCCGAGTATCGAAATCGTATATTCATCGCTGAACATGGCTCGTGGAACCGCAGCAAACCGATTGGATATCGAATCACGACGGTTCGCTTGGAGGGCAACAAGGCGGTTGCCTATGAGGTTTTTGCCGAAGGGTGGCTGGCGGCTTCCGGTCCGACCGGTCGGCCGGTCGACATGAGCAGCTCTCCGATGGCTCGCTCTTGATTTCCGATGATCATGGGGATAAGATCTACCGAATCACCTATTCCAAATAGTCCAGATGGCTATACGTGAAATTCTTCTGCTTGGCAACCCACTCTTGCTCCAATCATGTGATGAAGTGCGACGCGACGAACTCGAATCGCTGGGTTCGGTCGTACAAGACCTTCATGACACGCTCTGGACTTCCGCAAGCGCTACAGCGCGGGTCGTGCTATTGCTGCGCCGCAGATCGGAGTAATGAAACGCTTGGTCTTTATGCAAATCACCGAACCGACAGTTTTTATTAATCCGGTACTCGACCAATTCAGTAAAGACACCTTCGAGCTCTGGGATGATTGCATGTCGTTTCCCGACTTGGTCGTGCGTGTTCGCCGTCATTGCAGTTGTCGAGTTACCTACCGCGACCTTGAGTGGATTGAGCGCACGGATGTAATCCAGGACGATCTATCGGAGTTATTACAACACGAAATCGACCATCTTAACGGCATCCTGGCCGTTTCTCGCGCCATCGATGGTGCTTCTTTTTCCCTGCGAAGTCAGCGCCAGCGCCTTTCGCGTTAACTCTCCGCAATTTAACAACTTGCCCAGCAATAGCTGAATTAGCGACTGTGCACAATCCGTGCATCACAAGGGGTAAATACCTGTTGACTCTCAACTTCGGGTGCTTATATTACCCGACTAATTGTCTGAAACCTCAATTGGGTTCATTTGAATTAACGACGGAGGATATTCCCTGATATGAAAGGCGATACCTGGAAGATAGTATTGACGATTGTTCTGATCGTTGTAGCTATCGTATATCTTTGGCCCACCTACCAGTATTTCACGATGAGTGATTCCGCGCGCGAAACAATGAGGACGAGCGATCCGGATGGATTTGCCGCACTTCAGAAAAAGGCGCTGAAACTGGGACTTGACCTTCAAGGCGGCATGCGTGTCGTGCTTGAAGTTGACAAATCAAAATTAGACGAGAACGCTGCGAAAGATGCCCGCGAGCGCGCCCTCGAAATCATCCGCAATCGCGTAGATGAATTTGGCGTAGCCGAGCCGGTCATTCAGGCGCAGGGCGACGACCGAATTGTCGTTGAATTGCCGGCACTCCAAGATCCGGACCGTGCCCGCAATCTTATTGGCAAGACGGCCTTGCTTGAGTTCAAGATCGTCGAAAGCCCGGAAAACAGCGAGATGTTGCTCAAACGACTGGATCCCATCGCTGCAAAGATAGCTGGTGGAGAATCAGTGAGATTCCCGGCGACACCACTACAAATCCGTTCGTTGATCCCTTCGGTGATACCACCAAGACGGCAGATTCAGCCAACGCTTTTGCGGATATCGACGATGCAAAAACTGCAGGATTGTCCCAGTATATGAGTTATGCCGGGCCGTTCTATACTGTTGCCGAGAGCGATTTCAACACGGTTAATCGAATTCTCGATGATCCCGCAATCAAGGCGGCCATTCCTCCGGATGTTGAATTTGCCTGGAGTACGCGCAGTGAGTTGATCAACGGCCAGAAGATTCGGCCGCTTTACCTTCTGAAGAAGAAGATTGAGATGAGCGGCACGCATTTGACGGACGCCAATCCCAATTACGACCAGTTCCACAAGCCGGTCGTCGACTTTGTGTTTGATCGCGAGGGCGGCGAGATGTTTGGCCGCGTGACCGGTCCGAATATCGGCAAGCCGCTGGCGATCTTGCTCGACGGTAAAGTCGAATCAGCGCCGAACATTCGCTCCAAAATTCGCGACAAGGGTCAGATTACACTTGGTGGAACCGCCACGTTCTTCGATGCCAAAGACCTTGCCACGATTCTTCGCGCCGGTGCTCTTCCAGCCCCAGTGAAGATCGTCCAGAACACCGTAATCGGTCCGACACTGGGAAAAGACTCTGTTGAAGCCGGGCAACACGGACTTGGACTTGCCTTGGTCTTGATCATCGCTTTATGCTGGTCTATGTACGTACAAGTTGCCGGCATGATTGCCGACATCGTTCTAATGCATTAATATTTTCTTCCTGATGGCCGTGATGGCCGGACTGGGGGCGACGTTGACACTTCCCGGTATCGCGGGTATTATCTCTGACGATGGGTATGGCGGTTGATTCACACGTACTGATCTTTCGAGCGCATTCGCGACGAGATTCGTGCTCGGAAAGAAAGTCAAGGCGGCGATAGATGCAGGATACTCGCGGGCATCGGTTCCGATTATCGACAGCAACTATCACTAATTTGATTGCTGCCGGTGTGCTCTACTATTTCGGTAGCGGAACGATTAAGGGATTCGCCGTCACCCTCGGTGTCGGTATTTTAGTATCCCTCTACACGGCTCTGGTCATCGGTAAACTGGCATTCAACATGCGCAAGGGCGCAGCTAAACTAAGCATATAGTTGGAGATTTGGGAAAATGCAGCTAATTGGTCAAGACTAAGATAGATTTCATCGGAAAGCGCAAGTACGCCTACGTGCTTTCGAGTGTTCTGGTGATTCTCGGGATTGTCTCACTGGCGATCATCTTCCTCGGGCAGGCCGATCTCTCGATCGACTTCTCAGGAGGAACGATGATTCGCGGCAATTCGATCAAACAGTCACTGTTGGTGATGTGCGATCGGCGCTCGCGAAAGATGGGTATCAAGATGCCAGTATTCAGCAGGTCTTTGGTTCAGTTCAGAATATGTTCCTGGTACGCGTTGGCACGGCCACAAGCGGCAGCGGCGAAGAAACTGAAGCACACAAGATCATCTCAGTTTTTGAACGCGAATTTCCGACAAACCGCTTCACGCTCGACTCGGTCCAGGAAGTCGGCCCAACAATCGGTAAGGAACTGCAGCGCCAGGCTGGTGTTGCGATGGTCATTGCCTTGATCGGTATCTTGATCTATATCATGATTCGCTTTGACTTCCGTTTCTCAGTGGCGGCAATCATCTCGACATTCCATGATGTGTTGGCGGTATTGGGAATCATGTTCATTCTTCAGCGCGAAATCTCGCTGTTGGTTCTGTCGGCCTTACTGACACTGATCGGTTATTCCCTGCAGGACAAGATGGTTGTATTTGACCGAATTCGCGAGAATCTCAAATTGTTCCGCAAAAAGGGCGACTTTGTTGAGGCCATCAACCTGTCGCCATCAATCAGATACTGTCGCGTACCTTGGTTACGCAGCTGAACGCCATCATCTGTATTTTGGTGATCTTGTTTGTTTGCGGTCCGGTAGTGCGAGATTTTGCGCTCGCCCTTGCGTTTCGGCATTTTAATTGGTACGTACTCCTCGATTTTCGTCGCTTCCCATTTTGGTCGCGGAATGGGAGCTTCGCTCGCCGAAACGCTTTAAATAGCCGCTTCGGATCATATTTTGACATGACAAGGGTGTCCCGATCGGGGCACCCTTCTTTTTACCCCGAGGAAACTCTTGGCACATCGGCGCTGTTTCCCTAAATTAGGGCCAGTTAGAGTTTTCTATCAGTGAAAGGAACTGTGATGCAACATATGACGCGCAATATCAACGACATTTTCAGAGTCGGATTGGCGCTTGCCATGGAAGTCGCCGCACCAACCCGTTCCGGCGGCGTGCGTCAGCGCTCCGAAATCGCAGACAAATATAAATGGCGGCTCGATCACATTTATGCCTCCACTGACGACTGGCGAGTTGATCTGGCCAGAGTCAAGGACATGTTACCGAAGGTTGCGACCTTTCAGGGGAACCTGGCCTCTTCGGGTCAGGTGCTCTTCGAGTGCTTCGATCATCGCGACAAAGCATCAGTTCTATTTTACAAGCTCTATATCTATGCCCATCTGAAGCTGGATGAAGACAACCGCGACAGCCAGTACCAGTCCATGACAGATGAAATCGCGGCACTTTCCACCGTGTTTGCCGAAGCAGGTTCTTTCATCACTCCGGAGATCATGGCGATCGATGATGACCGCTTGGACGAGATGAAGGTCGAGTGTTCAGAGTTACGGCTCTACGATCATCATCTCGACGAAATGCGCCGCATGAAGGACCACATTCTTTCGCCGGAGGAAGAGCGCATCCTTGCCCTGGTCGGCAATGTCAGCCGCGGGCCGTCGCAGATCTTTCGCATGATCGATGATGCCGACATCAAATTCGGGGACGTTGTCGATGAGAAGGGCGACAAGATTACCCTGACAAAGCAGCGCTACTATGATTTGCTTGAATCCAAAGACCGCCGCGTCCGCAAAGAGTCAATGGAGGTCTTCGTCAATGCCTACAAGGGCTTTGTCAATACCCTTGGGGCAACGCTGTCGACGTCCGTTTACAAGGACCTGTTTTACGCCAAGACGCGCCAGTACAAAACTTGCCTGGAGTCGGCTCTTGACGCCGACAATATCCCCGAAGAGACCTACCGCAATCTGGTCACGACTGTCGATGCGCATCTGGGTGTCTTGCACCGCTATGCTTCGTTGCGCAAGAAAGTGCTGGGCGTTGATGAACTGAAGCCCTACGACATCTATGTGCCGCTGGTGCCGGATGCCAAGATCAAGATCGCGTATGACGATGCCGTTCGGCGAATTCTCGAGGGCCTGTGGCCGCTTGGCAAGGATTACCTCGGCGATCTCAAGACCGCGTTTGAGTCCGGCTGGGTCGATGTCTATGAGTCGGAAGGCAAGGGAAGCGGGGCGTACTCCTGGAGCACTTACGCGACGCATCCTTATGTGCTGATGAATTACAACGACACGCTCGACAACATGTTCACGCTCGCCCACGAGATGGGGCATGCGATGCATTCGTACTATTCCAAGAAATTCCAGCCCTACATCTACTCGGGCCATTCGATATTCACTGCCGAGGTTGCGTCCACGACCAATGAAGAACTGCTGATGCACTATATGCTCGATCGCGTCGAAACCAAGGAGCAGAAGGCGTATTTGCTAAGCTATTACCTTCAACAAATTGTCGGGACCTTCTTTACGCAGGTGATGTACTCGCAATTCGAATATGAGATTCATCAGGACGTCGAAGGAGGCAAACCGCTGTCTGCCGATGTGCTCCGGCAGACGTTCCGAAAGATCTACCAGAAGTTCTGGGGTCCGGAAATGATTCTGGAAGAGTATTCCGACATTAGTTGTCTGCGCATTCCGCATTTTTATCGGGCGTTCTATGTCTATCAGTATGCCACGAGTTATTCGGCTGCCACGATGATTGCCGAGCGCCTGCTCAAGGGCGATGAACAGCAGCGAGTAGCTTATCTCAAATTCCTGCAATCGGGAGAGTCCAAATATCCGATCGACACTCTGCAGGAAGCCGGTGTCGACTTAACCAAATCAGACGCTATTGAGGCGACTGCGCGGTTGTTTGGACGGTTAGTTGACGAACTGGAAGCACTGTTGCTGAAGCCGTAGCAGCCAACAATAGCTGTCGATAAACTGCCGGGGGCAAATCCTATTGGGAAGGCGTTATCCTTCCTTATTTTCGATCTTGGCCCAGGTGTCGCGTAAGCCGACTGTGCGATTAAACACGAGACGACCCTCTGTGCTTTCTTTGTCAGTACTGAAGTAACCGGTGCGCATGAACTGATATCGAGTTCCCGGTTTCGCGTTCTTCAGGGCCGGCTCAACCAAGGCATCTCTCAAGACTTCGAGTGATTCGGGATTGAGATTTGATTTCCAGTCCTGTCCCTCCGGCACGTTGTCAGGATTCTCTCCCCGGAACAGCCGATCATACAATCGGACTTCCGCCGGAATCGCGTGCTGTGCCGAAACCCAGTGCAGCGTACCTTTGACTTTGCGTCCTTCGCCGGCAGATCCGCTTCTGGTATCCGGATCATAGCTGCAGCGCAGCTCGATGATCTTGCCCGCGGAATCTTTGATGATCTCGTCACACTTGATGATATAAGCGTTCTTGAGGCGGACCTCGGCGCCGGGAGAAAGACGGAAATATTTCTTCGGCGGATCTTCGCGGAAATCATCCTGTTCGATATAGATTTCGCCGGAAAAAGGCATCATGCGCGTTCCGGCCGAGTCGTCCTCGGGATTGTTGATCGCTTCAAGTTGTTCAACCTGGCCCTTGGGATAGTTGGTAATCACCAATTTCAACGGTCGAAGAACGGCCATCACGCGATGCGTTATTTTATTCAAGTGCTCGCGTACGCAGTGCTCAAGCAGCGCAATGTCAACCGTACTGGCCGCTTTGGCGACGCCGATCCGGTCGCAGAATTCGCGTATCGCTTCCGGAGTATATCCGAGGCGGCGCATGCCGCAAATCGTGGGCATACGCGGGTCGTCCCAGCCGCTGACCAGTCCTTCCTTGACCAATTGCAGCAGTTTGCGTTTGCTCATGACCGTGTAGGTGAGGTTCAATCGCGCAAATTCAATCTGCTGCGGATGATAGATCTCCAACTCATCCAGAAACCAATTGTAGAGCGGCCGATGGTCTTCGAATTCCAGCGTGCAGATCGAGTGGGTGATTTGTTCCATCGAATCCGACTGGCCATGCGCATAATCGTACATTGGATAGATGCACCACTTGTCACCGGTGCGGTGATGTGTACTCCGGAGAATTCGGTAGAGCACGGGATCGCGCATGTTGATGTTGCCCGAGGCCATATCGATCTTGGCGCGCAGCGTCTTGCTGCCGTCCGGAAATTCTCCGCTGCGCATCCGCTCGAACAAGTCGAGATTTTCCTCGACCGAACGATTTCGATAGGGACTTTCCTTGCCTGGTGCGGTCAGAGTGCCGCGGTATTCACGCACCTGGTCGCCGGTCAAGTCACAAACAAAGGCTTTGCCTTTCTTGATGAGCTTGACCGCCCAATCATAGAGCTGATCGTAATAATCGGATGCGTAGTACAGTCGATCCTGCCAGTCGAAGCCGAGCCAGTTCACATCTTCGATGATGGCTTTGACGTATTCGTCCTCTTCCTTTTCCGGATTCGTGTCATCCATCCGCAGGTTCGTCTTGCCGCCATATTCAGCCGCCAGTCCGAAATTCAAACAGATCGATTTTGCGTGGCCAATATGAAGGTAGCCGTTCGGTTCCGGCGGAAAGCGCGTGTGCACACGGCCTTCGAACTTGCCGGTCCTCAGGTCCTCTTCGACGATTTGCTTGATAAAATTCGACGGGCGAGTGATCTCTTCGTTCGCCATATCTTCTCAACCTCTCACTGTCATCAGTTACTCCTCGCTTGAGGAGAATTCACTATCAAGTTCACCGCGCTCTGATCCCAAGCGTGGTTAGTACATTTGATGTTATCGGCAAGGATACAAAAAAACGGCGAAGATGCTAAGTGATTTCTCCGGCCAGTTCAGCGCGGTTCGAGAGCCGTTCAATCAACGACAGGCCGCGCAGGGTTCGGGACCGCCGCCGAAGAAATAGTTAACCAGGAATACGGCGTCCGCAATAGTCGGCGCCCCATCGCAATCAGTGTCGGCGATTGCGATCGGACTGGGTGGCGGTCCGCCGGCAAACATGTAATTGATGAAGAAAACCACGTCAGCGATCGTGATAACGCCGCTTCCGTCCATGTCGCCGCAAGAAACGGTCGCACAGAAGTTCGCCTCTCCCGCGCTCGGTGCCATAAATTCAAAGACGCCATTGCCGTCGGGACAGCGACCCATGCTGATATCCGTCGACTGTGCGCTGTATGTAAGCGAGTCAATGATCACCAGCTCCGGCGAAGCCAAGACCACGGCTTCGCCCCCGGCCGAGAGTTTGAAATTGGCGTGCAGACCCGGCTGGCCGTTATCTTCGTCGGCCCAGACGATAAGGTGGCTTCGAGCGGCAATGAGCGTATCCGGGAATGTCCACTTGCCGGGATTCAGGGCGTTATCCGAGAGGTGGTGGCCGGTCAGCGAGATTGGCGTCGCCGTCGGATTGTATAATTCGATCCAATCTTCGTATTCACCCGCTGGATCGGGGCTACTGCTGCTGTTGCTTGCCAGAAATTCGTTGATAACCACGGCGGATGAATTGTGCGAAACTACCGTTACCACCGAATCCTCGAATTCCGCCCGTTGCGGCTCGAACGTGGCGGCATTGACGTTCTCGGCGTAGATGTAGTAGTGAATGTCCGTGGATCCGGCCAGGATCGATGCACCGTAGGTGCCGTCAGCGGCGCCGCCATCGCCATGCGCGCCATCGTCGAACATCGCGACTTTGGTGAATGGCTCGATCTGGCTGTCCCGATAGGCAAGCTTTACTATCGTGGCATTCGACACGTTTGCCGCAATTGTCAGAGACTGATTGGCGTCGACCAGATGCGGAGAATGAGTTATCGCGGTGATGACCGGTGCCGAACGGTTGATTGGCGATAGATCGTTCAAATAGGCGGCGCGGACCGACATCAATTGAGCGATGCCGGGTATCATCACGACAGTGCTGTTGATGTTAGCCAGGAAGGCACCGTAGCTGGCGTACAGGTTGGGGTCAGCCTGTACATGAGAATCAATGATTCCCTGTAGTTCCAGGGCCCGCGTCAAATACCAGCCGTTCAGGAAATTTTCCTGGAGTATCGTCTTCATGTGGGCGATGTAGATTTTCTTATAAGTCGGATTCGTGAGGATCTTGCTGATGATCGGGTAGTTCGGATTGGTCTCATTGAAGAAAGGCGAAAGTTGCTGCATCTGGCTAAGGCTCAAACCGGAAGTACCGTAAACCTTCCGATAGCCTCCGAAGCACATATTCAGATCCCAGATTATTGGATTGAAACGGTGCGAGTCGTCCTGGTAGAGATAGAAATTGTGGCCAAAGTTGATCGGTGAATCGAGATTGACCAGCAAGTTGTCAAAGGCCAGCATCCACAAGTGCCGGTCGACGTCGAGCACGGCTTCTACAGCATTCGGGAAATTGTTCAACGTATCGAGAAAATCGATGAGGTTCTTCCATCCGGCATCAGAGTCCAGCTCATACTGAGTTTGATACGCCGCCGAATCCTGGCCCAGATATCCCCAGACGACGTAAACCTGCGAGGGTCCGCTGATTTCACCCTTGAAACGCGCGTTGCCGTCGCTGTGGAAATGCGTCCGCATAAATAGCTTGTCGACGTCCTGAACGCTGACATAGAGTCCCAGCAAGGTGCCGTTGACGTAGACATTGGTGTAGTTGGCCAGCGATGCCGGCATGTATTTTCGCGCAATCTCATAGCCAAGGACTTCCCGGACAAAACTGGGATCAAACCAGGCGTTGGCGAGTTTGAGAGTACCGTATCCTTCGATTTCCTGGTTGTCTTTCACGTAGTCGAGCTTGATGTTGAACGGGCTCTTGACCCGATTGGTACTGTAGGTGCTCTGCCCCTTATATCTCACCCCGACGCTGTCATAAACAACGCCGTCGATGATTGCGGTGCCCAACAACCGCTCCTCGTTGCCGGCGTCGTAGAGGCTGTCGAGGATGTGATCCCAGCTCGCTTGCGGAAAGACAAGTTCGATCGTGCGGACACTGTCGACATCATAGAAACCTTGACCGAATGCAGGTAAGCCCATCAATAAGGACAAGCAGGTCAGCAGAATGCTCCTAAAAATCACAATTTCCTCGCAAATCACCATTTGTTGGCTGTAACGGACAATTGTCAAACGTCTCGAGATGAGGCTGACACAACCCAATTATGCGAATTTTGCGGTTGCCGCAACGTAATTTGTGCTCTGCGCGCTTGACATGCCGACATACCGTCAGATATGTGAACTTGAATCTTCCGGTCGGTGGCCGGCAATTGTCAGCCGTTGACCTGATTCCAGCCCCAAATATCCCCTTGCCAATTATGGCTCTCCGATTATATTATCGCAACAACAGGAGTAAATGCATGAAATTAGTCAATGTTCGTCAAATTCTCGTTCTCGGGCTTATACTTGTGTCCACTTCCGCTTATTCGCAAACCTGGAGCTGGGCGTCACAGATCGCAACATTCTCAACCGGCGGTTTCGGGACGAACAAGGTTAGGGGTGTCTCGGTCGATCAAAATGAAAATATCTACGTCGTTGGAGATTACGGCGACAGCGCCTCGATCGGCGGTACCAAGGTCAAGGGCTTTGGCATCGGCGCCGAAATGTATGTCGCAAAATACAAC
>CAVOPW010000018.1:0-75880 GCA_963698225.1 uncultured bacterium
GGTGGCCCGCAGGGCGGGCCATCCCTCGCTGACGCTTCGGGTTATGATGATGAGGAGGAGGAGGAGGAGGAAGTGCCGAGGGAGAGGAGGAACTCGAACGTGAAGATGCCGGAGTCGTGGCCGTCGCTAAACACAATCGAGTAGGCGTAGTTGCCCACCGGACGCATCGAAACAACGCGAACGGGCAGCATCTCGGCCGGCGACAGCACGGTCAGTTGCAGTGGATTGGCCGAAGTAGCCGACGACGCTCCTGTCGAAATCCTTCCTTGCGGCTCTCGCGACACCCGGCACACGGGCAGCAATCCCGCAGCTCGCGAAACGCATACAGCCGCTGCTGCCCATCGCTCCAGTCAATGCGCAGCGTTCGCTCGTCAACAATCTTCAGGTTGGTGGGCATGACAGGCATTAGGTACACCGTTCACTGGTCGTCCCGCGGCACTCGGCGCTGCCGGTTATTGTTTGTCTTACTCTCTTTGCTAGCAGGGGCCGCTACTTTCGCGGAGCGAAAGGCGACTGACATTTATCGGTTAATGTGCACCACCGTCGCCGGCGGGAAGCCATTGAAGTAGGTCGAGGATGCGTGACTATAGGCGCCGATGTTCTCACTGTAAACCAGATCACCCAAGTCCAGATCAGGCAGTTCCTCGGCCAGCGAAATCGTATCGAGTGCATCGCACGTCGGTCCAAACACGGCCGAAATCTGCGTCGGACCGTCCTTAAACGCTTTGACGCGGTAAGGAATGTGGTCGAAGATCACGCCCGAAAACGTGTGATAGACGCCATCGTCGATGTAATAACACTGTTTGCCGTCGCGGACCGCTTTGCCGACCACCGTCGCCACCAGCGTTCCGGCCGTCGCCACCAAAAACCGCCCCGGCTCGGCCAGGATCTCCATGTCGGCCGGGAACAGCCGGTCCAACTCCGCGTTCAGTAACTTGGCCAGCGCCCGGAACGGCTGCACCTGGTTGTCGTACGGCACGGGGAAACCGCCACCGATATCCAGGATCTTGACCTGGGGATAGCCGCGTTCCCAGGCTTCATGGAAGATGCCCGACATCAGGTTGAGGGCCTGCATGTAGTTGGCGAAGTTGGTGCACTGACTGCCCACGTGGAAACTGAGTCCCTCGACCACGAGCCCCGCCTGAAACGCCGCTTCGATCAGCGTCACGGCCTCACCGGGCTGCGCACCGAACTTGGACGACAGCTCCACCACGGCCCCCGTGTTGGGCACTTTGACGCGGAGCACCAGCCCGGCCTGCGGCGCATATTTCTTGACCTTGCCGACTTCGGCCAGGTTGTCGAACGTCACCAGCGGTTTATACGGATCCAATTCCATCAGGGTCCGATTGTCCTTGATCGGATGGGCGTAGATGATCTTGTCCCAGATGAAATCCTGCCGCTGCTTGTCGGGCAGGGTCTCGATGTTCTCGTGCACGAGCCGGAACTCGGCGATCGACGCGACGTCGAAACTCGCCCCGGCCCGATACAACGTCTCGACGATGGCCGGGTCGGAGTTGGCCTTCACCGCATAGTAGGCCTGCACACGCGGCAGCTGCTGTTTGAATTCTTCGTAGTTCTGCCGCAGCACGTCATGGTCGACCACGAACAGCGGAGTGCCGTGGATGCGGGCCAGTTCCTGCAGTTGAGCCGGTTTCACCATCAGTCTCGGTCCCTTCAGTCTCGATCCCGTACCAGGAAGTTTTTGAATTGCCAGGGGTCGGTCGTGTCGAGTCGCCACATCGACATAACCTGCGAACTCATTGGTGTAGCCCTGCAACGGCGTCCAGTCCGACGGGGTCGAAATGAACTTGCCGAGATAGGGTTTGGCGATCCCTAGAATATACTCGTGTGGCAAGTCCTCGGGCAAACACAAGCCGTTCGCGGGGTGTTCGAGCATCCAGATCACGGCGGCGACCACGGCGATCGCCACCTGCATGGTCGTGGCGTTCTGGTGCGACGAAATCCGCCGCGATTCCTCAATACTCAGCTTCGTGCCGGTCCACCACGAGTTGTAGGCGTGGCCCATGACCAGGGCCCCCAGGATATCCGCCCCCTCCACAATCTCGTCAGTCATGATCCGCAGTTTCGGCTGCAGTTTGTAGTCGTAGCCGCGGAACTCATTGAGCGACGCGATCGCCGCGTCACAGGGGCAGTAGGCATAGTGGACCGTCGGCCGGTAGACCGCCTTGCCATCCTCCCACACGGTGAGTCGATCGGAGATCGTATAGGCCTCGCCGTGCCGAATCACCATGCCGCGAATCGCATAATGGGGCACCCACGAGCGGACCCACGTGTTCATTCCCATCCGCGCGAGGCAAATCTGATTCCGGGGGCCTTCCTCATGTTCGAAGGCGAACTCGGGCAGTTCCTTCTCATGCGTGCCCCACCCCATCTCCGCCGTCGTAGTCCCTTCTTCGCGAAACCCTTCCACGCTCCAGGTATTGACGAACTCGTCAACCTGTTTCGGTTGATCGGTGACCTGCGTGTCGCGTTCCGAACCGTGAATCACCTTCACGCCTAGCAACTGAGCCAGCTCGTTGAAGACCTTATCGGCCAGCAACTGCGTGAGCCGCTCGGCGTCGGCGCCTGACACCTTCTTGTCACTCAGCACGCGTTTGCCGATATCGAGCAGCGCCTGCTTGGTGAAGTGGGAGACCAGTCCGGGGTTGGCACCGTGCTCGATCACGGCCGTGGGTCCCGGCTCGGACCACGATTCTTTCAGCCGCTTCAGCCCCTCGTGCCGCGCGTACAGCGTGCGTTGCGTGGGATGCGAGAACTGGGATCGATCGTACGGGTCCCACACTTCCACCGACGTGTTGACATACAGCACGCCGTGATCGTGACACCACTGCAGGATCTCGCAGCAGTCGATGTTCCAGGCCAGGTCGATCAAGAGGTCGCCCGCCTGCAGATAGGTCCCCAGCACTTCACTGAGATTCTCCGGCGCGATCTGCTGCCGGAGGAAACTGACCCCCTGGCTCGTCCAGGGCTCCAGTCGTTCCGACTGATCCACGAAGTCGATCACCGTGATATTGCTGGGTTTCACGCGCAGATGCTTCAAGCAGGATCGGCAGCGTGCAATGCGCCACCGATCCAAAGCCAATCATCAGGATGCGTCCCGAAAACTGTACTTTTGCTCTTGCCACGGTCAATTCTCCTCTCGACACGACTTGAATCACTCTCCCATTTTGGGAGGGTCGGCTGCGCAGAGAGGTGAGGGTAGAGAGGAGAGCAGGAAGCGAAAGATGCGAGTCGTTGCGATGCACCGCCAGAAACGCTTCTACCTTGCTGCGTTTTCCATCAGAGCGTGGGGCTCTCCTCTTCCTCTTCCTCTCCTCTCAACTTTCCAATCTCTACTCTCTCGCGCAGCGCCCTCCCCGGACGCTATCGCGTCCGACCCTCCCGCGTTGCGGGAGGGTGAATGGAAACTCGCAAACGCGTTCTAAAGGGCCGCTACTTTCGCGGAGCGAAAGGCGACTAACGCAGAGCGAAAGGCGACTTACATCCTTACTTGCCCATCAAGTGATTGAGAACGGCCATTTCGAGCGCTTCGTAATCGCGGGCTTCGATGCACTGCTTCTCGACATCCTTCGGGAAGGTGCGGACCTTTTCCACCAGGCGGAGGAAGATCGCCTTGCTGTTGGCCAGGTGCTTTTCGGCCACTTCGGCCTTCTGCGTCCGCATGGCCTTCACGTCCAGCCCGATGAAGCGGCGGGTCGCCGGATAGCCGGCCAATTCCAGCACGCGGACCTGATTGTAGGCGCTGCGCAGATTGGCACCGCCAAACGTCTTGTCCTGGTCGAACTTCAGCCCGTTCTGATCGTTCAGATGGACGCTCCAGAGCTTGCCCACCGACAGGGCGAAGGCCATTTCGTCGGACGGATCCAGACCGGCCAACAGTGCATGGGCCGTTTCAATCAGGCCGCCGACGCGCTTCGGGTCGACCGACACGTAGGCCAGGGCCAGCGCGTGGCCGATCGTCGGCACGTAGGCGTGGTCCATCGGTTCGTTCGGCTTCGGCTCGATGGCGATTTCGATCTGCGGGTGGTGCTGCAGCATCGCGTTGATGGCGGCCAACTGGTGCTTGTAGGCCTCGATCGCATTCTTCGATTCGCGGATATAGGTGCCTTCGCGGGCGAGCCACAGCACGATCAGCTTGGTGCCCAGCGCGTTGGCGATGTCGATCGTCCGCTTCGCGCGATCGATGGCCCAGGCGCGGCCCTTGGCACAGTTGGAGGTGAAGCCGCCGTCGATGCCGCGGGGATCTTCCCACAAGCGCGGCGCCACGAACTCGGCCACCAGCCCTTCACCGTCGAAAATCTTCTTGAGCTCTTTGGCTTCGCGTGCGACTTCCGCTGCCGTCTTGTTGTCGACATCCGGCACGGCGTCGTCGTCGTGCAGCTGCACCCCTTCGAATCCCAGCTTCTTGTAGGACGCCAACTTCTTGGCGAAGTCGATCGTCGGGCGTACGATCGGTCCGAACGGATCCGCGCCCTCACTGATGTTCCAAGGCCCAAACGAGAATCGATATTCGTTCGCCATTGCTACAACCTCCAGAGAGAAATAAATCGAGTCTTGGGTATGGTTCAAGCGGCCCGGACCATTGCCAGGCGCGTGACTCTCGCAGTGTGTATGTTTACAGGCCGGCTAACCGGGCTGTCTCGTCGTAATTGCGCAGGCCCGCCGTCGCGCCCAGACCGGTCACACAACAGGCGCCCGTCGCCGCAGCCAACCGGCCGGCTTCGGCCAACGTCATGCCGCGCAACAGACCAGTGAGCAGTCCAGCGTAAAAACTATCCCCTGCGCCGGTCGTGTCCACCACCGGGCCCGGAGCTTTTACCGGGTCGATCTTGAGATACTCACCGCGCGCGGACTCAACAGAGCTCCGTCCGAGCCCAGCTTGACGCCCAGCACGCCCGGTGCTCCGCAATTGCGATAGATGTCGATGATGGCCTGCGGATCGGTGATGCCCGTTTGATGTTTGGCTTCCGCATGGCTGGGGACGTAGGCGTCCAAGTGGGGCAGCAATTCGTCGAGCGGCTGCATGCCGCCACCGTCTCCGGCCGCGTCGATCGCCGTCTGACAGCCGGTTCGCGAATCGCCGCCAACACCTCGGCCAGATCTCGCTCCAGATTGGGCATCAGTGAGTAGTAGCCAATCAATGCCATGCGGCTCTGGGAAAACAGGTCCATGTTCTCCAGGAACAGACGCTTGTCCATCGACCTGGGGGCACCGACGCAGTGGGCGAAACTGCGTTCGCCCTCGGAATCGATCAGGACGGCCGTCGTGCTGGTCGCGCCCCCCGGCATGGTCAGCAGACGGTCGGCATTGAAATTTTGTTCGGCGTAGTGGCGACGAATCACCGAGGCCCACTCATCATTCCCCACCAAGCTGAACGCGGCGGTGCGCATCCCCAGCTTCGTCATGGCGATGCCCGTGTTGGAGACGATCCCGCCAGTCGTGACCCCGATCGGATCGACCTGGATCAACCGGCCGCCACCAATTGGAGTGGTCAGCGGGACCGCTCGCACGAGCAGATCGACGACACACGAACCGCACAGCACACAATCGAATTTCTTCTCGGGTTTCTTTTCTGGCCCACAATTCGCCTTTCTCACAGGTTCACGTCAGGATCGGTGCGTCAACAAGCGTCGGCCTTCGTCTTTGCAGGGGCCGCCACTTTCGCGGAGCGAAAGGCGACTAACGGAAAGGCGACGACCGGCACCCCACCAGCGGGCCCCACCGACAGGCCGAAAAACGGCCCGTCCTCGCGGCTGCCGGATCGCCACCGGAACACAATTTGACGCTGGATGATAACCGATCTGGAGCCCCGATACTATTGGCGACATACAATCGTTATTTGAGCTATAATTGGGCAACTCGCAAGCCGCCTTCGGCGATTTGCCTGGACCGCGTCACACCGCGCCGACACCTGCCTTCACCTCTGAGATTCCAAAGGCTCCTGCCGCAAAGACCATGGAAAAGACACTCGACCGTAAACTGGCCCGCATTCTGGCCGATTCCAGTTGCCGCGACTTCATTGTGGCCGACGCCAAGGACGCTGACATGGCGTTCGGCTTGTCGGCGCCGGGCCTGAGTCCCGAACATCATGCGGGCGAGGCTCGCTTCCGCACGCTCGCCGAATATCGCCAACTGATTCGCGACGTGGTGCAGCAAGGCCTGGTCGACATCGCGCTGATGAGCGCCAGTTCGAACGAGGTTCTGACGATGCAGGAGCGGCTGTTCGACAACAGCCCGGTCACGCCGGCGATCCGGGCCAACGACACCACCGACATCTGGCTCGCCGCCGGCGCGGGCGCTACACGCAGCAACCGTCGCGTGCCGTTCCGCACCGCCACGATCGATCACGCGATGTGCGGCAAGAGCGAATGCGAACCGCACGAACGGTGGTGGGCGCCGACCTGGGTCTGTATTCGATCACATTGAACAATGATGTCGAACTGGATCACCTGTCGCTGAGTGAGTACAAAGCGTTTCGACTGGAAGCGGAGCAGAAAGGTTTTCGGCACTTTTTGGAGGTGTTTGCTCCGAACGCGTGCGGCAAGATGTGCCCGAAGGACATGCCGCGTTTCATTAACGACAGCATTGTCCGGACGCTGGCGGGCGTCACCGCCGCGGACGCCCCGTGTTCCTGAAGATCCCCTACTACGGGCCGGCCGCGATGGAAGCGTTGGCCACGTACGATCCGCAACTGGTCGTCGGTGTGCTGGGGGGATCCGCCGGAACGACGTTCGACGCGTTTCACATGCTGTGGGAAGCGAAGAAGTACGGCGCTCGCGCCGCGCTGTACGGCCGCAAGATCAACAGCGCCGAGCATCAACTGACGTTCGTCCGGTACTTGCGGGCGATTGCGGACGACCAGGTCTTGCCGGAAGAGGCGGTCCGCGCCTATCACGGCGATCTGCAGCGATTGAAGATCCGGCCGCATCGCAGCTTGGAGGACGACCTGCAGCCGACCACCACGGCTCAGAGCTATGGCGGCACGCCTCCGGCTCAGCCGGCCAGCGGCGGCCGGCAGGCGAGGGCGGCAATGGGAGCGGCGGCGCGACCAACCGCTGCGGCCGTGGCGGTGCCGGACAGGGCGAGCCCGATTTCAGTAAGATGACGCAGGCAGAAAAAGTGGAATGGAACCTGGCTCGGTGGCGACGCATCTTGGGAGGTTAGTCATGCGGACATCTCGGCTGGTTGGACGGTTAAGACCGCAGAATCAATGCCTGACGCATCGTCGCCTTTCGCTCCGCGAAAGTGGCGTTCTATCCCCGTCGCGAAACACGACGACGGCCGCTACTTTCGCGGAGCGAAAGGCGACGATCATTTCTGCGCCGCTCCTGAGCGGTGGCGGTGTGGTCCTCTTCCTGATCCTTCTGACACGCTTCGCGACAGCCGAGGAAGTTGTGCCGCAGAAGGCGCGGCCGTTCCCGGTCAGCGCCGTCCGTTTGCTCGACGGCCCCTTCGCCGCGGCACAGCAACGCAACCAAGAGGTGCTGCTCAAGCTCGAGCCCGAACGGCTGCTGCACATGTTCCGAGTCACGGCCGGCCTGCCGTCGCAGGTCGAGCCCTATGGTGGCTGGGAAGCTCCGCAGATCGAAGTTCGCGGCCATACGCTGGGGCATTATCTGTCGGCCTGCGCGCTGACCTACGCCTCCACCGGTGACGCGCGCTTCAAAGAACGCGTGGACGCGATCGTCGCGGCGTTGGCCGAGTGCCAGGCGGCGTTGCCGCAGCAAGGGGCGAACCCGGGCTATCTGTCGGCGTTTCCCGAATCGTTCATCGACCGCGTGGAGACCGGCAAGCCAGTCTGGGCCCCGTGGTACGTGCTGCACAAGATCATGGCCGGACTGCTCGATGCCCATCAACTGTGCGGCAACGAGCAGGCCCTGGAAGTGCGTCAACAAGATGGCGGGCTGGGTCAGTTCCGCATGGATCGACTCACGCTCGAACAGCAGCAGACGCATGCTGCGGAACGAATTTGGCGGCATGAACGAAGTGCTTGGCCAATCTCTACGGCGTCACGGGCAACCCCGATCATTTGCGGATGGCCAAAGTGTTTGACGATCAGTTCGTCTTCGATCCGCTGGCCAAGTCCGAAGATCGACTGGACGGGTTGCATGCCAACACGCAGATCCCCAAGGCCATCGGCGCGGCGCGCGAATATGAAGTGACCGGCGAACCCGCGCTATTTGCAGATTGCCCGCACGTTCTGGGAGCGCGTGGCGTTGGCGCGGTCCTACGTGATCGGCGGCCACAGCGACCGGGAACATTTCTTCCCGATCGACAAATTCGGCGAACACCTGAGTCCCGAGACGGCCGAGACCTGCAACACCTACAACATGCTGAAACTCACGCGGCACTTGTTCGGGCTCGAGCCGACCGGTCCGACGATGGATTTCTACGAGCGCGGCTTGTACAACCACATCCTCGCGTCGCAGGATCCGCAGACCGGCATGTTCGTCTACTTGATGTCGCTCAAGCCGGGCCACTTCAAGAACTACTCGACGCTCGACAATTCGTTCTGGTGCTGCTTTGGCACCGGCATGGAGAACCATGCCAAGTATGTCGACACGATCTTCTCGCACGACGACGACACGCTGTGGGTGAACTTGTTCATCGCCGCCGAACTGCAGTGGTCCGACAAGGGACTGGTGCTGCGGCAGGAAACGCCGTTTCCCGAATCGGACACGATCCGTTTGCATTGGCAGCTGAAGGCGCCAGTGGAACTGGCCTTGAAGATCCGCCGACCGGGCTGGGCGACGCAGGATGTGCTGCTGACGGTCAATGGCGAAGTGCAGCCGGTTGTCGGGCGCGGCCGGAGAATACATGACCCTGACCCGCACGTGGCGGGACGGCGATACGGTCGAACTGCGAATGCCCATGGCGTTGCGGGTTGAGCCGCTGCCGAACGCCGAGCATTCGCGCGGTTCTGTACGGCCCGCTGGTACTGGCCGGCGAATTGGGGACGGAGGGACTGAGCGAACTGAATTTGTACACGAAGAACCAGACCGATCTGGTGGCCGTGCCAGCCCCGGCAGCGCCGGCGTTTGTCTGCGAGCCGAACGAGCTCGTTCAGCACATCCATCCGGTCGCGGGCCGCACGCTGGAGTTCCGCACGGAAGGACTGGGGCAGCCGACCGATGTCACGTTGCGGCCCTTCTATCAAGTGCATCATCAGCGTTACAGCGTCTACTGGGAGTGTTTTTCACCGGAGGAATGGAAAGCCGTTTGCGCAGCGCGCGGCCGAGGAGGCGGCGCACGTAGGAGTTGGAACGGCGCACGATCGATCGCGTGCAGATCGGCCGGGAGGACTCGGAGAAGCAGCATCAATTGCAGGGTGAGCGGACGATGGCCGGCCCGCTATTCCGGGCGCTGGTGGCGGCATGCGGATGCGGGGGGTTGGTTCTCGTTCGAGATGCACGTGGATCCCGACCAGGCCGGTGGCGTTGCAATGCACTTATTGGGGCAGCGATTCGGGGGCTCGCACGTTTGACATCCTGGTGGGCGGCGAGAAGCTGGCGACTCAAACGCTCAACAACGACAAGCCGGGCGAGTTTTTTGACGTTACGTACGAGGTTCCCGCAGCGTTGACCAAGGGCCGCAAGTCGGTGACGGTCCGCTTCCAAGCTCAGCCCGGCAACATGGCCGGCGGCCTCTTCGACTGCCGGATGGTGAGAGGAGTAGTCGCGTTTAGTGTGTGTTCGGGGTTCAGTGTTTCAGTGTTTAGTGTTTAGTGTTTAGTTATTGGCAGGGTCGTTCACGACCCTTTTTCGGCCGCAGGCCGCATCGGCCCGGCATTTATGCCGGGTAGCCGTGGTCGGCCTTCCAGGCCGAAGAAAGGGGCTCACGAATCTGCGTAGCCGTTCGATTAGAACTCTTGATACGCATTCGCGGCTGTTTCTGCGGCGTCGGCGGGCGTCGTGAGCACCTCCAAACGAACCCGAGCCTTCGCTTTCTCGCCGGCCTTCAGGTCGCGACCAAAGAGCGAGAAATAGACCGAATAGTGCCCCTCCGTCTCAAAGGGCATGGCCATCGCAAACGTATCGTCCGAACTGGCCATGAGCAGCGCCGTCAAGCGGCGATCGGGAATGCGCCGCATCGCCAGCGGCTTCCAAAACGTCGGCAGGATCACCCAATCGACCGGATTGGGAGGCAGCTTCCAGCGTCCGTCCTGGATCATGCGCGACGGCCTTCGGATCACGCGGGAACATCAGCCAATTGCCCAGCTCCTGCTTGGCCGACATGAACCCGGGCTTGCCGTCCGCCTGCGGGTTCTCGTTGACGTAGGCCGCCGACTGCGTAAAGGCCTTATCGAAATACGACGCGACAAAGACCTCGAAGTTCTTCAGGTCCGTGACGGGGGTCACCAACAGTTCCAGATCGATGCGCGAAGGACTGACCCAGCGATACGTTCCCTGCAGATCGAACGGGCGGTCGGGCGTCGCCGCACATTTCACGGTCACCGCTCCGTCAGCACCGAGTTCCGCTTGATTGGGCCATTCCCAACCGGCATTGCCGTACCGCGTGCCGTCCGAGAAAACGCGATAGACATTCAAGAGTCCGATCGCCCCGGACATAGGTTGGCCGTCGGTGACGTGCTCCACGTCGTTCAAGCCGAATCCGCGTCCATCACTGTGGACGCGTCCGCGCACCACACCGGTGTCGAACATGAACGTACCGTCCGGCCCAGGCGAGAAGGCGAGCTTCGCCGGGCCGGTGGTTTCCTGTGCCAAACCAAGCGTCCCACCGCAAAACAGAACGCACACGGCAAGCAGTTGTCGAGAGATCATGTTATTGGTTACCTCAGAATTCGAAAGCTCTTCATCGTAACCCGAAGCGTCAGCGAGGGATGGCCCCTTCCACGACCACACGAATGTGATTCCATCATAGCCCGAAGCAACGCGGTCGACAGCGCCAGTGGCCCGCAAGGCGGGCCGTCCCTCGCTGACGCTTCGCGCTCCAATGGCGAACTCGTAGTGCAGGCTGCCAGCCTGCACAAGCACACACCCAGGCGGGACGATCCCGCGATGGCGCTTCGAATGAAAAATCGGCGACCCGACCTTTGGGTATACTATCGCGCCCAAAGAGTGACGCGGCCCTGACAGTATCCGGGATGTGCCGCCGTCCATTAGAATTCCATATGTCATCGAGGTATAATAGTCGCCTCATTGATCCGACCCACATCTACATGACGCTCACCCTGCCATAGGAGTCCGCCCATGACTAGTCTCGCCGCTGTGATAAAAAGTGAAATTCAGCGACTGGCTCGTAAAGAAGTGAAAGCACAGACCGGAGGTACTAAACAGGCCGTTGCGCAATACCGACGAGAAATCGCCAGTCTCAAGCGGAAAGGTGCACGAACAGGAAAGCAAGATCGCCTACCTGTCCATCGCGGGAAAAGGAGCGATTGGCGGAGCCGGCCGGCGAACAAGCACCAGAAGGGGTGCGTTTCTCAGCCCGCTCCGTGAAAGCACAGCGAGCCCGATTGGGTCTGTCCGCAGCCGAATATGCGAAACTCGTCGGCGTCTCGCAACTGACGGTTTACAACTGGGAAACAGGGAAGACACGGCCGCGGCAAGAACAGCTGGCGGCGCTCGTTGCAGTGCGCGGCATTGGCAAGCGTGAAGCGCAGAAGCGTCTGGAACTGCTGGCCGAAGGCGAGTAATCCTCATCCGCAGAGCAAGGACGCGGGTTGATGTGTGGAACGATGACAGTATCTCCAGGTCCGCACCCTGGCACGGTCCGCGCGGCGGAAGGCCGAGTGCTGACGGTTCCTGAAGGCTGGGTATTGTTGGCACCAGGTGACGCGGGGCTGACCAGACGCGTCAAGGCGGCCGGCCCGCATTGGGTGGTGCAGGAACGCAAAGGGCGACGCGTCTTCTCGCGCGGCGTGTGGGCTCCGGCAGTGACGATCGAGCGGTTTCGCACCGAGTTGGAGACGGAACGAGACACCGTCAGCTACCGGCGAAAACGCGAACGAGAGACCATTCGCCGCGGGGAGAAACAGACGGCCTATGTGCATGAGTTTCGGGAAACCGTGCTCAAGTTCCTGGCTTTCCATCCCCGGCACGAACAGCTGGCGCAACGATTGGCAGTGGCTGTGACAACACATGCGACCCCGGTAGGGAGTGGCACGGTGGCGCGCACGGAACGCATTCCGGTGGAACGACGTGCCGAGTCCGCTGTGATCGCCTGGCTGCGGCATCAGACAACGGCCTACGATTCGCTGCGCATCCCTCGCGTGAAGGGGAAACGCCGCGAAGTTCGCCGTGCCTTGGCTGAACAATCGCGCCATGTGCTCGCCCGTTATCGCCAAGGCACTTCGGTGTCAGCCGACTGCCCGCTGCGAGCGGCCTTGGAGTCGCTCGGTTTCGGACTAAGGACCGCCCATCGTCGCCTTTCGCTCCGCGAAAGTGGCGGCCCCTTCGAGGACCTCTGAGCTCCCCCAGCCCCGACGCCTCGTTCGCCCGTGTACCAAGGCACTTCCACCGCGAGCCGTGTACACGCGACCGCTACTTTCGCGGAGCGAAAGGCGACTGTGGCGAAAGGCGACTGTGGCGAAAGGCGACGATAATTCTGCGCCGGTCCTAATTGGGAATCTGCAACCTCGCGCCATTCTCGGTGGCCATCCGTCGATTCCAGGTCTCGCCGTATCCTGGCTGCTCCACTTTGGGATTCTGATTCGGCGGATCGGCTGTCTTGATGTTCCCGTCCACGTATTTCAGGAAGAGCTGTTTGTACAGCTCCCGCCAACGGGCGCACGTTTCGTCGCCCTGCTTGACTGAATACTCGGTCAAGAACTCGACGGCCAGCTTCGGATCCGCCTGATAAAGTTCCTGGGCCGCCTTGTCGATCGCCGGTCCATAGGTGAGGAACTTGTTTTCAAGTTCACCTTGTGCTGCCTGCACATCCACGATCACTGACGCGTATCGCGTGTAGGCCAGATTGGCCACCTGATTGAACACCCAGAACCCAGCGTCATCGGACCAGGTCATCATGTTGCCATTTCCGACCGCAAACGAATGTGGCACACGCGTGATCGATCCATACATTGGTGTGAAGACCGTGCTTTTGGCATCATCGACGCCAAACCACAACAGTGCGCCAATCGGATCGGGCAACCATGAGCGCGATTGCGAAACGAACACGAACCCGGTTTGTTGTGTCGCCACGGCTCGCTCATGGAAGTACTTCTTGCCGTCGACGGTCCAGGTAAGGGGTCGCCAGCGATAGGGCACCGAATACGGTCCGGCACCCACATCCTTCGCCATATCGAGCGGCGTTCCCTCATAGGCGTTGCGCATAAAAGCGAACATATCGCGGACGGATACCTTCTGTTTCGGCTGGATCCACAGTGGCATACGATGAGTGAGATCACGCCCAAGTACATAATCTTCGTATTGACTCATCTCGTCATTCAACTGGCGGAAGATGGCCCACACCCGTGCTTCGCAGAATCGAACCGATTCGAAATCGACCGGCGCGTAGGTGTCCGAGAAACTGAAGTCTTTGTCCTCGCCACTGAACCACTGCTTGTCCCGGGCAAAACTGATCACATCCTGTGCGTACACGACCTCGACCGTCGGCTGCTCGATCAGGTCCAGTTGCTGCGACGTGATGGAGACCTGCCCGTCGGCCAAGGGAAACGTACGAATACGAGCCTGGTTGGCGTGGCCCGAGACACAGCCATCCGGAATCCGCACGGCCACCCACACGGCACCCTTAGCACCCTCTCCTTTGCCGATCATCTCCATAATCCACACTTCCTGTGGATCGGAAATCGAAAACGACTCGCCGCTGCTGAAGTACCCGTGTTCGGCAACCAGTTCGACCATGGTCTTGATCGCCTGCCTCGCGGTGCGCGAACGCTGTAACGCGATATAGATCAAGCTACCGTAGTCCATAACGGCGCCGGCCTGAGACCCGAGTTCCTTCCGGCCTCCGAAAGTGGTCTCACCGATCGCTACCTGGAACTCGTTAATGTTCCCGACCACGTTGAATGTCTGCCGGACTTGCGGAATCTGGCCCAGGTGTTTCCCTGTATCCCATTCGCGCACTTCAAGCATTGAGCCATCGTCCCAGGTCTTCGCCGGCCAATGGTAGAGTTCCCCGTACAGCACATGGGAGTCCGCCGAGTAGCTGATCATCGTTGATCCGTCCTTGGAGGCGCCCCGGGTGATGAGAAAGTTCGTGCAAGCACGACCTGTTCCCACCCAACCCAAGCAGACTGCCAACCAAAGCCCGCCCCCCCACACGAATACTCGCCTGCTCGACCGTTCCATGTTCATAGATTGCTCGCTGTGTCACATCCGGAAAGGGAAGAGCCGCGAGCCGGAATTCCCGATGACTTCTCCGATTACGCGGCGCAGACAATATATGGAATCAAAGATGTCAGGCGAAGTGCCTGAATTCAAGCCCGAAGTTCCTAATCATAGCCCGAAGCATGACGGCTTCGGGCTGCGATAGGAAGCTTCGGGCTGCGATAAGAAGCGGCCAGCCAGGATGCGCAGAAAGCCAGCCCGACCTAGCTGCAGGCGAGAAAATACCCCCTAGGGGAGTCGAACCCCTGTCTTCGGACTGAGAATCCGATGTCCTGGGCCACTAGACGAAGGGGGCCCTGCTGGAGCGGCCTAGTTTAGCACATTTTTTGCGCCGACAAGCGTCCGAAACGTCCCGTTCGAGGTAACGGCCAAATCGTGACCGGCAAGCGGCGATTAGTGCACGTTTCAGGGTCGTGCCATATCGGGCCGTTCTCATGGCCGCACCGACCTCCCATCTGCGAGCGACTAATACGGCGAACAATAATCGAAAAAAAGTGCCCAGTCTACTTGCCTTTCGGCAACGGGACGACAATAAACGTGGTACGCTTTGTCAAACGTGAATCTGGGGCAATTAGAACAACAGTTCGCATCACGAAAACTTGCAGGAATACAGAATCTGGTGGGTTGACGTTGTCCTAGGGTAGCTATAAGTTACGTAAGCTATCGGGATTCGGCACCCGCTGGCCCGCCTAATGCGAAGAGTACGCTGGCAAGAGAAAGCACGCACTGAAGCACACCCGCGGTTCAGGGCAGGAGTTGACTAACAAGGATGGATTCGTGGGCCGCCTCGGCGACTCAAGCCAGCCGATCATTGTTCCTCCCCAAAACGCCGTCGTTATTTTTTAACACCGTAGATCTCAGGAAAGGATGGAAGTATGTCAATTCGCCGCACTTGGCTAGCCCTGTGTGCCGTAGCCTGTTTGGCTACGTCCGCAGTGGCGGACGATTCCTGCTGTGGAACGCCCGTCGAGACTGGTTGTTGTGAAGCACAGCCGGTCATGGTTGAAAAAGTCGTCTGCGTACCCGAATGGGTTACCGAGACGCGCACGATCAATGTGACGGAGTACAAGCAGGAGCAGCAGACGAAGACCGTCACCCGCTGCAAGCCCGTGACCACGACCAGGGAAGTCACGTATGACGTCACCGTGATGGAGCCCGTCACGAAGACGAAGACCTGCACCTACACCGTCTGCAAGCCGCAAATGGAAGCGAAGACCTGTGATTACACGGTTTGCGTACCGGTTTACACGGACGTCGAGAAGACCTACACCGTCATGGTGCCGACGTACAAGACGTCGAGAAGACCTACACCGTGATGGTGCCGACGACCGAGACGCGTCCGGCACTCGCAAAGTTGCCCGCATGGTCCAAGAGACCGTCAACAAGACGGTTACCGTGGACGAAGGCCACTGGGAAACCCAGATGGTTGAAGTCCCCTGTGCGACCAATGGCGGCAACGGCGGCCGCATGGGCCTGTTGGCCCGATGCCGTCTGCGTCGCGCGTGCAATGACCCGTGTGCGAAGCCGGCTTGCGGTTGCGACACGGGTTGTGACACCGGTTGTGACACGGGTTGCGGTAATGGGTGCGACGCCGGTTGTGGCGACTGCGCTCCGAAGACCACGACCGTCTGCAAGAAGGTTGGGTTCCGAACTGCGTGACGAAGGAAGTGCCGGTCACGGTCTGCAGGCAGGTTTGCGAAGATCAGCCGTACGAATACACCGTCACGGTCTGCAAGCCGGAAACCAAGACCTGCATGGTCAAGGTCTGCACGATGGTACCCCAGACCAAGACCTGCACGGTCAAGGTTTGCAAGTATGAGAAGCAAGTCAAGCAGCGGACCTATCAGGTCTGCACAATGGTCCCCGAAACGGTCACCAAGGAAGTGCAGTACACCGTTTGCGAGCCGAAGACGGTCACCAAGACCCGCACTGTGACCGAGTGCAAGATGGAGCAATCCAAGAGGAAGTCACCTGCACCGTCAGCGTTCCGGTCACCGTGCAGAAAGAAGTCGAAGTGAAGGTTTGCAAGATGGTCCAGAAGACCGTCATGGTTGCCGCCGGTGACGGTTGCGGTAAGGCCGCTCGTCGTTGTGGTCTGTTCAGCCGTCGCGCTGCGAAGTGCTGTGCCGAGCCGGCTACCGGTTGTGGCGCACCGGCTGCGGATTGCGGCTGCAACTAGTCATGTGAAGTGAGCCGGGGAAGCGACCCAGTTTCCCTGCTTGAAATGGCAGAAGCCCGGCAACCTCGCGGTTGCCGGGCTTCTGTGTTTCTTGGTTTGCTTCTCTCGCCGGCACATCGACCTGTGTGACCGACAGCACGCGCAAAAACCGTCGCGTGGTGACAAGGCGACGAACGCCGGCGGCTATTCAGGCACCGCGTTCATCAACAACTGCTCCAACTGCCCGGTACCGCGGGCACACTCGATCAATTTGCCTCGCAAGTCCGGATCGAGCCAGACCAGCACGCTGCGCACTTGATCCTCTTGAGGAAGCTCCTTCAGCGCCTCAATAGCCGCCATCAACTCAGCCGTGGTGCGTTCCGCTATGGCGGGATCACTCTGAGCCAGCTGGTTAAGCAGATTTGCTTTGCCAATCAGCCCATGCGCGACATACAGCGGTTCGGACGACGCGGCCAGTTGGTCATACAGCCGCATTGCTTTCTCAGGTTGGTTATCGGCGCGATAGAACTCGGCCAGTCGCTGCTTGGCCTGCCAAGCGTATACCAGGTTCATCGGGCCGTTCTTCGGGTCATCAGGCGGAAAGTACTGGTCGACCGCCAGCCACGCTTCTTCGCTATTGAGCTTCATGGCGTGCCAGTACTGCAGCTTGGCCGATTCCTTCTTTTCGACCACCAGGCCTTGGACCTGGAGCAGATCGGCTGGACGCGAGAACCACGCCCCAGCCGCTCCGAACAGCACGCCGCCAGCCAGTGCCGCAGTGAACCAGCGGAACAGAGACCTCCGACGGACAGCCATTGACGACGAACGCATCACGGAGGCCAAACGCATCGTCGCTTCAGAACGCCCCTCCGAGAACGCGAGTAGTTCCGGCGTGTCCCATTCTTCCACTGGAACCGGCCACTGCTCCAGCCCTTCGACATGCAGAGCGCGCAGATCCTTCACGACCTCGGCAGCACTCGGATAGCGGTCGGCGGGACTCTTGGCCAACAGGCGATGAACGATTCGGCAGAGCCCTTCGACCAAGTCGGGGCGCAGCAGCTCCAGACGTTCCGGCTCGGCCCGCAGATGCTGAACCGCCACCGCCAACGGGGTCTCGCCGGTAAACGGCGGATGGCCGGCCAGCATTTCAAAACTCGTCACACCCAACGAATACAAGTCGCTGCGAGGATCGACCGACCGCCCTTCCACCTGCTCCGGACTCATGTACAGTGGCGTTCCCATGGTGACGCCCACCTGTGTCAGATTCACCGCCTGGCCGTCGTTGGTGACCCGGGCCAGGCCGAAATCGGCGACCTTCACCTCGCCAGTCGTCGCCAGCATGATGTTTTCGGGTTTGATATCGCGATGGATAATCCCTTGCTGCGCCGCGCGATTCAGCGCAGCGGAGACCTGCCGCATGATGTGCACGGCCATTTTCGAGTCAGCCGAGCGATGGCGTGACAGCCACTGCTTCAGATTCTGACCCGCCACATATTCCTGGGCAATGAAGTGCACACCGTCCAGGCACCCCACTTCGTGAATTTGGACAATGTTGGCATGCACCAGCGAGGCGGCCGCCCGCGCCTCGTTATGAAAGCGACGGACATAGGCCTGATCCTCCGCCAGACTCCGCTTGAGGACCTTAAACGCCACCCGCCGGCGAAGGGACATCTGTTCGGCCAGATACACGTCCGCCATGCCCCCACGCCCTAATCGGCGCAGCAACTGGTAGTCCCCCAGCTTGCGGCCCGACAGATCGGGATCCGGGCCGGCCGGCTCTTGGGCAAGAGGAGTTTCAGACATGTTGACGTGTTCCAGGTCCCGCAAAAGTCTACCAGTATGTACCGGCCCATTATGTCAACTGGCTTTCGCGGAGCAGGCGCTCGACGACACTGGCCGTTGCCAGGAAGCAGCACGTTCAGGCTCCCCGACCGAAACCCCTGGACATCGATCGTCACGAACTTGAACCCGAGTTCCTGCAGACAGCGGGCTACCTGCGGTCGCAGATCTTCGGACATCAGCCGAGGCAGATCCTCCAATGGCACCTCGATCCGGGCCAGATCGCCCTTGTGATACCGCACACGCACGGTCCCGAACCCGCGCTGCCGCAAAAACTGCTCCCCTCGGTCAATCATCGACAACCGCTCGGCCGTTACCGCTTCTCCGTAGGCAATCCTGCTCGACAGGCAGGGGGTGGCCGGCTTGTCCCAAATCGGCAGCTCCCAATGTCGCGCCAAGGCCCGCACGTCTTGTTTGGTCAGCCCGCAATCAGCGAGTGGACTGACCACTTCCTGCTCGCCCGCGGCGCGCATGCCGGGCCGATAGTCGAACAGGTCGTCCGCGTTGGCCCCATTGATGATCAGCGCAACCTGCAGTTGCTCCCGCAGATCCTTGATCCGCCAGTAAAGTTCGTTCTTGCAGTGATAACACCGATCGGGCGAATTTTCGGCATAGTCCGGCAGTTCCATCTCGTTCGTCGCGATTTCCACGTGCCGTATCCCAATGAGTTGCGCCATGCGGCGCGCTTCTTCCAACTCCCCTTCGGCCAGACTGGGACTGACCCCGGTCACGGCAACGGCACGCTCGCCCAGCGCCAAAGCGGCCGCTTTGGCCACCACGGAGCTGTCCACGCCGGCCGAAAAAGCGACCGCACAGCTCGGGAGCCGCTGCATGTACTCCAAGAGCCTGTCCCGTAAGATTGCGACGTCCGACATCCAAACCGCCCTCTCTGATGGACAAAAAAAGGTAAACCCTCCACCGCAATGCCGTGGCGATACGTTTTGTGAGAGCCCGCAGTACCAAATGTGGGAACCTGAACCCCGGGTTGTGTGATCCAGAAACGAGAACGGCCCTGAGACCCTTCTCACTGGCTATACACGCGGCCAGAGCTGTAGTCAGTTCCCGGCGGACTTCTTATCGGCTCCCCAAAAAATGGTAGCGACAACACGCACATAGCAGAGGATTTACCCGTAATCCCTGTCGGGATCACCAGCGCATCGTAGCAGCGGCGACGCGGCGAAGCAAGCTTCGCGGCTTCGCCGCGTCGCAGAGAGGAGTGGGGAGAGAGGTGAGAGGAGAGCGGCAGGGAGAGGGGAGCGGGAGAGAGCGCGCGGGTAGCCGGGACGCCCGTGTCTCTGCCGAGGACGGCTACGGACTGCGCTACGCGTTCTGCGACTCCCGCACCATGGGCTCCATCACCTTCGTATTTCGCTCGACAGCCAATACGATAGTCCGTTGCTCGGCACCATCGCGGCTATTGGCCACAACGGGCAACAACTGGCGGCGATCGGGCATGCTCATGCGGACCGTAAACGTACCATCCGAGCGGAGTTTGACTGGTTCGCCTGCGAGTGTCACGTGGGACCCGGCTTTCGTCTTGCCGTAGATGATCATTTCGGCATCGACGGTGAAGTCGAAATCCTTGTCCCGCCGCAAGACCTGCTCCATTCCGGTACCGCAGCGGGCCACCAACGGAGTCCCCATCGGCCGCCGCAGACGCTCTTCGAACAGTTCCTGCAAGTCGCCGCCGACCGCGTTCTCCTCATATCCACCGCTCTGCGCGAAAATCTTCTCGTAGTTCTCCGCGATATCGGTCCAATGCTCATCCATGACGTCGCTACTGCCCGGCTGCGGCGTGGTAACGACATTGCTCCGGGCCAACGCATAGAACCGGCCATTCTCGGCCAGATACCCCAAGTCGACTCGGAAACTGTTGGGGGAGTCCTGGATGTCGATGTACCAGTTCTTCACGCCACCATGAATGGGAATATCCCGCGCCAACGATTCGGTGGTCGAGGTCGTGGACCCCGCTTCCACGTGCATCAACCGCAACGTCGGCTCGCAGGTGTGCCAATGCTCGGCCAGAGCGGCCCGAGCCCGCGCAACACTCTGTCGCGTGACATCCCAGCAGGCCTGCAACCAATACGGGTCGCGCACGAGCAACACGACCCGGTCCTTACCCGGAACGGGCTTGGGCGACGGCTTGATGTGGGGCGGCTTGACGGGGGCCGGCCTCGGAGCCACGGCGACGACCGGCTTCTCCACTTTCTTTGCCTTCTCCTCGACTTCCGCCGCCAAGGCAGTGGCGTAAGAAAGATCCTTCCGCTGTTCGCGCATTCGTTGATCTTCTGAATCTTGCGGAGCACACGGGCATCGGTTGGTTTGGGCGGCGGAATCGTTGGCGGCTTTCCGAGCTCCGTTCGGCGGGGTGGTCGATGCGACTGACCAGCTTCGGGGCCACCGCCACCGCCTGCTTGCGGCCCGCCGTCTTGGCCCGCGACGAGCCCGAGGCGGCTTTCGCCTTGGAGGCCTTGACCAGGGCACGCACCAATTGGTCCTTGGTCATCGCGTGAACACCTGACAAACCCATTTTCCGGGCCAGTGAAGTGAGATCTTTTACTGTTTGCGAGCGGAGGTCAGCTGTGGTAATCAAAGGGTGCACCCTGTCTCAACGGATTCGCTGCAACAACCACGTCGTGTCCGTCACGCCGAACTTCTTCCGTGAGCCAACACATCGGCATCTGCCCCACGTCTGCCCAGTGGGGGTGCCAGGACCATCGAAATCGGGTCAAAGATTCGATCTGTCCCGTCGTACGTCGCGTTGCAGGACGGCGGCAACGCGAGTATCGGGCACCCTTCGTGCTACTTCAAGGGTTTGCATTCTTCAGCAGGTGGGTTCTGGAAATTCCTGATAGTCCGAGTCTAACCAAAATGTGTAAAAACGCAACGCACACAACCCAATAAGGTGGTATCGCATCGGACCGCGGTTCGATACAACCTCTGCGATTCCGGCACTTACGTCGCAAATCGGCAATGCCTGCCAAGGCGGTTCCTGGAAATCTTGCCCGATTCGGTGCCCCATCGCCGTTCCATTAATGGCAAACGAAACCCCGAAAAGGGCCCCTTACGGAATTCTGCAAACCGTTTTCTTGCGAGGGTTTAGGTCATTCCGGTTCGTCGTCCATGAAATCTCTCGGCGCGAGGTGCGGTCGGTTGACCGGGCGCGACAGGTGGGATAGATTTTGGACTTTCAGTAATACTCGCAGGGGAAGAGGCTGGCAACAGCCGCCTCATTCGGTGCAAGTGATTTACATTAAACGATTTATAGCTAGTTGCGGACGCTCTGAAATAGTCAGTTAGCGAAGTGAAACCGACTCCAGACGATCGAGCGCCGCTGGCGCGGGCCTACGATCGGGCCACGCGTGGGATGGCTGTCGCCCTGGGGATGGTCGTGCCGGGACTGGTTGGGCTACTACGTTGACACGAAACTGGGAACCCGAGCACTGCTGACAATCCTGGGTTTCGCGTTGGGAGTGACTTACGGAATCTGGGAGCTCGTGCGGATGGGACGCCGACGATCTCGAGACCACGATGACGTCGATCATTGATTCGATCATTTAGTTATGGAGTGTGGCAGGATCGAGCGGGGTTGGAACACCGACCGATTGGCGCACGCGTCAGCGGAGCACCGCCGTGTTACCGGGGTGGGTGAGGAACCTGACAGGTCAGTCATTACTGGTCTGTGGTTCTCTTGTTGTTGACCGCCCTCGTGGTCGTGCCCGGCGGTTACGTCGCATATGGTTGGGCCGGGGTTCTCAGTGCCAGCGTGGCGGGAGCGACGTGTTTGGCGGGAGGCCTCTTGGCATGGGTGCTGGTTGGGATGTTAAATGGTCCCAGCAATATGGTGCCACGGGTACTGCTGGGGATGTTCCCGCGGATGGGCTTGCCCTTGGCCGCCTGCATGCTTGTTTACTTGCAGAACGGCCGTTTGGCGGCGGCCGGGTTTGTGTACTACATCCTGGCTTTTTACTTTGTCATTCTGGTGGTCGAGACGGTTTTGCAGGTCGGTGACCTCCAGCAACAATCGGCCGAGAAATCGACGGTCTAGCACTATGACCAGCGAAAACACACCGCAACAAGCCGAAGCAGAAGGCTCCGTTGAACAGGCGTCGCACCAGAATGCGCCCGCGACGGGGCATCCGGTGGCCGGGCAGGAGCCCGCGGCTTCGCATCCAACCGACGCGCACGCCGCAGGCGAGCACGATCCGCTGTCGGCCGAAACGCTGATGCATCACGTCAAGGACGCGGATTATTTTCACGTACCGCGCGTTTTCAATGAACAGACGGACGGCAAGATCTACATCCCGCAGATGCCGGGAGTCGACCAAGCCGAGCGTCCAGATCAAGACCGGCTTCGCGCCGCTCGACAATCTGATCGAACCACTCGACCTGAAGATCACCAAGTTCATGGTGCTGGAGGTGGTGGGCGCGTTGATCTTGATTGCGATCTTCGTGCCGCTGGCGTATCGGCTGCGGTCGGGTGCGCGGCCGATCGGTCGGCTGACGAACCTGTTGGAAGCGATGGTCCTCTTCATTCGCGACCAGGTGGCGCGGCCGACGATTGGTTCGCACGACGGCGACCGGTTTGCGCCGTTCCTGCTCAACATGTTTTTTTTCGTGTTGACCTGCAACTTGCTGGGCATGGTTCCTTGGGCCGGGTCTCCGACCGGAGCGTTGGCCACGACTGGGGCGTTGGCGTTGATCACGTTCCTGGCGGTGGTGATCTCCGGTTCGCTGAAGTTGGGACCGGTTGGATTCTGGCTGGGGCAGGTCCCGCACATGGACGTACCGTTTGCGATTGGCGTCGTGCTCAAGCCGGGGATTTTCCTGCTTGAGACGGTCGGCCTGCTGATCAAGCACTTCGTGTTGGCCATGCGTTTACTGGCGAACATGATGGCGGGTCACGTGGTGTTGGCGGTGTTGATTGCCTTCATCAGTGCGTCGGCCGGAACACTGGCGTTTTACGGTGTGATGCCGGCGAGCGTCTTCGGTTCGGTGGCACTGAGCATGTTGGAATTGTTTGTGGCGTTCCTGCAGGCGTACATATTCGCGTTTTTGTCCGGGTTGTTCATCGGGATGGCCGTTCATCCTCACTGATATCAACTGGGGCCTGGACAGCCGGGCCAGCTTTTTTGCCAATGGAGACTGGAAAGATGTTCAAGTGGGTCAAGATTTCGCTGGTGGTCTTCGCGTTGATGTTCGTCGCGTCGCCGGTCATGGCGCAGGAAACGGAAAAGAGCCTGATCTATCTGGGCGGTGCTTTCGGTGCGGGCCTGGTGATCCTGGGTGCGGCGTATGGCATCGGGACGATCGGGGCCAAGGCGGTCGAGAGCATGGCGCGGCAGCCGGAAGTGGCCGGCAACATTCAGACGGCGATGTTGATTTCCGCCGCTCTGATTGAAGGTGCCACGTTCTTCGCGTTGATCATCTGCATGTTGTTCAACAATTAAGTCGGACGCGACGCGCCGCTGCGTATCGGGTACCTGTTCATTTCTGGATAAGCGACGGATGGCCATGAGACTCTCACGATTCATCACCTCGGCGTCAGTCCTGTTTGGGGCCTGGCAAGGCGGCACTCTGGTGGCCTGGGCATCAGAGGCGGCCGAATCCTCGAACAACAGTGTCAACCCACTGTCGATCGATCCCGATCTGGCGTGGTTCACGCTGGTGGTGTTCGTGCTGCTCCTGATGGTTCTGACGAAGTTCGCCTGGAAGCCGCTGATGAAGGGGCTGGAGCAGCGTGAACAGACGATCGCGAAGATGATTGACGACGCGAAACGCAACAACGAGGAGGCCGCCGCCAAGCTGCTGGCTTACGAGCAGAAACTGGCGGAGGCGGCCACTGAGGCGCACGAAGTGGTTGTGCGAGCGCGTCGCGATGGGGTGGCAGCGGGCGAGAAACTGCTCGAAGATGCTCGGGCCAGCGCCGATCGTGAACGGCAGCGAGCGTTGGCCGATATCGAAGCCGCCAAGAATGCCGCGGTGCAGCAGATTGCGGATCAGAGTGCCAATCTGGCTTTCTCGTTGGCGCGGAAGCTGATCCACAAAGAGCTGCGGCCGGAAGACCATGCTGCCCTGATCCGTGAGTCGCTCGAACAGTTTCCCAGTGAGAACTGAAATCCATGGCCGAGTCCTCACAACGCCCATCCTTTGATAGTTCCCGGGAACGCCTGGGTGCGGTCTACGCCAAGGGGCTGCTCGGTGCCACCGAAGCGGCCGGGGTGACCGAACGCGTCTTGCCCGAACTCGATTCGCTCGTCGATGATGTGTTGAATCGGGTCCCGAATTTCGAGCAGTTCCTGTCCTCGCCGCGGATGCGACTGGACGAGAAGTTGCGTGTCTTGGACTTGGCGTTTGCCGGTCGCATGACTCCGCTGCTGCTGGACTTTCTCAAAGTCGTGGCGCGTCGAGGAAGATTGGACTGCCTGCGCGAGGTGCGGGCCGCCTCACGAAAGCAGCTGAATATCCTGCGCGGTCGGCTGGAGGTAACGGTCCAGACGGCCACGCCGTTGAAGCACGGCACAGCACAGTCAGATCGAACAACGGCTGGCCGTGGCCTTGGGACAGGCCGATCGATCTGACGTGCTCGCGTGCGCCCGGAATTGCTGGGCGGATTGCTGGTCCGAGTCGGCGACACGGTCTTCGATGGCAGCCTCGATAACCGCCTCGAAACCATGCGCGTGCAATTGACGAATCGCACGACGCAAGTGATCCGCGATTCGCTGGAACGATTCCTGATTACCGATTAGTAGCTGGCGACCCCAGAGAGGTCTTCGATGAAATTCAATGCTGACGAGATTGCCTCGGTCATTCAGAAAGAGATCGAGCATTACGAGAGCCAATTGGATGTCCGAGAGGTGGGCACGGTGCTGGATGTCGGTGACGGCATCGCGCACGTGTATGGACTGTCCAACGCCATGTCCGGCGAGATGGTGGCGTTCCCGAGCGGCGTCAACGGCTTGGTGTTCAACCTGGAAGAGAACAGCGTCGGCATCATCATTCTCGGCGACTTCCTGGACATCAACGAGGGTGACGAGGTCCGCGCGCTGGGCAAGCTGTTGTCGGTGCCGGTGGGTGACGCCGTCATGGGACGCGTGCTTGATCCGCTCGGCAACCCACTCGATGGCAAGGGCCCCGTGGCCACGACCGATCGTCGTCCGGTCGAATTCCTTGCTCCTGGCGTAGCGGAACGGCAGCCCGTGTGCGAACCGCTGCAGACCGGCATCAAGGCCATCGATGCCATGACGCCGATCGGACGCGGACAGCGCGAACTCATCATCGGCGACCGCAAGACTGGCAAGACGGCCATCGCCCTCGACGCGATCATCAATCAGAAACATTCCGGCGTGAAGTGCTTCTACGTCGCGATCGGCCAGAAAGATTCCTCGGTGGCCGGCGTGATCAAGACGCTCGAAGACCACGGCGCGATGGACTACACGACCGTCATCGTGTCGGGTGCCGCGAGTCCCGCGCCGATGCAGTACATCGCTCCGTACGCCGGCACCGCGATGGCCGAACATTTCATGTTCCAGGGCGAGCATGCCTTGATCATATACGACGACTTGTCGAAGCAGGCCGTGGCCTATCGCCAGTTGTCTCTGCTCATGCGGCGTCCACCGGGCCGCGAAGCGTATCCGGGCGACGTGTTTTACTGCCACAGCCGCCTGCTCGAGCGATCGGTGAAGTTGAGCAAGGCCTTGGGGGGCGGTTCGCTGACCTCGCTGCCGATCATCGAAACGCTCGAAGGCGAAGTCTCGGCCTACATCCCCACCAACGTGATTTCGATTACGGACGGCCAGATCTACCTCCAGCCCGACCTGTTCTTCGCCGGTGTTCGACCCGCGATGAACCCCGGCATTTCGGTCTCTCGCGTGGGTGGTGCCGCGCAGGTCAAAGCGATGAAGAAAGTGGCCGGCGGCCTGCGACTCGACTTGGCCTCGTTTCGTGAACTCGAAGCGTTCGCCCAGATGGGAACCGAACTGGACAAGGCCACGCAGTCGCGACTCGACCGCGGCTATCGCATGGTCGAACTGCTCAAGCAGCCTCAGTACAGGCCGATGCATGTGTTGGATCAGGTCATGAGCATCTTCGCCGGCACGCGCGGGTACATGGACGACGTGCCGGTCAAAGACGTGCGAACCTGGGAAGAGGCTTTCCTGGCCTACATGCACGAGAAACGGGCCGATGTCGTCGGAGAGCTCACCAAGGCCAATGACATGACCGATGCGATTGCCACCAAGCTTGTCGCGGCGATCCAGGACTTCAAGGCGGGCTATAAGCCGGTAGCGGGCCGGTCGAAGTCGGCATAGCAGCGAGTAAGGCGGGATTGCCATGGCAAAAGCTCGGACACTGGACAGGCGACGCGGGTCGATCCGCAACATCCGCAAGATCACGCGGACGATGGAATTGATCGCCAACGCGCGATTCAAGAAGGCCATGGACCGCGCAACGTCGGCCTCCGCTTACACCAAGCGGATTACGCGTCTGGTCGCCGACCTGGCCCAAAGCGGTCTCGATTTGCGACATCCCTTGCTGGAAGATCGACCGCAGCCCCAAAAAGCGGTGATGCTCGTGCTGACCGCCAACCGCGGAATGTGCGGTGGGTTCAATTCCAGCGTCCTGCGGCTGGCGTTTGAACATCACGCTCGACTGACCGACAGCGTGCCGGAAGTGATCACGGAAGTCTCGGGCCGCCGCGGCATCTCGGCCCTGAAGTACCGCAAAATCAACCCGGACGAATCGTATACGCACTTCGAGGATCGCCCGACTTATCAAGATGTCGAAACGCTGGCCAATCGTTACCTGGATCAGTTCATCACCCGTAAGATCGATCGCGTCGACGTCCTCTACACCCGCTTCCTGTCCATCGCCAAGCAAGAGGCCGTCGTCGAGACCTTGCTCCCCCTGAGCTCGCTGGAAGGACTCTCGGAGGAAGAAGAAGTGGTCGGGCGCGGCACGTCGATGTACGAGTTCCTGCCCTCGGCCGAGAGCATTTTGCGCGAGGTGGTCCCGACCAGTTTTCGCGTCAAGTTGTTCAAGTGCTTCCTGGACGCGGCGGTCAGCGAACACATTGCACGTATGGTGGCGATGAAAGCAGCTACGGAAAACGCAGACGAGATCATTCGTCAGCTGTCGATGACCTACAACCGGGCTCGGCAGTCGCAGATTACCGGCGAGATCATGGAGATTATCGGTGGGGTGGAGGCCTTGCAGTCGTAGCACCTCGAAGAGGTTCCCCGGCCATCTGCCAATAACATTTGTCAAACACGGTTCTGTCAAACACGGTTCTGTCAAACACGGTCTGGCAACACAGTTCTGGGCTGCGAGTGCCTGATGCGACTCGCGGGCCCCATCCCAAGGGATGTTTTCAGACAGGTTCAAATCACTATCGCAGACGACGCCAACGGCGCACGAGGGTTTTCAGGACATGGCTACCGGCACGCACAATATCGGCCGCATCACACAAGTCATCGGTTCGACGTTTGACGCTCAGTTCGAACCGGACCAACTGCCGGCGATCTACAACGCCGTCAAAGTCATCTCCGAACACAAAGGGGTGAAGATCAACCTGACCGGCGAAATCCAGCAGCATCTGGGTGGCGGTCGCGTCCGCTGCGTGGCTCTGGGTGGCACCGACGGTTTGATTCGCGGCCAAGATTGCGTCGACACCGGAGCACCCGTGTCCGTGCCCGTGGGTGACGCGACGCTGGGCCGCGTGTTCAATCTGCTGGGTGAGCCCATTGATGGCCGCGGACCGGTCGAAGTAAATGAGCGTCGTCCGATTCACTCTCCAGCGCCCGAAGTGAAAGACCTGTCCACCAGTACCGAGCTGTTCGAAACGGGCATCAAGGTGATCGACCTGCTGACCCCGTTCGTTCGCGGTGGCAAGGCCGGATTGTTCGGTGGTGCCGGCTTGGGCAAGACGGTGATCCTGACCGAACTCATCGCCCGTATCGCTTCGGCCCATGGCGGTTACTCGGTGTTTGCTGGCGTCGGCGAACGGACGCGTGAGGGAACGGATCTGTGGCTGGAAATGCAGGAAGCGAAGATCGGCAACACGGGTCGCCACGTCATCGATCAGACCTGCATGGTGTTCGGCCAGATGAACGAGCCGCCAGGCGCTCGTCTCCGCGTGGCCCTGTCGGCCCTGACGATCGCCGAGTACTTCCGCGACACCACGGGCAAGGACACGCTGCTGTTCGTCGATAACATTTTCCGTTTCTCGCAGGCCGGCAGTGAGGTGTCGGCCTTGCTGGGCCGCATGCCGTCAGCCGTCGGTTACCAACCCACGTTGGCCACGGAAATGGGTGCCCTGCAGGAACGCATCGCATCGACCAGCAAGGGTGCCATTACGTCGGTGCAAGCCGTCTACGTGCCGGCCGACGACCCGACCGACCCCGCACCGGCCACCGCGTTCGGCCAACTCGATGCGTTCGTCTACCTGGCACGTTCGATTTCGGAGAAGGGCATTTATCCGGCCATCGATCCGCTGGCGTCGTCCAGTCGTATTCTGGATCCGCAGTATGTGGGTGAACGGCACTACGCGATCGCCCGCCGCGTCCAGACGACGCTGCAACGTTACCGCGAACTGCAGGACATCATCGCGATTCTGGGTATCGACGAACTGAGCGAGACGGACAAGTTGATCGTGCACCGCGCTCGACGCATCGAGCGGTTCCTGTCGCAGCCGTTCTTGGTGGCGGAAGTCTTTACCGGAAAGCCGGGCGAAATCACGCCGCTGGAAGATACGATCCGCAGTTTTGAAGAGATCTGTGACGGCAAGTGGGATCACCTGCCGGAGCAGGCCTTCATGTATGTCGGGCCGATCGAACAGGCGGAAGAGCAAGCGAAGAAGTTGTTGAACGTAATTGGGGGATTCGGGCGGGCGAGTCTCCTGTCCAAACTGGATCACGAACCTCGCAAGCACCAACCGAGTGGCGGAAACTGGCATGGCACAACTCACGTGCATCGTCGTAACACCGGAAGAGACAGCCCTGGAAAGCAAGGCGGATTTCGTCGCGCTCCCGCTGTTTGACGGCGAGATCGGGTTGGCCCCCGGCCATGCTCCGCTGATCGGACGACTGGGCTTTGGCGAAATGCGGGTCAAGATCGGCGACAAGGTGACGCGGTTCTACGTGGACGGTGGCTTCGTCGAAGTGGCCGGAAACCTCGTGTCGGTGCTCACCAATCGGGCGGTTGCCGCCAGTGAGGTCGACTCCAGCGCGGCCCAGATCCCAGTTGCAGGCCGCATTGAAGCTGCCGCTGCAGACTCCCGAGGAAGAGGAGATCCGCGAGCACGCCCTGGCTCAGGCACGTGGTCAACTGCGGGTGGCCCGGCACGCGAAGCTCGATCGCGATTAATGATCCCAACAAGCTCTCCACTTTCTCTTCTCTCCCCACTGCGGGCTGCGGCCCGCCGGCCTGCATATCTTTACCAAAGCAATCGACCGACACGCGACGCGATGATCGAGGTCGGCACTCGCCGCCCCGCTCTCTACTTTGGCCGGACCGCGTGCCGAACATAAGGGTAACGGCCGTGCGATGAGTCATCCCGACCAGCCGTAAGCACAGCCAGACCACCACAGGGAAGTGGCCTCTCTTTCTCCAGCAACCATGCAGACCCATTGATGCACTCTCCGCAAACCTTTCCCGATCGACAGAGTCGTTCCGGCCTGCGCAGTCCTTCCCTGAGGCTCTTTCGTCGAATTGCAGATCACGGTCGGACGCGCCCGCCAACGAGTAAGGCACGTGACCGGTCCCGTGTTTCTGATCGGCTCCTCCATGGACTGCGACCTGATCCTCGGAGACCCGCTGGTCCCGGCGGTGCATTCGTACATTCTGCTCACGGCGACGGATGTACGAATCCGCCATCTGGGATTCGCGCCGGATCTGCGCGTCAACGGAACCCAACAGGAGCTGGTCACGCTGCACGATGAGGACTCGATCGAAATCGGCTGCTTCAGTTTCCTGGCGCGGATTTCTCAGGCGGCCGAACTGTCGCGGCGTGACTCGCTTGCGGCCGAACCAAGGCACCGCGCCGTTCCATTCTCTCGCTACCGTTCCCCATCCATTCCGGTTGCGGATTGGTCTGCCGACCGCCGCCGCTGCTCCTGATTTCCGTGAGGGTGTTTTGCTTCATGTCCCAATCCCCACAACTCCTCGGAATCATCGAGATCGACGCCGATTCCAGTCAATCGCTGCGTGCGGACGCGACCTTGGGTGAGACTCTCTCCAGCCTGCGTGGGGAAGGCGAACTCAGGTGGGATACGCCGGAAACGGCAGAGGTGGAAGTGGATCGCTGCCAAGTGTACGATGCGATCGAGTCGATCCACTTGTTGCACGCCGATCTGCCACAACTGCGAACCGACCTGGAGAGCGAACTGCGTCGACTGATTCAGCGACTCCTGGCGGCCATGTAGCGGATGGGCTGGGAAGATTGTCGCCGATGCGTAGGTCGGGATGGAAGGTGATCGTCTGGCTGGCGATCACCATACCACTGGTGACGTGCTTTGGCTCCGCTTTCTTCAGCGGCCAGGTGTTGGCCTATCGCGACGCGGCCCATTTCTATTACCCGCTTGAGCATTGGCTGGCCGAACGTTGGGGACAGCGCGAGATCCCGCTGTGGAACAGCCAAGACGGCAATGGGGTTCCCGTCGTCGCCGAAGCCACTTCCGCCGTCTTCTACCCGGGCAAATTGATTTTCGCGTTGCCGCTGGCATTTTCTCGTCGCTTCGTGTTGTATGTCGTGGTGCACTTCGTGTGGGCCGCGTGCGGCGCTTACATGCTGGTCCGCGATGGCATTCGAATCCAGGCGGCGAAGGGGCGGATCATGCCAGGGCAAAGTGGTCGGAGAGGCTCGTCCTCCGCCGCCCGAGCCACCGCTCGAATCTGCTTGGCCCCAGGATTGTCCGCGGTCGCGTACACGTTCGGCGGTGCAGTGTTGTTTCAGTACTCCAACGTCGTGTTCCTGGTCGGCGCCGCCTGGTTGCCGTGGACGTTGTGGGCACTCCGCCGCATGCTTGATCGAGCGCCGATGGCGATGGCTGCTGGCCGCCTCCGCTTGCCTGGCCCTGACTGTTTTGGGTGGCGATGCCCAGACGGCCTACCATGCCGGACTGGCCGGGGGCTTTTATGGCCTGCTGAAGCGCAAACGCAGCGGTGCAGGACGGTGATCAGTCGTCGCGGATGGTCCGAACCTGGGGCGGTCGCGGCACGGCATTCGGCTGGTTGGTCGCGGCCGGCGATGCTCGGGGTTTTGCTGGCGGCGGTACAGGTGCTTCCGACTTGGCATTGGACGGCCAACAGTGACCGAGTGCTGTACAGCTACCCGCGGACCATCTACGAAATTCGGCCGTTTATGGCCCGCCCATCGCAAATCCCCATCCGAGCGGCGACTGAGGGTCGAGCCGATGTGCCGCAGGGGTGGGCCGGTGCAGTCTCGCGGCCTGCTTCGGGACCACCGGAGCCAGCGCGAACATCACGGGCAGATCTACGACTTCAGTGTCGCTCCCTGGCGGTTGATCGAATGCGTGTGGCCCAACGTCTCGGGACGGACCTTTCCCGAGAACCGACGCTGGCTCACCGCCATCGACGCCGAGGACCGAATTTGGATTCCCTCGCTGTACTTTGGCATTCTGCCGTTGCTCGTGGCCTTAGGTGCTTGGAGTTTGCGAAGCAACTCGGACATGGTTCGTTGGCTTTCGTGGCTGGTCCTGCTGGCGCTGGTGGCCAGTCTTGGATCGTACGGCGTGGGGCGTCTGGTGAAGACAGTCTGCAGCCTCTTCCAGGAGAACACCGACTCGATGCCGATCGGAAATGCAGTCGGCGGATTGTACTGGTGGATGGTGGTGCTGTTGCCGGGCCACGCTCAGTTCCGATATCCGGCCAAGCTGCTGGTGATCGCGACGTTGGCCGCCGCGGATTGGCCGGACTAGGATGGCAGCACCAGCTTGGCACGCACGCGTGAACGTTGGTGACCTGGCTGAGTCGATTGGCCTTGAGTCAGCCTCGTCGTGGCGTTGGTGTGGTCGTCACGGGACCGTGGTGGCGTTCGTGGCTCGCCGGCGCACAGCCCAACGAGCTCTATCGGACCGCTTGATCGTGCGTGCGGCGTGGATCGACACGTGGACTGGCCTGCCTCCACACGGGCATTATCTGTGGAGTTGCCTGGCTGTTCGTCCGTCGCGTGTCACAGCGGTCGCGCGTTGTTGAGTGCGCTGTTGCTGATACTGACCTCGCTGGAGATCGTCTGGGCCAACAGCTGGATGATTCAGACAGCGCCGGCAACTGTCATGCAGGAGACCGCCCTGCCCTGCTCGATGCGAAAGGCAAGGCACCGCAGGCCGTGTATCGCTGGCCCGCGCGTACCTGGGTTCCCAGTGAATGGCCGAGAGCGTCGTCGCCGAACCGCCCGGAGCAGAGTCTGCGATGGGACGTGGCGACGCTGTACGCGAAACTGCATCTGCTCGGTCCGCTGCGATCACTCCATCCGCATAACACGGTCGCTCCATCGTCTGTATCGCGCCGTGCTGGCGGCCGGCGAGTCCGGCATGCCGCATCCCGACGCACTGAATCTGCTGGGGCGAGTATGTACTGCTGCCCCAGATCTGCGCGGCCAGACTGGCTGGCGTCGCTGTGGATCTGCGTCGACGGAACGCGTCGACAACGTAGCGATGTGGCACAACGCGACGCGTTCCCCGCCGCCTGGATCGTGCATGCGTGCGAACTTCGGCTCGCATTCTCCCACGAACAGACCCGTTCGAAGTGCGCGAGCGGGCGCCGAGGTGTTGCTGTGGCCGTCCGGCGTGAGTCGCGATTTGCGACACGAGGCGGTCATCGAGTTACCTGCTGGTGAGGAACTGCCGGAGATCCGCATTCCTGCGACGCGTCCCGTGAATACGAGAGCTCGTGACACGCGTAACCTGCAACCATTTTGTCCTGGATGCTCGCCTGGAAGCACCGGGAGTGTCGGTCTGGAACCAGTTCTTTGACCCGCAGTGGACGGTGACAGTCATCACGGCCGACAACCTGCACCGCCGGTTGAGTCCTTGGCGAGTCAATCTGATAATGCAGGGGCTGGTTCTGCCGGCGGGAGATTATCAGGCTTGATTTTCAGTACCGCCCGCGCGATGTTTGTGTGGGGCGGCGTGATCAGTGGACTCAGTTGGCTGGTCCTGGTGGGAATGGGAGTGTATCGGATCGCGGCGGTAACCCGTAGTGCAGGCTGCCAGCCTGCACATACACACACGCTCTCACTCACACTCACTCACGCGCTCCCACGCACGACAAGGCGGGCCGGGCCGCGCTGACGCGGCGGGCTGCGATGAAAGGGCCTCGGGCGATGAGTCCGGTTCGCGGCTCAGATCTGAAAGTCGACTTGCGCTTCGATTTCGCTGGCCGGACCGAATGCGCAGCCGCGGCTTCTCCATGGTGACCGTGGCAAACGGCTCAACGCTGCTGGTCAACCACACGCTGGATCCGATCACCGAATCGTGGCCGATCACCGTGCGCCGCCCAGAATCGTGGCGCTGGCATAGATCACGACCCGATCCTCGATCGTCGGATGCCGCTTTTTGCCGCGGATCAGATTCCCCTCGGCGTCGGTCGGAAAACTCAGTGCGCCGAGCGTGACACCTTGATAGAGCTTCACGTGCTCACCAATGTCACAGGTCTCGCCGATCACCACGCCCGTCCCGTGGTCGATGAAGAAGTACTTGCCGATCTTGGCGCCGGGATGGATATCGATCCCCGTTTCTTTGTGCGCCCATTCGGTCATCATGCGGGGAATGAGCGGAACGCCGAGCACGCAGAGTTCGTGCGCGAGTCGATAGACGGTTACGGCATCCAGTCCCGGATAGCAGAAGATCACTTCATCGACGCTCTGGCAGGCCGGGTCGCCGTCATAGGCGGCTTGCACGTCGGTGGACAACACGCGACGCAGGTCGGGAATCCGTTCCAGAAACGTGATGGCAATCGCTTGCCCCTTGGCCTCGAAATCATCACGTCCCGGCGTGCAGGATTCCTGGCGTTGCACCCGGGCTTCATGTTGCGAGCGCCCGACCAATCTGCATGGTTAACTTGTCGTGCAGGCCGTCAATCAGGTCTCCCGCATGATAGGTCACGTTTCCACTGTGCAATCCGACTCGCCGCCGATAACCCGGATAGAGGATTTCCTTCAGGTCCTCCAGGATCTCGACGACCGCTTCGTATTGCGGCAGGGGGCAGTGCCCCAAATGGTTGATGCTGCCCACCTCGCTGTAGGTCGCCACAATGCGGTTGGTTAGACTCGGCAGTTGTTCTTTCAATCGGAAGTCGGAGGCCATGGCCCGGCTCCTATGCGCGTCAAGACGGCCAGCAAAGGCGCGGCGAGACAACGCCCTGTTGCCAACAGAGAAAATGCTCGAAAGTAGGGAGGGAGAGTATGTCCGGTCAGACCGGACAGACGCAGCGACACGGACATGTCCGAGGATGCGTACATCGAGCATGGCTTCGCACCAACTGATCATTCGCCCGGCGGCAGTCGGCCCGGCGACATTCGTCACCGCAGCCCGACCACGCCAGGATTCTATGCGATACTTAGGACTATTCGGCCACTTGGGGAGGCAGGTTGAGAAAGTCTCGCCCGGGACTCCCAAATTGAACGCGGGATTTAATCCGCGCAGATCGTGACCCGGCGTAAGCGGACAGCCACGGCAAGTTCTTCCCTCTCTAACGCTCGGTACAGACGCGGGACTTGGCTAGTCCTCTTCCTCTTCTTCCAGTTTCGCCTTGGCGATGATCTCCTGCATCACGTTTGGCGGCATGACGTCGTAGTGGCTGAAGTCCATCGTGTAGCTGCCCTGCCCGCCGGTCATGCTGGAGAGCGTGCGCGCGTAGGTGGTGACGCTGCGGAGCGGCACTTCACAATGGACCGTCTGCAGTCCGCCGCCGGCCGAATCGGCACCGGACACGCGTCCGCCGCGGCTGGACATGTCGCTGTACACGTCGCCCACGTTATTCTCGGGAATCGTCACGTCGAGTTTCACAACCGGCTCGAGCAACGAAGGCTTCGCCTGCTGGAACACATTGCGGAACACCATCGAGGCGGCCGTCTTGAACGCGGCTTCCGAGCTGTCGACCGGATGATGCTTGCCGAAGTGGACTTCGACACCGATATCCTGCACCTGATAACCGGCGATCACACCGCGGCTCAATCGATCACGGAACCCCTTCTCGATGGCCGGCAGGAAGTTACCCGGAATCACGCCGCCGACGACCGAGTCGATCCAGACGAAGTTGTTCGTCTCGTCGTAGTGATACTCCTTGAGCGACGGGAAGTTCGCCTTGGTGCAAAACTCTTCCATGTTCGTGCCGCGTGGCAGCGGAAACATGCGGATATGCACTTCGCCGAACTGGCCACGGCCGCCCGACTGCTTCCTGTGTCGGTAGCTGCCTTCGGCCTTGATCTGGATCGTCTCGCGGAACGGGATCTTCGGTTCCTTCGTGTCGACTTCCAGTTTGTCGCGCCGAGCGAGGCGTTCGCGAATCACCATCAGGTGCAATTCACTCATGCCAGTGATGACGAGTTCCTTGGTCTGGGCGTCGCGATCGAGGCGGAACGTGGGGTCTTCATCCACGACCTTATGCGATCGCGCCGGACAGCTTTGTTTCGTCACCGCGGCTCTTCGGACTGACGGCCAAGCCAACCATGGGGGTCGGGAAGCTCATCAAGGGCAGCCGGTAATCGCCCAGCGACGAGTTGGTGGTCAGGTCCTCCATCTTGGCGATCGCGATGAGATCACCGGGGCCGGCGACGTCGAGCTTGATATACGGATGCTCGGCATATTTTTCATGGTACTGGTCAGTAAACGATCCTGCAATGTTGCGAGCGAGCGACAGGCCTTCCTCTTCAAGCTGTTCGCGGGAAAGGAGCGGATCGAAAAGCATGAAAATATCGAGATCACGGTCGCCTTTCACCCAGGTGTGCCGGGCGATGGAACCGACTACCATCGCTTCTGCCCTGCCACTTTGGGCGATTGCTGCCAGCAGGCGCTTTGCCAGACCCCAGACATGTTCCTGTTCCTGCCGGGTCGGTCGGAGATCCAGAAGAACGGTCTCTTCCAGCGGCAGCCTGGTTACCAATTCAGCACCTCGAGGTCTTCATCAGACCGGCCCTGAGGCAGCAGCGTACTTTTCTTAAGTACCATACCGTGGATTGTGCAACTGCCGTAACCTGTCTCTGCTCAGCTCTTTAATGACGGAAAAGAGTGACGGGATCCGGAGATTTTACCCGTGCGACGGTTGCATGGGGAGTAAACCTGCGGGTCTCCCGTGCAAACCCAAGTGGAGCAAGTGCATCCTCAATCAGCGTGAATACTTTCTCTCCCTCCCCCGCATCATCAATGGCGCACCAGACCGTATGCGGGCGCCGTGGATTATTTACCGTCACCATTCCTGCTGTAACAGGAAAGGGAATGAAGGTGATCTTTTTCAGGGCTTCAATAACTTGTGGAAGGTTCTTCTCATCAATCTCACCGAGGAACTTTGCCGTTACATGAATATTCTTCGGCTCAACAAATGTCAGACGTGCCCGGCATCCTGCGGAGCACCTGCTGGGCCGCGGCCAGCTGGTCTTTGATTTCCTCCGAAAGCTCCAGTGCAATAAACACCCTGACCATTAGGGTACTATTATTTCATACCACTACTAATGGTAATCGATTGCCGGAGTGATTGGGCTCAGGAGCATAAACCAAGTTTTTTTTACGGGCAATTCCAAATTCATAGATGACAGACCAGAGGGTGTTTTTGTGCCGGAAAAATTGCAGTTGATTGTGTATACACTTGAGCATTGTCCGAATTGTGACATTCTGAAAGGATTTTTAAAAAAAGGAGGGTATAAATTCATTGAACGGGATCTCTCAACTGCGGAGTCCCTTACCGAGCTGCGAATGAATGGAATCTTTGTTAATGAAGCTCCGGTCTTACAAAAAAGTTCGGATTTTTATACCTCTGCAGACATTTTTCCCCACGGCGAGCTGGATGCAGGGCACGTATCAAAACTAATTTCAGGTGAATGAATGGCGCGGCCGGAGACAAAACAACTGACGTTTGACGGAATTACCGTACCTGTCCTCCCTTTCGTCCGTACATCTGACGGGCATATCATCGAATGGAACCGCGATCGAATTGTCCACCAGATTGTTCAGGAAACAAAGCTTGTCGAGACATTCTACGGCTATGAAGGGGCTGACGAATTGACCGCTCAGGATATTGCGCTTCAGGTTGAAAACCGCATCAAGAATATGGGTCTTAAATCACTTTCCGGTCCACTCATCCGTGAGATTGTCAACATCACGCTGCTTGAGAAGGGTATGGTGCAGTACCGCAATGTCTCCACCCGTGTCGGTACTCCGGTTTATGATGCACACCAGATTGATGTCGGGAGGGGATTTGAAGCACACGACAACGCAAACCTCCAGGAAAATGCCGAGACTTCACATAAGAAGAAAGCAGACAAAATCTCAAAGGAACAATATCTGCTCCAGCTCCCACCCGACCTTGCCGATCATCACCTGTCCGGCGAGATGCACATCCATGACCTCGAGTATTTCGGTACGCGCCCGTTCTGCCAGGACTGGGACCTGCGCTATTTTTTCTATTATGGCCTGATGCCTGACGGCAATGGCACAAAGGCTTCAGTCGCTGGTCCTGCGAAGCGTCCGGAGGTTGCAATCCTCCATGCAGTAAAGGCACTCGGATCCGCCCAGACTAATTTTGCCGGTGGGCAGGGTTATTACAATTTCCTTACCTTCCTGGCTCCTTATATGGAGGGAATGGGGTATAACGAGATCAAACAGAATATGCAGATGTTTGTCTATGAAATGACTCAGATGATGGTAGCCCGTGGAGGTCAGCTCGTCTTCTCTTCAATCCAGCTCTCACCGGGTGTGCCGACTCTCTGGCAGGACAAACCATGCATTTATAAAGGAAAGATCTGGGACGGCAAATCAGCACCCCTTCGCACGTATGGTGAGTTCGAGCGTGAGGTGCGATTGCTCTTTAAAGCCCTCATGGAGGTAATGCTCGAGGGAGATTACTGGGGCAAACCCTTCAACTTCCCAAAGCCCGAGATCTCTATCGAACCGGATTTCATGAATGAACGTGAAGAGTTCAACACGAAAAACCCGGACCTTCCAACGTTCCAGGAATTATACCTGATGACCTTTGAACTCGCTTCGAAGTTTGGTACACCCTATTACGATAACCAGCTCCGGCGTACCGCGGAGCCGGTAAAGGGATTTCCTGTTACCAGTGCTGTGCATATCAGTTTTCTACGGTGGCAGACAAAGATTCTGATTTTGATAAGAAGATGTATTTTGAGGATGGCAGGCATTTCTCGATGGGCTCCTGGCAGGTTGTTTCCGTAAACTGCCCCCGTGCCGCATATAATGCAGAAGGAGATGATACCCGCCTTTTTGCAGAACTCAAGGCGCTCATGGATGTCGCGGTGGATATTTTCAAGATCAAACGCCGATGGATGGACCTTATCCGGGCTAACAGCCGGATGCCATTTGCAATGCAGCGCCCCAAGGACCCGAACACAGGAGAACGTGGCGCACTTGCTGTCGATCTTGAAGGACTGGTATATACGATTGGTGTCGTCGGTGTCAATGAGATGGTGCAGCACCACACGGGTAAGCAACTCCACGAATCAAAAGAAGCATTCAGGCTTGCCATACGTGCGATGACAGAGATGGAGTCGGTATGGTCGCGAACTTTCCGCAAAGAATGACATGACCATTGCCCTTGCCCGTACGCCGGGCAGAGACAACCGGGTAAAGGTTTGCGGTTGCCGATCTGCTCGATCGCCGGTATCACGATTTTGCCGTAAACGTGATTAAGGGAGATATCGAAGAAGGTCTGGAAATGCTGGGCAAGAGCCGTGATCTCCCTATATATTATACGAATGGCACCCATGTGGCACCGGGGCAAATGTCCCGCTCACCAAACGCATGGAAATCGAGCATGTATTCTTCCCCATTGTTGATGGGGGTAACATTTTCCATATCTGGCTGGGTGAAGCACGTCCGGATCCACGTGGACTCATGGACATGGCGATGAAGCTTCTGCCGCAACACCCAGATAGGATATTTTGCATTTACCCGGGATATTACGGTCTCGCTCCGCCAGTTCCACGAGATACGTTCGTCAAAGAAATCCATTACCCCTTATATCCCATCAGATTTTCCTGTCAAGGTTTAATGGGAAAATTCTTATTTACAGAGACTCGAGGAACAGGCAATGTGCCTGTCCCTGCCTAATCGATACCGGCGATTGAATTTCGTTCACTAGGCGTTCCGCCGATTATTTCCGGTTACACTGTTGAATGAATCAGCACGGAAGCAAGGATCAATACCAGTAAATTGGTGTTTTCCGACCTATTGAAACCATAAGATTTCAACAAATTCGAATCACCTATTATCGGAGGGGATAGTGCATGTCCCCCAACCGCCCCTGCGCTTTGCGATTGTGTTGTATAACCTTCTCTGGAATTATCGCTCCGAAGGGGATGCCACAGCGGCGGGGGCGGAGGCATTACGTGCAGTAGCCCAGAAAGAGCGCTGAAAAAAATTGTGAGGATTTCGACAGAGCCTGTTTTCCCTCAAACATCATAATTTCCTGAAATAGCGGGATTAGTTCTGAAATCAGATTTATGATGAACCCCTCCACCCCCGAAGGGACGCCCCCGCGGCGGATCAATAACCAAAAATTGAACGACTCTAAACCACCTGACCCGCCGTGCTTCGAAGAAGCCCTGAGGCGGATGATCCTCATCAGGTAGTGCGGATTTTTCATCTGTTTGGATTCACAGGGAACCTGAGATCATGAAAATAAGGAATCAGAACGGGTACCCCAAAAAATATTATCCGGTACTGACCTTTTTCAGGGTAATATCCATGATACCGCGATGGACACGATAATAACTGTGAATCCTGTCTATGGGATGATCGAGCATGACAGACACATTCCGGTTATCAATATCCACCCTTACACTTGTTGCCTGGATGTCAACAAGGGGAGCATTTTTTGAATCGACCGGTATCATGACGGTAATGAAGATCCTGTCGTCAGATTCTACGATTTCGTAAGGGATTTCTTCATCATCGCCAGGCTGACCCTGTCGGAAGATCTCCGGTTCCCCGTTCGAAGGGTTGCGGGTGATTATCGTGTATCCAATGATTCGTGCATTGTGGCTGTCAGGCATGTTTCTGACGATGTCTTCAACGATCTTTGCGAGGTTATTGAAAACATCGTCATAAGGACTGTTTGGATTATTCTGCATGTACGCCTCGGAGTGTATACAGGTCTTTTGTCCGTCCGATTATTCCTTTACGCTCGAACCGTTTCAGGATTTCACCAAGGTCCTTTTGGGGCAAATCGGTGACTTGTTCCAGTTCATCGAGAGTAAGTGAATCATGGGAAAGTGCGATTAATACAATAATCTCTCGATCGCTGGTGAATAAATCCTTATGGTTTCGGGCAAGGTCATTGATTTTCATTTCGATATCATGATTGATTTGCTCGAGATTGGAGAGAATCATATCGTGAGCTCTGATCATCTGCCCGAACATCCTGATCGAGTTTTTAATCCGTTCAGTTTCGTCACCGGCATCTTCCTCTTCTGCAGGCACACGTGTCCGCTTAAGACTGATGTCGATGAGAATATCGTTGGCAAGATAATAGTATTTCCGCCGACGGTCATCTGTCTGGCAGGAAAGAATTGCTTCCCGCTCCATCATCTGGAGATGATCAATAACTGCTTTTGGCGAGATCATCAGTGTCTCTGAGATCTCGGTAACAAAACAGGGTTTCTGACGTAACAATCCGATGATCCTCCTCCGGTTCCTGTTCCCGAGGATATCGAGCAGCCGTGAAACCTCAGCAGCTTCGTCCATCTTTACTTAATGTTAGTATGGGAAATATTTAGCATTAATTCATTGTTCATACTTTGGTATAGAGAGAGCAGGTCATTGCAGGATATGTTGTCGTGCTTTTTGCTTTCGTTTTTTTAGGATCCCTGGGGTTATCATGTCGGAATTTTCTTTGAATAATTTACAGAATTATATTATTACCAACTATTATCTGTTTACAGCGCCAATAAGTTATGGTGATAGTATGGAAAGACAACCCGTTCAATCCTGTAACCTGAAAAGTGTCGGTTACGATAATACATTAAAGAATCTGGAGATTGAGTTTCATTCCGGGCTGATTTATCAATATCAGAATGTTCCTTCCCAAATCTATGCAAATCTTTTAAGTGCCCAGTCTACCGGGACGTTTTTTACTGACAAGATAAAAAACCGGTATCGATCGAAGCGGCTTGATAAAGTTACCGTCCAGTGACTGGCCGGGTAGTGTGGATTTCATTCATTCCCTGCCACTTTTTATCAGTTCAGAACCTGTTGCCAGGTTTTTCAACAGGATAACCCGGTAGTTACAACAATTTTATGTAAGGAATCTTCTGTCTGAATGAATGAGGAATTTGAAGAAGTCTCAATGCCTGAAGTATCGGACACCGGTAAAAATCATCGCCATATGAAGCCTGTTCGCCGCATCGATTACCTCTTTGTCGCGGATAGATCCGCCCGGTTGAATAAGTGCTGTAACTCCTGCTTCAGCCTGCAACTTCGAGGGTGTCTGCAAATGGCAGAAATGCATCTGAAGCGACAGCAGACCCAATCAGCGATGATCGGGCTTTCCCGACTGCAATTTTTGCAGCATCCACTCTGCTCATCTGACCGGCACCAATTCCGAGAGTACACTTCTGATCGGCAAAGATAATGGTATTGCTTCTGGCATGCTTACACACCTTCCAGGCAGAGCTGAACCGCCCGCAGACTCATCGGGAGTCGTGTCTCGATCGGTGATCACCTTCCAGTGCTCCTGATAAGGGGGCGTTCGCTGAACAAGGACTCCTCCATCAATCGATCGGATTTCATCAGAACCGGATTTTTCCGGCAGAATCAGCACACGCATGTTTTCCTTTTTCCTGATGATGGCAAGGGCTTCTTCAGAAAATGACGGGGCAACGAGGACTTCAACAAATGTTCCGGCAATCTCTTGACTACGTTTTTTTTGATTTCACGGTTGAAGCAGACGACAGATCCGTAAGCAGAAACGGGATCGACTTCACGGGCATCGATGTAGGCCTCGGCTATGTTTGTGCCGAGAGCGACGCCGCAGGGATTATTATGTTTTATAATGACAGCAGAAGGATCTTCAAATTCCCGGAGGAGTGCCACCCCGGCATCTACATCAAGGTAATTGTTATAGGACATCTGCTTTCCCTGAAAGGGTATGGCTCCTGCAATACCAGACTCCCCGTACACCGCAGCCTCCTGATGCGGATTTTCCCGTACCTCAGTGTTCTGCCATGACTGAACTGAACGGTATATGTGGTGGGAAACGAATCACTGAGTCCGAACAGGTAGTTGCTGATTGCACCATCATAGGCTGCCGTTCTGGCAAACGCTTTTTTTGCGAAAGCAAGGCGCTGATCGAGAGAAAGTTGCATTTCCCCGAATTGCTGTAATTAACGATGGATAATCCTCAGGGTCTACGACAACTGCAACATTTTTGAAATTTTTTGCTGCTGCCCGGATCATCGCAGGTCCACCGACATCGATAAACTCGATCAATGATTCGCAGATCCATGTGCTGCCCTGCCATCTTCTCAAAAGGGTACAGGTTTACAACGAGAACATCAATCCGGTTAATACCGTGCTTAGCCATTACCAGATCATCAATCTGCCTTCTTCCCAGGAGACCCCCGTGCACTTTCGGATGCAGCGTCTTGACCCTGCCATCCATCATCTCGGGAAAACCGTGTAGCTGGAAACCTCAGTAAACTTTATCCCGGTTTCGCAAGTGCCTTTCCCGGTCCCTCCTGAGCTCATAATATTATATTTTTGGCGCGAAAGTTCCTCGGCAAGCTCGACGATACCGGTCTTGTCCCAGACCGAGAGTAGTGCCCACTTCATGGTGAAGTGTATACATAACAGGAAAGAAAAATGTATGCAGCGTGCATACAAAGGTGAAGCATGAGCATGGTCATTTTAATAAAGACATCTGCGATATTCCCGTTTGACCATCATGAATCTTTTCCTGAAATTGCTTAAAAAAGGAAAGTTACTATTGGAATTATCGGCATGAATCCGGAATAAAACGTGAATTAAAGAATTGTGGTCACCGTATCCTGTGCGTGATTTTTTTTATTATGCATGAAAAAAGAAATTCTGGATCAGTTGTTGCTTTAATATTCACGTAATCCTGATAATCGGCCGATAAAAATTACCTCAAAATAAAATCCATCAAAAATTTATCCCCCATTGGTTAAACCGGGTGAAATTCAGAGGTATTTGAATTAATATGATATCAAAATTTATATAGAACCACAATACAATAGATAATGGAACATCAAACGGGATGTACTATGGACGACGCAGAAATCAGTACAGGACAAGAAAGAGCACCTGATCAGGGAGGAGAAAACTGCCTGACGGAATGTCCAACGTGTGCAGCCGGCCTGGAAAGACAGAAGACCGCGTATGCTGAATTAAATGACCAGTTCCTGCGTCTTGCGGCGGACTTTGAAAATTTCAAAAAACGCTCGGTACGCGAAAGGGAGTTTTTTGTCTCTCTTGCAAACGAACGATTTGCAATTGACATTCTTGAAGTACTGGATAATTTTGATCGTGCAATACAATCTGATGATACCCATCTGCGCAAAGGAGTGAACCAGATCCAGCACTCCTCATGACCGGTTATTGCGTAATGGGATCACTCCTGTGGATCCACTTAAAAAACAATTTAATCCCGCGGAACATGAAGCAGTCGCTCATATTGCGTCTGACGAACCCGCGGGTTCGGTGGTAGATGTAATAGCCCGTGGATACCGGATGAATGATAAGGTAATCAGATACGCAAAAGTAGCAGTCTCAAAAGGAAATCAGAAAGACCAGGAGGTATAAAAATGGTAACAGAGAAGGTTCTGGGAATCGATTTGGGAACAACATTTTCATGCATGTCGATCATGGAAGCGGGAAAACCGATCGTGATCCCAAACGCAGAAGGAGGAAGGACAACCGCATCCATCGTTGCGTTCACCAAAGAAGGCGAGCGTCTGGTCGGGAGTCTTGCCAAACGCCAGGCCGTGACAAACCCCCAGCGGACCATCCAGTCGATCAAGCGAAAAATGGGGACAACAGAAAAAATAAAAATTGACGATAAGAGTTACTCACCCCAGGAAATATCGGCAATGATCCTTCAGAAACTGAAGATCGATGCCGAAGCATATCTCGGTGAGAAAATTTCAAAAGCAGTCATTACTGTGCCAGACTTACTTTAATGATGCGCAACGGCAGGCAACCAAGGATGCCGGAAAGATTGCAGGCCTTGATGTTCTGCGGATTATCAATGAACCTACCGCAAGCGCACTTGCCTATGGTATTGACAAGGAGCAGGATGCAACTGTGCTTGTGTATGATCTCGGGGGCGGCACATTCGATGTTTCGATCCTGACTCTCGGTGACGGTGTCTTTGAAGTGAAATCAACTGCCGGGCAATAATCACCTTGGCGGCGATGACTTTGATAAACGTATCACGGATTACCTTGTCGAGGAATTCAGGAAAAAGGAAGGTGTAGATCTTCGCAATGACCCGTATGCGATGCAGAGACTGCGTGATGCATCAGAAAATGCAAAGATTGAGCTCTCACAACGCCAGTCCACAAATATCAACCTCCCCTACATCACAACGGATTCAAACGGTCCGAAATTCCTGAACATCGACCTCACCCGTTCAAAACTTGAACAGCTCATCGGGGACCTTGTTGAATCCACTGTTGGCCCTGTTAAGCAGGCGCTGAGCGATGCCAGGCTTGAGCCAAAAGATATTGACCATGTCCTTCTCGTGGGAGGCTCTATCCGTGTCCCACTCGTGCAGGAGACGGTCAAAAAGATCCTGGGCAAGGAACCCGACAAGGGTATTAATCCTGATGAGTGCGTTGCCCTCGGGGCAGGTATCCAGGGCGCAGTGCTGACCGGTGAAACAAAAGATATAGTCCTCCTGGATGTGACTCCTCTTACCCTCGGTATTGAGACACTCGGCGGGATTGCGACCAAATTAATCGAACGCAACACCACGATTCCGACACGCAAAAGCCAGATATTTTCGACAGACTGCCGATGGCCAGACAAGTGTTGAAATCCACGTGGTGCAGGGTGAACGGGCCCTTGCAAAGGATAACTTCACCCTGGGCAAGTTCCAGCTGACCGGGATCCCTCCTGCTCCTCGTGGCATACCCCAGATTGAAGTCACCTTTGATATTGATTCAAACGGGATTATTCACGTCTCGGCAAAGGATCTCGGGTCTGGCAACCAGCAGGCGATCTCAATCAAGGGAGATAAAAAACTCTCTGAAGAAGATATCAAAAAGATGATGGATGCTGCCAAACAGTTTGAAGCTGAGGACAAGAAAAAGCGTGACGAGATCGAACTGCATAACCAGGCTGATACTGCCATCTTCATGGCAGAAAAGATGCTGAAAGAAAGCGGTGATAAGCTTGAACCCGCAGATAAACAAAAAGTTGAGGAAGGTGTTGCCGAGGTAAAGAAGGCACTGACCGAGGACAACCCCGAATCCATAAAAAAGACAATGGAAGAACTGACAGAATCAGTGTACACTGCCACTACAAAACTCTACCAGAAAATGCAGGCAGATCAGGCTGCACAACAGCAGGCTGGAGCAGGTGCATCTCCCGGCCAGGATAAACAACCTGAAGATAATGTCGTCAATGCCGATTATAACGTAAAAGAAGAGTGAGCACTGATGGGTACGGGAGATTATTACGATATCCTTGGCATACCCCGTAGTGCTGACGATAAAGAGATTAAGAAGGCGTACCGAAACCTTGCACGGAAATTCCATCCCGATGTATGCAAGGATCCGGGTATGAGGAGAAATTCAAGGAGATCAACGAAGCGTATAGTGTGCTTTCCGATGATCAGAAGAAAGCACAATACGACAATATGGGCCATGAAACCTACACCAGTGCTTCGAAGGGCTCGTATACGGGTGGAGGCGGGTTCGGGGGAGGTTTCAGTGCGGACTTTTCCGGCTTTGGCGATATCTTTGATTTCTTTGGCGGTGGTCAGCGACGTTCAGGTCCGCAGCCCGGCGCTGATCTGCTTATGCGCATCCAGATCAGGTTAGAAGATGCAGTATCCGGAGTGGACCGCGATATCGAAGTGATGCACACAGAACCCTGTTCCGCATGCGGTGGAACCGGAAGTGAAACAAAAAAACTGAATATATGTCCACGTTGCGGGGGTAGCGGACAGATGAGGCAGGCCGCTCATTCAGTTTTCGGCCAGTTTGTCCGGATGACGACCTGTACCCAGTGTAACGGGAAGGGAAAAATTACAGAAAAAATCTGCAGGGAATGCCGTGGGTCCGGTCATTCGCGGATGAAAAGAAATATTTCCGTCCATATACCTGCGGGAATCGATAATGGTATGCGACTCCGCATGGAAGGGTATGGCGAGGCAGGAGATTACGGTGCACCCAATGGCGACCTGTTCATCGAGGTCTATGTCCAGTCCCATGAACGGTTTACCCGGAACGGGGATAATCTCGAGACGATTATTGAAATCAGTCCTGCGCAGGCAGTACCTTGGTACTTCTGTCGAGATTGAAACGATAGATAGGCGTCATATTGAGCTGAAAGTCCCCTCCGGTATCCAGTTCAATACTGCCTTGAAAATCGCAGCTGAAGGCGTGAAGCGCCGTGGGAAGCCTGGCGATTTGCTGGTCAGGGTAAAAATTGTTACACCAAAGTCTCTTTCCAGTGAGCAGAAAGAACTTTACCAGAAACTTGCAGAGCTTGAAGGCAAAAGCAGCGGTGCGGGCGGTTTTTTTTCCGGTATAATGGGTGGCAAGAAGAAAAGTAAAAAGTAAACAGATCACTCTTTCAGTATTTTTTTATGTTCATGCTCGGTGAGGAAACAAATCAGGTCGGGATTTACGTTCCAATAATCGAGAAAAATTTCAAACCGGACGGCGCATAAATAATGGGTAAAGTGCTAGTTTAGCCCCTGATTTTTTCGTAAAATCTTCTGTAAATAATCCTCCAATACATAGTTATCACGCTCCTGGGGGCTTCGGCTGTGCCTCTGCCCCGCCACTGTGGCGACCCCCATAATGCGATAGGCCTGTTAAGGGTTCCATCACACGAAAAAGTGATGCACGAAAATTCTTGTGACTTTTTTATTTCAATTTCAGTCACAAAATTAATTCGAAAATATCGTCGTAAAAATAAAAAATTTCAGGGGTTGAATTGGTATGTTACCCTAAATAATATACCGCGAATTTTCAGGGCGTTTCGGCAGCCCGTCAGGACTTTGGTCGGATGGAAAAATATACAATTAATACACAGACCGCGATTAGCGATGATATTTTGTAAGTATTATTATCGTATCTCCGCCTGCGCACCTATTTGAATGAAGGTGACAAATGAGATCAGGATGAGGCTGCTCTTCAAGCTTACCGGTGAAAATCCGACACTGCCCTTCGCCGAACTCGGCTGCATAGGTAAAGTTCTTGACAGACGTCTCCAGGTCGCGGTTGTAGAATCAGCGGATCCGAAATCGGCGACCCGGCTTGCCATGACGCAGGTAGTGTCGGAATATCTTGGCGAGTGTGAACCCACTACCCCAGCCTTCGAAGAACTACTCAAAGAGCTCGCCATTGAAACCCGGCTGTCATTTGCAGGACGTGCCAAAAAGGTTCACGGAGGTTGCCTCGAAAGAAATCCCTGTTCACAGCGGGAGTTTGAGTGTCTGATCAGTACCAGGATCTCCGGTCCCGTTTCTCTGAAAAAACCTCAGGTCGAATACCGTGCCGTGCTCTCGGAGGATCGCTGCTATTTTGGCAAAGTGCTTTTTTCAATCGACCGGGGGTCCTTTGATACCCGGAATCCCGGGAAACGGGACTTTTTTCACCCGGGCGTAATGATGCCAAGAATGGCCCGCACCCTCATCAACCTGACCTGTGTCAGGGCAGGGGACATCATACTTGATCCTTTCTGTGGAACCGGCGGTATACTGATTGAAGCAGAGATGATTGGTATCCGTTCCGTGGGCAGTGATTTTGACCCATTGATGGCGGCTGGCAGCCGGCAGAACATAACCAACTCAGATCTCCTGCTTGCAGATGCAACACGTCTTCCGTTTCTTCAGTCAATCCTTCGATGCAGTGGTAACGGATTTCCCTTACGGCCAGTCTGTATGCGTCAAAAAAACCGACACCATGGACAACCTGTATGCTGATGCGCTCGAAGAAATACGACGCGTAATCAGGCATGGACAGAAGGCTGTTGTAGTTACTCACCGGGATATCTCTGATATTGCGGGACAGCATATGACCATTCTCCAGCGTCATGAGCAACGAGTCCATAAAAGTCTGACCCGTCACATCCTTGTCCTGACTCAATAATGTTCACCATCCTTCCCATAACGATCTCCTCAGGCCACCCGTCAATCGATCCTATACAGTGGAATGGGTATAATCTTGGAGGCGGTGGATCTGAAAAACAATAAATATCCACGGGATATACTACTGCAAATGAGGGAGCTGAAAAATAGTATTCGGCAGATCCTGCGTCAGCGCAAAGATGCAATGACCCCGGAAGAGAGGCTGAATAAAAGTACAAGGATCTGCTACCATCTTCTGGCACTGATCAGGAATGGCGAAACTGTAATGGTATACACCTCAAAGGAAAAAGAGGTAAATACAGCACACCTTATCTCTGCCCTCCTTGAACGCGGGAATCCGATTGTCGTGCCTATAATTGTGAAAGAAGATGTCAGTCTGCGACTCTCTTATCTGAAAGATCTCTCTTCTCTTGTCCCGAGCACGTTTGGTGTCCCGGAACCTATAGGAAGTGAAATACCGGCCACAGGTCGTGACGTGGATACGATCATCCTTCCCATGCATGGTTTTGACCGGACCGGGCGGAGAATCGGGTATGGAGCCGGGTATTACGACAGGTTCCTTGCCAAACACCTGAACTTACGAAAGATCGGGATCGCTTTCACCTGCCAGGAATATGAAAATCTTCCCGTTGATGAGAATGATATTCCCATGGATTATATCATAACCGAAGAAGGTGTCATGTATCCGGATGGGGAGTGATATGACGGAGATCAACGGCACAGAGATTCTCGATACCTATGCAGAGGCATTCCCGGTCTGGCTTTCCCGGGTTATTATTACCGCAGCAACACGAAAATGGGCGTATAAGGCAGCAGTTGAAGCGACAGGATTTGCGACATCAAAAATCGGATGTCCCTGTGAAGCCGGGATCGAAGGATATCTCCCGAAACATGAGACTCCTGACGGCAGGGCCGGTGTTTCCATCCTGATTTGTTCAGATAAGAAGACTATGAAATCAAATGTTGCATCCCGGATTTCCCAGTGTATCCTCCCGGCTCCTACAATTTCAGCCTACGACGGATTTCCTGAAGCCGGGTCACGGTTCTATATCCGTATGCACTATTTCGGGGACACCTATGAGGAGCGGTGCAGCATCAATGGCAGAAAATGCTGGAAGATCCCCATCATGGAGGGTAACTATATCGGTGAGGAACGATTTGGGACCGTGAAGGGAATAGCAGGAGGCAATTTTCTCGTTATGGGAAAAAACCAGATGTCGGCACTTTCCGGTATTGAGGCAGCAGTTGATGCTATCGCGGGATTAAACGGTGTCATTACCAGTTTTGCAGGAGGAATTGTTGCAAGTGGCTCGAAGCTGGGCAGTAAAAATTACCGTTTTCCTATGCCCGGCAAGCACAAATCATGTATGGTGCCCGACCCTGAAGGGAAAAATCGGCGATTCGAATGTACCTGAAGGGGTAGGATCGGTATATGAGATTGTAATGAACGGAATAAACGAAAATCATATCAGGGAATGCTATGAAAGCGGGCATTCTGACTGCCACAGAAACAGGAAAGGTCATGTTTATAGGGGCATCAAATTTTGAGGGAAAACTTGGCCGGTACCAGGTTTTACCTGCATGACCTGTTCAGGTAACGGTCATTGGTTTTTACGCGACCTGGTTTTCCAGGAATTCTGCGTAATGTCCGAGGACGCTCTATTTATCGCTGGAGGCGGGATGTATCCTGAAAGGTTTTTTTTATTGTCTCTGATCCTTTGGATGTTTATTATGAAATGAAAATAAACTGGCATCAAATCTCCTGTCATTTTTAGATAGCCGAATTTGAATTTATTAATGCGAGTTTCCCATAATTTTACGGCCTTGTAGAAACGGGCATGAACGGGAATGGTTCTCACCCAACCATGAAAAATTGTGAAGGTACGACTGGCATCCGTAACAGGCTCTTGAGAGGCCAGGGGCGGAGTTTTCAGGTAATTGAAGCGCCGCGGGGGCGTCCCTTCGGGGGCGGCGCAGGTCATCGCAGTAGCGGGATTGGCACTTCCCGAAATTACTGGAATTGTGCAATTTTCATAGAGAAACCCTAAGTTTTCAACAAATTGTAAAGCACCTATTTACGGAGGGGACAGTGCCTGTCCCCCCGAACCGCCCCTGCGCTTTGCGATTGTGTCGTATTACCTTCTCTGGAGTTATCGCTCCAGGGGGATGCCACAGCGGCGGGGGCGGAGGCATTACATGCCGTAGCCCCCAAAAGAGCGTTAAGAAAAATATTTTGAGGATTTCTCCAGAGCCAATTTAATGAAACAGATGAAAAAAGTAATTGGTCACCCGGCTTTCTTATAACATATTTTTGCCTCTTCATGTTTACCTATTGTATCGAGTACTCCACCAATATCCTCCCAGACTTCTTTTCGCCCGGGATCGATTTCCAGCGCATGTTTGAAAGACGTGAGAGCTTCCTGATACTTTTCCTGCTCCTGCAGGGCACGTCCCCGGTAAATCCATGCATCTACAAAATCAGGCTGGATCGTTAACATCGTGTTGAACGATTCCACAGCCTCCTTGTACCGTCCGAGTGCGATAAGTGCACTTCCTTTGGTGAAATAGGCGATGGAAAAGGAGGGGTCGGCGGCAATTGCATGTTCATATGATTCGATGGCAGCCTCGCTCTGGAATTGAGCGGCAAGTGCCATCCCATGACGTGTCCAGGCAACGGCATTCTCAGGATCAAACTCAAGACATCTTTCATATGCGGCAAGAGCTTCCGGGTGTTTGCCGAGATCATAGAGCACATTCCCCTTCCCCATCCATGCCTCGGCAGAATTTTCATCCTGTTCCAGAGACTTTATCAAAAGTCTCCAGTGCATCTCTGGACATACCAAGTTCAGCCAGGGAAATCGCTTTATGGGACAGCGTCACTGCGCTATGACTGATTTCCAGAGAACAATCATATGACTGTATTGCTTCCCTGTGCTGGTCAAGTGCAGCATAAGCCATACCCTCAAAGTAATACAGGTCAGCAGTCCTGTGGTTGTTCTCAATGGCATGCTCGAATGCCCGTATCGCATCTTCAAAATTGCCCATCTCAAAGAAAGCTCTCCCTTTCCAGAAAATAGCCTGGTTACAGGCAGGGTTCATCTCGAGAGCCCGTTCGAAGGCAGAGATTGCTGCATCAGGATTTCCAAGGCTGAAAAGAGCCCTGCCTTTCTCATAAACAGCATTCGCATATCCGGGACTGAAAGAGAGCGCAAGGTCAAATGATGCAATTGCTTCTTCATGCTTACCGCTGTGCATGAGTGCCCGCCCGCGTTCATAGAGCGCGTCCTCGTTTTCCGGATTAATGCCAAGCGCCGCATCAAAGGCAACAATCGATGCATCATAGTCACCAATGCGGGCAAGAGCAATTCCCTTGTGGTGGTATGCCTCTGTATACCGGTCATTCAATTCAATTGCATGATTAAATGCGGTTATCGCGTCGTCATACCGTTCATGCCTGAGGTATGTGACACCCTGATAATAGAAGGCTTCCGGATAATCCTTCCGGAGGGAAAGTGCCCTGTCGAGTGCTTTAAGTGCTTCATCGTATCTGCCCAGGTGAATCAATGCAATGCCACGGTACAGGTATGGGCAGCTAATGGTGCCTCTTTGGAAATTGCATGATCATAACAGTCGAGAGCGATATCGTATCTGCCAAGGTTCGCTTCAGCAATACCCTTACTCAGCCATGCTTCCGTAAAAGTGCTTTTTTCACTGATTGCCCGGTCAATGCACCTATTGCCTCATGATACATCAAAAGACTCATGAGAGCCTGTCCTTTCTGATAGAACGCCTGGATGCATTTCGGGCTGCGGCCAGGCAGCTTCGAAGCTTTTAATTGCCTCATGATACCTGCCGAGGCGGGATAAAGAAATCCCGGAATAATAGTATGCCCGGGCGTCTTTTGTATCGATAGCCAGTGCCTTGTTGAAGCAGGTTAAGGCATCCAGATCCTTTCCGAGTCCTGAGAGGGCGAATCCCTTTCCGGTCCAGGCAAATGCAGCGGTCGGGCGCAGACGTAATGCCGAATCAAATGAGGTTATCGCTTCTTCGAACCTGGTCAGCCGGGTCAGGGCAATTCCCTTGTGGTAGAGTGCTTCAATATGTGCCGGCTCGGCTGCAAGGGCATTTTCAAAGGATACTACTGCCTCGCTGTCCCTTCCCAGTTCAAAGAGTGCCCGTCCCTTGTAATATAATGCTGAAACGAAATCCGGGCGTATTTCCAGTGCTTTGCTGAATGAGTCATCTGCATCTTCGTAACGGGTCAATGCGAAAAGTGCAGTCCCTTTCAGGTACCATGCGTCAGCACTGGTCGGGTCAGTCGCGAGGGTTTTCACATATGCTTCAATCGCTTCATGATATCTGCCCAGGTCGGCCATTGCCATACCACGGTGCAGCAATGCTTCAACAGATTCAGGTTGTACCTGCAATACCCTGTCAAATGCATCGATTGCATCTTTCTGCCGTCCGGTCGCAACAAGGGACAACCCTTTGTTATAAAAAGCCTGTGCATTACCTGCATCAAGTTCGATGTTTTTGTTGAAGGCGGAGATGGCATCTTCATAACGGCCCAGATTTGCAAGGGCACACCCTTTATGGAGATAGACATCAGCATAATTTCTCTCAATCCTAAGTGCCTTGTCAAAGGCTTTTACCGCATCACGGTACATGCCAAGAGAAGCGTGTGACTTTCCTTTGTTGTACCATGCCTCAGCAAAGGAAATATCGGTCTCGAGCGCCCGGTCAAATGATTTGACAGACTTCTTCAAACCTCCCGGTCTGAGCAAGTGCGGCACCCTTATAGAAAAGCGAATATGTGTGTTTCGGGTCGAAATTGAGTGCCTGGTCGTAAACGGCAATTGCATCCCCGTTCCGGCCGAGTATGTCCAGTGAACGAGCCTTGCTGTAATACGCCTCAAAATAATCCGTTTTCAGGGCAATCGCTTTTTCAAATGCTGGAATTGCCAGGTCATGGCTTCCGAGTTTTGCATAAACAACACCCTGCTCGAACCAGATCTGTGCATCATCAGGAGTTATGGCAAGCAGTCTTCCGAATACTTCTGCAGATTCAGCATATCGTCCCAGCTCGGCAAACGATGATGCGTAAAAGAAAAGGGCATCCGTATTACCGGCTTCAACAGCGAGTGTTTTTCCCATACACTGAGTGATTCTTCAAATTTACCGAGGTGGAATAAAGCAATACCTTTCTCACATAAAGCACTGGCAGTATCCGGCGAGAGCTCAATCACCCGGTCAAAGGAATCGATTGCCTCCTCAAATTTACCGATGCTTGTAAAAACTCTTCCCCGCTCAAGGTAAGCCCTGGGATCATCAGGCCTGAATTTTATACTGTTATCGAACGCATCGATTGCATCTTCGGGACGATCCAGATAAGTAGTACTACACCTTTCTCATACCAGATCTCCCCATCAGTATTCCGGAGTTCAAGCGCTGCGTCAAAAGCACGTCCCGCCTCATCATATCTACCAAGATTAGCCAGGGATATTCCCCGTAAATATCTCGGTTCATACAGGTCCGGGAGGACAGATGAGGCATGCGCGAAAATTTCCTGTGCTTCTTCGTGCCTTCCCAGGGTTGAAAGGACCCGACCCTTCTCATTCAGGAGCTGCCCATTTTCAGGAGCCAGAGTCAGGGCAAGATCAAAAATATGCAGCGCATCGTTATAACGTGCGAGCCGCGAAAGTGCGCATCCTTCTGAGTAGAGCAATGTGATATTCCGCGGGTCGTTCTGACGTGCTTTTTCAAATGCGGAAACAGCATCCTCGTCTTTGCCCAGATGTTCAAAAGCGACGCCTTTATGGAACCATGCATCGGAATAGTCTCCAATCCGGGAAAGAACCTCATCGAATGCCAGGAGTGCCTCTTCGTACTTCCTGAGATTTTCGAGGGAAAGCCCCTTATGGAAGTGGGCTTCGGCAAAATCAGGATCGAGAACAAGAGATCGTGAAAATGAAGATTCCGCTTCCTCATACCTGCCGAGCATCGCATACGCGAGCCCCTGTTCGAAATGCCCGTCCCTGCTCTGATCATCAATTGCAAGCGCTTGAGAGAATGCAATGACCGCCTCTTCATGTTGTTTCAGCTTTGAAAGCGTACAAGACCCTTGTAATAACAGGCATCAAATGCACGGTTATCAAGATTGATTGCCCGGTCAAATGCTGTAGCTGCTTCTTCAAATCTCATGAGATTGAAGAGGATGATGCCCTTGTTAAACCAGGTCTCGTAGCTGCCCGGCATCAAGTTCGAGAGCCGCATCGAATGCCTGGAGTGCCTCATCGGGTCGGTCCAGGTTTTTAAGGGAGAGACCCTTGTGATAATATATCGGTGCCTGTGATGGTTCAACGGCGATTGCCCGGTCAAATGATACAATGGCATCCTTATCTTTCGAGAGCCGTGCAAATGCGAGTCCCTTGTCATAGAAGGCACTGACAAACCTGGGATCGATGGTCGTAGCCTGTTCAAAAGCTTCGACTGCCTGGAGATCCTTTCCAAGTTTTGTCAGGGCGATACCCTTGTCATACCAGGCATTTGCATATCTGGGGTTAATGGCAAGCACCCGGTCATAGGATGAGACGGCCTCTTCATGTCTGCCAAGTTCTGAGAGTGCGATTGCCCAGTTCGTACCACCCGTAGGCGGAACCGGGTTTTATATCCAGGGCGCGGGTGAGGGCGTCCAGTGCGGGTTCAAACCTCCTGAGCGAGAGCAGCGTACTTCCTTTCTAGCCACGCCGGTGCACACGCCTCATCGTGCGCAAGAACCTGGTCAAAGCAGGCAATTGCATCTTCCGGGTTCTGGAGTTCTATGTATGTCTTTTCCCTTCCGGTACCATGCTGTTGTGTTGTCCGGTGCAAGGGAGGTTGTCCTGTCGAATGCTTCGAGTGCCTCTTCAAACCGTCCCAGTTCGAAAAGCACCCTCCCCTTGAGCAGCCAGACGTCTGCGACACCGCTTTCAAGGCTAAGTGAGGATTCGAGTGCCCCGAGTGCCTCTTCAAACCTGTGGAGAGATGCCAGGATGATGCCTTTGTTAAACCAGGTCTCGTAGTTGCCGGCATCGCGTTCGAGAGTGGCATTGAATGCCCCGAGTGCCTCATCGGGTCGGTTCAGGTTTTTGAGGGAGAGACCCTTGTGATGATATATCGGAGCCTGTGACGGTTCAACGGCGATTGCCCGGTCGAATGAAGCAATAGCCTTCTTGTCTTTCGAGAGCCGTGCAAATGCGAGCCCCTTGTCATAAAACGCATGGACAAACCTGGGATCAATAGTCGTAGCCTGTTCAAAAGCTTCGACAGCCTGGAGATCCTTTCCGAGTTTTGTCAGGGCGATACCCTTGTCGTACCAGGCATTTGCATATCTGGGGTTTAAGGCAAGGACCCTGTCATACGAAGAGACAGCCTCTTCATGTCTGCCAAGTTCTGAGAGTGCGATTGCCCGGTCAGTACCACCCGTAGGCTGAACCGGGTTTTATATCCAGGGCACGGGTGAGGGCATCCAGTGCGGGTTCAAACCTCCTGAGCGAGAGCAGCGTACTTCCTTTTCTCAGCCACGCCGGTGCACACGCCTCATCGTGTGAAAGAACCTGGTCAAAGCAGGCAATTGCGTCTTCCGGGTTCTGGAGTTCTATGTATGTCTTTCCCTTCCGGGACCATGCTGTTGTGTTGTCCGGTGCAAGGGCGGTTGTCCTGTCGAATGTTTCGAGTGCCTCTTCAAACCGTCCCAGTTCGAAAAGCACCCTTCCCTTGAGCAGCCATACGTCTGCGACACCGCTTTCAAGGCGAGTGAGGATTCGAGTGCCCCGAGTGCCTCCTCAAACCTGTGGAGAGATACCAGGACGGCTCCTTTGTTAAACCAGGTCTCGAAGCTCGCCGGCATCAAGTTCGAGTGCTGCATCGAAAGCCAGGAGTGCCTCTTCAGGGTGTTTCAGGTTTTTGAGAGAGAGTCCCTTATGATAATATGCCGGGGCCAGTGAGGATTCAACGGCAATTGCCCGGTCGAATGAAGCAATGGCATCCTGGTCTTTCGAGAGCCGTGCAAATGCGAGCCCCTTATCATAGAATGCATTGACAAACGTGGGATCGATTGTCGTTGCCTGTTTAAAATCTTCGATGGCCTGGGCATCCTTGCCGAGTTTTGTCAGGGCGATACCCCTGTCGTACCAGGCATGTGCAAATCCCGGGTTAATGACAAGCACCCTGTCATAGGACGAGATGGCCTCTTCATGTCTGCCAAGTTCTGAGAGTGTGATTGCCTGGTTGTACCACCCGTAGGCAGAACCGGGTTCAATATCAAGGGCATGGACAAGGGCGTCCAGTGCGGGTTCATACCGGCCGATGGATAATAGCGTACTTCCTTTTCTCAGCCACGCCGCGTGCACACGCCGCATCGTGTGCAAGAACCTGGTCAAAGCAGGCAATTGCATCTTCCGGGTTCTGGAGTTCGATGTATGTCTTTCCCTTCCGGTACCATGCCGTCGTGTTGTCAGGTGAAAGGGCGGTTGTCCTGTCGAATGCTTCGAGTGCATCTTCAAACCGTCCCAGTTCGAAAAGCACCCTTCCCTTGAGCAGCCATACGTCTGCGACATCGCTTTCAAGGCTGAGTGAGGATTCGAGTGCCCCGAGTGTCTCCTCAAATCTGTGGAGAGATGCCAGGATGGTGCCCTTGTTAAACCAGGTCTCGTAGTCTGCCGGCATCAAGTTCGAGAGCCGCATCGAATGCAAGGAGTGCCTCATCGGGTCGGTCCAGGTTTTTAAGGGAGAGACCCTTGTGATAATATATCGGTGCCTGTGATGGTTCAACGGCGATTGCCCGGTCAAATGATACAATGGCATCCTTATCTTTCGAGAGCCGTGCAAACGCGAGTCCCTTGTCATAGAAGGCACTGACAAACCTGGTATCGATGGTCGTAGCCTGTTCAAAAGCTTCGACTGCCTGGAGATCCTTTCCAAGTTTTGTCAGGGCGATACCCTTGTCATACCAGGCATTTGCATATCTGGGGTTAATGGCAAGCACCCGGTCATAGGATGAGACGGCCTCTTCATGTCTGCCAAGTTCTGAGAGTGCGATTGCCCGGTCGTACCACCCGTAGGCTGAACCGGGTTTTATATCCAGGGCGCGGGTGAGGGCGTCCAGTGCGGGTTCAAACCTCCTGAGCGAGAGCAGCGTACTTCCTTTGCTCAGCCACGCCGGTGCACACGCCTCATCGTGCGCAAGAACCTGGTCAAAGCAGGCAATTGCATCTTCCGGATTCTGGAGCTCTATGTATGTCTTTCCCTTTCGGTACCATGCCGTCGTGTTGTCAGGTGAAATGGCGGTTGTCCTGTCGAATGCTTCGAGTGCCTCTTCAAACCGTCCCAGTTCGAAAAGCACCCTTCCCTTGAGCAGCCATACGTCTGCGACACCGCTTTCAAGGCTGAGTGAGGATTCGAGTGCACCGAGCGCCTCACCAAACCGAAGAAGTTTCACCAGGACAGATGCCCGCTGATAGAGTGCAGGAGCATTATCCGGTTCCTTTTCCAGCAAAGTATTGAATGCATCAAGAGCTTTTTTCATTTTTTCCAAGGCTGACAAACGAGAGACCAGACTGGAATATCGCATCTGTCAGGGAATTGTCAAAGATAAAAGCCTGACTGAATGACCGGATTGCCTTTTCGTATTTTGCTGTGGCTTTCAGCACGAGTCCTTTATGATAATGTGCATAAGCGTGCTCCGGTACATTTTCAAGAGTATAGTCGAACGCTTTGATGGCGTCTTTGTACCTGCCTGTGCGGAAGAGAGCAAGACCTTTATTATATGCTGCATCGGTAAAGGAAGGGACCAGGGCAAGAGTTTTTTCATAAGCACTGATGGCGTCATCGTCATACCCGAGTGAAGACAGTGCAAGACCCCGGCCATACGCTGCATCAGCGCTACCGGATTTCAATTCGAGTGTTTTATCAAATGCCAGAATCGCATCGTTGAAATACTTAAGCTTATTAAGGGCGTGTCCCCTCGCTAACCAGATGTCAGGATCGTCCGGAGTAAGTTCGATTGAACGGTTCAGGGAAACCAGAGCGTCTTTGTTGCGTCCGGCTGCCATGAGGGCATTCCCGCGGTGGTAGTGGAGATAACCATTTTCAGGTCCGATGGCAAGTGCCAGATCGAATGCTGCAACCGACTCCTCATATCGCCCGATAGTCTCGAGTGCGACTCCTTTTTTGTATGCTGCGTTCTGCATACCCGGGCTGAGTTCAAGGGCACGTTCAAACGCAGGCACCGATTCATCAAACCGTTTTAGTGTACAAAGGACATCTGCTTTATTGTACCATGCGACTGCACATGAATCGTCCAGAGACGATGCCATCCCGAACGCTTCAAGGGCATCCTCAAACAGTGACATCTGCTTATAGCTGATTCCGCGGTAATACCATGCAGTGGTATGCTGTTTGTCAAGGACTATCACCTTATCAAACGCTGAGACTGCCTCTTCCCACCGTTTGAGGTGAAGCAGGGCTTTTCCACGATGAATAAGTGCAAAAATGTTCTGGGGTTCACGCCTTAGCGATTTCCCGAAAGATTCAACTGCTTCCTTAAATCGGAACAACTTATAGAGTGAATACCCCTTGCATGAAAGGAGACCTGAATCCGTGGTGTCCTGTTCCAGTGCCCTGTCCAGTGCAATTACTGCGTCTTGGTACCGGGCAAGTTTTACTAAAGCAACACCCCTTCCCCGGTGTGCCCGGGTATTTTCCGGATCAAGGAGGAGAGTTGCGTCGAACTCTCTGATTGCGTCCTCATACCGGGCAATCTTTTCAAGAATCTCACCCTTGACAAGATGGGATACCACGTCGGTTGAATCAAGTTCGAGGGCGCGATCGAACGAAGCGATCGCATCCTCATTTCTGTCGAGCCGGGAGAGCACCAGTCCCTTTTCAGCATGTAAACGGGAGTTATCCAGACCCATCTCAATACATGCATTGAATGCATCCAGGGCAGATTTCCGGTTGGCCGAGATGGGAATATGAAAGCCCCTTCTCAAAAAGGATCTCACCGGAATCAGGTTTGAGAACAAGAACGGCATCGAATGCTTCTATTGCCCGGTCGTATTTTTTAATGATGAAAAAAGATCTCCCCATCTCTTTCCAGGCTTCTATTCGGGATGGGTTAAGAGCCACGGAACGGGTGAAAGCCTCAATGGCATCAGAATATTGACGTAAACGAACGAGAGCGGCACCTTTAAAATAAAATACCCGTTCGCACGAGGGCTCCAACTGGTTAATCCGGGAATATACGGTAACTGCTTCTTCAGTTAAATCCTGGCGGTCTGTTCCCGGGCAAGACCGTATAATGCTGTCAGATCATCTGGATTTGTGATAAGGTACATTCCTGAATGCTTCAGTCGCCTCCGGGTCGCGTCCGAGAGTGAGAGTGCTCTCCCCTTCTGCAGATACGCATCTGCAAAATCCGGCATCAGACGGTTCGCCTGCTCGAAAGCTGCAACGGATTCTGTAATTTCTGCGCTTTGGCAAGTGCAATACCCTTATAATAATATGCTTCACCAAATTCCGGTTCGAGAACCAGTGCGTGATCAAATGCTGCAACTGCATCATCAAAATTGTCAAGGCTGATGTGGGCCCTGCCCTTATAGAACCAGGTATGGGGGTTGTCAGGGTCAATTTCCAGTGAGGTTGCATAGGCAATGAGAGCGTCCTGAAATTGTTCGAGAGCAAAAAGACAGAATCCTTTTATCAGCCATGCATTGGCGATCCGTGGTTCAGCCTCGAGTGCACGGGTAAGGGCTTTTACAGCTTCGCTGAATTCACCAGTCGGCGAGGGCAAGTCCCTTATGGTACAACGCATCGGTAAAACCGGGATTAATCTCAAGGGCGCATGTAAATGCCCTGGCCGCTTCATCATGATGTCCCAGCACTGCATGGGATAAACCATACCGGTAAAAATATATCAGCCCTTCCGGGATCGATTGATCTGCCGTCTTAAAAGCAACAGCTGCCTGTTCATGTTCATCCAGATGTGCGAGAGCAATCCCCTTCTGATAGAGTGCCTCAGGATTATCAGGGGTCATTTCAAGGGTACTATTGAAAGCGGATATTGCTTCGTCATATATACCCACATTTGAAAGGGCTATACCTTTATTGAAGAAGGCTGGTGCGAAATGGGGAATCAGTTCCAGCACGCGATCAAACGAGGCGACCGCTTCAGGATGCCTGCCAAGGTGGATCAATGCCAGCCCCCTGTCATAATACACCTGTGCATTACCCGGATCAGCTCGATAGCCTGCTCAAAAGCAGTAACCGCAGGCTCGAAGCGTTCCAGTTCAGCAAGGGCTTTTCCTTTCTGGTAAAGTGCTTCGATAAAGTCCGGTTGAGTTCTATTGCCTTTTCGCAGGCAGCGAGCGATTCTTCATGACGACCCAGATCGTGAAGTGCGACTCCTTTTCTGAGTGCGGCCTCTGCCGAATTTGGGTCCAGTTCAAGCGCCCGGTCAAATGCATCTATCGCATCCTGGCAGCAGCCCATACCATACAGGGCTTGGCCTTTCTGGAAAAATCCCGGGGCATATGACGGGAGGAGGGAGAGTGCCCTGTCAAACGAGACAACCGCTTCGCTGAACCTGCCCAGTTTTCGCTAAGGCAACGCCTCGGTTGTAGTGTGCATCTGCGAGCTGGGGATTTGTTTCAAGAGCATGATCAAATTCCTGAATTGCCTCGTCTGTCCGGGATAATTCCAGGAGGGCAAAACCCTTATGGAAATGAGCATCGGAAAAACCGGTAGATCTCGATCCCTGTCATACGCATAAATTGCCTCAGGAGGTGTTTCCGGAATCAAAGAGTGCTCTTCCTTTCTGATAATAGGCATGGTAATTTTTAGGATTATCAGTAATAATCTTGTTAAAGTCCCTGACAGCATCCTTGAATTTTTTAAGATGAGACAGGGCGATGCCTTTTCGCATCCGTGCTTCTGCATAATTCGGTTTTAGTGAAGCGTCTTTTCGAAAGCAAAGATTGCCTCATTGTAACGGTTCTGACCCATGTAAGCCTTGCCCTTATGATAGAAAGCCAGTGCATTATCAGGATCGTAAATAAGTGCTTTATCAAAAGCCTCAAGTGCTTCTTCGAATCTTCCGAGCCTGGAAAGTGCGAGACCACGGTTAGATGCCCCTGTGCATTTCCCGTATCCTTCTCGAGATTCTTATCGAAGGATTCAATGGCTTCAGTATATTTTTCCAGGCTAAAAAGTGCAAATCCCAGATGATAGTAGACTTCAGTGAAGGAAGAATCAATTTCCAGAGCACGGGTAAATGCAGAAATTGCATCGGAATATTTTCCGCTCTGGTTTAAGGATTTTCCCTTGTTATACCATGCAGGTGCAAAAGAAGGCAGGATATCAGCAGTCTTTTTAAAAGCTTCGATTGCATCACGGTGATCTCCAAGTCTGGCTAATGCAAGTCCCTTATGGAACAGGAAGCTCGATATTTGTACAGATTTCGAGGAGTATTTCATATGCATGGATCGATTCGTCGAATCTGTTTACTTTTTCAAGCGCGAGCCCCTTGTAGTGAAATGCTTCAATGCATCTCTTGTCCAGGGCTATAGCATTATCAAACGCATCAATAGCATCCTGGTATCTCCCGATGTCAAAGAGAGCCTTCCCGTTTTTGACCCATGCGTCAACCTGACCGGGATCAATTTTCAGGGATTTGGTGAATGCGACGATTGCATCCTCTGTTCGTCCGAGATCATTCAGGGCATCACCCTTCTTCATCCAGATGTCGCGAAGGGCAGGGTTAATATCAAGGGCACGGGAATAAGCAAAAACAGCATCCTGAATTTTATGGAGATCGTAGAGAGCATTGCCTTTTTTTACCCACGCCTCCACGAAATTCATATTAATCTCAAGGGCTTTTGAATATGCGAGGACAGCATCCTGTTTTCTCTGAAGAGAAAAGAGGGCATCTCCCTTCTGCATCCAGATCTCGATTATCGTCGGATTGAGCGAGAGAATCCTGTCGTGTGTCTCGATAGCTTCGGGATACCGGCCAAGCTTAAAAAGTGATTTTGCACGGCAGATGAGTGCTTCGATAAGCGACGGGTTTGCTGATAACTTGTTGAGTAAAGGAATAGCTTCTTCGTAACGGGAAAGTTCAGCGTTGGCGATACCCTGGTACATATAACTTTCAGTGAGTGTCGGATCAATTTCAGTTGCTTTTTTGTTCGCCGCGATAGCATCCTCATACCGTTTCAATTCGAGATACGAAAGTCCAAGGTAATAATAATTTGAGGCATCGGATGTATCCAGGGACAGGGCCGCCTCAAAGGATTTTACAGCATCATTATAGCGTTCACGCTGGACAAGGGCGACCCCTTTGAAGTGATGCGTTGATGGGTTTGAAGGATCAAGCAGAAGTGCTTTGTCGAATGCTTTTATCGCATCGCTGTATCGTTCTTTACCGGTAAATGCGACCCCGAGGAAATAAAATCCCAATGCATTTTCAGGCCCGATATCCAGAGACTTCTCAAATGTCCTGATGGCATCATCGTATCTCTCGCGCTGGATTAGAGCGATCCCTTTCTGGTACAGGATTTGTGGATCATGGGGAGATATTTCCAGTGCCATGTCGTAGGACGCAACAGGCTTCCAGGGGCATCCCAAGATGAATAAGGGCATTTCCCTTCTCAAAAAATGCACGGGCACAACGGCGGTTGATCTCAATAGTTTTATCAAAAGCCTGAACGGCTTCTTCAAATCTTTCAAGGGCTGACAGCCCGATACCAAGGTAACACCATGACCAGACATCGCGTGGCTGTTCCTCAACCGAGCGGCTAAGGATCAGCACCGCTTCTTCAAAATGGTGAATTTTGATAAGTTCGATACTTTTCCGCACTGTTGCTTCAGTAAGTCCGGGATCCAATACGAGGGCCTGGTTAAAAGCCTCAATCGCCTCGTCCTGCAAACCAAGATTTGCCAGGGCAATACCCTTGTTCAGCCACAATCCGGGACGTAATGGATCATATCCGAGTGCTTCCCGAAAGTATCCAGACTTCCTGATAGTGTAAAAGACGTAAATGTGCAATCCCTTTCCCAAATAATGCCTCGTGATTATGCGGGGAAATTTCAAGGACGCGATTATAAGCATCGATCGCATCGGAGTATTGTCCGAGCTTAAGGAGCGTTTCTCCCCTGTAATACAGCGCAGGAATATAGAGCGGACTGATTCCAATTGCCCTGTCAAAAACATTCAGGGCCTCAGAATAATTTTTTTGGTGTACCAGCGCAAGTCCCATGGCATAATGAACCTCAATAAAATCCGTTTGAAGTTCAAGTGCGATGTCAAAGGACCTGATTGCTCATATACCGTTTCAGCTCGGAAAGAGAAATTCCCTTATGGTAGCTGATCATCGGATCATCAGGTGTGAGGTCAAGTGCCCTGTCGAAGGCTGCGATTGCATCCTTGTACCTGCCCAGGCGGGACAAGGCAATCCCTTTTCTATGATAAGCGGGAGTGCAACCAGTATTGATCCCTATGGCTTTATCGAATGACTGGACCGCTTTTTCAGGCTGCCCGAGTGCCGCAAGGGCAACACCCTGATAACACCAGAGCAGGGCATCCCCGCGGCATTCCCCGGGAAGCGCCGCTGAATACTCCGAGAGCCTCTTCATGTTTTCCAAGTTTGACGAGTGCAATTCCTTTTCTGACCAGCGCATCCGTTCTTTTTGGATCAGCAGAACTGACTGATCAAATGCCTCGACTGCTTCTTCATAATGTTTCAGCTGCTGGTGCACGATCCCTGAGTAATAATACGATGGTGCATGGGCAGGATCGAGTGCAATGGCCCGATCGAATTCTGTAAGGGCTTCCTCAAAGTGATCCAGCTCGATAAGGGCAATACCTTTGAAATGGTGGACAAGGGAATATGAGGGATCTATGGCAAGAGAATGATCGAATGCGGTTACCGCTTCAGAATACCGCTCGGTACCGGCATATGCCAGTCCAAGAAAATAATATCCCGAAGCATTTTCCGTTTCATGTGCAAGGGCATGTTCGAACGCATCGATTGCATCTTCAAAACGCTCCTGACGAAAAGAGAGTGACACCTTTCAGATAGATAATTTTCGGATTATCAGGTTCGATCTTCAGTGCACGATCATAGAGATCTTCCGCTTCTGACTGCTTTCCCAGATAGGAGAAGGCGTTTGCTTTCTCATAGAGTGCACGTGTGCACCGCGGGTTGATCTCCAGAGTTTTGTCAAACGAACGAATGGCTTCTTCGAATCGTTCAACAGATGAAAGGGCGATACCTTTATAATACCATGCCTGGTCATTGTCAGGCTGTTCTTCAAGAGCACGGTTAAGAATTGAGATTGCCTCATCATAACGGCAGAGAGTTATCAGGACAATTCCTTTACGGACTGCTGCCTCCGCATGCCGGGGATTTAAAATAGTACTTTGTCGAACGACGCGATGGCTTCATCTGCCATTCCCAGTCTGCTGAGGGTAATTCCTTTCTGGAGCCACCCTTCAGTCAGCGCGGGTTCTGCTCGATTGCCTCGTTAAATGCCACCAGTGCTTCCTGATATCGAGAAAGATGGAAAAAAGCCAGACCTTTATTATACCATGCACCGGTATTCTGCTGTACCTGTCCGAGCACGCTGTCGAAATCCAGTATCGATTCAGCATATGCCCGGTCATAAGCGGTACCGCGCTGATAGAGAACGAGGGTATTTGTCGGATCAAGTTCAAGGGCCTGATCATAGGCATATACGGCATCTTCATATCTCCCCAGCTGAATGAGTGAAAGTCCCAGGTTGTAATACGCATTGATGTAATTTGGGTTGATGGCAATGGCGTGTTCAAATGCATCAATTGCCATTTCGGACTTTCCGAGCTTTGCCAGGGCAAGACCTTTATCATAGAATGCCTGGGCAAACGAAGGTTTGATCCTGATACTTTTATTGTATGATTCAATTGCATCAGGATATTTACCGAGTTTGGCAAGCAGGAGTCCCTTCTGGTGAAATGCCTGTGCATTTTCCGGATTCTGTTTGATAGTCCTGTCAAATTCCTGAATGGCTTCATCGACATTTCCCAGTTTTGCGAGTGCAAAACCCTTATGGAAATAGCATCCCCATAGCGCAGGATTGATCTTCAGGGCCCTGGTCGTACGCAGAAACAGCTTCCGCATACCTGCCGAGGCTGGCGTAGGCAATCCCTCCCTGGAATGCTGCCTGTGAACATCCGGGATCCAGATGAAGCGCCTGTTCGAACGATTCAATCGCTTCTTTATGCCTGCCAAGCTTCGTCAGAGTGCAATGCCCCGGAAATAAAATGAGGCAGGATGCTCTCCTTTTTTCAACAGAGCCTGGTTAAATGATACCCAGCGCATCCTCGTACCGGCTGAGCCTGATGCAGGCAACTCCTTTCAGGTACAATGCATCGGAATTTTCCGGCTCCAAATGAGAGAGTACTGTCAAAATCCAGCATTGCATCCCGGTACTTGTGCAGATCGGAAAACGCAATTCCACGATTATAGTATGCGGAGTGTTTCCCGGGTCAACCTATGACTTTATTAAACGCAGAGACTGCATCGGCATATTTTTGCATCGCGTTGAATGCAAGTCCTTTATTAAGCCATGCATCAGCCACAAGCGGGTTCATCTCAAGGGACCGGTCGAGTGCTGCTAACAGTTTCGCCATATCTTCCGATTCTGAAAAGAGAAATTCCTTTTATTGCCCAGATATCAGCGTGCCCGGGTTCCTGCCCGAGGAATGTATCGGCCGATTGGTCAGCTTCTTCAAACCGTTCCTGTTCGCATAAATAAAGGTACGGTAATACCAAACCCATATATCCGCAGAATCTATTTCGAGATGCTTTATTGAATGCAATCAGCGCGTCATCATATTTTCCGATGTCGTAGAGTGAGATGCCTTTATTATAAAATGCCTTTGCGTAATTGGGTACGATTTCGATGGCCTTATCGTATGCCAGAATTGCTTCGGAGTGCATGTTGAGATCGGCAAGTGCAATTCCCTTGTTATAATAGACTTTTGCATGCCGCGGATCGACGGTCAGTGCGTGATCATAAGCACCGATAGCTTCTTTGAAGCGCCCCAGTTCATAAAAAGCAATGCCTTTAAGGATCCATGCCTCGGCGTTGTCCCACTTGATTGTCAGCAGACGATCACATGCTTTCAGGACATCCTCATTTCTCCCCATCTGGGCCAGGGTCGCCGCTTTATTATACCAGGCATTTGTATCAGCGGGATTGATAGCAACTGCATGATCATACGCATCGATGGCCTCCTCGTACCTGCCGAGATCATACAGAGCAATGCCTTTAAAATAATAGGCTTTTGAAAGATCGGGAAAGAGGGCAAGTGCACGATCAAACATGACAATGGCTTCCTGATACCTGCCAAGGTCATAGAGTTCGATGCCCTGTCGCAATAATGCCTCAGGATCACTCTTATTCATGGATTTCTTACCTCACAGTAATACAATCTGAATTTGGCTATTTTCGCTCAGACCGTTTATAGTGTTCCGGTTTATTAAGCGCGGCATATACCTTTTATGGTATATATGTATGATATACACGGTATTTATGAATACTATTTTTATACTATCAGACCATCTTTTCTTTTTTCCGAATCATGTATGCGTTTTCTTACCCGCAGTGTCAGTAAAATGATGTGAATCTGATCTTTAAAATGATGAAATTCCCTGTCATGGATGGTTTGCAGGAGACTTTCTACGCGATCTTTTTCCGCCCTAAAATTATAAAAATGGGTATAGGACCATTTTAACTACCGAACTCGTAATAAGGTTACGAGAGGAAAAATGGTCAAAATCCAATGCCCAAAATGCAGGTCAGAAAGGTATACCACAAAGATAGGCATGCAGAAATATCAGGTAGAGGTGATAGACGGTGTTTATGTGAGACCCAGCCGTTTTACTGATTCTCGGACCGATGTATCAGGTTCGAATAATTTGATAGCCATGAGAAATTTTGTGAAAGGGATTTTCGACCCTTCCAGGATGCTGCCCCTGCGGACTCCCCACTCTTTGTAATAACGATAGCACTTAAACTTGAATATACGGACTCTCCCGATATGATTCTCCCCGCAGAACGGACAACGGGTATACCGTTTAAATATCCCTATTTCACGTAAAACCTGAACGGCCTTCTCTTCATCACTGATGTATTGTGCCAACTCACTCAGGTTCATCCACTTCTCGCCATCACTCAGTTAGTTTATAGCAGTGGCTTAAATTAAGCAATCACCAGATATTAAACGAAAGTCGGATTCTCCGAATTATTCAAAGATTCTCAATACATATGAGGAAAAAGGGATGGAAGTACGAGTACTTCCTACCACGCGTGCCGAGCCTGTCCAAACAGATAGCAGCGTAAAAATCTGATACCGGGCAAGCCGGGGCATTGGGGGAATCTAGCCCTGACAGCACTTGGAAGGTTACGATCAAGGCCTTCGCACCGCTTCACCCCGGGTTGATCTTCTCGTACCGGCCGTTAGCGCCGCCCAGCGCCCTTGACCGCGCCGCCGATGGCTTTCAGCACGCCCTCTTGGACTTCCAGCCGTACGGCGCAGCCGTTTTTGATCGGCGTGGCGGTGAGCGAAATGGTGTCGCTGCCCGCATACTCCTTGACGGCATCGAGCGCCGCCTTGATCTGCGGGTTGGAATCGGCCGCGGCCACGAAGGTCAGGATGGGCGTCAGGAAAGACGCAACTGCGACGGCGGCAGTTGCTTGCCGCTGTCCGACGACGAAGCCGCCAGGACGTTCTTCAGCAGTGGCTCGAATCCTTGCCAAAGGCGACGTACGCGCTTTCTTGCCCGTGCCGATGACCAATTCCAGCGGGTCGCCCAGGATCGCGCGAACCTGCTCGTCGGCCTCCGCAGGGGGATCTTGGCCGTGTGGAACGTAACGCCTTCGCACGTTTCGGCGTCGAAGTTGATGCCGGGGAAGTTGGGGTCTTTCTTGGGGCGAATCCGGCCAACTTCTTGAGGGCGTCCGCCAGCTTCTCGCCGTCGGCCACAAAGCCGCCGGCCGCAAACGCGAGCGAACCCGGCTTGAGCACCAGCGTCGCCGAAGTCCATCTTCGCCGCTTTGACGGTGGCGTCGGCGACGTCCAGCAGTTGGTTCACGATCGCCTTGACCGTCTGCCGCTCCTCGTCGTTGACAGGTTGCCGTCCTTTTCGATTCCCTGCATGGCTTGTTCGCGAGCTGAGCGAGCATGCGCGGTGTCTGCTCGACTTCGGCCTCGCTGCTCGTGCCGTGCCGAGAACGTCATGGCGGTGTCCGCCAGGAGAAGCCCGCAAGGCGGACTTGCCCTCTTTGATCAGTTGCATCTGCTTGGCGAGGTCTGCCTTCGACGGCGGTGAAGTTCACGTCGAGGTAGGTTTTCTTGCCTCCTTGTCAACCTGCCAACCCAGGGTGACGTGATCGGTTTCCTGAATCAGTTGGACGATGGAATCGACCGCCAGCCCGCCCAACTTCTCTCATCGCCTCGGCCTGCTGGGCGTTGAGTTCCTGGGCCACGCGATCTTCAAACCCTGCCGCAGCTGCGTCACGGCCATCTCTCGCAGTCCGGCGGGAATGTTGCAGACGTTCACCCGCAGGGCCAACGTGTACTTCTTGTTCAGGCCGTCCAGGAGGGCGACCGGATCTTTCGGCAGATCGTTCAGGTGCTCTTGGCGGTTGGCGACAAAGGCCCAGCCGTCCGACTTCCTTGACGAACATCGGCTGGGGGCGGTCGCCGGCGACTTTCAAGACGCCGCCTCCCAGATCTTCGGGCTTGCCGATCTGCTCCTCCATCGTCATCAGGAGCATCTTCAAGTCCTTGACGGGCACGAAGCTCAAGGCCCGCATGTCGTTCTCGCCCTGGAGCGTCAAGACAACGCCCGTCGGCCGCGTCTTGTCCAGCGGCGCGGTGTAGGGGCTGGCCATCAAGGCGACCAAGCGGCCAAAGTCGCCGACGCCGGCCGATTCGGTCACGTACAGCACATCCGACAACACTTCGTCGGAGCCGGCCAGCGAGGCCACCATCAGCGGCTTGGCCGTTGCCCGTACGCCGGCTGCGTCACGCCCGCCCCAGAGTTGTCAGGGCCAGGGCCACGATGCCAACATCCGAAACCTTCGCTTCCAAAATCTCTTCACGATCGCATTCTCCTTTGGTTAATGCGTCTTCGCCACTTCTTTACGGTTACCCGCGGCGAACGCACGCAGTTTCGCCGAAACGAAGTCGCGGGAAAGGCCGGATGCACAAGAGACCAGCTGAGCATAAATACCCGCCAGCGGTCTGAGGTTTCGCCCAAATTGCAGCAATCGCAGAATTAATCAAAACAAGGTGAGAGGTCGCTCGCCAAGTGGACCGGTGCTGCAGCGGAACCCGGCCCACTCGCGGCGAATGTGCCAGGCTCCTGCGAGAAGCTCGCGAAAGGCATTCTTTCCCCAACAGGCTGCTAGCGGTCGCGGTAGATGATGCGGCCCTTGGTGAGGTCGTAAGGCGAGAGTTCCACGCGGACTCGGTCGCCGGGGACGATGCGGATGAAGTTCTTGCGGATCTTGCCGGCCACATGAGCCAGCACTTCGTTACCCGTGTCCAACTGGACGCGAAATCGTGTATTGGCAAGGGCTTGCGTCACCGTGCCCTCGACCTCAAAGGCTTCTTCTTTCTTCGCCATACAAAGCTCCTGACCGTGGGACAGTCACTCACGTCTCCACCGTCGCCGTTGGAGCGCCGGCACTGCCGGAACAAATATAATCGCCGCGATTCGCGGATTGCTAGCAGAGGAATGCCAAAAGCCGCCGTTCGCCGGGCCGTGGATCGGGACCGATCGCAGGGCAAACCGCGGTCGTGGGACGTTAAATATACCGCAAGCGGGCGAGCTTTGGGAAGTGCGGTTGTCTACGGTGGGTGCTTTTGGCCGGGAGTTCCCCCGGAACGGGCGGTCAGCAGTACTAGCACCGACTTGGCATCCGAAGCTGCCGCTTGCCGCTGTCCGGCGAGAATCAAGGTATCCCCGGATCGCAGTTCAACTTGTGTCTTGAGTCCCAGCGAGCGGTCGGCGGTGCCGGCGTCCTTGTCGCGGGCGTTTTCGTCCGTTCGCGACCTGAATACGGAAATCGATGTCCAGCCGTAATCGGCCCCCGTCGATCATCCGCGGAGTACACTCGAATCGCATTCCGCAGCCGCGAGCCTGGCGGAACCGTTGCGGGATCTTGGCCGATTTCGACCGTTGCGGGCTGGCCGCTGATCGTCCTCAGCTTGGGTCGGGACAGCACCTGAGCCAATCCGTCCTTGCACAGCAGCTCGATGAACTCCGAGATCTGGCCGTCCTGGTCCAGGATGGCCGGAGCCTCGTCCGATTCAAACAGATTTCGTAAACTCACCAGACTCAAGCCCGACTGCTGAAGCTTGGCCCAGGAGAACTCGATCAGCTTCAATTGGACGACAATCTGATCGGCGGTGGCCGGCTGCTCCGCGGCCGGTGACGTCTGTAGTCGAGCGATCTCAAGCTCCAACTGCCGGATCTGCTCCCGCCGGGCGTCGACCAGACGCTGCCGGTTCGCCTCGGCCTCGGCCCCCACCAGAGCGTAGATGTCGGCGGCCAGATCCTTTCGCCCGGCCTGTTCCAGGTGCGCCGGCAGCCTGCAGCAGGTGGTCGAATCTTGAGGTGTTTCCGTCCACGTCCTCCGCTTGCGCCGGGACTGCCAGCCCGAGGGAAGCGATCAGAAGCATCACCAAACTCAATGAATTCTTTCCATGCCACGGTCACGCACAACCTCCATGCCGGAGAAAGAGTCACACCACGCTTACGCGTGCTTATACCAAATCCCGCAGTTTCACGACAACGCCGAAATTCCTTCCTGGACGCGGCATGCGTTCGTGAGCCATGGCGTTGCCGAACAGCCGACCGGCAAGACGATCGGCCTGAGCTTCGCCGTGCCCGTCGCGAGGTTGAATCCGCTGAACGCGACTCTAGCTTTTCGGTCTTGCAGCTCGCGACTAACCAGCCACACGTTTGCTGCTCGGCTCGCGCCCGCATCGTCTCATACAACGGCTGCACTGCTCGCATCAGGAACGGCCGAGGCCGCGGCACGCCGCAAGATTTCGTGGAAACCGGGTTTCTTCCGTCGCTTGTGGCGGGTATGGTAGAGGCCTGACGGGCGGGCAATGCGGCCTTGCGAGCCATACCTTGAGTCGGGTGCGGCGACGTGCGAGCCTCACCGATGGCCTGCCACGCCAGAGATTTGGCCGGTCCCTTGCCTCGATCACGCCTGCAACAGTCGTTCGCATGTTTTCGCAACGGGCTTTCGAGTTATCGAGTCGACTGGGTCGGCCAGGAGCCGCGAATCATGTTCAGCGTCGTCATCCCAGTTTACAACGAAGCGGAAAGCCTCGGCGAGTTGCACGGCGAGTTGGCCGACGTTGCGCGCGAGCAGCAGTACGACATGGAACTGGTCTTCGTCGACGACGGCTCGACGCGACGACGTCGTGGGCGGAGATCGAGCGGTTGGCCGGCCAGGATCCGCGGGTCCAGGGCGTTCGTTTCCGCCGCAATTTCGGCAAAGCCGCGGCGCTCAGCGCCGGGTTTGCAGCGGCTCGCGGCGAGATCGTCTTTACGTTGGACGCCGACTTGCAGGACGATCCGCGCGAACTGCCGCGATTCTTGGAGCAGATGGACACGGGCCTGGACGTCGTCAGCGGCTGGAAGCAGGTCCGCCACGATCCCTGGCACAAAGTCGGGCCGTCGCGCGTGTTCAACTGGCTGGTCGGCTGGCTGACGGGCGTTCGGCTTGCACGACCACAACTGCGGATTCAAGTGCTACCGCCGCGAGATTTTTGACGAGATCCGGCTGTACGGCGAACTGCACCGCTTCGTGCCCGTGTTGGCGGCGGCCCGCGGCTGGCAGGTCGGCGAAATCGCCGTCCATCATCGGCCGCGGAAATTCGGCCACTCCAAATACGGCGTGCGGCGGTTCGTGAAAGGCTTTCTGGATCTGCTGACCGTCTATTTCCTGACGGGCTACAGCCAACGGCCTCAGCACTTGCTCGGCACGCTGGGGTTGTTCAGTTTCCTGCTGGGCGGATTGGGAGTGCTGGTGCTGACCATCTGGTGGGTCGTCTCCCGCACGGTGCCGGAGCTGACGCCGGTGCATCTGCACGAGCGGGCGATCTTCTACTATTCGATGGCCGCGATGCTGCTGGGCGCCCAGTTCATTACCGTCGGTTTCCTGGCCGAAATGCTGACGGCCTATCACACGGACAAAACGCCTCCGTATTCGATCAAACAGCGGATCGGACCACGATGAACGACTTGCGACCCGACGCCGGCTCCCAGATCCGCTGGTTCGTCTACGGGCTGTTGCTCGTGACGTGCGTCGGGCGGCATGGTCGGCCGCATCTGGACCGTGGAATCCTCGCTGGGCAAGACGCCGCTGCTGAGCGCCAACGACCGCAGCCGCTGGGCGACGGTTCGCGCGCTGGTGGATCACGGCACGTTCGCGCTGGACGAGGTCATCTTCCGGGACCGCAACCAAACCAAGCGCGACCGCGAGTGGTATTCGATCGACATGGTCCGGCACCGAGGTCCCGACGGAGTGGAGCATTTCTATTCCAGCAAGCCGCCGTTGCCGACGGTGATGATGGCGCCGCCGTACTGGTGCCTGCAGAAGCTGACGGGCGCGACGCTGGCCGATCGGCCGTTCTACGTGGTCCGCTGCTTGTTGCTGGTGGCCAACGTGCTGCCCTTGGCGGTCTACCTGGGGCTGGTGTTCCGGCTGATCGAACGGTACGGCCGGACGGATTGGGGCCGGCTGTTCGTCGCCGCCGGCGCGGCCTACGGCACGTTCCTGACGACGTTTGCGGTGACGCTGAACAATCATGTGTGGGCGGCGGTCAGCGCGGCGGTCGCGCTGTACGCGGCGCTGGCCATCTGGTGCGAAGGCCGGCGGCGAGCTGCGGTATTTTGTCGCTGGCGGGCGTGTTCTCCGCCTTTGCCGTGGTGAATGAATTGCCCGCGTTGTCGTTTTGCGCCGCCGTTGGGCGCGGCCTTGGCCTATCGGTCCCCGGGCCGCTGCCTGGCCGGGTTCGTGCCCGCCGCGGCGGTCGTGGCGGCGGCCTTCTTCGTGACCAATAACTGGGCTCACGGCGACTGGCTGCCGCCGTACGCGCACCGTGGCGACGGGCCGCAGAGTGGCTGCCGTCGGACGGCGACTATCTGGCCCAGATCCAAGCCGGCAAGATCCCGCAGGCGCTGCGCGAACGAACTTTCGAAGTCGGGAATTGAACTGTCGGCACAAGCCACGCTGCAGCCGCGCTGGTCGGGACAAGGCTGGATGATCTGGGATCCCGGAAGGGCAGGATCGGCTGGCGGTGTCGGCCGACGAGCGGTCCGTGCAGGCTTTCGTGTGGGACCAGTGGTACGAGTACGAAGGCAGCTACTGGCTGGACGCGCGCAAGACGGGCGTGGATCGGGGCGAGCCGTCGCGGCTGGCGTACGCGTTCCATGTGTTGTGCGGGCACCACGGCATGTTCTCGCTGACGCCGATTTGGCTGCTCAGTCTGGTCGGCGCCGGGCTTTGGCTCCGGCGCGGGGAAAGCCAGCCTGCGCAGGCGTCGCGGCCGGCATCCTGCTGGTGACGCTGGTCTGCCTGGCCTTTTATCTCGCGCGGCCTTTGGCCGACCGAAACTACGGCGGAGTGGCCTGCGGGTTTCCGCTGGATGTTCTGGTTTGCCCCGCTGTGGCTGCTGGTGATGATCCCCGCGGCCGACGCGATCGCCGCGCGGCGCGTTTGGCGTTACGTCGCCCTGGGCTTGCTGCTGATCAGTGCGATTTCCGCCGCCTATGCTTCGCTGAATCCTTGGTCCCATCCGTGGCTGTACGAGTACTGGAGTTCTTTGGGCTGGATCCAGTGAGCTGGCAAGCACGCAGCAGATTCTGGTTCTGGTTCCGCCTGCTCGTCGTGGCGGGCGTCGTCCGCGGCGGGTGGCTGGCGGCCAACGCCGCTTCGCTGCGGAGCGATCCGGACACTTACCGTCAGCTCGCTCGGAATCTCCTCGCGGACGGGACGTTTGGCTATCGCGTTGCGGCGACGCGGCCGCGGGCTACCTCGGCTGCAGCCGACGGCCTATCGCCCGCCGTTGTACCCGTTGGCGCTGGCGGCCGTCGGCTGGGCTGACGACGTGGGCTCGGTCAGCGTCGCGATCCTGCACTGGGCATCGGCGTCGCGACGGTCTTGCTCGTCTACCGGCTGTCGCAAGACTGGGGCCTGGGCCGTTGGGGCTTGTGGGCCGCGCGTCCTCGTGGCGTGTGACCCGATCCTGTTGAACCAGTCATCGCTGGTGATGACGGAAACCTTGGCCACGCTGTTGGCGGTGCTGGGCTTGCTGGGCCTGACGCGGTCTGCGGCCGCAACCCAAGGTTGGAGTCCAGGCTTCAGCCTGTCCGAGCAGCCTGAAAGCCTGGACTCCAACAGTCGCACTCTTGTTCTCGGGGGCCTTGGTTGCGCTGGCGGCTCTGTGCCGGCCCACGTTTCTGGTCTGGGGAGCGGCGATGGTGGCTCGCGCTGCTGGTGTCGCGCGGGGCATCGTATCGCCAGAGGCTATGGCTGGCCGGTTCGTTCGTGTTGGCGGGCGGGCTCGTCCTCGCGCCCTGGGCCGTCCGAAACGCCTGGGTCTTCGATCGGTTCATCGTGACCACGACGCACGGCGGCTACACGCTGTGGTTGGGCAATAATCCGGAATTCTATCGCTTCCTGGACAAGCCCGCTGGGGCGACGTGTGGGATTCGCGGCACTTGGACGAGCAGTACTTCGGGTCCGCCAAGAGTACGGCGACGACGAATTGCTGGCAGACCGTTGGGCCTACGATCAGGCCGTGGCAAGCATCTCGCGTGAGCCGGCGAGTTTCCTGCGGGCCTGCCTGTTCCGGGTCGGCAGCCTGTGGGGCTTCGTACCCCATCGAGTCACTCCCACCGAGTCCGCTGCC
>CAVOPW010000019.1:0-130644 GCA_963698225.1 uncultured bacterium
GAATGTTGGCCCACCAGATGGATCCTAGCAGGAAGAACGCCCCATACTCATACGGGATATTGAAATAGGGGTCGGGGGGAGAGACATTGGGAATAATGGTCACTAGGTGTGGAGGGCGTTCTCTCGCCGCCCACCACTGCACCCACCCCACGTATGATGCACCTATCATTCCTACCTTGCCGCTTGACCACGGCTGTACCGCTAACCATTCGATAGCGTCATATCCATCTTCGGTTCCGTCAAAGAACGGCTCCCAAATGCCCGGAGACGAAAACCTTCCCCTGCAGTCCTGTACCGCATACACATATCCTCGTCGAGCAAAAAACTTTGCCTGAAGTTCGTTCAGCTCCTTCTTATAGGGCGTTCGAACGAGGACTATCGGAAACTGCCCTTCGCCCTTGGGGCGATAGATATCGGTGGCAAGCTTGATCCCATCACGCATCGGCACACCGATGCCTCTATCAACTTCGAAATCGTAGGTCGGCAGCGACATGAGTGAGTCAGCTGCCGGCGGAATGCGCAGGGCCTCATAGCCGTTTCCACATAAGCCCCACGCTGTGCCGGTACGTCTCCGTAGCATACTTTGTGTTCCTCGTCGACCCAGAGAGTACATCCACCCCCGGCAGTCCAGTCTGTAAAGTGTAAAGCTCTGAAATCGGCCGATGATATCCTGTCCGCTACCTGCAACCGCTCCACTGAGACATCTCGTACTGCCTGGGGAATGAGAAAGACCGGAAAGACCTGCTTTCCCCCTGCGGCCTGATCATAGGCCAACACAATCTGGCTCATCAGCATGGGAGTGAAGTTTTCAAAGAGAGGGTTCCGGCTTAAGTACAATAGATTGGGTTTCACCGAGCGCGGTTACCTTGGCGAGATATCTCTCGAACGACCTCAACGGCACCTTGTGGTGAGGTCATGGAACGCCCGACCACAGCCCGGATGCGTCCACGTTTGATCTGCATCGAGACCGGAACGATCTGACCAGCCGTCGCCACGGTATACGCCGATCCAATGGACCCGTCCCGTTTCCACTCTGAGTGACTCTGAACCAAGACTTCTTCATTCAGATAAAAGGTATAGCTGGCACTGTCTTCGAAGACGGCCAGTGAGGCCACCGCCGATGTAGACTGGGGAGGTGAAGCGGGCACGGGAGCTCCCCAAAATCGCCTCAGCGACGATTAACGTGGCGATCATCAGAGTATCACATGTTCATCGTTCTTTCCCTTATGATGCGTCCCGTGAATTCATCCCGATTGAATAGTGTACGAAAGGTCGCGAGCGATTGTCAATAGAACCTGTTCTCTCAGTGGCTACGGAGGAAGCAAGAAACGCCGTGGCCAAGCAGCCAACGCTCGGCCACCTCGCACCCTCAAGAAAGAGAGTACTCAAACTAGGAGATCTCACGCAACAAGTGTGTTCACTGACTTGGGCATTTTCTCGTCACTCAATCTCGCCCGAAAGAGACAAGGCGCACCTTCGGAGCGGTGGACATCATCCCTCTCGTCGCTACCGCGAAGGGACATTAGTTAGTCAAAGCAGGTCCCAATCAAAGCTAGTTTTCTGTGGCCGATTATTGGTTTGACATTACGCTAGAATGCACCGCACCGTAACTATTGCGAGGTTGGCAACAGCAGTCTCCGGCGGGTGTAGGCAATCAAGCCGCCGGCGTCTATGATTGCCTGCCGTGCTTTCGGCAGAGGCGTAATCTTGAACTCCTTCCCCGTCGTGACATTTCGCACGCTGTCGCCGACGACCTCGATCTCATCTCCTTCGTCGGCCTGGATGTCGGGGCAAATCACCGTCGGCAATCCAAGGTTGATTGAATTCTGCAGGAAAATGCGCGAGAAATGCCGCGCGATAATCGTCAACTCCCAACCTTTCAGGCAAGACGCCGCTTGTTCGCGCGAAGAACCGCAGCCGAAATTCTGCCCGGCGACGATGAAACTGCCCTTGGGGACCTCATTGTCTTTGAGCTTCTTGTTGAACTCGACCTGGTCGGCAAAAGCAAACTGCGGTGTTTCAGTCGGCAGCACGGTCGCCATGAAACGCCCCGGGTAAATGATATCAGTTGAGATATCATCCGCGACTTTGAGTACGACTTTTCCCATGTTAACGTCCTCCTTCCCGTGGATCACTGATCATACCGGTGATTGCGCTAGCCGCGGCAACCTCCGGCGAGCAAAGGTAGACTTCGGAGTTGGGATTGCCCATCCTCCCTTTGAAATTGCGATTGGTGGTTGCCAGCGCGACCTCTTTGTCACCAAGCGCGCCTTGATGCACTCCCAGACAGGGCCCGCAACCGGGATTGCAGACCACGGCCCCGGCTTCGGCGAGATCGCTTAGATAGCCGCGCTTGAGCGCTTCGCGATAGATGCGCCACGATGCCGGGAATACCAGCATGCGCGTGCCGCGGGCGATCTTTCTTGCCTTTGAGAATCTGCGCCGCGGCGGCCAGATCATCGAGACGGCCGTTGGTGCAGGAACCGATCACGATCTGATCGACTTTGATGTTGGCGACCTCTTTCACGGTCTTGATATTGTCGACAGTGTGCGGGCAGGCGATCTGGGGATCGAGCTTGGCGGCGTTGATCTCGACCGTCTTCTCGTAAACGGCATCCGGGTCGGGCGCCATCAACTTCGAGCTCGTCCTTCACGCCGGCTTCTTCGCGCAGGTAGCGTCGCGTCTCTGCGTCCGGCGGCACAATACCCGAAGTTGCTCCGGCTTCGACCGACATATTGCAGAGCACCAGTCTGCCGGAGGTGCTCATCGACTTGATCGTGTCGCCGTGGAATTCGAGCACTTTGAAATTGGCGCCTTCGGCGGTGAGTTGGCCGATTAAGAAGAGTATCAAGTCCTTGGGACCGACAAAGGGGGAGAGCTTGCCGTTGACGTTGATCTTGATAGTGTCTGGCACTTCGACATTGAGAATGTGTCCCAGCGTCCAGACTGATGCCATTTCGGTGGCGCCGATTCCGAAGGCGAACGCACCCAGTGCGCCGTGGCTGGTAGTGTGACTATCGGTTCCGACGACGACCATGCCGGGGCGGACGTAGCCGTACTCGGGAAGGATCTGGTGGCAGATACCCCCTTCGTCACCGCGGATGTCATGGAATTTTGCAATGCCTTGTTTGCCGCAGAAGTCACGCAGCTTCTTCTGATTGGTGGCGGTCTTCGAGCTTTCGGCCGGCACCCGGTGGTCAAGGATGATGGCGATGCGGTCCGGATTCCAGACCTTCGCCTCCAGCCCGGTGTCCTTGTAAATCTCGCTGAACTGGTTCATCACCAGCGCGCCGTTTTCGTGCGACATGGCGAGATGCACTTCCGGCTCGACCACGTCGCCGATCGCAACGGATGGTCGGTTGCAGGCGGCGGCGATGACTTTCTGAACGTAGGTCATTCCCATAGAATTTATCTCCCTAAACTGACTGATTCCTCATCATGAAACTAGATAACCTGCTTTTCTTTGAGTTCGCGCTGTCGCTCCTTCGAGTAGCCGAGCGCGCTCAGGATTTCCTCGGTGTGCGACGATAACCTCGGCGGCGGCGCGTTGATTTCGCCCGGGGTCTTGGAGAACTTGGCTGACAGATTGAATATCTTGATATCGCCGATCAGCGGTTCCATGACGGTGGCGATTGTTTGCCGATGTTTGATCTGATCGCTATGCAGCGCTTTCTCAAGGCTAACGATGTCGCCGGAGGGAATGCCTTTGTCGTTGAGCAATTCAACCCAGTAGTCGGTGTTTTCCAGGGTCAGTCTTGCTTCGAGCAGCGGCGTCAAGAATCTGCGATTGGCTTTGCGGGTATCGCGCTCTTGGAAGCGAGCATCGGTCTTGAGTTCCGGCAAGCCAAGCGCGTCAGCGAGGTCTTCCCACTGCTTCTGTTGATTGGCGGCGATGTTGATGAAGCCATTCTTGGTGCGGAAGACTCCGGATGGCGCCGCGGTGAAATTGTCGTTCCCCATCGGAATTGGCGGCTGCCCGCCGATTAGCAGATTTGCTGCGACCCAGCCCATCAGCGGCATGATCGAATCGAGCAGCGCGATGTCGATGAACTGCCCTTCGCCGGTGTGCTCGCGGTAGTAAAGTGCCGCCATGATCGCAAACGCGGCATTCAACCCGCCGACCGTGTCGCAGACCGGGAAGCCGGCGCGCAACGGGTGCAGCCGCTCGTCGCCGTTGACGTCCATTTCGCCGGAAAGACCTTGAATGATCTGGTCGTAGGCGGGTTTGAAGGCATCCGGTCCGGTTTGACCAAAACCGGAAATGGCGCAATAGATGATCCGTGGGTTGATCTTCGCCATCTCTTCATAGGAGAAGCCCAGTCGCGCCATGACACCGGGTCGGAAATTCTCGACAACAACGTCGGCGGTCTCGAGCAGCTTGCTGAAGATCGCCTTGCCTTCGTCGAGCTTGAGATTCAGCGTCAGCGATTTCTTGTTGGCGTTTTGAGCCAGGAAACTAGTGCCCATCAGTTCCCGGTTGAGCTTCGGCACGTTGCCAAGTTTGCGTGCGAGATCGCCGCCGTCGGGAACTTCGATCTTGATAACCTCTGCTCCCAGCAGAGCGAGATGCAGCGTCGCAAAGGGCCCCGAGAGGACATTGGTCAAATCGATAACACGGATGTCTTTGAGCAATTTCATGATATCTCCAATCTATCCTTTCCGAAATCCAACAATTGAGCCGGCCTTCATCACCATACCGGGAAGTTCGCGATTGAAGTAGACGCCGACCTGTTTGGCTGTGTCGATCAGGCTCGGCAAATCGACGTCGAGCCGGATTCCCATGCGCTGGAACGAGTGGACGAGGTCCTCGGTGCTGACATTGCCTGCTGGCAGTTTGGTGAATGGGCACCCGCCGAGGCCGCCAAATGCAGACTCGAAGTAGGTGACACCGCTGCTAAGCGCCGCATAGCAATTGGCCAGTCCGAGCCCATAGGTGTTGTGGAAGTGGCAAGCTAGTTCGAGGTCGTTGTCAAGCCCGACAATAGCAGTGTATAGCTCCTCAACTTGCAGCGGCTGCGCATGACCGGCAGTGTCAGCCAGACTGATGTTCTTGATACCGGCGTCGACATATTGCTTAACGATCGTCAGCACCCTCTCGGAAGGAATCTCACCCTCGAAACCGCAGCCGAACGCCGACTGCACCGACACCTGCACCCGCTTGCCCGCGGCGAGCGCCGATTTCGCCATCGTGATAATCCGCGTCAGCGCTTCCTCCGTGCCCATATTGGTGTTCTTGCGGCTGTGAGTGTCGCTGGCGGAGACTCCCATGCAGAACATCTCAACACCGCATGCCATTCCGCGCTCCAGCCCCTTTTCGTTGAGCACGAGTCCGGAGAGAATGACCTTGGCCGGCTTGTTCGCACTGCTGCTGTAATGCCGAAACAGCTCGTCGGTGTCAGCCATCTGCGGCACTTTCTCAGGATTGACGAACGAACCGAGCTGGATGATGTCGATGCCGCTGCCGAGCAACCTGTCGATCCAGCGCACTTTTTCTTCGAGTGGCACTGCGCTCTTCTCGACCTGCAATCCGTCGCGCAGGCCGACCTCGTGGATGAATACTCTTGGCAACATTGCTACCCCGCGCTGATTAGAGTTTCCGGGCAATTTCTTTTCCCATATCCATAGTCGTGGCGTCGCCTCCCATATCATAGGTGCGCACATTGCCCTCGGCGATGACTTCTGCGACCGCTTTCTCGAGCCGGGCAGCTTTGTCCTTCTCTCCCAACCACTCAAGCATCATCTTACCTGCCAAGATAGTGGCGATTGGGTTCACCTTGTATTGGCCAACGTACTTTGGTGCGCTGCCGTGAGTCGGTTCGAACACCGCGAGCTTCGCGCCGATGTTGCCCGAGCAGCCGAATCCAAGGCCTCCCACCATCTGAGCCGCGAGATCACTGACGATGTCACCGAACATGTTGGTTGCAACCAGCACGCCATAGCTCTTAGGGTTCTTAAGCAGCCACATGCAAATTGCATCAATATTGGCATCGTCCATTTGGATACCAGGGAAATCTTTGGCGACGCTCTTGCCAGTCTCCAAAAAGAGTCCCTCGGTTGCCCGCACAACGTTGGCCTTGTGGATGACAGTCACTTTCCCGTAATTAAATTTCTTGGCATACTCAAAGGCGGCGCGGATGATCCGCTCACAGCCCTGCTTGCTGTTGATCTTGCAGGTGATGGCGTATTCGTTTCCAGGCAACTTGGCGAAGTGCGCAAATGGCTTGCTAAGATTGGACAGTAGATTCTTTAACTCGTCCGGCACCGGACTGAATTCGACACCAGCATAAAGATCCTCAGTGTTCTCACGGAAAACAACGAGATCAATGCCCTCTTTGTAATTGAGCGGGTTACCGGGATAAGCCTTGCAGGGCCGCAAGCACGTATAGAGGTCAAACATCTGCCTCATGCGCACTATCGGACTCCGGTACACCAGGCCCTTGCCTTGAAGCTCCGGGATTAGCTCTCGCTCTGCATCCTTCACAGGTTTGGAGGTGATCGCGCCAAACAGTGCCGCGTCAGAGTTCTTCAACAATTCGACAGTGCGTGCGGGGAAAGATTCACCTTCCTGGCACCAGCACTCCCAGCCAATGTCACCGTGTGTGTAGGTCGCATCAAATTTCAAAGCGTCAAGGCAGATCTTCGTCGCCTCCATGACTTCGATTCCTACGCCGTCACCTGGCAACCAGGCGATCTTGTACTTACCCATGAAACCTCCGATTTCTGATAGCTGTTCGACTCACGTTCTCGAGCTGACTCGATCGCAATGCTCGACAGGCCGCTTCATGCCGTCCGGGAATGGATCCGGCGCGACAATGCCCTTGGATCGGAGCTGCGCGGGAGTCTCTTTTCTGTTGCATGGCATTAATATAGACTATAACTTGTGTTCTATGTCAAACGATGATTTTTCAACAACCCATTCCAAAAAGTCATGACGCCCGGGCGGATACTTCCATCTCTGACATCTCTCGAGTGTTTTGACGCCGCAGTGCGTCATATGAGCTTCACCAAGGCGGCGGGCGAACTGAATGTCACCCAGAGTGCGGTAAGTCGACAGATCCGGCAACTCGAAGAGTACGTGGGACGACCGCTATTCCGACGCGATAAGCAGCGCTTGGTCCTCACTGAGGCTGGAGCGGACTATGCTAAGTCGGTTCATGACATTCTTGAAAGAGCTGAATCCGCTACCGTCCAGCTAATGGCTTATGGTGGGGGTGGTGGCACGCTGACTGTTGCTCTCCTGCCAACTTTCGGATCGCGATGGCTCATCCCACGTCTCGGGGGTTTTACAACTCGGTACCCGGATATTCAGATGAATCTCGTGACACATGTTAAGCCGTTCAATTTTGATGGAAGCAGCATCGATGCCGCGATTCACTTCGGAAGCAATGTCTGGCCCGGTGCGGTCTGTCATCGGCTCATGGGCGAGACAATCGTCCCGGTCGCTGCGCCGTCCTTACTCAAGGGTGAATCTGAGCTTTCCGGTCCGGAGGAAGTCGGCCGGTACACTCTTCTGCAGCATGTGACTCGTCCACAGGCCTGGCAGGAGTGGCTGTGTGATTGTGGCGTGAGCAACATTGATGGCCGCCGAGGTCCGCGCTTCGAGCAGTTCCAGATGGTGATTCAAGCCGCTATTGCAGGCCTCGGACTTGCAGTGCTGCCCCTCTTCCTCATTCGCGATGAGCTGGCGAGTGGCCAACTGGTCGTTGCCGTCGATCGCCCGGTGCGGAGCGATCAGGCCTACTATCTGGTTCATCCCGAATCCAAAGCAGACCTCCGACGAGTCGTCGTGTTTCGCAGCTGGTTGCTTGAGCAGTGCGCATCGCAGAAGTCAGAAACTTGACGAACTGACACAAAGTGGGTCATTGTCTGGCGAATGCCGGGCAACGTAAGGACGACCGGAGTTTGGGACTACGGGGAAGAGATCGCAGCTGTTTGAAGGTTCGGACCGGCTTCGATTCCGCCTTACATGTCAAATGAGTCAAACAGGCGCGCTTGATCGTGTCTCAAGTCGCAATGACAGTCAATTGTCGGCCATTTCCAACCAGCCGGCAGCGAATGGAAACACTGGAGAAGGCACCACAATTTGGCCACCCTGACTTGAGAACACCGCCTTTCTAAGAATCCCGAACCTACCTGAAGTCGAAGAGCGACTTGCCGGAAAGAGCTTGCAGCAGAGTCCAAATCATCACCCCCATCAGGATTCCTGCAACCCCAAAGACCCAGACCACAGAGTCAGCGGTACCCTTCTCGGGCAAACTGCCGACGCCGGCCAGGTAACCGGCAAGCGGGACAATCTGCAATCCATGGAGTCCGACAAAGTGAGCAACGCGGAGGTCCCCGCGAAGTGTGCTCCAATTTAGAAATGGCAATCCGGGTCCTCCGTCGGGAGCGCCAACAGTGTGTGCCATACGCGAAATCATCATGAATCCCTGAACGCTTCCCATGATAAAGATGATGAGTCCCAGCCGAATCCCCCACAGGTAACTCGGAGCAAGCGCCGGGGGCTGGACAAAGAACTGCCACAAGACGACTCCAATCACGCAAGTGTTGACAACGATGGCGATTCCCATCGTGTACAGGATCCCGGCGTCAAACGAGGTGGAGACGTTGAAATGTGAGGTAGTTCCTCTGATAGACTGCAATGAAATCAAAGAGATCTCCACGAGCATCGTTGCGGCGATAACGATTGCCGACCAGAAAAGCATTCCGCTCTGTTCCGGAAAGTACGAAAGAAAGAGGGCGACCGTGAAGGGATAAAGGGCAATAGACACTGCGAACTTCAGCGGCTTCACCCATGGATTCAATCCCATTATCGAGCGGTGGTCAACGATCAAGCCGATGAGCATCAACAAGGCCAGCCCGATATGTATCCAGGCCGTGACTGTGAGCACCGGTTGTTTCCTAATAAGCTGTTCGAGCAGATCGATCATTTTCAGCAAACACCCCAATGGATCAGATAGCAACTTATACGTATGATTGCAGGTTCGGTTTGACGTCGAAAGGTAACAATAACAGTCATGCGGACAGCGCGGAGAGAAGCTACCGTATCCCCGAGCACATCGGCGGCGAATCTGCCGATAAGTAGCGCAACTTCGTTTTGCCGCCGTCGCCTCCGCTCGGCGGGGCATTTGCCAACAGCAGATCCAAACCCGCGCGTCATTTCTTGGGATCTTCCGCAATCTTCTTGGCTGCCATCCGCTCGCGATCCTGCTCTGATTGTCTTGCCGTTTCCCCGGCATGCTTCGTCATCTCGTACGTTTCCCCCAGGCTCTCGGGCTTGCCGAACAGTTCGGGAAACATGTATGTGCCGATTTTGTCGGCAGCCTTGGGAACTTCAATCTGAATCCGATGCGCCTCTGCCCAAACATCCTGGCGCACGCCGGTTACCTGCCACGAAACCCTCATTCCGGCGCTGCCCCCGGCAATCGAAAAGCGATTATCGTTCACTTCTTCCGCCACATAGAGGTTCGGCCCCGGCGCACCAATCGCAGTCAACTGATAGCGGAAATCGCGGTTGAGTGCATCAAACCACTCCGGCATCGTGATGGTGGCCTTGCCTTCGGCATCGAGATTCGTAATGCCGTTGTAGATGTTCATCATATCGGGTGATTCAACGAACGAGTGCTGCAAGTATTTGTTGGCCGGGTCGAGGGGGTGATCGATCTTGAAGCTGCCGCCCGATTTGGATACAGTACCGAACACGTCCACGTCTCCTATAAAATAGCCGGCTATCGTTGATCCTTCGGCTACAATGCCAAAATTTCCTGCGCCGCCCTCCGCTCGAGCAATACGACACCATAATTGTTGGAGTTAATGCACCCACGCCGGAGGCGACAGCGATAAACCCCATAATAACTACGCAAGTGCTGTTGAAGGCTGGTCCTGCGGCATAACCCGTGAACTCCATAATTCTCCAGTGCGCCGCTCGCCGATCCCCACGACAGCCATGCAGATTGGGTGTTCAGATCCGGTGTCAGATCTGTATAGGCGATTCTCCGTGGACTGCGCGATGTTGAAGTAATGGCTATCTGCTGGCCGCACGCACGGTACCCTGCACACCGATCCAGCCCCCTTCGAATTCTCCGCCAATACCCCAGCCGTCGCCGGGCCGGCTGTAACCATAGACGCCGGAGCCATCAGAAGTAACGGGGGCGGAATACTTCCCGACCAGGCCATGCTGATTTCCCGGGGTCGTCTTGAAGGACTGGAAATAGCCGCCGGAACCGGTGCTGCTGCTTCCCGAGACCTGACCGGTTGCATATACATCTCCAATGATCCCTCCGCCGTTAGCCCCTTCGACTGTGCCGACGAGCGTTGCATACGGAACGACATTAAGTTTGGAGCGCGGCGTCAACTCCGCACCGGCTCCGATCTGGATAGCAAGAAAGAGGTTCGGAATCGACAATGTACTCTGATCAAGCGGATAAGTCTGTCCCAGTTGCACCGAGAAGAGGCCGCCCTTGGTCGATACCGATTTGAGTTCCTCCCAGAACAGGTTGCCGCCGGTCGATTCGTCGTAGAGGCGAAAAGTGACCGAGTAAGTGCCGTCAGCGACCGGGACTCCCGCCGGAGTCGTTAGTCTCCCCTGATAGGAAATCGTGGAGGGGACTTCGGCTTGAGCTGCTCCTGCCAACAACAAGGCGGTTGCAAGCAAGACGAGCAGACGCAGCGGCAATAGGGCACGCTGACGTGAATGGTTGTGGACATGTGTTTTGGGTTTCATTCGAACTCTCCAATTTACATTCGGGCGTTTCAGGTTGCGGTAGAGGAGTCAACTTCGCGATTGACTTTTCCCTGGAAGCGACGCAAGGCGGCCAAACTGCGGCCATGAGGGGAACCTGGTTACGTCGCCATCGGGCATCATCTCGTTAAGCGTCGGGTCGACCCGGCGCCCTCCGAATGCGAAATGCGGTCTCTATTGTACGCTGTTACCGAAGTAATCCGTAAGTCTTAGACCGGCCTGGCGAAGCGGGTATTCGATTTTTCCCGCCTCCAGTAATTGCGGTCGATGATGCCTACAGTTGGTGAAACCAAGGTACCTTGGGTTCTTGACATCAGTACCTGTGGCAAGATTGTTTGCCGTTTGCCCGATGCGATCGCGAAAGAGGGGGGCCACACAGGGCTGATTACGACCGCTCAAACCGTCCACCAGATTTCGATAGGTAAAGGCAAGATTAGTTTGACGACGTACGACTTCAAGACAGGGTTACAATTTGTCGGATCGGGGGGTGATGCATCGTCTTGTGGGCTACTTCCAGGCGAACTGTTCATTACCGAATAGCCGCTTCATTGCGCTAACCCCTTGAGAAGCCACGCGAATCCTCGAGATAGGGGTTCTCGTCGTCCATATACCAGAAGTACTTCTGCGGTTTCGCCCAACATTGTTGGGCCCAAAAAATAAGGGCAAACACAAGAGTCTTGAGGTTTGCACTCTCAAAGACCTTGTCCTTGCCCTTCAACGGCTGTTAGCCTCACTTCTTACGGCTAACAGGCCCGAAAGCTCGCAACGATTGTCGAATTACTTCTTCTTCTCTTTGCTCTCCACGACCGGCGGTAGCGCACGCCGTTCGATCAGCGTGTAGATGAAGTCCTTCTGGCTCTCCAGAATTATCTGATCATAAGCTGTCTTGTTGAAAAGTTCACTGTCGCGCTCAAGGTAGTTGCTGCCGAATTCTTCCTTGGGGATGATCAGTTTGTTCGCATACCGGTCAACGATCTTGTACGGAGGCTTGACGCTGAAATAATAGCGGCCGAACTCGACATTCTTGAAGTCGAATATTCGCCCTTCATCCAGGCGCACCAGCTCAAAATCCGACGGCGACAGCGTATCGTAAGTGACACCCGACTCGGAGTAGATTGTCGCAACCGGCACAAAATTGAAGCTGTAGTTGGTCGTCAGGTAAAGGTATTGCGACGAGTCCAGTCCGGCCGTGAATTCCTTAGTATAGATGTAGTTCTTGCGATCAAAGATCTGATACTCTCCGGGCGGAACATAGAAATAGAAGAACTCTCGCTTTTCTTTGAGTCGGCGGTTGAGATAGCGCTCGGCGGTGCGAATTACATACTTGTCTTCATCGTTGAGCATTCCCTGCCGCAGCTTGAGTTCAACGGGATTGTCGAGCAGCTTCTTCTCCGGGATCAGTTCATTGAATGCATTGCAGGTCGCAAATTTGTACATCCAGTCTTTTCTGATGAAGTTCAATTGCTCACGATATGATAAGTCGGTGGAACTGTCGATATAGGCGCGATACGAGGGAAGCAGCGTTTCCAGTTCCGTCATGCCCCACCAGGCCCAGGAAGGGCTGTTAAGATTGTAGTGAAGAATGACGAATCGGGCATACGACGATCCCAGCATCTGATCGTACAACTCGCCCTTGTTCCCCGAATAGAACCAGATCGCCCACTGGCGGTACATATTCTGCACGGCCATGTCGGATACGAACAGGCGGTCAATATCACTGGACATGACCTTTGAGACTTCGAGAAATTCCTGCATGTCCTGGTTTAAGTCGGCCATCTCTTGATTATTGGCAAAGCCTGGGACCGCAAAGAGCGACAACAGGCCCATGACCAGCACAATGGTCTTGCAGTATGGTATGAGTGATTTCATTGTCATTCTCCTTACTATTCCGAATTACCTAATTGGGTTTTGGTGTCGAGCATCTCGTAGAAGCTCTTCAACCCCTGAAATAGCTCATCGGCGCTGGCATAACGCTGGCTATCCTGAAGGGCGCGAATCGATTTTTCACCCCAGAAAACCGCTTCTTTCGAGACTGCTTCCATCTGGCCGCGATCGAGCACGCCGAGTTTAATGAGATTCTTGGCGCTCGACAGGATTTCAGGATACCGTCCGGCCTGAAACAGATGCTCGGCGTAGGTCGGCAGGAATGTCACGCAGGTGGCAATATAGATTTCACGATTGTAATTGCGGGCATAGAAGCCTTCAGTCGGAAAGCTTCCGGTATTGAGTAGTTCGAGGCATTTACGGAAATAATTCCATGCCATGTCGTTTTCGTGATTCGCGAAAGTTTCGGCGAGCAGAAAATAAGATATCGATAACCCGTAAGGCGACCTCAGCGTGTCGCCGGCAATCGCCGCGAAATAATTGACCATCCGGCGCAGTGAGTCCTTGGCGGCGCCTTCCTGCTTCATGGCAATAAACTGGTCGTTCACCCAAACGGCTTTAGCAAAATTCGCGACGCCGAACAGGTTCGGGTACTCCTGCTGAAGCATCTCGTTGACGCTGGCGACATAACTGCTTTGAACATCATACAGGCTGTCGCGGGTCGCGCGTCGCAGGATGTTCTTTACCAGCGGAGCAAACGAGTTGGCGTTGGGGCAGTAAATCGCCGCCATCAGCACATCCTTGATCAGGAATGCCGTGTTTCCCGGTACACTCGATGACTGCAGCTGCGCCGATTCGTACTTGTAGTAAGCATCCAAGTACCGATTGTAAAGCTGCAGCATCAAGGCGCGCAGCTTGTCCTGCAGCTCGACGTTTTGCATGTCGTGCTTCAGTTCTTCCAGCGTCATGAGGAAATGGATTTCCGCATTGTAATAATAGCCTTGGAAACGCAGGGCATCGGATGCATCCAATTCGATCTTGATGGCGTTGGCGGCCTGCTCCAAATCGGCGGAATTACCGGTTTGGTAGTAGGAATCAAGATAGTCCAGATAGCCCTTGGATTGCGCCGGTGTGGCCGAACTACCAATCGCCGACAGCGCCAGAACCAGCATTGCCGTGACCAGTGACTTGGTTGTGATGTTCATTTTTGTCATATTTCTGACCTCTTATTAGGAATCTACAGTTTCGCGAAACAGTCGTCGTAACGAAGCAGAGTGACAGAGTTTGCGTGTAGCGTCTTCCAGAAGCGACTCCGCGTCGCCCCCATCTCCCGGCACACGAACGAAATCGATATTCGAGATGTCACCTAAAGAATTGACATTTACATGCAAGCGTGTCCAGCGCCCGCCAAACTTGAATTCAAAATAGTTGTCGGCGGCTCGGGTCACTTTGAGCCACTCCTTGGAATTGGCTTGTTCCACCTCATCCAGGCCGGTGTGCATAAACATGCTTCGGACACACTGGCGCAGACAGATGTTGACCATCTGGTAGTGGTAGGGATCGAGCTGGATGCGGGAAACTCCCGCGTCGGCGACAGTGCGGTTGTTCCTTGTGGTTGCTTCGCCGACAGGATCTCTTACACGATCGGTTCGCAAGGAGGTAGTCGTGCTGCGATTCGATTGCTCCTGAACATAATCCCGCTGCGCAAACTCATCGACAGTGGCGACGACGGGCGCAACTGTAGCAGGTAGCGAACGCTCTGCGGCCGCTTCTTGTTGCGACACCCGCTGCGCGTCGCGGGTCGTTGTGCGGCCGCTAAGTTGCATCTTTGGCCGTAATACCTGTGTCGTTCTATCGGGGATGCTCCGAAGTCGCTCTACCGGTTTGGTTTCGGGTGGTTTGATAATCGATTTCAATATTGGTTTCGGTTTTTGCGGCTGCGGTTTCGGCAATTCGATAATAAATCTTGTGTTGATCTCAGGTGATTCTGCAACGACCTGCGTGTTCCATGGGAGAGAGCCGAAGTAGCCGACGACGAACAGCGACATGATCGTTAGTCCGATTGTCGTCACAATCGCATAAACCGCATTGCGCCGATTGAGAACGGCGTCCAGAATTCCCCCCGGTGCGTCGGTGTGAGAGGCTTCTTTGCCGACAATGGTTCCGTACTCCAAATCAGCATCATCACGATCAAAATATGCCTGCATCTATTTACCTCAATAATCCATGATGTTAGTCAACTTCGGCCCGATAGACGAGATTGCAGGGATAGTCAAGCTTGTAGCAGGCGGCCATCGCCATGGCAACCAGGCCATAATATGAATGGGCGGAGCTGTAGACATCAAATCTGACCGAGTCGGCGACAACGCCACGCGCAGCCATGAACTCCGAGATCCGGTCGCGAACGAAGAGATGAGCGTCCGGACTCGACAGGACGCTATTGGCGACGGATACAAACGAAGTTTCCGGGGGCTGTGCCGTAGTATGAATCAGAACCATGCGACTGGAGTCGACCTGGAGATTCTGGTCATATATTTCGATGCGAAATGGCGCACCAGCCTGCTCGCCTACCTGGCTCGACGACTTGTACGGCATCTCTATTCGTTCAACCTGCGTGGATCCGTTGCCTACAATTATGAAGAAGAAGAGCATGATGAAGGCAAGATCCGAAGCGCTGACGACGAACGGCGCCATATATCGTTTTGCTTTACGACCGGACACGGATTTGCTCCTTGCTGGGAATGACTTCCATTTCAGTCTTGCTGACAGGCGGTTTATCGGTGATGCGAAGAGTCTCAACGACTTCGCAAACGGCAACGGCACGGACGACCATCTGGTCGTGGATCTGATCAATGATTCGCCGCGAGAAATAGGTAGCGCCGATTGCCATGCCTAAGTTAACAAGACCCCAGAGACTGGTTATGATGGCGACCTTGAGACCCACGGCAAATTCCAGCGACTGCGAGAGATTTGCCGCACTCTGCCCCTGGCTGAAAATATACAGGAAGCCGATCAGCGTACCGAAGAAGCCGGCGGCCGGTGAAGCAGTGGCAATACTGTCGTATAAACTCATCTCGTCCATATTCTCGGTTATGCGGTCGATGCGATTGCGCAGATGCAGATACAGATGATCAACGCGACCTGAAGCGTCAGTCACCATCACCGAGTCCTTCAGGACTCGCCAGAACCGGGATTTGCGGTGGTCCCGGGTCTGTGTATAGTGGCAGAACTCTTCCCAGCTAGTGAAATTCTGACTGAGGAAGTGATCAAGTTCGACATTGTTGGGGTAGTATTGATCTCTTTTCGTCGAGAATAGAAAGAACAACGCGAATCGGACGACCACGGCCAGTGCCAACGCCGCCAGGACAAAGTACGTCAGGAGCACAATCGTTGGGTATTTGGCCTGCATATAGTTGGCCAGATCGAACCCGACCGGATCGGTGCCCGTCGTTTCGGCGAAATCCTTGCGCTGACTCTCGCTGACGCCGTCTCGTTCTTGCTGCAGAAGTGCCGAGTTGATTTTGGTAACCGCATTGTCGCGCATCTGCCAGATGATGAGGGCGGCAATAATCAATACAGCTACGGTCGCCAAAGTCGAGACGAGATACTTGCCGCGTTTGTATACTGGTTCGGAATATTCCGCTTCTTGCCTTGATTGAGTCATTGGTTCCTCCGCTGCTCGATATATTGTGAGCGCCCTATTTGAAAAGGACGACATTCTTACGGTCAAAAAATAAACCGGTCGATCGGCCTAAAGCAGACCGGCGAAGTGCGAAGTCAAGCTGTTATCCAACGATATTATCAGTGACTCCCGTGCCAGGGTAACTGCGTGAAAAACAAACGGGTTTACCCTGCACGCTACTCTCTGATTATCGCCTTTGACGGGGTGAACCTTTAGAGTTAGCTGAAAATACTGGTCAGTTAGGTGCGGAATCGAAACAGCGGCTGGCCGGAATATGGGTTTCTGCCCATACATCTGCGGTTTGTTGTCAAGTCCGGGCATGTTTGAAAGGAAAGCCCGCGCTCATTGGAAAAAGCACGATTGGTGGAAAAGTCCCTTGTCCAAACACACTTCTCCCCTAAAATAGGAAGCATGCCATACCACGTATACATCGTGCGCTGCAATGACGGAACCTTCTACACCGGCCAGACGACCGATCTCGACAAGAGGATTCTGGCTCATAACCGCGGTACCGGCGCTCGCTACACGCGCGGGCGCGGGCCGGTACAGCTGGTATACCATATTGGAGTGGCAACATTGAGGGAGGCATTCGTTCTGGAGCGCAAAATCAAGCGCAAGTCCCGAACTGCTAAAGAGAAACTGATTGAGTCAGCTCAGATTGGAGAAGTCAACTCCTCTCGCAAAACCAAATTGGCTGCAAAACGACAAGGCCGTTAGCGGAGGAAGGATCAAAGTCGAGACGCGGTTGCCTTAATTCATGAGCCCGAGCATGTTCTGTCATGCCCGGGTCTTCTGATTGAGTTCAAGAGAGCAGCCGCAGTCTGACTTAGTGGAACAGCCGATTCACGCGCAGCCGCTCGCGCACAAGACCCGGTCCCGAGACATGCACATCAAGCTCTCGTCCACCCTTGCACTGGAACATCGGGATATACAGCCGGTGATATCCCGCCTTCAGCGCAATCTGGCCAACGACATCCCCACCGCCATGCAGTCCATCATTGTCGACCACCAGTGAGTCACCGACAAACACCTTGCTGCCGTCATCGGAACTGATCGCAAACTCATATAGTCCCTCTGTCGGTGCGAGAAAATAGCCGGCAGAACGTCAGGCCAAAGTCCTCCGCGCGTGCAATTGCGGGGAGTGCAATTGAATCCGCGATGTAGCTTTCTTTTGCTTTCAATGAGTCAAATGCTGGCAGCTTCTGCCACTCGCCTTCATAATAGGCCGCAGCCAATCCCGGTTTGAGATCAACGACCGTTGTTGCATCATGCGGAACGAGTTGGCGATAGGTGACGGCGGTGACAAAGTGATCTTGTCTCGCCATCGGAAGAATCGCCCTCGCCTTGACCGTGGTAGTTGCAGCCAAGCTGATTGGCTCGTCTATACCGTGATGCCAACGTCGGTGCGCTTCCGTCCAGCGTATAATATACGATTGCCCCAAGGTTTGGCGTACTCATCGAGACGTCGCCCGCCGACAAAACTACTGCTGTCGGCCGAAACTCGCGCGTACGCCGCCTCTAATTCATCGTATAGCGGCGGAGCTGGCATTGACTTGATCGTAAGGTGTCCAGGCCGACGGTTACTGCGAACATCAACATGCCCGGGATTGTTTGGCAGCGTCATCTGTCTTGGCATCCTTTTCGGGGATATGCAATAGATCAGTTCATAAAGATACGTGAATCGATAGGCCTCGTTTTCGCCTCTTGCTGAATGTCGATGCGAGCCATACCAAGCCACTGGCTGGCGATTGATGTAACCCGGCGCGATACTGTCTGGCTCTTCGCCAACTGGCCTGCGACCAATCGATTGTTCCACTGTCCGATGGCTCAACATAATCCTGTGACCACAGATGAGTGCCTTGTGCTGCCAAAACTGAAGCTGCCCTGCGACCGGCGCCACCGACTGCACAAACGAGAAGATGCAGTTTGTCGAATTGTTTCTTCGGCAACTCGATGTCTGACCAACAGGACACGGCATTCAGGCTCCGACACTCTTTGCTCCAAAGAGGTAAGAAATCCCCCTATAAATCAACGTATCCGGAATCAACTCTCCCGCCAGAGTGTTGCCCTTACCATCGATGTCACCGTCTTTGCGATCACTGTCGAGACTGATCGCGTCGAGATTGAAGGGAAGTGAAACCGGTTGCCAAATGACTGCAGCGAGATCGTCGGAAGGGTCAGTCTTCAATTTCACCGCGAATGCCTTTGGTTGGTAGGGCGTCAGCGAGAATTCCAAAGTGCTACCGCTGAATGTTGCAACTCCGACCGGGTCTTCAAAGCCGTTGACTTCGCGCGCTGACTCGATCGGAAATGCGAAGTTGATCTTGGCGGCATTGGCTGTCTTGCCTTTGGTTTCCCTGACTCGGACAATCAGTTCATCGCCGGTTTCCGACATCTTGACCGCATTAACGAAAACGTTATCATTTGTTGATTTTGCATCTACATTCAGCAGCGAGAATTCATGACCAAGCCTCCCCGAATGCTTGTCGGTCGCAAACGCAATCAACGGCTGATTGAGGCGCGCAGCCTGTTCGGGAATGTCCGACTCGCTCCAATCGCCCTTGTGTGCGCAAATCGCAAAGGTAAACTCGTGATGCCCCATGTCCTGCGACTTCTCATCGCCAACCCAATTCCAGCTTTCGAACACACCTGGCGTATGAATCAGTGTAAGGCGCAAAATTCCAGCTTCCGGATGATCCCAGCCATATTTACAGTCGTTGAGAATCCCCACTCCATATTCGCCCGTTGGATCGGTCATATCCGCCCACTGGTGTCCCGGCACTTCGTATTTCTGCTTCGTATTGAGTCCGCGCTTGATCGCGCCCAACCCGAGGTCGTATGTCACGCTATCGTTGGCACAGGTCAACGGGAAAGCGACCTTTAGCAGCGTCTCCTTTTCGTACCAATCAACTTCGTTCTTGAATTCAATGCGGTCACTGTTGGAAGCCAGACTAATCACATTGAGAAATCGAGACGAATTCGTTGTGCGGAAAACACCGATCGAGCCACGCACAGGACCGCGGTCGAGAATCTTGATTTCTACCAATGTATCTCGCAAGGCCACCGGTGATTGAATGATATCCTCATATTGAATCTCCCAGGCGGGCCACTGGCGTGGTTTATCGTGAATCAACTGATAGGTGATCGGTGCTGAGAGTAATTCACGCTCCAGTTGCTTGTCATAGATTGAAGAAATGTCGCCAGTAGAATTCACAACGATTCTATATCGACTGTTCTCGATTGAGTTCTTGGTGAACTTGATGTCAGACTCGAGGCGACTTGGTGTTATTGTTGATTGCATCGAATAGATTACGGTGCCATTTGCTGGTACGTCTGCCAAGAAAGCAATCGCATACCCTGACGATGACCTATCGTAAATGGACTCTGTCGGAATCTCATTGCCGTCGGGACCATACACCAAGTATCTGCCTGTGGCGGATGAAACATCGACTGGATCGAGATAAATACTTACAAGGTCGCGACGCGCAAGAGCAAGGGGGTTATACACTACAAGTGGATCTCCCTCGACTTCAGTATCCATCAATGGCGCCGTCGCCGCTACCGCACTCTCCAAGGCTCCTGCAAACCGGTTCTGGCAGAGAATCTCATCATTCCACGAGAACTCGTACGCTTCCGGAATACTCGTACCCGTGAGATCATCATGGAACTGATGCCACAGGAATCTCTCCCACGTGTCACGCAGATACTCTGTCGGATAGGGAACACCCGCTGTCAGATGCGCAATCACCGATGCCCGCTCGGCGGCATCCGCCAATAGCTCATTCTTGCGGTTCCAGCGTTTCATCGCCGCCTGCGAGGTATAGCATCCCACGCCATGCCGCGTCATCAGTAACTCGCCATTGTATAGTCGGAAGCTTGCTTTGATCGGCGCTATTCACCAAATCCACCAAGTCGTCAGCGCCGACAGAAGACACCTTGATCGGACCATCGCTCTTGATCGATTTCTGCAGCCAATCGACCGACAACGACTCTGGCGAGCCGCCGGTGTCGCCGGTGCCGAAGTAAGTGTAGCCCGCGTGTAATCCCGTTGTCTCACCCGACTTCGCGATCCTCCGCAGCCAGGTTGTGTCGCGGCTGAGGTCACCTTTGATCTTGCCCGTGTAATCTCCGGCATTCAATCCCGCAATGATCTTTGACCCGTCAACACCCTGCCATAAGCCGATATCAAAGGGCACACCAACGGCCGAGCCCCAAGTCAGTTTCTGCGTGGTGAAGCTCTTCAATCCGCAATGCGCCGCTATCGAAGGCAGCGCATAACCAAATCCGAAACAATCGGGAAGAAAAATATCGCGGCTCGTCTTGCCGAATTCCTTCTTATAGAATCCGTTGCCGTAAAGATTATGCCGCACCAGCGACTCAAACGAGGGGAGATTCACGTCCGCCGCATCGACCCAGCTTCCCGTAACGCGCCACTGCCCCGAATCGACATACTTCTTCAGCTTGGCATATTCATCTGGATAATATTCGCGGAAGAGCTTGTAACGGAACGAACCCTCAAAGCTAAAAACGTAGTCCGGATAGATGTCCATCAGTTTGAAGTTCTCCCGAAACGTCAGCGGTACAAATTGATTGATCGTATTCTGGATTGTCCAGCGCCACTGCGTGTCAAGATGCGCCGTTCCCACGACCTTCAACTGCGGCTGCTTGGAATCCGTCGCTTGTGCGAACATGGTTGTGAACAGAAGCAGCGACAGCGCGGCCGCCTGCAGAGATCTTGTGTTTGGTCATATTCCCATCCCTATCAGTAAACCGAATACTAAACCATCCAGAGTCAATCTGTCTCAAGTCCGCACAGAGGCCATCCGCCTCTGTTTGAGCCTGTCCAACAATACCGCCCCGAGAATGACGAGTCCAAGCACGACCTTTTGCGTGTAGCTCTCGACATTCACCAGATTCATGCCATTTTGGATCACGCCGATAATCAGCGCCCCGATTAGCGTGCCGAGAATCCGTCCCTCGCCGCCGGAGAGGCTTGTCCCGCCGACAACAACGGCCGCTATAACATACAATTCGTATGACAATCCATAAGTCGGCGCACCGCTCTTGAGTTGCGACGCCATCAGCACGCCGCCCAATCCGGCGAGCATTGCGCACACAGTATAAGCGAACAGCAAGATGGCATTGACACGAATTCCCGCCAGCCGGGCAGCCTCGGGATTGCCGCCAACGGCATAGATATAGCGACCCAGCGTTGTCCGCGACATCATCACGTGCGCGATTGCGTAAAGCACGACCATCAATATCACCGCTGTTGGAATTCCAAGCAGCGGATCGACGCCGCGTCCAAGCCAGATGAAAGCTGTCCGGGAATTTGATAGATCGGCCTGCCTTGCGAAATGATGTATCCGATGCCCGCCGCCACCTGCATCATCGCCAGCGTTGCGATGAAGGGCGGAATCCGGTAGCGCGTAATCATCACTCCACTGAAGGCCCCGACGGCGCCGCACAGAATTATTCCAATCACCGCTGCGCCCAGCATCACGGCCGTTCCCGCCGATTCTGCACCCCACTGACCAATCAGCCAGGTCACAATCACTGCGCACAGGGCGATCAGACTCCCGACCGAAAGATCAATGCCCGCTGTGATAATCACGATCGTCATACCGATGGCGATAATCGCTATCACGGTGATCTGATTGGCGACATTGCGAATATTCTCGGCCAATAGGAAGGTCGGCCAGCGCCGCGATTGGGGAGAGACTATTTCCGCCGTCTGCAGCGAAGCAACCTGTGCCTTTATTGCCGTCACGATCGGCGCGACGGCATTCGTTGTGGCAATCACAATTCGTAGACCAGGGACATCTCTTGTGCGCTCCAAGTAGGCACGAATCGCTTGTGGATCACCATTGATTGCGGTGAAGGTATCGCGCTGCAGCAGCTTGGATAACTCGCCTGTGAAGAGACTGTCCTGGGCGCTGCTGGATCCAATGGCGATTATCTTCGTATTTGTCGGCATCCTGAAGAGATGCGAGTCGCATACCGACTTTGCGGCCGCCTTGCCAGTCGGAAACTGCTCGTCGAGCGTCAAGATCGAAAAGAGAACACACAACAATAGCAGGACGCCAAGCATACCATAATCTGATATCAACCGCTTGAGTCTCGCCCGACTGGTGCCGCTATCGCTGTTCATTATTCTGTTCCTACCGTTCTCTCTTCACATCAAACTGCCAGAGCCATGACATCTTCCTGCTTCGCTGACCTGACACTTGTGACTTCTCCAGCCAGCCGTCCGCGCCGCATCACTAATACTCGATCGCAGATCCCAAGTAGCTCTGGTAATTCCGAAGATACTACTATCACGACCTTGCCCTGCAGTGCCAACTCGCCAATGAGCAGGTACATCTCATATTTCGCGCCGACATCAATCCCGCGAGTCGGCTCGTCAAAAATCATAACCTGCGAATTGGTTTCCAACCACCTTGCGACCAGTACTTTTTGCTGATTCCCTCCGGAGAGATTTTCGACTAGTTGCTCCGCATCAGAAATGCGGATCCTTAGATTCACGACATGCCGTTGGAAGCGGCTCAATTCTTCCTGCTTGTCAATGAACCCCAGGTGCGACCATGACTTCAGATTGGGCAGCGCGAAGTTCTCCTTGGCCGCCGCCCGCAGGATCAAACCTTGTGCTTTGCGATCTTCGGTCAGCAGACAAATACCATTGGCAATCGCTGCGCGCGGCGAGCCAATGTCCAGTTCGTTGCCATCCAATAATACTGTGCCGCGTTCGCGTTTGTCAGCGCCGAAGATCAATCGTACAACTTCGGTCCGTCCCGCCCCCATCAATCCGGCAATTCCAACAATTTCGCCCCGGTGGGCGGTGAACGATACGTCCTGAACAATGCCAGCGTGCAAGCCGCGAACTTCAAGGCCCGCTGCTTGCGGCTTGGTCGTTACCCGGGGATACTCCTCCGCGATTGAGCGCCCCACCATCAATTCGATCAGCTGCGGCCGCGAAAATTCCGACACCGGGCGCGTCGCAACTGTTGCACCGTCGCGCAATACCGTGACCCGGTCGGCGATTGCGAATACCTCATCCAGCCGGTGGCTGATGAATATCATCCCGATTCCTTGAGCTGCCAATTCCCGGAGGATACGAAACAAGGACTCCACTTCAGTCGGTGTGAGCGCCGCCGTTGGCTCATCCATCACCAGCACCTTCGCGCTGCTTGCCAAAGCTCTGCCGATTTCAACCAGCTGCTGCTGCGCTATTGTCAGTTCCGCGATCGGTGTCTCAACATCGATATTCAGTCCGAGTCGCTACCAGAATCGACTTTGCCTCCGTCGTTTCATTGACAGCGTTGATCAATCCTGCCTTCGATTTCTCTCTGCCCAGAAACAGATTGGCGCGGACACTCAAGGCGGGGATGAGCGTAAATTCCTGATAGATGGTCGCGATACGGGAGTGTAGTGCTTTCTGCGGAGAATCGAAGCTAACCGGGGATCCATACAGCGTGATCGTGCCGCTGTCCTGATGCTGCACACCGGTGAGAATCTTGATGAGTGTGCTCTTGCCGGCGCCGTTTTCGCCAACCAGCGCATGCACTTCACCGGCCTGCAGATCAAAGGAGGCATTCGCGAGCGCAATGACTCCGGGGAAGTTCTTCATGATCCCCGTCATGCGCAGAAGGCAATTGTCGCTATTGGGCATCAGCCTGGGTAAACAGCGCGCAGGGAATTAGCGTCATCGGTTCAACCACACCGCCGGCGGCGTAGGTCGCAATCGCCTCAATGGTCTTCTGCCCGATCTCGCGCGGTCTTTGAATCACATCAGCATAGATTTTGCCGTCCTTGATTGCCGCCCGCGCTTCCGGAACAGCATCAAATCCGATGATCTTGACATTGCCTTGTTTCCCTGCCTTTTCAATCGCCGCCAAAGCACCCAGCGCCGAGTCGTCATTAATGCCAAAGACCGCGGCCAAGTCAGGGTGCGACTGCAGAATATCCTCCGTAGTTCGAAACGCCTGGTCCTTCATTCCCCGGCCGGAGAGTTTGGCAACGATGACGATATTCGGGTAATTTGCGATCTCTTCTTCAAATCCCTTGACTCGCTGAATCACCGACTCAACTTCGGGATGGTCGATGATGGCAACCTTGCCGCTGCCGTCGATGGCACGGGCAACTGCCTGAGCCGCCAATCGTCCGCCCTCGATGTTGTCCGACGCCACATGCGTGACAATCTTGGCATCGGCCGCCAGGCAGGCGATGTCCGCCGTAAACACCGGAATCCCCGCGTCATTGGCGGCTTTGATCGATGTGCCGATCGACTTGGAATCGCACGGCGAGACGATAATTGCGTTCACCTTGCGGACAATAAAATCCTGTATCTGGTCCTTCTGTTTGGCGACATCGAACTCGCCCGCATTAATCAGAAGTTCGTAGCCGGCAGCCTTCGCAGCGTCCTGTAATCCGGCTTCCAGGTCCTGGTAAAACGGGTGGGTACGCGTCAATAAGGAAACACCAATCGTAAACTTCGCGCCCGTCCCTTGCTGTTGAGTTCCCTCGTTTTCCTTCTTGCCGCAACTGAACAAAAACACAAGGGCCGCGACAGCGGCCAGCCCGACCAGAAATTTACTTCTTCTTCCCATGATGACCTCTGTGGTGACATGCTCCGGTTGAGCCGGAGCGAGTTTAATTATCTTCGCCCGGAAGCAACTTACGGAATCGTGGACATTGGCGCAAACGATTTGGCACCCGGCACGTCAGCCGTAAGCCTTTCGAGAATGCGATTGACAAAGCACTGCTGCTGCCGCATTAGTGGTGGGTAGTAGATGCAAACAAAGGAGATTTCTAATGCTCTCGATGTGGAAAAACACCATCTGGCAGCAGTTCGGCGCCAGTATCGACATGCTGGAAAACGCCGTCAGGGCCTGTCCGGCCGAGGTTTGGGGCGACCGCTCCGAGCCATCAGAATTCTGGTATATTGCCTCTCATACGCTCTTTTGGCTCGATTACTATCTGGCCGAAGACTGCGAGAACTTTGCGCCGCCGCCGCCGTTCGGTTTGGAGGAACTTGATCCCGCCGGTGTCATTCCTGCCCGGGCATACACTCCCGCCGAGTTGCTGACTTACTTGGAATATGGCCGGAGCAAATGCCGCAGTGCCATTCAGTCCTTAACTGATGAAACGATGCACCAGCCCTGCGGGTCAAGACGCCCGGGCTTATCCAATGTCGAACTGCTGCTGTACAACATGCGGCATGTGCAGCATCATGCCGCACAATTGAATCTGATTCTGCGGCAGAAGATTGATTCGGCACCGCAATGGGTGGGGAAAACTAAGAGGTCACTTCTTTAGTTCCTCAATCCAGTTTTGTACGACGACAAATTCAGCAGTGCCGCGCGAATTGATGGGAGACAATACGTAGAAGCGTTGATTGTCGGAGGTGACATCGTAAGGATTCAGTGTTCCGGCGCCGTCGAAGACGTGCATTCCGACTGCCGTGCGCCACGCTTCAGCCGCGATCCCAAAGTCTCGCCTTCCGAGTACTCAAGGACAAGAAACTCCGTGCCGCTCTTGCGGCCTAGATCATAGAGCACGCAGATGGTTTGAATGATTCAGGTTCGAGATCGCCTTGGCCTCGCGCTCGAAACGCGAGCGCAGGGCGGGGTCCTGGGCATACATCGCCGGAAGTACCTTATCGATAATATGGATATTCGATGTGACTAATACAAGCAAAATAGGGGAAATGCGGATGCCGATTGTTTTTTAGTCCGGCTGTTGGCGCAGGTGGCTGATGGCTCGCTCCAGCGCTGACTCGCATTGCTCTGGACGGTTCAGCGACACTTCAAGATCCCGCAGCAGACCGTTCTTCAGTCCGTATATCCAGCCATGCACGACAAGTTCTTGCCCCCGCTCCCACGCCTTGCGCACCGTCGCGGTTTCGCATACATTTTTCACCTGCTCGATGACATTCAGTTCGCAAAGGTAGTCCCAACGTTGTTCGAGATTTGGCAAAGCGTCCATTGTCGTGCTGTGGATCTGCTTGATCTTGCGGATGTGATCCAGCCATTGGTCGACTATGCCGAGGCTCTCATCCAGTAGCGCCGACTTCACACCACCGCAGCCGTAATGACCGCACACGATGATGTGTCTGATCTTGAGTACATCAACCGCAAATTGAATGACCGACAGGCAATTAATATCATCGGCGACAACTATATTGGCGACATTGCGATGAACGTATACTTCTCCCGGCTCAAGCCCGGTGATCTGGTTTGCCGGCACCCGGCTGTCCGAACAGCCGATCCAGAGATACTCCGGCGACTGTATCGACACCAGCCGCCCGAAAAAGTCCGGATCCTGAGCTTTAATTTTCGCTGCCCACGCGCGGTTATTGGCGAATAATTGGGGCAAATACTTCATCCAAATTCCTCCGCAACAAAGCCGACAGGTTACCACTGATATTGCCAACTCATATGATATCAAAACGAGTTTGATGAAGCCAGATATTTGCCAGAATCAATTGGCGTTGCCGACCAGAGGCTTGCAGGAATGCACCCTCTATTTTCATGCAAAATCCTTCCTTGCGCGCATTCATTTCAAGAATATAATATCCATCGAAGCATAAGGCTCGCCGGGCGATTCAAGAGGTCGCGACACTATTCCTGAACCGCTTCCAGCAGGTCTCGACAATAACAGTGAAATAGCATAAGACAGAAACACGGCTAACTCGAAAGGAGAACCATATGGCCTACAACCCTGGACGAACCAAGTGGGGAGACATCGTTCTTAATAGGGGCTATGCGTCCAACCCGGAAACCCCCGCCCAGCTTGCAACCTTCCTGATGGATACCATGAATAAGGAATCTGATGGGGAAGCGCTGACAATAAGAACCATCGACGAAATCGCCAGTTCGGGGCCAGAGGGCCGGCAACTGCTCGAAGATACTCGTCGGCGCGATGATTATTGGTTCGCCGGCCGTTCGGTGTCGGCATTGGCATTTTCGGTGGCGCGCATCCGTGCGATGATCGCCGGGCGGCTAGGCCGATAGCCGCTCAGTCCGCAAGTCCGAAGTCCCCAGTGGCGTAATGTTTCTTTTCGGCAGCGACATGTAATTTGCTGGCCTTTTTGTCATTGGCTCGACTATCTTGGTCGAGAGGTCCATCTATTCAGGAGTTTCGCGATGACCGCCGTATTCACCAAGATTGAACCGACTCTGCTCTCTGAAAATGTTTTCAGACTTGTGGCCGACGACTGGATGCTTGTCACTGCCGGCGAACTGAGTTCGTTCAATACCATGACTGCATCCTGGGGAACGATGGGGGAGTTGTGGAATAAGAAGATCTGCGTCTGCTTTGTCCGCCCAACCAGATACACTTACCAATTTATGGAAAAGGCGGATTTTTTCACTCTTTGCGTATTTGCAGAAGAACATCGGTCAGTGTTGAACTATTGCGGCCGGGTGTCTGGCCGCGATGTTGACAAGATGCACATCCCGGGATTGACTCCCAGAACATCCGAAAGCGGTTCGGTGTACTTTGAAGAAGCGCGACTGGTTTTTGATTGCCGCAAAATCTATGTTGACGACCTTGATCCCTCTCATTTCCTAGCGAGCGAAATCCATGATTGCTACCCGAAGAAGGACTATCATCGCATCTATATTGGTGAAATCGTGTCTTGCCTTTATCGTGGCTAATGCGTCCGGGGCCACACTCACTTCGATGAGTCGGGGATCTTTAACATCTCTGCGAGACCAAAAAATGAAACGGTCCCACCATATCGGGCGAGACCGTCGTCAATTTTCGCTAACGCTCCTGCAAGCGTAGCCGTTCTATTTCAGGTTCTTATGCCGGTGGCGGCGCCGTGGCGACATTTGCACTGCGGTAGATCCCCGTTTGTGCCTTCTGTGCCTTCTTGCGCACTTCCGAATCCAAGATCGCTTTGCGCATCCGCACTGACTTCGGTGTGACCTCGACCAATTCGTCGGGGCCGATCCATTCCATCGCCTGCTCCAGCGTCAATTTGCGCGGCACATCCAGCGCCACACCGATATCCTTGGTCGATGAACGATGGTTGGTCAGAGCTTTTTTCTTGGTCGGATTGCAGGGAAGATCGTCCGGTCGGGAATTTTCGCCGATGATCTGGCCATTGTAGACGCGATCAGTCGGTTCGACAAAAATTACTGCCCGCTCCTGAAGTCCTTCAATCGCATATGCGGTTGCAATACCGGTCTCCATGCTGATTACCGAGCCACGGCTGCGTGAAACAATATCGCCGCGCCACGGACCGTAGCCGACAAAACGCGAGGCCATGATTCCCATTCCGCGCGTGTCCGTCAGGAATTCGTTCCGGTAGCCGATCAAACCGCGGGTGGAAATTTCAAACTCGATCCGCACAACGCTGGTGCCGGCATTTTCCACGGCGCGGAGCTCACCTTTGCGGCGGGCCAGCTTCTCGATCACAATCCCCTGATATTCTTCCGGGACATCGATTATTAGTTGCTCGATCGGCTCCAGCGTGTTGCCGTTCTTGTCTTCATGGGTGATCACTTCCGGTCGTGATATGCAGAACTCCAACCCTTCACGTCTCATCTCTTCAATCAGAATCGCCAGATGCAACTCGCCGCGCCCTGAGACCTTAACGCCGTCGGACCGCCCAAGGTCTTCCATCCGCAACGCGACATTGACACGCAATTCCCGCGTCAGGCGTTCTTTCAACTGGCGCAGCATGATGGCAGTGCCTTCAGCGCCCGAGAACGGGCCGGTATTGACGAGGAAGAACATTGACACCGTCGGTTCTTCAATTTCCAGCGGTTTCAGCGCTGTTGCCGGATCTTCCAACTCGGAAAATGTGTCGCCAATTCCTATTTCGCCCGGCCCGGCCAGCCAGACAATATCCCCGGCGCTGATCTTGTCCGCTTCGATCCGCGAAAGTCCGCGCGTCACCCACAGGTGCACGCATTTTTCTTTCGAAGTCCCGACGAGATCCCAGCCTTCATCCTGGCTGCCCGGGTCCTTCCAGCGCTGCACAAATTGCGTAAATTCGTCACCTTTGCTAATGGAACCCCGGAGCACGCGGCCGCAGCCAATCTGCCCGATATAGTCATTCCAGGCCAGCGTCGAGACCTGCATCAAGAACGGCCCGTCCTGGTCGACGTTCGGATGCGGTACATGCTTGACCACCGTCTGGAACAGCGCATCCATTCCCCTGTGCTCTTCCTTGTCAAGATCGTTGACGAACCAGCCGTCAAGTCCTGATCCATACAGCACCGGAAAGTGCGCCTGTTCGTCGGTAGCGCCAAGGTCGAGAAACAAATCAAAAGTCTTGTTGAGCGCATAGTCGGGGCGGGCGTTTGGCCGATCCACCTTGTTAATGATTACAATCGGTTTCAGTCCCAGGCGAAGGGCACGCATCAACACGTAGCGCGTTTGCGGCATCGGTCCTTCGTTGGCATCTACTAACAACAGCACGGAATCGACCATTGAAAGTACGCGCTCGACCTCGCCCGAAAAATCGGCATGGCCGGGAGTATCAATGATGTTGATCAGGTAATCGTTCCATTCGACCGTGCAATGCTTTGCGCGAATCGTGATACCGCGTTCGCGCTCAAGAGCATTGTTGTCCATCAGACGCTCGGCTACGTGCTGATTGTCGCGAAACGTATGAGCCGCGCGAAAGACAGAGTCAATCAGAGTTGTCTTGCCGTGATCGATGTGAGCAACAATGGCCAAATTGCGAATGCGTTCAACTGGAATCATATTACCAATAAACCTCTCAGAGCGCGGGCCGGTTCCCGGCTGGATATATCCACTGCACGATAGCCCGCTGGTCGGCTTGATCGAAGGGGGGTCATGCAAGAAAAAACCCGAATCGGCGATGTGCCGACCGGGTCAGAACATAGACTCAAATAATACAGCTAAAATTACGATTCTGCAAGTAAATAATCAGTCGAAATGCGTTGACTGAAGAATTCGTGCTGTTGAGTGGACCAGGTGATCCAATCTTTGCGGTCGCCGTTCACTCCTTCAGCAATACACTTGCTTCGACATTTGATGCTTCTATGTGCAATTCCTGTAATGACTTAACGTGAATGTTCCCTGACCGGAGCGCCTTCACCGCTTCAACGGCCGCTGCCGCACCTGACAGTGTGGTGATGCACGGTACATTATGCTGAATCGCCGCCGTCCGAATCGCCCAGCCGTCACGGAACGAGGATTCACCCAGCGGTGTATTGATAATCAACCCCACCTGACCGCTCTTGATCACGTCCACGAAATTCGGCCGGCCTTCACTTACCTTGGCGACAGTTTCGACTTCCACCCCCATATCGCGCAAGAATGCAGCCGTCCCCGATGTCGCCAGAATCGCGAACCCCATACTCGCGAATCTCCGTGCCACAGTCAAAGCATTGCGCTTGTCCAGATCATTTACGCTGAAAAGAATGCTCCCTGAACTTGGTAGCCGCAACCCTGCCGCCAGTTGCGCCTTATAAAACGCCGTGCCGAAATCTTCGCCGATCCCCATCACCTCGCCCGTCGAACGCATCTCCGGCGACAGTTTCGGATCGACGCCGGGGAACTTCACGAAGGGGAAGACCGGCGTCTTGACATAGTATCGCGAAACCGTCAAATCGTTCGTCAGCCCCAGCTCCTTCAGTGTTTTGCCGAGCATCAACCTCGTTGCAATCTTCACCAGCGGGACCCCGGTCGCCTTGGCTACATAGGGCACGGTTCGCGACGCCCGCGGATTTACCTCCAGTACATAAATCTCGCCGCCGGCTATCGCAAATTGCACGTTCATCATCCCGATAACGCCCAACTCAATCGCCATCCGCCTTGTCAATGTGCGAATCTCCTCAAGATGTCCCGGGCTGATCATGTATGTTGGCAGTACCGAACTCGAGTCGCCGCTGTGCACTCCCGCTTCCTCAATATGCTGCATGATTCCGGCAACAGTACACTGCGTGCCATCGCACAGGGCGTCTACGTCTACTTCAAAGGCGTCTTCGAGGAACTCATCGACCAGCACCGCTTGTCCAGGCGCCGCGTCAAACGCCGCTGTTAGATACTTATGCAGCCGTTCCTTGCCGTACACAATAGCCATGCCGCGGCCACCCAGCACATATGAGGGCCGCAAAAGCAGCGGGAACCCAAGATTCTTTGCTACCGCGTCCGCCTCTTCGAGCGAGCGGACGGTTGCATGTGCCGGCTGGCGAATTTTGAGCCGATTCAGGAACTCTCCAAATCGTTCGCGGTCCTCGGCAAGATCCACCGATTCCGGCGGCGTCCCCAAAATTGGCACGCCCGCCCTTGCCAGCGGTACCGTCAATTTCAGCGGCGTCTGCCCGCCGAACTGTACAATCACACCGTCGGGGCGCTCGCGATCATAGATTTCCAGTATATCTTCCATCGTCAGCGGCTCGAAGTAGAGTCGATCGCTCGTATCGTAGTCGGTCGAAACAGTCTCCGGATTACAGTTGACCATTATGCTCTGAACGCCTTCTTCGCGAAGTGTGAATGCGGCGTGACAACAACAATAGTCAAACTCTATTCCTTGGCCGATGCGATTCGGTCCGCTGCCCAGAATCATCACTTTTTTCACATCATCGACTTGTGCTTCGTCTTCCTGTTCATAAGTCGAGTACAGGTAGGGCGTATAGGACTCAAACTCTCCTGCGCAGGTATCGACGAGCTTGAAAACAGGACGAATACCGCGCTCCCAGCGCATTTTGCGAATGTCGATCTCGTCGCAATTGGTCAAGTACGCGATGCGCCGGTCCGAGAACCCAAATTCCTTCGCCAACCGCAAATCCGTATCACCAATTTGTCCCAGTTCCCTGCCGCGCATGTCGCGTTGCAGGGAAGCGAACTGCTCGATCTGGTCAAGGAACCATGGATCAATGTGTGTCAGTCTTCCGACTTCACCAATACTCCAGCCAAGTTCAAGAGCGTGCACTATATAATGTATGCGATTTTCGCTGGGCGTTGCCAGCGCTGCGGACAATTGTTCCTTAGTCAGGTCGGCCGGACGAAACGGCTTTACCGCTTCCAGTGAACGCAGCGCCTTGAACAGCGATTCCTTGAATGTCCGTCCGATCGCCATCACTTCACCGACTGACTTCATCTGAATGCCTAGCGTGGCATCAGCGCCGGGGAACTTTTCGAAAGCAAATTTCGGGATCTTGGTAACTACGTAGTCAAGCGCCGGCTCAAACGCGGCTGGTGTTGTCTGGGTAATGTCGTTGCGAATCTCGTCAAGCGTATAGCCAATCGCCAACTTGGCGGCGATCTTCGCGATCGGAAACCCGGTTGCCTTGGACGCCAGTGCCGAGGAACGCGACACACGCGGATTCATCTCGATAATCACCAGTCGGCCATCTTTCGGACTCACTGCAAATTGTACATTTGATCCGCCGGTCTCAACCTTGACCCGGCGCATGATCGCCGCCGCTGCGTCGCGCATTCGCTGGTATTCCTTGTCGGTCAACGTCTGTGCCGGCGCGACTGTCAACGAATCGCCGGTGTGGACCCCAATGGAGTCGAAGTTCTCGATCGAACAAACAACCACGAAGTTGTCCTTGCGGTCGCGCATCACTTCCAGTTCGTATTCTTTCCAACCAATCAAGGACTCTTCGATCAAAACCTGACCGATCGGTGAAAGTCCGAGCCCGCGATGCACGATCGTGTCAAATTCCTCTGAATTGTAGGCGATGCCGCCGCCTGATCCTCCGAGCGTGAAGGAAGGCCTCACTATTACCGGGAAGCCGTGGCGTCGGGCAAATGCCTGTGCTTCGCCGGGGCTTGAAGCCAGTACACTGCGTGGCACATCCAGCCCGATTTCCAGCATTGCCTGTTTGAACTGCTCGCGGTCTTCGGCAATCGCAATCGCTTCCGCACTGGCACCAATCATCTCGACGCCGTACTTTGCGAGTACTCCCGCCTGGTGCAGTGCGAGAGCCAGATTCAGCGCTGTCTGTCCGCCGACAGTTGGCAGCACGGCATTCGGCCGGTCGCGCGCAATAATCCGCTCCAGAAAATCCACCGTCAACGGCTCGATGTACGTGCGGTCCGCTATCTCGGGATCGGTCATGATCGTCGCCGGATTCGAATTGACCAGGACAACTTCGATCCCTTCCGACCGTAGTGCCTTGACTGCCTGCGTCCCGGAATAATCAAACTCGCACGCCTGTCCGATGACTATCGGCCCCGAACCAATCACAAGTATTCGCTTTAGATCACTACGCTTAGGCATCGGCCACTCCGGTGCCGTGAAAGTCCTTCATCATGGCTATGAATCGTTGAAACAGATAGTGAGCGTCATGCGGACCCGGCGCAGCTTCCGGGTGGTATTGCACCGAAAACGCCGGAACATCGCGCATCCGCAGTCCCTCCACTGTTTGGTCATTCAGGTTGATGTGTGTAATCTCGACCTTGTTCTGCGGCAAGCTGTCGGCGTCTACCGAGAAACCGTGATTGTGTGAGGTAATCTCGACCTTCTGCGTCGTCACATCGAGCACCGGATGATTACTGCCGCGATGGCCAAATTTCATCTTGTAAGTCTTGCCTCCCGCCGCCAGTCCCAACAATTGATGTCCGAGGCAAATTCCGAATATCGGCACACGCCCCAACAGTCCCTTTATTGTCGCGACCGAACCGAGCAGCGGCTCCGGGTCCCCGGGACCGTTCGACAAAAGCACACCGGCGGGCGAGAGCTGCAATATCTCGCCAGCGCTCGCAGTCGCCGGCACTACCGTAACGCTGCATCCATTGTTGACCAGACAGCGTAGAATGTTCCACTTCACGCCATAATCGATAACGACGACGTGCTGCCGCTTCTGTCCGCTGCTACCGAACAGGTCCTGCTGTTGCCAATGCCGGTTGAGTGGTGCGATTTCCGTGTCCCAACGATAGTTCTGCCCTTTAGTAACGCCAATTGCCAGATTTCTTCCCGCCATCGATGGAATCGCCCGGGCGCGGTTGACCAGCACTTCGTCGCTGATACCGACGTCTCCGATTACTCCCCGCAGTGCGCCTTGCGTCCGAATTTTGCGGACCAGCATCCGCGTGTCGATTCCTTCAAGTCCCGGAATACCTTTTTCGGAAAGGTAATCATTAAGCGGCCTGACGGAGCGCCAGTTGCTGGCAATACGGCTGATTTCCTTGACGACCAATGCGCTCAGGAACGGTTGCCTCGATTCGAAATCATCAGCGGCCATGCCGTAGTTTCCAATTTGCGGATACGTCATTACGACCATCTGTCCGGCGTAGGAAGGGTCAGTGATGATCTCCTGATACCCGCTCATCGCCGTATTAAACACGACCTCGCCCCCGGCATCAGTCACAGCGCCGAAACGCCTGCCCAGGAGGACCGTACCATCTTCAAGGACAAGCTTGGCGTTACTGCGGAGTCTTGACATTTCTCTGTTTCTGGGAGGCGTTTCTTGAAATTTCCAACTTCGGGCGCAACTGCGGCCCGCGTTATTGACCGGGGCGAAGCTATCGAAATTACCAGCCGATGTCAAGTGAAGGCTGCGTTACAAAATTCTCCCACACCGGGCACAAAAAGGCCTCCGGGCTATCGGCGACAGTTCCCGGAGGCCTAAGGACTCCCGTGCCACCTGCCTTAAGCGTGCTGATTATCTTGCTCCCTTGTCGGTACGGCGCCATTTGCGTACTTCTTGCGGTTGCCAAGATAGTAGAGTACCGGCACGGCAACACGGCTGATCAGCAGGGAAGCCACCTCACCGGCCATTAGCGCAATCGCCAGTCCCTGGAAAATCGGATCGAAGAGAATAATACCGGCGCCGACAATGACTGCTCCCGCCGTCAACAGCATCGGCCGGAAACGGACCGCTCCGGCATCGATCACCGCCTCATCCAGCGGCATGCCTTCTCGGAGCCGCAGTTCGATGAAATCGACCAGGATGATCGAGTTGCGGATGACAATACCCGCGCCCGCCATGAAGCCGATCATCGAAGTCGCCGTGAAGAACGCGCCCATCGCGCCGTGCGCCGGCATGATGCCGATCAGCGAGAAGGGAATCGCCGCCATGACGATCGATCGGCGTCAGCAGCGACTGGAACCAGCCGACCATCAGGATGTAGATCAGCATCAGCACGGCTGCAAATGCCATCCCCAGATCGCGGAACACCTCAATCGTAATGTGCCACTCGCCGTCCCACTTCAGCGCCGGCTCCAATGTCGTTGTCGGCATCGAAGCATTCAGTACCTGCAATTGTTGTGAGCTTGCGCCAAAGCGGCTCATGTCGATTGCGGATAATGACTTGTTCATGTCCAGAATCGCGTAGACCGGGCTCTCGATCTCGCCGGCAACATCACCGATGACATAGGTGACCGGCATCAGATTTTTCCGATACATCGTTTTGTCCGCCAACCCGTCATTGACCCGCACCAACTCCGATAGCGGGATCAGTGCAGATCGTTCTCCCGCCGGCATTCCCGAAGACGGTGGTCGGATCATGATTCCCAGAAGATCGTGCACACTGGTTTTTTGCGAGCGGGGAAGTTCGACAATGAGTGCAATCTTCGCGTTCCCGCGGCTGATGGGCAATATCCACCTGCATTCCGGTGACCGCGAGGCGCAGAGTCTGCGCGATCGTCTCCGCGGTTATGCCGTGCAGGGCCGCCTTTTCATGATCGATCGCAAACGTCAGTTTTCGCTGGTCGTCTTCTCCATAGATGTCGACATCGACGACGCCTTTCGTGCTCTTGAAAATCTCGTGCCACTTCTTGAGCCAGAAGGCTGCGCGTCGAGTCGGTCGGTCCGTAAATTTCAGCCACCAGCGTCTGCAGCACCGGCGGTCCGGGCGGAACTTCGGCCACCGCCACACGGGCATTGAATCGTCGCAGCCACTTCATCAACTTTTGGACGGACCCGCTTGGCGATATCGTGGCTCTGCGCCGAGCGTTCGCCTTTTGGCAGCAGATTGACCTGTATGTCGGCCACATGCGCGCCATGCCGCAGGAAATAGTGGCGAACCAAGGCCATTGAAATTGAACGGCGCCGAAGTGCCGGCATAGATTTGATAGTCGACGACTTCCGGCTCGCTGCTCATCGGCCTGGCGATCTCCCGCGCCGCCTGAACCGTCTGTTCCAGCGAACAGCCCTCGGGCATATTGATGATGACCTGAAATTCGTTCTTGTTGTCGAACGGCAGCATCTTCACCTGCACCCAGCCGATTCCGACCAGTCCCATCGCGCCAGCAAGCAGCGACGGCATGATGCCGCCATGAACATCGACGCTGTCTTGGCGTTGTGAATCAGACGCGCCCATCAGCCGCCGATAGATCCGCGTGCTCCAGCCTTCCTTGTCTCGCCGATGCTCCGCGACATGCGCCTTGCCCTTCCCCAGGCGAGGACGCGGACGGCCGCCCAGGGCGTGACGATGAACGCGACGATCAGCGAAAAGAGCATCGCCGCGGTTGCGCCGATCGGAATCGGCCGCATGTACGGACCCATCAGCCCGCCGACGAACGCCATCGGCAACACCGCCGCAATCACCGCCCAGGTGGCCAGAATCGTCGGATTGCCGACTTCCGAAACCGCCTCGATCGCCACTTGTTCCCCATGCTGCGCCCGCGATTCTCGCGGCAGATGCAGATGCCGCGTGATGTTCTCGACCACGACAATGGCATCATCGACCAGAATACCAATCGAGAAGATCAGCGCGAACAGCGTGATGCGGTTCAGCGTGAAGCCGGTCAGGTAGAATACCAGCAGCGTGAGCGCCAGCGTCGACGGAATCGCCAGCGCGACGATGATCGACTCGCGCCAGCCAAGGCTGATCAGGATCAGGAGCGACACGCTGACGACGGCGATCAGCATATGAAGCAGCAGTTCATTCGACTTCTCCGCCGCCGTTTCGCCGTAGTGCCGGGTGATCGTCATCTTCGACATCAGACGGAATCAGCTTCCCGCGCAGTGCTCGATTTTCTCGAGCACGTGTCGGCCACTGCGATCGCATTGGTGCCGGGGCGTTTGGCGATCGAGAGGGTGACCGCGGCCTCTTCCTCGTGCGCACCGCCGGCCGGCTGCCCGGTACCGAACAGCACCACCTGTGACAGTTCTTCCGGCCCATCGACTGATCTTGGCGACATCGCGCAGGTAAATCGGAGCGCCGTTGTATACGCCCAGCACCACACGCTCGACATCGGCAGCATCGCGTCAGGAATCCGCCGGTCTCAATAATGATTTCTTGGTTGTTGCGGATCAGCGCTGCCGGCTTGGATTGCCGATTCGCCATGCTGAATACTTGGGATGACGCTCAGCGGATCCAGCATGCCGCGCCGCCAGGGCGTCGGGATCAAGCTGGATTCGCAGTATGCCGCCGCAGGCCGCCGATGATCGTTCGTTTCGGAAACATCCTTGACCTGTTTGACATGCATTTTCGAGTTCGCCAACGATTCGCCGCAAGGCAAATATGATCCATCGTGGAGCTGTGGAACGTCAGCGCCAGAATCGGCACATCATCGATCGATCGCGGCTTCAACAGCGGGAAAGATACGCCCGGCGGAATGCGGTCGAAAGTTCGACTGCAGTTTCTGATTCAGTTTGACCAGACTGCGCTCGACATCTTCCCCGACAAGATACCGGACAATCACCAGCGCCTGTCCCGGCTGCGAGATCGAGTAGACATACTCAACCCCGGGAATCTCCCAGATCAGTTTCTCCATCGGTGCCGTGACACGGTCTTCGATTTCTTCGGCCGTGAAGCCGGGCACCGCCACCATGACATCGACCATCGGGACTTTGATCTGCGGTTCTTCCTCGCGGGGCAGAAGCGCCACTGCCAGAACGCCGAGCAGAACCGAGGCAATGATCAGCAGCGGCGTCAGCTTGGACTTGATAAACCCCTTCGCTAGAGCACCGGCTATTCCCTGATGTTTCGCAGCGTTACTATGCTGTTCCGTCATGGCTGCCGCTCGATTTGATCGCCGTCGCTAAGTTCCGACAATCCTGAAGTGACGATGTTTTCACCCGGGTTCAATCCCGAAAGGATCTCTGTCCAACCGGACATTATCCGGCCTGTCCGCACCATCCGCAAGGCTGCACGATTATCGCTCGTCGCCACATACACCAGTTCCATTTGTCCCCGCCGAACAACCGCACCGGTTGGGACAAACAAGGCCTTGGCTTCTCCGGTCGGCAAGAGCAACCGCCCGAACTGTCCCGGCCGCAGCCGCGCTGCCGAAGGCAGATCCGCTTTGACTTGATATGATCGCGTCATCGGGTCGGCACTTGGTGACAGTTCGACTACCACTCCGGTTAATGTCGTATCCGAAGCCGGTACTTCAATCTGTACCGAATCGCCCCTGGCAATTCTCCCTACGCTGGACTCCGGAATCGTCAAAACAAAACGGGGAGTACCGTCTTGCTCAACAGCAAACAAAGGCCGTCCGGGGATGGCCAGATCTCCGCGGTCGATCGTCTTTTCTGTGACCACACCGGAAAACGGCGCCACAATCCGTGCATAACTCAACATCGCTTCCGCCTCCTGACGGTTCGCCTCTGCGACGGCAACACGCGTCTTGACTCCGTCAAATTCCTGTTGGGTCGCCGCCTGCTGGCTCAAGAGCGTCTCAAACCGTTTGAGATCTTGGGCCGCTTGCTCGTAAACGGCCTGTGCCTGACGATAGCGCGCCGTAATGTCGCGCGTGTCCAACTCCGCCAGCACATCACCGGCCTCCACCCGGCTTCCCAATGCCACTGCTATTCGCTCTACCCGGGCCTGGACTTTTGTTTCGATCTGTGCCCGGCTGCGTGCTTCGACCGTGCCCATAATCTTCTGCACATCCATCAATGCCCGCTGTTCCGCCGCAACGACCGTGACTTTCTTGGCCCCGCCGCTTTGTGCGGGACTATGCTCCTTCGACGCTCCACCGCATCCAGCCGCCAACCAGAACAGGGCGAACAGGACAATTGGTTGTCTCAATAACTTCATCTCATTCTCCGACTATTGGCAGACTCAACGCGCGCCGAAGTGACGCCATCGCGAAAAGCCTGTCAGCTCTAGCCTGGGCAAGACCGACTTCGGCCTGCACCAGGGCGTTTTCCGCATCTATTACTTGTGAAGTCAACATTAGCCCTTGCTCAAATCGCTGCCGGGTCAACGTCGCGCTTTCCGATGCTAGTTCTTTGGCCTGTGACATTACCGAGATTCGCTGCGTTGCTTCCAACATCGACGACCGTGCCGATTCCAGCTCCAGCGACGTTCGCAGCCGCGTCATTCGTGCCTCTTCTTCGGCGATTTTCAATCCGGCGCGTTTTTCGCGCACCCTGGACCGAGTCAGGAACCCGTCGAAAATTGGCCATTGTGCGTTGACACCAACGGTCCAGTTGTCGTTCGTGCCGTCAAATTCCCAGCCCTGGTATCGATCTGCTGTTGCAAACAAATTGATGCTGGGAAGAAACGATGCTTTTGCCGCAGTTAGCTGTGAACGGGCCGCCTTCGCAAATGCGTTGCTCGCTTCCACCTCAGGACGCGCCGTCCTTGCTGCGGCCGTAGCCTCTTCAATTTTGACCTGATCGAGTGTCGTGAAGTCTGAATAGGTGAGTGTATCGATTCCCAGGACAAACTTCAGTTCTTCCTTGGCTAGCGATGAAGCATTGCCGGCGCGAAGTCGCCGTTCTTCGGCCTGGATGCGTTGCACCTGTATGTTGAGAAGATCAGTTTTGAGTGCCGTACCGGCATTTACCCGAGCCGCGATCACGCCCTCGGCTGATACAAAGGCCGCGACTGCCGTTTCAGCGGCGTGCAGGAATTGTTGTGCCGTCAGTACCGATAAATAGGATCTCAGTACTTGAAGGCTCACCTCATTGCGCGCAGCCAACTCCATGCTCTGCAGTCCGTGTTCGGCGGCCCGGGCGGCCTGCCTGTTGGCGACGTCGCCGCCGCCGCTGAAAAGCCGCAATCCTGCCTGCGCTGATAGCTGCCAGTTGTCCGCTCGCGGCGGATTGTTCACGTCCGCCTGCATCGAAAACTTCCCCTGATTCAGCGCGAACATGAACGCCTGCACCGGGTTGTCACTCGACACATAGGACGAGGTAATACCGAGCTGCGGGAAAAATGCCGCCTCCGCCATCTGCACTCGTGCCGCTCCTTCGTTCACCCGCTCCCGCGCGATGCGGGCCGTTGGCGCACTCTCGTACGCGATCCGCATTGCCTCCTCTAAGGTCAGAGTTTGCGCTTGTGTTCGAACCGGTAACAGTCCATCCAGCAACGCGATGGCGATCAGAACCGTCCAGTGAAACCGTTTCATGCGTTGTTCTTCCCCATGACCCGCTTCAAAATCATCTCCGCCGGGCAGAAACGGGTGAATGCCGACTGTATCAGATTCACTCCGACAAACCCGGTCAACAGCAGCCACCAGGGGTTGACCAAAATCGACAGGCTCACTCCCACCAGCACCAGGGTCCCGGCCATCACGCGGATTCCGTTTTCTACTGTCATCTTTATTTTTCCTTTCCTCAAAAAACGGTTGACAATGATATAAATATATAGTTATATACTTACATGGCAAGAGAAAAAACAAATGATTTTTCCGAGCTTTCGGATCCGGCCCTCGATTTGGTTGCGGGATGTTTCCAGGCGCTCAGCGATCCGACCCGTCTTAAGATATTGCGCGCCTTGAAAAAAGACAACAAAACCGTCCAGGATCTGGTTGAGTTGTTTACTTGCAGCCAGCCGAATATTTCACGGCATCTTTCGATCCTGACGAAATCCGGTCTGGTGAAGAAAACCAAGCAGGGATCGTTCGTCCTCTATAGCATAGCCAATCCGCGCATTTTCAATCTCTGCGACAATGTCTGCTCGCATGTGCGGTCGATGCTGGCCCTCTACAGTGAAGTCGATCTGAAAAAGTAGCACAAGAAAACGGCAAGAGCCAGTTGCTCCTGCCGTTACAGCTTCGATTGATTTGCATGCGATTCGGCGAGAATCACAATTCGGCGACTAGCTTTTACAGCAGCGGCCGGCTTTGAGGCACTTTGGGTGCAGATGGCGCGGCTGCTCGCTTGATGCCGCCTTCGGTGTTTCCGCGCGCTTCACTGACCATCATGTCATGCCCATGCATATCCCGGCCGGACATCCCTTTGATGGCGGCTTTTGCTTCGGTTTCATTGGGCATCTCAATGAAGCCGAATCCCTTTGACACCTTGGTCGTTTTGTCGGAAATGATGTTTGTCTTTGCGACCGTACCATAGTCGGCGAAGGCCAGCCCGAGTTCCTTTTCCGTGGTCTCGCGCGATAGGTTACTCACGTGGATGTTCAATTTGATCTCCTTGATAATGCATTTATTGGCTTTTGGGAAGTCCGCTGCCGCTGACGGCTATTTCGGCTACTCTGCGCGTTTTGCGGATTTCCACGGTGCGTCCGTGAATCGTCTTCCCCGCCATTCCCATCAAAGCGGCGTCAGTGCCGTTTTGACTGGCCATTTTGACAATTCCGAATCCTGCCGATATGACCTTGCCGGAATCCGTGATGATTGCGGCTTTGGTCACTTCACCAAACGCTTCAAATTCGCGCCGCAAATCGGTCCCGGCGGTCTTGGCCGACAAGTTTCCTACGTAGATATACATCGTGAAGCTCCTGGTAAGCTGTTTTGCCGCCGGTGCCGGCGGCTAAATTCGCTGGTTCGGGTTTTCCGTTGGCGCACACCGCGCCGTTCTCCGATTGTCATCTTTGCCGGGAATGAATGTTCTGGAGGGACAGTCGACAGCAATAGATCAGGGGGAGATTCAGTGATCCTATCTGTTATACGCAGCAGTGCGTCATTAGCTCAAGTATAATAGCTCTTAACAAAAAACGCCCGGAGTTGTCTAAACTCCGGGCGTGTCCTGCTTAATCCTGATCGACTAACCTACTGGTTGGCAAGGCGCTGGCCCGCCGCCGAAGATGTAGAGAATCAGGTATACCGCATCTGAGATGTTGCAGGCGGTGCTGCAATCCACATCCGCAGCCTCGATTGGATCCGGTGCCGGCCCGCCCGAGAAGACGTAGTTAATGATGTGCACAGCGTCACTGATATTTACCGTCTCGTCGCCGTTGGCGTCGCCAATCACATAGACTTGACCGACACGTAACGTCACCGGAATGCTGCAAATCGGAAGGATCGGATCATTGCAGTTGATTCCAATCATTCCGCCGCAAGTGCTGTCCAGCATATCCAAGGCATCAAAATAAACCCAGAACAAGCTGCTGCTATGCGGTGCAATGCTGCCGCCGGCGGTGCTGATCTCCATCCACGTCGGCTCCGGCGGTCCCATGTAAAGGGCAAGGCCGTTATGCAGATAGTTGGCATTGTAGGTAACCTGGAGGCCAACTGTGCCGGTTGCGTTCTCCATACCGACAGTGCAGCTGAGAATGTCAAAACCCGGAGCGATCGACTGATACTGAATCTTCACACTGCCATCCGGCGACAGTATCACCTGTGCTGTGATCACATCGCCCGGATTGGTTGCAGACTCGTACTCTGGATACGCCAGGTACGAAATCACCAGGGTGCCACTGACGACTTGATAGACGACCTTACCTCCCGGGCTGTCCGGATCATTGATATTCAGGTCGTCCCAGCACCAGGCGATGATGTTGTTCGGTGTTCCCGAAGTCGGCATTGCCAGGTTGCTCAGACTGCTCAAATCCGTTGTCGGGCCAAATCCGATCAGGCCGTTGGAACCGACATAGAATTCAGTGTAGGCCGAACCATAGTAGGGGAATCCAAACCCGATCGGGAAAGGTCCGACCAAATTGTCATCGCTCAAGCCGGTGACTTGCGTGCCGGTTGCTGCAATGTCAACCCACAAATAATCTGGGCCGTTCGGATCGTCGGAGTCGATCCAGATATTCCCGAAGCTATCCGGTCCGCCTAAACCCTTGGTGATCTCGGCGAAATATGGCTCGCTGACGCCATTCTTGTCGGGATCGCCGATTCCAAAACCAATGGGTTCGGAGGTCATCAGCGCATCCGCTTTGGCAAACACAAACTTGCCGTACGTGTCGCAGTCAACCGTGTAGTTCAACTTGCCGTCGCCGTTGTTGCTGATTCGCACTGAAACCGAATCATGTCCGCCGACCGGAATTGCCTTGAAGATCGATGCCGGCGCAACCGCCATCTGCGGGGCATAAATGTGCAGACTGGCATTGAGATTTCCTGTGGCATGAGCCGGATCATTCGAAGTGTATCCCAGCTGTCCGGAATAGGTGCCCGGATTCATGCCGGTGCCGTTGATCGTAACCGGCAGAACCAGGCTGTCGCCGATCGGCACATAGTTCATCACCCCGGAACATTGCAGCCAGGTGACGGTCGGGACGAAGCGAATGCGGAGCGTCGCTTCACCGGTATTGCGCACCACGACGTTCTGGATCGCCTGCTCGCCTTCGACAAGACTGTCAGCCAGCGACGTCGTCGCAAAATTAGCGAAAGCTGAGCCGCCCGAGCTGGAGACGTATCCCTTTAGAGAGATGTCATCAATGTTCCAGCCGCCGTACACCTGCGAACCATCAGTCGGTCCGAGGCCGAAACGAATTTGGAATTCCGGATTGTTGTCTGCCGCTGCGGACAGATCATACACCGACTCCGTCCAGGAGGCTTCGTTCAAAGTTGCCGAATTGGCGTATAGTTGAACCCATGCGGTACCGTCGTATACTTCCAGATAGGCATGGTCGTAGGAGGAAGACTCGACTCCCAGTTGATGGTAGTAGGTCATGGAAATGCTGGTTGCATTGCTGCAATCGATGACCGGCGAAACCACCCAACCGGTGGAACCGATACTATTCGCATAGGTCCCGACTGACGTCAGATCATTGCCCATCACCATTTTGTCGGTACTCGGGGAATGATCATCCGCCGGGTCGCCACCGGCGCCAACCGCCGGGCCAATCTGCCATTCAGCAGCACCACCAAGACCGGTCCAGCCTTGTTCGGCAGAAAAATCTTCCAGGAAGAACACGACGCGGTCGCCAACCGTCAGAGTAAAGTACTGTGTGGAGGCGTATCCACCGTCACCGGTGATGGCAAGTTTGCAGTTAACTCCATGACCCATCGGAGTCGAAGCTGACGCTGTCACCGTGTAGGTGTTTCCGGCATTCGTTGCCGTGCCGCCGCCTCCCGTGATGTTGCCGTAAGTGCCGTCCGCATCCGAGATATCGAGATAGGTGTCAAGTTCACTCAAGAGTGCAGCGACACTATAGGCAGTGCCCGTGCCGCTGTTTTGCAGCGTCACAGTGATGTTCGCCGTTTCACCCGGATCGATCATGCCGTTATTGTTTCCGGAGGCGTCGTTTACCGTAAACGAAACATAGGTAACCGTCGGGGCATGGGCTGTCACATTGAACGTACTCACCCAGGTTTCTTTGGCATCTCCCGTAACAGTGACCGTAAAAGTCACTCTGTGACCGTCAGGAATCAGCGGACTGACAGCAACTGCAAATGCATTGGCAACCGTCGCATTGCCGAAGTTACCGGCAATCGTGCCATAGTTCTCCGTGTTGTCCGTGATAGTGACATATTGATCATCGGCGCTCAAAGTCGCGACGACATTATTCGCGGCATCCGGCCCGACATTTTGAAGCTGCATTCCCAGAACAATCGCTTCGCCAAAATCGACCTGCCCGTTGTTGTTGCCGCCGGAGTCGTTAATGGTGTGGCTTTGATAAATCACGTATGGCCCGTTCGGGGCGATGACCTGGACCGTACTGCTATAGGGGATTTTGTTCTGTGCCGTGATTACGATATTGGCCGTCACTGGCTGTGCGAATGGTACAAGCGCGATTTGCACGCTGCCGGTTGCATCCACATAGCCGGTGCCATGCAATACGCCGTTAACCGAAATACCGACGTATGAACCGGGATCGGCGCTCACATTGAATGTCGAAGCCGTCATCAGTACCGAAGCCGAATGACTCACGGCATTGAGAGTCGGGACCTTGAGATAGACAAGCACCGACGGGTCACCCATCAGGTTGTACATCTCCCAATAGTACTGCTTGCGGCTGCTGGTTGATTGTTGGACGGCAAGGAGGCCGGCCATGTTGATTCCGTAGGCCGTGACGTAGTGATTGGACACTGCCTCGCCGTGGTCATGGAACATGCCGTCATAGGCGCCAAGCTTGGTGGCGTCATAAGGCGGACCGGCCGCTACGATGGCTTTGCCGCCGCCGACTCCCCACCAGTAGTCTTCATCCCAATACGAGTTGTTGCTCGCACCGATGTATCCGATACCGCCCTTGTTGGCCGCCTGCATCCACGCCTCGCCAAAACACGGCGTGCTCTCGGCGTAGGTGTTCGTTACGCAGCAGTTTCCCACCGCGAAACCATACTCATGGATATTGGTCAGCCCATTGATGTCAGAAACCGTAAACGCTGGATCAGCCCACGCATCATGACTGCCATGCGCGGTGTAATTGGCGAAGCCGATACCGTTGTTAACCGTCTGGATAATTGCCGCCGCAGCACCTGCTCCGTCCGAGGCCGGGTAAAGCCACACATGCGGCGTGATGCCGTGGGCGGCATTGAAATAGAGGTTTGTGCCGTAGTTAATCTGTCCGTTGCCGTAGGTCGCCGCATAGCTGCCATCCACACCGGCAATGAGTGTCACTTCCCCCAAATAAGCCGGGTTCGGCATGAGGTACTGCTCATACTCCAGCGTCTTATCTATCTGTGGCTGCAACTGTGCTGTTGTTTGTGCCGAGAAACGTCCGAAGTAAACTTCCGGGAGGTTGTCGCCGGTGAACTCGCAGAACCGCAAGTCAGTCACGTGCGAACCTGACGAGCCGGTAAACGGAGGAATCTGCGGCGTGTCACCGACCAGCAACACAAATGAAGGGGCCGGATCTTCCGGAGTGCCGGCATTATACAAGCCCTGAATATAAGCCTTGATTGCCGTGTTCGTGGTCCCAATGACATCGGTATAGCCCACGATGACCTTGAAACCCTTCTTCACCTTCCACGCGATAAATGGCTGCAATTGCGCTTCAAACATGCGCGCCGAGATGATGACGTACTTGATCGGGTACTTGACCAGGTCAGCTTTGTCCTGAAGATTCATCAAATCGTAGTTGTTGAGTTGCGCATAGGCCGGTTCAAAAATCGGCGAGTAAGTATTTTCAAAATTCTTCTGTGTAGTCGCCCAATCAGCGTTGTCGAAATTGACGCGGATCGTCATCTCGCTCTGTACACGTACTTTGTTGGCAATCGGATCATACTCCACCGGGGCAATCGAAACCATTCCGACCCGCAATCCGCGCATCGTTCCGGAGATCTCGGAGTTTGCCGCCGGCAGTGAATAGTATCCCGAATTCTTGTACAGATCCTGGTTGTACTCAAACGGCACTTTTGCCGGATCGTCTGACTTGGACAGCGATGGCTGTGCCGGCATCAGCGGGGACAAAACGCCGAACTGTGCCAAGTCATATTCGCTCGACTGCGAAGCGAGAACCTCAACTCGCAAATCTGCTGCCTCTGGTACGGCAAGCAGATAAGTAGCCACTGGCAGGGCAGGTTCGCCAACTCGTGACGACAATGTTAAGCCTTTGGCAGAGAGCATCGTAAATACCCCCGCCTTGGTCGTGACCGGAAACGCTTCCAGTTCGCCGACGTTGATTTTCAATGTGATCCCACCCGGGTCCTGCCCCAGGATCGTCACACCATTCTCGGCATCACTGACCTTGATCGTCGTGGCTGCCATCACCGTTGCCGCTCCAAGGATGAGCAGCAGCAGACTGACTCTGATAACGAGTTTTCTCAAAGGTACCTCCAGAGAGTTGCGGGGATTCTGTGTTGAGGATTCCCGAAAAGGTTAACGAAATTTGTCCCAATCATCTACTCGGTAAATGCGGTATTAATAGACCATATGCAATATATTTGTTCGAGTCTTTTATCCAAGAAAGAAATGCAGGAGAATGTTAGTTTTTCAGGGGTTTTTCCGGAGGCACTCATCGCCGACGGCACGTCGGCAAAGGCGAGACGAACGCTGTTCGATGGAATGCTCGTGAGTCCTACGTCGAACTCGAGGATCCGTTGCGCAGCTTCCGATCAACTGATAGGCCGATGCTACGAACCAAGGCAGGGAATGTCCGAATATCTGCTTCGCACGTCCGGAAGTTTACAATGCAAACTCGGAGCACAAACGTGCCATCAATGATCGCGTGCGATACGAATGCCTCCCCGCTGCGCTCCAAAGCGAGCATTACCTCCTCATTGAGCCTGTTGAGGTATTGGTCGGTCTCGGCTTGGCCGGTCTTCGGGCGCAAATCCGCCGGAACAAAACGAAATGTCGTGATACTTAACCCGTGACTGAATCTCTCCAACTCCGGCTCACTGTCCACGCACTGGTAGAGGAGCTCGGCTAGCCGGATATCGTCGCCAATCATCTGGATATATCCGTTCATTCCGACTTGCTGTAGTGCCAGCCAAACCTTTAGAGCACGGAATCCGCGCGAGTTTTGCATCCCGTAGTCCACATAATTGGTCACCGCATTGTCGAAGTGATAGTAGGGAGGGTGATAGGAAAAGGTATCAGTCAAGTGCTCCGGATTGCGCACTAATGCACATCCAACTTCGAGGGGAGCATACAGCCATTTATGGGGGTCCACGGCTACTGAATCGGCTAGTTCTAAACCTGCCAAATCGTCTGGTACTCCCGGAACTTTCGCGGCGAACCCTCCATAAGCTCCGTCAACATGAAACCAGAGGCTGTATTTCCGGCAGATCTTTGCGAGCTCGAATAGGGGGTCAACGGCTCCGGTACTCACGGTACCTGCGGTCCCTATGACCATGATCGGCAGCATTCCCGCGGCCAAGTCCGTGTCTGCCTGCCTCTGTAACATGTTCGTATCCATGCGCTTGTGCTTGTCGGTCGCAATCCACCTGATACTTGCTGTGCCAAGACCAAACAAATCGGCCGCCTTCTGTACCCATGTGTGCGTTTCGGCCGATGTGTAGATCACGAGCTTCTTTGCGCCTTCCGCCGAGATACCCGACTCGCGAATGTTCCAATCGGCCTTTGCTCGCCTTGCAGCCAAAAATCCGACAAAATTTGCCATGTTCCCGCCGCTAACCAATATGCCGCCACAGTCAGTAGGGTAGCCAATCAACTCCGCTATCCAACGAATGGTCTGCGCTTCAATCTCCGTTGCCATGGGGCCGAGCTTCCACGACCCGACATTGGGATTCATCGCGGACGCCAACAAGTCGCCCAGCATGCCGATCGGGTGTGGAGATGAAGTGATATACCCCCAGAACCGTGGATGTCCGTTGAATAGTGAGTGATTGAACAATAGCTCTGTGGCGTTGTCCAGCAATTTGCCCGGATCAGTACCACCCCTTGGCAAAAACCTGTCCGCTTCAAGCAGTGTCTTAACATGCAGTGGATTCTCCGATGGTGTCACCGGTTTCTGCGGCAGCGCCGTCAAGAATTCGGCAATTTGATCAATCAATCGATGTCCAAGCCTGCGAAACTCCTCGGAGGACATGTCAATCGGGGTCGTGCGTTTCAGTGCCATTCGTGCGTGCCTTGTCTGCAAATAATACTTTCCATGTGTTTGGCGGCGTACTGGGGACCGGGAGATTCGCTGCGCGCTCTCGTCAGCGCAATCCGGCAAACAGATCGGTTTCCTTGGTGCGCCCGCCGTTGACCGTACTGAAAACCCGGTAAAACTCTTGCGCTCCCCAAAGCTCGCGGTGACTTGCTTCTGACAACTGCGCAAGTTTCTCATAGATGGTCAACTGTGTCTTATGGCAAAGAACCGCCTGCCAAACACTCTCCCAATATTTCTCGGTGTCAATGACGGTCGTAATCTCCCACTTCGGCCAAGGTATTGCGCGGCGATCAACACCATCTACGGTGATCTTCAGGTCGCGAAAGGCTTCGGTATACGCCTTCCACTTTCCATACGTCCAGGCCATGTAATAGAGCTTGTCAACACGATGATGTTTGGTGGTTCCACCGGCCGATTGATAATCGGAGTCAGCCGCGCAGACAATCGCGGCACCCGTGAGTTGAGAAATCGCGATATGATCCGGATGCCCGTAACCGCCGTCCTGTCCGAACGTGACGATCACCTGCGGCCGTACCCTCCGGATATGTGCGACAATCATGGCGATTGCTTCACGCGCATCAGCTTTATCGAGGTCGGCATCGAGATAGTCCAGGAAATGGACCTCACGCACGCCCAGCACCTGGGCGGCAGCGCGCAGTTCCTTTTCGCGCGCCGCACCGACAATCGCGGGCGCCGGTCGATCAACCGCATCGCCGAATCGTCCCCGCTCGCCGCGGGTGGCGCAGACAACATAGGTCTCAACCCCTTCGGCCGCGTAGCGCGCCAGTGTTCCTCCGACGCCCAGCGACTCATCATCCGGGTGCGCCAGGACACACATCAGTTTCAAAGGGCTGCTCATCGCCGCTGCCTGCAGCGCCGGCAGACGGCTTGCCCGCCCATTTGAAGACTATATGAATCCATCATTAACAAATATTAACACCGATTTCCTGCTTTGGCAAGCGAGTTTTGCCGGTTACGCCACTGCTCAAGGGAACACCGGGCTGCTGAGACTTGTTTGTTAGGTAATAGCGGGGCAGGACGGCAAACGTGATAGTCATCCGGCGGGGAGACCGATTTTATGAAGACAATCTTGGGAAACATCTGGCGTATATTGATCGGTGGGGCGATTGTGGCGGCACTGCTCTTGGCTTTCGTACCGCCGGCCATGATGTCCAAGGACAAAGGCAAGGAGACCAATATGACACTCAATAAACTCACACCCGATGAAGAGCAGGTCATCAGATTCAAAGGCACCGAGATGCCTTTCACCGGCGAACATTACAAAAACACCGCCACAGGAACCTATGTCTGCAAACAATGTGACGCGCCCCTCTATCGCTCCTCAGACAAATTCGACTCCGGATGTGGCTGGCCCAGCTTCGATGATGAAATTGATGGTGCCGTCAAGCGTACCGTAGATGCTGACGGACACCGCACAGAGATTACCTGCGCACGCTGTGGCGGCCACTTGGGGCATGTATTCGAAGGTGAAGGCTTCACTGACAAGAACATCCGTCATTGTGTTAACTCGATCTCAATGAAATTCGTCCCGGCTTCGCAGAATGTCTCGACGGCAAAGGCCTACTTTGCCGGCGGTTGCTTCTGGGGAACCGAGCATTTATTGCAGCAGGCAGTAGGGGTTATCTCGGTCCAGTCAGGCTATATGGGCGGACATACCAAGAATCCGACCTATCGCGAGGTCTGCGACGGTAATACCGGGCATACCGAGACCGTTGAGGTCGTTTACGATCCGTCCAAAACCAACTACGAGACTTTGGCGCGCCTGTTTTTCGAAATTCACGATCCGACACAATACAATCGCCAGGGTCCCGATGTCGGCAACCAGTACCGCTCCGCCGTCTTCTATGTTGACGATGATCAGAAACAGATTACGGAACAGTTGATCGGATTATTGAAGGATAAGGGCTACAAAGTAGTGACCGAAATCGCTAAGGCTGACACTTTTTATCCTGCCGAAAAGTACCATCAGGACTATTACGAGTCCAACGGTAAGGAACCTTACTGCCACTTCTACCAGAAGCGCTTCTAAACCGCTTCGCGCCCGGCTGAGTTCATCACTTGCACCGTGCCAAAAAATCGCTGATCGTTGGTAGAACTCTTGTCTTTACTCGTTGGAGGTGAAATGAAATTCGAGCATCGCGCTCAACCTCTGTTGCCGAAGGAAGAATTCCTAAGACGACAGGGTGCGGCAACCGCAATAAGCTTGTCTCTACTGATCATTTGGATTCTTCTGGGAATGGCAGGTTATCATCTTCTGGCCGGTTTTTCGTGGATCGATTCGTTTCTTAATGCGGCAATGATCGTCGGCGGCATGGGTCCGGTCGGACTCTTAGACTCAAGTCCCGCCAAACTATTCGCTGGTATTTATGCCATATTGAGTGGCGTGATTCTTTTGGGTCTTTTTGGAGTTATTGCGGCTCCAGCCTATCATCGCTTCTTGCACAAGTTCCACTTGGAAGTCGAAGGATAGTCCGAAGCGGTTCATCGAACGCAGTGATACATGACCTCTTGTTCATCCAGGAACTTCTCGGCGTCTTTTCCCGACAACATTGAAAGGGTCGAGAGAAATCCCGCTGCCATGCAGTATTCCGCAATCACTGTCACGCTTCGCGGCATATTCGTGACCGGCCAGCCGGTGCGCGGGTTGAGAATATGACCGAGCCGTTTCCCCTTGTATGTGCAAAAACGCCGGGCATCGCCGCTGGTGGCGATTGCGCCATTTGTCAATTTAATCTCTCCGACCGAGCTGTTATCCTCGTCTGGTTTCTCGATGCCGATCACCCAGGGCGGCGTATCGGCCCGATGCCCGATAGTCCGCAAATCCCCGCCGAAATTGACCATCACCGGAACTGTTTGATGGCTATAGAGAATATCGGCGACTTTGTCTACAGCGTATTCTTTGCCCAAACCGCCCAGATCGATTTCCATTCCATGTCGAAGACGAATCTGCTTGCCATCGAACCGGACCTTCTCCCAGCCGACCCGATTAAGCAGTTTCTTGATTAGCTCTTTATCCGGGTTGGCCGGCTGACCGTCAAATTTCCAGGCCTTTCGCAACAACCCCGACGTGACATCGAACAGCCCTTCGCTTAGGTGGAAGGATTCGGCGGCATAGTTGAGCAGCTTGGAAGTCTCTTCGTCAACGTCTACCGGCTCCCCTTGGGCATTGTTGATCGCATGCACAATGTTGTCATTGCGATACCGGCTGAACTTGTGTTCAATGCGCATCGCTTCTGAAAAAGCCAGCGAAGCCAGATCTCTGGCTTCGCTTTCGAACTCACATTCAATGAGAATTTCGCACGGGCTGGCCATCGCCGTAAAACCTACGACCCAATGTGGCCCGCGCCTTACGAGACTGAATGGTCGCTCCACGCTAGAAGTCACGAACAAACCCGACTCTTAGCATGAATGCCTCCAGCTTCGGAAACAACTCGTACTGGCGCAGTTCGCCAAAGGCTTCCGGCGGACTGTTGTCGCCCATCTGAGTGTAGTACTCGCCGGTAAACCGCAGTCGCATTGCCGCGTTGACCGGCAGCGAGTACTCCGCGCCGACGGTAAGTGCTTCGAATCTCGCAAGCCGGCTGTCGGCGGAAGCATTCTCCGGCAGCGGTTCATTCTTGACAAGAAAATAGCGATGGAAATCAGCCGCTGACTGATTGTACCAGCGCAAATGCGGCTGAAGAGTGTGGCCGTTACGGAATTGCCATGTGAAGAACAAATCGGCCGTGCGCGACGTCACACCCCAGTCGTCCCAGAAATATCGAAAGGCCAAATCAATGGTATGCCCGCCGAGATAGCGCCTTACTTCACCGTAAACAGCTTGTTTATTTCGACCGGATGGACGCTTTTCAAATATGTAGGAATCCGGCGCTCCGGGAGAAGACGAATTCGCATCCTGAACGACACTTAGTATTTTATACGGATCGGTCAGATAACCGGAAGAGTGACTGTAGGAATAGTTCAAACGCACAATCGTACAGCGATCCACTACCTGATTTATGCTTACCACGACATCGCCAATGTCCTTCGCCTGGCTTGGGCCGTTTTCGCCGTCGTCATCATCACCTTCGTGCTCTTCCCCTCCGCTGCCAGGAGGCTGCATCGTTGAAAGTGATATCGGTGCGCCACCCTCGGGTTTGACCGCATCGCGAGAATAAGCTCCCGACAGGCCGAGAGTCGTGTTTCGCTGAAACAGGTCCTGTGTAAGCCCGACATTGAATCCAACTGATGCGTAGTCGTGTTCAGTTGAGAAGTGAATTCCCGCTGAACCCTGTGTCATCCGACCGATCGGGCGTCCGAAACTGGCATCCGCAGCGAAGCGCGTGTCCTTGAATGTATCATCGAGCGGAGTTCTCCCCGGTTGTGTGTCATAAGAACCGCTACCTGACGGTCGCGTGAAAGTCTGAACCTTGCTCGAAGGTGTCGCGCCATTGGGTGATGGCCCGGTCAGTCCGTCAAAGGTGAGCCGCAAACCGAGTAAGTAATCGCCGCGCAGGTGCTTGCTAATCCCGACAATTCCCTCGGCGGCGCTGACGCGGTCTTTCTCGGAGTATATGAGCAGTGAAGATTCAACTTGATCCTGATCGGCCGCATGGACCGCGCTACTGCCAATCAGCGCTGCAGTCAGCGCAGTTACCGCATACTTGATCGACTCGCGCTTCTTCAATTACACCCGCACCCGCCGCCGCCAAAGCCGCGGCCGCCGCTTGAAGCTTCCTTACTGAAGTAGATATGATCATCCATCGAACGGTCCATCGCATGTGCGTCCATTTGCATTTGCGGCTTCGCCAGGATATCGCGCTCCCAGACCTTGACGCCGATCGCAGCGCATCCACTGATCGACACCGCTGCACCGAATAGCATCAGAACTACTCCGCACCTCGAGAGTTGTTTCCGTCTCGTCATTTTTTCGGATCCTCCATAGAGCAACTTATTGATTAATTCATCCATTTTTGGAGCATTGGTGGGATTGAAGCCACGGTGTTCGCTTCTTAACTTGCCGTCTCTTCCGAAAAGGTATGACGACGGAATTGCCTGGACGCCGAATTTTTCAGCCAACGCGCCAGTGGAATCATAGACAACTTCAAAAGGGATTTTCATCTCATCAAGAAATTTCTTTGCGGCCGCCCGATCGCGATCAAGGTTGATTGTGAGGATCGTCAGTCCCTTTGCTTCGTAACGAGCGCCGACGTCTTTAAGCCACGGAAACGATTTGCGGCAAGGACCGCACCACGATGCCCAAAAATCAACATACACAACCCTATCTTTAAGTTGCCCGGCGTCCTTTACTACCGCGGTAAGAACGTCTATGGATTCCAGCTTCTCTTTGGCGAACAGGCTGCCAATCGGCGACAGGATACCGATGCACAACAATAAGAAAAGTCCGGCTGCTGATTTTTGCATCACAATTACCACCTCGAGAGTCATTAGTATTTAGTATATTGATAGAAGTGTTTTCGGCTACCGCCAACTCATTTCTCAGCTGGGCGGCACAGAACTACTGACTATACCCGCAGAATCGCTTCCAGTTCCTTAGATTCCCAAAGAAATCACTTTGTCTCTCCATTTTGCCTTGATCGCAATGTGATTGTGAATCCAAAACCAATATTATACGTTTTTTGTATGACAAGCGGACTGCTGCACCATGTCGAGATCTACGTGAGCGATCTTGACAAGTCGGAAGCATTTTGGGGTTGGTTGCTCGAAGAACTGGGCTATCGTCTTTACCAGTCCTGGGACAAGGGCCGCAGTTGGATATTGGGCGAAACCTACATTGTTCTCGTCCAGACTGAAGTGCGATTTCTCGATGCTGCCGTATCATCGCTGCCGAACCGGCCTGAATCATCTCGCCTTTCATGCGCGCTCACGGGAGCATGTGGACGAAATGACTTTGAAGCTCAAACAACGCGGAGCGAACATACTCTATTCGGACAAGCACCCGCTTGCCGGCGGGAGCTATGGCGTCTTTTTCGAAGACCCGGATCGCATAAAAGTTGAACTTGTTGCACCCGCATGATCTTTGAATCAAGCGGCCGAAGTCGACGTTGACAAATTTCCCTTGCAGCGCCTCTTGATTCCCATTATCGTTTCCCCGTAACTCACACGAAAATTCAAGTGGCTTGATCTCTGGAGGGTTTGGCTTATGAAGAAAACTCTTGGGCTAATACTGGTCTTTACTGCGGCTATGTTGGCTGCAGGCTGTTTCGATTACGCAGAGCGAATAGAATTTAATGCTGATGGTTCCGGTACACTGTTACAACATATGGTTATGTATAAGGACGGTTTTGCTGGTCTGATGGAAATGGCGGGTGAGATGGTCCCCGACAGCGCACAGGATAGCACGATGTTCTCCTTTATCAAACGCACCGACATCGAAACGAAGCTTGCTGCGGCCAAAGGCGTCAAATTGATCGACTTCAAGGAGATACAGTCAGATTCGACAGCCACATATGACATCAAGTACTCCTTCACGGATCTTCAGGAAGTCTTGAGGGTCACCTCGAACTTGGGCGGCAGCGACATGATGGAAGGTATGTCTTCCGAAAAGATAGCGAACTTCGTGAAAGACGGTGCAGATGGCTGGAAATTTACCCGTGACTTCGGCGATTCATCGATGGAGGATTTCCTCAATCCTGCTGCCGAGCCCGTGGCCGAGGAAGATTCATCCGGTGAAGGGACCGATTCGTTGGCAGCTGAAGACCCGTTTTCCGGAATGGCCAAAATGATGCAGACGATGATAATGAAGGCTCTGGCCAACCGAACAGTGAAAGTGACCGTGAAATTCCCCGGCAAGATCGCAGAGTCCAATGCCACCAAGGTCGAGGGCTCCGAAGCGACCTGGGAATACAAACTCGTCGATATGGGCAAAGCCCCGCGAAGTCTCGAGGCGGTAATCAAGCGGTGAGCGCTGTTTGAATGTGATATAAGGCCGGCGCTGGTAGGCGCCGGTTTTTTTGCAGCGACATCCCTTTCCCAAATCGTCCTATTCAGAAAAGTGCGCCATTCTCCGACCCCGGTTCAGCTTTAGCCTCTGTGCGACTCGGGTTTCCTTGACCGAGTACGCCTCCTAATCGTCAATAAAGTTCTTGTCAGCCGAACGAAATTTCTGCAACCTGAATGAACCCAAATATTGGAATTGCAGAGGTCGAGTGTGACAAATCGCGAGCTTTTTCCAGAAATTGAACCGTTCAAGGTCTCGAGTCTCGAGGTTTCGAACCTGCATACAGTTGTTTTTGAGGAAGTCGGCCGCCCGGACGGAGTGCCGGCCGTTTTCCTTCACGGCGGGCCCGGGGTCGGGATTCTCCCCGGTTATCGCCGATTTTTCGACCCGAATACTTATCGAGTAATTTTGCTCAATCAGCGAGGCGCTGGGGAAAGTACGCCACATGCCGAACTAAGGCAGAATACGACCTGGGATCTTGTCGACGACCTGGAAAAAGTCCGCGCTTACTGCAAAATCGACCGGTGGATTGTCTTCGGCGGTAGTTGGGGAAGTACGCTTGCCCTCGCTTATGCACAGACCTATCCGGAAAGTGTCGCCGGACTGATTGTCCGCGGCGTCTTTCTTGGTCGTCCTGCCGAAATCGACTGGCTGCACAAGTTCGGCGCATCAGAGATCTGGCCCGATGTTTGGGATCGATTTGGCGGGTATATTCCCGCGGCCGAGAGAGATGACTTGGTCGCCGCCTATTATCGGCGTCTCACTTCTGAAGATCCGGAGATACAGAGGCTCGCTGCCCGAAATTGGGCGCTGTGGGAATCATCCACGATGTGCCTTGTGCCGGACCACACCGCGATCGCAGAAATGACCGATTCAGCATCGGCTCTCGCCATCGGCCGAATTGAGTGCCATTACACCTTCAATAAGTTCTTTCTAAAATCACCCGACCAGCTTCTGGAAAACTGCAGCCTCATCAGAGAGATTCCTTGCCGTATTGTGCAGGGCCGATATGACGTTATCTGCCCCGTCAAATCGGCCTGGGACCTGCACAGAGCCTTGCCGAAATCCGAATTGCGGATCGTTGCTACGGGTGCGCACTCGCCGATGGAGCCAGCGATGGCGAGTGAGCTAGTTCGTGCGACCGAAGATTTCAAATCATTGCCGGCAAAATAATAATTGGCAGTTGCGTCTGACCGCGCTATCTTCCCGACAATCATAAGGACAAGGAATTCGACCATGCTTAGATTCATAGCCATTCGGCTGATTATTAATGCAATCGCCCTTTGGGCTGCAGCTTCCTGGATTGAAGGGATTCATTTTGAGGGAACGCCTTGGCAAATGGTATTGGTGGCGTTCATCTTTGGCATCGTCAACGCGATCATCAAACCGATCATCAAGTTCTTTGCCTTTCCGTTTATTATCCTCACCCTTGGCCTGTTGACACTGGTCATCAATGCATTGATGTTGATGCTCACTGCCGCCATGACGCCCATATTGCGCGTCGACGGCTTCATGCCCGCTCTGCTCGGGAGTATCGTTATCAGTTTGGTATCGATGATTTTAAGTTGGGTGCTCGATAAGAAGGATGGTTAGCGCCTCTCGGGCAAATCCGCTACTGGGAGTTGGGATCGGTATAGTCCAGTTCGGAGCCCAGCACGCTGTGCGGAATCAGATAAACTAATAGGTGCACAAGCGTGGCACTGACATACCACCAGCGACCGTTTTTCGTCTTCGAATTCCGCCAGATAGCGATTAACCACATCAGCATTGCCAGGGCGGTCTTATTGTCAGTTAGATCGTGCCCAAATGGCCACCCGGTCCAGTAAGCGCCGAATGCATACTTCTGAACTATCGGCCCGAGAATCAGCCCTCCCGCAAAGAGCAAGACGGCTGTTAAGACAGCGAGACGCTTTACGTCTTCAGGCCTTGCGAGAGCTTGTAATCCCGTTCTCGTTGCCAGAAGCATCGCGACGAACATGAACAGAACATGCGGCGCCAACACGACCATCGGGACCGCGCCCTTGAACCGCATCACCACCGGCTCGTCAGTGAGCTTGATGTCGCGGCCGGTCGCTGAAGTCAGGAAGACATGATAAGTAACTTTGCCTGCCGCCGGCTGTCTGGGGACAACTGTCCAAAGTGTATCGCCGCTTCGATTCAGCGGAATCGTATTCCAATCATCGCGGCTGTTCACCCGGCGCCACTCCACGCGACCCGAATATTCGTGATTATCGACAACAACGCGAACTGGCGCGTCGGCGACGGTTTCATGTGTCGTAAGAAACTTAGCTTTGACGTGCTCTCCGGTGGGCAGTTGCGTCTTTGTCCGGACCGGATAGGACGGGCCGGTTGTGCGCTGATAGACGACGGAAGCAAGGGTGATCACTACCGCAAGTATCCATAGCCAATATGTCTTGTTCAGGCCTTCAAGCATTTGTCAGTCCAGTTGTCACCAGACAATATGTATGACTTCACACCCGGAAAGCAAGCTACTTAGATGTTGCCAAGTCCATTTGCGATTGATTAGAATGGATCTTGAGTATTGGCGACAGCCCGATTCCCGGACACTTTGATGAAATGGCCACAATAATGAAGATTTATGCTCCGAAAGCAACTCTCCTTCTGATAGCCATCATGCTGCGACTGCAGTTCGCAGTGCCGGTACAAGCCGACAATTCCGGGAAGCAAATCAAGGAGATCTCCGGCGTCGCACGATACGGCGGCCGGCTTCTTTTCGTCAGCGATGATGAACCCGGATGCTACTTCGAACTGAAGATCGAGGATGCGGCCGCTGCAGTCATACCGATCGATCCGGATAAGCTCAAGCGGATCACGATGAAAGGCTGCGAGGCTGCCCGCGACTTTGAAAGCATCACGGTTCTGGCCGATGGCCGGGTTGCCGTTCTTTCGGAAGATCTTCACGCCCTCTACTCCACGACCACAGTCGGCGGCAAGGACTGGGGGGTTCTCGCCCAGTTCAATCAGACCGTGACCGAGTTTGGAAATCGCGGCCTCGAGGGCGCGGCAGCGTTGGCGCTACCAAGCGGAGCGTCGCGCATCGCCGTTGTCTGGGAGGGTGGGTATCCCGCCGTAACTTCCTTGCCGGAGCAGATTCAGAATGCACTTGGCCACAGTCCGCTGCAGCCGATACTCGTAATCGCCGACGTGCCCCGTAATGCTAACAATCTGTTCGTCAATGACTCGGCGAGTTACCGTGTTCTGCAGACTCCCAAGACCAAGGAAGTGGAAGCTGTAAGCTCGGCGCCAATCCTCTTGGATTCGGAGTTGCCAAAGTCGATGGAGCCGGCGCCACAAACCGCGCCGCCATTCGCCCAGCGTTATCGCGCTCCCGATCTTGTCTGGCACATCTGGTCGGACGACAAAGCTACCGACACCGGTTTAATCGTATTGCTCAGTTCCGAGAATGCGCCCCTTCGCGGCTCCGGTGCCAGGCGGGAATACAAGTATAAGAATCTCCAGCGCTACGACCTCCAGGGCAAACTGGTCGGCAATTCCATCGAAATCAATGCGCTGGTCAAACCGCTGTTCGAGTCAGTCCCACCGGCGCAAATGGCGAAGTGGTCGATTCGGATGCGGGAGCAATTCAATAGTGTCAGGGCGCTGCTGGAAGAGAACAATTGGGAAAATGTGAACTGGGAAGGTCTCGACTGGTTTGTCCGCGGACAAAGCCTGGTTCTTGTCTACGACAGCGAACCGGCGGACCCGCCATTTGCGGTTGTAATCGCGATTCCGGATAATTGGAAATAGCCAATGGCTGCGAAAAACAGCAAGACTCTTCGCTACATACTGTTTGGTCTGCTCGCAGTCTTGTGGATTTACGGCATTCATGACCTTGCGCAGGGTGAGAAACAGTGGGACTTCAAGACTTACTATTATGCTGCCGTCGCCCATGAGCGCGGTCTCGATGCCTATGACACAAAGACACTCGAGCAAATTGCCGGTAGCTCAATCAAACTTTCCTTTGTCTACCCTCCGTTAACTTTGTGGTTTCTCCGGCCCTTTGCATTACTTGACTTCAAGGTGGCTTATCTGATTTTCCTATTCCTCAAGTTGGCCCTTCTGATCGCATTGATGTTGTTGTGGCGCAGAAGTCTGTTCGACGGGGAGGATGACCTCCTTTTGTTCTGGTTCGTGACGCTGGCCTATGCCTCGACAGTATACTGGGATTTCGTTGCCGGAAACATCGGGATCTTCGAACAAGTTCTCTTCTGGATTGCCATGGCAGCCTTGCTACGCAAGAAGATGGTACTTTTCACCGCCGCAATAGTCGCGATTTCATTATTCAAATTGACTTTCATAGTCTTCTTGGCGCTCCCGCTGCTTTGGCGACAAAAGGATGCTTTGAAATATGTGGCAGCCGGCTGTGCGGCGTTTGCCGCCTATCTGCTGGCAAATTACTGGATTGCAGAACGCGAATTCAAAGTGTTCCTGTCAGTTCTGGGTGTCATCGATGAACGAGGTGAAACTTACAACCACTCGCTATTGGCGATGATCAGGGATTTGTTCGACAAGTCGGAGGCGGCAAAGTATCTGAACACGGTGCCGGGGATCGTCCCTAATGCGATTTACCTTGCCGCAGTGATCGTGATCTTGGTGGTTAGTTGGCGGGCACTTGGCAAGCGCTCGACCCCGGCTTTGGAAAGCTTCTCAGTCGAATCAATATATCTCTCATGCCTGGTATATGCTCTCGCGATGCCGCGTATGAAAAGCTATTCGTTTATCCTGCTTATTCCCGCGACGTTTTACGTCATTCGCAAGTGCGTGAAAGCAGAGGCGTTCATTTACCTGTTTATGATTCTTGCGCTGACGAAGTGGACTCCGTTGCCGGTGCCCGATCTTGCGCGATTCCTGTGGTGGTACTTCCCCTGGTTTTCGGCTTTGCTGATCTGGATTCTCTTTTTGCGCCACCTAAGGCAGCCACAAAGCAACCCGGTCTCGCATCCGGTCGAATAGTTACTCAGCTGAAATTGGTCTCCCTAAAAAGCAGGGGCCCCCGGCTCACGCCGGAGGGTCCCATGCACCGATGTAGAATGACGAGACGAATTCCTTCGTCCCCTCCTTAAAACAGAGTATCGACATGAATATTTCGTACATTGACAGATGATTCTCAAATTGTAGACAAAGATAGGGCGCTTTTATCGAACCACTGATAGACACAGCAGCAAAAACAAAAGGAGCTCCTCCCTCACAAAGGAGCTCCTCTATCCCCTCCTCTTCAGTACCCTTCACCGCCAAAGTGTTTCTCAAGAGTAACTGACTTCGGCAAGTAATGTTGCAACCATTGTGCCGAGCAAGCTGCAAATCCTATTTCTTGCGTTACTCTATGGTTAACAACAGATTATGTGCTTAGTGACTGATCGTGAGATGGGCCAACGCTCGAGCCAATCCGCAGAATATGCGCTGGCTGTGCTGCTTCTCCACTACTGCAATTGATTTAACCTGTTGATTAAAAGATACTTAAGTTGCCGCAGACTCTGCGCAAGAACGGCCGCCTTGGTATCGGTTCCAGGCGGCCGCGAGAACTTAGAAGGGTTCAAAGATCTACTTGTTGTCTGCAAACATCGCTTTGTGCACGAATCCAGCCAAGATAGCGCCGATAATCGGTGCCAGCCAGAATAGCCATAGCTGCGATATTGCCCAATCACCGACGAAAATTGCCGGACCGGTGCTGCGGGCCGGATTTACCGAAGTGTTTGAGACCGGAATGCTGATGAGGTGAATTAGGGTCAACATCAGGCCAATGGCAATCGGTGCGAATCCGGCAGGAGCGCGCTTGTCGGTGGAGCCGAGGATAACCATCAAAAACATGAAGGTCATTACGATTTCGCAAACCATCACTGCCATCATCGAATAACCGCCCGGAGAGTGTTCCGCAAATCCATTAGAAGCAAAACCTCCGGCCGTCGAGAATCCTGCCTGACCTCCGGCGATCACATACAAAATTCCCGCCCCGGCGATGCCGCCGAGAACCTGCGCGACAATGTAGGGCAGGAGTTCCTTGCCATCGAATCGGCCGCCCGCCCATAGTCCGAACGATACCGCCGGATTTAGATGGCAGCCGGAAATATGTCCGATTGCAAAGGCCATGGTCAGAACTGTTAAGCCAAAAGCCAGTGAGACCCCCAATAGTCCTATTCCGACATTTGGGAAAGCGGCCGCCAATACGGCGCTGCCACAGCCACCGAGAACCAGCCATAAAGTGCCAATGAACTCGGCGCCAAGTTTCTTTGAAAGCGACATGCGAATCCTTTCGTGCCACAGAATTCGGGATTTAGATGTGCTTTGAGAAGGAGCGACCTAAATAGCTCTGCGTCGCGAGCTCCCACCCAGCCATACTGATTCTATTTGTGGATCGAATTTGCCTGCTGTTAAAACGTTTGGCAAGCAGAGAATGATCGCCTTTGCGACATTGTGGTTGGCAAAGGACCGGTTGGTGATTGTGAAGCCGGGGCTGTACACGGACCGGCTTCACAAGAGTGCGCTGCTACTTCGCCTTTTTCGGAGTATGCACCGACAATCCGTGTACGTCGTGGGCGGCTTCCATTATGGCTTCGGCAAGCACCGGATGGGCATGGAACACATCGCCCAATTGCTCGGCGGTCATTTTCTGGCTCATGGCGACGGCGACTTCGTGGATGAGGTCTGTCGCATGGGCGCCGACGATATGTGCGCCGAGAATCTTGTCGGTCTTTTTGTCGGCAATGATCTTCACGCCGCCGGCAATCTCGCGCTCAGCTTTGGATTTGCCCAGCACCCGGAATTGGAACTGGCCGATGCGGATTTCGTGGCCTTCCGCTTCAGCTTTTTGCTGCGAAAGACCGATCGAGCCGACTTCGGGATCGGTGAAAATCGTGATCGGAACAGCTTGATAGTCGACCCTCTTGTTCTTGCCAAGGGCATTCGCAACCGCAATCTGCCCCTCATACGACGCCGTGTAGGCGAGCAGATAAACACCGGCGCAGTCGCCAATGGCGTAGATGTTCTTGACCGAGGTCTCCATCTTGTCGTTGACCTTGATCGAGCCATTCTTGTTCATCTCGAGTTTGACGGCATCAACGTTGATGTCGTCGGTGTTGAATGAACGCCCGATGGCGACAAGCACTCTTTCCGAAGTCAGCGATTTGCCCGATTGGAGTTTACAGACAACTCCGGCCGGAGTATCCTCGACCGACAGCACTTTCTCGCCGGTGAAAATTTCGGCGCCATGTTTTTTCAGTTCGCGCTCGATGGTTTTGGAAGAATCGATGTCCTCGAGCGGGAGCAAGTTCGGCAGCATTTCCACAACATTGATCTTAGTGCCAAGTTGGGCCAGCAAACAGGCGAACTCGCACCCGATGACACCGCCGCCGATGATCGTCATTGAAGCCGGAATCGATTTCGGGTAGATCAACTCGTCCGACGAAATGATGGTGTTGCCGTTAAACGGAAATGCCGGGACGTTGAGCGGCCGGCTGCCGGTGGCGATGATGACCTTGTCAGCTTCGACAATTTTGGTCGTGCCATCTTGCATGTCCACCGCCAGGCGATTCTTCGCGTCGAAGTAGCCGAAGCCATTGTAGGTGGTCACGCCATAGGACTTAAAGAGGAAGCCAATACCGGAGACCAGCTCGTTGACGACCTTGTTCTTGCGTTCGACCATCTTGGCGAGATTGATTTGCGGCGCGCCGGCGATATCGATACCGAATTCGGCGGCATCCTGAATTTTGCGGTAAAGATGCGCCGTGGCGATGAAAGTCTTGGTCGGGATACAGCCCCAGTTCAGGCAAATGCCGCCCAGCTTGTCTTCCTCGATACAGGCGACCTTGGCGCCCATTTGTGCCGCCCGAATCGCGGCAACATACCCGCCGGGCCCGCCTCCCAGCACCGCTATATCATATTTTTCAGCCATATCAGATCCTTTGTATGAACCGACTCATAATTCCATATCTATACGCCCCGAATGGGGTCTTAGGTAACACGAATAGCGGCAAAAGTAAAGGGATTTTGCAGTGGATACGAGGTAGTTGAGGGCGCGGCTCGCGTCCCTACCGACGCGAAACCTCTGGCGCAATATGACTGCGCAGCCAACTTACTTTACTCAGCGGGCCAGTGAGCCGCTCGGCCCAGTCGGGAGCCGGATTCCGAAAATAGGCATCATATCGCAGCGTTCTGACCTCGGATAAGTCGTCGAATTCGTTCTTGGCTCCGAACATCTCCTTGAAGAAGAGCGGATAGTTGTAGCGATGGGACAACTCGCGCATTTCAGTTTGATTTACGCTCTTGAGTACGGCACAAGCCAGCGCCACCTGATGCAGGAATATCTGCTTTCTGCGGTCTGCGGCGCATTGACTAATGACCAACGAGTCGCTGTACAAGACCTGAAAGTACTCCGCCCAGCGCTGCAAGATACCGCGTTCAGGCCTGACCACCATCAGTCCGGCATTGAAATAGGGCCGAATTGTCTGTTCATCGACGACCGTTTTCATGGCAAATAGTGTAGACTCCGTTATTTCGGTTACCTGATAGACTCGCCGCCAGAACTCATCCGGCGGTTCGGAGTACAGTGAACCAATCAGAAGATGCATCACGGGTCGAAAAGCGAACGCCATCGAGTCAGGCAGAAGCAATTCTGACGGCTCCGTCAGCACGATGGTGTCCTCGTCGAACCAGGCAAGAAGCTCCGAGCCGTTTGCCGCTTCGCCCTCGGCCTGCGACGCTGCGAAGGTCTTGCCAGCATAGGAAGCATTGCCGCCGCCGTTGGGGCATACTCGCCGGGACCAATGCCACATGAAGGGATTCGGCCAACGACCATTGCGACTGATTAAGTGTCGCAAGCGAATCGCGGGGATGGTAGATCCGAATCGGTACTTCGGATAATGCTCCGGCGAACTCGCGCACACTGGCGGCAAAGATGAGGCAATGTGCAAGCTCTTCGCTGTCACCAGCGTAGGTGGCAAAGACGATCTTGTTATTCATTCGTCCCACTGATTCGACGGGTGCCGCAATGGCCGGGGAATTTGTGAAACCCAAGACCAGCACTGCGGCGAAGAGGAGTGAGTTCAATCTTAACATTTGTCAGCAAATACCTCTGCTTCATTCGTACAGTAATCCTACTAAGACTGACGACCTAATCCCAAGACTGTTTTATCGACGGATGCAATCGAACACCCCGGGAGCCTTGCACTCGCTTGACTGGTCTACCCCTCCCACTTCGGCGGCATACACCGCACCGGATGATCAGTGCGATATCCCAAATAATAGTCCGCCTGCATCAGTTTGTGAATTTCGCGCGTGCCTTCGTAGATGGCGGCGCCTTTGGAGTTGCGGAAAAAGCGTTCGACCGGATACTCGTCGCTGAAGCCATAAGCGCCGTGAATCTGCACGGCATTGTAGGCGGCCTTCTCTGCTTGGTCGGTGCAAAACCACTTCGCCAGCGAAGTCTCGCGCGTTGACCGCAGGCCCTTGTTGCGCAGCCAGCCGACCTTTATCCAGAGATACTGGCCAGCTTCATAGCCGTAGATCATCTCCGCAAACATCTCCTTGACCAGTTGGTGCTGGGCGATCGGCACTTCGAAGGTTTTCCGCGTGAGGGCGTAATCCTTGCAGGCATCCATGCACGCGCGAATGAGCCCGGTCGATCCGGCAGCGACGGTGTAGCGTCCGCCATCGAGGCACGACATGGCGATCTTGAAGCCTTCGCCTTCGTGTCCAAGCAGATTTTCCGCTGGAACTTCGACATCGGAAAGCGCAATCCAGCCGGTCTTGCCGGCGCGCACGCCGAGTTTGCCGGTGATCGAACCCGTCGTCACGCCTTTGAAAGAGCGTTCGACAATGAAGGCCGACAGTCCGGTGTGATCGCGCTTCTTCTGCTTGTCGGTATCGGTCCAGGCGAAAATCAAGAACATGTCGGCGACTTCGGAAAGTGAGATCCACATCTTCTCGCCGTTGAGGATGTACTTGTTGCCCGCCTTCTTCGCTGTGGTGAGAATGCCAACCGCATCGGACCCGGCGGCAGGTTCGGTTAGGCCGAATGTGCCGATCTTCTCGCCCTTAGCCTGCGGAATGAGATACTTCTCCTTCTGGAATTCGTTGCCCCATGTCAGCAGCGTCAGCGAGTTAAGACCGATATGAACCGAGAAGGCGACGCGCGCCGAAGTGTCGACATACTCCATCTCTTCGCAAACGAGGCCAAGCGAGATGTAGTCGAGTCCCATGCCGCCATATTTCTGCGGGATGCAAACGCCGAGTAGTTCGGCATCCTTGAGGCGCTTGAGAAACTCCGGGTCGTTCTTGTTTTCGCGGTCGAGATCGGCGATCTTTGGCTTCAAGTATTTGTGAGCGACATCACGCGCGATCTGTTGCGCGGATTTGTGGTCGTCGGTGAGTTCGAAATCGATCATGGCTATATCTCCAGGCATTAAATTTCGCATCGAATTGTCGGGGATATTTTACCCCGCGGCGGTCCGATATGCAATACGTATCGCAGGTTTGATTCCAAAACAGTTTGTATAATCAGACGAAGCTATTGATTATGGGACAATGTTGATTCGTACACTGCTTTTGCTTGGACTTCTGGCCTTCCCTGCGAGTCTCGCCGCGGTTGATCTGGATTCGACCTACGTCGCGCAGTTGCGCCGAGGAATTGCCTTCACGATGGTCGAACAGTTTGACTCGGCACGGACCGTTTTTGCGGAAATGGTTGCCCGCGACAGTCTTGACCATGCGGCATTGTTGTATCTGGCTGGAGTCGACCATGCGGAAATGATGGACCGGGAGGATTTCGGCAAGAAGGATCAGTTCGAAGCTGCCGTCGAGAAGGCGATTTCTATCGCCGAGCGGGCGCGGTCCCTTGCGGAGGAAGCGGCATGGGCTTACCTGACGATCGGCAATGGGCACGCTTACACGGCCTCACTGGAAGCCAAAGCTGGAAGTTGGTGGACAGCGATGCGCCGGGGCTTGAAGGCTAAAGGTGCGTATCTCGATGCACTCGAACTTGATCCGCACTTATATGATGCCTACCTCGGACTGGGGACCTATCATTACTGGAAATCCGCCAAGACAGAGTTCATCAATTGGCTTCCCTTCGTCGGCGATCGCAAGGACGACGGAGTCGAGGAACTTCAGCTTGCCGTTGATTCGTCGCTCTTCTCCAACGATCTGGCCTTGAACTCACTGATTTGGATTCACCTGGAACGCAAAGACCCGCAATCGGCGCTGGCGTGCGCCGAAACACTTCACTCGAAATATCCCGACAGTCGATTGGTCAAGTGGGGGATGGCGTTTTCAAATTACGCGGCGGGCAAGTTCGCGGCGGCGCTGGAGTATTTTGGCGAAATCATTGGCTCGCTGGAGTCGGACAGCACGCAGAACTACTTCAATTTGATTGAGTGCCGGTATCATCGCGGAAAGATATTCCAGAGTGTCAAGGACACTTCAGCGGCACAGAAGGAATTTGAGCAGTTGTTGTCCTACCCGGCAGGGGAAGATGTGAAAAAACGGCAGCAGGCGAAGATCAGAGAGGGCAAACGTGCGTTGTCTGCCGAGAAGTAGCAGCTCGCAAGTTTCTATCGCTTACAATTCAATCGTGTAGTCCTTCATTGCGTCCAACATGCCGAGAGCCACCCAAAAATAGTTAGCATACGACCCTGAACCAAACATCGTCGCGATGGAAAAGAAACTGACGAAAACAATTCCGGCGCTGACACTTAGCATTGCTGAAAAGAGGATTCGCCGTCGCTTGCCATCTTCGCGTCGGCAGTCGCGGATGTGATGACGAATCAGATAGTATAGAAATCCGACAAAGATGAGCAATCCGGGAATACCGGTGGCAACAGCGGCCTGGATAAAATGATTGTGGGCGTTGTATCGCCCGGACGAATCCCGAAAGAGGTACGCAGCCGACAGGTCGTTCCAGAAGACCCTATCCGTAACATCGGCGACCTTAACCTCAAATCCTTGTCCCAAGACCGGACTTTCAGCAATGGATGCTATTCCTGTTTCCCAAAGCAGAGTTCTATGAGTTGTGCCGGCCTGCAACCGACCCACCTTATAGAACATATCGTAGAGTGGTGAAGCGGCAAACAATGCGACGACAAGCCCCAAGGCAATTGCACCGGTGGCAACGAGTGCCCGGAATTTACGTTCAGCAATCAGAAATACTACAAGTTGGATCAATGCCGCTCCTATGGCTGCTCGCGACCAGGACGCGAGCAGTGCCACCGTTCCCAGCGAAGCGACAAAAACGAGAACGTAGCGGAGCAGCTTTTTCTCGGCCAAGACCGCCGCAGCGACAATAAAGGGTAAGAGAATCGCCATCAGTTCACCATAAGCATTTGCTCCGTCCATAAATCCACGCAGCCGAAAGTACTTTCCCTGCAAGAGAGACACGACCGAATAAAGTGACGAAGAGAAAGCAACGAGAGCAAAAAGTCCGAGGATGATTATCACGTGTTTACGATTGCGCACAGTTGCTTTGGTAATCAAGTACACAAAATAGAGAGCCAGGCTGCGCACAAATTCAATGACGCTTGCGCGAGGGCTATCCGCAAAGAAGAGGCAGACCAATCCCCACAGGATGAATATGGCAAAATATTTCTCGATGAATCCGGCCCTCAGGCCCAGACGCTCATCGCGAACGGACAGTTGCCAGATGGTAACGATGAGAGAGAGTGAGATCACTACCCACTTGATTGCGCGGATTGTATCAAAAGTGAGACCAAGATCGTCATTCACATGCGAAATCAGAACAGTCGCAGCGACGAATCCCAATTCGCCCACGATGACATAACAGAGAAAACCTATACCGCCTATGAGGGCCAGGGAACCGATCGGACCGAGGAAAATGGAAGAGGCCAAGACGCCGCCGTTGAGGGCGGCCAACAGGGTAAATCGAGGCCGACGTCCAAAAGACATAGAGTCACCGTTCATCTGATTCGAGCTGGTGCCGGAGCCATCAGCCGAGCGGCTTGCGCCGCACCTGATCCAACATCTCACGCAACGGAGCAACAATACTGGCGGCGGGGCTTGTCTCGCGCACGAACATCTCTCTCACGACTACCATAGTGGCAGTTGCAAGAAACGAGAGAGCAAATGCCGTCAGTACAATCCACTTCTTCCGGGGCCAATATGGTTTGCTTGGGGGGCGTGCCATATCAAGCACTGTGATTGTTGGCGTATCGCGGCGCTCTTGAAGCCGCGCCATCTCATACTGCTGTGAAAGCAATTCGTAAGTAATCTCAAAGATCTTGAGATTGCGCGTAAGCACCGCAAGTTTCAGGCTTAAATCGGGTACTCGCGAAAGTGGAACCTCGAGCGCGGAAATAATCGAGTCGCGCGGATTGGTCGCGCCGATTTCTGCACGGCGCAATCCACCGCGAATCTCGCTCACGAGGAGTTCCCGACGTATCACGTCCGGATGGTCGGGGTAGAGTTGTTTGCGCATCACTTCTAACTCAACTTCGGCGGAATTGAGTCGGGCTTTTTCTTCCGCAAGATTTCTGATCAAAGCCTCAGATTGGACATCGAGAGCTATCGCACCGTGCGTCTCCTGGAAATTGCGCAGCTGATTTGCTGCGATTTGCAGGGAACTATCTGTCTCGGTAAGGCGCCGTTCGAGGAACGAGCTAAACTCGCGACCTTTCTGGCTGCGCATTTGCTTCTTGAATTCGTCGAGGTAAAAAACCAGCAAATTGGCGATATTAGCGGCTGTCACGGGATCTTTCGCTTCGACATCGAGAGTGACAATACCGTCCATTTCAACCTTGATCTTGATGCGTTCCTTAAGTTGAACGACAGCCTCCCATCTTGATTCAACTTCATACACCTCGGTCAGTTTCAGTGAGTCAACAGCCTTGACGAGTATGCTTTCTGACTCAAGCATGCTTGCATAGAGGTCGGAGGGTGTGGCCATGATCGGCAGCGCAAAGTTCGTCGCCGCCTGAGCAAGGATACCCGAAGAAAGACCCATCAACCCGGCAATTCCGGTTTCGGTCTCTGGCGGTAAGACTGTCGTTCGTGCCAGATACTTCTTTGGCAGTACAAAGCTTACTCCAGCGGCTATAACAGTGACTATCAGCGTATTGAGGATGATAGTCTTTCGGTATTTGATCAGGATAGAGAGAAGTTTCAATAACCACACTTTATTAGCCTCGAGTGTTCATGCGCGACTGAGTATATCCGAGCCGAAGAACCGTGTCAACGCAAAACTATCAGTGATCGGCGGAGTGGCCAGAATATTGCATCTTCACATTTTGTCACCACTTACCTGCAGCCGCAACTCACAACTCAACAAGGGAGCTCTTTATTTCGGAATTCAGAAGTTGAAGCGCAATTCTCAATACGTCGTCAGCCTTCAATTCGCGCATGCATGCATTGTGGCGACACGTCCGGCCGGCGTCGAGGCAGCAGTATTGCTTGTCAAAGCGAGGCGTGCAGCGGGTGCGCTTGAATACCGCAACGTTTCTGCTTGAAAAGCTGTGGCTGACCACTGGGTTGGTCGGGCCGAAAATCGTCAGGCTTTTCGTACCCAAAGCACAGGCGAGATGAGACCCAATCGAATCAACACCGAGGTGAAGAGCCGAATTGGCAATGATGGCCGCAAGTTCGTCCAATTCAATTTTGCCCGCGAGGTTAAGATATGGTCCACCTGAAGTCCGTCCGACAGTTTCCAGGCCTTCGCGGTCGCTGGCCGATCCCAACAACACGGCCATCAGTCGCGATTCGGACGCGATTCGTCCCGAGACAAAGGCGACACGGTCCAATGGCCAGTTCTTGGCTTCCCAGCCGCCGTTCGGCTGAATCGTAAAATATCGCCCGCCGATGAGGGAGAACTTGTCGAGGGTGGCTTGAGCCAGGCGCTCGTCGATGGTCAATGCCCCGGCAATGGTCTGTACCGCTTCGCTGGTAATGCCGAGTGGTCGCAGGAGCCGCAGCCGTTTTTCGACCAGTTGACTGTTTGCGTCTTCCGGGAGATCAAAATGATTCAGGAATCCATAACCCTGTACATTTCGCCCGATTCGCAAGGGAATGCCGGCGCGAAAACCATACAGCGCAGTAAAACCGATTCCGGTGTCGTCCACCATGACATCGAATTGGCGGCTTCTAAGATTCTGAAGCAAAGACTGGTGATGACCAGGTTGGAAGAGTTCAACAAGCGTCGCGATGCCGGATGAACGAAAGTCATCGTAAACGAATACTTGATCAATTGCCGGATTGAGCCGGGCCAGACTCTGGTTGAATCCGCGGATCCAGCAAGTTACCGTCGATTTCGGGAAATGGTGTTTCAAGGCCGCTATGGCGGGCAACGAAAGAAGGAAGTCTCCACGGTAGGCGAGCGAGACGTACAGAACTCGCAACGGCGACGAGGTCTGATAGGTTCTTGACCGGCGTGCCGTCAACAGGAACGGCTTGACGAAAATACAGCCGGCCAGGTAAACCGCTATCTTGCCAATTGCTCTGACATAATGGGCGGTATATGCGCGAATTCGACTGGTGTTCAAAGTCGGAACAAGCCTTGTTGAAAAGTGGTCACGGAACTGCCTTTCACTATAATATAGTATTACAAACGCCGTCCGCAATGCTGCAAACCACCACCCAAGAGGCGGCCGCGCCACGCCATCCCGAGTGCAGTTATTCAGTTGACCGCGAATTGGATATTCAGTAGATTCATGCAAGTGTACTTGGACGTTGTGTAATTGTATTGCCTGATGTTGAAATTTCAACTTCGAGCGCAATCGACTAACTGGAGGATTAATGAAAGTCACTCTCTCGGAAAAAAGCGGAATTAGTGTTATCTCGGTTTCGGGCAAAATGATGGGCGGACCGGATACCGGCGAACTTGACGAAAAGCTGTATTCTTTGCTCGCCAAAGGTCAGAAAAACGCCATCGTGGACCTGCAGAATTGCGAGTGGATCAACTCGTCCGGTCTGTCGATTCTGATTCATCACTACAAAAAGTTCAGAGACGGCGGCGGTGAACTGCGGCTGGCGAATCTGACTGACAAGATTGAACGGATCATGGTCATCTCGCGTCTGACAGAAGTGTTCTCTGTGCACGACACGCTGGATGATGCCGTTGCCGCCTGCAAGAAGTGAACTTGCCGGCCTCTTGAACTTTAAAAGCGGGAAGGGCGGATTGACTCGGAGAATTCTCCTTGGTTGTTTGTTAGTGGCTTGGTTGTCGGCACATGTCACAACGGCGAGCACGGCGAGCGCCGCGCCGATTAACTTTGTCACCACCGCGGACAGCTTGCGCGCAATGACGCTCGATTTTGCGAAGCAGGCTGAAGTTTCGCAATTGACCATTGAACGGGGCGGCGTCAGGATCGTTCTCGAAAGCGGAATTCTCACACTTGGGCAATCAGTCGGCGGGAGAACTCACTCAGCCGTTTTTACCGGTAAAGGGCGCTTTGAACTGACTCCTCCGAATCGAGCCGAAAAATACATGCTGGCCCGCCACACTCAAGACAGTACGGCGAACTGGCCGTTTGCGGAGATCGCACTCGTCTTCAGCGATTCAACCGCGACTGAACTTGAATCCAGACTGAATTTCAGCGAGCTCGGCAAGCGCAAGGGAGAAATGCGGCTGCTTGCGGGGTTCATTGACTTTATCGAAGATGAATTTGAATGGTCGTTTCCGGCACTGATTCTAAGCGACATTGTCCAACCCGAACTGGCGGGCCGTTTTCTGGCGCGATTCAATTCGCCTCGCGGGAACATGGTGTTCATATACGATCCGAAGGAACTTGAGGAGATTCAGCTTTACAAGCATGCCCGCACCGGAGATGGCTCGTATCCGGATCTTATCCAGAGTTTTCATCTGCCAAGCCAGTATGCCGGCACTCCCTGGGGCACGGATTCGGAAGATAAAGACCTGATCGATAGTCTCGACTACGACATCTCCTGCAAAATCTTCCAATCCGCCAAAACAGAATTGGAAGTCAACCTGTCGTTCCAGAGCAATCTGGACAGCCTGCGCACCATATTCTTCCAGTTGATGCCGGAAATCGACCAGAAATCCTTGAATGTGATCGACGCCAAAGGCGATTCGCTCTATTTCCTGCGCTTGAAGGATGAGTATGGTGTAACGGTATTTCTCGACGAACCGCTGGCGATAGGTGAACGGACCACCTTGCGATTTAGCTATTCCTCGAATCGGATGGTGCTCAAAACACCCTGGGGCGGAAACATTCTTGCGTATGCGACGAGCTGGTATCCGCGATATGGTTACTTGAAGCGCTCAAAGTTTCGGCTCAAATTCGCCGTACCGGAGCAATATGAATTCGTGTCCGTCGGGCGAAAGACTTCGGAGGCCATCGTGGACGGCTTCAAAATTACAAACTGGGACATCAGTGATTTCCCGGTGGCAATAGTGTCATACAACTATGGACCCTTCCAGATAGATACCGGGCGCATCCTGGATGACAAGCCGGTGGCGGTCTATGCCGGCAAGTCGCACAGCGCGGGCACAGCTTCGGTGCGACACAGTGTCCTCGATGATGTCGTGGCTTCGGCTTCGCTGTTTTCCGCGGAAGTGCATCCTTATCCTTTCAATCAACTGATTGCTACCGAAATCCCCTCACCGCACGGACAGGGACTGCCAGGTCTAATACACCTTGGCTATGCAACCTTTGACGAAGGCATCGGGAATGATTTTGACGATGCGTTTCGGGCACATGAAGTCGCTCACCAGTGGTGGGGGCATCTCGTCGGATGGAAATCCTACCACGACCAATGGCTGTCCGAAGCCTTTGCGGAATATTTCAGTGGCTGGTACATTCAGCGTAAGTATCAAGCCGATGAAACGAAGCGGGGGAGGTTCTTCGATTTGCTCGATCTCTGGCGCGATGATGTTTACCAGAAAGGATCGTATGTCAACAAGGGCTGGCAGACGGACTACCAGGAGGGCAACGATGCCGGTCCAATCTGGATGGGATACCGCTTGGCATCATCGAAGTCTTCAGACTATTCGACGCTGGTTTACAGCAAAGGCGCCTATGTGCTTTACATGCTGCGGATGATGATGTTCGATTTCGTCAAACGCGACGATGCCAAATTCCGGGAGATGCTGAACGGTTTTCTCACCGAGCATCGCTGGTCGGACGCAACTACGGCGGACTTTCAGCGGATCGCAGAGAAGCACTATGGGCAGCCGCTCGACTGGTTCTTCGACCAGTGGGTTTATGATACGCAGTTGCCGGAATATGTCTGGGAGCCGGCAGTTAGTCAGCAGCCAGACGGCAAGTTCAAAGTCGAACTTCGCGTCAAGGTAGAAAATGTCCGAGAAGGATTCCGGATGCCGGTACCGTTGACGATCCTAATGGAAGGCGATTATCACACTACGACCCGGCTCGACATCACCCAACTGGATCAGTCCATCACAATACCAAACCTGCCGTACAAACCCGTAAAGTTCGTCTTCAACACTTTCAAATCGGTTCTTTGCAAAGAGCACAAGAAGTAGCTTCCATCGAAATCTGGGACTTCTACGCAGATACCGCCAAAGGCGCCGTTTTCAATCTGCATGAGTGAATAACCATGTCAGTAGCGGTGCCAAACGAAGCTGGCGCTTTTTTGTAACTTTTGCCGGTCGCGGATAGTATAGTAGGATTCAATCACGGTGAGTGAACAGGTAGGATTATGATCGAAACGAAAGATTTGTGCAAAAACTTCAAGGACAAGAAGCGCGGCGAGGTCAAAGCGGTTGACCACGTCACATTCAGATGCAAACCGGGCGAGGTTTTCGGCCTGCTCGGCCCCAACGGCGCCGGCAAAACAACGACACTGCGCATCATCTCGACGGCGCTCAAGCCATCGTCGGGTACAGCGGTGATTAACGGCGTTGATGTCGTCAACGACCCTCAAGGCGTTAGGCGGCAGATCGGATTTCTTTCCGGTAATACCGGCTTGTACGGGCGACTGACGGCGAAAGAAATGGTCGCCTACTTCGGTAGACTTTACGGTATGGATGAGGCGAAGATCGAGAAGCGCACCAACGAGCTATTTACATTGCTGGACATGAATAGCTTCGCCAATGTCCGCAACGAAAAGCTGTCGACCGGTATGAAGCAAAAAGTGTCGATTGTCCGCTCGGTTCTGCATGACCCGCCGGTGATGGTCTTTGATGAGCCAACCTCCGGGCTGGATGTGATGAGTTCGCGGACGATTGTGGATTTCATCAAGACTTGCCGCGACTCCGGCAAATGCGTCATCTTTTCGACCCATATCATGAGCGAAGCGATGCGCCTGTGCGACCGTGTAGCGATCATCCACAACGGCCGGATTTACCGTGAAGGCACGGTCAATGACCTGCTCGTGCAAACCGGTATGAACAATCTCGAAGACGCCTTCATCAAGATCGTGGAGGGATAGCCAATGCAGATGAAGAATATCAAGACGATTTTCCTGAAGGAACTCAAGGATACGCTGCGAGATCGCCGGACAATGATTTTTGCATTCCTGATGCCGCGTACTGATGATGCCGGTGATCATGATTGGTATCCTCAAACTGCAGATGAGCGCCGATCTCCAATATCAGGAGAGACGAAACAAGTTCGTCGTTGTCGAAGGCTCTGGACCGCCTCCCTGCCGAACTGCAGGCGCGCAGTTTGAGAGTCACGACTCTCATAACAATAAAATTTTCGACGGACTATCCCGGAAAGGATCTCAAACAGGAGGTCACTTCAGGAAGGATACCGGCATACATGTCCGTTCCGGAACGATTCGGTCAGTCTCTCGACCTCGAGTCGAGACCGATATTGAGGTTTATTACGACGGTGCCGAGGATCGTTCGTCGGCAGCCTACGAGAAAGATAAGAAAGATCTCTCACAAACTACCGTGAGGGTGTTGTAACGCGCGTGTACTCAAGCGCAACTTGCCCGAGGAATTGCTCAGCCATATCAAGATTGTCAACGTCAATTTAGCGCCGCCTTCGCAAAACAGGCGGCAAGTTCTTTGGGATGTTGATTCCGTACTTCATTGTTCTCACATGTTTTCTCGGTGCAATGTCTCCGGCAACCGACCTGGGCGCCGGGGAGAAGGAACGCGGGACAATTGAGACCCTGCTTGTGGCTCCGGCGACCCGGGGCGAATTTGTCATTGGCAAGTACATGGTGGTATTGCTGACGTCTGTCTCGGCCGGAATCTTTTCGTTAAGCAGTATGGCGCTTTCATTCAAGTATTTTGCAAATTCTGAAAGAGTTGATAGATTTAAAGAGTATGATGAATGTTCAGATTGGTTTTGATATCCATCGCGTTGATCCTTATGGTCGTGCTGCCGTTGGCAGGAATCTTTGCGGCAATTACTTTGGCAGTCTCGATATTCGCCAAGTCGGCCAAGGAAGCGCAGGGATATCTGGGAATGCTCAACTTCATGCTGGTATTTCCGGCTTTTGTCTCAATGATTCCGGGCATGAAAATCAGCATGCAAACCGCGCTGATCCCGGTCATTAACACCAGTTTGATTATCAAGAGCGTCCTCTCCGAACCGGATGCCATCAACTGGGGATTGGTGTTAGTGGCGTTTTTTGCGACCTTTGCCGTTGCCGCCGCCTGTTTGGTCTTCTGCAAGAAATGGTTTGAACGCGAGGACGTGCTGTTCAGGATGTAGAGGGCTTGTATTTTCAGGTGAACTCTGATGAGATGTCGGTAGTAGGGACACAGCACACTGTGTCCCTACTCTGTTTTAGTCGCCAAAACCCTCAGAGACACGCCGGTAGTCTTCTTTGAAGTGTTTGCGCCCTGCAAACATTTATGCGTATATTCCCAACGGAGAAGAATTGACTTGAAGACTACTGCCACATCATCCGACCCCGCATTGACAACACAAAAAACCGGCCGCCTAAGAACGACTTTGCGGGCGTTTCAGCACCGCAATTACCGGCTCTATTTTTTCGGGCAGGCGATATCGATTACCGGCACCTGGATGCAGTCGATTGCTCTCAACTGGTTGGTGTACAAACTGACCGACTCGGTGTTTCATGCTGGGTCTGGTCGGATTCGTGTTGTACGCGCCGAACTTCTTCTTCGCTCCGATTGCCGGCGTGTTCGCCGACCGCACCAGCCGCTTCAAGATGTTCTTCACGGCACAGGTGCTGGCGATGCTGCAGGCGCTGACCTTGGCGGCATTGGTGCTGACCGATACGGTCCAGGTCTGGCACATTGTTACGTTAGCGGGAGTTCTGGGAGTTATCAATTCATTCGATTTTCCCTCCCGGCAGTCAATGGTGGTGTTACTGGTTGAAAACAAGAATGATTTGAGTAATGCCATCGCGCTGAATTCATCAATGGTCAACTTGGCGCGCGTGTTAGGACCGTCTTTCGCAGGAATATTAATCGCCATCATCGGCGAAGGCTGGTGTTTCCTGTTGAATGGCGTCAGTTATATCGCCGTGCTGGGATGTTTAATGGCGATGCGTCTTCGCCCGCAGGAAGCGACAAGGCGGTCGGCAACATCTGGGGCGGATTCCGCGAAGGCTTTCGATACGCCTACAATTCGCCATCGATTCGTCCAATCTCTAATTCTCTTGGCATTTGTCAGCGTCATCGGGATGCCGTATGCCGCTTTGATGCCGGTGTACGCACGCGATATCCTGATGGGCGATTCACGCACACTCGGCTTTCTGATGGGTGCAACCGGACTCGGAGCAATAACGGCGGCGATCTATCTGGCTTCCAGGCAGCGGGTGCTCGGTCTGGAAAAGATGTTGGCGATGGCGGCGACTTGCATGGGCAGCGGCCTAATCGCGATCTCGTTTATTCGCGAATTCTGGATCGCGATTCCCTTCATGTACTTGATTGGTGTCGGCATGATCTCGCAGATTGCCTGCACGAATACCATCCTCCAGACTCTTGTTGATGAAGACAAACGCGGCCGCGTGATCAGTCTATATGTTGCCTCGTTTGTGGGGATGTTGCCGTTCGGCAATCTGATCACCGGAACCTTGGCCAGCGCGATCGGTGCGCCGCACACAATGCAGATCACAGGCATACTCTGCGTATTTGCATCGATTGTGTTCGCCTCGCGGCTGAAGCGATGGCGGACATTTGCCTACCCCATCTTTATCGAGCGCGAAGGCACAAGCATTGCGAAAAGCGAATCGCAGTAACCCGATCGAAAAGGGCTTGGATTTATGAGCGAATTTCTTTTACGTGTCGCTGATGCCAGTAGAAACCGGCAATTATCAAGAACAATGAAGAGAGATTTGATCGTTTGAAACTGCTTCGGAATTGCTCGCAATTAGTTACCTGCACTAACGAAGGTCACGCACCTAAGACCGGTGTGTCGCTGGGAAAACTCGAACTGATCGAGCACGGCGCACTCGTATTTGAAGGCGAAACGATCAAGTGGGTTGGCAACGAATCAGACGTCGCGGCGAATTTCCCCGAGGCGCGATTTGAAGAAGTGATCGATGCCAACGGTCTGCTGGTCACTCCCGGTCTGGTCGATCCGCATACGCATCCGGTGTTTGCAGCCACGCGCGAAGACGAATTCTACATGCGCAACGCCGGCAAGACGTACATGGAAATTGCTGAGGCGGGCGGGGGAATCCGCAATTCGGCGCGGCGACTGCGGCAGGCGGATGAAGAGACGCTATACCAGAATGGTATGCGCTTTTTGAACAGGATGCTCAAGAGCGGCACGACCACTGCTGAAGCCAAGTCGGGTTATGGCCTCTCGACGGAATCTGAAGTGAAGTCACTTGAAGTGATCCAACGATTGAACGACAGTCACCCGATTGACCTTGTCCCCACCTTTCTCGGAGCCCACGAATTTCCCGATGAGTATCGTTCTGACCGCGAAGGCTACGTCCGGCTTCTTATCGAAGAGATGATTCCGCTGGTCGCGAAACGCAAACTGGCGAAGTATTGCGATATTTTCACCGAAGCCGGAGTCTTCGACATTGAGCAATCGCGGCGAATCATGTCGGCTGCGAAACGTCACGGTTTTGAGTTGAAGTTCCACGCCGACGAACTGAAATCAGTGGGTGGTGCGGAATTAGCAGCAGAACTTGGTGCGGTCAGCGCCGATCATCTGGTGTATGCGTCCGACGAAGGTATCGCGCGAATGGCAGAGGCAAAGACAATTGCCGTATTCCTGCCGTCGACGACATTCTTTCTTGGACACCGAGAATATGCGCCGGCTCGCAAGATGATTGCCGCTGGTGTTCCGGTGGCGTTGGCAACCGATTTCAATCCCGGGTCGTCATGTAATACGTCGCTGCAGGCTACGATGACGATTGCGGCGATATACCTGAAGATGACGGCCGAAGAAATATTGAACGCCGTGACATTCAATTCAGCCTGTGCGATCGGAATGGAGAATCAGGTCGGCTCACTTCAAAGCGGGAAGCTCGCTGACTTTGTACTCTGGGACGCCGAAAACTACAGGCAATTGCCGTACTTTTTTGCACAGAATCCGGTGACTTCCGTCTACAAGCGGGGACAGAGAGTCGCATGAAGCATTTCTTGGTATTCTTGGCGCTAATGTGTGCCGGTTGCGGCGTTTATTCATTCTCGAGTTCGTCGCTGGGCGGTGTCAAGACGATCGCGGTGCCGACGTTTGAAAATCAGTCGCTGGAGTATGGGATTCAGGAGGATCTTACTCGTGAAATCATCAATCGATTGATTCAAGACAACACGCTCAAGGTCGTTGCCGCGGCCGATGCCGATGCAATCTTGCGCGGCGAAGTCATCAAATACGAGCGCAATGCATACACTTATGACAAATCGGACAATGTTTCAGAGTATCGCGTCAACATCTACATTAATTTTGTGATGGAGCGCAAGGGCGGAAAGGCGCTGGCTGAACGAAGCAATGTACTCGGCTTCGGAGTCTACTCGGCCACAACACAGACTGAAGATGACGGCAAACAGCAGGCAATTGATAAATTAGCTCGCGATATTGTCGATGAATTAACGAAATCCTGGTAGGAACTTTTCGAGTCCTGCCGTACTATTATAGATGTCCATAAGGCTGCAAACCGACAACCCCGAGGAAATCGCAATGAGACGAATTGTCTTATTCTCCACTCTCCTGATGCTCGTTTTATCATCGACAATTCTGGCTGGAAAGAGCAAGGTCGGTACGACTGCCTATCCGTTCCTGAAAATCGGCGTCGGCGCCAAGGCATTGTCGATGGGCGGCGCGTTTGCCGGCTTGGCCAATGACGAGTCGGCAATTTACTACAACCCCGCCGGGTTAGTGGGAATGCAAACCAGGGCGCTGTCTGCGTCATACTTGAATTATGTCGCCGATATTCAATCGGGCAGCGTTATGTTTGTCTTGCCAAAGGGAACGACCGAGACGGAAGACGACCAATATGACTACAGCGAGGATGACGAACCTGTGGTGTACGACAGCAGGTCGGCACTGGCCTTTGCGATTACTTACTTGAGCTACGGCACCATTGATGAGACAAATTCATCGGGTCAGGTGATTGGCGATTTCTCCGGATCCGATATGGCCTTTACGCTTGGCTATGCCAACAAAATTGCCAGGCAGTTGTCGGTCGGCGCAAGTGTGAAGTTCATCTACCAGAAAGTTGATGAGTTCTCCTCGCAAGGAATCGCTGCTGATTTGGGCTTGCTTTATCGCCTTAAGGACGGGCGCACCAACCTGGGGCTATCGGCATCGAATCTTGGTGTTCAGTTGTCGGGGTTATCAGAAGAACACAAAGATCCGCTTCCGATTTTGGTCCGTGCCGGGCTTTCGCACCGTCTGCGCGAAATCCCGATTACGGTTTCCGGTGAAGGCGTTCTTCCTTCGGATAACGACCTTTATGGCGCGATCGGGCTGGAGTATCAGCCCAATATCCCAATTGCTTTCCGGGCCGGCTATTCGAGTTTTGGCAGCAACTACAAAACCGATGGCGACAAGGACAATACCGCAGGATTCTCATTTGGCGCCGGATTTGCATTTCCCAAGATCAATGTCGACTATGCTTTTCTTCCGTATGCCGATCTGGGGTCATTGCATCGCGTCAACTTGGCATATCGTTGGTAATCGTGTTTCGAAGATTACTTTACACCCTTCCGATCTTGTCGGCGCTGATAGTCCTTTCTTGCGGCAGTGATGGGCCATCAGCCCGCAGCCGCGTTCTCGAGTTCGTGAGGAATATTCAAGCTGATTCTCTTGCCGACATAACCCTCTTTGTGGACTTGGATTCAGTCGCGACTTACGAGTTTAGTGACGCGAAGTACGACAGCTTGACCCTCGGGCAGAAAAAGCAGCGCCTGATAACTGGTTTTATCGGTTCGGGAGAATACCGCGGTGTATGGGCCAAGTCGCAAATTGTGGTGAATGAGGAATTTCGTCGTGATGACACTACGGCCCTCGTCGAAGTGTCGTTTATCGATCGGTCAACACGCATCCAGTACTACTCCCAGATGGGACTCAAATTGCGGGGCGGAGCCTGGGCAATAACCAATTTCAAAGCCAATCAGGAAAACCGCGAGTCACGTTAGCAGGTGCTTTGCCGGCATCGCGCACCAAATGGCACACTTATGACATCCTGGTTTCAGTTCGGCAAGCGCAGCTCTTTAGCACATCATATCAGCGAGATCACCGTGCACGAGTTAAAGGAAAGGCTTGAGAAAGACGCGTCGCTGCTCTTGATTGATGTGCGAACACTTGAAGAGTACGAATGTGTTAGCGCACCTCATGTCAAGGCCCGGATTGAGTATCATGTCATTGCTCGTGACATCGATGTGGCGCAATTTCCGAAAGACCAGCCAATCTATCTGATATGCCGAGCCGGACGGAGAAGCATGGTGGCGGCGAAGGAATTGGCGGACAGCGGATATCAAGACCTGATCAATATCAAGGGTGGAATGAATGAATGGATTGGGTCCCAATATCCGGTGATTAAACGATAGCTCGGTGTCCTGCGTCCCTGCTGTGTCCTCCTGAATCGATCGTTTGTTTGAAATAGTGATCTGGCATTATATTACGGCGTATCCATTTTCCGGAGCTGGCCAAAAAATCCCTTGCATTTCCAAGAGCCGTTTTGTAAAGTGCGGACTGTTATTTTTTGATTATCACGTCTTTTAGATAGCTCTATGGAGGAGATGATGTCGGTTGGGAAGTCGGTTTATCTCGCAATAGGCGTACTGTTTTCGGCATTTGTCTTGTTTGGTTGCGAAGGCGATCAGGGATCGCAGGGACCTAACGGATTTGAGGGACCGACGGGTCCTCCCGGAAACAATTACTCGCCCGCCCCGGTAGCCAGGCAAAATTTTGGTTTAATGGTCACTAACAGCACTGTCGGCGACTTTAATGGTGCGGCAAAAGTCGAAATTACATCTGATGCCAATGCATCGCCCGCGGCAGACAGAGTGGTTGCCCGGCTGCTGACCAAAGCTCCAACTATTGACGGAATTGACGGTGGCGCTCAAGAATGGGGTAATGCGCCGGTATCCAATATCGCGCTGTCCAACCTATTTGGTGCCGACAACGGTATCTCTACCGCCAAGGTCCGATTCGGTTATGATCGCAATTACGTTTATGCTCTGATCAGCTGGACCGAAACCACTGCCGGTGAATTTGCAATCGGGGCCGATACCGCCAAGGAAATGTGGAATTATACTGAAGGAAACTGGAGCCGCTTGGGTGGCGAAGACAAACTCTACTTGGCCTGGGAAATCACTGCAATTACCGGGTGGGATGCCGATGGCATAGCGGCAATTTTCGATGGCTCAAGCTTCAAGACCAGCAATGATAGTGGGCGCGCCGATCTTTGGGTCTGGCAGTCGACGGAATCGTACCATGCTGACCTTGTGTCTGATAATGTCGTCGTATTTGCAGCCGACAACGGCTTGCAGCGCGATCTCGGTGCGCCGGCAGTTCTTGTAAATGATGCGGTTGGCGGGACACCGCGATATATGCGATCAAACTCGCCAAAGGCTGGAACGAGTTATCCGTTGTTGGCGTTCGAATATACGGCGTTCGAGCCCGGTCTTGGCTGGTTTAGCGGCGCTACCATCCCCGGATACATTACCATGGTTCCCGCCGGTTCGACGGCAGATATCCAGAGCATAGCCACTTTCTTCAGCGACACTTGGATCGTCGAACTGCGACGCCTTCGAAACACGGGATATGCCGACGATCTCGGCCTGTAAACACGGCATCTAATTTTGGGAGTAATAGAGCAATGCTTTTGATTTCGAGTTCTAAGCTGCGGAGACCTCAGGGAGGAACAGATGCGTAAGGGAATTATGTACATCGTCTGCCTGGGACTTTTCCTGGGGATGTTCGCTATGAGCGGTTGTGAGGGGGAGAAGGGCCAGATCGGCAGGGGCGGTGATCCCGGTGATCGCGGAATTCCTGGAACGGATCCGGATTTGGATCGTCCGCAGGATCGCTATTTCGGCGTTGGTGTCGTTAATGAGAATTTGCGAGCTGTCTCCGGCGACAAGAGTGTCTTCTTGACTTTTGATTCGACGGCTCGTGCCTCCCGCGATACTGTGGTCGCGGCCCGGGTTTACAATCCACCGCTGATTAACGGTATTGACGGCGAAGAGGTTGAATGGGGAGAACAAAAGTCGCGAATACGGACCAGTTTATTGAATACCAATAGCGGGCTGACTGATCCGGAGATTTCTGAAATCGTCTGCCGCGTGGCATGGGATGAATATTACATCTACACCTACTTCCAATGGAAAGAACGCAAAGTATCGATCCGCACCGAAACCGGCGACTCCACCATCTATGAAGTCACAACTTCTGATAGCCCGAACGAACTGGTAATGGATGCGCATAGCAAAATTATCGAGTCGATTGATTCCACTGTGACACCCTATGATACGACGTTATTTCAGTGGGTTCGCGTACCAGTCCTCGCTGTGGATACACTATTCTGCTACTTCGATCCACTTCTTCAGCAGATTGTTTGCGTAGTCGACACGGCTTTTGGCGACACGACATTAATTTGGTTTGACTCTAAGAAGGGCGAAGACAAGTTGGCCGTTTTCTGGGGTGATACCGAAGTTGAGAATTGGTCGGATTTGGCCTTCCGAGAGTTCTTCGACATGTCAGGAGCGGGCGGGCCGCTGCCATCCGGCTTGTTTGTTGATGCTTGGTTATGGGGAGCCGGGACTTCCAATCCGGTTTCAGCCGCGGATGACTGGAGTCTGACCAGCCGCGGCGAGGCGCCGGACGTTGGTGCCGCTTCATTTATACTCAACCATTCGCTTCCCGATTCGGTGCCGCGCTATCAGTACTATCGAGATCCCAACTACAAATCACAGTTGACTTTACAGCGCGAGATCTATCCTTTGTGGTATTTCGACGCGGTCGGATTCAGCCCGGCAGGATGGGATCTCAATCGTCCGGTATATCTGCCAGGAATAGTCTCGACGATTCCAAGCGGAAGTCGCGCGGATATTTATGCTCGTGCAACATTTGATGATTCAGGCGGCGGAATCTGGACCTTGGAAATACGCCGGGCTCGCAAGACAAATACTGGCGACGACGTGGTCTTTTAGGAGGAGTGAGTCATGACATTTACTAAATTCTTGATACTGGCAGGGTTGTTACTCGGTTTGCTCCTTCTGGCGGTCCTCGGCTGCGACGGCATTTCCGGAGATCGCGGATTGCCCGGCCCGCAAGGTCCGGCAGGCGACGATTATGTTCCCCCGATACCCGATAATCGTTTCTTCTCGCTCGCTATTTCCAATAATAGCCAGCGCAGCCACAATGGCGCGCCGAAACTGTACCTCGCGTTTGATGGTAACCATCAAGCGGCCGGTGACACGGTTGTTTCCGTGGAGTTACCGACCGGCGTCGCTCCGGCAATTGACGGGCATGACAATGACGGTGCCGACTGGGGCGATAAGTTTACCGATGTCAATCTTTATCGGGCGGCCGGAGATTATAACTTCATCGAGTCCGCAAAGGTACGCTCGGCCTTTGACAACGACTACATTTACTTCCAGGTTCAATGGACCGAAGTCGCCAACGCTGAATTCGGGATTGAAGCCGCCAATAGCGACAATCCGAATTATTGGATATACCCCGCTGGCGGGTCGGGCAACCCTAGACGCTGGCAAAAATCAACGACCGACGAAGATCGCTTGAACTTGTTCTTCGAGATTACGCCGGTGACGCGCTATTCGAGTGACGGCTGCTATGTGACTTGCCACACCGATGAACAGACTGTTAACGGTAACTTCCATGCAACCAGAGGATCGCGCGAACGAATGGACATTTGGCATTGGACTTCAGCGACCACCAACTTCACCGGCTACGCCCTGGATCGCTATATGGATAACGGTGCTAACGGCGGTGTGCGCAATGACGTCGGGATGCCCGTATTTCGCGCCAATCGCGAATTCACCATAATCGCGTCAGACACGACCGACCGCCCGATGTACATGGCATTCAATGACCCGAACAGCAACGCCGGCTACCCGCTGTGGGATTATCAGATTCGTCCAACCGCCAGCGCCGGATGGGTTGCGGGCGACAAAGTAGCGGGATTTATCAATAGCATTCCCTGGGGATCGACGGCCGATATTCAGGCGATCGGAACTTATGACAATGGCACCTGGACGGTCGAAATGAAGCGCAGTCGCTTCACCGGCAACGGAGACGACGTCCGCTTCTAATAGTCCAGTCTTTCGTATTCGGGGTCATCGGTTATCAGCCGATGACCCTTTTTCTTTTCCGAAAGTTGATTGATTTTTCGGCCGAACCAACGTAGCTTAGTAACTCCATTACTAAGGAGGTCCGGTGATGATACTCAAGTCAAAAAGGATCTGCATGCGTCCCCTGCGGCGCAGCGATGCCGTTGCTGTGTTCAATGCCGTCACCCGGAGTCGCAGCGATCTGGACCGCTTTATGTTGTGGTCGCCGCAAACGACCAAAGTGAAGCACACTGCGGAGTTTATCCGGCAGACCTTCGTCTGGCGGCGGCGCGATGTGGCTTACGCCTTCGGTGTGTTCGAAGCTTCGACCGGGGAATACCTCGGCAATTGTGGTCTGCACGATATTCGCCACCGGATCCGCTCTGCGGAAATCGGCTATTGGATCAGCTCCGATCAGGCCGGCAAGGGGCTGGCGACAGAAGCTTCGGCCCTGCTGCTCAAGTTTGCCTTTGAGGGCCTTCAGCTCCATCGTGTGATCCTGCGAGCCGCCACCGACAATGGCGGATCGATTCGGGTTGCGGAGAAGCTGGGATTTCGGCTCGACGGAATCCACCGGCATGAGGAACTGCTGGCTCGAGGTTGGATGGACTACAACTACTATTGTCTGCTTGAGGATGAATATCGGGCGGCGCGAGAGCAACTGAACGCGCTGGTCAGCAAATAAAAGAGGCACATTCGTTCATTTATTACTAAAAGAGGTCTGGCGTGTTAGCAAAGGTTGTTTCTTCGGCTGTATTGGGCATCGATGCCTACACGGTCGAAGTCGAGGCTGATATCACCCCGCAATTGCCAATGTTTGCGACTGTCGGCCTGCCCGACGGTGCCGTAAAGGAAGCCAAAGAGCGGGTCATGTCGGCAATCAAGAACAGTGATTTCATTTTTCCCAACAAGAAAGTGACGATTAATTTGGCGCCGGCTGACATCCGCAAGGAGGGCTCGGCCTTCGACTTGCCGATGGCTGTCGGAATCCTGGCCGCGACCGGCCAGGTGATGCGAGAGGAGTTTCACGACATCGTCATGCTCGGCGAATTGTCTCTGGATGGATCGCTCAAAGCCATCGAAGGTGTCCTGCCGATGGCGATGAATGCACAGAAAACCGGCCTGCGCGCAATTGTCGTGCCGCGCGAAAACGCGCCGGAAGCCGCCATGGCGAACGGTGTTGCGGTGTATCCGGTCGGTTCACTCAAGGAAGCCGTCGCGTTCCTCGAGGATGAAAGGCTGGTCTCGCAATTCACGATCGACATCAAAGCCGTATTCGATACTGCTCGAAGCTATACGACCGACTTTGCCGAGGTGAAAGGGCAGGAAGGAACCAAGCGGGCACTCGAGGTTGCCGCGGCTGGCGGACACAACATCATCCTCGTTGGTCCTCCCGGTTCGGGCAAGACAATGCTGGCGCGGCGTCTGCCGTCAATTCTGCCGGACATGACACTGGATGAGGCTTTGGAAACGACCAAGATCCACTCCGTAGCCGGGATCCTGCCGCCGGATACGCCTTTGATTGCCACCCGGCCGTTCCGCTCGCCACATCACACCATCAGCGATGCCGGTTTGATCGGTGGCGGGAGAATTCCCCGCCCCGGAGAGGTCAGTTTATCGCATAACGGTGTGCTGTTTCTGGACGAATTGCCGGAGTTTCGCAAGGATGTCCTGGAAATGTTGCGGCAGCCGTTGGAAGACGGTTCCGTGACGATTTCGCGGGCGACGACCTCACTGACATATCCCTCCAAGATGATGCTGGCGGCAGCGATGAATCCTTGTCCGTGCGGATATCACGGTGATATGTCGCACGAGTGCACCTGTAACCCAATGCAGATTCAAAAGTATCGCAGCAAGATATCCGGTCCACTGCTGGATCGAATCGACATCCACATTGAAGTTCCGGCGGTCAAGTTCAAAGAGCTGTCGGACTTGAACCTTGCCGAAAAATCCGAGCGGATCCGCTTAAGAGTCAATGAAGCGCGTTCACGTCAGCATGCGCGCTTTGCCGGACACAAACAACTCTACTGCAATGCACATATGGAATCGCGTGATATCCGCGAGTTCTGTCCATTGGATGACAAAAGTCACGACCTGTTGAGGTTGGCTATCGGCAAGTTGGGCCTGTCGGCGCGAGCCTACGACCGGATTATCAAGGTGGCACGGACGATTGCCGACTTGGAGGGTGGCGACAACATCAATGTCCAGCACATCTCCGAGGCAATCCAGTACCGGAGTCTGGACGGAGTTTGTGGACGAATTGACTTGAAAGTCTGCGGTAGGGAATTTATAACTATTAAACAATCGGAGGCGTCGATCCGTTAAATAGGCGATGGACAAGATCGGCATAGGAACGGAGACCGTCGATGAAGTTGCAAAGTCGTACTTACATTCTGCATTTTCTTCAGTCTCGGTCTCGCTTCCTCAATTCCCAATAACGCGTTCGCGGCCGACAAGATCGATATCGCGTACCGAGAGACTCGATGGCGACTCCATCAAAGTGTGGATTTTCTTCACCGACAAAGGCGAGTCGATCGGCCGAATCTCAAAAGCGACGGCAGTCGTCTTCACACGCCGTCATGCGCAGAAGATCCGCCCGTGGCGCCGCCGTCGACTTTGCACTTCTCGACCGTACGGTGTCCGATGACTACCTCGCGCAAATTCAACCCTTCATTCCAAGAGTCGACAACCAATCGCGCTGGCTCAATGCCGTAAGCGCCTATGTCAAGCCGTCAATCCTCGATGATCTGGCGCGCCTTGACTGCGTGAAAGAGATCCGCTCTGTCGCGGTTTACAAGCGCCCAACTGAACCATTGCCACAAGATGAAGGTATCCTCGATAAAGCCGCAGGTGCCTTATCCGCCTGAGTACGGTCCTTCTTGGGCGCAGATGAATCAGATCCAGGTGACACGCGTTACATACGTTTTGGGTTTAAAGGTGACGGTGTCAGGATACTCGTAATGGATACCGGTTTTCGCGTCGATCATCCGGCTTTTGCGAGTACCGATATTGAAGCGACCTATGATTTCATTAACAATGATGAGGATGTGCAGGACGATGGTGACTTGCCGGTACAGCAGTCTCACGGTACCCAGACTTTGTCGGTTATCGGGGCGAACGCACCAAATTTGATGCTGGGTGTGGCCTACGAAGCGACATTTCTGTTGGCAAAAACTGAAGTCGTCGCAACAGAGACCATTGCAGAGGAGGATAACTGGGTGGCAGGGATCGAATGGGGAGAGGCTCACGGCTGTGACGTCGTTTCCAGTTCACTTGGTTATACCAATTGGTATGACTATTCAGATATGGACGGCAATACCGCGATAACGACCAGAGCGGCGGACATCGCCGCTTCGCTCGGGGTAATTGTCGTAAATTCGATTGGCAACGATCAGCGGATTTCGCCGCAACCAACTCTGATCGCGCCTTCAGATGGCGACAGTGTCCTCGCAATCGGTGCAGTGAATTCCAGCGGGGAGATCACGTCCTTTTCTTCCAATGGGCCGACTGCGGACGGTCGCATCAAACCTGACCTGTGCGCACTAGGTTCGAATGTTTGGGTCGCCAACTACACCAATGATGGTCTGTTAACCAATAGCGGAACCTCATTTTCATGTCCATTGGTTGCCGGTGTCGTCGCATTGTTGCTTCAGGCCGAACCGGAATGGAAGTACGGCGAGATCTTCGAAGCCTTGACCTCGACCGCAACTCGCGCCAACAGCCCCGACTCCGTTTTCGGTTATGGTATCGTTCGCGCATTTGATGCCCTCAACTACGAAAACCACGAGGCACGCAACATTGTCGGAATTTCCGCATACCCCAATCCATTCTCGACGTCGGTGAGCTTTGACTTTGAGATTACCCCGGTCGGCGAAGTTGAGGTTCGTATCTTTACGGTTGCCGGCGAGAAAATCGCGACACTAACCCGCGCGATTGGTGATCCGGCGCCGCTGACATGGAATGGCACGAATCAGGATGGGGAAGAGGTCGCCGATGGCGTGTATATCGTTTATATCACGGCTTCCGGAATCTCCGAAATTCAGAAGGTCCTCAAAGTTGGAAGGCACGGTCGCCAGGATTCTCCGGCTGAATAAATCGCCAATCGCTTCATAACCGTGTGAAAACTCGCCACTTTTTTTGCGTTTGACTTGCGAAAATCGAGCGGCTATACTGGTTTCTGAAACGCGGTGAAGCCCGCGTTTTCGCTTAGTTAGGTCGGGCCCAAAATCCCGACAATATTAGTCTTAGCAGGAGTTGTTTATGCGCCTCTATGAATATGAAGCCAAAGATCTCTTCAGCAATTCAAGATTCCCATCAGTGCGGGAAAGTTGGCGAGCACACCGGATGAGACGGTTCGTGTTGCCTTGGAGGCAGGGCTTCCCCGAGTTCTCAAGTCGCAAGTGTTGACCGGCGGACGCGGCAAGGCCGGCGGCATCAAGATCGTCAGGAGCGAAGTCGAGCTGCGCGAGGCGGCTGCAGCGCTGTTCAAGTTGTCGATCAAAGGATATCCAGTTGATAAAGTGCTGGTTGATGAAGTGCTAAACATTGCACAGGAATACTATCTCGGTGTCACAATTGATCGCGCCAACTACAAGTTGGTCGTAATCGCCTGCGCCGATGGCGGTGTGGAAATTGAAGAGACTGCGCGGACGCACCCGGAAAAGATACTGAAGCTATCTTACGATATTGATGAAGACTTCCACAGTTTTGATGCAATCAAGGTCGGCAAGTTTCTTGGCTTCTCGGGCGACCAGATTAAGGCATTCACTCCGATAGCAATTGGGCTCTACAACTTCTTCAAGAAATACGACGCCAAGCTGGCGGAAATCAACCCCTTGGTGCGCACTGCCGAAGGCAGATTACTCGCCGCCGATGCTCGCGTCTCGCTTGATGACGACGCGCTCTTCCGCCACGCCGATCTGCAAAGCATGGGGATTGAGGTTCGTCACGAAGAGGGAGAGATGACTCCGCGCGAGAAGCAGGCGCAGGAGTGGGAAATTCCGTATCTTGATCTGGACGGCGATATCGGCATGTTCCCGGGCGGCGCCGGATTTGGTATCATGGGAAATGATTTTATCCAGTACTATGGCGGCAAGCCGGCGAATTTCATGGATTCCGGCGGCGGACCGACGCCGGAACGTCTGGCCAAGATGCTGATTCTGCTCGATGAAAACCCGCAGGTGAAGGCAATATTCGGGGCGCGTTTTGGCGGTATCAGCCGCTGCGACGATTTCGCCAGGGGTGTAGTGATGTTCTTGAAGGACCATGGTCTATCCAAGCCAATGGTGATGCGCTTCACCGGCAACATGTGGCGTGAAGGAATGCAGATTTTCGAGGACGCTAAGAAAGAAAATCCCAAGATGTTCGAGAAGATCGAATATCACGGCATCGAGACTCCGATCGAAGAGATCGCCAAACGCGCCGTTGCTTTGGTAAAGGAGGTCAAGTAGCATGGCCATTCTCGTTGACAAAAAATCGCGCGTCGTTGTGCAGGGAATAACCGGTGGTGCCGGTTCTTTCCATGCCAAACGGATGAAAGCCTACGGCACCAATATCGTCGGCGGTACCTCACCCGGCAAAGGCGGTTCGAACGTTGAAGGCACACCGGTGTTTGACACTGTCGAAGAAGCCGTCAAGCAGACCGGTGCGGATACTTCGGTGGTGTTTCTTCCGGCTAAGTTCGTCATGGAAGCCGCAATTGAAGCCATTCGCGCAGGGATCAAGTTCATCGTCGTTGTGCCGGAACATATTCCGATTCACGATATGCTGAAAGTCCGCAAGGAAGCTGTCAAGTACGGTGCCACCGTGCTCGGCGGAAACACGGCGGGAATCATTACGCCGGGTCAGGCGAACCTCGGCATTATGCCCGATATCGCGTTTACACCGGGACGCGTCGGAACGGTGAGCAGATCAGGTTCACTGACCTATTACATTGCCGATACTTTGACTTCGGCGGGCTACGGCGAAACGACCTGCGTCGGTCTGGGCGGCGATCCGGTGCTGGGCTCAACCTTCGACGAGATCCTCTGGAAGTTCGAACAGGATGACGCCACCAAAGCCATCGTTATGGCGGGCGAAATCGGCGGCGTTTACGAGGAACGCGCAAAGGACGTTATCAAGAAAATGAAGAAGCCGGTGATTGTGATGATCGGCGGCGTCTTTGCCCCTCCCGGCAAACGCATGGGTCACGCCGGCGCCATTGTCGAGGGCAACATGGGTACGGCGGAGTCTAAGCTGAGAATTCTGGAAGAAGCCGGCGCCCACCGGGCGAAAACATTCTTGGATATACCGAGGATACTGAAGTCGCTGAGTATCTAGTTGATCGTCAGTAGGTCAGGAGCCCTGTGCTCCTGACAACTCGCCTTAGGCGAGTCTAGTTGTCGTCATTCCCGCGTAGGCGGGAACCCAGTTGTGTAATCCAATGCCTCATGGTCATTGAACTACCTGGCAAACTTTAGCGTGATAGATAGCGATGTATCATGAGTAATAATGAAGTTCTTTCCGAAGTTCGCCGCAACGGCACCGTTGAATCCGTTCACTACGGTTCGATCGTCGTCACTGACAACAAAGGCACCGTCCTATACTATGCCGGCGATCCGGAGTTGGTGACATTTACCCGGTCATCTGCCAAAGCATTTCAGTTCCTACCGGTCTTTGAATCGGGAGCAACAAAACGCTTCGGCCACAGCCTTCAGCAAATGGCAATCATGCTCGGCTCGCACAACGGTAGCGAACTGCACCAGCAGGTCGCGAAATCAAACCTCGACCTGATTGGACTAGATGAATCATACCTCAAATGCGGTTCGCATCTTCCGGTAGAACTGAAGTTACAAGGCGAGCTTCCTGTGACCGGCGTAAAGTACACCTCGCTTGCGCACAACTGCTCCGGCAAACACTCCGGGCAGCTGGCGCTCGCGGTTCACATCGGCGATGATCCGAATAACTACATCGATCCCGAATCCAAGACACAGAAAATGGTCAAACAGGCCGTATCGGAAGCCTACGATTATCCGATCGACCAGATCAAAATGGGTACCGACGGGTGTTCTCTCCCGAATTTCTGCCTGCCGTTGCGCAATATGGCAAAAGCATATGCGTGCATCATGACAAGGACGGCGGTGAGTGCGATTCGCCGCGAAGCCTATCAGACCATTTACGACGCGATGTCGCAACATCCCTTGATGGTGTCGGGCAACAGGCGTTGCGATCTGGCCGTGACCGAAGCTTGCAAGGGCGACGTCATTCTCAAAGTCGGCGGTGAAGCCGTCCAGACTATCGGCGTGGCTTCCAAAGGCATCGGCATCGCCATCAAGATAATCGACGGCAATACACGGGGACTCTTCCCGGCGATTTGCGAAGTACTGCGTCAGCTTGAGGTCATCGATGATGCCACATTCAAGTCGCTCGGCGCATACAGTCGTACGCAGTTGTTCAACGACAGAAATATCAACATCGGCGAAGTAGTGCCGGTCTTTAAACTTAAACGAGGTTAGTCGTGAGAGAATTCCTCAAATCCAAATTTCCCGAACTGAACGACATCAAGGACGCCAAGCTCCGCGAGAGTGTGCTCGATGTCATGGTTGAAGCCGTCGAATTGAGCGGCTTTAAGAAAGAAGAACTCGATCAAGTGCCGTTCACGTTATTGATTCCCGGCACGCCGGTAGGGTTGATTCATCATATTCGCGCCGTCACCGACACCGCGTTGCGGGCGGCGGACTCGATGACACAGTTTTTCGGCGACCGGATTCCGATCAATCGCGACTATCTAATTGCAGGCGGATTGCTGCACGATATCGGCAAGTTTTCGGAATACAAGAATGAGGGCGGCAAATTCGGCAAGTCCGAATTCGGCAAGTTAGTGCGCCATCCGTTTTCAGGGGCTGGATTGGCGCTGAAACACGGCCTTCCGGCGGAAATCGTGCATCTGATTGCAACACACGCCGGTGAAGGCGACAAGGGCTACCGCACGCCGATGTCGGTAATCCTCCACCACGCCGATTTCATCAACTTTGAAGCGTTGGGTGGGAAGATATAGGGATTGTTCCCGACCAGATCGCGTTCATCCAATTTGCCCCTCTCCAATTCGGAGAGGGGTAACATCTGTTAGTTACTCCCCAAAACACCTTGTAATCGTTACGCATTGCGATATATTGAATTCGCGTCGGCCGGGAGGTGAGTTACGCCCCGGCAGAGTCGAGTATTTACCTGGAGCAGACGATGGACCACTTTGCCGAGCCTTACCGAATTAAAGTCGTAGAACCAATCAATCTCATTTCTCGCGAAGAGCGTGAACAGCGTATCCGCGAAGCCCACTTCAACATCTTCAACTTGAAATCACAGGATGTTTTCGTCGACCTGCTCACCGATTCCGGCACCAGCGCGATGAGCGATAATCAATGGGCGGGGATGATGCTTGGAGACGAGGCTTACGCGCAGTGCCGCAATTACCAGCACTTTGAAGAGACCCTGCGCGATGTGTTCGGCTTCAAGTACTTCATTCCGGTTCATCAGGGGCGCGTCGCCGAGAATCTGCTGTTTTCGACAATTGTCAAACCGGGCGATTATGTCATCAACAACACGCATTTCGACACCACCCGCGCGAATACGATGCACAAGGGCGGGATTCCAATCGACCTGATCTGCAAGGAAGCGCGCGATCCGCACGCGAAGTTTCCCTTCAAAGGAAACATGGATGTTGCCAAGCTTGAGGACTTCATCCGCGAGAAAGGCGCCGACAAGATTCCAGCCTGCTTCATGACACTGACCAACAACTCCTGCGGCGGGCAGCCGGTATCGATGGAAAACATCAAGGCCGTGCATGCCGTTCTGAAAAAGTTCGACATACCATTCTACTTCGACTGCGCCCGCTTCGCCGAGAATGCCTACTTTATCAAGACTCGCGAAAAAGGCTACGAGAACAAGTCGATCAAGGAAATCACGCGCGAAATGTTCAGTTATGCCGACGGCGCATTGATGTCCGCCAAGAAGGACGGCCTGGTCAATATGGGCGGATTCTTGGCCCTGAATGACGGCGAGCTGGAACAGAAGATAACGAACTTGATGATATTGATCGAAGGCTTCCGCACCTACGGCGGTTTGGCCGGACGCGATCTGGAAGCTATTGCCCGCGGTATCTACGAAGCCCTTGACGAACGCTATCTCGAGTTCCGCACAAAGCAGGTGGCATTCCTCGGTGAGGAACTGATCAAACGGGGTGTGCCGATTATTGAGCCGACCGGCGGACATGCGGTATTTATCAACGCCGGCGAGTTTCTGCCCCACATCGAAAAGAGCGCATTCCCGGGCCAATCGCTGGTAGTGGCGCTCTATCGTGAAGGCGGTATCCGCTGTTGCGAAATCGGTTCAATCATGTTCGAAACCAAAGACGCGACGACCGGCACGAGCGAATACGCGCCGTACGAATTGGTGCGCCTGGCTGTGCCGCGGCGAGTGTACACCAATGCTCACCTGATGCATGTAGCGCTCTGCATGGAAAAAATCTGCAATTACAAAGACAAGCTCGTTGGTTTTGAGTTCGTTTATGAGGCGCAATATCTTCGCCACTTCACGATGAAATTACGCGAAAAAGCGGCGGTCGGCGCGAAAGTGTAGCGGACACTTTTTCAACCGTGTCTGAAGTCGAATGGAAGACGTTCCGAAGGGACTTCACAAAGAGTTGGAAAATATTCCCAAACACTTCAATCGGTATTGTTTGGCGCTTTATGATCGACGGGGACGGAAGTATCGCACAAATCTGCTGCTCTTCTTAACTCGATCATCTTGGATGATTGCTGGCAGGCAAAACTCACAGGTTGGCAAGTGGCCGGGTTTCGTTATTCCCCCTTAGCAAAGGGGGTTAGGGGGTTGTGTTCTCAACCATGCGAATCCACTATAGCAATACGCTAAAACAGCGCTCGCGCCAACTCCGCAACAACAGCACACTCTCCGAGATACTCATGTGGAATCAGCTAAAAGGGAAGAAGGTTCGTGGGTGTCAATTCATGCGGCAAAAACCCATTGGGCAGTACATCGTTGATTTCTATTGCAGCAAACTGCGCCTGGTAATCGAAATCGATGGCGAAAGCCATGCGGGACGAGAGCGCTACGATGCGGAACGATCGGAGTACTTGGAATCGCTTGGTCTGACAGTATTGCGTTTTGCGGATGGCGACGTGAAGCGGAATATGGAAGGGATAGTTCGCGTATTGCATGATTACATCGACAGGCGGGTAGGGACTAATACAACCCCCTAACCCCCTTTGCTAAGGGGGAATCACGAAGATACGTGCTTAGGTCGATGTGCAAGGTCAGTTAGTCATTTAGTTGCGCGACTGCCCTGCGTTCCCGCCGCGTAACATCTCTTAGTTCCTTTTTCGCTACCGGCTCACCCTGATATCTCCGAGTCCAACCTTCGCAAATAGTCTGATCCTGATGTCGGCGCTGCTATAGTTGGGATCGACGTGATCGAGTTGACAGCCGAATCCTTCTTTGCGGGAGTTGAAGATCTCAACATCGCCGGCTCCAGCTTGACAGGAGATAGAAGCAGGGACGCCGTGGGGAAGGATGACCTTGCCGTCGCCAATTCCCAGGCTTAACTCGATGTAGTTTTCGCCTGTATTGAGAACCGTATTCGACAGATCGAGATTGATATCGCCCATGCCTTCCTCAACGCGGAGACCTTTTACATCGAGCGATTGCGGTTGCAGGCTGGCGTCGCCGAAGGTCTTCTTATATTGGCGGCCATCAAACTTCGTCCACTCAAAGTTGTATTTCTTTGGGCGCGTCTTCTCGAAAATCATCCAACCACCTAATGCGACCAATACTACCGGCCAGTACCGGTGAATCATGTCGCCTAAGTCAAAATCATACCAGCGCAGATTATCACCGAGAAAAGCGACGCCCAACAGCACCAACAACAGTCCCCAGAACATTCTCATTAAGTACTCCCTTCCAACTCGAAGCAGCGATTGATCTTCGCTGAAGCCTGTTCCCCTGCTCCAGCACCTGCTAACGCCAGTACAAGGCGGTCTAATCCCTGTATACTTACGTGATTTCAATATGATAAGTTCTATTCGTCGACATCAACAAATTTCCTTGACTCTTTTCACCTCCCCCGATAGCTTCAGCGCGATTTGGATTTTGATCTAGAGGAGAATTGCGCTATGAAAAGAGATTTTCTTGCTGAAACCGATTTCACAACCGACGAAATCAACCGGGTCTTCGAACTATGCCGACAAATGAAACAGGGGGAAATCAGCCCGAAACCCCTGCTGGGCAAGACCGTGGGATGTATCTTCCACAAGGCATCCTTGCGGACGCGCATTTCCTTCGAGGTCGGTGTCAGTGAATTAGGCGGTACCTCATTATATATCACCGAGAAGGAAATCGAACTCGGCAAGCGCGAGTCGATTTATGATGCCGCCAAGGTCCTGTCACGCTATCTGGCGATGATTACGATTCGGACTTTTGCGCACTCTGATGTCGAGCAACTGGCCAAGCATGCGGATATCCCGGTAATTAATGCGCTGACCGACCTACTGCATCCGTGTCAAATCTTGGGGGATGCATTCACTATTATAGAGAAGAAGAAAAAGCTCGACGGACTGAAAATCGTTTACTTGGGCGACGGGAATAATATTACCAACTCGTTCATCAACTTGGCCCGCCGTTATCCGATTCATTTCGTGATCGGGACAAATCCGGGCACCATGCCGGACGCCGAATTGCTCAAGCTGGCACAGAAGGAAAAGGTTGGCCGCGTAGAGGTTATCTTCGATCCTAAAGAAGCCGTTCGCAATGCCGATGTAGTCTATACGGATGTGTGGGCGAGTATGGGTCAGAAGCATTTGGCAGAAGAAAAGGCGGCATTATTGAAAGACTTCCAGGTAAACGACAGCTTGATGAAGCTGACGAAACCGGATTGCCTGGTGATGCATTGTCTGCCAGCTTTGCGAAATGCAGAGATAACCGACTCGGTGATTGACGGTCCAAACTCGGTAGTTTTCGATCAGGCCGAAAACAGACTCCACATCCAGAAAGCGATCATGCTCGTGTTAATGGATGACAAACGACTGAAGAACTAATCTTTCTTCAAAGGAGTCTCATATGTTGCGCCGCAGTATAATTGCGGGACTGTTTTTGGTCCTCGCGGCAATGTTCACGTTCGTCGGCTGTTCGGATGATGCCAATCCGAACAATGCCAATGTCGGCGACCCCAATTCCCCGGAATTTCAACCCTTGAAAGCAGCAATCACGACAGCCGTTGATTCGACCCTCGGCGTCTCGCTGAAGTATGCCTACAGGCCGAACCGCTTCCCGACCGATGTCGAGTGGGACGATGGTCCCGTGCTCGGTCCCACTGACTCATTGCTGTACAACTATCAGGGTGGTTGGCATATCCTGTACCTGGGTCTGACCACGAGCGTTGGCTATAGCCTCACATTTGTTGACTCTGCCCGGTTTTGGGAAGACAATAATGTTGTGCAGTTTTACCGTTCCAGACGCTGCACCGGTCTCGACCTGATCCATCATCAATCGTCGGCTTACAATGGAACTGACGACGACTATACCGATCTACAGAGCTATGCCGACTTGAGTTTCCGTAATCGCCAGGAACAGACTCAGTATTTCTATGGTCATCTTAATCACACGATTGATCACTACTATGAAGTATCCGGCGAACAGAAGCAGATCAGTTACGAGTTTGACCTCACTGCAAATGACGTTACCTACACAATCGACTACGCCAACGAGTGGCAAAACAGCAGCGTCAACGGCGGCGAGTTGATTATCTCTGTGATCGTTGATAACGGGACTACCTCGGTTGAGTGGGATATCAACGTCGAGTTCAATGAGAACGGCCAGGCAATGGTCGAAGCTACTAACGGCGAAAAGACCTATGCCTTCACGATAACCCCGCAATATCATTAGACTTTTATAGGGCTAACTCTGAAGAAGGCACGCCAGACGGCGTGCCTTTTTCGTTGAGAGTTACCGGCGTCGGAACTCGCTCGATTTCGCGATTGACTGTCCTGCCGCTGCCCTCTATACTCGGAGCATGCCAAAAGAAGTCGTCCGTTACAATCATTGCTTTGTCTGCGGTCCGGATAATCCAATCGGACTGAATCTCAAATTTCTGTCCGAGGGAAACCGGGCGTGGACTGATTTCCAACCCGATCGCCGCCACGAGGGTTACAAAGGAATTCTGCATGGAGGAATCATCGCTGCGATTCTTGATGAGGTCATGATCAAGGCGGCGCTGGCACAGGGAATCATCTGCGTGACGGCGTCGATGGAAATTCGCTATAAAGCTCCGGCAAATCTCAATTCGCAGTTCCATTTTGAAGCTTCGGTCAGCAAAATCCGGGGGCGCATAATCGAGACTTCCGGAAATATGACTGATAACAAGGGGAAATTAATCGCGGAAGCCAGCGCCAGGTACATGACTGTCACGCCGGAAATGCAGGCCCGACTTAACGAATCCCTCTCGGAATAATCTCCGGCCTTGCGCAAATCGATGCATTAACTGCGCAGACTGTGACATGCCTGAACTTGCGGTTCAGTCCGCCGCAATAAGCACGGATCGCGCAATGCCTTGCTGTTAGGCGACTTCCGACCGACGTTGGAAAAACGAGATTTTCGGCCAGCGGCACTGATTTGCGGCACGAGGATTGCAAAAGGCAGGGTATGCGAGGACCTATGTTAAGTTGCTACTTCCACGGCACGAATCTGCATCACGAGAAACTGGCGGTCAACAAAGGCCTCATTTCTTTCGCCGTGCCCGATTACGGCGTCATTTTCCGCTCGCAGCATGAAGGTAATCGCTATGAGTGTGAATACGCGGCTGGAATTGCCCTCATCCGGTTCATGCAACTCAATCAGAACCATTTCCAAGGCAAAGGGATCAAATTACTCACCGACTCGCCCATCGTTGTCTATCAAGTAAACAACAAGATTTCAGCTACGCAGAGCCTGTTGCGGTTCCGCGACCTCTTGCTCTTCTATAAGCGTAAGCTCGGATTTGAGCTGACATGGATACCGACGAAGATGAACCGGGCGGAAATGGGACTGGACGAAATCGCCGTCAATCGGAATGTACTGAAGTTCAATTTTGACATCTTCGACGAGTCAACCCGCCGCAAAGACCTTACCCGGCCCGGCAATAAGCAGGTAATTCGCATCACCTGATCAAATTCTGTTATACTCCAAACACACTTGTTCGATAATAGTATCAAGCAACTGAACGAATTTTCGTTCGTTGCGTCATTACGGGCGTACAATCATAACGCTACCGCACGAAATCAAGTGCAAATCGGCAGAGATCGAATGACTATGAAGAAAACAACAATTCTACTTCTGATGATCCAGATTACCTTAGCCGCAACACTAATGTCGGAACCTTACTCCGTGGAGCCCCAGCTAATCGATACAGTCGAAACCGCAGGTTACAAGCGAATCTGGGGCAGTCCGGACGGGGCCTTCTTCCTGCTGAAGAAGTCGGGTGCAGAGATCCGGCAGTATCCTGGCTCGGTTGTTCGCAATATCAATGTCATCGGTACGCAGAAGTTGATTTCTTCAGAGCGCGGGAGTTATTACGCCCTCATCAATTACAGCAACTTCCTCCCGACCCAGTTGCAGGTGACAGCTGTCTCGGTATTTGATTGCGCCGGTGAGTTGATGTGGAGCAAGAATGGGCCGGGTTGCAGCGCATTCATCATGTGCGACAGCTCACCGTTGCTCGTTGGCATCGAGGGTGCCGAGGGATTCCCGGAGTCGCGGCTGGCGTTCTTCAATTCATCCGGGGAAATCGTCGGCAACGCCAAGGTCCAGAATTTCTACAACGGCCAGTTTTGCCAGAACGGTGCTTACTTTTTCGGAATCGCCGGCGCGGGAAATCTGTTGAAATTCAGCAATACCGGCAAACTGGTGCGCGACTATGGTCGCGCGACTCGATACTACAGCAGTTACGACGGGACGCTGGTCGCCGTCGTCGGCGATAGTGTAACCCAAATGTATTCTGGCGCCGATGCGGTGATCACCTGGCCGGTCTCCCAGCGGTCTCTGCGGGAGATCCGATTCTCGCGCGACAACAGCTTGGTCGCGGCACTCTATGATGATCGGCTCGATATCTTCGATATTGCCACCAATAGCTTGTTGGCAGAACACTCCCTTGACGATGCCGCCTATCGATTTTTCCGGTTTGATGCCGCCCCCGATTTCAACTACTTCGTCTGTGGGGCAAGCAATTCGGCGGACGCACCCGAAACCAAAAACACCCGGGGACGCGTAATGCTGCTTGGAGCTGGAGGCAATCTCATCTGGGGCGAGGAGCTTGTCTACGAAGAATGGTCGGTGAAGTACCCTGATGTCCGGCTTGACTCCAGCAAGCGGGTGTTGTCGATGTTGACCGCGAGCACATTCCAGGTCTTCAAGTTCTAGAACCCCTTTAGGCAATCGCCCAACAAAAAAGCGGATCGCAAAATCCGCTTCTTCATTAAACTAATCCGGAAATCAGCGCAATTCTACTTGGACTCCGCTTTTTTGTTGAGCATCTTCGTCAAACGGCTCTTCTTCCGGGCGGCGGTGTTCTTATGAACGATATTGCGCTTGACCGCCTTGTCAAGCAAAGCCGTCAATGATGACAACGCGGTTTTGGGATTTTCCTCACCGGTCTCAACCAATCTCACGGCCGTCTTGAGCTGACCCTTAATCGTACGATTGCGCGAACGCAACTTAACTGATTGTCTGTGTCTCTTTTTAACTGACTTATGTACTGCCAATGTTTTATACCTCCGTATGGCACTCTCTTAAAGCTAACTAATATACGTCTGGGGAATGGGATGTCAATTGGAAAGTAATCAACCGGCAAAGAGTGGTCTGGCGCGCTCGGCCGGCATAGTCTCAGGCGCCACCTTAGTGTCGAGGGTGCTTGGACTTGTCCGCGAGCAGGTTACGGCCTATCTCTTTGGCGCATCCGACGCCGTCGACGCGTTCAAATCGGCCTTTCGCATCCCCAATCTCTTGCGCGACATGTTTGCCGAAGGCGCACTATCCGCCGGTTTTATCCCGATATTCTCGGAGAAACTGCGATCGGGCTCGAAAGAGGAGGCAATTCGTTTCGCCGGCCTGGTCTTTGGGGCGTTGACCGCAATTGTCGCCGTCATTGTACTGTTGATGATGATGCTGACGCCCCAGCTCGTCACTTTGATAGCGGAAGGATTCGAGCAGGTCCCGGGCAAACTCGATTCGACAATTACGATGGCGCGATTCATGATGCCGTTTCTGCTGATGGTCTCGCTGGCGGCACTGTTGATGGGGATCCTGAATTCTCTGGGTAAGTTCTTCGTTCCGGCGATCGCACCGGCACTGATGAATTTGGGCATGATTGTCTGTTCGCTGGTCCTGACGCCCTTTGTTGATCCACCGGTCTTGAGCCTGGCCATTGGCGTTCTCGTCGGCGGGGCGGCGCAGTTTTTCGTTCAGTACCTGGCGCTAAAGAAAGCCGGCTTCCGCTTTCCATTGATTATCGATTTTGCCAATCCCGACCTGCTACGGCTGTTCTTGCTGATATTACCGACAACGATTGGCTTGGCCGCTACGCAAATCAATGTCGCCGTAATTAATCGCATCGCCTCGACTGACTCCGGAGCGGTTTCTTATTTGGATTACGCCTTTCGGCTCCTGCACTTGCCGCTCGGGCTCTTCGCCATTGCCATTGCCACCGTGGCGCTGCCGCGACTGTCTGCAGAGGCCGCAGCCGGAAACGAATCGCAGTTCGGGTATATCCATTCCAGCGCTCTGCGACTGGGGATGTTTCTGAGCTTGCCGGCAACGGTGGTTATGCTCTTACTTTCCAGGCAAATATGCGCCGCAGTTTATCAATACGGAGCCTTTACTCCGGAGGACTCGATTCAGACGGCCCGGGCGCTGGCGATGTACGCCGTCGGATTGCCGTTCTTCACGCTGGTAAGGATCACGGTACCGGCCTTCTATGCCCTCAAGGATACCCGCACTCCGGCAATTATATCGCTGATCAGCGTTCTCGCCAATATTCTCATGTGCTTTCAATTGCGGGACAATTTTGGCTTTGCCGGACTGGCATTGGCGGCATCCCTGGCTGGGGTCGTTAACTTTGTGCTCCTGACCTACTTGTTGCGCAAGCGCATCCGTATCATCGAAGACGGACCGGTGCTGGCGGCACTGCTGCGAATTATCGCCGCAACCGTGATTACCGGGATTGTCGTCTGGGTTGCCCGCGAGTATGCGGTTGAACCGTATTTTGCCGACAGAGTTCACCATATTTTTGAGTTGCTTCTTCTTGGCGGAGTTGCGATAGTGGCGTTCGTCACGAGTTGTTGGCTGCTCGGAGTTGAAGAGTTGACGCAATTGGCCAATAAACTAAAGGGAAATCGCAGACGATCTTAGTTTTGTAAGGCGGGCAGATGCGCGCTCCGGCGCTTTATGCATTGATATTTTTCGTGGGCGGGATCATCATTGCATCCCAAACAATGTTTCCGGCATTGGGTTTCCTCGGCATCGCTGTTGTTGCTACGGCGGCGGCCGTAGTTTATACACTGGTCAACCGCACACTATCCAGCCGGATTGCGCTTTGTGTGGCGCTGTTAACGTCTTCGGCATTTCTGACCAGCGTTGAGCTCTACGAGATTCCCGCCAATCACATTTCGCATTTTCTGGGATTAGACGGCAAGTCGACAATCATCGGCCGGGTCGCTTCCGAGCCGGACATTCGCCCGACCAAGACCTTTCTGACTGTCGCGGCCGAATCGTTGAGCCGTCAGGGTGTTACGATTCCCGTATCCGGTCAAATCAGGCTTCGCGTTGCCAAGCCAACCAACGAATTCAACCTCGATGATCGGATCCGGTTCACCGGCTTCGTCGTCAAGCCGCATGATTCGCGAAATCCGGGCGCATTTGATTACCGCCGCTACCTGGCAATTCGCAGCATTAGCGGAGTATGTAACCTCGGTGACTTCGACAGGGTCGAACGAGTGGAAGCGCAAGGAGCGGGGGGCTTCATCCGATCGATCGTCATGCCGCTGCGCGACTACATTACGCGCGTGTTTGACGACCATCTGCCGGCAGACCAGTCAGCGTTGATGCGTGGATTCTTGATCGGAGATGTGCGCTTCATCCCAGACGATGTCTATCAACGATTCAGGGATACCGGCACCCTGCACGTCTTGGCTGCATCGGGATCGAATGTCGGCTATGTGACCCTCACAATTTTCCTGGTCGCACGGCTTTTCCGATTGCCGCGCCGTTCCAGATACCTCTTGGCAATCGTCGGCGTCGTTATCTTCTCCTTTTTGGCTTACAACCAACCTTCAGTCGTGCGCGCATCGGTAATGGCTGTGGTTGCGCTTATTGGCCTGTCCTTGCGCCGCGACCAGAATTGGCTGAATACGATTTCGGTCGCCGGGCTCATCGTCTTGGCGGTTCATCCACTCTATCTTTACGACCTCGGCACGCAGTTGTCGTTTGCCGCAGCCTTCTCGTTGATTCTCTTTATGCCCGTGCTCAAGCCGCTACTCCCCGGGAGCAAGAAGATCCTAATGCGCATCGTACGCTATCTCCTTCTGATATTCTATGGAAGTGTAGTGGCGCAGCTCGGCGTCATGCCGATCTTACTGTACCACTATCATAGCGTGCCACTCGTGAGTTTTCTTTCGAATCTCGTCATCGTTCCGATGGTTGGATTGGCCGCGACCACCGGCATCATGTTGGTCTTTGTTTCCGCTCTGCCGATTATTCCCGAAATATCTGCCTCCTTGCTGGCGTTTCTGCTCAAGTCCGTCAATTCGGCGACGCTTTTTTTCGAGAATTTGCAGATTCCGCCACTTCAAATCGGCGCGCCGCAGCTTCTGACGGTCTTGACTTACTATCTGTTGCTGCAGCTCGTGTTGACGATCGGCACTCGCAGCCGTCATATGCTCTCATTCCTGTTGCTCTTCATCATTGCCCTGAATGCCATCGTGTGGAAAGCCGTCATTGCCGGCCCGGAGTCCGGTACGCGGCTGACGATTCTGGATACTTCCAAGTTGACGACCATGTTTGTCGAAGAGGCTGGCGGCAAGACAACGCTGATCAACGGCGGCGGCAAGAGCCAATTCGTCGACAATGGCGAATCTGTCGTCCTGCCTTTCCTGCGCTACCGCGGAATTGGGGCTATTAGTGAAATCCGTCGGACTACCGAGCGTGAAGGGAATATGCAGTCGCTAACGACAATCGCCGAAGCGCTTGATCTTCGCAAGCGTTCGGGCTTGACGGCAGCGCGGGACAGGATCACCAGTCTTGAACCGACCATCCGCATACAATTGGACAGTATCGCCCTCATATTTCTGACGGAACCGGTCCCTGTGCAGACTCTGAACAGCAGTCAACGGAATGCAACAGTCCTCGGGCTCGACTGGTCGTTCCTCGTCAACAAGTCTGCAGAGGCAGCGATCGAGATGTTTCGGCCGGAAACAGTCGTATTCACAAACTATCTGAATCCTTACGCTGGTCTCGACAAGCTTGATGCACTTCGAAACAGATACCCCGCGATCCGGATTATTTCGGTTCTCGAAAGTGGGGCGGTTCAAATCCGGATCAACCACAACGCGATTAGGCTATGGACTTCAGCCAATAACTGAAGCCGTCAAGAAGTTCGCTCCCTTGCAAATCGCCGACCTTAAGTCCAAATCGTCCTTAAGAAACCCTGCCGCTCTCCCGATAAAGAATATGAAGTAGACTCTGCGGACTGTCGTGTCCGTTGCGAGTTAAAAATTGAACAGTTTAACAAGTTGAGATCATGAGCTTTACCGGCAATCTCCAAACGGTGACATTTCCTGATTTGCTGCAATTGTTCTCGGCAGGCAAGAAGACCGGCACCGTCAACATCATTCGCGGCAATATTCGCAAAGAGATTGTGTTCAAGGAAGGCAATATCATCAGCGCCACTTCGCAGGATGCCGAAGAAGATTACCTTGGACAAATCTTGCTGAAGACCGGCCGCCTGACCAAGACCGATCTCCAGCGCGCCGTCTACATGCACAAGACTTCCGGCAAACGGATTGGCCAGGTGCTGGTGGAAATGAAACTGCTCTCGCGGGAGGAATTGGGGCTGTTCCTCAAGCAGCAGGTTGAAGAAATCATCTACAATCTCTTCAGCTGGAAAGAAGGCGAGTTCATCTTCAAGGAGGGTCAGCTTCCGGCGACGCGCGAAGGCCTGGTTGATTTGAATACCATGAATATCATCATGGAAGGCACACGCCGGATTGACGAATGGGTGGAAATCCAAAAGGTCCTTCCGAACGATCATCAAATCCTCCGGGTGGTTTCCTCGCCGCAGGTGAAATCGGACGAAGTCACGATCTCGCTGGACGAATTTCGCGTGGTCACGCAGATCGACGGAACGCGTTCGCTGCAGGAAATCCTGGAGCAGTCGCCGCTGGGCGATTTTGCGACTTCCCATGCCATCTACAAGCTGATGCTGGGCAAGTTGGTTGAAGTCTCGGGGGCAAAGGAAGCCGAAGTTGCCGACCCCCGCGAAGAAGACTCATTGTTTTGGCTGCTGCTGCGCGTTTACGCGGCATCGTTTACAACGATTCAACGCACACTGGAAAAGAAACTCGGCACGGAAAACGAAAAATTGCAGGTCACGCTGGCCAACTTCCGCAAAGGCATCTGGGCCTATTTCAATGGCGTGAACCACGCGGATTTTCCGACGAACTTTGAGGCGCTCAAGCGCGCTGTCAGCAAAACGCCGAAAGAGACGCGCACACTCAAGCTGATCAGCGGTTTGAATCAGATTCTCGAAGAGCAGCTGGCTTACGTCTACAACTATCTCGGTATCGAGATTCGCAAACAAGTTGCGGCGGATATCAAGAAAGAAGTCGCACTGCCTCTGGCCGAACGCCGCGAAATCGACAAGAAATACGATGTCGGCAACGAACTCTACCGGATTCTCAAGGAAGTTAAAGTGACCAAGGAGGTCCTGTGAAGAATAGCTATCGGCTGGCTCTGATACTGGCCATTGTCTTCTGCCTGCTGCCGATCAACGGGGCGTGGGCGCAGTCGACACCGGCCAATGATACCTCGGCTATGGGAGTCGCGATCGACATCCTGTTGCTCGTGGCCGGGCTGCTCTGTTTTTCCATGTGCATGAAAATATTCACTCTCCTCAAAGGCGGAGAGTTGTCACCGGGTTGGCAGTTGTTATCGGTGTCGTTCCTGATCTTCGCGATCGGACAGGCATTGAGTATCTCGCGCGAACTCGATTTTATAGCTCTTCCCAAGAGTGCTGTCAGCGCCCTTCATGTGCTGGCGCTGTTCATGATCGTGCTCGGTGTAGCGCGGATCAAGAAGAGTCTGACCTGAACCCTAACTTTTGTAGGTCTCTATGATGGAATCTGCAAGTCTGGCGGACCGCATCGAAAAATGCGAACGAATTCTCAAGGAGAATTCAAACTCGCAGGTATTTGCCGCGTTGGCTGATGCTTACCGCTCTAAAGGTGATCTCGATCAGGCGTTTCGCGTTTGTCGGCAAGGTCTGCGCCTTCATCCCGAATACGGCCCCGGGCACCTGGTCATGGCCAAGATCAATTTTGAACGCAAGATGTTTGACTGGGCGGAGCAGGAGCTGGAGGAAGCAGTTTCTGTCGATGGCGAAACACGAGCGACCCAACAATTGCGGGTTGAGATACAAATCGCCAAGTCCAATTTTGTCGATGCGGAAAATGCGATCAAGAAGCTGCGTGCCACAGGCGTCAATCCGATGATGATTCAGGAACTGCAGCAGCGATTGGAGCGGCAGAAAAAGGAAGCTCGCCGCCGTCGTGTTGACCAGCCGGGCAACAACGGACAATCTCCGGCGGAAGGATTCGGAGGCAGCTCTGGATCGAGCCGGATGACGGCGGTCAGTGTCGAGCCGCCAACAATCACGCTGAATCAGGCGCTTGACCGCCTGTCGAACTTCGCCGGCGTGCGGTGCGTCGTCTGCGCAAATCACGACGGCACCGTAATCGACAACCGCGGCAATTGCGAACGCGACTGCGCCGAGGTCGCTGCCTTCGGCGTCGAGATGAGCCGCAATGCCGAAAGCGAAGCGGCATATATGTGCCTGGGCGACCCGCAACAAATCTGGGTCGAAACCCAGAATGCTACGATACTCATCGTCAAGCTGAACCGCTACGGATTGGTTTTGATGTGTGATAAGGAAGTCAACTCCGGTTCGATGCGCCTCACCCTGGATGAGATCATCGAGCGTCTGCTGGACAGTTAATGTTTGTGAGGCAATTATGGCTTTGTCGGTAAGAGATACAAGACACATTTTCTTGGTAGCGTTGATACTGGCGGCGCTGCCGATGTTGGTGTATCCCAACCAAATTGGTTTCGACATCGGCTTAAGCGCGCCGCTGTATTTCCTTTGCGAAATCGGGTTCTTTATTGCCGCGGCCATGCTCTTGAATCGCGACGGCTCGCTCGTTCGCGGTGGCTTGAGTGCCGCAATCTTCCTGGCCGGCCGAATGGGCATGTCGGTCATCTTCGCAGCCTACCTGATGTTGATGGAACGCGTATCGATCGGTGAGGCCTTCGGCAGCGCCGTGATTCAGTTCAAGCCGGCGGTGATCCTGTTCTCGTTGACGGCGCCCTCGTTGTTCGGATCGTTCAGCCGCAGCATCCTGGGCATTCGCCACCGTCGCTTTACCAAAGGAAACCAGGAACGCAGAATTATTGATGGCGCCACTCACCCGGAACCGGCCTTTACCACTGTCCACGAACCGTTACATCACTTCCAGGCGCCCGCGCGTCCGGTCAACGAGTTCTTCAGCCGCACTTTCAGCGACGCGGTCGCCCATGTCGGGCAATATTCCGGGGTTCACTGCGCAATGTTGATTGATGCCGAGGGACTGCCGGTGGCGGCCTGGAGCCGTGGCCGGCATGACCAGGAAATGTGGGGAGCCTTGTCGCGCAAACTGATCGATGACGTCGGCTCAACTTGCGGTCTTGGCGGCGTCGCGCAGCCCGATTCGCTCGAATTCTGCTCCGGCAATCAGCGCTTCAATCTGCAGCGTGTCGCCGATATGTGGCTGGTTTCGATTGCCGATGCCGCCTCCGATGAACTTGAGAAGATTCGCGTCAATCAGGCCGTAGAGATGGTGACGCGTCATTTACAGGAAAGATACAAAAACGTCTATACGACTGAAGCAGGGAGAACATATGCGGGAAGTACTGTCTGAACTGAACAAAACTTCCGGTATCACCGGCAGCATGCTGGTGGGACTTGACGGCATCGTGATTGCGGCGGATTTGAACAGCAGATTTGACGACGAAACGATCGGCGCGCTGGCCGGATCGATAAGCTCGACCGTGGCCAAAAGCCTCGACCGGATGAACCAGACACCACTCCAGCAACTGACGATTGAAGCGGACAAGGGGAAAATGTTTATCGCTTCTACGCCCGTCGGCTACCTGGTCGTTACGGCAGAACCGCGTGTCAACATCGGCCTCATCAGACTGGAAATCAAGAACGCCATTACGCAGATCAGTCTGTAATCGGGTTACAGGAGACATAAATGGTATCGATCAACTACTCAAGCCGGGAAGTCAACTGCAAAATTGTCTATTATGGGCCCGGCTTGTCCGGAAAGACAACCAACCTGCAGTATGTGCACGCGAAAGTGCCCAAAAAGACGCGCGGCGACTTGATCAGCCTTGCGACCGATGCCGACCGTACGCTTTACTTCGATTTCTTGCCGATCAATATCGGCGCGATCAACGGTTTCGCCACGAAGTTCCAGCTCTATACTGTCCCGGGTCAGGTGTTCTATAACGCCACCCGCAAGCTGGTATTGCGCGGAGTCGACGGCGTGGTCTTTGTCGGAGACTCCCAGCGCTCGAAAAAGGAAGAGAACATCGAAGCGTTGAACAACCTGAAGGAAAACCTGGTCGAATACGGTTACGACATCATGACTCTGCCCATCGTACTGCAGTACAACAAGCGCGATCTCCCCGACGTCATGAGCATTGCCGAATTGCAGGCTGACCTCAACTGGAACAATCTGCCATTTTTCGAAGCGTCGGCGGTCAAAGGCGTTGGCGTTTTCGATACTCTCAAACTGATTACCAAACTCGTGCTCAATAAGGCCAAGAAGGGCGATGAGGTGGTACCCGCCGTCGTTCCTGATGCAAGCGCCGGTGAGACGCCGCAATACTCCGTCAGCGCCGCCCTGCAATCAACCGGCCTTCCGGATGTCGAACGCGCTCCGGAACCGGACTTCTTGCGGACCGCAGCCTCGGCCCGCTCAACGAATACCGTCAGCGCACCTGCAGCGGCGGTCGCAGTTCCGCGACCGGCGGAAATCAATGCCAGGCCGAGCCGCGATTGGGGCATGACGCAGGTTGCCGACGCGCCGGCGACTACCCCGGAGACCGGCAAGATTCCGCGTTCGACGTTGTCAGATATTGAAAGCAGGCTGACACCGATCGGCAACGATGATTTCAATGCAATGAAAGCGGACAAAAATCCACAGGCGCAAACACAGATTGAAGCATCGGCATCCGATTTCGCGGACGCATTCGAAGTTCCCAAAGTGATGGGGATGCAGAAAAGCACGCGCATTAAAAAGAAAAAGAAAAAATTCTTCTTATTCCGCTGGTTCAGCCGGGATAATGACTAATCAGGAGGTCTGAAGTGGCTGGTGACAAACTAATCGTTTATTGGGACGACACCGAGAAGATCGATACGGTGATGACCAGGCTTTTGAAAGGTTCAGAAGCCAAATGTGCACTGCTGGTCGACAAGGATGGTCACCTCATCGCCCGGCATGGATTTACGCAGACACTTGACACAACGGCGCTTTCGGCGCTGATGGCAGGTAGTTTCGCGTCAACCGCCGAGATCGCCAAATTGGTTGGCGAGCCGGAATTTTCCGTCCTGTTCCATCAGGGCAAGAAAGACCATATCCACATGGGTCTTGTCGGCGATCGCTCGATTCTGGCTGTCGTTTTCGACGACCGCACCACTATCGGGATGGTCCGCCTCTATGCCAAAGAAGCGGCCGAGGAACTGCAAAAGGTGTTTGAGACCGTGTTGCAGAAAATCAACAGCGATGACCAGGGATTGTCAGAGGAGTTTACTACCTCCGCTGAAAACAAGCTGGAAGATATCTTCCGCGAATAACGGCGTTGCAGGATTCTTGAGGCAGCACCAGGAAGGAATATGCCAGCCGCAAAAGATCTAGGGACGATGCTCGTTGACGCGGGCAAGATCAGCAGCGCGCAACTGACGCAGGCGCTCTCCCTTGTGGAAAAAGGGAAAGGTCGCCTGGAGCAAGTGCTGATCCAGATAGGAGCGGTTACCGATGAAGAGGAAATGACCTCGTTCATCGGCAAGCAGCTCAATATCGGCGCTATTCGTCTGTCTGATCTTGAACTCAATCCGGATATCGTCAAGCTGATTCCGCACGATATTGCCCGCAAGTTCAATGTCATTGCCGTGAGCAAGCTCGGTAAGACGCTGGTGGTCGCGATCAGCGACCCGAACAACATCTATGTCCTGGACGCCATCAAGTTCATCACCGGCTGCACGGTCCAGCCGGTCATCTCTCCGGAAGGGACAATCCAGAAGGCGATCGAGCACTACTATATCGAATTCATCGCAGTACACCGAGATTCTGAAAGGACTTGAGGATTCCGAGCTTGAAGTCATATCCGCTACTCGGACGAAGTCAGCGAATGGAACTGCAATCGGCGGTCCAGGACAAGCCGCTGGTCAAGCTGGTGGACTCGATCATCAGCGAAGCCATCCGCAAAGGCGCATCGGACATTCACATCGAAACCTACGAAAAGCGATCTGCGTCTGCGCTATCGTATTGACGGTGAATTGATGGAAATGTCGCCGCTGCCATTCAAATATCGCGCCGCCATCGTCAGCCGCGTCAAGATCATGGCCGAACTCGACATCTCCGAGCGTCGTCTTGCCGCAGGACGGACGCATCAAGATCAAAATCTGCCGACGCGCCGTCGACCTGCGCGTGTCGGTCTTGCCGACCATTTTCGGCGAGAAGGTCGTGATGCGAATTCTGGATCCGAAGTCGCTGATGATCGATATGACGCATCTCGGATTTCCCGGAACTGTCACTGCAGAAATTCCAGCACGCCATCGGCCTGCCTTACGGCATCATCCTGGTGACCGGACCGACCGGATCGGGCAAAACGACGACACTGTATTCGGCGCTGAAGGCGATTAACACGATGGATGTCAACATCATGACTGCGGAAGACCCCGTCGAGTTCAACTTCGAAGGCATCAATCAGGTTGCGGTGCGTTCCGACATCGGGCTGACCTTCGCCGCTGCGCTGCGATCGTTTCTGCGACAGGACCCGGACGTGGTCATGGTCGGTGAGATTCGTGACGGCGAAACGGCGGAGATCGCCATCCGTGCGTCGCTGACCGGTCATCTGGTGTTCAGCACGCTGCACACCAACGATGCCCCATCATCGGTGAACCGACTGATTGACATGGGAATTCCCAATTATCTGGTGGCCTCGGCGGCCAAGCTGATCATGGCCCAGCGTATGGTGCGCAAGATCTGCAAACGCTGCAAGGAAGAAGTCAAAGTGCTGCCGAGAAGTCTTGATCAAGCTCGGCGTTCGCGGAGGATGAATTGAAGACCTTCAAGGCCTACAAGGGCCGCGGCTGCAGCGAATGCAACAATACCGGCATGTCGGGGCGAACCGGCCTCTTCGAAGTTATGCCGATCACGCCGGCAGATCGAGCGCCTGATTCTGGCAGAGCGCTTCGGCGCCGGATCTTCACGGCCGCAGGCTGTTGAAAGAAGGGATGCAGACACTGCGCATGGCCGGCATTGAAAAGAGTCGCGAAACGGAATCTGCAACTATCGAACGAGATTCTTGCCGAGACTTCCTAGCGCCGGATGGCGAACAGGTACGACGTAAAATGCTATTGAGAATACAGGAGTAGATGCATGATTAATCTGCGTGAATTGCTGGAGATACTGATGGAGAAGAAGGGCTCTGATCTGCATCTGGCGGTCGGATACGCCGCCACAAATCCGCGTGGACGGCCGGCTGATCGCACTGGATATGGATGTCCTCTCCCGGAACTGACCAAGAAGCTGGCCTACAGCATGATGTCGGAAAAGCAGAAACAGCGCTTCGAGGAAAACTCCGAACTCGATATGTCGTTCGGCATCGAAAATATGAGCCGATTCCGCTGCAACGTCTTCATGCAGCGCGGCAATGTCGCGGTGGCGCTCCGCCAGATTCCCTTACAAGGTGCCGACATTCGAAGAACTTGGTGTGGACAAAGGTGATCGAGATTCGCCAACATGCCCGAGGTCTGGTGCTTGGTTACCGGGCCGACCGGCTCGGGCAAATCGACCACCTGGCCGCGCTCATCGACAAGATCAACAGAGAGCGGCATGTCGCACATCCTTACGGTGGAGGATCCCGATCGAATACCTCCACCGCCACCAGAACTGCCTGGTCAACCAGCGCGAAGTCGGCTCTGATACCCGCTCGTTCGCGGTCGCGCTCAAGTACGCGCTGCGGCAGGACCCCGACGTGGTGCTGGTGGGTGAAATGCGCGACCTGGAGACGGTCTCCGAGGCGCTGAATATTTCCGAAACCGGGCACCTGACCTTTGCCACCCTGCACACCAACTCCTGCGCCGAAACGATCAACCGTATCGTCGACGTATTTCCCGACCAACCAGCAGGAACAGATCCGCGTGACATTGTCGTTTGTCCTGCAGGGCGTGGTCTCGCAGCAGTTGATTCCGAAGATCGGCGGCGGTCGCTGCCTGGCGACCGAAATCATGGTGTGCACGCCGGCCATCCGCGCGCTCATTCGCGACGACAAGATCCATCCAGATCTACACCATGATGCAGTCGGGCCAGAAATACGGCATGAAGACCATGAACATGTCGCTGTGCCGAACTGTACCTGACGCGCAAGATCACGATCGGCGAGGCGATGTCGCGCTCATCAAACGTGCAGGAACTGAATGAGATGCTTTCGCGCGTGCAGCCGGCTCGCTGAAGTGCATCGTTAACGAGGATGATTGGAGGTAGCCATGCCGGTTTTTGAATACAAGGGCAAGACGGTCACCGGGTCCGCTGTCAGAGGGCGAACTGAAGGTGAAGAACCGCGCCGAGCTGGAACGAATCTTACGGCGCAACAAGATCCTCGTTGACAAGGTCAGCAAGAAGCCCTCGCAACTGTCGTTCAAGTTCGGGACGGGCATCAAGAAGATTCACATTTCGCGCTTCACGCGCCAGTTCGCAACGATGATCGGCGCCGGTTTGCCGATGGTGCAGTGCCTCGACATCCTGTCGAAGCAGATGGAATCGCAGGAGTTCTGCCAAGGTCATCGGCGAGATCAAGGATGCAGTTTCGTCGGGCTCGACGCTTTCGGAAGCGATGAGCAAACACAAAAAGGTGTTCGACGAACTCTATGTGAACATGGTCGAGGCCGGCGAAATGGGCGGCGCGCTCGACACGATTCTGGTGCGACTGGCCGACTACCGCGAAAAAGCCGACGCTTTGACCCGCAAGGTCAAGGGCGCAATGGTTTATCCGGCCGTCGTTTCGTTTGTCGCCACCGGTGTGACGGTCGCCATGTTGACCTTCATCGTGCCGATCTTTGCCAAGATGTTCTCCAGTCTCGGCGCCGAACTCCCGCGCCGACTCAGATGGTGCTGCAAATTTCCGAGTTTCTCCAACGCTACTTCCTGGTGATTCTGGGCGTAGTGATATCTGGGATTGTCGGGCTGAAAATGATGCTCAAGAACGAAGAAGGCCGCTTCCAGTTCGATAAGTTCATGCTCCGGACGCCGATCTTCGGCGACCTGATCCGCAAATCCGCCGTGGCGCGGTTTACCCGCACCCTGGGAACGTTGATTCAGTCGGGCGTCTCGATTCTTGATGCGCTGGAAATCACCGCCAAAACCGCGGGCAACAAGGTGCTGCAGCGGGCCATCAAGAAATCAGTGGTGTCGATCGCCGAAGGTGACACCATCACCGAATCCGCTGAAAGAGTCCGGCGTGTTTCCGCCGATGGTGATCCAGATGATCGGCGTCGGCGAAAAGACCGGCGGTCTCGACGACATGCTGTCCAAGATCGCCGATTTCTACGACGAAGAAGTTGACGCGGCCGTTCACGCGCTCACTTCGATGATCGAACCGCTGGTCATTGTCGTGATGGGTGTCGTCATCGGCGGCATTTTGATTGCGATGTATCTGCCGATGTTCGACATCATCGGTAAGATTAGCTAGGTACAAACGAACCGGCAAACTCCGTAAGCCACCCCTGTTTGTGCAGGGGTGGCTTTTTCTCGGGACGAATGAAGCAACGCAAGAAAAAACTGAAAGAAGAACTGCGCAGTTTCTGGTTTATCCCGCTGCGACTGTCCATATTCCTGCTCTTGTTTGGCGCTGTCGTGCTCACCGAGAGTCTGCAGCAACAGACGTTCTGGCCCTTCTTGCTTTACTCGCTGGCAACGCTGGTGTTCCTGTTGGTCATCGAGGTCGATGCGCGGCTCTTCCGGCCCGGCTTTCTGCGATTCATCATCTTCTTCCATTTCGTATTTGAATTGGTCGCCGAGGCCGCATTGATTCGCAGTGCCGGCCAGTTAACAACGCAATATTCCATCCTGTTTTTGTTGACCATCGTCTCGGCCAGCCTGGTCTATCGCCTGGTCGGCACCATCTCGATAGCGACGCTCGCCGCTTTCACCTATGCCTTTGCTTCCGGCTTGAATGGCGTTTTTGAACGCGGTAGTAACATAACACTCGAACAATTCCGGGTCACGTTTCAGGGCGACGATGTTTTCTATGCCATCTTTCTTCATGTCTGCACATTCTACCTGGTCGCATTCATCTCCGGCTTCCTGGCGCAAAAGCTCCGGGCCAAGGAAGGCGAATTGTCGCACGCTTCGGAAGAACTCGAACGCGTGCAGCTTGATACCGATGACATCCTGCAGAACCTGCATTCCGGGCTGGTGTCAATCGACAGCGCCGGGAAGATCGTCTACTTCAATCGCGCCGCCGAGTCGATTCTCGGCTATCGGCACATTGACATCAAAGGTCGGAACTTCCTCGAGGTCTTCAACCGCCAGATGCCGGAATTTTGTGAGAGAGTGCTTTCCGTGCTGAAGCTGGCCAGGCCAAGCGTTCGCACCGAACTCGAAGTCGTCTGCAAGAACGGTTCCAGGCTGCCGATCGGTCTAAGTGCTTGCGTTCTTGGCGATGAGCGGGTCGGCATCCGCGGCGTGGTGGCGGTTTTTCAGGACCTGACAATTGCCAAGGAGATGGAACGGGCGTTGATGAAAGCCGATCGGCTGGCGGCGGTTGGCGAACTGTCGGCACGAATTGCCCACGAAATTCGCAACCCGCTGGCTTCAATCTCGGGTTCGGTTGAAGTACTCAAGAGTGAAATCGATCTGCAGGGCGACAACGGGCGATTGATGGACTTGATCGTCAAAGAATCGGAACGGCTCTCGCGCATTCTCACTGACTTCCTGAGTTATGCCCGCACGGCACCGGTGCTTTCGACAAAAATTGAACTGGTGTCGATCATCGGCGATACAATCGAATTGATGCGCCACGGCCGGAAAGTCCCTGACGGCGTAGCGCTGGAATTTGCCCCCGACCAGCCGCTGGTCTATATCATCGGCGAAGAAGACCAGGTTCGCCAGATTCTGATCAATATCATCGACAACGCGCTTGACGCCGTCGACGCGCAAGACGGCCGTATCACCGTGAAGGTTGAGCCGCCGTCCGACGACAGCAAATTCTCGACGACGGAATGGGTGCAGGTGACTGTCACGGACAATGGCGTGGGCTTCGACAACGAAGTCGGTGAGAAGCTGTTCGAGCCGTTCTTCTCGCGCAAGCAGGGCGGCACCGGTTTGGGGCTGGCAATTGTCAAACGCTGCCTCGATAATATCAAAGGTCAAATAAGTGCCGAATCCGCGCCGGGGACCGGAGCCAAGTTTCGCATTTACTTGCGTCGTTACCTGCAAACACGTGAAGATGAAACGACCAGGTCGTTGTCACACCCCGGCGAAATGAAAACCCCCGTCGCGTAATTACTCCCGCACTTCTCAGCAAACGAGCGTATAATCGTCACGTTGCTGGGACGAAGGATCACCATGAAATCTATTGCAGCCATTGCCGCTGTATGCTGTGCGCTGGCAATAACTGCTGTAGCGTCCTGCGCCGTTGATGGGAAAGGTTCGATGCACTTACACACAAACCGATTGGCAAAAGAAACATCGCCATATCTCCTCCAACACGCTCATAACCCGGTCGATTGGTACCCTTGGGGCGAAGAGGCCCTTGCCAAGGCCCGCAGTGAAGACAAACCGATATTTCTTTCAATCGGGTACTCGGCCTGTCATTGGTGCCATGTGATGGAGCGTGAGTCATTTGAGAATGACTCAATCGCCGGGCTCATGAACGAGCACTTCGTCAATATCAAAGTCGATCGCGAGGAACGCCCCGATCTCGACGACATCTACATGTCTTTTGTACAGATGTCGACCGGTTCCGGCGGCTGGCCGATGTCAGTGTTCCTGACACCCGAAGCGAAGCCGTTTTTTGGCGGAACCTATTTCCCGCCGCAGGACGCCTACGGACGCCCCGGATTTCCGCAAATCCTCCGGGCCGTGGTTGAAGCGTGGGATACCGACCGGGAAGCGATCATGCACGGTGCCGAAACGGCCGTCGAACGGCTCCAGTCCGCACTCCAAGTCGTACAGCCCGCGACGACCCTTGAGCCCGAGGCGATTAACACTGCCGTCCAGCAAATGCTGCAGCGCTTTGACCCTATCGACGGCGGCTTCAGCGGCGCGCCCAAATTTCCGCCCAGCTACGCCCTGTCGGTGATCATGCGGCAATACCATCGCACGAAAGAACCGCGCCTGCTCAAGGCCGTTACTTTTACGCTCGACAAAATGGCAAACGGCGGCTTGTGCGACCAACTGGGCGGCGGATTCCACCGTTACTCGGTCGATGCGCAGTGGTTAGTGCCGCACTTCGAGAAAATGCTCTATGACAATGCACTTCTGACGATGGCTTACTGCGACGCTTTCCAATTGACTCAAAAGCCGCTATATCGCCGCGTGGTCACCGAGACGCTGGACTACGTCTTGCGTGACATGACGGATGAAACCGGCGGATTCCACTCCGCCGAGGACGCTGACAGCGAGGGAGAAGAAGGGAAGTTCTATGTCTGGAAACCGGAGGAAATTCTCGCTGTGCTCGGTGCCGAGGACGGCAGGCTGTTTTGTGATTACTTCGATGCCTCCATTGAAGGCAATTTCGAACACCAGCGGTCAATTCTCCATGTAGGTACGGCTGCCTCGGAGTTTGCGCAGCGGTATGCGATTACGGAAACCGAACTTGAATCACGCCTGTCGACGATGAAGTCCAGGCTCCTTGAACAGCGGGCACTTCGAGTGCGGCCGAACAAGGACGACAAAGTCCTCACCGACTGGAACGGGCTGATGATCTCGGCGCTTGCTCGCGGATACCAGATCACGGGAGAGGAAAAGTACCGCATGGCAGCCCGTAAGTGCGCAACTTTCATCCAGAAGACACTGTCCACTTCTGGAGGCTTGATGCGAGTCTACCGTGCCGGAACTATCAAGCAACACGGTTTCATTACCGATTACGCATTTCTGCTCAACGGACTTGTCGATCTATACGAATCTGACTTTGACGTCATCTGGCTAAATTGGGCGGACCAACTTGCGAACGACATGCTCGCCAAGTTCGAAGACAAAGAGAACGGCGGCTTCTTCATGACCATTGCGAACCAGGCAGATTTGCTCGTTCGTCAGAAGGACAGTTATGATGGCGCCATCCCGTCAGGAAGTTCGGTGGCAACTATCGCCCTGTTGCGGGTTTCATTACTGCTCGACAATAAATCCTATCGCGCGGCCGCCGAACGAACCCTGCAATCACTCGCCGCCAACGCTAACAAGGTGCCAATGGCCTATATGAATCTCTTGAACGCAGCGGACCTGGTTATTCATCCGCCGCGGGAAATCGCGATAGTCGGGACCTCCAGCGACGAACCGACGCAGGCCCTGATTGAGTGTGCCTACCGGACTTACACGCCGGGAAGGGTCATCGCGTTTCTTGATCCGGCGGATCCGGCCGCTGCCTCGACAGCCACCCGAATTCCGCTCATGAAAGACCGGACGATGGTTGGTGGCAAGGCGACTGCCTATGTCTGTCAAAATTTCGCCTGCAAACTGCCGGTGAATGATGTCAAAATGCTCACAGCCCAGCTCCTGCAATAGTCGCCGCGGACTGCGGTGGCGGGCAACAACAACTCGCTCTTCCGCCATCGTCGCCAATCTGGTTGAATATAATCTACTTTCTGTCCGATTTTCCCGAACTGGCAGCGCAATAATTACTTGACAGTCAACTCACGCTTCATATATTTGGCGCCTACAGTCAGGTGGGTCTGAAGATGCCGGAAAATGGTGAGAAGAAATCCAGCGCTCTTAGACAAGTCAGCCTACTTGGGACGATTCCGATTCTGATGGCAGTGGGCCCGTTGGTTGGCTACTTCCTCGGAAGCCTGATTGACGACTGGTTGGGTACCAGACCTTGGTTCATAGCCATATTTTTAATTCTGGGATTTGTAGCGGCCGGCAAAGAAATTTACAATATTGTTCGTAGGGTCAATAAGGACTTGTAACTTTTTTCACAAGCGATGGGACTGGAATTCATAACACGCATCATTAAGACCACGGCAGTCGTGTCGCTGGTCGTTTCCCTTTGCATTTCCTACTATTTCGATTGGAAGATCGGCCTCGGCTTTCTTGTGGGCTCAGCTTGGAGCTTGGTTAATCTCTTTTTCATTCGCAGTTTGATCAAAGAAGTCGTTTCGCCCGATGAAGCGCGCAAGTCGATCACTGCGGTTCTGGCTTTGCTCAAGTTTCCTTTACTATATGCGGCCGGCTATTTCGTTGTCGCATCAGAGTTCTTCTCTGTTTATGCGCTCTTAGCCGGTTTCTCACTGCTCTTTGCCGTCATCGTTCTTAAAGTGCTTGGCCGCTTGGTTCTCGGGCTTGACGTGCCGGGTCTGCGCAGCAAGCAGCCGGAGGGCACAGCTTGATCTCGCAATATCTTCAGACAATTCTTGCAACGACTGAACACGAAGTCGGCCAGGTTGCCGACACGTTGGCGCACGCCGCCGAAGCTGCGCACGGGGGTGCACACGAAGAGTCGCACGAACTCCCGAACATACTGCATATGCTGTATAAGGCATTCGGCGATGCGTTTTCCGGCATATATCACTGGGAAAATATCATCTTTGCCTTCGTGGCACTGACCTTCTTGTGCGTGGTTTCTACGACCGTCGCGCGCAAACGCAAAATGGTGCCGGGACGTTTGCAAGCTCTGGTGGAATTGGTAGTGGAAGGGCTCTATAACTTCTTCCATAGCATGCTGGGCGATCATGCCCGCCGGTATACGCCGTTCCTCGGCACGCTATTCGTCTACATTCTGACGATGAACTGGATGGGGATGTTCCCCTTCCTGAAAGCTCCCAGCTCGGCGGCGACGATTACCGTATCGCTGGCATTGATTGTCTTCGTCTATTCACAGGCTGTCGGCTTCAAACATCTCGGCATTGGCGGTTGGTTCTTCCATTTAATGGGCTCGCCGCGCGATGTCATCGGCTGGTGTCTGGTTCCGCTGAATCTGCCGATTCACGTTATTGGCGAATTTGCCAAGCCGCTGTCGCTATCTTTGCGTCTATTCGGGAATATTACCGGAGAAGACATCCTGATCGCCGCCTTTACGGGGGTCGGTATCATGATGCTCTCCTTCATGCATTCGCCGGTTGGTGTGCCGCTGCAGTTGCCGTTCTATTTTCTCGGCCTGCTGATGTCCACTATTCAGGCACTGGTATTTACTTCGTTGTCGGCAATCTATATCGCGATGATGTTGCCGCACGAAGAGCACGGTGAAAGTCATTAATTTATAATAACTGTTAGTCAGGAGGTCACATGGATTTCAGATTTGCATTAGCACTGGCGCTGCCGCTCGCTATCGGGTTGGCTGCTATCGGTTCGGGCATGGGCCTGGGTCGTGCGGTCGGACAGGCGATGGAAGCTATCGGCCGTCAGCCGGAAGCTGCGGGCAAGATTCAGACCGCGATGATCATCGGCGCTGCGTTCATCGAAGCGTTGACCATCTACGCATTGGTCGCTTTCTTCCTGCTCCAGGGCAAGATCGCTTAATCCGGAAGATTCGGGTGGGCGAAGTTAGTCGCTTCGCCCGCCGTATCGATTAACAGTTGAATGAGGTAAGGACCTTTGTTAGATCAAATATTAGGCGCTCTCAAGATCGAAATCCCGCAGTTGATAACGCACATTATCGGCTTTATCATCGCGCTGTGGATTCTCAAGAAGTTCGCTTGGAAGCCGTTGCTCGGCCTGTTGGACGAACGCCGCGAGCGCATCAAGAGCAGCTTCGATGAAATCGATGCGAAGAAGGCCGAGGCCGAAACGCTGAATCAGCAGTATCAGGCCAAGTTGCGCGACATCGATACCGAAGCCCGCAAGCGCTTGACCGAAGCGGTCCAGGAGGGCGAGAAGATTGCGGCAAAGATTAAGGACGACGCGCGGGTTGAAGCCAAGGACATTATGGCGCGTACCAAATCCGAGCTTGAACAGGATTTTGCCAAGGCACGTATCCAGCTTAAAGAAGATGTCGTTAATCTGACGATTGACGCTACCGAGAAGATCATTCGCGAGCGTCTTGATACGCAAAAGCACCGCGAACTAATCGGCCGCTTCATCGAAGACGTTGAGAAAGTGAAATAAGAGGGAACTCGAGTGGATGCACAGATAATCGCCCGGCGTTACGCGCGCGGTCTGTTCGGCCTGACCGAGGAGGCAAAATCCTCCGATTCGGTGCAGGTCGACTTCGAGGATCTTGCCAACATCCTGAAAGCCGACGATTCGTTGATTCAGTTCCTGGCTGCGCCGCAACTGCTCGATTCCGACAAACATGCGGTGGTCGATAAGGTATTCCAGGGTAAGGTGCACGAGAACCTCTACAGTCTGATCCACCTGCTCGTCGCAAAACACCGCACCGATTTCATCGTCGAAATCGCCGACGAATACGAAGTGCTCTATAACGCGAGCCGCGATATCGTCGGAACCCGATTGATAACGGCAATTCCGTTGACCGCCGACGAAGTCAACGGTATTCGCGCCAAATTGAACAAACTCACCGGTCGCAAAATTGATCTGGAAACCGAAGTTGATCCCAAAATTATCGCGGGTGTCATTGCGATCGTCGGGGACAAAATCATTGATCGCTCCGTGCGCCACGAACTCGAAGTGTTGCGCGAACAACTGCTGGAGTTAAAAGTTAATTAGGCCCGGTCCGCAGCGGTGCGGTCGACGCAGCCAATTGGATATGAGAATAATGATTACAAATAGAGGAGTCCAAGTCAAATGGCTCTGAAACCAGAAGAAGTAAGTTCAATAATCAAGCAGCAGATCGCCGGTTACCAGACTAAACTCGAGATGGAGTCGGTCGGTACGGTGCTGCAGGTCGGTGACGGTATCGCGCGCGTCTGGGGTCTTCGCGACGTCCAGATGTCCGAACTGGTGACCTTCCCCGGTGATATCACCGGCGTCGTGCTCAACCTCGAAGCCGATAACGTCGGTGTGGCGTTGATGGGCGATGACCGCAAGATCAACGAAGGCGACACGGTGCGTCGTACCGGCCGTATCGCGTCCGTTCCCGTTGGCGAAGCGATGATCAGCCGCGTCGTGAGTCCGCTTGGCGAGCCGCTTGATGCCAAGGGTCCGATCGCGACCAAAGAGTACCGCAACGTTGAATCGACAGCGCCCAACGTCGTTCAGCGCCAGCCCGTCAAGGAGCCTTTGCAGACAGGCCTCAAAGCTATCGACTCGATGATTCCGATCGGTCGCGGCCAGCGCGAACTGATTATCGGCGACCGCCAGACCGGAAAGACGGCTATTGCCATCGACACGATTATCAATCAGAAAAATACCGACGTCATCTGTATCTATGTTGCCATTGGCCAGAAAGCTTCCACGATTGCCCAGACGGTTGGCATCCTCGAGGAAAACGGCGCGATGGGCTACACCATCGTCGTTGCGGCTTCGGCAAATACTCCGGCTCCGCTGCAATTCCTGGCGCCATATGCCGGTGTTGCGATGGGTGAGTATTTCATGCTCAAAGGCAAACACGTGCTGTGCGTGTACGATGATCTGTCCAAACACGCTCAAGCCTATCGCCAATTGTCCCTGTTGCTTCGCCGCCCACCGGGACGCGAAGCCTATCCGGGCGACGTGTTTTACCTGCATTCACGCCTCTTGGAACGTGCTGCCAAGCTCTCCGATGAACTGGGCGGCGGTTCATTAACCGCCCTTCCCGTCATCGAGACGCAGGCCGGCGACGTTTCGGCATACATTCCGACCAACGTCATTTCGATTACGGACGGCCAGATCTTCCTCGAAGGCGATCTGTTCTATTCCGGTACGCGTCCGGCTATCAACGTCGGTATTTCGGTCTCCCGCGTCGGCGGCAACGCTCAGACCAAGGCCATGAAAAAAGTTGCCGGCAGACTCCGCCTCGATCTGGCACAGTATCGTTCGTTGGCGGCGTTCGCCCAGTTCGGTTCTGATCTCGACGAAGCCACCCAGGCGCAGCTGACGCGCGGGTCGCGCACCGCTGAAATTCTCAAGCAGGGCCAATATATCCCCATGCCGCTGGAAAAACAGGTGGCGATCATCTGGGCGGCGGTCAACGGCTATCTTGATACCGTGCCGCTTGAGCGCGTCAAGGCCTTCGAGGACGGCTTCTACCCGTATATTGAGAAAAACTACCCGGACATCTTCCATGTCATTCGCGATTCCAAGATTCTTGACGATGCGACCGAAGCCAAGCTGAAAGAAGCTGTGGGCAAATACAAAGCGGAGTTCATGAAGTAAGCCATGGCAACACTTCGCGACATCCGCAAACGCATTCGCGCCGTCAAGAGCACGACGCAGATCACCAAAGCCATGGAAATGGTTGCGGCGGCACGACTGCGCCGGGCGCAGCAGATGGTGGAACAATCGCGTCCGTACTCGGAAAAGATGCGCCTGATTCTGGAGCAGATTTCGGCGGCGGCCGGTTCCATCAACCATCCGTTCTTTGAACAGCGTGAAGTAAAGCGCAAATTACTGGTGGTGTTCACTTCCGACCGCGGCCTCTGCGGTTCGTTCAATTCGAATATCATTCGACCGGCCACCAAGTGGATGCGAGAAAATGAACAGTATCAGCCGCAGCTGGTTCTGGTCGGCAAGAAGGGCGAGGATTTTTTCCGCCGCCAAAGATGGCCGATCGCCAAGGTCTATAAGAACATGCAGGGGCGCATGAATCTGGATATGGTTCGCGATCTAACCAATTTCCTGATCGAGGCCTTTGTTTCCGGCAATGTTGACCAGGTGCAGCTCATCTACACGAAGTTCCTCTCAACGACTTCCTACCGTGTCGGCGTCCACGGTTTCTTGCCGATTGCGCCGCCGAAGACGGACACCAAGTCGCAGAAGCACTACATCTTTGAGCCCGACCCGGAACATATTTTCGAGTCATTGATGCCGTCCTACGCCCTGACAATCGCCCAGATGGCGCTTGCCGAGACATTCGCTTCCGAGCACGGAGCGCGCATGATCGCGATGGGTCAGGCAACCCGCAACGCCAACGAAATGATCGATGCTCTGACCTTGCAGTACAATAAAGCCCGCCAGGCGACGATTACGAAGGAACTGCTTGAAGTCGTTACTGGCGCCGAGGCGTTAAGGGGCTAGTCCTAAGTGATGATTATTTGTTTTAATTCCAAATACAGGAGCTGTAATGGCTGATAACTGGGGAAAGATCGTTCAGGTCATCGGTCCGACTGTCGACTGCGAGTTCGAGTCGGACAAGCTGCCGAACCTTCTCAATGCGCTCAAAATTGAAGATCCCGCCAAGGGCATCAATCTTACTGTGGAAGTGGCATTGCACATTGGCGACAATATCGTGCGCTGCGTCTCGCTCGGCTCTACCGACGGTCTTGTGCGCGGCATGAAAGTGGGTGACACCGGTGGTCCGATCACAGTACCGGTCGGAGAGAGATCACTCGGGCGCCTGTTCAACTTGTTGGGCGAGCCGCTCGACAAGATCGGCCCAATCCCGGCCGACACCAAACGCTACCCGATTCATCGTCCTGCTCCGCCGCTTTCAGAGCAGGAGACGAAATACACCCTGTTCGAGACCGGCATCAAAGTCATCGACTTGCTTGAACCCTATGCCAAAGGCGGCAAGGTCGGTCTCTTCGGCGGCGCCGGCGTGGGAAAGACCGTCATCATTCAGGAACTGATTCGTAACATCGCGACCGAGCACGGTGGATATTCCGTATTCTGTGGCGTAGGCGAACGGACCCGTGAAGGCAATGACCTCTGGATTGAAATGAAAGAATCCGGTGTGTTGGCTAAGACCGCGCTGGTGTTCGGGCAGATGAACGAGCCACCCGGCTCGCGCCTCCGAGTCGCACTCTCCGGTCTGACTATGGCGGAGTATTTCCGCGAAGAAGAACATCAGGATGTGCTCCTGTTCATCGACAACATCTTCCGTTTCGTACAAGCGGGTTCGGAAGTGTCCGCACTCTTGGGACGTATGCCATCGGCAGTAGGATATCAGCCGACATTGACGTCGGAAATGAGCGCCCTGCAAGAGCGCATCACCTCCACCAAGTCCGGCTCAATTACTTCAGTTCAGGCGATTTACGTGCCTGCTGACGATTTGACCGACCCGGCTCCAGCAACGACCTTCTCGCATCTCGACGCCACAACCGTATTGTCACGCCAGATTTCCGAGTTGGGTATTTACCCGGCAGTGGATCCGCTTGACTCGACTTCGCGCATCCTCGATCCGAACGTTGTGGGCGCACGAGCACTACAACGTCGCCCGCGGCGTGCAGAATATTCTGCAAAGATACAAAGATTTGCAGGACATCATCGCCATTCTTGGTATCGACGAGCTCTCGGAAGATCAGAAGATCATCGTATCGCGTGCGCGCAAGATTCAGCGCTTCTTGTCACAGCCGTTCTTCGTTGCCGAACAGTTTACCGGCCGACAAGGTCGCTACGTTAAGCTGAAAGACACGATTGCCTCGTTCCGTGAACTGATCGACGGTAATTGCGACGATATGCCGGAACAGGCGCTCTACATGGTCGGCAGTCTTGATGAGGCTCGCGAACAAGCCAAGAAGATGCGTGAAGGCAAGGCGTAATGTCGTTCAAGTTGTCGATCGTATCGCCGGAACGCATTCTCTTTGAAGACGATGTCGTCTCGCTGGTGGTGCCGGGTGGCGAAGGTTACCTTGGCATCCTTTCCAACCATGCGCCGCTGATTTCGACACTCAAGGTTGGCGAGATCAAGTTCCGCGACAAGAACAACAAGGAACTCTGGATGGCGACATCCGGCGGTTTTATCGAAGTCTCCAATAACAAAGCGACAATCCTTGCTGACACCGCTGAATTCGTTCACGAGATCGACCACGGTCGCGCCATGAAAGAGCTCCAGCGCGCCGAAAGCCTGCTGAATATGGATTTGTCGTCGACCGACCGCGAAACGGCGAAGCACTCCCGCGAAAAGGCAAAAAATCGCCTCGAGATCATCAAGAAGCACAAGTAGGGGCGTAGCAATTACGCCCACATGAGTATTCATCCGCGAGCACCGCACTCCTTTTCAGGACCACGCTATGATCTTGACTCGCTCCAGATTTGTCGGATCGCTTTGACCTTAAGAGGCGTATAAGTGAGGTAGTTGAGGCGAATTGAAATGAGCAGTAGCCTCCCAGATGTTTTCGGTTTCGAACGCCGCTGGGTAATTCGTATATTGAACTCATAACAAGTAACCCGTCATTGAAATGAAGAGAGGACCAAGATGAAGTTTACCCTGAAAGTGATGACTTTGCTTATGGCTATGTTTATGACCATCAATGCCCAGGATGCCAAGACCAAGAACCCGGTCGTTGTCCTTGAGACAACAGAAGGCATTATCGAACTTGAGCTGTACCCGAACGTTGCTCCCAAGCATGTAGCCAATTTTCTGGAACTGACCAACAAGGGCTTCTATAACGGCGTGATCTTCCATCGCGTAATCGAAGGTTTCATGATCCAGGGCGGCGATCCGACCGGCACCGGAATGGGCGACTCCGGAACGAGAGTCCCGGCCGAGTTCAACGACTCGCTGCATCATGCCGGCACCTTGTCGATGGCGCGCTCACAAGACCCGAATTCGGCTTCCTGCCAGTTCTTCATCTGCCTGGCGCCGCAAGCCAGCTTGGATCACAAATACACGGTGTTCGGCAACACCGTTAAGGGGTTCGATGTCGTGCAAAAAATTGGCAAAACACCGACGTCAGGCAACGCGGGGCGCATCCAGCGCGATGCGGCTTGGAAAGCAGAACTGCTGAAGCAGAAAGAAGCCGGTGCGGATGTCAAGCTTGACCCGCAGGGCAATCCCGCTCCTGATCGCCCGTTGAAGACGGTCAAGATCATCAAGGCTTACGTCAAGAAGTGAGACGAATCGCCGTATTCGGCTCCACCGGCTCAATCGGTGCGAGCTTGCTTGATATCGTCCGCAAGAACCGACAGCGCTACCAGATAGTATTGCTGTCCAGCAATCAGAATCACAAACTCCTGCTCGAACAAGCGCAGGAGTTTGCTGTTGATAGCATTCACCTATTCGACGATAACGCAGCTGCGGCTGCAAGAACGGTCTTGCCAGCGGGAATGCATCTGCATTCCGGGCGCGGCTGCATCTCCAAACTGATCGACGACCTGCATTGTGACTTGGTGGTCAATGCCATTGTCGGTGCCGCGGGCTTGGAAGTCTCCTTTTGTACCCTCAATCGCGGGCTCAACCTTGCCCTGGCAAACAAAGAATCAATGGTTGCGGGAGGTGAGTTGCTCCGTGAGAGTGCTGCTCGCAAGAATGCAGCTATTTTGCCTATTGACTCGGAGCACTCTGCAATCTTTCAGTGTCTGCTGTCCGGGAAGCACACCGAAGTGGAAAAGCTGCTGCTTACCAGTTCCGGCGGACCTTTTCGCATACGGCCGCTGGAGACTTTTGCGGACATTACGCTCGCCGAAGCTTTGCGCCATCCCAACTGGTCGATGGGAAGCAAAATCACAATCGATTCGGCTACAATGATGAACAAGGGCCTCGAAGTAATCGAGGCGCACTACTTGTTCGACATCGATGCCGATTCGATCGATATTGTGGTCCACCCGCAATCGGTTGTGCACTCAATGGTTCAGTATCATGACGGCTCAATAGTGGCGCAGCTATCGCCGCCCGACATGCGGCTGCCGATCGCTTACGCGCTTGAATTTCCGAACCGACTGCTTACGAACCTCCCTCGACTCGATTTTGCAACCGCATTTAGTCTCGATTTCAGCCCACCCGATACGCGACGCTTTCCGTCGATAGCGTTGGCGTACAAGGCGTTACGTGGAGGCGGTTTTGCCCCGCTCATCCTGAACGCTGCCAATGAAGTCGCCGTCGCAGCTTTTCTTGTGGAAGAGATTAAATTTATGGACATTCCGGCGACAGTAGAACAAGCGCTCGGAATCGACATAACCGGCTCGCCATTGAATTTGGGCGATCTATTGGAGGCCGACCGAACGGTGCGACAAGCGACCGGCGCGCTCATCAAACAAGGAACTTTAGCAAGACCGAGGCGTTAATACCATCGTGATAATAGAAATACTCTCATTCATATTCGTCCTCGGGCTGCTCATCTTTGTTCATGAACTCGGTCACTTCGCGGTCGCCAAATGGTGCGGTATTCGCGTCGAAACGTTTTCGTTAGGATTTCCGCCAAAGATGATCGGCTTCCGCAAAGGGGAAACCGAATATTGCATCTCCTGGATTCCTTTGGGCGGATACGTCAAGATGTCCGGAGAGAAACCGGATGAAGCCGATATCCATGGCCGGCCATACGAGTTCATGTCGAAGCCGGCCTGGCAGCGGGCACTGGTGATCTTTGCCGGTCCTGCCATGAATTACGTTCTTGCTGTCTTCCTGCTCTTCGGAATCTACCTGGTAAACGGGCAGCCGATCCAAACCAAAAGCTCCGAGATAGGAATGGTCGTCGATGGTGATCCGGCATCCAAAGCCGGCCTGCAGGCCGGCGATAAGATCATTGCCGTTGATGATTCCTCTATCACAACCTTTGAGGAAATGTATGGACTGGTGACGGTGAAACCAGGTGCGGAAATCAAGCTCACTTGGCAGCGCGGTGCTGATACGATGTATGCCTACACGACTACGCGAGTCGATACCGTAATGAACATGCAAGGGGAGGTTGAAACGATCGGGAAAATCGGTGTCGCGCGACAAGTCGAGTATGAAAGCATGGGATTTTTCGTCTCGCTTAAGGGCGGGTTCGACATGGCCAACTCCTATGTACTGCAGATCTTCCAGTTTCTCAAAGACGTAGTCTCCGGATCGGTCTCTTCAAAACTGATCGGCGGGCCGCTATTCATCGCCCAAGCCGCCGGGGAAGCCGCCAAGCAAGGATTGTTGCCGCTGCTTTTCCTGGCTTCGATCCTAAGCGTCAATCTCTGCGTCGTCAATCTCGTGCCGATACCGGTACTCGACGGCGGTCAACTATTGTTCCTTCTGATCGAGAAGATCAAGGGCAGCCCGGTATCGATGAAAGGCGCGAGCGATCGCCCAGCAGGTCGGGTTCGTGTTCCTGGTCCTGCTGATTATCTTCGTCACTAAGAATGATATCTGGCGCATTAACATCTTCGGTTGGTAGATCTTCGGCAACATCCGTGCGCTACAGTCGAAATGAGAACCCCACGAACGGATTGAAATCATCCGCGTAGCGGTTCAGCCCCAGATTAATTCCCAAATCAAGCTGCATATTTTCGCTGACTGCAATTGTCAATCCAGTATCAAACGTCGGCGTCCACGGTCGATTCCCGGCCAGGTCCACACTCTGAAATAGTTCAACGTATGCTCCGAAAATTCGGCTGACATCCACCGCAGTCGTGGCCGATGTCACAAGCTCCAGATGATGTCCACCCCCATCCTCGTCGGAAACATAGTAAAACTCAATCATCGCGCCCCCACCCATCCGTTCATTGATAGTAAGGCCCGCAGGTACGATTAATCCCCCCTCCCATACGTCCGCGGTACTGGCTTCCGCGCCGAGTGGAATCGTCACGTACGGTATCAATGCAAAAGCAGTCCCACCGTCATCATTCCCCTTGAGGTTGATCTTGACGCGAACCAGAGGATCGCCAAACTCAATAATTGGAAACTTACTCTGCCGATTCAGCGAATCACCGTCAAACCACTGACCACCTCCGGAGGGGCGGCTATGCTCAAGCCAACGACTCTCGCCGGCATACATTAATTGAAACTGAACATCGACGCGTTCCGATACGCCATACTTCGCAAGTCCGCCAAAGAACCCCGCGCGCACGAATTCCCTGGTCGAGTCGTTCAGGTCAGTATTCCGAAACGCCATGCTAAACGGTTGTAGTTCAAACTGAAATCGCCCCTTTTCTACTGTATATGGACTCTCCGTCTTGCCGGGCCGATCAGTGCTCAACTCGCGTTTAAACTCTTCGGCTTCGCACTGAATCCGATGAGACCCAAAGCCATCACAACTATGCCAATTAAAAGCTCTTTCTGCATTTGTTGATCCATATCAATAAATAATTGAACTATTTGCTCAACTTTGTCGTACAATATACGAATTAATATTTAGGTATAACTAAATAAGTTAATAGGTATGACGAAAAACTCGACACGCAGTTCAATATCAACCGAGGATTATCTCAAAGGCATTTACCGGCTGACCGGAGAGTCAGACGAGTTTGCCACGACCAACGCGATTGCAGAATCCTTGGGTATTTCGGCCCCATCGGTAACAGGCATGCTCAAAAAACTGGCGCAGTCCCGCCTGGTTAAACATAGCCCGTACCATGGTGTTCGCCTCACCGAAGCCGGTCGCAGCCGCGCTGTCAAGATTCTCCGCCGCCACCGCCTGGTCGAGTTGTTCCTGCACAAGTGCCTGCGCATGAACTGGGATGAGATCCATCAGGAGGCGGAGGTGTTGGAACATGCTTTGTCCGAACGGCTCGAGTCGCGCCTTGATGAATGGCTCGGACACCCGCGCTTCGACCCGCACGGAGCGCCGATCCCCGATGCCGCCGGA
>CAVOPW010000020.1:0-177144 GCA_963698225.1 uncultured bacterium
AATACAACGACCGCAGTCAGTGCGAGTATCAGCGCCGGCCGACTGCGGACGCGAAATCCGCGGTACGCAGCTGAAGCCACAAAGAATGCCAGCAGGGAAAACATTGTCGCCTGCATCGGCGCCTGCAGATTGTTGAACGCCCACTGGTACGGGGAGTCGACACCGGTACCGGACACTGCCGCGGCGACAATCATGAAGAGCACTCCCGCGACGGCGATCAGGCTATAGATCATACCTTCGCGGCGGGTCGCAATCCTCGCCGAGTGGTGCCTAATCAGACTCACGCCGCCGATCAGCATTGTGACCGCGAAGATAATCTGGTAATAGTCGAGAATCGAGCGATAGAGAAGATTCGTGAAGTCCGTCTTGAAGAAGTATTGTGCCGCCATGAAGAGTCCGGCAAGAAACGCGACGACTGCGGCGATGCGAGCGCTCATGGCAACAGGCTCCGGTGCCAGTCAAAACCCAACAGGGCCGCGACGGGAAGGACCAATAACAGGACCAACATCAACAGCCGAAGCGCGTCCTGGGCGAGCATCGACGCTTTGATGCGTTTGTCGTCGCTCAAGTATGCTGACGCGGTGTAGAGCTCTTCGCCGATCAGAGTATAGTCACACGCGACAATGAAGAACGACAGTTGAATGGTCGAATCGGTGCCGGCAATCTGCAGTGCGCCGCTCATGTTGCCGGTTTCCGCCAGAATCAATGCCTCGCCCTCAAACGTTCCCAGCAGGAATAGCGCACCCGGCTGCGACCTCGCGACAATGCCATCGACACCGGCGGCATAACCGAACTGCGATGGCGACACAAAAACCACATCGGAATCACGGAACAGGTCAGAGTGCCCCTGCTCGGCATAGGCGCCCCGGAGGATCTCGCGCGCGGTTTCGGCAATCACCGGATCATGTGTCGGGAAGATGATGCGCGTTCCGTAGGCTGCGGCTTTAGCTGCGACGTATCGTAGCAGGTTCAGCGCTGCCAGGGTCGTCGGCCGCTGGATATCGCCGCCCCAGCCCGTTGTGAACACCATCGACTTACCCAACTCCGTCGATCGACCGACCGCTTCTTCGATCGCCTTGAGTCCTGGGATGAGCCGCAGTTGTCGTTGCCAGCGACCGGATCGCAGAGTGAAGTACACCACTGCGCCGCTTGACAACAGCACCCAGCATAGCAGCACAAGGGTGGAATGTGACACGTTAAGATTCATCCCGGCCGTTAATGGTGTACCATGATCGTGAGCCCGATTAATGTGCATCAATGCCGAGACCGGTCAACTAAAACTTGGTGGGGACCGAGTTGTTTTAGTTGATTCGCAAGCTCCTGGCCGCAATTGTTAAGCCTATGAAACGACTTCTTACCGCTATCGGCTTGCTGTCAATATTGATTTCCGCCTGCTCGTCGACTCCCAAAGCCGACGCACCCATTGTCTGGTGGCAGTTTTGGACTAATCCTGAAGTCCGCCCGGTAGTCATGCAGATGGCACTCGGCTTTGAAACAGCCTCACAGAATAAAGTCCAGCTCGGCGATCTTACCTGGTCCGATGGACATGAAAAAATCGCCATCGCCCTTGCGACCGGCGGCGGACCTGATGTTATCGAACTTGGATCCGATTGGGTGGCCGAATTCGCGGCCAGCGGCCGCTTGCTCGATCTGACCGACCATTTGGGCGGACTCCGCGACAGCCTGCTGATGTGGGAACCGGGCATCTATCAGGGCAACGTGTACGCCGTGCCGTGGATGTTGGGAACGCGGGTGTTGTTCTGCAATCGCACCTTACTCGACAAGGCGGGTTACGCGCCGGAGTTCGTGCCGGCAACCTGGGCTGAACTGCTCGAAGCCTCCCGCCGTATCGATGAACTTGGCGAAGATGTCTTCGGCTTCGGCTCCAATTCCGCCGAGCGGCATCGGCTCTATAAGAAATACCTCCCCTTCTTCTGGTCTTCCGGAGGCGAAGTGTTCAACGCCAACGCCACTCAGACACAGTTCGGCACAATTGCCGGCAGAGCGAGCCTTGATTTCTACCTCCTGCTCTCGGCCAACGGCGTCGTCGAAACGCAGTCTCGCATCGAAGAGTACTTCGCCGCCGGCAAGGTCGGTTTCGTCATCTCCGGCGAGTGGCTGGTCGGCAAGTTGAATCGTACAAATCTGCCGTTCGAATATTTCGTGACCGTGATGCCGGCGATAGAATCGGGCCGCGTTGGCGTATCATTTGCCGGCGGCGAGTATCTTGTCGTCAACAAATCAACGCAAAATCCCGCTGTGGCAGTCGCGCTGCTTCGTTATCTGACTCTGCCGGAAAACGACCGTTTGTTCACAACTGCCACCGGCAGCTATACTCCGGTGAATCGGTTTACCGCGTTCACGACCGACTCAACTCTTGCTGCAACGGCAGCAGTGTTCCAGCGGCAAATCGGCAATTCCCGCACAACTCCCGTTCACCCGGCCTGGGTCGCTATCGAGGAAATCCTCGAGCGCGGCATCGAACAGGCGCTCTACAAGAAAGTGTCCTCCCAGGAAGCTCTGGACATGATCGATCGCGAAACTGCAGTGATATTGCAGAAGTATGCGGGCCGCTAGCGTCGGACGATTCCGCGGCAGCGATCTGTTGATGCTGTCGCCCTGGCTGGCCACGTTGCTGCTTTTTTGGCTCTTTCCGATCGCCGCGTCTCTGGTGCTTAGTTTTACCGATTACCAACTGCTCTCCGGCAAAGGCACCTTCATCGGATTCGAGAACTTCGTCAGCCTGTTTTCCGATCCAACTTTCTTACGGGCGGTAACAAATACACTGCTCTTCACTGTCGGCACGCTCCCGTTCACAATTGCCATTGCGATCACGCTGGCGATCTTTGTTAGTCGCAATCTTCCGCTCAAGACATTTTTTCAGTCGGTCTATTTCTTCCCTTCGATTGTCTCGCTGGTGGTCGTGGCGCTGATTTATTCTACTTTATATGCCCGCGGCGGCTACATCCAGATGTTGCTTAACGCGATGGGACTCGCCTCACCACCCGAAGGCTTTCTCTTCAACGAGGCAACCGCCCTGCCGTCGATCATGGCGATGGATATCTGGATGTCGGCCGGATACTACATGCTTCTGTTCATCGCTGCTCTGCAGTCGATTCCGCAGGAACTCTACGACGCCGCCTCGCTCGAAGGCGCCGGAGCCTGGCACCGGCTCAAGGCGATAACACTCCCCCACCTCAAACCGATGCTGTTGTTTGTTCTCGTGCTGAATACGATCAAGTCATTCCAGATTTTCGTCGAGGTCTTCGTGATGACCAAAGGCGGTCCCCTCAATTCGACGATGACCATCGTCTATTTCGTCTATGAGGAAGGCCTGCACAAGTTCAGCATCGGCTATGGCGCTGCGGCAGCAAATATCCTGTTCGTCTTGATCGCTATCATTGCCTGGGTCGAAATGCGTCTGATGCAGGAGCGGCCGGCGTGAAGCACCACTCAACCGCCCGGATCCGGCTCTTCCGCTTGGCAATCGCCACCTGCGTTGCCGGTATTTTCCTGGCGCCGTTTGTCTACCTGTTGCTCGGATCGCTGGCAAAAAACTTCAATCTCGCCGGAACCCTTGACCTGGCACATTACAGCTTTACACTCGCCAATTACACCAGCCTCTTTACGCAAGCCGGACTCTATCGACCCGTGCTGAATTCTGTTATCGTTGCGCTGGTAGTCACCGTCGGCAATGTCATCTTCTGCACGCTCTGCGGCTATGTGCTCGCGCGCCGCCGGTTTCGCGGCAAGAACCTGGTGATGCTGAGCGTCGTGATGGTGCTGATGATTCCGACCCACGTTGTAATTATTCCCTTGTACTTGCTGACAAACTGGATTGGAATCTTCGACTCCTATCTTGCCCTGATCCTGCCGTTTCTGGTAACACCGCTCGGTGTGTTCCTTATGCGCCAGTATATCTCGACATTGCCAGCCGATATGGAAGAATCTGCCCGTCTCGAAGGTGCGAGTGAGTGGACCATCGTGTGGAAAATCGTGATGCCGCTCTGCAAACCGGCGATCGCAGTCTTGAGCGTTCAGGTCTTTCTGGTCAACTGGAACTCGTTCATTTACCCCTTCATTTTGACCTCATCCGAGTCGATGCGCACGCTGCCGGTCGCGCTCGCCCTCCTGCAGGGCTATCAGAGCATTAACATTCCGCAGCTGTTTGCCGCGTCGATGATTTCCGCCCTGCCCACGACGATCCTCTTTGTGGTCTTCTCCCGTCGTATCACGGAAGGCATTATCTCCGGCGCATTAAAGGGATAAGCTAATCAGCGACCGTCGTCCGCCAGCTTCTTCTCCTTCTCGACAAAATCAAGTACGCCGTCGCAGATGGCTCGGGCAATCTTTCCCCGGAATTCCTCTGTCTGCAACGCCATCTCCTGTTCGGGAATCATCATGAAGGCACATTCGACAAGAATGGCAAGGAACGCTGTCGGACGAATCACCGCGAAATTCCCGTGATAAAGCCCGTAGTCGTTGAGTCCTGTCGCCGGTACCATACGCCGGTGTACGAGGCGCGCCAATTCCTGTGATTGCGGATGGTAGTAAAAGGCTGAAGTCCCGTTGTTGACCAGCGGATTGACCCCGTCAGGAACTGCATTGTTATGCACCGATATGAAAATGTCGGCACCATAACCCTGCGCCACAACCGGCCGTTCATAGAGCGGCAGCGGCGTGTCGCCGGAACGCGTCATGAAGACGGTCGCTTCCTCCTTCTCCAGAAGTTCCTTCAACGCCAGCGCGATCGCGAGATTGGCGTCCTTCTCTTTGTAGCCGGTCGGACCGCTGGCGCCGGGATCAGGTGAATGACCCGGATCGACGACGATCTTGATGCCGCGCAGTTTGTGCGATAGAATTGGCCGGCGGTTCAACTTCAGGACAAACTGATTGCCCTCATATCTGCAATCGTAGCCCCAGAGCGTCTCATTCAGGTCGATCCTTAAGCGCACTACGCCGATTTGCACTTGCTCAAAGTCAATAGCCGCTATCATGCTGTCAGCAGTATCATAGCGAATCCAGTCAATCGATGACGTGCAATTGAACACGTCGAGCAGGAGCTGATTGCGCAACGGATCATAATCGACGTCAAAGGGCAGCTGTGCACCGGGATTGAAAGTGACCTGCACACCGTCTTCGACTCGCCGCGTGCGAATCAAAGCGAATTCGCCGGTGGGGATTCGCGATCCCGCCGGTAGAAGTCTAACGCTGCTATCGGCAATCCAGACATCGTGATTGTCGACCAGTCGCGCGCGATAGTGGTTGTTTGAAGATCCCGTCACGCGCACCCGCAGACCGCGGGGCTGGAATACCGAGAAATAACCTTTCCGCGGTCCCACGCGCAGAGTTTGAGTTGAGTCGGTCAACTCTCCGACCAGAATCTTGTTCGCCGGCCAAATCCTGACGCGCGATTCACTCTGCCGCATCGTGCACTTGCAGCTGTCAAGCTGACGCCGGAACTGCCTGTCGCGCGAATCCCACAAGCGCAGCGGCTTGCGGCACAGATAATATGTTATCACTGCCGAATCGCCGACGTGGCTGTGGTCAAGTAGGAGATTGCCGCTGTAACTCCCCTTCACCAGAAGCGAATCGGGAAAATCGCCGCCACCAAACACCGCCTGCGCCCAGTAGCTCTGCGGCACCGGCGGCGACTCTGCCATCGGCACCAAGGTCGGATTGGTCGAAACAAGGAAATAGCCGTTCAGTCCCGGCGTTCCTCGACACGACGTCGTAAAGAGATCGCCTTCCATAACTGTGATATCAGAGGATGGCGCCATGTATCCCGGAACGATCGCCAGCGACTCCGGAACGACATACGGCTCCGGAACTTCGAGCGGGATCTCCTTCGTCGCGTTCTGATCATTTAGTGAGGCTTCCAGCGTAAACTTGAACTTGCCCGACCTGATTGGCAGGAAAGCGAGGAAAGCGCCGTTGGGATAAACTTTAATCGGTGTCTTGTTGATTGTCAGCTCTGCCCCCGGCGATACATTTCCAAAGATAAACGTCGAATCGACGGCGGCGACTCTCTGATTTGGCGTTGGATAAATGACTTCGATCTTCGGCTTTTCCTGCGCGGCGGCTGAGCCAATCAACAGCAGCGTAAGCAGCATTGTTGCGGCTGATTTCCTAAGCAAAGACTGCCTCCTCGGATGTGATGCCGATTCCGGATCCGCCCGGCAGTACCAGCATGTCGGCATCAAAATGCGCTCCCCAGTAAGGATCATTTTCAGTCAGCATGATGGCATCGAGATCGAAGTAGTCAAACAGCGAGGATAGGTGCAGCGCCGCTGTGATACCGACCGCCGACTCAATCATGCAACCCAGCAGCAACTGTAACTTGTACTCGCGCGCCGACTCTGCCAGCGCCATCACATTGCCGATGCCTCCGCACTTGGATAACTTCAAGTTCACTCCGTCGATGACTTTGTGGAAGCGCTCGATATCCCTGCCGGCTTTGATCGATTCATCAAGAAACAGCCGGCATTCGACCTTCGTCTTGATACGGTCCAGTTCGCGCACCGTTGGCTCGGAGAGCGGCTGCTCATAAAACTCAATCGGATAACCGGCCAGCGCCTTGATTCGCCCAATCGCCTCATCGCGATCCCAGCCGCCGTTGGCATCCAGATAAAGTCGCTTCTCGCCCTGCTTGAGCACGAAATCGACAAGCTTCAAGTCGCCGGCAAATCCTACCTTGATCTTAAGATTGCGGAAGGCGGCGGCCGTCTCAAGTTGCCGCCGGAGGTCATCCTCGTTCGCCCGGGTGATCGTAAAAGCGCTGGCGACCGGTTTGGGCGCCGGCAGTCGCAGATAAGTGTAAAGCGGCAGTTCCACCTCGTTGGCGAGATGGTCGAGCAGAGCCATCTCGATCGCACAGCGTGCGACATTCAATGATGGTGGGAGGGCCTTTGTAAATTCCCTGACGGCTACCACATTCCAGTCGTCGTGAAATTTCTGCAGGCGCTGCTTGGCCGCTTTGAAGCATTCCTCCGACGATGCGCCGTAGTGGATGGAGGACGAGCCTTCGCCGATGCCGCGCTTATACCGGGCAATCAACGTTTGTTTGCGCTCGGCGCTTGCCTGCGAAAGATTGAACGCCCGCTTGAGTCGCAACTCCGCCAGCTTGAGCCTGATCAAGGGTTCAGCCAACTGTAACCTCCTGCAGCAGCGTCAGCGACCGCGATTCCGTATCGAGACGCGCCCTGGCACCGATCGGAATCGTCATCGACTTGTCGCAATGCCCGTACCGCAGTCCGGCAATCACCGGGATTTCGCGGCGGAAGATTGTCTTGATTCGTTCGCGAAACAGCGCATCGTGCTTCTTGCGCGAGGTCAGCGGCGAAGTCTCGCGCCAGTCAGTGTCGCCGATTACGACACCGAGCACTCCATATAATTGCCCCGCCAGCTTCAAGTGATTAAGGAAACTATCAAGATGATCGACGGTCTCGTTGACATCTTCAAAGAACAGAATGGCATTCTCGAATCGCGGCATGAACCCGGTTGCGAAGAGCTGCACCAGCGAAAACAGATTTCCGCCCAGAAGAATTCCCTCGGCCGTCCCCGGATTGACAACCTCAACATCGTCCTTGTGGGCCGGCGGTATCAATTCGCGCCCGGTCGTATCCGCACCGAGTAACGGCAGCAGCGTGTCTCGGCCGGCGGCATCCATTGTAGTTAACATCGGACCGGAAAAACTCACGAGCCCGGCTTTGACAAACATGGCGGTCTGCAGAATCGTCAGATCGGAAAAGCCGACCACGACCTTTGGGTGCTGCTTGACCAACTCGTAATCAACCAGGTTCAGCAGGCGCAAACAACCGTAACCGCCGCGACCGGCGATGATGCCGTGCACCGTTGGGTTGCGAAAGGCTTCGTTGATTTCCTGCGCCCGTGCTTCATCGGTGCCGGCAAGGCCATTCAGATCCGAAGCAATCAACCGCGAGCCTTCAAGCTGAAACTGCTTTTCCAGCAGCGACACACCGTGATTATAAAGTCGCGTCATCCCCTTACCGCTCTTCAGCGAACTGGCCGGAAAAATGATCTTGACGCAACTTTCCCGGTTGAGGCGTCTGGCCAGCAGCATCAGATTACCCTTCTGACGGTAGTGATCTTGCCATACAGGTCTGATCGGAAATGCGGATGTTCCGCGTTCAACGATTCAACCGCCACCATCCCGCGAAGCCTCGACGAATGCAGAATCTCACGCCGGCCAAGATGCAGGGCCACGTGGCCCGGAAAGAAAATCAGGTCGCCGGCCAACGACTCGGCAAGCGCTACTTCCCTGCCGACTCGTGACTGATCCCTGCTGTCGCGCGGCAGATTCACCCCGGCCCGGCGGTAGATCGCTTGCGTGAATCCGGAACAATCGAAGCCAAAGGTTGAGGAACCTCCCCAGAGATACGGTACCGAAACAAGCGCACTGGCCTCTTCGATGACGCGGTCCAATGGAATTGGCTCGTCCAGAGCGACCCGTCCAAATACCAGCGTATGCTCGGCTCCGTCAAGATCGTAGAATAAGTCCCCTCCTCCCGAAACGATGCGGGCACCGTATGGGAGCGTTAATCTGCCACCGCCGTCTTCGCGGTCAAACACGGCAAATAGCGAGGTAACTACCGTATTATTGCTTAGCTGCCCCGGGGTAATGTGAAGATACGATCGCCCAATCCAACCGCGATAGCCATCGGCGGTCTCGCCAAACACGAAATCACCCGTCTCTTCGTGGACTCTTACTAAATGCCCATACAAAGCCTGCGAAACCCGCTCAGAGCGGTGATCGGCAGAGGTGCGCATGTCTGCAACCGGAATGTTCACTGACAGACTACTCATGATGAGAATCTCATAGATTTAACAACGGGATTCAACAAAAAGTGGCATGGAAGATTCGCCAACAAAAAAGCCGGCGGAGTAATTCTCCGCCGGCCCGAACAAACGATTTGACTCGCTAGAACGCGAATTTCACCGTGAAGTACTGATTGTCGTCGAAACCGGTGACATCCACCTGCTGCCACGAATAATCAAAACTCACATGGGAACCGCCCCAATGGAACTTCACGCCCGCACCAAATGACGCGCCATAGGAAAAGTCATTCTGGCTTGAGCCGACAAAGCCGCCGCGCAAGAACAACAGATCGTTATATGCGTATTCGGCACCGCCCTTGAACTCGTCCTGCGAAAAGTTGTTGCTTTGGAATGTTCCGGAAAACTCGAGATTGTTCATCTCATTGTTCTGGAGGGCATTCCAGGCCACACCGAATTGAATCGAGGACGGAAGGTCAAAGCCTTCGCTTTCCGTTCGCACCGTCTTGTTGGCGGAGTTCGGATCGTTGGTCGTCGGGATGACTTTGATGTCAAATCCCGAGCCAGTGAACTGCATCTGCGGTCCAATGTGCTTGACCACAACGCCAAACTTGAGCCCGCGCCAATTGGGAACGTAGGTAAAGCCAAAGTCAAAAGCCACACCACGGGCTGACACCTGTTCAACGCGCTCATTAACAAAGTAAGTGGTCGCGCCAAACGAAACGCGGTCGGTAAACTGACGCGCGTAGGTCAAACCGAGGACGGAAAAGGTCGGATTGAAGGTCTCGCCACTGACGCCCTGCTGGTCGTCCCATGTCGTCTTCAGAATGTCGCCAATCGACAACACCTTGATCGACGCACCGAGAGTCCCAAAGCCCTCAAGTTCAGTGGTGATACCTACATATTCAAGATTCATATCAGCAAAGTACTCGAGATGCGAAAACATCGCTTCGGTACCCGTCTGATTGGCTGCTCCAGCCGGATTCCAGAACAAGGCTTCGGCGCCATAGGAATTGGCGATCATCGCACCGCCCAAGCGCCGATCCACGAGAACCAACCGGGATACGCAATTCCTGCGCGCCCGCGGTTCCGATTTTGATCTCATTGCCGGCGAGGAGCATCGCGCTCATGAGAACCACCAGCGCCGACGAAAGTAATAGTAGCTTTTTCATCGTATTCACTCCTCTCCTTAAAATGTGTTCAGTTGTTCGACTTCAGGGAAGATTGCCATCTTGCCGAACTTTGTTCCCAAGCCATCAGCTTCGATGACCCAAATGTATATGCCGGACGCGACCCAGAGGCCGGAAGCGGTCTTCAGATCCCAGGAAAATTCCGGATCTACAGACGCGCCGTCGCGTTCAAGTGTGCGCAGAAGATCACCCGCAATGTTGTAGATCTTGATCGTCATCTTCGTCTGCGGAGGCAGGTTGATGAACTTGACGATACGATCAAACTGATCTATCTCCTCCGGGTAATACGCATAATAGGGATTCGGAACGGTCTTGATATTGTCAAGGTTGTAGGCAATGAAGGTCCCGTTACCTTCGTTTGGAAGCTGGGACTTAAACGTGAACCTGTCATCGGAAGTATTCGCCTTGTTGGTCGTGATCCGAACGACGGTTCCTGCCGCCGGATAACTACCGACCGGATTTTCGGCATCCAGAGGGAAGAAACGACAACGGCGGTAGCTCCAAAGTAGTGTTTCCGGATCATAGTTGCCGGCGTTGTCATTAGGATCGTTCCAATTGACATCGCCATACGGGATCTCATGGAAGTATATTCCATCACCCCAGTCGAACTCACCTACCGTGGTTCCATCGTCAAGCAACATAAATGAACGCGGCGGTCGTCTGATCTCGTCATCAGGAGTGCCTGACCCGATGTTCCAGAGCTCCACTGGAACCTTGAACGGATTCACGACTCCATAGTCTTGGTCACCTGCCGGTCCGAACCAGTCAAAACAGTTCTCCGTCGCTCCTTCAACAAACCGGATTTCGTAGTCGTCGAGCGAAGGATAGGACCAGGAGTACCTGCCCAACGAGTGATCACCGAGTGGATCCATGAACCATTCGCTCGTCGAGTTCCGCGAATAATTGACGTTATCCGGAGGACTAACCGGACCGGTAGCGTTATGCACTTCAGCTACCGACTTGGCACCCCGCGAAGGACCCATCACCCTGATCATAAAACCATCGACTACCGGGAACTGATACCCCGGTCGCTGATTGTCTTGGTCAGCCAGAACAGTCTGGTTCAGGGTTTTGTCAATAAGATTCCAGGTGTCGTCTTCATTGAATGTAACTTCATAATCGTGCCCGGTGATTTGGTCGGGAAAAAGATACTCGATCACGACATTCCCATCGCTGTTGCCAACGTGAATCGCCGTGTCGGCAAAGACGCCGGCAAAAGTGAACGGCTTAACCTCATAAGGCACAATCGGACTCTCGAGAGATTCCGTGATGTAGCCGAGGAAATTGCCGCCCGGATCATTGAATTCAGACACGTTGAGGACGTCATACGAGTATGCTGTGACAGCAAAATAATACGGCTGGTTGTTCTTCAGCGACACGCCAGTAATCTGGCTGTTTGTCACGGTCTGATGGAACGTCAGCCCGGAATTAGATCCCTTCTGGATAATAATTCTCTGAGATCCACCGGCGGCTGCATCTACGACGTCGCCGTAGATCAGCGCCGCTCCGTACTCATCGTCGGCAAGATCGAATGTGGCAAACTTGTGCCACGGACCGGTTGCCGATTCACCCTGGTAAAGATTGAATCCCTCAAAGGGGAATTTCTGATTGAGTACGACGTTACTGTCGACAAAGCCAAGCGGTTCGGTTCCCCAGGTCATGTCAACTGCTCCGTCCGTTCCGCGCAGGAATACAGAAGGAGACGGCGGAGGCGACGGAATGTCAAAATTGAGATCAAAAACAGCTTGAGCCGCAACGTCAGCTGACTTCAAAGCGGTGATTGAATTAAGCGGGTTCGCGCCCTGGGCAACGATAACTGCCGCCACCACCTCTTGGGTGTCGCCGGGAGCCATTGTGAACGGCCCGGCCGACATCATATAACGACGATCAGCAGCGGCTTCATCAACCCAACCTGTTTGCGTAACCGGATCGCCCGAAACCGAATAGGTTGTCACTTCTTCGGTAGATGGATTTATCGCCGGAATCATATTACCGGAAATCGGGTCTTTGGTCAGGCCTTTCATGTAGCCGTAGGTCTCGACCTTGCTGGCCGGGTCCGTACCATTGATGTACTTGTTGAATGATGCCATCGGCAGGTTCTTGAAGCCCTGGCGCCACACACCATTCACTAACGCCGAATCCCCTACTGACGGGACGATTGGTCCCTCAAAGAAGTCAAAACCTACAGCCGGCGGAGCCGCGCCGTAGTCAGTATCATCGCCCTCGTTGTAGCAGTAACCCAACGACAGCAGGGTGTCGCAACCGACAAGGTCATCGGATGCGTCGCCAAGATCGGGATCTGCCCAGAGAGAAATGAATGTTGAGTCAAGCGTGTTACCGCCCTTGTTGATGATGATGTACTTGAAGAACACCGTGTTGCCAAGTGCACCACCGCGAGCATAGCCAAAGGCCGACATCTGCACCTCAAGACCCAGTGGGGCCGTGCTGGCAGCGTCGTTGATGTGCCCGGTCGGATCGGCGTCGTTGAACACCGACCACGCCATTTGATCGCCAAAGATCTTGGGGTTGCCCTCCGCGTCAACCGGAGCACCATCGGCTACCGGCCAATTGGCATAGTCGGCGTTCGAGGCATGGGTATCCCCCTTGTTTATCTGGTAAACCCGGAAACGGGCATTGTCAGGCAGATAGGTGCCGTCCTTCATTGGACCAGGCCCGTATTCAGAGGAGTACTCCGCGATTGAAAGGCGGGTTTCGTTGTTGACTTTCGCGCCGATCCAAAGACCGGCGGAATAGATGACGGTCTTCTTCGTTCCACGCGGGAAGTAGAGACCGTCAGTTTTGCCCAGCACGTTGGCATTATCATAGGCAAAGTTACCATCATTATAGACAAACATCTCGAGGTTGTTGACATCTATACGGGTATCAGTGTCGAGGATCAATGCCGTCTGCGAGCCATGCCACTTCCCTGTTACATTACTGAGACCCCACGCCATCGTGGTCATCATCAGAAACATCAACAGGGAATAGAATAATCTCGTTTTTTTCATCAGCTTCCTCCTGAAGCGTTCAGGTTCATTCACCTTAGAACATTAACCGCAGGCCGAGACGGACCTGACGCGGGGTATCATAACTTGACGGATTGGCTTGCTTGAAATTGTACTTCGCCACACCATCGGCGCCGTATCTGCTTGCAAACGACTCTCCATCCGGAGTCGACAACCAACCGGTATTGTCGGCGCGACCCGTACCCTCGTAAACATCCAATGCGTTCTCGGTATCGAAGATGTTGATTACCCAAAGGTAAACGTCCCAATTGAGTCGCGCAATTTGGAAGGTCTTGTTGGCCTTCATGTCGACTCTGTAGGTCCACGGACCCGTGCGCGAGTTGACCTTGCCGATCGGGGTCGGTGTCACCGATGCCAGTGAAATTTCATTGTACACGTTCATCGGCGTGTACGGCGTGCCCGATCCGGCGCGGAACACGAAATTGACGCCCGCGTTCTGCAGTGGGTGCATATCTCCCATTTTCGGACCTTGGCCGTCGCCCGCACGGAGGTCAACGATCGCCGTGATCTTGTGGCGCTGATCGTAATCAAGCGGAGAAACACGAATCGGACGCTCGGTGTTGGTCCAGGCAATATTGCCCTGCGACGTCGCATACGAACCGGTACCGGCGGCATACGATATCGAGTAGTTCAACTCGGCCGCTACCGTGCGCGTGCGGCGCATCTTGAGCGAGAAGTCCAGACCCTTGATCGTGCCAAAGTCTTGGTTGCGATAGGTCGCAAACGCATTCGGCGACGAAGGCTGGTTGATAACTTCGGTCAAACCGTTCACGTCTTTGTAGTAGGCCGTGACATTAAAGCTGGTGAAATCACCGAGCTGGTGCGCCAAACCGACTTCATAAGCCGTGGTTTCTTCCGGCTCAAGATTCGGATTGCCGATCGCGGCATAGTACGGAGCGTCCTTCACCATTCTCTCGAGGAAGCGAGTACCAACATACAGATACTGCAGTTCCGGACGCTGGAAGAATTTGCCGTAGTTGACATGAAACACCGTACGATCGGAAACCGGGAAGCCAACGCCGAGACGCGGAGAAATCTTCTGCTCGGCCTTGGCCGGCTCAAAGTCGCCGTCATCAAGCAACGTAGCATTCAAGATTTCTTCGTCCGTGTAATCGTCCGGATTCGCCAGCACATTGATCGGATCGAGCGGGCGCTCTTCATTCTTCAGACGATCGGTATTGGCGTTAAGATAGTCATAACGCAGACCGGCATTAACAACCAGCCCTTCAAACTCGAACTTATCCTGAAGATAGAGCGCGAACATGTACGGTTTCTTGGCGCCATCAGGACCATCGTCAACATTATTCTCTCCGGACTTGTCATATCCAAAGAAGTTCGCGTCAGCCCAGGCGCTTTGATCAAACAGAATCGGATCCGTAATCGTGGTGTCGATCTTGGTCGGATCAAGATGGTCGTAGTAGCGCAAGGCATGGCGTTCAAATTCGGCGCCGAACTGCACTTCGTTGAACTCGTTGACCTGACTGGTCATGTCGAAGTTCAGGCCAATGTATGATGAACTGCGTTTGAGAATGTCTTCCCAAACGTGACCCTCATCAACATCGGGTGTGCTCAGATCATCGCCGATCCAGAACAGGTTGGTATTGTCAAAGGTCGGATTGCCGTCGGGACGTCCATAAGCATAGATATTGTCCCAGTGGGTCTCGTCGCCGCGAAGTCTCTTGGTGAGATAGTAGGTTCCGCCCAGCTCAAAGAAAGTCTTCGGCGAAAGAGTGCTCGTCCACTTGGCGTAGTACGAATAGTTCTCATCCAGATAACGCGGGGCGTGTGTTCCGTTGAAATAATAATTCATGCGGAACTCGCGCCACTCTTCGTAGCTGCCCAGCGTTCCCATGCGGAGAACGTTTTTCTCGTTCAAGTCATAGCGCAGTTTGCCCTGCCAACTCCAGCCGGAAAGGCCGTTGTGGGGAAGTCTGCCGCCGGCGGTGGCGCGCGGTGTGCGGTCACCGAGGCGACGACGCTCCATTGAGGCAAAAAAGCTCATCTTATCGTTATTTGGAACGATCGGGCCATCGAGATTGAAAGCCAGCACATTGTAGTTGAAACGATTGTCGGAACCCATGAACTCGTCGGTCGAGGCTTCAAAGGCACCGGAATAGTCCTTGGCTCCTTCTTTCGTGGTGACGTTGATCGCGCCGGAAGAAATCCAGCCGTATTCAGCGCTGAAACCGCCGGTCGAAATCGAGATTTCCTCGATCGCGTTGTTATTGATGGCGGTCGTCGACATGTTTGTCAGCGGATCCTGCTGTGAGAAACCGTCGACAAAATACGCGACATCACCCTGGCGGCCGCCGCGGATGTTCAGTGACGGCTGGTTGCTTTGTTCGCGACCGCCGCGGGTTCCGACGGCGGAAGCCTCGACGTTCTCGGAATAAGCAACGACACCGGCGCTAAGACCGACAACGTCTGTGTAACCGCGCGTCGGCAACTGCTGAATCTCCTCGCCGGTCACTATCTTCAGCGACTTGGTCTGGTCGAGAATGATGAGCGGACGCTCCGCAATCACGACCTGCAATTCGCCGGTAAGCGTTTTCGAAGACATCTGGAAATCCGCTAAACTGGTAAGATCAACAGAGACACCAAGTCCCTGCAGTTCAACCGGTGCGTAACCAATGAGTTCTGCCTTCAAAGTATAATTCCCGACTGGAACGTTAAGTATGAAATACTTGCCTTCCATATCGGTTAGTGCGCCCATCGAGGTGCCAGCGATACTGACCGCGACACCTGGAAGCGCGGAGCCCGTTTCTTTGTCCGTTACCTTGCCAGAGATTTTGCCGACGGTCGCCGCCTGGGCAAAAACACATAGCGCCAAGACAAGAATCAGGATCAGAGCAACTTTTGGTTTAAGATTCAAAACCAAACCTCCTGTTAATGAATTGAAATCGTACGCAAAAGTGCGAATTTGTTAGCGTTCTGTTTCAGTGTCCTACCTCCTGTAAGAGTTGTGGGTTACATACTTCAAGAGAAAAATACCTCCAATAACGTAAGACGCGCAAAGCCCAACTTCGTGTATCCCCTTGTCCAAGAATGCGTGTTAAAGTCAATGAACTCGCGGTGTTTCAGTTTCCTTGGACTTCGCTTCCGGTACCGCGCTTCGTTTGGTATGACTCCGCCGATCCTTGTCGGAGTTACAATAAAGCCCTGCTTGAGTCTTGATGAGAAAGTTCGTTCCTCCTTACATATTGTCAACATAAAACTTCTTGCTAACTGCAAGCCACATCAAGGCTTCAGTAACTTTGTCGACGATTGGGGAGATTTGCTTTAGCAGGATTCGAACAGAATTGTCAGATTATTGAACAAAACTGCTCAAAACCCGCCAGGCCCGCTTGTTGGATTTAGTCGCTGAAGTTAATTATAGTACGAACTGTACTTCGAATACTTGCTCAAGCGCATTAATTAACTGGAAGAAAGACTTAGCCTTATCCGTCCTGGCTCCGGTCAGTTGTTCAAGACTGGTAACGGAATCCGGAGCAAATCCGCACGGATTAATGAGCTGAAAAAAATTGAGGTCTGTATCAAGATTTAGGGCAAGTCCGTGATAACTTACCCAGCGTTTCACAGCAATGCCGATCGCGCAGATCTTCTTGTCCCCCACCCAAACTCCGGTCTTGCCGGCCACACGCTCCCCGACAATATCGTGGTTCTGGAGAAATACGATAACAACTTCCTCCAGATCGCGCAGAAACTTATGCAGATCCCTTCCCCGCTGTTCAAGATCAATCACGGGATAGATCACCTGCTGGCCGGGTCCGTGAAAAGTCACGTCGCCGCCGCGTTCAATTTCATACTTTTTCACGCCGCGCTGGGCAAGTACTTCGTCGGAAACAAGAATGTTATCGGCGCCGCCGCTGCGGCCGACTGTGATCGTCGGTGGATGCGAAGTGAAGATGAAGGTATCCTGCGCTTCACCGGCAATGCGCTTCTCAACCATTTGCAGCTGTAGTTTATGCGCCTTGTCGTAGTCAGACAAGCCAAGGTCGAAAATGCGTGCTTTGGGGTTCGTGGCGGAAGTCATGAGGTTGTCCCACAAGTTGAGTTTGAGTTGGGTCGCCCACAGCTTGTCGAAGGTCCCGCTTGCGGGGCTGTGGGATTGTTGCCTCTCCGAACGGGAAAAGGCTAACAGTCCCAGGGAGCGAATTTTCTTACAGTAGCAGCAATTCCGGTTCTTCGATATAGCCGATCAGTGTGCGTAAGAACTGCACTGCATAGTGGCCATCAATCAAACGATGATCAAACGACAGGCCCATATTCATCATGTCGCGAATGACAATTTGATTGTCGCGCACAACCGGACGCTTCTGGATGGCATGGATTCCGAGAATCGCGACTTGCGGCTGGCTGATAATCGGCGTTGAATTCAAAGCGCCGTAACCGCCGGCATTGGTCAACGAGAAAGTGCCGTCTTCGATATCCGCCGGCATTAGCCGCTCGCTGCGCGCCTTGTCGCCCAGTTCTTTGAGATCCTTCATGATCTGAACGATACCCTTCTGATCGGCAGCCTTGATGACCGGCACAATCAGACCCGATTCGCGCGCAACCGCGATTCCGATATTGTAGTAATGCTTCACAATGACCTTTTCATTGGTCATCGAGGCATTCATCAGCGGGAATTCTTTCAGCGCTTTGACCGCCGCAACCACGATAAAAGGCATGAACGTCACGCGGATGCCTTTTTCTTTCTCGATCCGATCGGCGTGCTTAGCGCGAAACTCCACCAGTCGCGTGAAGTCGCATTCATCGAATGTCGTCACATGCGGCGAGGTCTGCTTTGACTTTACCATGTGGTCGGCAATCAACTTCCGCACGCGCGTCAGCGGGAACTCCTCAATTCGCTTGGTTGTGTCATAAACCTGTGGCGCAACAGCTGGAGATGTATAACCGGGAGCAGAAGTTGTCGGCGCGGCCACGGCAGCACCACCACTCTTGGAGGCGAGAAAATCCTCAACATCTTTCTGGGTAACTCTTCCGCCGCCGCCGGTGCCGCGCAGGAGACTCACATCGATACCGTGCTCTTTGATCAACCGGCGAACAACTGGCGACAGCTTGATTGGACCACTCGATGCCGCCGGCGCATTCACCGGTGCCGCCGCCATCGGAGCCGCTTTTGCCGCTGCGGGAGCCGAAACGGCTTTGGCCGGAGCCGATGCCGGGGTCGGAGAACTGCCGGCTTTCTCGCCGGGCATGCCGATCACCGCTATTTCCCTGCCCACCGGGACCACGTCGCCAATCTTGGCTTTGATCTCAAGCAAAACGCCATCAGCTTCAGCCGGCACGGAAACGTTAACTTTATCGGTAAGAAGTTCGACCAACGGCTGGTCTTTCTTGATCGTATCGCCAACCTTGACGAACCATTGGTTGATTGTTCCCTCGACAACTGATTCGCCCATTACCGGGACCTTCATGACATAGGCCATTATCCAAACTCCTTAGAAGCGGAAACTATTCTCAAAATACAAATCGAGGCACAGACTCAGCGAATTTGCTAGCCGCCACGAACCAAGACCCGATAATAACACCATCAACCGGTGATGGCAAGCATTCTTTCCAAGGCAATGCGCGCGTATGTCTTAACTTCAACAGGCACCGACATCGGTTTGATCGCCTCAAGGTTGTCCAGCGTGTATGCCAGATCGTTTAGCGTGGTGCGGTACATGTTGACGCACATCGCACAAGTATTGCCGGCTAATTCGAGAATCGTCTTTTCCGGGTGCATATGAGCGAGCCGATCAATCAAATTCAATTCTGTCCCGATGGCTATGACGCTCCCCGCCGGCTGTTCGGCGACATACTTGACAATGTGGCTGGTTGACCCGACCGAGTCGGCAATGGCAACCAATTCTTCCGTGCACTCCGGATGAACAACGATCTTGATACCGGGATGCTCCTGCCGCATCTGCTGGATATGATGCGGCTGAAAAACCGAGTGAACGTGACAGTAACCTTTCCACAAGATCACTTTCGCGCGCTTCAGCGCCTCAACGTCGCGTCTTGCAGGATTCAAATTGAAATCCCAGACGAACAACTCATCCCTGGGAATCCCGTGCGCATTCGCGGTATTGCGACCCAAGTGCTCATCCGGGAAGAAGAATATCCTCTCGCCGCGCGCAAACGCCCAGTCAAAGGTCTTGCGTGCATTCGACGACGTACAAATGATTCCGTCATTCCTGCCGCAAAACGCCTTGAGATCAGCCGCCGAATTCATGTAAGAAATCGGAATAATCTTGGACTCGGGCAGGTGTTGCCGAAGTTCGTCCCAAGCCGCAAAAACGCTGTCAATCGCCGCCATATCCGCCATCGGGCATCCCGCCAGCGGGTTCGGCAGAAATACTTTTTGTTCGGGACGCGCCAGGATCACCGCGCTCTCGGCCATGAAGTGAACTCCGCAAAACGCGATATATTCCGCGTCCAATTGGGCGCCAATCTTGCAGAGCGCGTAGGAATCACCCTGATAGTCGCCAAACTCCACCACACTGCGCCGCTGGTAATGATGCGTCATCACGACCAGATTCTTGCCATGCTCCTGTTTCTTGGCCCGAATGCGAGCTCGCAATTCATCGTCACTCATGGCACGATAGCTGTCGGGGGTTCTGGCATAAGCGGAGGGCATCATCACCTGGCTACCCCACGATCCCGATTTTGGCAGGAATGGATATCATTACAACACGTACGGTCAGGAAAAGAACCATCTTTGAAAAATCGCGGATGCTATACCTCGTCATCGCCGTTCGGCTTCTCGATGCCGTATTCTTTCATCTTCTGGCGCAAAGTATTGCGGTGAATCCCGAGGATGTCGGCGCTCTTCTGCAGACTAAACTCATTTGCCTTGAGCACGTTCTCGATATGCTCCTTTTCGAGATCGCGCAAAGGCATATTCAGCGGAGTCGTCGTCGAAACCGCTGCCGCAATGTCTCCGCGCAGCTGCGCAAAGTCGACGGCATCGAGCGTCTCAGTGCGGCTTAAGACAGTTGCGCGTTCTATGACATTTGCCAGTTCCCGGACATTGCCCGGCCACTCGTAAGCGATCAACAGGTCCTTGGCCGTCGCTGTAATACTGCGTCGCGGACGGTTGGTCTTGGTCGCCGTCAGCTTGAGAAAGTGATCCACCAACGGCATAATGTCCTCGCGACGCTCCCGCAATGGCGGTATGTGCAGATGAACAACGTTAATGCGGAAATAAAGATCCTCGCGGAAACGGCCCGCCTTGACTTCATCAAGCAAGTTGCGGTTCGTCGCGGCTATTAGCCGCACATCGGCCGCGATTTCCTCTTCCCCACCCAGTCTCTCGAAGCGGCGCTCTTCAAGAAGGCGCAGAAGCTTCACCTGAATTGACAGCGGCAACTCACCGATTTCGTCCAGAAGAATTGTTCCCCCTTTGGCCAATTCGAATCTTCCCAACCGACGCTTTTCAGCACCGGTAAATGCCCCTCGTTCGTGGCCGAGAAGTTCCGATTCGATCAACGTTTCCGGAATCGCCGCACAGCTCACGGCGACAAATCGGCCGCTATTGCGTGGCGATAGCTGGTGTATACTGCGTGCCAACAATTCCTTGCCGGTACCGGATTCACCGGTAATCAACACCGTTGCATCGGTTGGCGCCACCCTGGCTACTTCCGATAGCAGAGACTTTATCCGGCTCGATACGCCAACGATTTCGTCAACTTCAAGTTGCTCAAGTCTTTCCCGTAATTGACGGTTCTCTGACAACAAGAAATGCCGCTCTCCGGCCTTTGCGATTAATTCCTGCAGCTCTCCGAGGTTAACCGGCTTGCTGATATAGTGATAGGCTCCGGCCCGCATCGCCTCTACAGCCGATTCAACGTTGCCAAAAGCTGTAATCAACATCACCTGCATTTCCGGATCCCGAACGTGAACGGTCTGGAACAGCTCAAAACCGGATAGCCCCGACATTTTCATGTCAAAAAGACCGATCTCAAATGAATGCGAACCCAGGATCTGCAAGGCAGCCTCAGCGGACTCGGCAGTGGTCACTTCATGGCCAATCTTCCGCAAAAATCCCGCCAGCAGTTCTCGCTGATTACTTTCGTCGTCAACTACGAGGATGCGCAACTTAATCATCAGATTGAATGGTATTGCCTTAGGAACGGAAACGCAATAGATTTTGACTGCACCTCGGCGGGCCGCCTCCGCATAACCCCCTCATGCACGCATTGAGGCTCTTGGAGAACTCAAGGCGGGCCAACTTGGTGAATTGGCTGGCCAATTTGCCTTCCCTTACAAAAAATGAATTGACAGTTGGGCGGTATGGGTTTACATTTAGTAAGTAACTCTAAATCTATTTGATTTGTCTACCGCGCGAATGAACTTGGGTGAGTGATCGACATCGCGCTTCAATTTACAAGGCTCGAACAGCAGTATTGACCCGGTTTCTAAAGAGCCTTTTTCTCTCTTTCGGTCACGCTCCAGCCTCTTCGTTGCGATAAGCATCGACTTACTCGTATATTCTGACTCGTGTCTGCTCAAATAGCAGCGCGCCGGACATTCTGTGCGGTTTGACCGGTGCATTGATTGAGGGAGGTGGTAACACACCGGAGAATCTTTTCACGAATTCAAATTGAACAAGTCTAATTGCAACGTTTACGGCCCCCACTCTGGAAGGAGCAACGGAATATGAAAAAACTCACATTGTTGGCCGTGAGTTTAGTCTACGTGATCTTCCTCCTCTCGGTTTCAGCTTTTGCAGCAAAAGCTTCAAAAGCAATCGAGGCGGGAATTGATCCAAGGGATATCGTGTCGGAGAGCTCAAGACAAGCTTTGACCGATGTTCAGCTCGAGCAGCTTAATCGCAATGTGTCCAAACCAGCGGGCACGGCGCAGAGCGCTCTCGGTTTCCTGGCATCGCCTGGAATTATGGTCGGCAATACCGGCTACGACATCCAGCATAACAGCCGCATGGCACGCCAGATCGTACAGGGACCCAATGGTCGCGTACACATGATCTGGACTCACAAACTTGCCGGCGCCGCCAATACCGAACGGGAAATTCGCTACGGTTCCTATGTCCCCAACGTCGGTTTATTCGATCTGCCCGGCGGCGCGACCATTTCCGATGGTCGGCAGGGTCATATGTGCTCGATCGATCAGTACAATAACTCAGCTCTCGCCGCTTGGCGATTCGGTGCAGCATTTGCCGCTTACCGTATTACTACCGCCCTCGATTTTGCTTCGGGTGCGGCCAGCTTCACCATCGTCGATCTGCCGTCAGCAGCACTTACCTGCGAGGGCATATTCTGTGCCAGCGTCGCCGAACCATACATCTGGCCAGTCATTGCGCTGACACCGATGGCGGAGCCAATCCGATCGTCCACGTCGTCGGCATGGAAGGCAATTCCGGTTCCGACTATTCGGCGATAGCTTATTACCGCGGTACCGGAGGGTTCACCAACTACGGCACCTGCGGAAAGTTCATCGATTCGGCAACAGCGATCAGCTACACGGTCGCACAGGACCCGAATTCCAACAAGGTCGCCATTGCTTATTGCAAGGCGCGTACCGCCGCAACCAGCCGTGAGAATAACGACCTCGCCTACCGTATGTCCACTGACCTCGGCGTCACCTGGGGTCCGGTGGTCAATGTTACCAACTATGCCACAGCCACCAAGGAGCGCGTTTCACAGGAAACGTCATCAATGTTCTCGGCCGATGGCTGTTACCATATTCTCTACGTAGCAGCATTTTATGATGAGGCGGCAGGACAGATCGCCGATCAGGAAGCAAAGCTGTACCATTGGGACGACTGCAACAATTGCAAGTCGTTGATCTTGGATGCAAACAACTTCCACGCCAATTGTAACATGAAGGCCTTCGAACACAACGTCGCCCGTGTCAGCATCAGCGAATGCACAGTCGGCGCCACGAAGACGATCTATGCCGTCTACACCCGCTACGTTGGCGACACCAACCCGGCGACACCGGCACTTCCCGACTGTTCGTTTGGGCAGGTTCCGAATGGCGAAATTTACGCATCAGCATCCTCAACCGGCGGCCAAACCTGGGGTCCCCCGGTCAATCTGACGAACTCGCGCACCGACAATTGCGCTTCGGGTGCGTGCGATGACGACAACTTCTCGAGCTCCTCGATCTATTGCACCGATTCTCTGCGCATTCAGTATCTCAATGACAAGGATGCCGGCTCGGGCGTCGGCAATGATGGCACCGCTGAAACCTACAGCCCCGTCATGTTCTTGAGCCATCCCTGTTTTGCGATGGATCGTCTACCGCAGCATCAGCTGCGACACCGGCTGGAATCCTCTATCCGTTCCACGCGGCCACTGGTCAGGTTGCCAATACGTCCCTGACGTTGACTAACGCCGGAAACTCAACCGCCAACTGGACTCGGACCATCGCCTACAATGTCGGTTCGAACTGGCTGACGGTGCCGGCATCCGGTGCCGTTACCGCTGGTTGTTCCAACTCGCAGGTTCTGGCGGTCAGCGCCGGCCCGCTTGGCTACCGAGGGTCTCTATACCGCAACCATCACCTTCACCTACGAAGGACCGACTACCTTCCAGGTGCCGGTTGAGTTTTATGTCTTTAACAGCTTCTTCCTGCCGGAAGACCAGGCTCATTCGCACATCTCTCGTCCGGATGAATGTCGCCCAGGCTGGCCGCAACTCGCATCAGGAAGTCGGCAATATGTTCTTTTCGTTTGCCGATCAGTCGGAGCCGTATCTATGACGGTTCGCTGGTTCTGGGCAACTCCGCGGCAAGTTTGAGCTGGCTGATTTTTGAAGGCGGCGGCAATCTTCCGACCGTCAGCAATCCGTTCGGCTATCTGTATGCAAAGACAAGTACGTCACACGACTCGACTTCGAACTCGGCCTATCGCTTTGCCAGCGGCAAGGGCGCCAACCGCGATTCGACCCTTGGTTTCGACGTGACTTATTATGCTCCCAAACATCCGGATTCATCAACGTTTATCGTTGCCTCTTTCTCGCTTTACAAAGGCACAAAGAATCCGACGGGCAGCGTGACCGGCTTGACGGTCGCCTATGCCGCGGATATGGACGTTAAGGACGACAGTTCCGACAACGTCGGCGGCTTTGATGCAACGCGGCAGACGATCTACCAGCGTGGCCGTTATGCACCCAATGATCTGCGCTTCGCCGGTATTCGCGGTGTCCGGAAAACCAACACGGCCATCACTGGCGGCTTCGCTTGGGAAAACGATGTCACCGTCTATCCGTTAGGCGGATACGAGAATGATACTCTTTGGAACAAATTGCAGGCCGTCGCCGACTATTGCCGTAACCGACTCCTTGGAAGATCTGAACTCGGTTCTGACGATTGCACGCAATTTGACAATCAACGGTGCGAGCAATGACACTCTGCACTTCGCAGTCTTGTTCGTTGGCACCAACGGCGTGCAGTCTTTGACCAACTTCCAGGCCCAACTTGACAAAGCCAGAGCCTGGTTGTGCGGTCACGTCTACGCGGGTTCGCCGGCTTGTGCCAATTGCCTCTGCGGTGACGCGAACGGCACCGGTGCGATCAACATCTCCGACGCCGTGTATGTAATCAACTACATCTTCGGCGGCGGTCCGGCACCGAATCCGATCTGCCTTGGCGATGCCAACGGTACCGGAAGCGTCAACATTTCCGACGCGGTGTACATCATCAACTTCATCTTCGGCGGCGGACCGACTCCGTTCTGTCCGTAATCAATGATGACATTCTGATGTGACTTGTCACGTCAGATGAATCATAGACAAAGCCGCACCTGACTTCAGTCGGGTGCGGCTTTTTTGTGCCTTGGGAAAACCTCGCCCCACCGCGTCAATCACTGGACCAACCGGCTCTCTTCAAAATTCGAAAACATCCTGGCAATTCCAACCCCGGCGTCGAGGAAATGAAAGACTCTGAATAAGAAATTTTTGCGCGTTCCCAGTCCCCGGTCGTTATATATTCGAATGAGGAACAAATGCAATTGCCTTCGATGAAATCATTGCTGCGCACGCTGATAACAATCTTGAGCCTGACGCCCGCGCTGCACTTGCAGGCGCAGGATGATCCGCTCGACTACGAACGCGCCCTAAAACAGCACCAGATGAAGATATTCCGATACGCCCAATCCCTGGGGACCCAGTCCCCCACGGCGAGCCAGCTCAAATTCGACGTAACTTCCTACTCCCTCGATCTCACAATTGATGCTCCTCCAACGCCGGATTTTCGGCGCCGTATCCGTGCACGGCAGGGCTCTGCAAACCCTGGAATTGCTTGAGCTTGATCTGGCCCAGAATATGGTGGTCGACTCGGTGCTGGTCGGTGCGGCATCAAGTACTTTTCAACGCAGCGGCAACATGCTCGAAATCGCCGTTCCGGTCGTTGCCCCGGGAGTAACCTTTCACACGACCATATTCTACCAGGGCTCACCAATTGACGACGGCTTTGGTTCATTTTCCTTCGCAACACATAATGACCTCCCCCTGGTAGCGACACTCTCCGAGCCTTTTTTTGCGCGCAACTGGTGGCCATGCAAGGACCATCCTTCCGACAAAGCCGACTCTGTTGACCTGCATATTACCGCCGACAGCCGGCTCAAGGTTGCCTCCAACGGCTCCTTGCGAAGCATCGTCAACAATGGTAACGGTACCAGCACTACGCATTGGCACGAGTCGTATCCGATCGCTACCTACCTCGTCAGTCTGGCTATCGCCGACTACGAGCACTACGCCGACACCTTCTATCATGCTGATGGCGCGATGCCTGTCGACTTCTACATACTCTCTGGCAACGTTGAGCGCCTGCGCGCCAACAACAACCTGGTCGTCGACATGCTCGAATTTTTCACTACCGTCTTTGGAGAATATCCTTTCATCCGCGAAAAATACGGTCACGCACAGTTTCTTTTCGGCGGCGGCATGGAGCACCAGACGTGCACCTCCTTAGGCGCCTTCCACGATTGGGTCATTGCGCACGAACTTGCCCACCAGTGGTGGGGCGACATGATAACTTGCGGTACCTGGCACGACATTTGGCTCAACGAGGGTTTTGCCCGCTATTCTGAAGCGCTCTGGATCGAGCACAAAGGCGGCGCGCCGGCCTATCATCAATACATGAATTCGTTGATTCGTCTTGATCAGCAGGTCTATGTCGAAGACACTTCCGACGTCTTTGTAATTTTCGATCGCGTGGTTTATGACAAAGGCGCGCTGGTGTTGCATATGCTCCGTTACCTCCTTGGCGACGATGACTTTTTTGCCATTCTCACTGCCTACGCCGAATCCTCGCACAAGTACGGCACGGCGACTACCGGGGATTTTCAGGCCATATGCGAACAAGTGTCGGGGCATGACTTGACCGACTTCTTCCACCAATGGGTTTATCAGCCCGCAATCCCCGATTATCGCTTCGGCTATTACGCCTACGAAACCGACTCCGGCTGGGTGACGGACCTGCGGCTCGATCAGGTGCAAACCGCCTATCCCCTCTTCCGCACTGACATCGATGTGCGCTTCGCTGGTGCCTTCGACAGCGTTACCATTCGTCTGACCAATGATCGCAAGGGACAGAACTACCGATTCCTGCTTCCCTTTGCGCCGCTGCAATGCAGGCTTGATCCCGACAACTGGATCGTCAATCAGGGCACTCAGGCCGAACTCACCATCCAGGCCGATTGCGATTCCCTCCCGATCGCCGCCGTCGGCATGCCATACTCCATACAATTATCCGTTATCGGTGGCCAGCCGCCATTCACGTGGTCAGCTTTTGCAATCTCCAAGCCGGATGAAATCAAACTATCCGAGACCGGGCTATTGAGTGGCATTCCGCAGGATACCGGAACCTGGGAATTGGGTATTCGAATTCAGGATTCCAGCTTCCCTGTGCGCGAAGGCTCATCAAGAGTCGTCCTCAAAATTCGGCAACTTCGAGGCGATGTCGACTCCCGGACCGGTCTGACATTCAGTGACTTGCTGTTTTTCGTTCGCTACCTCTATCTCAACGGAGCGGCTCCCTGGAATCTCGATTTCGCCGATGCCAATTGCGACGACGATGTTAACATTCTTGATCTTGTTACCTTGCTCAATTTCCTCTATCAGCAGGGACCGCCTCCCTGCTTTGCATCATAGTCCTCGTCAATCTCGAGTGTCGAGTGACGCTTGCGAAAGTGCCCTTCGCAGCGCGTAACCAGTTCGTTCATCACGGCCTGTTGTGCATTCCACAGGGCCTCAAGCACCGGCAGCATGGTACGCACCGACACCCGCACAATATCCGCCACATTGACGTTGTACCTGGACGCCGATTCTTCGAGCGCTTGCTTCAATTCCGCGGCGATCAGGATATTCAGGGCGCGATCGGTCCTGACGCGAATCTGTTTTCTCGGCATTCCAACCTCCTCTAAGAATGATACTTGCGGTGCCCGACAATCGTCATCGCGGATACAATCGTCACATTGAACCGTTTCTTGATCTCGCGTATAATCTCTCGATACGGCTCGCCACGAAGATGTTCCGCCAGAATCAGATCAATCTCCCGGCGATGGGGTGATGAGCAAATCACGCACGCCGTCTGTTGTTTCGGCACACCGAATTCCGCCTCGACAAGCGCCATTAGCGCCTTTCGCAGTCGGCGCAGAGCCCGGTTGTGACTGTTTATCACTTCCTGCCGGCCAACTCCCAGACCGTCGGCGATCTGCGTGACGGTCGCTCCTTCGAAATAATACTGTCTGATGATCAACTGCTCGATGCTGGGTAAAGCTGCAACTGCAGCTCTCACAGCCTCGTCCCGGCGCTCGCCGGCGAGCGCTTCGTGCGGCTTATCCAGCCGCGGCCCAAAGACGCTCTTCGATGCCCGCTCGGTAATTGCGCTACTGAACTTGATTCTCAAATCGCCGTCTCCTTTCAGTGCGCAATTAATCGCACCATCGGGAGCGCTGTAAATCAGGTGATTGTCGCATTCGGCATCACCTGAAGCTCGGATCCAGCAATATCAATTGCGATTGCTTCAAAAATCAGTTAGTCTTAACCCGGCTATCAAACATTAACTTATCTGGAGATGCTGATGCAGGAAGTTGATACTGACGGGAAGAAATCGTCTCATTACAACCTCACCGGAGGATTGATCGTCTTGGGTATCGGTCTGTTTTTCTTGCTGGTCAACGTTGATATCCTTCCGCCGGTGAGCAAGTCATGGCCTCTGATCCTGATCGTGGTGGGAGTGGTGCTGATCGTTTCGAAGATCCGCCGCTGAATTCACCTGACACTTCCGCCCTGCCGCTGCAGCCGCGTCCGACCTTGATCAGCTATCTCGTCCTGGGACTGCTGGTAATCGTCTGGCCGCTCAGCGCCTTTTATTTTCTCGACTCACAGCTGGATCTCTCCGCTGAAGTTGTTTCCCCGATTTACGAAATCTACTTGCCCACAATTCTCGTTCAGCTCTTGATCGTCGGGATGATCGTGATTGCCATGAGATCCGAACAGGCCCGCGGCGCGGACATCGGCCTGACCAACCTCACCCGCTGGTCGGTGCCTTTGGCGTTGGGGTTCTTGCTCATGGCAAACATCGTCCTTGCCACCCTGCAGGCGATGATTGCGACCGGTTTGCCGGAGAGCTTCGTTGAATTCGGCGCACTATTGCCGGAGACTCTGGCGGAAAAATCAATATGGGTTGTGTTGTGTGCGGTTGTCGCGATTTGTGAGGAGGTTACATTTCGCGGCTACGTCTTGACGCGGATCACGCAGTTGGCCAAAGGACGTATTTGGCTTGGGGTGCTGGTTTCAACGCTCTCCTTCGCCAGCGGGCATCTCTACCAGGGACTCGGCGGCTTCGTGCTCATCTTTGTTTATGGTCTGATGTTCTGCGCCTTGTGCCTATACACCGGCTCGCTCTATCCGGCGATTATCGCTCACTTCCTGCAGGACGTCATAGTCTTGTTCGTTCCGAAATCGATGCAGTAGCGCCCAGCCCCCAAATGGAAACTATTCTTTCTCCAATTCATCGAGCAGCTCGACGGCACGGCGCAGATGCGGAATCACGATTGACCCGCCAACAACCAGCGCCACGTTAAAGATTTCAAAAAACTCCGCACGCGTCACGCCTTCCTGCTTCGACTGAATCACATGATAGGCGATGCAATCATCGCAGCGCAACACCATCGATGCCGCCAGGCCGAGCATTTCCTTGGTGCGGGCATCGAGCGCCCCTTGCTCGTAAGTCCGCGTGTCGAGCGCAAAGAATCGGTTGATCTGCTGATGCTTTTCGTCGAGAATGCGTTCATTCATCTTCTCGCGATATTTGCGGAATTGTTCAAGTCGCTCCGACATGATGTTCTCCTTTGTCGAATGAAAAGATCATCTCAATATTCAACATGAGTGGAAATTATCCGCCAATGTATTCGCGGATGCGGCGCACGCCTTCGCGCAGGTTTTCCGCGGAATTGGCGTAACTAAGCCGCAGAAAGCCCTCGCCGTGCTCGCCAAAGGCCGTTCCCGACAATACCGCAACTCCTGCCTCCTCGAGCAGTTTTTCGGCCAGTTCGCTCGATTTTCTCCCCGAGCCGGTAATATTGGGGAAAGCGTAAAACGCGCCGCGCGGATTGCGGCACGAGAATCCAGGCAGCGAATTTAGTTCGGCCACCAGCAGATCGCGGCGGCGGCGGAACTCGGCCACCATCTCCTCGGCCGGCTGCTGCGTTCCTTCCAAAGCGGCAATAATGGCACGCTGCGAGAACGAGGCGGTACAGGAATTGCAGTTGGTCATCAGGCGACTGACAAGGGAAGCGAGATCGTTTGGCATAATTCCGTAGCCCAGCCGCCAGCCCGTCATGGCGTAAGCCTTGGATAATCCGTCGAGAATAATCGTGCGCTCGACAAGGCCGTCAAACTGCGTGATCGACTCGTGCTTGTCGTCGTACACGATCCGTCCGTAAATCTCATCCGATAGCACCCACAAATCATGCTTGACCGCCAGTTCCGCGATCTCCGCCAGTTGTTGATGACTCAAAACACCCCCGGTTGGATTTCCGGGCGAATTGATGATAATCATCGCAGTCTTCGGCGTGATCAGGCTCTGCAATTCGGCGATATCAATCTGGAAAGTCATTGCTTTCGCGCAGCGGTATCGGCACCGGTCGACCACCGACGAAACTGATCACTGATTCATAAGTGGGAAAACCGGGATCGGGATAGATCACTTCGTCGCCGGTCTCGATTACCGCCAGCGCCGTGAAAAACAAGATTGGCTTGGCCCCGGGCGTAACGACCACGTGATGCGGCCCCAGCTTAAGGCCGTGGCTGCGATTGACTGCGTCGATGATCGCCTGACGCACCTCGGGAAGGCCGGCCGGAGGACCATAGTGCGTGTATCCGTCCTTGAGCGCCCGGACACCGGCTTCGACAATGTGCGCCGGCGTGTCAAAATCGGGCTCACCGATCTCAAGGTGGATAATATGCCTCCCTTGACTCTCCAATTCACGCGCACGTGCTAGAACTTCGAAGGCCGTCTCGCTTCCAAGCCGTCCCATTCGACTGGCAAATTTCACGCTGTTGCTATTACCCTATTTGAGTCGTTTGCAATCTTATTCCCCTTAAGCGGGACTGTTGAGAAACCCACATTGCATAGGGAACGATTTCACTGATATCTCTGTCCTCGCCGTAAGTCATTCCCGCGAAGGGGACTGTTGAAAAACCCCTCCCGTGTCATTCTGAACGAAGTGAAGAATCTGTTAGTTTTTGTTGCGCAGCGCGAACAGATCCTTCGCCTGCGTAGCGGCTCAGGATGACAATGTCGGACGGTTTTTCAACAGTCCCGAAGGCGGGGATCCAGCAATAATTATTCTTCGATTCCTGTGCAACGATTGGTTGCGTTCGCTCTTCCGCTATCCCCCGTCAACCGGGCACGGCATCGCGCAAACTACTTCTTGCGCTTCAACGCGCGCCCGACGGCGGCGACAATATCCCTGGACTTTAGTCCGAATGCCGCCATCAATTCATCCGGCTTGCCGGATTGCCCGAATCGGTCCATCACGGCGACAAATTCCATCGGCACCGGACTTTGAGACACGACCACTTCTGCAACTGCGCCGCCCAATCCGCCCATGACCTGATGTTCTTCCGCAGTGACAATGGCACCGCATTCGTGCGCCGCCTTAACAATGGCTTCACGGTCGATCGGCTTGATTGTGTGCATGTCGATTACCCGGCAATCGATGCCTTCGCCGGCAAGAACTTCCGCTGCGACCAGAGCTTCATATACCAGCGTGCCGCAGGCAATGATCGCCGCATCGCCGCCTTCGCGATAGGTGTTGGCCTTGCCCAGCACAAACGGCGTTGCTTCTTGCGTCACGACCGGCACGGGTTCGCGGCCAAACCGGATATACACCGGTCCGTTCACGGCCGCCGCCGCCAGTGTCGCCTTGCGCGTTTCCCAGTAGTCGCAGGGTACAATCAAATGCATATTGGGGATTGAGCGCAGGATCGAGATCTCCTCCATCGCCTGATGCGTCGCACCGTCCGGTCCAACCGAGATACCGCCATGCGCCCCGCCGATCTTGACATTGGCATTCGAGTAACAGAGCGAGATGCGAATCATGTCAAGACAGCGGTAGGCTGCAAACGCCCCGTAAGTCGAGAAGAATGGTATCTTCCCCATCAGCGATAAGCCAGTCGCTACCAGCGCCATGTTTTGCTCGGCAATGCCGACTTGAATAAACCGTTTGGGATACTTCTCCGCAAAGAAATTGACGTTGGTCGACTCCATCAGATCGGCGGTCAGCACGACAATCCGCTCATCCTTGTCGCCCAGATCCACCAGACCGTGTCCCCATCCGGCACGGGTCTTTTCCATTTTCACTTCAGTCATTTCTTTTAGCATATCCTATCCTGCCAGAAGGCGCGCTGACCATTCTGCGTAGCTTGTGCCCAGTTCCTTGAGTGCCAGTTCACCCTCATCGGGTTTCGGCGGCTTGCCGTGCCACTGATATTTACCGCGCATGAACGAGACGCCCTCGCCCATCCGCGTATGGGCGATGATCACCGTCGGCTTGCCTGTGAACTTCAGCATTGCCGAAAAAGCATCGAGTATCGCTTGCATGTCGTGGCCATCAATCTCTATGACATTCCAATTGAACGCGCGCCACTTGTCCGCCAGCGGCGCAATATCCATGATATCAGAGACGACTCCGTCAATCTGCGCCTTGTTGTAATCGACGATCACGCCGAGATTGTCCAGCTTATAATGTCCGGCAAACATGGCCGATTCCCAGCAGGAGCCCTCCTGCAATTCGCCGTCGCCCATGATGCAATACACGCGCCGCGGATGATTGTCAATCTTTGAGCCCTTGGCGACGCCGCAGGCAATGCCCAGTCCCTGTCCGAGCGACCCGGAGGATACTTCCACGCCGGGAGTGTCCAGGCGATGCGGATGCCCCTGCAAATGTCCGTCGATCTTGCGGAATTTCATCAGGTCACGCTTGGGAAAATAGCCGCATTCGGCGAGTGTCGAGTAGTTAACTGGTGTTACATGTCCGATGGAGTAGAAGACATAATCCCGATCTAGCCATTTGGGGTCCGCCGGATTGTGGTTGAGAACGCGAAAATACAATGCCGTTGCAAAATCGGTACAGGACAGCGGCCCCCCCGTGTGGCCCGACTTCGCCTCGACCAGCATCGTAATTATGTCGCGCCGGATTTCGAGCGCTTTCGCCTTGAGCTCTTCTATCGAGTAGTTGAAAGGATTCAATATTCCTCCCGCCGGTAATTCTTTTGAAGCGTGAACATAAACCAAAACCGCATGAAGTCAATCAAATTTCTGACCGGAGTGCTGCACCAGCCGCGCATAAAGACGCCAGGTCTTCTGTACTAACTGCTCGGGCGTGCCGCTGTTGTGAATCACCGCGTCCGCCATCCGGCGCAGCCGGTACTTGGGAATCTGCCGTCTTATTCGCTGCAGCGCTTCGCTGCGCCCGATTCCCTGTTTTTCCAGACGCGCTAATTGACTCGCCCGGGCGCTGTCGACCACAATGACGACATCCAATTCTCGGTCGAATTTCCAGTCATAAATCAGCGCCGCGTCGACCACCAGCAACTTCACCTTCTTGGCCTTGCGCTGATCGGCGATTGTCCGCCGCAGAAGCGCAAGCAGCGCCGGATGGACAATCTGGTTCAATTGATTCGTACGCTTCTCTGATGAAAATGCCCGTGCCCCCAGTTTGCGCCGGTCCAGCTTGCCATCGGAGCCAATAATGTCCACGCCAAAAGCCGCTTCCAGCTTTCGGATCACCTGTCGATCTCGCTCGACAACTTTCCGGCCAAGATCGTCAGCATTGATGACGAACGCGCCCAGCTTCTGCAATTCCCGCGCTACACTGCTTTTGCCGCAGGCGATCTGTCCTGTCAGTCCGACCGTGTACATTATCTTGCGGTGTATTTGTCCGCCAGTGCCTTGCCCTCTTCGCCGGCCCGGATATACTCCTCCGGCTTGAGCCCCTTCAAGAACACGAGATTCATGTCGGCAGTATACTTGTTCTTGGCCGCATAACCAAACTTCTCCGCCATATTGCCGGCCGCCATGTAGTATTTGCGCGCGTTGAAATAATCCTGCAACAATCGGTAGGTCGCGGCCAGATCATTGAGATTGTCGATTACATCCACAATGCCGCGCAACCCCTGCCAGGCTGCTAATGATTGCGACAGCCGCGTCACCGCCGAATCAAGTTGCCCCGAGTCGCGCAGGACCCTGCCCAGCACATGCAAGGTGTAAGCCGTCGTGCCGTCGGCAGCACCGCTGTTGATGACTTGGCGCAGTCGTTCCAGAACCACTCGTGCCGAGTCATTCATGCGCGAACGGTGGTAGTAATCCGCAAGGCCGGAGTTGGCGACATCATGAAAGCTCGATGCGGCTTCACCGTTATACTTCAATAAATCTTCAAACACACTTCGTGCAAATGCCAGACTATCAAGGCGAATCGCCGCAAATCCCAGCCCGGCCCGAACCAGTGCCACGTGAAACGTATCATCAATCGCTTCCGCCGCAGCCAGTGCCTCGTTGCCGATAAAGTACGCTGAATCCTGCATCTCTTTCGTGCGATAATATGTCGCCAAAGCCAGGTCCGCCGCCAGAAGCGCTGTCGTGTCCGGTGTCGCCAACGCCTGCGTTCGCGCTTCCGACGCCAATCTGTGCATTCCGGAAACGTCACCGCGCAGTTCCAGCGCTTGCGCGACATTGATCTTGCCGATCAAGGAATTCGGGAACTCTGTCAAGAGCTGCTGCGCCGCCGCATGAAACAATTCAACCGTGCTGCCGCGCGACATATTATCGCGTGACCGCGCCAGAAAATGCTCACGCTGGATCATCTTGTCGGTGGGATCGGCATTCAGCGCCTTGTGGTAATTCAGCACCGCCTGATCAAACTTGCCTTGGTACATATGCCTCCGCGCAAGACTGACATACTCGTCCTTGGTAAGTGTCACGCCGCGATTGACAATCAGCCAGTACCCGCCGTAACGATCACCGATATCCCCACTACCATCAAGATCGCATAGATCAGTACTTTGTGAATCCGGATTCTTGTTGTGCCGATAGAAACGACCGAAACTAAAACTCTGCGGTACGTTGCGCCGGTCGCGCCGCCTGTTGTTTGCGTGATTTTTTCTTTGCCATCTTCTTGCGTTACTTGCTTTCGAGCCAATTATCGCCGACACCCATCTCAACGGTGATCGGCACCTTCAACCGGACGCAGTTTTCCATCCGGTCGCGGACCAGCGTCTTCATCTTGTCAATTTCGCTCTCATGAACGTCGAAGACTAATTCGTCGTGGACCTGCATGATCATTTGCGACTTCATGCCTTCCATCTTGCGGTCAATTTCGATCATCGCGATTTTGATCATGTCCGCCGCGGTGCCCTGAATGATCGTATTCACTGCTGTGCGCTCGGCAAACTGCCGAAGTGAAACATTCGACGAATTTATCTCCGGGAAATAGCGCCTGCGACCGAACAGTGTCGTCACATATCCTTCAGCGCGCGCGCGTGCAATTGTATCGTCAATGAACTTCCGAATCTTCGGATAACGGGCAAAGTAGATATCGATAAATTCCTTCGCCTCGGCGACGCTCATATCTGATTGCTGCGACAGCCCGAACGCCGTCACACCGTATATCACAGCGAAATTTGCCGTCTTAGCCATCCGCCGCATCTGCGGCGTTACGTCCTTGAGATCAACACCGTATACTTCCGATGCTGTTCGCGAGTGAATGTCCTCCAGATTCTGAAACGACTTGATCAACGGCGCTTCATCCGCAAAATGCGCCAACACCCGCAATTCTATTTGCGAATAATCCGCCGTCAGAATCTTGCGCGCAGCATCCGCCGGCACAAACGCCTTGCGAATCTGGCTCCCCTCTTCGGTCTTGATCGGAATGTTCTGCAAATTCGGATCGGTCGAAGACAATCTTCCCGTCGCCGCGACCGCCTGATTGTAGGAAGTATGCACCCGTCCCGTGACTGGACTAACCAGCACCGGCAGTGCATCCACGTATGTCGACTTGAGCTTCTGCAGCTTGCGGTAATCCAGTATCCGCCTCGGCAGATCGTGCACTTTGGCAAGTTCAGTCAAAACATTGACGTCAGTCGAAAACCCCGTCTTCTTTGCCGTCTTCCGCATCGGCGTCAAATTGAGCTGGTTGAAAAGTATGTCCGACAATTGTGCCGTCGAGTTTATGTTGAATTCTCTGCCCGCGAGCGTGTAGATGTCGAAGGTGATCTTCTCCAGCTCCGCCGCAATCTCCTCCGACATCCTCTTCAAATAGTCCGTGTCGATTCTGACTCCGTTCGCCTCCACCTTGGCAAGTACCTTGCACAACGGCAGCTCAATCTCATGCAGCAGTTTCTCCGCACCGATTGCCGCCACCAAAGGCTTGAGCTTGTACATCAGCCGCAAGGTGAAGTCGGCATCTTCGCCCGAATAGAATGTAGCCTTGTCAATCGGCACCTGGTCGAAAGTCGTCTGTTTCTTGCCTGTCCCGATCAGCTCCGAAATCGGCTGCATCCGGTAATCGCAGTGTTTCATTACCAGCGCATCGAGTCCATGCTGTCCCGCCGGATCGGCGACATAGCTCGCCAGCATCGGATCATAGTCGAAGGAGGAAATTTCATAGCCCGCCTGCGTGAGAATGTGATAGTCAAATTTGAAATTCTGCGCGACGCGCGTCAACTTTGGGTCCGACAATACCGGGTTCAGCAACTCGCGGCACCTCTCGGAATCGAGATTCTTGCCCTCCGCGTGCGCCAGCGGAATGTAATACGCTTCGCCCTCGGCGACCGCAATCGAAATGCCCACAAGCTTGCAGGTGAGCCAGTCCAGCCCCGTCGTCTCGGTATCAAAAGCGAACACCCCGGCTTCGCGAATCCGCTTCACCAGAATTGTCAGATCCGTCACATTATCGACGGTGCGATAGTTCTGTTTCGGCTGTGCTCCCTTTTCTTCAGGTCGCGCCTCTTCGGCAAACAGCGACGATTGTCCCAATGATCGCAGGAGCGAAGTGAATTCGAGTTCGAGAAACAGGCTGCGCAACTGCGCCGTATCCAGCGCCGGCACCGTAAGATTGTTCAGGTCATGCTCGACTTCGACATGATAATCCAGCGTCACCAGCCTCTTGGTCAGCTCCGCGCGCGCTCTGAAGGCTATCAGCGATTCGCGCAATTTCGGTTTGGTGATCTTTTCGGCATTCGCCAGCACGGCTTCAAACGAGCCATACTCCTCCAGCAACTTCACCGCAGTTTTCGGGCCGACACCTTCAACCCCGGGGACATTGTCCGAGGTGTCTCCCATCAACGCGAGCAGATCGACGATGCGCTCCGGATATACACCCATCTTTTCCTTGACCGCCTCCCGGTCATACCATTCGCCTTCTTCCGAGAGTTTCTTCAGATTCCATATCTTCGTCTTCTCGTTGACCAGCTGCATCAAGTCCTTGTCGCTGGTGATAATGACAACTTCCCAACCCGCTTCTTCCGCCTCGCGCGTGAGCGTCGCAATTATGTCGTCCGCTTCATACCCCGGTTGCCGCAGATGCGCGACCCTCATGGTCGCGAGCAGATGATCCAGACGCGGCAATTGCTCCACCATCTCATCCGGCATCGCCGTGCGATTGGCTTTGTAGTCTTCGTAAAGGTCTTTGCGGAAGCTCGGTTCTTTGGTGTCCTGAATGACGGCAAGATGTGACGGCCGTTCTTTCGTGAGTATGCGCATCAGCGTCGCTGCAAAGCCAAACACGACCGAAGTATGTTCCCCGCGTTTGGTGCGCAACGGATTGGCGGCAAAGGCGAAGTACGAACGATACACCAACGCCGAGCCGTCAATCAGAAAAAGTCTGTTGTTAGCCATCAATCCTCGCTATAGAGCCGATTTGACTCAATATAAGCGATGACGGCGTCCGGCACAAGAAAACGGACCGAGCGACCGGTGCGAATAGTATTGCGGAGTTCGGTTGCCGAAATATTGATCTCCGGCATGTCGAGCCGGACAAACGGATACTGGCTCTGATGTGTGTGCCCGGCCCGCCCGGCAACAGCAACTCGGGCAAGCTTGAATATCCGGTCTGGCTGATACCACGATTCAATTTGTCCCAGGCTGTCCGCACCCATGAGCAGTGTGAGAGTCGCCTCCTGGTGCTGCTGCTTCAATTTCTCCAGCATCTTGGTCGTGTAGGTGGGCGGCTCAATTTCAGCCTCGATCCGCGATAATTCGCACCTCTCCTGACCGGCGATGGCCAGCTTGATCATGGCGCAGCGATGTTCAAAGGAAGTATGAATGACTTTGTGTGCACCGGGCGGTGCAAAAGTCGGTACGAAAAGAATCTTGTCGAGCTCAAACTGCTCAAGTGCGCTCTGCGCGATGGTTAGGTGTCCGAGATGAACCGGATCGAATGCGCCCCCGAGAATTCCGAGACTCTCATTCACTTTTTGAACCGCTAAGTTGTGTCGCTGCTGCTGAATCCTTGGCCGCCCCGGCGATCTTTGCCTCCAACTTGGCCTTTAACTTGGCCGCCCTGGGAGCAAATGTCGAATTTGGAAATGTTGCCATCAAATTGTTCAACTTGTCGCGTGCGTCCGTGTACTTGGCTTCCTTCTCATCGATTTGCGCCAAAGAATACAGCGCCTCGGCGGTATAACCCGACTCCGGATGTTCGGTGATCAAGCTCTCGAAGTAGATTCGTGCAGAAGCGCGGTTGCCCATCTTGAAATATTGCCGCGCCGCCCGGAACTGCTTCTCCACCATCCGTTCATTGGCGCGCGACAGCATCAACTCGCCTTCGGCTCTGCGGTCAGAGCTGGGATAATCCTGAATAAAGGCTTCAAACTCGCGAATCGCGGCTTCGGTATCCGTCTGGTCGAGACCGACGTTCTTGGGAGCAGCATCAAAGTATGACTTACCGACCATGAACTGCGCATCATCGACAAGCTCCGACCGCGGAAAACTGGAGATCAAGCGGCGAAACTCGGCCACTCCCAAATGATAGTCCGCACTGCCGTAATAGGTCATCGCAAAATAATACTGAACGCTGTCGATATAGCTCAAACCGGGGCTGCTGAAGACAATCCTCTGCAGCAGGTTCTGCGCCTGTGTGAACTTTCCCTCTTCAACATTCTTCTTCGCTTCTTCAAATGCCGGCCGGGGATCAATCGTCGAAGTCGAATTCTTCGCGGCACACCCGGCAATCAGTGTCGCTGCAATAATGGTCGATATTAAACAGAAAACTCTCTTCATCCACTTCCTCACTTAACGGCTACCGCGATGCAAAAAATAAATATACAAGAACTCCAGTTATACCTGCAATAATTCCCGGCTCAACCAACCTCTGAAAGGTCGTTGGCGGAAGCGCCGGTGAAAAAAAGGCATCCTCGCCTCGTGCCTGACGCGCCTGGTCAAAGGTCAGCGTATCGCTCACAACCAACGACTGCACTTCCATGGTCCGGATGAGCCTGCCGTCGTCGGCAAGCAATTGCGACTGGGACAAGATCGCAAACTCGCGAACAACTTCTCCCCGTCGAAACACGCCGCCTCCGGCTCCGACATACCGAAGGCTATAATCGTTGATCGTGCTCTGCAATAGGATTTTTCCCTGATTGTCGCCCTCGCCCGGCAATAGGTACGCCGTAATTCCCTTCTTCAACAAGTTGGTCGCCAATCGACCACGCAGGGTTTCGCCAAGACGACCATCCACTGGTGATACAATCAAGCTGGGAAAATCGACCGAATTGAGGTCTTTGACCGAAACAACCGCCAGACTGTCGATCGCGACCGCCACAAAATCGCGATTGGCCGGTGCAGCGAATATGCTCCCGGCGGCAATGATCACAATTGTCAGGGAAACCAGCAGTGACGGTCTAACCATGAGGATATTTTTCACACAGCTCTTTGTATCGCTCCATTACCTTGCGAAGATACTGCTGCGGCATCTTCTCCCCGGTAATGAGCCGGTTGCGAAGTCTTGTTTCGCCGACATTATAAGCAACCAGAGCCTTCTTGACATCACCAAATTTGAGTATCAACTCGAAGAGATACAAACTTCCGAGCTGCACACTGTACGCCGGATCGAACAGCGAGAGTTCGCCGGAGTATTCCAGCCCATTACGCATCGCCACGCCTTTGGCGACAAATGGCCGCATCTGCATCAGTCCATGAGCGCCGGAGTCAGAGACCTGACCCTTGCGCATCGAGCTTTCCGTGAGGATTACGGCGAGCAGCAGGCGTGGATCATACCCGTACTTCTTGCTCTCATCATGTATGACGTTTGCCAGCGCGCCGACTTCCTTCTGGTCAAAGCCGACTTGAAAATCATTGATGATATCCAATACCTTGAGTTTCTCCTCAAGCTCGGTAATGGTCTTCTGCTGATAGAAGATCGTCTGCTGATTGTCGTAGTATTGATACACAAAGTAGATGAGCACGGAAGATTGAATCAGATAGATCATGAAGAACAGGTAGGCAATCGGCCGCGACAACATCACGCCCAGCTTACGTTCAAAGCTCATGTTCGACCTCCACTGACAACTATGGGAACGAATTCGCCGACAAAGCCCTCGGGGCTGGTGTCGACAATGCGAACCTGATGAAATCCGAGTGGCTGTGCTTTGCCGCACGGCACGCGGATGGTAAAGTCAATTTCCGGCGCGTCACAGAAGAGTCTCCCCGTTACCGCGAGCGCCTCACTATCGAATTCTTCGACAATCATCCTCATCTGTTTGCCGACCAGGGTCGAGTTGTAATCGTCGGCATTCTCATTGATGATGCGGGTCAACTCCTCCTGGCGCGCCGCAATTGTCGCCTGCGTGTGCACGTTTTTGTAGCGGAACGAAGCCGTACCCTCTTCATGACTATATCCAAATACGCCGGCGCGATGAATCTTCTGCTCGGCAACGAAGTTGCAGAGTTCGTCAAAATCCTTCTGCGTTTCCCCCGGGAAACCAACAATGAAAGTTGTCCGCCAGACTGTATCCGGGAGCTTGGCACGCAGCCGCTCAACCATATCGTATACGTGATCGCGATCGTAGCCGCGATTCATCCTCTTGAGTTGCGAGGACGAAATATGCTGAATCGGGCTCTCCAGGTAGCCGCAATACTTCTTGGACGACGCAAAGAAATCCAGGATCTCGTCGCTCATGTGCTTCGGATGAAGATAAAACGGCCGTACCCAGAAATCACCCGGTTTGTCCTCGAGCATCCGTAACAAATCCAGCGGACCTTTGCCAAGATCGAGCCCATAGTAGGCCACGTCCTGCGCAATCAGATCAAATTCCACCACACCGTGCTCGAGCAGACGATCGACATCGGACGAAATCGCATCGAGCTTGCGCGACCGGAAATCGCCTCGCATCATCGGAATGGCACAGTACGAACAACGACAGTCACAGCCGTCGGCAATCTTCAGGTAAGCAAACGGGCGCTCTCGCAGGATCTGGACAGCATGCGCTTCCTTGTAGAGGCTTGGCGGACGCGTTATGTAAGCCGAATCGGTATCGAGCAAAGTACCGATCTTGTCGTACTCGTCGATCCCGATCATCCCGTCAATTTCGCCAATCTGCGTCAACAGCTCATTGGGATATCGCTGCGACAAACACCCCGATACCAGCAATCTTTGCTTCTTGCCGTTAGAGTTCTTAACCGCCGCTAACTTAAGGATCTCTTCAATCGACTCTTCTTTGGCAGATTGGATAAACGCGCAGGTATTGACGAGCAGATAGTCGGCCTCCTCGGCGGACTCCGACATTTCGATGCCACGCTGCTTCAGGTAGCCGAGAATGACATCGCCATCGACCTCATTCTTGGGACAACCCAATCCCTTGAAGAAGACTGTTTTCTTGACGTTATCGCTCAAGGGACGCGGACCTCTTCGACACCCGATGGAGTTCTAAACCGGAACTCGGAGGCCTGAATCTGCTCACCAAGCTTCCAGTCAGAAAAGTCCAAAGTGATCTTATTGTCATTCAAGTCTCGATAAATCACCCGCCTTACCAGCGAGGTCTCGGTGTCAATAAACACTTTCATTGAACGCACGTACTGATTGTCATCCTTCGACTTGAGTGATAGCTGGTGGCACAAACGTTTGGATATCGTCTCGGTAGAATCGTATTCCAGGTCGTAATGTTCCTTGAACCGGAAAAGATAGTCTGCTGGTGTTACGACATCCTCGAGCCCAATCATTGACTCAATCGTAACCTGTTTATTTTCAACAGAATAGGTCCACAAGGAATCGCCATCCGAGGCCAACGTTTGCTCCGGCGTCTCGACGCGGAACTTGTCGGGATATGACAATAGCATCTTCCCCGAAGTCTTGTCATCATCGAAGAAATCGCCGGCTGATACAGTCTGCGTGAATTTGACCGAGAACGTCTTGTTCTTGGCATATATCGCTTCGGTCTTTTCGACGATCTGCGGAGCCGTCACGGCGTAAACCGCGCTGGCCGCAATAAGGCATATGCATGTAATTCTCAGAAACATACTGGCTTATACTATCTCTTTAAGCTGAAGGTTTATCTTTTTTCATCTGGTCGAGATATGATTTGTCCACAAGCACTTCGCGCGCTTTGGAACCATCGTAAGGACCGACTATTCCGGTCGCCTCGAGCTGATCCATGATCCGCGCCGCTCTCTGATATCCGATGCCCAATCGGCGTTGCAGCAATGAAACTGACCCCTGCTTATGGCGAATCACCAACTCGGTCGCTTCCGGTAGGAGCACATCATGATTGTTGCGTTCAACCAGAGCCTTCTCGTTTTCTTCCGAAAATGCCTGCATCGGCTGGATTTCAGGCGCAGTCTCCTTAAAAAACCCGACCAAAGATTCGGTCTCCTGCGAGGAAACGTAAGCACCGTGAATGCGCAAAGGTTCAGGCTCACCTGCCAGAAGCAACAACATGTCGCCTTGCCCGAGCAGCTTTTCCGCGCCATTGGCATCGAGAATCGTCCGGCTGTCAACCTTGGAAGCCACCTGGAATGCGATGCGCGACGAGAAATTCGCTTTGATCAGACCGGTAATGACATCCACCGACGGCCTCTGCGTGGCCAGAATCAAGTGGATTCCCACCGCGCGCGCCATCTGTGCCAGGCGCGTGATCAGAAGCTCGATCTTGCCGGCCGAACCCGACATCATCATGTCCGCCAACTCGTCGACAACAATCAACAAATAGGGCAGGCGGTCGGTCTCCGGCACTTTGGCGTTGTAATCATCAAGTGAACGCACCGACTGCGTCGCCAGACGTTTGTATCGCTCTTCCATTTCGTTCACAGCCCCGGCCAATACTGACTCCGCCATTTTCGGTTTGGTAACCACCGGACGGGCAAGGAACGGAATCTCCCCATAAACCGACAGCTCGAGAATCTTCGGGTCGATGAAAATGAACCGCAGCGTCTTGGGAGTGTGCTTGTAGATCAGACTTGTAATTACGGTGTTGAGGCAAACCGACTTGCCGGATCCGGTCGAGCCCGCGATCAGCAGATGCGGCATCCGCGCCAAATCTACGACGAATGGCTGCCCCATCGTCGTCTTCCCCAGAGCCAGCGGCAATTTGTACTTGCCGCGCTGATAAGCATCGGACTGCAAAATTTCGCGGATGTAGACTTTCTGTGCCTTGCGATTGGGTATCTCCACGCCGACTGCTGACTTACCCGGCACTGGTGCAATAATTCGAATGCGCGACGCCTTGAGTGCCAACGCCAGATCGTCCGCCAGATTGACAATTTGATTGATCTTGATACCCGGAGCCGGCTTGAATTCAAAGCGCGTAATGATCGGTCCCGGATACTTCTCTAAACTGCCCGGAATGACTTCGACATCAAACGTATTCAGCGTCGACAACAGAGCCGCGGCAGTTTCTTCCAAATCGGCCGCCGAAACTGTCGGTTCATTGGAGGGCGGTACCTGCAGGAGATCTAACGCCGGAAATGTATAACCGTCTTTGGTGATACGGGACGCCTTGTTTGTGAAGCGAAGCTTGCCGCGTTTTTCCTGAACATCATCAAGCGACAGAGGCAGTTGCTCGGGCTCCTTGCGCTGCGCCTTGACAATCTTCGATTCCGCCTGTTGCAGTTGCTCATCGAAATCCATTTCGGGCTGAACAGCGCTCGGCTTCACCGGCCGGCTCTCCTCCGGCTCGTCCACTCCCGCCTTCGGTTCACGATGGAAGAGCGCCTTCAGAGTCGGCCACAAACTCCGCGACTGCTCGCGCAGATGCACTGCGGCCGTTTTTGAAGACCGTCCGGCGACTGCGACACTTGTATCAATTCCCTTGCGGATCGTCCCCGGTCGGAATGGAATAATCGTGAATAACAGGAAGATCGCCGCGGCGCCCAAGATCGCGAATCCCCCGCCACCGCAAACAGCGACCGCGACACCTTGGCCAGTCCCCATCCGATACTGCCCGCCAAACTCTCTGTCAAAGTTGAACTGATCGCGGGATTGTCCAGATCGAAGAGACTGAAAATCGTCCCCAGCACAAAAACGAATAGGAACACTTCGAGCAGCTTGTTCCGCAGCCAGTTATTCTCGTATTGGAACAGCAACCGCCAGCCGATGACCATGAGGACCAGAGTCAGGATGAAAGAGCTTCGTCCCAGCACCCGCAGCACATATTCCGAGACCGCCGCCCCAACCAGGCCCGCTTCATTCGCTACATGAACATCTAACAGTTCGGAGAAAGAAAGACTCCGGTCTTCCTCGACTGCCGCCGTCGTGCCGTCTTCATTCGGATACTCCTCCTCGTTGAGATAGTCCCCCTCGCTGATCAGATAATCGGGACTCTCCTCCACAACCGGGCGCTCAAACTTGGCAATATCCAGCTTGTCGTGGCTCGCCAGCGAAATGAAGACAAATACGGCAAACACGATAATCATGAAGCCGAGTATTTCCTTGCGGGAACCTTCCTGGAAGTAGGACTTTACACCCATAAAGCGAATTTAGGGCTGATTTCGGATTAGGTCAACAACAATAAAATCAAGGTTTTTCGCGTGTTTGCCCCGTTTTTCGCTACTGTTGGAACGACGAAATCCCGCCAAACAGCGCATCGCGGATTCCGCTTTCCGACTTCTCGAACTTGATGTCAGGGAGCTGCTTGACGCTTAAGCGAAAATAGTACCCCTCCCGTGACCCATTTGGAATCCACGTGAAAGTGCCCTCCCAGCAATGCAGGTCACGATGTAGTTCGACCACTTTCTCGGTGCTCTCGCGCTCGCGCACGTTGTAGTTCTGCCGAAAACTGATCTTCCAGTTCTTTGTTATTGAAAACTGCGCGGAAAAATCGATCCAATTGGAGATCGTCGAGCGGGTCAGAGTGCGCGTTTCCGTAAAACGTTGCGAAATCGTATACTGCACGAGACGACTGCTGATATTCGCTCCGGTTTCCTCATCCACCTGGCCAGAGTATGTCCCCACTGGAATGCTGAAAGATCCGCTGTATCCGGTATTGATGCTGATGCTCTTGAGATACGGACTCCACCAGCGCAATTCACCAGTAGCCGGGTTGTAGAGATCATGGGTCATCGTCACCTGCAGTGTCAGGTTCTTCACCGTCGGCGCCCGCAGACTCGAATTGATATCCGACCACCGGCGTGCGTCGCGCACAAAATCGTAGCTTGCCGAAACGTCATAGTTAAGAAACGTCACCTTCTGCTCTTTGTCGCCCTTGAGGTACTTCATCTGAAACTGGTTTGCCAATCGGAAGCTGACATTTTTCGACTTGCCTCCCGAACTGCCGAATCCGGTGAAGGCCGCATATTGCTTGTTGCGGTTGATCTCCGGTTGATAATTGAAACTTGCCGAGGGTGTTAAGACGTGGCGGAGCCCGGTGATCGCGAATACATTCGGAGCAATCGTGCCGTAGAGGTTCGTCGAAAGCCCGATGGCGGCATTCCAGGTCTGACGGCTGTGAAGCGAATTCGACTGCAAGTTCGCGCGATCAGCTTGATCCGAATACGGCAGGTAATACCAGTCGTCGCGCAGCGACACCGAAGGCGAAACTGTGAAAATTCCGCCGGCTTTCAGCGGCGCATTGAAGCGCAAATTCTGGTCAAACGCCGCATACTTCTTCCTTGTCACAAGACCGCTCGAAAGCACCGATCTGCTCTGCGAATTGATGAAGGAATTCTCATAGGAAAAATAGATGTCGTGGTACCAGCGCTTGTCCAGCGCCTTTGCCGGCGTACCGAACATCGGCCTCTGTGGTCTGGAAAATCGCAGCGATGGCAGGCGCTCCGAGTGGGCATTGTTGTCCAGATCCTTGGTCTGATCAACCGCCGCCGTAAATGAGGCCGATTCCCAGCGCTTGGAAACGCTAAATTGCGAACGCAGTTGCCGGTCGAGTCTTTCGCTCAAGTTAGTCGAAAAATCGGTGAAGTAACTCTTGTCGGAAACGAAAGTGCCGCTACCCGACATCGTCAGCGTCGGGTCGATCGAATGGCTGTGCGCAAACGTCAACTGTCCGCGCGTCCGTGCGACCGCGATTGATCCCGGAATACACCGTCTCTCGCGCATACGAGGCCGACACCGAACCGGCCAGTTTGTATCGTAGCGCATAGCGCACACCCGAATTGAATTTCAGTCCAATGTCAGATATGTCCATCGAAGTCTTCAAATCCCAGTAGTCACTGGCCGCCCAATAATATCCGACATTGTTCACGAAACGCGAACCGCGCGCGAAATTGCCAAATTGCAGCGGCAGGAATCCCGAAGTGCCGCTCTTTCTTAATCGAAAACACAAAATACGGCAAAGCCAGCACCGGTAATGATTCAATGTAAAGCACCACCGGGCGCGCAAACACCTTGTCATTGGTCACCAATTTCATGTTCGACGACTCGAAGTGAAAATGCGGCTCATCGTTCTCACAAGTGGTGTAGGTTCCGTCCTTAACCAGCAACTCGTCCTCTGCCTCCTTGCGCAGAACGTTACTGGAATAATAGGCCTGCTCCAGCTTGGTGCGGCTCTTCTTGATCTTGCCCCGTCGGTCACTGAGATTGTAGACCAGTTCCTCGCCGGTGATCGCTTCGGTGCGGTCGGTCAGCGTCAACGGCCTAAATCTGCCGGGAATCGTATCGGGTTCGGCGTACGCGAAAACGATCTTGGTGTTGAGATCATAGTCGATCTTGTGAGCGTCCAGTGTGATGGTCTGCTGTTTTACCTGCGCCGTTTGTTCAAGCCGGATCAACCGCTCGGCGATCTTGAAGTTAATCCGATCTGCTTTATAGGCAATGGTGTCGATTACCGTAACTGCGCCCGTCGAATCAAATCCGGTCGGATTCATGTACGTTCCCTCAGCCGAAGTCACGACATTGACCTCCGACAACTCCGAGTTGATGAACAGCAGCGTCGTCGAATCGCCGGACGCGACATTTGTGCCGCTGCTGGCGGTGTCTTCCGGAGCCGGTGTGTAATAGGTCCAGCTGTTCCCCTGCGCTTTGATCAGGTGCAGTAGATCATTGGCGAAGAAGAAGTCAATCCGGTCAGCTGTCAGCCGGCTCTCGTTAAAGATCAGCGAGTCATTCTCGAAACTCGTCTGCGCCAACTGTCGGAAGACCGCTTCGCCGCCGCCGTAAACCTCGATCTTTTCGAGATTTTTCTCCTGCGACTTGACAATCATCTGCTTGCCCGTCAACTCCGAATTGTGTTGGAAGGCGCGGACATTACCATACAGCGCAATCTCCTCGCCGCTCGAGCTAACCTCCGCCGAGTCGGATTCCGCATTGAGACTCCCCTGCCTGATCTTTACACTGCTGATCGCAATGACCTGATCACTCTGCGCAAAGAACTGAATCGTGTCGGCATTGATGATGGTCGGGATGCGCGCCTGATCATAGTCTACGATCAACTGCGGTGATCCGGTCATGAACATCGCCTCATCGCGCTCGCGGAAGATTCCCTGTCCCCCGGAAACGCGCACATGCCGAATTCGGTCTTCGACAACTACCTGCCCCCAGGCGGTCGTGATTTCCGCCTTCTGATCGAAGTGCACGCTGTCCGCCGCCAATGTCTGCTGCGGCTGCCGGATGCGCACATTGCCCAGCAGGCGAACAAAGTGCCGGGCTTCATATAAGATCGCGTAGTCAGAGGAAAGATCACTCGAATCCTTGACGAAACGAACATTGCCGATGAACTCGATTACGGTACCGGCGGGAGTCAGCGAGGATTTTAGCGAGTCGGAACCGACAAAGCGAATGCGCCCCGCACTAACGCCGGAGAAGCCGCCGAGCAGCAACAGAACGACAAGAATAAGACGCACTTGTTTCACAGGGACCAGTAAATAACTCTCATGGCGAATTTGCAAGGATTCCGATTTTGTCGCCGGACGCGCAGAATTCGGCCGTTGGTGCCGGCAACAGCAACGACAGTGTTACGAATCGAGTTTGGCGTGGTTCCGCAATATTCCGATTCCGGCAACTTCGACCTCGACTGTGTCGCCATCCGCCATCGGACCCACGCCTTCCGGTGTACCGGTGACGATCAGATCGCCGGGATTCAGCGTCATGACGTGGTTCATGAACGACACTAATTGCGGAATCGAGAAAATCATCTGCCGGCTGTTCGACGACTGACGGGTTTCCCCATTTAATCGCGAGGTCACATCGAGCGCGAGGTAATCCAGCCCGGTCACCAGATACGGCCCCACCGGACAGAATGTGTCGAACCCCTTCCCCCGCGTCCACTGGACATCCTTCTTCTGCAGATCGCGCGCCGTTACATCATTGACGCAGGTCACGCCGAAGATGTTTTCCCTAATTTGGTCCGGGGTCAATTTGCGGCATGTCCTGGCAATCACGACCCCGATTTCGCCCTCATAATCGACGCGTTTGCTTGCTTGCGGCATACGGATGGTGTCTTCCGGCCCGATCAATGCCGTCAGCGGTTTCATAAAAGTCACCGGCTCTTCCGGAATCGCATTCGCCGACTGGCTCTCTTTGACATGATCGGCATAATTCAAGCCGACGCAAACGATCTTGGTCGGCGTGACCGGAGCCAGTAACCGCGTCCCAGCCAACGGCACGGTACGCTTAGTCACAGAATGTGTCGAAAACAAATCCCCTTCAATGACGGCGATCTGCTCGCCTTCAACGAGTCCCCATGACCGCCTTGCCATCAACAGCGATCCGGCAGTACTTCTTACTCATCCAGCAGTCCTTTCAAATGCTCGCACCCTGAACGTGCCAGCGCATCGAGATCATATCCGCCTTCAAGAAACGAGACAATTCTCCCGGCGCAATGTTTATTCGCGACCTGGCAGATCATTCGCGTAATTCGATAGTAGTCCTCATCTTCAAATTGCAGCGATGCCAGCGGGTCGTCACGATGAGCATCAAACCCGGCCGACACCAAAATCAGGTCCGGCTTGAACTCGCCCATCGCTTTTTCAAATGCCGGCTGCAATCGCGACAGTGCCGCCTTGCCGCTGGTGCCCGCCTCGAGAGGAATGTTCAGGGTAAATCCCTCTCCGGCACCCCTGCCGCGCTCGTGCGCTCCTCCCGATCCGGGATAAAACGGCCACTGGTGCATGCTGGTGAAATGGACGGTATCATCCTCATAGAACGAATCCTGCGTGCCGTTGCCGTGATGCACGTCAAAGTCGATTATTGCCACCCGCTTCAGGCGGCAGTGCGAACGGGCATACCGCGCCGCACCGGCAATGTTGTTGAACAGGCAAAATCCCATCGAACGATCCCGCAAGGCATGATGACCCGGCGGACGAATCGCACAGAAGGCACGATCATACCCGCCGTGGGTCACCAATTCTACCGCTTGAATTCCAGCGCCGTATGCCAGCATGGCCGCCCTGGCCGAATCACGATTGATGTAGGTGTCGGCATCCAGCAGGCGCAATCCATCCGGCTTCAGACGCATGATCGACTTCACATAGTCGTGGTCGTGATTTAGTTCGATTTCTGCAATAGTTGCCGGGCGAGGCTCAACTTCGATAACGCTGTTGATTAAGCCCGAAGAATGAATCAGCTTGTCAAGAGCGGATAAACGCCCGGAGTTTTCCGGATGTCCGTCGCAGGTGTGCAACAGGCAATCCGGGTGAGTGAGGTAAGCGACGCGCTTCATATTTGCTCCGGCATCCGAACTTAGCCTTGGTGAAATGTCTCGGTCCTGGCATCGACATGAAGCTGCTTGGTCTTCCACTTCCCGCGGCTGAACCACAGCAGCAGCGCAATGCCTTTCACAATCGTCGTCAGCGTAATCGACCACCACACGCCATTGACGCCGACCCCAAGATCATTGCAAATATACAGCGCCAGCGGGAAGCGCGCAAACGACCCGATCAACGAAACTGTCATCGCCGGCACAGTATTCCCGGCGCCCGTGAAAGCGCCCTCCATCACAATCTCGATTGCCATGAATGTCTGTGACAACGCCAGAATCATCAGATAATCCGATGCGATAACAATGACTTTGGGGTCATTGATGAACCCGGACGCGATTACATGTGGGATCGTCAAGAACGCCAGCGAGATTATCCCCGTCGATATGCCCGTAAACAGCAGCGCATACCAGACCGACTTGGCCGCGCGCTCCGGCTTCCCCGCACCCAGATTTTGCCCCACCAGCGTCGACACCGCCAGCGAAAACCCGAAGCACGTGAGATACGAAATCGACTCGCAGCGATTGCCAATACCAAGTGCCGCGATCGCCTCCGTGCCGAAGCCGGCCGTGATTCGATTCATGAATAAATAGACGACCGAAAACGTCACGCCCGCCGCCGCCAGCGGCGAACCAATCTTGATCAATTCCCTGATCATCTTGCCGTCCGGCCTGACCGCCCGCGTGAAATTGAACTTGAACGTCAACCGCCCGCGCCGAATCAGGACGATATACAGCGAAAGTCCGACGACATAGGAAATGACCGTCGCTACGGCCGCACCGGCAACCCCGAGTTGCGGGAAGGGTCCGATGCCGAAAATGAACAGCGGATCGAGAACAATATTCAGCAATGTCCCGACTATCGAGATAATGAGCGGGGTCTTTGTGTCGCCGGTAGCGCGGAAAATTGACGCGAACAATTCCGGCAGCATCATCAGCACCGATGCGCCAAAGAGAATTTGGAGATACGTGGTTCCCAGTGCGGTAACAACATCGTCGGTGTGCATGATGCCAAACATGTCGCTCGCAAAAAGACAGCCAAGGATCGAAATGGGAATCGCAGCTGCAACTCCGGTAATGATCGCCTGGCGCGCTGCGTGCGAGACCGTATCGAACTGCCTGGCGCCGTAGAATCGCGACACGACGGCAACGGCTCCGGTCCACACAATATCGTAGAGACTGAACAGTATCCAGATGACAAACATCGAGCTGATCACCGCAGCCATTTCATTCGAGCCGAGACGTCCCACCCAGACGGCATTGACAATCGTCAGCGCCGTGCGGAAAAACATCGCGCTCACTGCCGGCCAGGCAAGGCGGATCACCTGACGCGGTATTGAACCCTCGGTGATATTAATGATCTTGTCTGTCATGGAATTGATAGGTCGCTGAGTGCCCTTAAGTCCTCGACGTGATTAACTCAACAACGCGGTCGAAGTTCGCACCCCAGCGCGCATGGGCGGAAGATAGGTCGTCAACTTCCAGTCTTGTCACCGTCCCCAGTGCGGCTGCGGCTGCCATCAGGGAGCACACGGGATCTTGATTCGTCACGATCGCCTCGGGCGACAATTGCTCGCGTCCCTCAAGAACCACGCCGTCGCCGATCTCCGCGATCTTGACACCCAGGCTGCGAATCAGATTGCAGATGCTCTTGCGCCGGGACTCCTCCCGGTCGGTATTGAACGGCGATGATCGAATGACCGCCGTCCCGCCGGTACGCGAATTCGCCAGAGCAATCGCGCCGACGGCATCAGGGTAGTCATGCAATTGGTCAAAACCCACCGAACGCGATTTCACGCTCGAATGCGCAATGACCAGATTCGCGACCTTCCCTTCTTTGACCATGCTCACTTCGACACCCATGCGGCGCAACTGCGCCAGCGGCGTAAAAGTGATGTCGTCGGAATGAATATTCTTCAAAATCAGCCTCCCCTTACCGTGACTGATTACTGCCGCCGCCAGATAAGCCGCAAATTCTGAATCAGGTCGCAGATTGATAGTCGATTCCGCATTCTTGATTCCACCGGCCAAAGTCACGCGGGTCTTGAATTCTGCCGCCCTTGGCGTTTTCTTGGCCAGGCGGCGCTCGAGTTCATCAGTCGGATCAATCTTGACGAGGCTTTCGCGCTGGAACCGGCCGCTGAAATGCTCAAAGAGATAATCAAAACGGCTTCCTTCAAAGAGGTCGAGCATTTCCGATGTTCCGCCCTGGGCAGCCATGGCAATCAACAGCTGTGGCACTATCTTGGCGCTCTCCCGCTTGAGATGATACTTGATCTCTTTGCTGATTGCATGCTGGACTACCAGATGCGGCCGTGCGCCGTTCAGGAACTCGATCTCTGCACCCATCCGCCGCATTGCCAGCACAATCATCTGCACCGTGTTGTCAAGCTCCTCAACTATCGAAATGCGGCTCCCCTGGCGCGTTGCCGCCAATACCAGGAGATACTTGAACATATCATAGTCGGTGATCGGCTGAAGGTAATCCAGTGGCCGCGCCACACCCGGCTGCACGATTACCGAATGTTCGGTCCAATTCAGAGCGATCCCGGCAGCTGCCAGAACCGGCTCAATCTGCGCCAACAAGCTCGTGCGTTCGATATTGTACAATGTCGTCGGCACCGACTTCAACGACGCCAGCGTTATTGCCGTTAACGCTGTCGTGTAGTCGGTGGTCGAATCGATAATCAGTTCGTACTCTTTCGGTCTCGTCAACAGCATCTTACATCTTCTCCAAAGGTTCAATTCCCAAAACCCGCAACCCGTCAGCCAATACGATGCGCACCGCATACGCCATCTGCATCCGCGCCTGCGTCAATGCCGCATCGTCAGTGATAATCCGAATCCTCTGCCAGTAGCTGTTGAACGCACCGGCCAGATTGAGCAGATAGTCGGCCAGACCCGAAGTCTCATATGATTCCGCCGCCTGCCGCAGTCTTTCCGGATAAATCTCAAACCACTTGATGACGTTCTTTTCTTCGTCCGCCAGCAGCGACAGGTCAGCATTCGACTCTGGCAAAGTCTTGCCATATTTCTGAATCAACGACGTCAACCGCGCGTGTGTATATTGCAGGTACGGCCCTGTCTCGCCCTTGAATGACAACGCCTCTTCCCAGATGAAATTGACATCCTTGTTGCGGCGGACGCGCAATTGTGTGAAAATTAACGCCGCCACCGCCACCCGTTCTGCGGTCCAGTCGACCTCTGTGACATTCGGGCTCTCGGCATTGATGATGTCGCGCGACAACGCTTTGGCCCGCGTGATTACATCCTCAAAAAACACCAGCGTACCGCTGCGCGTCGACATCGCCAGATCGCCGAACTTGACCCAGCCGAACTCGACATGGATGGCGTTCTTGACCCAGTCGTTTCCCATCAACTCGGCGACCTTGAAGAACTGCTGGAAATGCAGCTTCTGTGACGAGCCGACAACATAAAGAATCTTGTCGAAATTGAAGTGCTCTTTGCGGTAGAGCAGCGCCGTCAAATCGCGAGTCGCGTAGAGTGTCGACTCATCGGATTTTTTGATCAGGCAGGGCGGCAACCCGAATTCCTCGAGATCAACAATGGTCGCGCCTTCGCTTTGCTTGAGCAGTTTCTTATCCTCAAGCTGCTTAATGACCGCGTCCATTTTGTCGCGATAAAATGCCTCGCCCGTGTAATAGTCAAATTCGACATTGAGCATCTTGTAAACGCGCCGGAAATCAATCATGCTGTATTCGATGAAACGCAGCCACAACTCATGATTTTCCTTGTCGCCCTGCTCGAGCTTGCGAAATTCTTCCCTGCCCCTGTCGACAAAAGACGAGTCTTCCTTGGCAGCCGCATGATAACGCACATAAAGCTGATAGAGATCCATTATCGGGTTGTCCGCGAACTTGTACTCGCAGCCCCCACAAACGATAGGCTGCAATCAAGTTGCCGAACTGCGTTCCCCAATCGCCAAGATGGTTGATTCGAATCGTCTCGTAGCCGAGCTTGGCATAAATTCGCGCCAACGCGGCGCCTAAAATCGTGGTACGCAAATGCCCGACCCCAAACGGCTTGGCAATGTTTACCGAGGAAAACTCGACTAAAACCTTCTTGCCGGCCCCTTCTTCCGTCGATCCGAATCTCGTCCCCTGGGCAAGCACGGCCTGCAAGGCATTCGCCAATGTCGCGCCGGTAGCGAACGTGAAGTTGAGATACCCCCCCATTGGTTCGACACGCGATACTCCTGCTGGCAGGGTCGTCGCAAAATTCTGGTCGAAGATCTCCCTGGCAATTACCGGCGGCGCTTTGCGCAACTGTTTCGCAAAACGGAAACATGGCAATGCCAGATCGCCGTGTTCCGGCTGTTTCGGCAGCTCGAACATTGCAGCGATTTCATCCGCGGCGACTCCGACCTGCGGCGACACCAATTCGGCAATGCGATTCTTGATTTCCAACGTGCTCAATGTTCTTACCCGTAGAAAAATGTCTTCTCACCGCCCCCCAGCGGGACAGCTCATGATAAGATATAAACTGATTTTAGCCCGGCTGACAATAAGATTTACCGAATCGCCGCATGATCTATGCGAATCGATTCACCGCAGCGAACTTCACATTTCGAGAAGTAATAGAAGTAGCTGAACGCCGACGCCAGGTAAAGCCCGATCGCCCAGTAAAATGATGTCTCAAAACCGCTCTTTTCAATGATTGCACCGCCAATCTGCGTGGAAATCGCCGAGGCCACCGTCCACGACATACTGGAAAACGAGTTGACGATTCCGTGCATCTCGTCCGGAACCGCCTCCATCATAAACCCCGTCGTCACCGGGCTCCCCATGTTCATTAGCGCGCCACGAAACAAAAACGCCCAGAACGCCAGCGAAAGGTCATTGGTGAGGCAAAGTATCAGCATGAACGGAATCGACAGCAACTCGGTCATCACGACGGTCTTGATGAACCCGAAACGCTTCTTCAGTATCGGAACCAGCATGACCGCAAAGAGCATGACAATGCCAATATTGAAAAATAGACTCCAATTTGGTTGGCATTGAGATCGAACCGTTCGCGGAAATAGAGATTGAGAAAAGGTATGATCAACCCCGCGCCGGTCCCCAGAAGCATGAACGGCACATTCAACTTGAACAGCAGTCGCCAGTTGGCTCTAAGCACCGTCCACGAGAATGCCCGCGCCACTTCCTCCGGCTCCGGCTTTTTGGCTTTGATCAGCATAAACGGTATGATCGCCGTCAGACCCACGATCGAGGTCACCAGCATAGCATAACGATAGGCGTAGATTTCCAGTTCCGCAGGCGCCACACGCCCATCGAAAAAGACCAGGAAATAGTCATGCAACCTGCCGCCCATATATGACCCGATGATCGCCGCCACCATCCACAGCGAATAGTTCGCGGTAAATACCAGCATTCTCTCGCGCTCACTACTGTTGCGCATAATAAACGGCGCCGCGATAATTCCGCGAATCGTCGAGAAGAACCCAAAGAACAAACCGGCCATCAATATGATGACCTGCGAATCAGTGTGCCCCATCGCAAAGAAGGCTAAAGCCATCAGAATCGTCGATACGATCAGTATCGGCTTGATATGAAACCGCGCCGCCAGGTACGCCGCCGGCAACGCGGCCAGTACCCCGCCGACGGCGTTGAACGACAGCGTCCGGCCGATAAATGACTCGCCAAAACCCATGTCTTTGAGGTAAAGATTCATGAGGAGCTGCATTGAAGCCACCAGCAGTCCCATCAGGAGACCGCCAAATAGGAACAAATGGATATTGCGGGTGATGAGCTTTAGATCGATGATATAATCAGCGACGATTTTTCGCATTGCGCATGAACCAGTACCCCCCGGTACAGATGTAAGTCGATGGCCCGGTAATCTTGACTGGCCCGTCCAGTGAATCGATGCGAATTTGCAGTTTTCCGGCCGGCTCATGCACGGCAACGTCGCTGTCCAACAGTCCGTTGATCACTCCTGCCGCGACCGTCGAGGCCGCACCGCTGCCCGATGCCGAGGTCTCGCCGACCCCCCGCTCCCAGATTCGATGCTCGACGCGTTTGCGCGACTTCACGACCGCAAACTCAACATTCGTGCGCTGCGGAAATCGCTTGTCAACCTCGACTTCGCGGCCGAAAGCTCGCCAGTCAAAATCGAAATTGTCTACGAAAAACACGATATGCGGATTTCCGACATTGACCGCCGTGCCCAGTAATTCACCCGCCGCCGTCTTGAACGGCTGGTGTATGAAATACCGCGATCGCACCTTCATCGGTACCCGACTGGTATGAAACACCGGCTCCGCCATCGTCACACTGCTGACAACTTGTTCCGCCTTGTTCGAAATGATGTGAACATCATTGTTGCCGACAGCCGATTCGATCGCAAACCGCTTCTGCTTGACCTCGGCGCAGGAATAGATGTGATGCGCCAGAATCCGCAGTCCATTGCCCGAAATCTCGGCCTCTCCTCCATCGGCATTGAAGATGCGCATCACGAACCGCCCGCGCACCTCATCATAGATCACGACCCCGTCCGCCCCGACGCCGTTGTGACGATCGCAAATGGCCTTTACCATTTGCGGGATTTGAGTCGGAGTTAACTTGGCAAGCTTCCTGTGCACAACGATGAAATCATTGCCCAGCGCGTGGTATTTATGAAATGGTACCATCATAGTCGACACTCCCTCATTCAAGTAATTCAGAGTATACGACTATTGCAGTCAATGTGAAAACGAGTTTTACATTAATCAACGCGGTGATACTTCCCCCTCCAGGAATTGTTGAGAATGTGTCTGGAATTGTCATCTTGAGCGTAGCGAAAAATCTGTTCGAGTTACGTGACGGAAATCGGCAGATGCCTTGCTCGCGAGGCGGCCAAGAGTGACTATGAGTGGTTTCTCAATGCGCCTGGGTGAGGGGCAAGTCAAAGATTCCGATTCCATCGCGGGGTGGGGGCAATTTACGTGAATTTCCGGTAGATATTCTAACAATACTGCGATAGCACGCGCGCCAGGCGCTTAATGCCTTCGACGATACTCTCGGGGCTGGATGAAGCAAAATTCAGCCGCATTGTGTTGTCGCCGCTGCCATCAGGATGGAACGGCCGCCCATGTATGAAAGCTACTCCCTGATGAACGGCCTGCTGGAAGACCATCGACGCCGAGACATTGTCGGGCAATTGCACCCAAAGGAACAACCCGCCATCAGGGTAAGGCCAGCGAATCGACGGCGGAAAATACTCTTTCATTGCGGCGATCATGGTATCGCGCTTGAGCGCATAAGCCGTGCGAATCTGCTCGATATGCGGCTCCAGGTAGCCGCGCTTGAGAAATTCCGCGGCAATAAACTGAGTGAATGTCGATGAATGCAAATCAACCGCCTGTTTCGCTTTCTCAATAATCTTGATCGCCGAAACCGGCGCACATATCCAGCCTACTCTTAACCCCGGCGAAATCAGTTTCGAAAACGTGCCGAGCTGGATAACGGCGTCGCCGCCCAGGCCGCGCAGCGATGGCAACGGAGTGCCCGAGTAACGCAGTTCGCCATACGGATTGTCGTCGATCATGGCAATCTGATACCTGAACACAAGATTCATCAGTGCCTTCCGGCGCTGATACGATAGCGTGATTCCCGACGGGTTCTGGAAATTCGGCACGACATAAATCATCTTCGGATGAAACTCTTTGATCTTCTCCTCAAGCTGCTCGATGATCATTCCGTCATCATCCATCGGAATCGGAGCATAACGCGCCTGATAGAAATTGAAGGCTTGCAGTGCGCCCAGGTAAGTCGGCAACTCGGTAATTACATAGTCACCCGGCTCAATAAAAACTCTGCCAATCAAATCCAGCCCCTGCTGCGAGCCAGTCGTAATCAGGATATTATCAGCCGTCACCGGCAGTCCCTGCCGCGAGATACGATGCGCGATCAACTCGCGCAACACCGGCACGCCTTGAGAAATTGAGTACTGCAATGCCTGCGCGCCGTGGTCGGTCAACACACTGTCGCAACATTCCTGGATTTGGTCGATCGGAAGCAGTTCCGAGGCGGGGAGTCCGCCCGCAAAGTTGATAATTCCCGGTTTGCTTGAGATCTTGAGCGTCTCGCGGATGACTGAAGCCTCCAGCGAATTCGCTATCTTCGAAAACGGCCAGTTGAACACGGGTGTCGCTTGCTCCTTCTCGTCCAGAAACGTAACCATGACACCAATTTAGCGTACATGGACACTTCTGTCAAACAATAACTGCTTGCCGGCCCCTACTCTTCCTCTGACTTCAGCCCGCCCGCATGCTTAATTATCTTATCGCCAAACTTGCTCCGGAGATTGTGTATCGAACGGTTCAATTGTTCTTTCCGTAGCTTCCCGTCCGCAAATAGCTCCAACTGCGCCAATTCAGAGGCATGAATCAGATTTGACGTCCTGACACCGATTAGCCTAACTCCCTTGCTGACAACCTGTTCGTTTGGGACAAGCGACGATGCTGTGCTAAGAATCTCCGCATAGTCCACCGAGGGTTTCGCCAATGTCTTGTCGCGGGTAATCGTCTTGAAGTCCGGATAACGCAGTCGGATTCCCACCGTACGCGCCAGCCACTCGCCACGATAAAGACGAATTACCACCTTCTCCGTCAGCCAGCCATCAGTGAATGTATATGCTCCGGATTGTGTGAATTCTCCCCCAATGTCGTTTCATGCGACATCGACTTCTCGAAATGTGCCTCGTCGTGATCCGGAACATGCCGGTCATCCTCACCGCGCGCCCGCGCCGCCAAAGTCTGCCCATGATCGCCGAGCAGCAGCTTCAGTGAGGCTGGGTTCAGCGTCGCCAAATCCCCAATCGTCTTGACGCCGTTCTTCAGCAACCGCTCGTAGGTCACCGGACCGACGCCCCAGAGCTTGTCCACCGGTAACGGAAACACCATCGACTCGACGCGCTCAGCCTCAATCACCGTCAACCCGTCCGGCTTATTGAGCCCACTGCCAAGCTTCGCGAGCAGTTTATTCGGCGCAATTCCGACAGTACAGGTAATTCCAACCTCAGCCAATACGGCTTGCTTCACGCCAAGCGCCACTTGTTCCGCCGGACCGTGCACGCGTTCAGTTCCGGTGATATCCAGAAACGCCTCGTCAATTGAGATCATCTCCACGGCCGGCGAAAATCGCAGCAGAATCTCCTCGATCAAACGCGAGGCATGGTGGTAAGCCGAAAAGTCGCCATGCACAAAAATCGCCTCGCGACAGCGCCGATAGGCCTCCCCCGCCGGCATGGCCGAATGAATTCCGAATTTGCGCGCCTCGTACGATGCCGTCGAAACCACTCCGCGGCCGCCCGGACTTCCGCCGACAATGACCGGTTTGCCGCGCAGATGCGGATTATTGCGCTGTTCAATGGCCGCAAAAAACGCGTCCATATCGACATGCATAATCACGCGATGACTTGACATAGCTCCGCTTCTCCCCCATCACAACTTAAGACTGATTGTTGAACTCCGTCAATCGCTTTCCTGCATGCACGCGCGACGATACACGTAAGGACGCCACCGCCGCGACAATCTCCGTAGGGGCGCGGTTCCCGCGCCCTCGTTCTACTCTACCATCGTGCGTCGCGGATGTCCACATCCGCGACTCGTTCAAACCATGCCCGCACTACAAATTTCCTGTTGTGTCAGGTCTTGCTCCGAACCGAGCACAGCGAGGATCGGAGTGTGACCTGACACCATTCTCCCTCTCCCATTGGAAGAGGGGCCAGGAGTAAGGGCAGTGCCATTTTCCACCTCAAGAGCCCAGCATCGCTTCGAAAGTTTATTCCCCTCTCGAGAGGGATGGCGAATGAGGGCGGACGAGACGGTGTGTGTCTTCTGGACGCGAACCGAAGGTCACCCCACAGCCGCGACAATCTCCGTAGGAGCACTTTCTCTTCTGTCAACGTGCCCCTCCTACAACTCCACCCTCAAATTGATGAAATAACAATCGAGCGCCTTCAATTCTTTCGCAACACTCGGCTTGATCAAATACAGCAAATCATACAGCGTCGTCCCGGCGCCCAGAAACACCTCCGACTGCGCGTGGCGGTGCACATCGTACTTGATTCCATATCCGAGCCCGACCGAGACTGTCTTCGGCGTATAGGTTGCCCACCAGATGAAATTCGCAAACTCCTCGTCTTTGCTGGCAAGGAACTTGTTGTCGAATTTCCACGGCGGCTGCTTGAGCGAGAACTTCATGTCGAACTTGTTCGGATATTTGTCCTTCAGCAACGCATACCCGATCCCGCCATAGTCGAACAGAAAATCGCTGACACCAAATCCCTGATCGGGATTGAAAGCATCCATCGGAAATTCAACCAGCGTGAGAATGATCGCCGCCTGCAGTGCTCCATACTTAAGCTGCTTCTCCTCCGGCATCTTCAGCATGCGGAAAAACCACCGGAATCCATCAGTCAACTTGTATCCCGCATAGAAGTGGCTGATCTCATCCGTGAACGCCACATTGTCATGCAATTCGTTCTTGAAATGAAACTTACCGCTTGGCGCGCCCCAGGTGTTCTCGAAATAGAAATACGCCCCTGTGCCCACCACCAGATTACCGATCAGCATATTGCGGTTAACATGCGATTTCTTTGCTCTGATTGTGTCACCTACAACAGGTTGTGCCAGTGTCGCCGCACTGACGACGCCCAGGATAATCCCAACAACCAGAAGTCGCGAAAGTAGCGTTTTCATTATTGCGCGGAATCGCACGGCAGCGGCGTTTGCAGATACAAGTAGTTGACAAACGCGATAAGATCAATTAGCCCGAAGCGAAGATCGCAGTCGGCATCAAGCTGGCGAATCGGCGTCACAATCGGCTCATCGCGATAGAGTATCCGCACCATTCGCAGTAGGTCGGCGAAGTCCAGTTCCCCGTCATTGTCGACATCCCCGGCCACAGTAATCAGCGTCGGCTGCACATATATCGGCAATCTTCTCACCTCATTATCAAACCCGTGACTGTGAAGAAACACTTCATAGTCCTGATCCGCCAGGTATGGCGCCGTCGCATACATCGATACAAATCGACTTTCACCGACACCTAAATCGAAGCTCGCCGATGAGAAATTTATCCGCAATGGATCATTCGAAATCAAATCCAGGCGTTGTACGAAACGAGTGTCATTTGTGATCCTAAAAACAAACTCGGTCGGCGCCTCGCTCCTCGGCTCCGACACTCCCAGGTAGTCCGCCACTGATCCGAATTCAGCATCCATCATTGCCCCATCAAACGAAATCTCTGTACCCGCCAGATCAACGCGGCTTTGGTCAAACTGCACTGCATAAAGCAGTTGATCAGACAGCGTGGACAGATTTCGACCCATCGCCCATTCGACTGGAACATCATATTCAAGCTTGGTCAGGATGAATGGGTCAAGCTTCCCGCTTCGATTGCTGATCAGTCCATCCTTGTCAATGTCGAGAAAGATGCATTGTTGCCGCTCCCCGTTTGCATAAAGGCTGACACCCGCATTGCTCTCGCTTTTTCCCGCATATTCATATCGCGAACCATTCGGCACAAATCGCAGAAGTTCTTGCCCGCCCGCTCTTCCAATGGCGAGCGTAGCGGGAATCAACTCGTCGGAACTGGCACCGAAACCCAGGTATCGCGACGCTAAATCCGCACCGCCGCCAAGATATCGTCCACCCCAATTACTTCCGATTGCCCGGCGCCCGCTGACCCCGACCGCATTCTCGGCCGAAATCGAATACTGCGGCGTCAGCGTATCTGATTTTTCGAGACCTCGCAGCATTGTTGCCGTTTCCAAAAATCTCCGCACTCCATCCTTCGTTGTCGCACCTTTGGCAACGATCAGTGCCGCCTTCAATTTGATGCTGTCCCCCGCTGCCAAATCTATTGGAAGTGTATTGAGAATGAACCGGTAATCACGAGACAAATCGGCTATCCATCCGGTACTGTCTAAAGGGTTCCCATCAAACGGAAACGTCGTCGGAAATGTCGTCACCGGATTGAAATACGGCTGTCCGTTCGGACGAAGTCCGCGAATCAAATTCAAGAGCTTCGGGAGCGTATCGATTGGAATGCACTCCGGATAAAAGCGACTGCACGGATAGTAGTAGTTCATCGAGCCGGCAAGATTCTCCAGCACCACAACTCCTACCACCGGCGGTGAATCGCCAAGATCGGAATCAATGTTCGAATCATTATAGACATAGGCGCACTGCTGTTCCCCCTTCGAACCGAGGCGATCATTGCCGGAGTAGCCGATATCCGGATCGGCGTACAGCGACACGATGCAGGAATCAATCGGCGTTTCCCCCCTATTGGTAACTGTATAGTCGAGAATTACGACCTGCGTCAATACCGTATCAAACAGCTGAAAGTCGTTGTCCCAGGTGTGCGCATTCAGCTTGACCTCAACGCCCAACGGCTTGGTCCCGGAAAATCCGGTGAACACATGCGCCGCTGTGTCGAGATCATTGAACATCGTGAAGATCGCCTGCGAGCCGCGCAGCAGCGGCCGCCCGAAGGCGTCAACTGGAGCCCCCAGAGATGCCGGCCAGTTGCGGTAATCATCGCTCTGCGCGTAATCCTCGCCGCGCGTGATCTTGTAGAGTCGGAAGGTCGTATCCGCCGCAACGCCGCCTACTCCCACAGGACCCGGCACAAATTCGCTCTCGTCGCCGGAAATCGTGATCCGCCAATCGCCGTCCTTCTTTCCCGCAACCCAGATTCCACCACCGGCCATCAGTGCGTTAGATGTCGCACGGGGATAGTACAAACCCGCAAATCCCTGTCGTGTCCGGCCCGGATCGACACCAAAACTTCCCGTGTTCAAAACAAACAACGTGAGGTTGCCGTCATCAATCGTCTTCGCCTGCGGATAAACCGCAAGCGCGGCGTCGCAGGTAAGCAGTAAGAAAGCAACAGCAACGAGGAGTCTTTTCATGTCAGGAGAATATACGTATCACCTTGGCTAGTGCAAAACGGTGATTTGTGTGGAAAAGAAAAACTGAAGCCGGAGAGCTATTTGAGCAGCACGATCTTCGAGATCAGTGACTGACCGCCGGCCCGAAGACGCACAAAATAAATGCCTGTCCCCTGTTCTTTGCCGCTATCGTCACTGCCGTCCCAAGTCGCATAATATCGGCCTACCCGCTGGTAACCAGCGTAGATCGATCGCACCCGCTGTCCGAGAATATTCAGCACTTCGACATCGACCTCTCCCGACGCCGCCAGCCCGTATGGAATACTGGTAGTTGCATTGAATGGGTTCGGATAGTTCTGTTCAAGAACGAATTCGGTCGGGATGATCGGGCTTTCGACCGGATATACCGGTGTCGCCGCCCCAACTGCAACTGATCCGCTTTGCGTATGTGCAGGAAACGAAAATCGCGTGGAGTCACTCACGGTCGCCGTCGAGTTGACGACATATTCCCCTTCGACAGCGTTGTTGGAAACTGTCATATAAACATTGGCAATCGGTCCGCTGCCGGCTGGAAGCGCGGCTATATGATCGTCCGTCGCGATTGCGATCTCGGTCAGGCCAAGAGTCTGCGATGGTACGATGTTGAACCCGAGTTTGCCGATCGCCCGCCCTGCCGCCGTAACCGAATCCACCCGCAACGCCGCATCGTCAAACGCGACCGCAATCGCCAAGCTATCAACCGGCAGATAACTGCGCAGTGAAAACTGTAGATCAGTTGGGCTTCCCGGGAAGGTATTGGCAGATGACAAGCTCAAAGTATCCACCGGCAAAACCGTCACGTTAGTTGACAGTACATATGGAGAATTGCTCGCCTGCGCCGAAACAAACGTAATCTGTCCGCTGTAACTTCCAAGTCCAAGAGCCGTCGGATCGACAATGACCATTACTTCCGTGCTGTCGCCACCGCTGGACGGAGTGATAAAGAGCCACGGCTGGTTAGCCGTCGCCGTCCAGCTCATGCCGGCCGCACCACAATTCTTGATAACTGCGTCGATCGTGTCGACCACCGCGGCTCCGGCACGCGTTATCACTTCAATCTCAGTTGGCTCCGTACAAATCGACGGTGGCGGCGCAGCCACTGAAGCATGCACCGTCACAGTCTTCGGAGAATTGTATGCATTCGGATCGTTGATTGCCAATGTCGTATAGTGCTCGCCGATTTCAAGAATGCCTGGCGTGATGCCAATATTGACTACCGCATCACCCAAGCCGTCCTCGCTGCTAATCGTCACCCAGATCGCATCGGCGACAATATTCCAGTCAATTGTCTCTGCTCCGGCATTGTAAATCACCAACTCCGAAGTCGGAATCGTCGCTGCATTCGCCGCAAAAGCAAAATGCAGCGTATCCGGATCAACCGCAATTATCGGAACATCGGTCGTATGCTGTAGATTCACCTTGAACTGCTGCGGTGAGTTGACCGCCTGTGCTGAAACGATGCTTAGATTCGCAGTGTAATTTCCGGTGCCGGGCAATGAATCAGTCAGAAATTCCAAATCAATCGCCGAGGGCGCCGTCCCGGCAACTTGTGAAAGTCCCAGCCAGTTCGGTTTCCCGGTAATTGTCCAGTTGATCGTACCGGATCCCGAATTCTCGATCATGAAATACTTGTCATCCGGAGGCGGTACGCCCAAGCGCGTCTCGACCGTCACCGAACCGGGCGTAATCTTCAAGGTCGGCGCCGTGATGTTCAACGTCACAACCACCGTGCGTGAGCTGTCTTTGCCTGCCGCATCCGCAATCGTGATTCTTCCCGTGTGCTCGCCATACGCCAGCCCGGCGATATTCACCGATATACTCGCGGTATCCGGCGCTGTCCCCGATGTCGGTGTCACTGTCAACCAGGTTTGATTATCAGTTGCCGTCCAATTGAGAATGCCATATCCGGTATTGTTGATCAGCAGACTTTGCGCCGAGGGATTGCTTCCCCCCAACTGTGCAGTAAATTGAAACGCCGTCGGCGACACAACGATCGCCGGCGCGCCATATTCGGTAATTCTTGCCCAGATATCGAAACTGCCGCTGCGGTCGTCGGTCCAGGTGTAGTAGATGTTGATCCCATCCATCGTCACATTGGGAAACGACTGCGTCGTTGTCGTCTGGTCGGTATTCACGCGATAATTGCCGCCGAGAACGGTTCCATCAGCACGATAGTATTGCGCCCAGATGTCGTTGTTCCCCTGCCGGTCGTCGCGCCACGCCGTAATGAAATTCCCGAAATAATCCATTCCGACAACCGCCTCGGCTTGCGCGCCGTTGGAGCCATCGGTGTTGATCCGGTAATTCGCACTCGCGGCTGTTGCCGTTCGCCCAGTAATTGCGGCCATAAACATCGGGATTGTTCGGATAACTGCCGTTGCGATAGTCAATCCACACGACAGTGAAATTGCCCGCATAGTCGCAGGCGATATCCGGCATCACACACTTGTTGCCAGTGAGATTGTCGCTGATTAGAAAATTCGTTCCCTGTGCCACGCCGGAGGCGTTATATCGCTGTCCCATGATGAGGTCCAGACCTTGCCGGTTGTCGTACCACACGACAATGAAATCGCCGTCGCCGTCGACCGCGATTTTCGGATTGTGTTGATACGCCGCCCCCGCATCATCGTTGATGCGGAAATTCGCTCCCAGCTTCGTGCCCGATTTGTGATAGCGCTGCCCATAAACATCGTAGTTGCCGTTGCGGTTGTCCTCCCACGACGAGCACATAGTTGCCGAAATCGTCGGCGTCGATATCCTGCCACCCTTGCGTTTCCACGCCAAAGTCATCGTTGATCTTGGTATTCGTCGAAGCCGCCGACCCGTCCGCGTTGTAGCGCTGGCCGTAAATATCCGCATTAAATGGATACCCCGTGACGCGATAATCCTGCCACGCCACAACGAATTTCCCGAGTTGGTCCTTCATCATCGAAGGCCGGAACTGCTCGTTGCCGATCGCGTCATCATTGACGCGGCGGTTCGTTCCCTGCCTGGTCCCGAAGCGGTCAAACAGCTGGATGTAAATATCGTTGTCGCCATTGCGCTTGTCGTACCAGCACACCACGAAGTTACCCTCGAGGTCGGTCGCAATATTGGAGTAACCCTGATAGGTTGTCCCGAAATCGTCATTGACCCGGAAATCCGCCACATTGCCGGCGTTACCGTCAACAAACCAGAGAATGCAGGTCAGAAAAAAGCAGAGTACTGCCAAACGCGCTTTCATGCGCGTTACACCTGTTCAAATTTTGTGCCGGAATCCGGAAGTGGTTGCGGGAGCAGGAAGTAAGGATTTGAGCGTGCCTTAAGGCTTGATCAAAAGCGGAAGATGCTTCCGTGTCCACAGGAAGGAAACGGTCGGTAGCCCACCCGGAGCGAAGCGCAGGGTGGGAACAGCTTTTGCAGGTCGGAGCCCGGTGCACTTGACTTCTGCCGAAGGTTGAGCTCTGCGATATCCCGCGCCAGCGGGGCTGAACCCAGCTCTTGCGCCCGCCAGTCGTGCCAACTTGGCGCATAGTCCTTTACGGTTGGCTAATTCACCTTCCAGAAAACCACATGTCTCCAAGTGGGCTGAACCAAACACGAAAATTCGCCCACCCGGCTGATTGCCCGGATGCGAATTTGTGCTGAAAAAATAGAGGAATCTAAATCGAAAGAGCCGCCCCGATGCTTAAAAGGACACGCTCGCGCGTGTCCTCTTAGGCACTAGATCTTCTTTTTATGACGATCGCGTCTTCTTCTCTTTTTACGCTTATGAGTCTTAATCTTTTGGCGTTTGCGCTTTTTGCCGCTCGGCATTCAACCTCCGTAAACCAATCAACGAAACTAACAGACGGGCAATATAGCAATCCCGTCTGTTAGCGCAAGTAAATTTATTGGCCTTCCAGAGGCAGTTTTGTAATAAGATCCTTGAACTCATTCGACGGCTTGAAGACCGGAACTTTGCGATCAGGAACCGGAACCTCGTCTCCCGTGCGCGGGTTTCTCGCCTTGCGCGCCTTGCGGAGCTTGATTTTGAAGGTTCCGAAGCCGCGAATCTCAATGTTCTGCATCTCCTCCATCGACTTCTTTATCGTATCCAGAAACGAATCTACGACCACCGCGACATCAGTGCGGGTCAGGCCGGTCCGTTCGGCGACACGTTCCACGAGATCAGCTTTGGTCATGTCGGGTCACTCTCCTCCAGAGGTTTCTACACCTTTTGTCATTATCCATTATCATTTACTTCCACTCCCTGATTATCCGACTTTCAACCCGATCAATTGAAAATGTACCGAAGCTGCGGGTAGATCAGTCCTTGATTCTTATCTATCAATCCGCTGAGATCCAAATGCAAGAGCCCTTCAAGCAAATCAAAAATATTGCCGCGGCGGCGCGGAACCTCCCGCACCCGGTCGGGATCTGCACCTAATCCGCACAATTCGCCGGCTAAATCGACGGCATCCTCAAAAGTCCCCAGTGAATCTACCAGCCCAAGCTCCTGCGCCTGCCGTCCCGAATAGATCGAGCCGTCGGCAATTCGCAGGACCTCTTCACGTGCCAGATTGCGGTTGGCCACGATCACGTCGACAAACTGGTGATAGGTGTCGTCAACTACCGCTTGAAAAACGGCCGAATCGGCCTCGGTCGCCTTGCGGAACGGCGACCCGATATCTTTGCGCCCGCCCGATTTGATCGTCTGATATTGAATACCGACCTTGTTGAACATCTCTTCTACAATCGGATACTGGAAGATCACGCCGATCGATCCTGTGACGGTGCCGGGATCCGCAACAATCTGATCGCAAGCTGCAGCGACATAATATCCGCCCGAAGCGCAGACCGATTCCATCGATGCAATGATCGGTTTCTCATTTTCACGCTTGACCTTCAAAACCTTCTCATAAATCTCTTGCGATGCCGCTACTCCGCCACCAGGCGAGTTAATATGAATCACGATCGCTTTCACGCTTTCGTCGTCGCCCCAGCGGTCAAGCTGCCGCACAATGTCCGTCGGCGAATCTATGACACCATAGAGATTGATGATCGCTACGCTTTTGCCCAGCCCGCCAAACGAAAACTCACCGTCATCACTGCTGCGGCCAAGGAAAAACATCAACAGAATCATAGCCAGAAAGACAAGAAAGCTCCCTGCGATTATCACCCCAATTACAATGTCCCGCGCCTTTGCCATCCTGCCCTTGTCTCTATCCGCGCTTTACTTTGATCTTGTCGCCGATCTTTACTCGGCGCGAAGGAAGCTGATTCAACGTAACAATATCTTCCACTGTCGTACCAAAGGCCTTGGCGATATCCCAGAGCGTGTCTCCGGCCTTGACTACATATACCAGCATTCCCGCACCCTTGCTCGACTTGGTCGACTTGCTCTTTGCCGCCGGCTGGCTGGCCGGGACATTGATCAGCTGTCCGATCCGCAGGTGATCGATCGTATGAATGCCATTGATCGAAGCGATTTCCTGAGTGTTGGTATTGTACTTCTGGGCAATCTTCGCCAATGTATCGCCCTTCTTGACCTTATAGGTCATGATCTTGTGGCCCGACGACTTGGTCGACTTGGCCTGCGCCTTAGCATTGACTTTGATCTTCTGCCCCGGATGCAGTTCAGCATAAGGTCCGATTCCGTTCAATGAACGCAAATCGTTGACCGTCGTACCGTGCGCTTCTGCAATCTGAGTGAGGTTGTCACCCTTCTTGACCGTATAGATTCCGTTCGCGCTGACTTTGGATTTGGAAGATGAACTGGACGATTTGCGGTTTGAGTTACTCGCGCGCGCCAGCTCGGAATTCTTCATCGGAATCATCAGCGTCTTGCCGGCTATCAGTGCGCTCTTGGTTGAACTGCTGTTTGCCTCGGCCAAGACCTTCGAAGAGATACCATACTTCTTGGCGATACCCGCCCACGTCTCGCCGCGCTTAATCGTGTGTCTTTCCACGCCGGCGACCGTCGGCTCTTCGAAGCTGTCGTAAGCTGCCCAGAACGTCGTCTCCGTGTTCTTGGGAATGCGCAGACGATATGCCTCAATACCCGGAGGTGTGATATTGCGCAACAGCTCGGGATTCAAGTGCTGTAGATACTCGTGCGTGGTGCCAATCGCCTTGGCGACGTGTCGCAAATCAACGCACTTGCCGACCGTTACCGTCTCGTACTCGAGGCACTCATCATAATAAGCCGTGAAGCCATATTTTTCCGGGTTCTTGGCGATAATCGTCGCCGCAAGGAACAACGGCACATAGTCACGTGTCTCGCGAGCAATTGACTTCAGTCGCCAATAGTCCGTGGTGTTTTCTTTCTTGGTGGCACGGTCGATTCTACCTTCGCCGGCGTTGTAGGCCGACAAAGCCAGATACCAGTCACCATAGCGCCCGTAAAGAAATGACAAGTAGCGCGCAGCCGCCCGGGTTGATCTCTCGTAATCGCGCCGCTCATCCAACCACCAATTACGATACAGGCCGTAGTGTTTTCCGGTACTGCTGATAAACTGCCAAGGACCCGTCGCTTTCGCCCAGGAGTAGGCGTTTGTCTTGTAACCGGACTCAATTAGTGGGAGATAGATAAGGTCGGTCGGAAGACCCTCTTCTTGAAGTATCCGCGCCATAATCGGCGTATATTTCCCCGACCGCGTCAACGCCGACTGGAAAAAGTCGCGTGCGATGGTCTGGAAGTAAATGATACAGTTTTCTACTTTTTCATTAACGACGATCGGAATATCGTAAGTCTCTGTCTTATCAACATCTGTGACAACTCGTTCCTGGCGCAGCTTCGCGAAGTCGTCGATTTCCTCGAACCGATCCACGAAAGCCGAACTCGAAGTCTCCCCTGGAATCGTCGCCAGATACAACAGCGTTAGCTTATACTCGGAGCGAATGTCGCCTAACAGCTTCATGTAGCGTTGTCCATAGTCTGTGGTGACGTCTGGTTCAATATCAAGAGCAGAGAGAATGGCAATCGATCTTTCAAAGTTGTACTGTGCTTCATTCCAGCGTTCAGCCGCATTTGCTTGCGCACCATACTGATAGTATTCTTCGGCCAAGGCAAGCTCATCGAGAGCCTGAAGGTAAATTTCATCTTGCAGCGGGGAAACAGCGGTGTCGGAAGGCACGGAGTTGTAGCCGGCGCGACTATCCGAATTCGTAGCAGCGCGTTCGTTGGGTGACGCTATTGCAGAACCCTGGCGAACTGTTGAAGCACATCCGGCTACCGCGAGAACGACGGCAAACAGAATACAACTTAGTCGAATCAACATCCCGTTCCCTCCCATATAATTAAATAGAACGTAAACCGTTGTAAGATATGACTTAGCATATTTACGTGTCAAGTTTTAATTTGTCAAGTTCGCCAACGAGTTTTTCCCTTCCGGTTTCGCTCTCGAGGTCGATTCTCACGATGTTAAGGTCTGGGCGAAACCAAGTTATCTGTCGCTTGGCGTAATTCCTGGTCTTTTGCTTAATCAGCCTGACGCATTCTTCCAGGCTGATTTGACCGTGCAGATACTCGATTACCTCGCGATAACCGACGGTCCGCTTCAAAACGGGCGATTGACTGAAGCCGCGCTCAAGCAGTTGCTCGACCTCGGCGATCAATCCATCCCCTATCATTTTATCGACCCTAAAATTTATAAATTGATAAAGTTTTTCCCGCGAACGATTTAGTTCAAATACCACAAAGTGATACTTCTGCTCCGGATACTCACCCTCCGAAGATAGTTCCGTTTTGGTGCGCCCCGTCAACTTGTGAATTTCCAACGCCCGGATTACCCGGACGCGATTGTTCGCCGGAATGCCCTCCGCTGCACGTAAGTCGATATCCGTCAGCATCTTATACAGCTCAACCGTATTGAGCGCTTCAAGTTCTTTACGATAAGTGGCATCACTGTCAGGCGTTGCAAAAAATCCTGACGTCAGAGCTTTCAAATACAGCCCCGTTCCGCCGACTATCAGTGGCCGCTTCCCGGACTGCAGGATTCCCTCAATCTCCACAACCGCATCAGCTCGATAAAGCGCTGACGAATAGCTCCGGTTCGGCTCAACATAGTCTATGAGCCGGTAAGGTACCCCTCCCAATTCCTCAGCCGTCGGCTTGGCCGTTCCGATATTCATGTATTTGTAAATCTGCCGCGAGTCGCAGGAGACAATTTCAAGATTGAAACGCCGGATAAGTTCCAGCGCCACTGCCGTCTTTCCAACCGCGGTCGGACCCACCAGCACCGGGATCGTCGGCTTAACCGATTCGCCCGAATTTGACGTCGAGTTCATGTTTGGAGAATCGAATCATCGTCGGCCGGCCATGAGGGCAGACATACGGATTTTCCGCGGTCATTAAGTTTTCAAAGAGTGCCCTCATCGCCGGCTCGGTCAGCCGGTCGCCCGACATAATCGCTCCCCGGCAGGCGAACGAGGCTGCCTTCTTCTGAAAACGTTTCTGCTCGTCCCCTTTGACATCAGAAAAATCATCTAACAGCTCCCGAAAGACGGTCTCGGGATTTTTTCGTCCCAGCACAGCCGGTACTGCTTCAATTTGAACCTGTCGCGGTCCGAAACTCTCGACGACAAACCCCAGCGCCGCCAGTGACTCCTTTTCCTTCTCATAGGTGAACAGGTCGTCCGGCTCCAGATGCACCTGCATCGGCAGCAATAGTCGCTGCGACGAAATCGTGTGATGTCCGAACGACTTCAACGCCAGTTCGTACAGTATTCTCTCGTGGGCCGCGTGCTGGTCAATGATCAAGATTGAATCAGAGGTCACCGCCACAATGTAGAGTAACGCAAGCTGCTGAAGCCTGACATCTCCGCGCACCGCCGTCGACAATTCGTGTCGCGCTGTTACTGGTTGCACCGCCGCGCCTTCATGGATCCGCTGCGCATTAGTAAACGTATCCACTGCGTCTTGCGGCACAGCCTGGGCTGGATCGGCTTGAGCGAATATCGCCGCCAGTGATTCTTCCGCCTGTACCGGATTGAGACTGCGCGCCTCAAAGAATGATTGCACCGCGCGCCGGGCATCGACTTCGCGCGCATAGCCGGAAAAGTCCTCGCGACGTCCCTGCGGCCCCCCGGCATTCAACCCCGGCACCACCCGGCCCTCGAGCAGCGATTCGCGAACGACGTGATAAATCGTGTGAAAGATTACCCGCTCATCGGCGAAGCGTACTTCTGACTTCGCCGGATGTACGTTAACATCAACCAGCGACGGATCAATCGTCACAAAAATCGCCCCTTGCGGGTATAGGCCACCGGCCAGGAACTCGCCGTACGCCGAAGTCACCGCCGCAAACAACGACCGCGACTCGATGCGGCGGCCATTGACCAGGAGAAGTATCCGCGAACGATTCCGCCGGCAGGCCTCCGGCTTCGAGACAAATACTTCTACCCGAAGAGAATCGCCGCTTCTCTCACCCCGCACAAACTTCTCAGCATTGACCGAGCCAAACAATTGCCTGGCGCGTTGGAATTTGTCGCCTGAAGCCGCCAAATCCACCAGACGCTGCCCATCGGAATCGAGGACAAACTCGCACTGCGGATTGGCTATTGCCAGCGACTCGACCACCTCGATCAAGCGCCTTACTTCGGCCGAAGGCGACTTAAGAAACTTGCGTCGCGCCGGTGTGTTGTAGAAAATATTCCGCACTGAAATCGTCGTGCCATAGTCGCAGCCGACTTCGCTTTCCGCGGTCAACTCCCCGCCGGCAATCTCCAACTGATAACCCGAATCACTGCCGCGAGCCCGCGACTTGATTGTGCTCTGCGAGACCGAAAGTATCGAGGGCAGCGCTTCACCGCGAAATCCAAACGAGCTGATTGCAAAAAGATCCTCGGGCTTGGCGAGCTTGCTGGTGGCGTGACGGCAAATCGCGAGCTTCAAGTCCTCGGCGGTCATCCCGGTGCCATTGTCGTTGACATCAATCCGGCCCAGTCCGCCGTCGGCAATATCGATCCGCACCGCGGTTGCTTGTGCATCAAGCGAATTCTCCACCAGCTCTTTAACAACCGAGGCCGGTCGCTCGATCACTTCGCCGGCAGCAATCTTGTTGATCAGCACGTTCGGGAGAAGCCTAATTCTTGACGCCATGTTCTTTCTCCGCCTGCTCCTTCAACTCCGCCAGCACATTCAGCGCTTCAATCGGTGTCAACGAGTCGATTTCCAGTTTCTGCAATCGCCTCAGGCTCTCCGACTCGCGCTGTTCGAATAGTCCCAGCTGATTGGGATTGATATAGTGATACTTCGACCGCGTCTTGAGCGGTTCGAACTTCCCCGTTTCCAGCTCTTCGAGAATCTCCTTGGCGCGTAGTGTCAGCGTCGCCGGAATTCCCGCCAGCTTCGCAACTTCAATTCCAAAACTGTCGTCGCAGCCGCCGGGCACAACCTTGCGCAGGAAGATGATGCGATCCTTGTGCCGCCGCACCTGCACCTGATAGTTGCGAATCCTCGGACACAGCGCCGGCAGTTCCGTAAGCTCGTGGAAGTGCGTCGCGAAGATCGTTCGCGACCGCAGCCGTTCATCGTTGTGCAGCATCTCGCACAGCGCCCACGCAATCGCCAGTCCGTCATAAGTCGAAGTTCCGCGCCCGACTTCATCGAGAAGGATCAGACTCTGCGGCGTCGCATTATTGAGTATCCGCGAAGTCTCGTTCATTTCCACCAGGAACGTCGACTCTCCCATCGTCAGCCGGTCCGATGCGCCGACTCTGGTAAATACGCGATCGACTACGCCGATTGTCGCCGACTGCGCCGGCACGAATGACCCAGCTTGAGCCATGATCACTATAAGCCCCACCTGCCGAAGATAGGTTGACTTGCCCGCCATGTTCGGACCGGTCAACAATTGAATCTGATGCGTATTCGTATCAAGCTGTGTGTCGTTGCCGACGAAATCGCCGCGCGCCAGCAGTTGTTCGATAACCGGATGGCGCCCTTCAGCGATATCCAAACTCGACCCGGCAACAAGCTGCGGACGATTGTAATTGTACTTGCGCGCTGCCAGCGCGAATGAAAGCAATACGTCGAGTTCGCCCAGTAGCCTGCCGGCCAGACCGATATGCTCGATGTGCGCGGAAAGCTCCTCGCGCAACTCCAGAAACACCCGCTCTTCCAGGCGATTAATTTTGTCTTCGGCGGCAAGAATCAATTCCTCTTTCTGTTTCAGTTCGTCAGTGATGTATCGCTCCGCATTGACCAGAGTCTGCTTGCGCACGAAATTCTGCGGCACGCTCCCCTGCTGCGCTTTGGTGACCTCGATATAGTATCCGAACACCGAGTTGTACCCGACCTTGAGCGTCGAGATGCCGGTCTCCGCGCGAAGTTTCTCCTGCAGTGTCGCCACATAGTCAACGGCGTCTTTGATCGAACCCTTGAGCGCGTCCAACTCCTGATTAAATCCCGGCTTGATCATCCCTCCCGAATTGATCAGCATTGGCGGCTCATCCACCAGTGCGCGATCAATCCTCTCAGCGACTGCCGATAAATCGGGCAAGCGCTTGGCAATGTCCACCAACAGCTCAATCTGGCGATGGTTCAGTCGTTGCTTGATTACCGGAAGCTTTTGCAGACTGTTTCGCAATTGAATCAGATCGCGCGGGTTCGCTTTGCGGTATCCAAGTTTGCCCGCCAGGCGTTCCAGGTCCGCTATGTTGGTCAACAACGTCTCGCTCTCCACCCGCAGGTCGCTGTCGCCGACAAACTCCGCAACCGCATCGTGGCGCCCCCGAATCCGCTCAATGTTCTTGAGCGGAGCAACCAGCCACCGTGCCAGACAGCGCCGGCCCATGCCGGTGCGGCAGAAATCAAGCAAGCCGATCAACGAATGCTCTTTTTTCTCGCTCGAATTCGATGACAGTAACTCCAGGTTACGGACCGACGATGCGTCGAGGTAGACGTGGTCGGCATCTTCAGCGAAGCGCGGCGGACTCAAATGCAGCGGAGCGGCAAATTTCATCTCTTCGACATAGCTAAGCAGACTCCCTAATGCCGACACCGCCAGCGGGTACGACGCTAACTCAAATGCCTCCAGCGAATGGACTTTGTAATAAGACCGTATCCGTTCGGCAGCAAAATCGCCTTGATAGCGCCAGCTCTCCAGCTTGGTTACCTGGGCACCCAGACGCTGCGCTCGCCGCTCGACCAGGTCATCGGCATTGTCCGAAACCAGAATCTCCTGCGGGTTAAATGACTCCAACTTGTCTATTGCCGAGTCCGATAGCCCTTCAAACACGACCACCCGCCCGGTGGCAATTTCCAGCCCGGCGATTCCGAGCCGATCCCCTTGGCCGGCACATACCGAAACCAGCAGATTCTCCTGCCCTTGAGGCATGGCACTCTCGACAGTCACGGTACCCGGAGTGATGATCTCAATCACTTCACGCTTTACCAGCCCCTTGGCGAGCTTCGGGTCCTCCACCTGTTCGCAGATTGCTACCTTCAATCCCGCCTTGATCAACAATGTCAGATACTTCTCCGCCGAATGATAGGGCACTCCGGCTAGCGGCATCTTGGTCGACTGTCCATGCGAACGCGAGGTCAATGCAATGCCGAGAATCGGCGCGGCGATCTCAGCATCGCGTCCGAACATCTCGTAGAAATCCCCCATGCGGAAAAACAATAACTTGTCCGGATGCTGCTTCTTGATGGCAAAATATTGCTCCAGCAGCGGCGTTTGTTTTGCTGTCATTTAATGCGATACGATGGAGTAAGTGTCATTGTTTTGACGCGCCAGCCGGTCCATGAAACGAGCCGCGCTGGAGATGCTCGCAAAGCGGCCGATATCGACAAGAAAAATAGTCTGGCCGGTGCTGCTGTCTGCCAGCAATCTTGATGTGTAACCTTGCTCAAGATAGCGGCGATACAAGTTGCGCGCCGCAATTTCATCATCAAAAGTCCCCACGCGAATGGCAAATTGCGGTCCACCCCGAACCGTGACGGGCACCTCAAATTGGACCTTTTTCGGTTCATCGTCCAGGCCAGTTGAAACCATGACCGCCGGCTCATTGCTCCCGTATCCGTTACAGCAAGCTTCAAGCTCCGTCTCGACAAGTCGTGCGTCCGCGAATTCTCGCTGAACTTCGTATAGATCACGCAGTCGTTCCAAGGCCAACGCCCGCAACTGCATTTCCGAGACCTGCGCTACGCGTATATAATAGGCCGCGGCATCACTAAACCGTCCCCTGCCTGATTCGATATCTCCCAACAGCAGCGCTGCTTGAAGCCGCAAACTTGCATCGGTCGCAGTCTTGATCACCCGCTTGAGTTCGCTTCTTGATTCATTTCCATCACCCATTTCCTGGCGTATTTGCGCGCGGGTAAGAAGCAAATCCGGATAGTTCTCCGCTTCCCGGCATTCGCTTTCCCAACGCGAAATCACTTCAAGCCCGGCCCTGAAATCTTTGGTCGCAAGGTACTGCTTGGCGATAGTCGCCACGACTGAAGCGCGAAACCCCGCTGGCAGATCCCCGGCAAGCAGCTCATTGCCGAGATTCGTCAGCGAATCACCGGCAGGCGTCAATTGAAAGTTGAGTCTCTCCCACTCGGCAGGGGTTCCCGCCCAGGGAAAGTCGCGCAGCAGACACCGCGCCGCCCGGATTTCTCCGGCGTCAAGTCAGCGTGCGGACTTCATCAAGATGAGCAGCGTTGACAGAGGTGACAGAAAGCGGCGCAACCACGAGAGTCAGGGTTGCTGCAAGTTTACGAACGCTGGCGAGCTGCCTCTTGCTGGAAGAATAGGTTCTCAAGAATGTCGAAGGCTTCACTGGTTCTTCCCTGCTCGCGATATATCCGCGCCAGTCCGATGTGCGCCGGCGCATAGTCGGGGTGTCCATTGATAATCTGGCGATAGAAATCCAGCGCCTGGGAACGGTCGCCTTTTTTTTCGTATAGCTCCGCCAGGGCCATTGCTGCGCTGATATTGTTTGGATCGCGTTCCAGAATATTCTCAAAGACGGAACTGATCATATTGAACTGCCCCATGTCGAAAAGCGAGCGACGCAGGCGGTCAAACACCAGATGAGCATGATTCGGACTCTTCTCCACCAGATGCATCCACGCCTTGACTGCATCCTCGACGCGCTCTTCGCTGATATACGAATCGCCGACTCGCACCCAGACCTCGACCTTGGTTGGATCGAGATGGATTCCCGTCTTATACAGTGTCCGCGCTTTGCGCCCTTTGCCGCGCTCGCCCATCACATCGCCCAGGCGAATCTTCACTTCCGCCAGTCGCGCCTTGAATTTCTCCGAATCCCGGCGGTACAGTTTCTCTGCCACATCTTCGGCTTCATCCCACTTGTCGCTTTTCATCAACAGATCAAGCAGACGCGCGCCGGCATGCAGATTCGTGTGGTCACGTTCAAATTCTTTCTTGAGCAGCGTGATCGCTTTGTCGTGCTGGCCGTCGGCGACGTAATCGTCGATCAAGTGGCGGTTCACCGCAATCTTCTGCGCCGTGGTCAATTCGCCCCGCATCAACAGATCCGAATGAATCTGTATCGCCTGGCGCGCCTTGCCGCGGTCGGCCAGGATTCGTCCCAGGCGAAGGTAAGCGTCGATATTGCGTGTGTCCTGCGCAACGACATCCTTGAGCTTGTGAAACGCCGCAACCTGATCGCCTTCCAGCAATGACTGCAGCGCGGAGATATAGAGACTGCCATCCTTCTCATGAGCCCGGCGACGGCGGCGAATCTGGTAAGACAGCAGCGTCATCAACAGCAGGATGATCGCGACCCCGCCAACGTAATAGTACATGCTTAACTCGAACATACTTTACACCGAATCAATTTGATCTATCTGGCGGTTCCGCAATGACGTGATTTCGGCTTCCAATCGCTTGATCAGCCGCTTATTGGCCGCCGATTCCGAAGAGATCCGGAAAAAGTAGGTAACCGCCAACAGGAAACTGGCAATCATTCCGGCACCGAAAGCGATCAACAATACCACCATCAGAGGAACATCCAGATACCTGGTGTGCAGGATATTGACATCAACGCGCTCATTCGCATTGTAAACGAAGAACGCAATGGCAAGTATCAGGAATATGATGGTCAGGAACATCCTAATTGCCCACATGGCTGCGCTCCTTGGCTACAAACTGTGACGATTTTTCTCTGCCCGGCGTCATTGCTCGGTGCCTCCCTCGGCCGCTTTCGTCGAATCAACTGCGGCAGGAATTGAACGGAAAGTAATTGAAGACGCAACGCTCTTGAAATGGTCCTCGAGTTCATCACGAAATTGATTTTCGCAAGCCATTTCCAGATACAACAACCAGCCGTCAAACCCGACAATGTAAACATGACCAACGCGATAGTCTCGAACCAGTTGCGGCGGCGTAATTTCATCCCTCTGAACCTGAACTGAATACTCGCGCCGAATATACCAGCGGGTCGCATTGACACCGCCAATCTTCTCCGCTGTAGCGGGCGCTATCTCCGGCGGATTTGACATACCGCGCTGGAAAAATATCGACTTGGAAAGAATCCGGTCGCGGAACTGGTCCTTGGTGGAACCGATGCGCAAAGAATCGAAGAACTCTTGCACTGAAAGGCCTGTTGAATCGGCAAAAATCCGGACAAATGGCCGCAAGGCCTCTCCCGGATTGTCTTTGAGCTTGATCGGCACACGCGGCTTGCGCCATTCAAACATGACGCGCTCTGACGTCGGTTCATTCTTGAGCCCGGCATCTTTCCACTCGGCCGGAATGGCAATCGAAAAACCAAAACGGCTATCGCTGTACCAACCGTTTTCGATAGTCCCGACCTTCTCCTTCTTCGCAAGCGCGACCGCGCATACCAAGAGTCCAAAAAATATCAGGAGCCCTGTTAGTTCAGCTGTCTTTTTCATTAACTTGTTGGTCACCTTTCGCTTCCTGCTCGGCTTGTTTCTAATTATACGCCTGACGGAATTGTAGTCAAGCATTTAAATAAAGCTACTTCAGAAGCAGGAGTTTGCGCGCGACCGCCTCGCCGGAAGTGCGAACTACAAAGAAGTAAACCCCGGATGGCAACACTGGTTCAATCCCGACAACCCGCGCCAGGTCAAAGATCACCGATTTCTCGGTAGCAACAAACTCCTGCCGGGATAATGTCTGACCGAGAACATTAACCAACGAGACCTCGAGCGACAACGGCAAGCGGACCGTCGAATTCAGCTCAATGCCGATCTGCGTATCGGCATTGAAGGGATTTGGTGCCGCATTGACAGAAAGCAAAGTCGCATCCGTCCCGCGATTTCTTGCCGCGTCTTCGTACCGCTCATAAACTCTGACCCCGTCTGCCGACAGGCAATAGAGCTTTCCGTGACGGTAGGCGATGTTACTCGTGCCTTCTGTCCCGGCAATCAGAAAGACCGTTCCCAATCGCGTCGGATCGGAAAAATCGAGATACTTCGCCGGCGTGGATCCCGACGCCACCAGCAGCTCCCGCAAGGTCTCATCATAGCTCAAGTCGAACGCTGATGAAATTGCAGCCGGCGTGGCCTGCTCGATAAACGCGCCGTTCCTGGCGTCAAATTTAAAGACCTGAATACCGCCGGCATATGCAATCACGACAACACCCTCCGGTGTCACAATCACGTCGCGCGGGCGCACCGCACAGCGTGTCTTGCCGGCTGGCGTCAATTCGCCCTGAACGAACGCATAGAGATTGACCTCGCCGGTTTCCGATGCCGCCACCAACCAGTCGGCATTGAGATCCGCAGTGCTGATCCGCTCAGCTGCCACCAGCGTTCCGGTACCGGTCGCCGAGCCGTCGGCCGCCAACCGGTAGCAATTGATTCCCTCCTCGCCTACAGCAATCAAAACCAAATCGCCGGAAACGCCGTCTCGAACGAATAGCCTCCGCAACGTCAATCCCGTATTGAATTCCCCATACGCCGTCCACCGTCCCCGTTCAACCGCAAACGACCAGACTGTCCCGTCGAGCGCAGATCCGGCAAAAAGGAATCTGTCGCTGTGCGCGAGAACAGTGGTGATCGGCGCACCCGGCACGATTATCCGCGAATCAATCCCGCTTCCGGTAAGCGACAGTGCTTGAAGCCCGGCCGGCGTTGAGATAACCAGCCCTTCATCCGCGGCGACGAAAGCGCTGGGCGCGGAAGCGCCATTGTATTTGACCTTTGTCGCGAGGGCCGGATCGCGCCTAAATGCAGTGACATTGCCGCCGCGGTCGAGCGCGATTACGGAATACAGGGCCGAATTTTCGAGTGCGATAATCTCGTCCGCCGGATACGGCAATGAACTTTGTGCTGTCACACCGCCGACAACGGCCAGTTCTGCCGATTCTGACGCCAGATAAAACACACTATCGGCAGCGCGGCTTCCGGCAATGAGCGTGACCGGAAATTCCGTCTCCACTATTCGTTCCAGTTGGGCGCCGTCCCTCCTACTGCAGTTCCACACCTCACACCGCTGCGTCCCGAAGGCGATCGCTGCGCCATTCTCGTGTGCACTGATACTTGTCGGCGGCGTATCGCTTGATATGTCATCCAGAAACTGATATGTTCCGTTTGTCCGCACATAGACCACTACTCCGTTGAGCACGTCAAGAACGAACAGAAATTCGCCCGCCAGATCAACGTCCTGACTGTAGTCGGGTTGAACAAGCGTCTGCCCGGTGCGTGGGTGCGAAGGGTCAGAAACGTCGACTAAACTCACCCCGCCGTAGCCCTGCGCCAAACAAAGCGTTTCGCCGACAAGCGCTATCGCGATGATTGAATCCGCCGACAAGTAGTGCGCTCGGTGCACGAGCACTGCGCCATTCACTTCATAAATCTCTATCGCGCCATTACGTGCCGCCAACGCCGCGACCTTGCCGTCCGCCGCGACTTCGACATATTCTCTGCCGACACTGATTGCTTCGATACGACTGAAAGCGGGCACGGGCGCCAAAGCGTCCAGCACCGACAACGTGCCCGGCGATAACACGAATATCCGTTCGGTAGTCGCGGCGATGTCGATCGCCTTCTCAAACGCCATCGCGGCTTTGAAATCATACTGACTTGCCCCGGCAGCCCAAGCCGTGTCCGCAGCCGCGAGCGCGAACACCAGAAACCCGACCTTGAGTAACAACTTCATTTCAGCAGCACCATTCGTCTCGTCTCGGTGAAATTGTCCATCCGCAGCCGGTAGAAATACACTCCCGACGCAACATCCTTCCCGTGTCCATCTTTGCCGTCCCAAACGATGCGATGCACACCCGCTGGAAGTTCCCTTTCGACAATCGTCGCCACCGTCTGTCCGAGGAGGTTGATCACGTCGACCGTTACCTGTGACTTGGCCGTCAGGTCAAAGTCAATAACCGTTGCCTGATTAAACGGGTTCGGATAGTTCTGCGCCAGTCGGAAGGCGGACGGCAATGGTGCCGGTGGCGGCGATGGCCGCACGGCAATCGACAGCGATCCGGTGTTGCGCTTGTCATGCATGAAACTTCCCCACGCAATCGCCTTCGCATCCGCCGGTGTCGGCAAATTCCACATGTAGAGCCGTGCATCCGACGAACCCATAAACAACTCCAGCAGCCCGTCGTTGTCAAAGTCGCCTGTCACTGGCGTGTGTGTTGAATAAGTCACTTCGCTCGGGTCGGCATATGTATAAATCGGCCAGCCCGGCACCGGCGAAGCGTCGAGGTTCCACGCCAATAATCGCTCCGGTTTGCCCAGGAACAGGGCCCCCCCGCGCGAGAGGATTTCCAGCTCGCCGTCGTTGTCGATATCCACGATAAGTGGATTGCTCAGCGAACTCGTGGTGCCCGCAAAGAATCCATCCTTGCGGCCAAAATCGCTGGCCAGAAACGGCGTTCCGTCACCATGCCAGACATACACTTCACCGCCGTCCAACGCGCTGAAAACACACACCAGTTCCGGCAAGGAATCATTGTCAAGATCACCGGCTGCCTGGTACGGCGTGAGGAATTGAATTTTGTCCGGAAACAATTTCGGCCAGCCGGGCAGATCGGTTCCGTCCGATTCGACAATTCGTACGGCCATTGCGAGATTCGCCGAGTACCAATAGGAAAATGCAATCTCCGGTTCTCCGTCACCATCAAAATCCGCCATAACTCCTCCGAACATGTCGTCGCAGGACAATACTAGCTCGCCGATACTTGGATACAGTGCACTGCCATCTTTGCCGGAGTACATGAACATCCCCCCCTGACCGCGCACCGCCGTATAAAGCGTGCCGATATCTTGATAGCCGTCGCCGTTGAAATCGTAGGCAAACAGGTAAGCCACCATCGAACCGCCGAATGTCCGCGGCCGCCCGTCCTTACCGGTGCGCGCGAAAAGTCCGCCCTGCGTCCGAAAATAGCTCGACCCGTCGGCATGCCAGCAATAGATCTCTCCCGCGGCGTTGATAAACAGGATCTCCATTAGCGAATCGCCGTCGATATCGCTCACCAGCGGCGTCGGATAAGCGTTGTATTGATAGCCGGTACTGACCAGCTTCGGCCAGCCGGACAGAAAATTACCGTCACCGTCAATTACCGCCACGCCGGAATCAGTTACGCAAACAATGTCATCATCGCCGTCGCCGTCGAGGTCGTGCAGCGCCAGTGCCGACTCACTGGACGTCGCCGGCGGAATCGGAATCAACCGGCTGGTGTTGCCGGCAAATTCGCTTGCTATGATACCGCTGCGCGAACCGCAGAGAACTTCCGCGCGTCCGTCGCCGTCAATGTCGCCGGCCGTTGAGCAGTAATGCGGCCGCAGCCCCGGATCACGCGGATAACCCTCGGCCAGTGCCGATTTGATAAAGACCCGGCGTTTCACCGTCACCATCGTCGTATCGCTGTAAACGTCCAATTGCAGCGTCCCGCTTCCGGGAAATATCTGTCCTACCGTCCATCCGGCCAGCGTTTGTCGGTAGAGCAAATCGCTGGAGCGCGCGATCAGAAACTTCTGTTTTGGCTCGATATCCGAATAGTAGGCGAGTTCATAATGCGAAAACCGCGGCAGCGATGCCGAACCAATCACATCCACCGCCGAGAAGACCGTGTCATTCTCCCGCGGCTCCAGGATTTCAACCCTGATGGAATTGACCAGCCGTATCGCCGTCGTATACATGATGTCCGGACCAACTGAAAGGCGCAGTTTGGTTTCACCGTCATATGGCGAACTATCCCAGACAGTCAACTGTCCGCCGACTATTGCTGCACTGCCGGACCCGATTGTCTGCCACTCTCCCGTCGACGCCGGGTTGGCTTCCAACAAGTAGCTCTGGCCGGTTGCAGAAAGTCGCCGATCCTTTCAAGGCGATCAATCCCGTGGCAATCGCGTTGGCGCGCGGCTCTTCAATCTCCGCATACTCATCTTGAAGCAAACCCGCGGCTCTCCCGGCATTGACACGTCCCCAACCCCCATGGGGACTGAAGCCCGTCGGCATGACCCCATTCGGATCCGCAACGCGATCGGTCGTACTAATAATCAGGTTCCGCAGACTATCCACTGCCAGTCCGGGAGAAACTGACAATATCAGCGCCGCGCATCCCGCCACATGCGGCGCCGCCATACTGGTCCCGTCGGCAAGATAATAATCGTTTTCGATGATGCGCAGCAGCGGCTCGCCGCCTTCGGCGTAGAGATCGGTGTTCTGCGCCCGCAGCGAAAGAATATCCTGGCCCGGCGCACAGATATCCAGCCAGTTGCCGAAGGTTGAGAATTTGGTCACCTTGTCCTGTGAGTTGCTGGCGCCGACTGTGAGCGCTTCGTCAAGTCGGGCCGGATAGAACGGTGTCGAAGTTCCCGAGTTGCCGGCAGCGGCGACAAACAGCACGCCGTTGTCAACGGCATACTTCACGGCCTCTGACAAGATCGCGGAGAAGTACGGCGACCCCCACGAAGCATTGATCACTTTCGCGCCGTTTTCAACCGCATAAACGATTGCCTCCGCGCTCGCCGATGCCAGGGCATTGGGAAATATCTTGAGACACATGATCTCGACCTGGGGCGCGACTCCCTCGATTCCGATCCCGTTGCCGCTGACCGCACCGACAATGCCCGCACAGTGTGTGCCATGTCCGATCGTGTCCATTGGGTCGGAGTCGGGCGAGATCGCAAATCCGGTCGCATCGTCGCCGGAAAAATCATAGCCGTAAAGATCATCAACATACCCGTTGAAATCGTCGTCGAATCCGATTCGCCCGCCCGCTTCGCCGGCATTGCGCCAGACATTCGCCGCAAGGTCGGGATGCTCGTAGTCTACGCCTGTATCAATAATCGCCACCCTCACGCGCCCGCGGTCCGTCGGGCGTTCAAGCGCCGCCCTGCGATTGATATCCGCGCCTGCCTGTCCCGACAGCATCTTCAGCGTGTCGTTTCCTGTTCCCGGAACGCGGATGACTCCCGGATACTCCTGCCCATCATTCTGCATCCCCCATTGGAACGCGTACAGCGGATCGCTGAATAATTCCACCAGAACATCGCGTTCGACATAAACGACTCCGGGCTGACCCGCCAACAACACCTCGGCATGGTTGCGCGCCGTCGAGTCGGCAAACTCCGCGACAAATACTGATGAGGTGAATCCCCCGCCTGCCAGCGAGTTGCGACTAACTTTGAACAGCGGCGCAAACTTCTCGGCGCCCGCTACCTTCACGATTTTGTCAAGGGAACTTTGTGAAGCAGAACTCGCAAGGCGAATAATCAGCCGGGTCGGATGGAAACTTCCGGCACTGCCTTGCGCGGGCAACGCTGTTATCAGAACCATCGTAAGTATAAAACAGCATTTCCTGATCACGCGCGGCGTACCATCCATTGTCGTTAGAAACTCTGCATTCCGTCGTCAACAATACGAGCGGAACTCGTGAATTGTCCAATGAATATAGCAGGCGCCCCGCGAGTCGCAAGCACCGGATTGTCAGTTGCTAATCTACTTCTCGGTAGTGGGCAGAACCGCCCAATGGAGCTTGGTACGCAAAATCTGGTAAAACGAGTTGTTGGGAAAAGTTATCAGGCCTGTGCTGTGGGCGGCCTTGCGGATCGCAATTTGCGTCTGGTTCTTCACGCCGACTGAAGTCTGGCCGTCAACCGTCATCAGACAAGCGTGATCGGTAGAGGTCACACGAATGCGGATGACATCTTCCCCGTGAAACAACAGCGGCCGCGCCGCCAGGGACTGCGGGGCAATCGGCGAGGCAACAATGGCTTCCATGTTGGGATTGAGCAACGGACCGCCGACAGCTGAATTGTACGCTGTCGACCCGGTCGGAGTAGAAATTACCAGCCCGTCGGCGCGGTAAGTCGAGATGAATTCGTCATTGACAAACAGGTCAAGTTGAATCAGCCGCGCCAAACTGCCGCGATCGACGACGATATCGTTCAGTGCGAAGTAGCGCCTGCTCTCCGGGTCGTTAACGATCGAGGCTTCCAGCAGCATCCGCTGTTGGATCCGGTGCTTGCCTTCAACAATGTCCTGCAGCCGCGGTTCAACCTCGTCGGCCGATACCTGCGTGAGAAATCCCAGCGAACCGAGATTGATCCCGAGTATCGGCGTACCGGCGGCGCCGATTTCGCGCGAAGTTGCCAGCAGCGTGCCGTCGCCGCCCATCGATATTATGATATCGCATTCGGCCGCCATGCGATTGCGCAGACTTAGGCGCGAATCGTCAACGGAAAGTGCGCGCAGATCATCAGCCAGTCGGTAGTCGTGCCCGGTTTTTTCTGTCCAGCGGATTACCCGTTTGATAACATCATCGGCCCCCGGTCGCTGGCGGTTGGCGATTATGCCGAATAACATCAGGGCTTGCCCTTGGCTGCGATTTTGACTGCAGCGACCCGGTTGGTCACGATCGCCGTCTCTGCGTTCACGGTCGGACTTCCGCTATTGTTAATTGCCGCGATCCGCTCCGTCGCTTCCGCAATACCTTCTGGATGCAATTGCAGTAACTTGAGCAATTCCTCGCGGCTGCCGTGCTCGACGAACTCATCCGGAATGCCAAGCCGTAACACGCGAATCTGCTTCCGGCCGTTGTCGGATAACCAGTCGTTGATGCCGGAGCCGAAACCGCCGATCAACGCGCCTTCCTCAATTGTGACGATCGAAGTAAAACGGTTGGCGATCTCCGTCAGCATCGTCTCGTCAAACGGCTTCACGAATCGGCAATTGTAGACGGCCGCTTCAACCCCGCGCGCCGACAGCAACTCTGCCGCTTTGCCGGCCTGGTCAACCATCGTCCCGACGGCGAGTATCGCCGTGTCCTTGCCCTTGCGCACCAGTTCCCATGTGCCCCACTCATACATCGGCCGGTCAAGCTGCAATTCTATTTCCGGAATATCTGCCCGCGGCCAGCGGATGGCAATCGGCGCGGTGAAGTTCTTCATCGCCAGATGCAGACTCTGGCGCAATTCCGTCCCGTCTTTTGGGGCAATGATCACCATGCCGGGGATCGGTCGCAGGTAAGAGATGTCAAACGCACCGTGGTGTGTCGGACCGTCGTTGCCGGCCAGACCGGCGCGATCAAGTCCAAGTAACACCGGAAAGTCCTGCAGCGCGATATCATGAATCACGGCGTCATAGGCGCGCTGCAGAAATGTCGAATACACTGCAAAAATCGGCTTCTTCCCCTCGCGCGAAAGACCGGCCGCAAACACGCCGGCGTGCTGCTCGGCAATTCCGACATCGAAGAAGCGCTCCGGGAATTCCTTGGCAAAGTCCGCCAATCCGGTACCCGTCGGCATCGCGGCGGTGATCGCCACCATATCGGGATGTTCCTTGCCCAGTTCAATCATCGTCTGTGAAAAGACCTTCGTATACGGCATTCCGGCGGCCTTGTCCGACCTGCCGGTAATCTTGTCAAATTTGTTCACACCGTGCAATCGACAGGAGTCTTCTTCAGCCGGCTTGTAGCCCTTTCCCTTCTGCGTCCTCACATGGAGCAGAATTGGGCCATGCAGCGCCTTGATCTGGGCCAGAATCTTGACCAGACCCTCTACATCGTGGCCATCAATCGGTCCGAAATAGCGAAAACCAAGCTTCTCAAAAATGATACCGGGAACCAGCACTCCCTTGACCGCCTCATCGATTCTGCCGACAACCTCGCGAATACGCGAACCTTTGCGAATCTTGCCGGTCAGCTCCCAAATATGGTCTTTGATCTTGTTGTATGTCTGATCCGTCAACAGCCCCGTGAGATACTCGGACAGGGCGCCGACGTTCTTGTCAATCGACATCGAGTTGTCATTGAGAACGACCAACATGTTCCGGCCCGAATGCCCGAGATTGTTCAGCGCTTCAAACGCCATTCCACCGGTCATTGCGCCATCGCCGATTATCGCGATGACATTATGCTTTTGCTTGGACAGATCGCGGCTGACAGCCATCCCGAATGCCGCACTGATCGAGGTCGAAGCGTGACCCGCACCGTAAATGTCGTGTTCCGACTCCGTGGTCTTGGCAAATCCCGACAACCCGCCATACTGCCGGATCGTGAGCATTTGGTTGAGCCGACCGGTCAGTATCTTGTGAACGTAGCTCTGATGACCGGTGTCCCAGACCAGTCGGTCGGTCGGGCTATCGTAGACATAATGAAGCGCAATCGACAGTTCCACGACTCCGAGATTGCCGCCAAGATGACCGCCGACCTGTGAAAGAACCGACAGCAATTCCTCGCGAATCTCCGCCGCTAAATCGGGTAAGGATTCGGAGGCGAGCTTCTTGAGATCCTGAGGGGAATTGATGCCTTTGAGATAATCGGTCATATACGAGTGATACTCACAATCGGATAGTTTGTTCGTTATTGTTCGCGGGCGATGATATAGTCCGCAAGATTAAGGAATATCTCTTTTTCCGGGAAGTCTGTCAACATATCCTTGGCTTCGCGAATCAATTGCGCGGCAATCTGTTTCGATCTTTCCACGCCGACAACCTTCGGATAAGTCGCCTTTTCTAGTCTCGAATCAGCGCCGACCGTCTTGCCCAGAGTCTCAAAATCGCCCTCAACATCGAGAATGTCATCAACTATCTGAAATGCCAGTCCCAGTCGTTCCCCATACTGCGCGAGCTGCTCTACAACTTTATCCGGTGCATTCGCCAACAAGGCCCCGATTTTGATCGAAGCCGTGATCAGCGCCGCTGTCTTGCGGCGATGAATCCCCTCGACTTCCGCAAGCGTCACTGCCCGGCCCTCGGCTTGAACATCAGCAACCTGACCGCCGATCATTCCCCTGGTTCCGATTGCGCGGCCGACTTCCGTGACAATCCGCGGATCTCCTGATTCGGCAAGTATCTCAAATGCCAGCGCATGCAGCGCGTCACCGGCGAGTACCGCGATATACTCCGAAAACTTCTTGTGCAGTGTCGGCAGGCCGCGACGAAAATCATCATCGTCCATGCACGGCAAATCATCGTGAATCAACGAATAAGTGTGAATCAGCTCAAGAGCACCGGCCCGGTCATAGATCGAATCACCAACACCGCCGCAGGCAAAGTAGGAGGATACCGCCAGAACCGGACGCAGTCGTTTGCCACCGGCAAAAACCGAGTAACGCATCGCGGCGTGAAGTTCCTCTGGCGGAAGCGACGCTGGCGGTAAGAGCCGGTCAAGATGCAGATCGACCTTTTCGCGGACGGCTTTGAATGGTGAAATCCCCGGCTTAAGCGCTTCAGGCATCGGGACTTTCCAGAGACTCGATCTTGATGCTGTTGCTTTCGCACAACGAGTTTCTTGATCTCCGTCTCAACTGCAGCCAGGCGCTCCGCGCAAGCCTTGCTCAAACGCATGCCCTCCTGATAGAGCTTGATTGCCTCATCAAGCGGCAACTCCCCTTGCTCCAGCTTGCCGACAACATCTTCCAGTCGACGCAAGTTATCTTCAAATGTAGCAACTTTTTCAGCCAATTGAACCTCGAATTAGTCGGACGATGGCCGCAGTATAACGGATAAAATACGCAAAGCAATCGTTCTTGTGGGGGAAATCGTCGGTTATTTATTCGATCGCGGCCCCGCGTGAACCGTCGGAGAAACTGATATCAACCCTATCACCGGCAACCAGTTCGGTCGCCTGTTTGACAATCGCCTGATTCGCCCGCTTGCGGATCACCGCATACCCGCGCTTGAGTACACTGTCCGGCGACAGCGCTTCCAGCTTGTGCTGAAGCGTATCAAGCCGGGCGGCATTGCGCATGAGGCTCTTCTCGACCGCATTGCTCATGCGCGTATTCGCTTCATCCAGCCGCTGTGAATAAGGTTCAATCATCACCGCCGGCCGAAGGAAAACGCGAGACTGCGTAAGGCGGTTCAACCGCTCACGGCGTAAGTCAACGCCTCGGCGCAGGGAACGGCGCAATCGCTCATTGCTTTCGCTCACGAATTGCATCAGTGCCGCACCATCAAACGTTGCCAATTCCGCCGCGGCCGAGGGCGTTGCCGCCCGCAAATCCGCCACAAAATCGGCAATCGAAAAGTCAATCTCGTGGCCCACTGCCGATATCACCGGAATCTGGGAGTCAAATATCGCCCGCGCAACAATCTCTTCATTGAACGCCCACAAATCCTCCAGCGACCCGCCACCGCGGCCCACAATCAGAGTATCAACCTCTCCCCACTTATTGAACTCCGCAATCGCCGCCGCTATGTCGGCAGCCGCGCCGTCGCCCTGCACCTTGGTTGGCCGCAACACCAGTCGAACCATCGGCGCGCGCCTCCGGCAGATATTGATAATGTCGCGAATCGCCGCGCCCGTCGGCGAGGTCACGATCCCGATCGCGCGCGGATACTGCACGATCGCCTGCTTGTGCACCTGTTCAAACAGACCTTCTGCCAAAAGCTTAGCTTTGAGCTTCTGAAATTGCTCTTCGAGAGTGCCAATCCCTTTTGCTACAATCTTGATCACCCGCAGTTGATAATTGCCGCCCTTCTCGTATAGCGTAATATCGCCGAAGGCACGCACTTTCATTCCATCTTTGAGCGTCAGGGTCATCCCCTGTGCCGAAAACTTCCAGATTACCGCCTTGAGCTGCGAATCTGCGTCTTTCAACGTGAAGTATCGATGCCCCGAAGTGTGATGCAGATAATTCGAAATCTCCCCCTCTACCCACACCGAAGTGAACTCCCCCTCAAGCACTTCTTTCATCTCACGGGTCAATTGCGAGACAGTGTATACTTTTTCCGGATCCGTTTCCTTGCTCATATGATCATGATATCCCATTGATCAGCTATCGCAAATCACTTCTTATCGATCTGCCTGCTGTAGGGCAGGTCCTCCTTAGAGACCTGCCAATCTTACTATCCTGTCATCTTGAGCAAAGCGAAAGATCTGTTCTGATCCGGAAGATAGCTCCAATCATCCCGATGCCCGTCCACCATTTTCCGACAATGTGCCCTTGACCTGTGTTCCGAAATTCGACGAAATTCGTCGCTTCATTAAGTGACTATATGAAAATAGGTTAGCACTTATATAATTGCTTCGCACTTGCACAGGTGTCAGGAATTCCGACACTGTCGGTAAGTCGGAGTCGGAACTGAGGAACGCAACTCTTTGAAAGGTATGTCGATACGGAACTGTTTTGTTTTGGCAAGGTGTTTGCTTATTTATGGTTCATCTTGGCCAGTAGTGTCTTTTACAGACAATCCACTTAGCGGAAGCTTCCCCAGCTTCCGCTAAAATTTTTTGGGGACGATTTTCTTGAAGCTAATTCAATGCAAGTATGTCGTGGACATAGAAATCGATCAACATCTCCCCGAAGAACAGTGCCAGCAACGCCGCCAGTGATAAGAACGGCCCGAACGGTATCATTCGCCCCGCTCCCTGTTTGCGGGAAATGATCATCTGCCCCACGGCAAAAATCAACCCCAGCACTGCCGCTCCAAAGAAGATGAAGATGATGTTTCTCCAGCCAAGAAACGCGCCCAACATCGCCGCCAGCTTGATATCGCCCCCCCCGAGCGATTCCTTCTTGAACAAATAATCTCCAAGAATCGCCAGCAGATACAGCGAGGCTCCGCCCGCAACCAAACCGATCAGCGCATCCAAAGGCGTGACCAGAGGATTGACAAAGGACAAGCCCAAGCCCAAGACCATCCCGGGATAGGTGATTCTGTCGGGAATAATGTAGTATTCGAAATCAATAAACGTCACGACCAGTAGCATCGAGAAGAAAATCGCCGCCACCATCGTGTGAAAACTTAGACCATAAAGTGTGTATGCCAGCAGGAAAAACAGCGCGGTCACCAGCTCGACTGCCGGATAACGCCACGAAATCGGCGCCTTGCAGCGGCGGCACTTGGCACGCAAAATCACGAAACTCACCAGCGGGATATTATCGTACCAGCGAATCATCTCATTGCACTTCGGACAGTGGGACCGGCCGGTTACGAAATTCTCTTTGCGCGGCAGGCGGTGAATCAGCACGTTCAGAAACGAGCCGATAAACGCACCCAATCCAAATGCATAAGTACTCAAGATTATTTCTGTGATTCATATCATAGGGAGTATCGACAAACAGGTTAATTAGCTCAATGATTTATTTGGCCCACTTTAGCCGGCATATTCAGCGGTTCGCCACCAAAGCCGCCAGCACCACCGGCGCCAGTTCAGCGCGAAGTCTCCGATCCCCCAATAACACCGGCTTGGCACCGGCGCGAATCAAGGTATCTTCCTCGATGCGGCTGAAACCCTCTTCTGGTCCCGTAAGCAAAAGAATCTTCTTCGCACTTGCTGCCATTTCAGAACGAAACACCACGCCCTTCAGCGATCCCAAAAGGACCACGTCATAGTTCTTAAACCGGGCGGCCGCCTCGGCGATTTCAACCGGTTCCGCAATTTCTGGAAGCACCGTCCGCAATGACTGCTTCATCGAACTGATCACGACTTTGCGCCAACGCTCGACCCGCTCGCGCGACTTTTCTTTGGTCAATTTGCTGGGGGAATTCTTGCTGATAATCGGAAGAAAAGCGCTCACTCCAAGCTGCGTGCATTGGTCAAAAATCTGGTCCGCCTTCGACTGTTGCGGCAAACCGAATCCGACCGCGACTTCAAACGGCAACTCGTTGATATGCCGCGAAACTTTCACAACTCGCGCCTTGACGACTTTGTTCTCGTATGCCGCAATCTGCATGCTGTACAAATTCGCGCGGCCGTCTGTCGCCAATAGCATGTCACCAATGTACAGCCGGAATGCTTTGAGGATGTGATCCGACTCTTCGCGCCCGAAAGTGCAAATCTCCCCTTCCAGTTGATCCGGCTCGAAATAGAAATGCGTGCTGTTGCTAAGCTTTGACGACACGGCAGCAGATCCAGTCATTCTTGCGAGCAATCTGGTTTCCTTGAGTGCCTTTGAGCCTGAGGAAGTTGACGAACTCTTCCTCCTGCTCGATCAAGATGCCGGAGAGAATCAGAACGCCGCCCGGCTTCAGGCAGCGCATAAAATTCTCGAAAAGATTGTAGATCTCATCCTTGATCAGATTGCTGACAACTACATCGTAGAAACCAACATGATGGATTTTGTCCATTGAGCCAAATTGAATTGTCACCCGGTCGGCGACACCATTTAAGACAATATTCTCCTGTGCGTTGTCAATTGCCGCCAGGTCAATATCCAGACCGAGACACGCTCCGGCGCCCAGCTTCGCGGCGAGAATACTCAAGATCCCGGAACCGCAACCCAGGTCAAGCACCTTGTCGCCCGGCTTGATATCGCTCTGCATCTGCATCATGCACATCTGCGTCGTTTCGTGATGCCCGGTTCCGAACGCCATTTTCGGTTCAATGATAATCTGCAGTTTGTCGCCGTAATTGATCTGGTCCCAGGTCGACTTGATGACGATGTTGTCGACAATCACCGATTCGAACGACTGCTGGTAAGACTTGATCCAATCAACATCATCGATCGACCGGACCGTAATGATCGATTCCAGGTTCTCCGCGCTGGCAATGCCGCAACGCACAAGATACTTACCCAGCGATTCGACCTTGTCGCGCGACTCGTCAGCCAGAGGGAGATAGAATTTCACTCGCAAATCGATATCGGAAACTTCCGTCACCAGGCCCTGCGACAGCGATTCCGTGATGAATGAGGTCACGATGTCTTCAGTGGCCGGGTCACATTTGATGCTGATTTCTAAGTATCCGGCCAACGTCACACCCCCAGCGATTCTTTCAGCCGCTCAAAAATCGACTTCGTCTCTTTCGCTGGTGGAACGTCCCCTTCAAGATGGCGCAACTTCTCGTACAGCGCCCTTTGTTCCGATGAAAGACTCTGCGGCGTCCACACGGTCATCTTCGCCAGCAAATCGCCGCGACCGCTGGATCGCAGCTTGCCCAACCCCTGACCGCGCAATTTGAGAATCTTGCCGGTCTGCGTGCCGATGGGAATCTTGAGTTTGACCTTGCCGTCAAGCGTCTCAATTTCAATTTCACCGCCCAGTGCCGCCGTCGAGATCGTCACCGGCACTTCCGTGATGATGTCGTTGCCGTGCCGGACGAATCGTTCGTGATCCTTCTCTTCAATCAACACAATCAGATCACCCGACTCGCCGCCCCGCATCCCGGCGTTCCCTTCGCCCCGCATCGGGATGTAGTTTCCCTCCGACACGCCGGCGGGAATCTTCACAGTGATCGTGGCTTGTTCTTCCACCCGGCCCGATCCGGTGCAGGCCGGACACGGCACGGTAATCACTTCGCCGCTGCCGCCGCAATTCGAACAGGTGCTCACATTGACGAATTGACCGAACATTGACCGCGATACCTGCCGCACCTCCCCCATGCCCTTGCAGACGCGGCATTTCTCCTTGGAAGCACCGGCCGCAGCCCCGGAACCCGAACAGGTCCCGCAGCGCTTGAAGCGTTTGTACTTGATCACCTTGTCGGCGCCAAAAGCGATCTCTTCCAGTGTCAACCGCAGACGCACCTTGATATCTTCGCCGTGGAAGTGCTGACGACCGCCGCCGCGTCGGCCGCCGCCGCCAAACATTTCCTCGAAGCTCGACCCGCCCATACCGAAATCGCGCATGAAAGCGCGCAGCGCATCATTGATGTCGAATCCCTGACCGTATCCGCCGCCTCCCGGGAACCCGCCCTGTCCGGATGTCGCCGCATGGCCGAATTGGTCATAGCGGGCGCGGGTCTGGGCGTCCTTGAGAACCTCGTAAGCCTCGGTGGCCTCCTTGAATTTCTCTTCGGAGGCTTTGTCGCCCGGATTCTTATCCGGATGGAACTGCACCGCCAGCTTGCGGTAGGCCTTCTTTATCTCATCCTCGGTCGCCGTCTTGGACACGCCGAGAATCTCGTAATAATCGCGTTTGCTCATATCAGTAAGCAGTGACCTCCATCACCGCGTCGGGACTACTTCTTCTTGTCCTCGTCAACTACTTCATAGTCGGCATCGACGACATCTTCCTTAGCCGGACCGCTGCCCTGTTCCCTCGCTTCGCCGGCGGTCTCGCCTTGCGCTGAAGCCCCAGCCGCCTGCTGTTCCTGCGTCTGTTTGTAGATCATCTCCGCGATCTTCTGCGATGCCGTCAACAAGTCATCCATTTTCTGATTGATGATCTCGATCGAATCGGTCTTCATCGCCGCTTCCAGCTTCTCCTTGGCATCGACAATCGCCTGTCGCTCTTCGGCCGACACCTTGTCGCCGTAATCCTTGAGCGTCTTCTCCGTTGAGTAAATGACCTGGTCGGCTTTGTTGCGCACTTCAATCAGTTCGCGCTTCTTCTTGTCAACCTCGACATTGGCTTCCGCGTCGCGTACCATCTTCTGTATCTCGGCTTCGGACAGCCCCGATGAGGACTCGATCTTGATCTTCTGTTCCTTGCCGGTGCCCAGATCCTTGGCCGACACGTGCACGATGCCGTTGGCATCAATATCAAATGTCACCTCGATCTGCGGCATTCCGCGCGGTGCCGGTGGAATCCCGACCAGATCGAATCGCCCCAGCGTCCGGTTGTCGATCGCCATCTCGCGCTCGCCCTGCAGCACATTGATGCTGACCGCCGGCTGATTGTCCGAGGCCGTCGAAAACACCTGCGACTTGCGCGTCGGAATCGTCGTGTTGCGCTCGATCAATCGCGTCGCCACACCGCCGAGTGTCTCGATGCCCAGCGACAACGGCGTCACATCCAGAAGCAGCACATCCTTGACATCGCCCGCTAACACACCGCCCTGAATCGCCGCTCCGATCGCCACCACCTCATCCGGATTGACTCCGCGATGCGGCTCGCGTCCGAACAGATCTTTCACAACCTGCTGTACCTTTGGCATGCGCGTCATCCCGCCGACCAGCACCACTTCGGCAACCTGCGAGGGATCAAGACCGGCATCCTTCAGCGCGCGACGACACGGCTCAACTGTGCGCTGAATCAGATCATCCGTCAGTTGCTCCAGCTTGGCGCGCGTAATGGTCAGATCAAGATGCTTCGGCCCATTCTGGTCTGCCGTGATAAACGGCAGGTTCACTTGCGTCTGCATCGTCGTGGATAACTCGCACTTCGCCTTTTCCGCCGCTTCCTTTAAGCGCTGCAATGCCATCCGGTCCTTGCGCAGATCGATCGACTCCTGGCGCAGGAATTCTTCCGCGATATAATCTATCAAGCGCTGATCAAAATCGTCGCCGCCCAGGTGCGTATCGCCGTTGGTCGACAGCACTTCAAAAACACTGTCGCCCAATTCGAGAATCGATATGTCAAATGTGCCGCCGCCCAAATCATAGACGGCGATCTTCTGATTCTTGTTCTTGTCGAGTCCATACGCCAGTGCCGCAGCCGTCGGCTCGTTGATGATGCGCAGCACTTCCAGACCGGCCACCCTGCCGGCATCCTTGGTCGCCTGCCGCTGGCTGTCATTGAAGTAAGCCGGAACCGTAATCACTGCCTGCGTGACCGAATGACCGAGATACGATTCGGCTGTCGCCTTGAGATTCTGCAAAATCAGCGCCGAAATCTCCGGCGGCGAAAACAGCTTCCCGTTGATATCCACCCGGCAATCACCGGTCTCATTTTCCGTGACCTTGTAGGGTACGAGCTTCTCTTCAGAACTGACTTCCGAATGTCTGCGTCCCATAAAGCGTTTAATCGAGAAAACCGTATTCGTCGGATTTTTGATCGCCTGCCGTTTGGCAATCTGACCGACCAGCTTCTCCCCGTTGTCCAAAAACGCCACAACCGACGGCGTGGTGCGACCGCCCTCCTGGTTCGGGATGACGACCGGCTCGCCGCCCTCCATGACAGCGACGCAAGAGTTGGTCGTGCCGAGATCTATTCCAATTACTTTAGCCATTACCTGTAACCTCCATCACATCAAAACCGCGAATATAGCCTGAAGCTATCAATTTATCGTGAGTCAGCAATGTTTTAGTTTTCTTCCTTCTTCTTCGTGACTCCGACCTTGGCATGGCGGATCACCTTGTCATTCAGCGTGTAACCCGGCGACAGCTCATTGGCCACCGTATCCGGCTCTTTGTCATCGGCTTCGACCTGAAGCAGCGCCTCGTGGAAACGCGGATCAAACGGCTCGCCGAGCGAATTGAAGCGTTTCAGGCCCGCATTGCCGAGTATCGCATTGAGTTTCTCGTACACCAGCGCGACGCCCTTGCTGTATGTTTCGAAATCGATGCCCTCTTCCCGGCTTTTCATCGCCCGCTCAAAATTATCCAGCACATCCAGCAATTGAATGATCAATGATTCGTTGGCGCTGCGGATAATGTCCGCGGTATCCCGGCGCGTGCGTTTGCGGAAGTTGTCAAACTCCGCGGCCAGGCGCAGATAATCGTTCTTCTGCTCCTCAAGCCGTTGCTTCAGCAGCGTCGCCTCGTCTTGCTCGGCGACTGGCTCCGCCGCCCCGGCGTCAGCAGTAACTTCGACTTCGACGGTATCCTCTTCAGTATTATTCTTCAGATCTTCTTTTTCCATATCCCTAAACCATTCTCTACTTCGATAGAATTTCCGACAGCACCTTTGCCGTGTAATCGACCACCGACATTAGCTTCGCATACTCCATCCGCGTGGGACCGATAATTCCAATCGTCCCCCGGTTCTGGCCAACTTCATAAGTGTGAATCACGGCCGAGCAGCCTTTCATCCCTTCAATGTTCGATTCAGCACCGATCGTCACCGACACGCCGTCGCCGACCGTCTTGTGCTTGAGCATCCCGACGAGGCTCTTGCGCTCCTCCAATAACGTGATGAATTCGCGCAGTTTTTCCGGATCCTGGAATTCTTTCTGTGATATGATGTTCGTCGTTCCATCCGTGTGCAGACCCTCGATCGCCGACTCATCAAGGATATGCTCTCCTTGCTCCAGAAACAGTTTCAGCAATTGCGGCTCGCCCCGACTCTCATTGCGCAGCCTTTCGAATACCGTGCGCCGAATCTCGCCCAGCGTCAACCCAACCAGCTTGTCATTGAGGATTTCCGCCGTCTGGCGGATGCTGTCGTGATCGATTTCCGTATCGACCTCCAGAAGGAGCGTTCGCACCAATCCCGACTTGACGGCAATAATCACCATCACCTTCTTGTCGGTGACCTGCACCAGGTCAATCTTGTTGAGAACGGCCTCCTCAAATTTCGGCATCACAGTCACACCTAATTGTGCCGAAACCTTCGCCAGCACTCGCGCGGTCTGTTCCAGTACATCCTCGATAGCGCTATAGTCGGTTACGAGTAGCTTCTTGATTTTGTCGCGATCCGCTTGCGAAAGTTTTTCCGTCTTTAGCAGCGAATCGACATAAAGTCGATATCCCGACTCCGTAGGTATGCGCCCCGCCGAAGTATGCGGCTGCTCAATTAACCCCCGCTCTTCAAGGTCCGAGAGTGTGTTGCGGATCGTCGCCGGAGAGACACCAAGATTGAAGCGCGTCGCAATAACCCGCGACCCGACCGGTTCGGCCGTGCGGATATAGTAGTCGATCAATACCGCCAGTACTACCCGCTCACGCTCTGTTAAATTGTAAACCGTCGTCACTCCATATCCGTTCTTAGCATCTCTCCACTTCCCCCAGAGTGCCAGCGAAGGTAGCAAAAAAAATCGGCCTGTCAACCGCAAACCTATCAGTTACTTATACGTAATAATGCGGCTATGTTTGCGGGAATTCGCCGAATGCTGGTACGCGACTTCATTCTGTTTTTGAAGTGCTGCCCGTAAGGCTCTTCAATTCATACAGATAGCTGTTGTCACGAACGTTCAGAATATCGCGATTTACGGCAGTGTCGTATCGAGTAAGAATATACGGTTTTCCGGCGGCATCAGACTTGGGCGGAAAACTGACTCCCCGCAAAAGAATGAAGCGTATCACGTGAAAGAGCTCTTCATCCAACAAGAACGATGTCTTGCGCTCCTGATACTCGAGCGATTGCCAGAGAAGCAAATCCTGCAGTCCCGGCGGCGCTTCGGCCAGCCAGACCAGGTATTCGGGGCTGCCATCCGACTCAATCGAGTATTCATACGATGGCAGTCCTGCGATCGTGTCGACTCTTCCGAGGTATTTTATCTTGTGGTTTGCCATCACCCTTGCCATTGGCAGCGATAGCAGGTACTCGCGATTCTGCTGCATCGAATCCAGGTAATACTCGTCGAAAATCAGCTTACTCTGGCTAAAAAGTGCGCTGTCGGACACAGCCCCCGGCTCGGCCTTTTGGTCAAGGCGATAGGCAAAAATGGCAACGTTCAATTCCTTGGCGTCAAACCGCTCGGTAATCACGTGATGCTGCGTCACCTGCAGCAATGTCGCGTAGTGCAGCGCTTCATAACGCAGTACGTAATCCGGCGTTTGAGCGAATGTTCGCTCTCTCGCACCGGCAAGAAAAGCCAGGAAAAGGACTATCCAGATTCGGGTCATCATCTGTTTCCAAAATACCCCGAAAAGAGCCGGCAAGCAAGCCCTAACTGATGCTAACCGCATCTTTGGTATTGGCCGATAATACTTAAGATGAAACTTCCCGGGATCAAATCAAGCGAGGTCGACATCGGTCTGCTAAAGAGAATCGGATTTACTTACGAAATCCGCATCCGTCTCACACTGGCTTTCATGTTCCTGCTGATCCTGGTCGCCAACCTCAATTCACTTCGGTTCTTCAGTCAGACAAGATCAGCACAGGAACAGCAGCTTCTTGATCAGTCCTCGCAGAATCTTCGACTTATCGCCGGTTCTTTGCGCTCCAATCCGGGCGAGCGCATCAACTCTCAACCGGTTCGCGATCTGGCCCTCGCCGCCGGATTCACCAAGATTTCCTTGATCGAGACCGATGTTCTGCGCGACGACTCTGCGCAAACCTCAAATCTTGTTTCGCCAGCTCGCCTGAACGAAATCCGCCGCTCATACGGACTGCCCAAATCTGTCGCCGGTGGAATTCACAGCGCGCTTCCGGCCTCGTTGTCCGAGCCGTTTCGACTCCCTTCCGGCGGCACCGAGCGGACCGGATTTTTTCATTTCGTCAGTGATAGCGGCGAACCGCTAACTCTCGTCGTCGCGATCAACGCCGGCGAGTTGAGCGATATTGAGCGATTCGCGACGCTGAACACGCTCTTCCAAGTCCTAAGCGTCCTTGCCGCGCTCACTATGGCCGTCATGCTCCTCAAGATCACTATGAAACCATACCAGCAGATCAAGAGCGAGGCCATTGCCGCCGACATCGCCCGCACCGACAAGCCGGAGTCGGTCGATTTTGCCGTGGAGGCGTTTCAGAAAGTCATCGGCGAATTGCGCGCCAAAGAACAGAAACTGCAACAGCTTTATGCCCAGCAGCGCGATCGCGCCGCTAGCCTGGAACGCTACACCGATGACGTTCTCGGCAGTATGCCCTCGGGCGTCTTGAGCTGCAACACCGACGGCACCATCACCCACTTCAACGAGTCCGCAGCCAAGATATTCGGCATCAGCGCTGCCGATGCCCTCGCTCATCAGTACGCCGCCGTCCTGCGCGGATGGCCCGCGCTGCGCAACCTTCTCGCCGACACACTCCAGACTCGCACCGGAAAGAGTATCCCCGAAATCGAAATTCTCGCCAAGAACAACTGCGCCATCTGGCTCTCCGTCACTTGCTCACTGGTCACCGATGCTTATGGAGCCGTGCGCGGCGCTACTTTGCTTATTTCCGACATTACGGAATTGAAACGACTCGAGGCGGAGGTCGTGGTGAAAGAACAAATGGCGGTGCTCGGCGAAATGTCCGCCGGTCTGGCCCACCAACTTCGCAATTCGATGGGCGCTATCATCGGTTTCTCGCAATTGCTTACTAAACTGTGTGCCGGGGGCCCGACTGCCGACATGGTCACCGGCATCCTTCGCGAGGCCCGCATCACCGGCGAAATGCTCGACCGCTTCCTCAAACTCTCTCGCGCCGGCGAGATCTCTCCGACACCGACGAATTTCGAAGAAATCCGCGTCGCACTGGCAAACCATTTTGAACAAAAACTGATCGACCGAAACCTGCAGCTAAAAGTTGACTGCCAGAGCGATGCTCCGCAATTCGTCTGCGATCCCTTGCTGATAGTCAATACACTGATTAACCTCATCGAGAACGCAATTCAGGCTTCCCTGCCGGGGCAGTCAATCTTGCTCGACTTTCGCTTTGATCGTGTCGCGCGAATGTTCCTGCTGGAAATTGCCGATCACGGCAAAGGCATGACCACGGATCAACTGTCGCGAATCTTCACCCCGTTCTACACTTCCGGAAAAGCTGATGGTACAGGTCTCGGTTTGGCGCTCGCACGCAAGTGGGTCATGGCGCATGGCGGAACGATCACCTGTCAGTCCGAAGTCGGCAACGGTACCAGATTCACGATCGCCCTGCCGGTCATACCCGATCAAAATGATGTGTCGCCGGCTGTCGAGAATACTGTTGCCACAAGCCCGGATTAGCTTATATTGTTATCCTTAAAGAGATTATCAGCCGCGCGAGCAGCGGCGTTGATTGTACTTCACCACGCGAAGGAGCCAGCCAGATGATCACCTATCGGACTATCGCTGCCTGCCTGCTGGCAGCATTGATCTGGGCATCAATCACCAACCAGTCTCAAGCCGCCGAGCGATTCTCGCAAGTGCGGGTGGCGATCGAAACCCGCGCCGATTACCAGACACTGAAATCCCTTGGTCTTGACGAGGTCTATACCGGCGATAAATTTATCGACGTGCTCGCGACTGCCGACGAACTGCAACAGCTCGCCGCCAGCAGTCTTACGTATGAAGTCTCAATCCAGGATATGACTTCGTTCTTTCAGAGCCGTTTTGATCCGACTAAGAGCATGGGCGGTTACCGCACTCTCAGTGAGATTGAATTGGTGATGGACTCGATCGCCACGGCTAATCCGCTCACCGTTCGTCCCAAGTGGTCGATCGGCAACACTCTCGAAGCCCGCCCGATCTATGTGATGAAAATCTCGGACAATCCGCTGGTGGATGAGAGCGAACCCGAAGTCTACTACTACGCCGCGCACCACGCCCGCGAAGTCATCACTCCCGAAGCCTTGATTTACTTCATGCGCTATCTCACCAACAACTACGGTACCAATCCGCAGGTGACCTACTTGGTAAACAATCGCGAATTGTTTTTCAGCCCTTGCATGAATCCCGACGGATATCGTTACAACCAGGAAACCGACCCGGGCGGCGGCGGCTTGTGGCGCAAGAATCGCCGCAACAACGGCAGCAGCTTCGGCGTTGACCTCAATCGCAACTATGGTTACCAGTGGGGATTCGACGATGAAGGCTCCTCGCCCGTCGGCGCCGACAACACGTATCGCGGCACCGGACCGTTTTCCGAGCCGGAGACACAGGTTGCGAAAGCGTTTATCGAATCACGAAATTTCGTGATTACACTCTCCCTGCATTCGTATTCTGACCTGTTTCTTTACCCCTGGGGCTATGATCGCATTTACACCCCCGACAATGATCTCTTCGCAGCCATGGCCGATACTGTCGCAGCGCTGGCCGGCTATGCTGTCGGGCCGCCATGGCAATTGCTTTACCCGGTCAACGGCTCCACCGATGATTGGGGTTACGGCGAACAATCGACAAAAAATAAAAACTACGCTGTCACCATCGAAATCGGCAATAGCAGCGACAATTTCTGGCCGCCGACCAGCCGCATAACTCCGCTGGTGCAAAACGCCCTTGGACCGGAGCTCTTCCTCGCCCGCATCGCCGAAGCGCCAAAGAAGCTTCTTCCTCCCAACAAACCGGCGATTTATGCGCAAGCTGATATTGCAGTCAACGAATTCGACCTCTATTGGCACCATCTCGATTTTGACAACCCGGCACAGAGCTTCGAGGTCTGGCAACTGACCGGATTCAGCCGCGGCACTGACAACATCGAAACGATCAGCGGCAACTGGGTCGAAAACGGCTTCACGACTTCCACCGTCCGTGCGGTCTCCGGAACGAAATCGTATTTCTCCGGCACCGCTAATAATCTCAATAACCGTCTGACCGGGGCCAATACCCTGCATGTGCTCCCCGGAGATAGTCTGAGATTCAACGCGTGGTATGATATCGAAGGAGGTTGGGACTACGCTTATGTCGAAGTCTCGACCAACGGCGGTGCACTCTGGACATCAATTCCCGGCAATATTACCACCACCGCCAATCCGCAAGGGAATAACCTTGGCAATGGCATTACCGGCGCTTCGACCGGCTGGGTACCGGCCAAATTCAGTCTGACCCCGTATGTCGGTCAGAACATTCTCCTCCGCTTCCGCTACGTCAGCGACGGCGGTGTCAATAGACCCGGCTTATGGATTGATGACATCTTCCCGATCGAGTCCTATGCCGGCCAGGTGATGCTCACCAACACCGAAACTGACTCCACCTTCCACGTTACCGGCTTGACCAATGGCGCCTACAGTTATCGCGTGCGCGCAAAGGATCTCCAAAACCAGTTCTCACAATTCTCTGATCTGGAACTGGTGAATGTCAACCTCCCCGCATCCTGCACCTGGCTGGTCGGCGACGCTGACGGCAGTGGTGCCTACACTGTCAGCGATGCTGTCACGCTCATTTCATTTGTGTTCCTTGGCGGCGTAGCACCCATTCCGGACCCGATCGGCTCCGGCGATGCCGACTGCAGCGGCGCTGTCACCATCTCGGACGCTGTATACCTGATTCAGTTTGTGTTTTCCGGCGGCCCCAATCCCGGCTTGACCTGTGACTGCACAGGCTACTTGAAGTAGAACTCGTTTACCACGCAAACAAAAAGGCGATGCGCCCGGCCGGGAACATCGCTTTCTTATTTTGCAGCAAATCGAAAACTACTTTGACTTCTTGGAAGTCGCCGGGGCCTTGTTATGGTGCTGGACTTCTTTGCTCTCGGTCTTCTTCGTCTCGGTCTTCTTGGTCGCTGTCGATGAAGGTTTCTTCGCTTCCGTGCTCGTTTTCTCCAGCCGATCGTCTATCCCGTTCTTGTTTTCATCGCGGAAGTCATTAAACTTCGCCGGCGTCACTTGCTTCGTCACAGTGCTGCCCTTTTTCGCCGGCACAGTCGGAGTCGGTACCGCCTTTTTGGCGGAATCTGGCACAGCCTGACCCTGCTTAACGGTGTCAGCAACCTTTGCTTTGTTGTCTCCTCCCGTTTTCGGCTTGCGCGATACACCGGAAGCTGATGCCCCCAGTAGCAACACGCACAACGCGATGCCGAAAATGTGTCGTCCGTTCTTCATCTTCTCTTTCAGCTTAACAGCCTTCTCCAGTCGCGTCAACAACAATGCCTGCATACAAAATTGGGATGCGGTCCGATCACCTTTCGGCTCTCGGACCGCAACCCGCTCTATAGGAAGCACCACATGGTGAAATTGTTACTTCTTCTTGCCTCCGGAATTCCCGCTCGAATTGCCGCTGCTCTTGCCTCCGGATTGGCCGGAGTCGCCATTCGACTTGCCCGAAGAATTTCCGCTCGACTTGCTGCCGCTACTCACCGCAGGGCTTGACTTCCCACCACCGGAACTCGGCGTGCCGGCCTTCGGAGTCGCCTTTCCGGAATTGTCGCTGCCCTTGCTCGCCGGTTTCTTCACATCATCACCGGAACTGCCCTTACCACTGTCACCACCCTTGCCTACGCCGGCTTTTTGACGGTTCCGCCCGACTTGCCCTGGTTGTTGTCCCCGCCCGTGTTGGCCTTGCCATTGCCGCTGCCGGACTTTGGCTTGGTATAAACGCCGTCGTTGTCCGAACCCTTGGTCGACTTCTTGGCGCTGTTGTAGTCGTCGAAATCGCGGCCTTTGCTCGAACCGCTGCTCTTGCTCTTGTCGTAATCATATTTGCCCTTCGACGCCGTATAGGTCTTCGTCGACTTGTCATAGTTGTACGTCGACTTAAATTTCTCGATTCGCGGCGACTTCTCGGCATAAGTCTTCGACTTCTCATACTTACCGTGCGTGTTCGTCACTACCGTATAACCACGGCGCGAATCCGGCTTCTTGTACGAATAGAAATCGCTGTTCTTATACTTGTAAGGCGACGGACCGTTATACCAGCTGTCCCAGTAATGATAATGGTACCAATTCGTGTAACAATAATCGTAAACATACCACGGACGCGTATAAATGAAGTACGGATACCACGCGTCAACGAAAATCCAGTCGTTGTACACAATGCTCGCACCCCAATACACTGTTACGCGATGGCGCCCGAAGTAGATCGAAGGCACATACAGCGGCGCGTAACCGTAGAACACACCGTTGACATAAACTTCGCAGCCGTTCGGATAGTCAACATAGACCTGCCCGCAGTCGCCGTAGCAATCGCTCTTTTCCGGCTGATAGTAATAGCGCGGCGCTACATAAAACACGACTTGATCGATCGCGCATTGCTCATTCGGAAAATAACGACCATTGATAAGCTGGATAAACTGATCGTTGTCACCCTCATACTTGAATCCCCAGCTGTCGTCGTATACTGACATTGGCCCCCGCCAGTCCGGCACGGCGTGAAAATCGGCCGTGGCAACGATCTGAATCGACTCGTTTCCGGGAGGACCTTCCAGCATCAGTTGATAGTTGTCGTCGCGATCCGGAATCATATGAATCTCGTCGCCGCGTACAAAGTTCGGGTCCCGTGGATCGGCCGGAAACAACAGGTTCACGTTGCCGCGCGTATCCAAATCATAAATCGTCACGTAACAGTCGTTCGATGCCCGGAAGTAGATGGTGACCTCATCACCTTCGTAATAATTCGAACCGTCATCCTTATCGGTCCAGATGTCGACCTCAAGGCCGTTGTAGCTGCGACGCATGGTCGACTGGCTGAAGGCGGCATTGGCGAACAGAATCGCCATCGCCGTAATCAGCGTCGTGAGTAGAATAATCCGCTTCATATTAGTTACCGCTCCTTCTGTACTTGATAATGCTGGGGATTTCGCCGGTCGAAGGCACGAGTTTCAGCTCGGGATTGAATCGATCCGTTTGATAAGCCCATTCAATGTTGACTCGTTCCTGGCCGTTGTCCAATCCCGTCACCCGCACTGCCGCATAGTGCTCGGAATTCTCATCCTGGTCTAATTCACCGATCCCGACCAGGTAAGCGTGGCCAACCGCCAATTCCATCCAGCCCACGTTATTCCAGCCGCCACCCGGTTCGCCCCAATTGACATCCCTGATGTCTGAAGTGAATCCAAACGTCTGGATGAACACATCGTCGCGGCCTCTCCAGATGAAAAAGGCGTCAAGACCGGAGTCATACTCGATAAACACATCCGCATCCGGTGATTCCCAATTAACCTTGCTGCGGTCAGCAAAATTGTAACCCTGACGCCCCGCCGGTTGTCCGGAGAGATCAAAAGAGACTGTTCCTTGCGGCCGCGGTGTGTCAAAGGCATCCGGGTCAGATAAATCCGACTCGCCGTATACATTGTAAGCGTTGACTGCATAATAGTAAGTACTGCCATTCTGAACATTATTGTCGCGATAACCATAAACCTCGTTGAAAGGAGAGGCACTTACTTCACCAATCAGAATATACTCATCGTTGCCGCCGACAGTACGGTTGTAGCGATAGACACCGTAACCTTCCGTGTTGCCACCATCATTATTCGCCTGCCAGAAAACATCAACAAAACCATCGCCGGTCACCGAGTAAACGCCTACCGGTGTCGCCGGCCTATCTGCCACCGTGATGTAGTGTGTTTTTTCCTCGCAGCCAGCAACCGCAAGCACTGCAATAACCGAAAGTGCATGTATCAGAATTCTCTTTCTCATATTGATCTCCTCTCTAATATTGCCATCCGGCACAACACTCTAAGCAATCACTGTGCCAATGCTCGGTGGCCATCGATTAATCGCATCACGGACAACACTTGAACAATAGTCCTTTCCGTTCGATCCTCTATCGGACAGTATTTCCGCACAGTTTATGTGCGCTACTTTGGAAGCGTCGCCTGTGCTACCGCTTACTCTTTCTCTACCAGCCGGATTCGATTCCGGCCAAACCACAAACTTCGTCGCACCGTCAGAAAAATCGCTCTAGCCATCAAACACCTTTCCAAGATTTGCGTTATATGATTAGGAATCCTAACTAATTACTCTTCTATCAAGGAGCCATTTTCATGATCCGAAACACGACCCTCAAATGTCTGTTGGCGCTTATCGCCTTCAATCTCGCCCCACTCCTGGGAGAAACAACCGTGAAGAACCAAACAACAAACGCAATTCCGGGCTATACTTACGGTTCACCGCAACTGGCTAAATCACCACTTTCGCTGGCGGACTTCGAGTTACTCAAGAAGACCGTCTTATTCTCGGCCGAAGACGAAAAGTACCTGAAAATGGCCGGCGTGGTTCTCGCTGATCAGATTGATGCCGTCCTTGACCTTTGGTATGGCTTCGTCGGAGGTAACGACCACCTTCTTCACTTCTTCACGGGCTCCGATCGGAAACCGGACGCCGCCTATCTTGCGGCAGTGCGCCAGCGATTCGGTCAGTGGATTAAAGATACCTGCAATCCGCCATACGACCAGGTGTGGCTCGACTATCAGTACGAGATCGCACTGCGTCACCACAAGACCAAGAAAGGCAAAACTGACGGCGTTAAGGGTATCGACAACATCAATCAGCGCTACCTTATCGCCTTCATCTATCCGATTACAGCAACCATCAAACCTTTCCTCTCAGCGAAGGGGCACACTGCGGACGAAGTTGACAAGATGCACCAGGCATGGTTCAAGTCTGTGGTATTGCAGGTTACTCTTTGGACCCAGCCTTATGCCAAGAACGGCGAATTCTAAGATATCTCGATTGCAGGGCAGGACTCGCTCGAGACTTGCCCTGCACTCCTCGAGCTATCCGTGATAGCCTGCACTGTCAATGTCACAATTGAATTGCTCAAGCAAATGGTAGGTATTAAGTTGGTACAGAGCATCTACTATATCGGTAGGCAATTCAGCGCCTACCGCGTTTCTTGATCATACAATTGTGAGGATTTCAGTAATGGACTCGGTATTTAACCCTGAAGAGCAGCACCTGCGAGTTGACAGCAAAGTCGTCGCCGCATTGGAGCGACTGAATCAGGCTTTCCGGGTACTGCTTTGGGAGCAGGCGCAAAAGCACGGGCTTAGCCCTATCCAGATTCAGATTCTGGTCTTCCTTCTCCATCACGACACTTCCCTTGGCCGTGTCGGAAATTTGGCGCGCGAATTTGGACATGACGGCCGCAACCGTCAGTGATGCCGTATCCGCCTTGGAAGACAAGAGACTACTCGCTCGAATCGTCTCCCGGCAGGATCGCCGCGTAGTCAATCTCAAATTGACTCCTGCCGGCAAGAAGCTATCAAACAAGCTTTGCAGCTGGGCCGACTCCATTCGGGATGCCGCAACCGCACTTCCCCAGCATGAACAAACAACTGCCCTTCAAACACTCCTGAAATTGATCGAATCTCTGCAGCGGGCTGAAATTGTGACGGTCGCCCGCATGTGTACCACCTGTAAGTTCTTTGGCAAAGACGCTCATCCCGGTTCGCCGGCGCCGCACCACTGCAACTTGCTCGACAAGCCGCTCGCGGCTGGCCGAACTTCGTGTCGATTGCGCAGAACACGAACTGGCACCTTAGCTAATTGATTTCCGCCGAAACCCGTGCGGTCATTTGTACAGCAGGGATGTCGCACAAGTTTTAGGTACTGTCATCTTGAGCCGCTGCGCAGGCGAAAGATCTGTTCGCGGTGCCGAAAGTGACGCTTGGAAGAGTCCGTAACAGTCCCTACAACACACAAACAGCGTAAGCCCGATTAAGCCAACATCTCTCTCGTAAAAGCCGCCTCAAAACTGCGGTAGTCGCAGGTCAATTCCTCACCCTTTTTGATATCGCGAACCGCAATATCAATATCCTCCGAGCCATTCCCGGACGGCACGCCAATGACATTGGGCTCTTCACTGTGATTGAAAAATCTGCCGTCGTCGCAGCATAAAATGTAATACCCGCCGTTTTTCTTGCTGGTGTAACTGTACTTGAGAAAGTCGTTGCGTGCGGCTTCCGGTACCCGCTCCAGATGATTCCGCGGAATCTCCTGATCAAACCCCGGCGTAAACTCCCATACCGGCGTACCCTTGGGAATGTCCTGATCGGCAAATAACCCGATGCCGTGAATCGAGCTTACTCCAAGCTTGGTTTTGACGAGCATCATGAGCCGCTTCTCCTGATGTGTTAGAAGTTGTATCGGTTTTTCAATTCAACTGCCAAAAAGCCCGAACATAGTCTGCTTGGACCCGAATAGTGCACTATTACAACACAAATACGCAGCCTGCCACCTAACAGTTCCGGATTTTTATGCTTCTCCCCTAAAACGGCTGTGGCTTGGCGATCTGCCGGGCAATCGTCTGCTTGATCGTCTCGACCGCCGACTCCAGCTTGACCGCCCCGACTTCCGGCTTGGCGCGCTCCTTCAACTCGATCTCGCCCTTCTCCAGCGACTTGGAGCCGACATTGACCCGCAGCGGAATCCCGATCAAATCGGCGTCGTTGAACTTGACACCGGCGCGTTCGTCGCGGTCATCCATCAGAACTTCCACACCGGCGCGATTCAGTTGGTCATACAATTCAAACGACGCCGCCCGCAGTTTGTCGTCCTGCAGGGTCAGCGGCACAAGTTCAACCTGGTACGGCGCCATCGTCGCCGGCCAGATGATCCCTTTCTCGTCATTGTACTTCTCGACGGTCGCCTGGATCGTGCGCGTTACGCCAATCCCGTACGACCCCATCCAGAATAACTGCTCCTTGCCCTCTGCATCGATGAATTTGGCGTTCAGCGCCTTGGAGTACTTCAAACCTAAATTGAAGGTGTTGCCGACCTCAATGCCCTTCTGCGCATTGAGCGTCCCTTCCTTGCAGTGCGAACAAATATCGCCGACCTGCGCATTGCGAATCGTCGCCACTTCCTTGACATCGAAATCGCGCTTGAGATTGACATTGATGTAATGCGTCTCGTTCTCATTCGCGCCGACCACGAAATTGGTCAGCGCCATCACTTCCGGGTCCGCAACGATCCGTATATCTTTCAACCCGATCGGTCCGGCAAATCCCACCGGCGCCTTGGTGACCTTCTCCACCACATCCGCGGTCGCCATCACCAGTTCGAGGCAGCCGAAGTGATTCCGCAACTTCGTCTCATTGATCTGCCGGTCCCCGCGAATCAACGCCGCCACCGGCTTGCCGTCGGCAAGATACAACAGCGTCTTCACCAAACGCTCCGCCGGCACTTTCAAAAATTCTGTCACTTGCTCGATAGTCGCCGCGCCCGGTGTCGGTACCTTCTCAATCGGCTTGGGCGACTCCGAAGCAATCTTCTTCGCGTCAATCGACTCCGCCTTCTCGACGTTGGCGGCATAGTCGCACTTGTTGCAGAAGTAAATCACCTCCTCACCCGAGTCGGTGTCGACGATCACCATGAACTCATGCGCCATCGAACCGCCCATCGCGCCCGTGTCCGACTCCACCTTGCGCACCGCCAATCCACAGCGATTGAAGGTCGCGAAATAGGCATCAACCATCTTGTTGTAAGCAACCTTGTGTGTTTCCAAATCGGTGTCGAAGGTATATGCATCCTTCATCAGAAACTCGCGTCCACGCATCAGTCCGAAGCGCGGTCTGATTTCATCGCGGAACTTGACTTGAATCTGGTACAAATTCAATGGCAACTGGCGATAACTGCGCAATTCGCCGCGAATGACATTGGTCACGACTTCTTCATGCGTTCCGCCCAGCACCATATCGTGATTGTGCCGGTCCTTCATCCGCATCTGTTCCTTGCCCATGACATGCCACCGCCCCGATTCCTGCCATAGCTCTGCCGGGTGCAGCACCGGCATCGTAATCTCGATCGCACCCGAGCGATCCATCTCCTCGCGAACAATGTTGATCGTCTTGTGCAGGACCCTCTGCATCAGCGGCAGATAATTGTAAACGCCGGCCTGCAATTTCCGGATATAGCCGCCGCGCATCAGCATTTTATGCGAGATCAACTCGGCATCGGCCGGGCTTTCCCGCAGTGTCGGGATATATGTCTTACTCCAAAGCATTCGTAACCTTTCGAGGCATTGATGAATAGAATTGTCGGGAAAGTTAGTGCTGGACTTGAGTTTGTCAAGGGGTTAGTTGGAACCCACTTTGCCCGCCACTTTTGTAAATCTTGCCCGATTCTCCCGGTCGCTAACGGTCCATTCCAACTCTTACCACCAGCAGTTGCCGGGACTCGGTCCGCCGCCAAAGATATAATTGATGATAAATACCGCGTCCGAGATCGACAAGACGCAATCGCCGTTGGCATTCCCAACGCAATACGGCGGCGGCGGTCCGCCTGCTAAAATGTAATAGATCAAGTAGACCACATCTGAAATATTCACGGACCCGTATTGTTTGCATCACCGCAGGAGAAAGCACTCGTAAGAGTCCAACTGCTCAAACGTCGCGTCAATGGAGCATGAATTCGGATCCAACTCCGAAATGCAACAGCTCGGCGCCGATCCAGCCGGACCTATGCAAAACTCAAAACCTTGAACACAACTACTGCCGATCGCAAAACTGGAGTCTTGCACAACGCCCGCGATAATCCCCGAACACCCCGATGCGTTAATGCTCGCCACGATTGCTTGAGCAATGGCCGCCGCTCCCGATCCCGCCACTGGTCCCGCAACATTGCTGTCGCATACGCTGTAAGTCGGACCGTTGATGCACCACGACCATCCGGCGCCGCTGGCTGTCCCCTTTACAGTAATCTTCCAAAACCTCAACTCCGGAAGCATCCCATCGGGGCATGTATTGCCTTCGATGGCACAGCTACCAACGCAGGCGACGCTACCATTACGAGTACCAGAGTGGCCACCAAAGTCATTAAGACGATATGCCTCATCATAACAACATCTCCGTCTGTGATTCAACAATCTTGTTCCTACAGTTCTACAATACAGTCAAACTGGACTTTTAGCAATAGATTATCGACAGCGGGGTGGGCGCTGCGTGTCGATTCTCTGTTGCTACGTTGGCAAACGTGGACTATGTTATAGTCGCGCCAGTTTGACTAACTGGGATTTGTGGCAGCATTGGCAAATGAACTACTCTGTGCCCGAGGCAACCGAAAGGGATGGGTTGCCTCGGGTACTCTCTTCCGAGCCAATTCAATCTCGATTCGTTGATAAAGTCTGTTCTAAGTCTCTCCCCTCTCCCACCGGGAGAGGGGTGGGGGTGAGGGCACTTGAGTTCGGCGACTTAGAATCGAGTCTCCTAACCCTTGATATTCCCCACCGGCACCAGCTTCGCCACCTTCTTCGAGATCCCAATATCATGCACCGCATTGATCACGTCATCAATTTCCTTGTAAGCAAACCCGACCTCTTCGGCCAGTCCGCTCAATGACGCCGCCCGCACCTGGATTCCCTGCTCCGCCATCTCCGTGATCAGCTCCGAACCCCTGACCATCTTCTTCGCCTGCGCCCGTGACATCGTCCGTCCCGCCCCATGCAGCGTCGATCCGTAGGTCTCTTCCATCGCCTTGGCTGTTCCCACTAACAGATACGATCCTGTCTGCATCGACCCGCCGACCAACACCGGCTGTCCGACCGCTCGATATTTCTCCGGCACATCCGGCGAGTTCGGACCAAACGCACGTGTCGCTCCCTTGCGGTGGACAACAACTTTCTGCTTCTTCCCGTTGATCTCGTAGGTCTCGACCTTGGCGATGTTGTGCGCCACATCATAAATTGTCTGCAAACCCAACAGATGTTCCGGCTTGCCAAGAACCTCGACAAAAGCCTTCCGCACATTGTGCACGATCACCTGTCGGTTGGCGAAGGCGCTGTTCGCCGCGCAAGTCATCGCCTTGAAATACGACTGCCCCTCCGGTGAGTCAAACGGCGCACAGGCCAGTTCCCGGTCATTTGTCTTGATTCCATACTTCGGCATTGCTTTGTTGAATACCTGCAAATGATCAGTCGCCACCTGATGCCCGCATCCGCGCGATCCGCAATGAATCAAAATGACAATCTGATTGGGACGGTCAATCCCGAACGTCGCGGCGATCTCCGGCTCAAATACGTTCTCCGGTTTGACAACTTCGATTTCGAGATAATGATTGCCGGAACCGAGCGTACCCAGCTGGTCGCGCCCCCGTTCAAACACCTTGGCCGAAACTTGATCCGGATCGGCGCCATGGATCTTGCCCCGCTGCTCGATCGCCAGCCAATCCGATTCGCCGGCATATCCCTGCTTGCGGCACCATTCGACGCCGTCGACCAGAACATTGGCGAACTCTTTCTTCGACAGACTAATCGGTCCCTTCACTCCGACACCGGCGGGAACCAGTTGAAACAACCTGTCGAGAAGCTGCGGCAGTTTTGGTTTGATCTCCTCAAGTGTCAGATTCGTCCTGATCAACCGCATGCCGCAGTTGATGTCGAAACCCGATCCCACCCGGCGAGATAACGCCATCACTCGTGGAAAATGCCGCCACACCGCCAATCGGAAATCCATATCCCCAGTGACCGTCCGGCATGCACAATGCATGACCGACAATGCCCGGCAAAGTCGCTACATTGGTGACCTGCTCGAACACACCGTCATCCAGCGAGGCCAACAGCTTGTCGCTTGAATACAGCCGCGCCGGAACACGCATCCCCTTCTTGACCGAAGGAGATATCTCCCATACACCGTCGCGTATTTTTGTAACGGGATACTTCATAAATCCAGAACCACTGTGGCTACCAGGCCACTTTCTCGCCGCTCTATTGCCAAACGATGGTACGTGACCGCCTTGACATCTGTGTGCGTATGTTCGCGTACGCTGTCGATCGTATCCCCGCGAATCTCCGCCGCCAGACTCATCTCTTCTGCGACTACAATTCTGACTCTGAATTGCGAGTACAACTCGCCGTGCACATCCTTGAGATACACCAGCTCCGCCAGCCAGTTATGCAGAAGCTCTTCCTGCGAGTCCGCCGACACCGTGACATCCCGTACCGACTCATCGCCGATCAGTTCCAGCGGCGCCATGACATTGAACATCGCCAGTGCGGCATTTTCAAATACCTCTTCCATGGTGGAACCGTATGCCTCGAACGCGGCATCGGCGGTCGCGATATCCTCAAGATATCGGAAACGGCTATTTGGCATTATTTTTCGGTCGATCGAGCCAGAACCCGAGGATGATGCCGATTCCGACACCAATCAGAATCAGCACGGGCAGCGGCAGAGAAAAATTGAAGAATAGAAACTTGAGCCGGACATGACCGGCATTTTGAAGCAGCAACGCGATGGTTGCCACAAGAAGAACAATAATCCAGGCTTGTTTTCCAGTAAACATAGGCACAAAAAAAGTGCCGTCGTTGTCGGCGGCACACGTAAAGCACTTCGGCTTGATTACGCCTTTATGATACAGTCAACGGGACAGATCGCTACACAGCGTGAACCACCGTCCACGTTGGCACATTCGTCGCACTTAACCTGATCAATAACGTAAATGTCCCCTTCGGCGATGGCGTCGTTCGGGCACTCCGGCAGACACAATCCGCAGGCGGTGCACTCATCGGTGATTTTCATTGCCATTATAATATCCTCCTCATCGGCGTGAAGTCGATTCGAGAAAACCCTCTCGTATCGTTGACAAATATATGAGCTCTGCCGCGACCCGCAAGTAAAAAGCTTAATTTGTCCTGATTTGTTTTCTGGTTGGGAAATGTCGCTCGAACTTCTTGCGAAGCAAAACGAGTATGAGAACGCAACTTGCCGCCACTAATATTGATATGAACGTATGCGCGGGCAGCATCAGATCGCCCTTTTGAACAAATACCGAGGTCCAATTCAGCAGCGCTTTGATTCCGATCGGAATAAGATAGTACTGCCATGGCTGCTTTGTCGCCAGGAATAGGCCTATCAGCCCGCCGCACACGGCGCAGATCCCGATCAATGCTACTTTTTGCATCATATCCACCGGCAGCAATATCGAACCATCGGCTCCAAACTGCGTCAGGTTGGCCGCTTGCATCAGTCCATATCCGGCACCGGCCGCAGCGCCGACCGCGATCGCCAGCTTAATCGCGTCGACTTTCTTGATCAGGTAGACAGCGACAACCGGTAGCGCAATCGCTGCCAATTCGATGATCGCAAAAATCAGCGCCGAACCCAGGAGCATGATGTATGTATTCCCCGATCCGGAGCGCGGATCGATCGCCCACGCAAAGTATGCATTCTGAATCGGCATCAAGACCTGCAACGACAGCCAGTACAATCCCGCCGCGATCACCAAAACGGCCCAGGTTTGCGGCAACTTTATGCCCGAATACCCCAGCGCGACAAACCAGCCCAATGCCATTGCCAGCAAAATCAAATACCCCGGCAGACGATTGGCAATCATCGTCCAAATCGACTGCCGCACGATCTCGGCGCTTTCGCCCGGCACCTGTCGAGTGACTGTAATCCCGGAGACTTTGTCCACCGCCTTCAGCAGGCGACCCGATTCATCAATATATAGTGTCTGATTTGCCGGACTAATCTGCAGTACTCGCGTGCGCACGTTCTGCCCGGCATAAACCACGGACTCAAACGGCAGCACCTTGACCGAAAACGCCATTAACTGATTCATCTGCGGAATCATCGCCTCGACCACCATCGAATCACCTGGATTGCGCCTCACCGGATAAGAGGCAATCTCCCATTGCAGCGCGAAATTGTTGTCGAATAATACCGGCCAGCGCTCGAGCGGAAAGTTGAACGGCTGCGTCACGCCCAGTCGCGAGCCGGTCCCAATATATTCCTTCCCCGTGAAGCGCCCCTCGTGTGTAACCTTGGCATTGAGCAGCGTCAACTCAAACTTGTAGTCGCGCGGCAATCCGCTCATGCGATAGCCGACCTCACAGTTGACATCCATGTCAAACGACCGGCCGCCACGGTCAACTACCGTCTTGGTCTCCATTACGAAGACCAACAGCGAATCATCTTCCGTCGTTCGAATACCAACACAGGTTGCCTTCTGTGTTCCGAAGACTTTGCCGCCGCGCTCAATCCTGAACTCGACGACATCCCCTGCTTTGTACAAGTCTGCCGGACGCACGGCAAAGGCCGAGGCGGCAAGTGTGATGATTGCGATTATGGCGTATTGAAGCGTTTTCATAGTAGTCAATTCGGCAATTGCGTGGGAATATACAGCCCCTGCGAATTGGAACAAGCGTTATTTGGCGGCTGGGCGCCCGGAACGTGTTGACGATGAATCCCGATCCGTATCCTGCGTCATTCCGGTGAAAGGGACTGTTGAAAAAGCCCCCGATATTGTCATCCTGAGCGTAGCGAAGGATCTGCTCCCTCTGTTATTAAACAACTTACAGATTCTTCGCCTGCGTAGCGGCTCAGAATGACGGAGTTCGAGTTTTTCAACAGTCCCGAAAGCCGGAATCCAGGTTTCAGCTTGTAGGTCGGTGTTCCCAGCGGAGCGCGGAACCCGACATGGCTCGTTGAACCTTCAGCTTGAAGCGCCCCCTCATTCCTTCCTCACCCCCGTAAACTGCACGACAAAAACCGAAATCTCATAGAGGACATAAAGAGGCACCGCCAACAGCATCATACTGAACGCGTCCGGCGTCGGTGTAATCACCGCCGCTACAATCAAAATCCCGATCACTGCAAACCGACGCCCCTTTCGCAATGTGTTCGCTGTTATCAGCCCGATTCGCCCGAGGAAATAGGCGATGATCGGCAGCTGAAACACCGCGCCAAAAGCCACGCACATCCAGAAGACAAACGAAAAATAATCGGAGACATCGATCAGCGGCTTGACATTCTCCGTGCCGAATTCCTGCAGGAATTTGATCGCATTCGGTATCACCCCGAAAAAACAAAATCCGGCGCCGCCGAAAAAGAACAGCGTGCCCAGAATCGTCACCGGCACCAGGTACTTGACTTCGCGCTTGTAAAGCCCCGGAATCACAAACCGCCAGAATTGGAACAACACCACCGGGATCGCCATCACCAGTCCGGCGAATCCCGCCAGCTTCATTCGTAGCATGAACGCCCCGGTCGGCTGGCGAAAATAAACCGTTCCCACCGGCTTGACGATTAACTCGACCATCTTGTCGGAAAAGAAATATGCCACGATCGCGAAAGCAATTATCGATAGAATAACCTTGATCAGCCGCTTGCGCAGTTCCTCGATGTGTTCGAGAAACGGCATATCTCCCCCCGGCGCGTCTTGTCCAATTTCGCGAAATTCTACCATGATTTGTTTACTTGAGCAGGTCTTTGATCTCGTCGACGAATTCCGTCTTGTCCTGGAACTTGCGATAAACCGAGGCGAACCGCACGTATGCTACCTCGTCCAAATTGCGCAGACGCTCCATCACCATCTCGCCAATTAGCTGCGAAGACACCTCCGACTTGTTCACCTTGAACAATTCGTTCTCGACGTCTTCGACAAGCTGCATCAATTGCTTCTCCGATACCGGCCGTTTGGCCGTGGAAATCTGCAGACCGCGCAAAAGCTTGGAGCGGTCGAACGGTTCTCGTCGCTCATCCGACTTGATCACCGTCAGCGAAACGCGCTCGATGTATTCGTATGTCGTGTAGCGCTCGTTGCACGATAAACACTCCCGTCGCCGCCGCACCGCGTTCCCCTCCTGAACCGAACGCGTGTCGATGACCTTGTCCGACTCTTCTCCGCAATAAGGACACTTCATATTCTAACCCTCGACCGCAATGGTCATTCCGACAGCCCTGGCAAATCTGCCGGCGGCGTTTCCCTGATTGAGGAAAACCTCGACAGTGCCAAAGCCCGAGATGATTGCCGCAAGATCCTTGCCCTCGGCATAGCTGTTTACTATTGCGATGCCCTTGACATCGCCAACCGTACATCTAAGATTTGTCAGTTCAACGCCGCGCGGCAAATCATTCTTTGTGATGTTGCTGATCAGGTTTCCAAACCTGTCTACATAGACGATCTCCCCGATCACGCTGCGCCCGTGCTTGAGCAGATTGGGGATTTTCAGGAAGGCATAACTCTCTACCGCCGGTCCGACCATCCCAATCGCCAGCCCCGCGGCAATTCGTGCCGCCACTGGCGCCATGATGTCGCGGCCGTGGAATGTCTGGCCGTGATCGGGTAGGAATAGCGCCTCGTTTTCTACCGCGTACACGCGCTTTTCCGGGAACTCGGTCAGGGTGTACGAAAGAATGCCGTTGTCCGGCGCGACAAAGTAATAATCGCCCGCCTGCGCTGCTATGATCCGCCGCGCGCTCCCGACGCCCGGATCAACCACTGCCAGAAAAACCGTCCCTGCCGGATAGTAACGCACCGATTTCTGCAGCACGAATGCCGCGGCACGGATATCGAAGTTGGTGATCTGGTGGGTGATGTCGATGATTTCGCAGTCGGGCGCCAGGCTCTTGATCGTGCCCTTGACCATACCGACGAAGCCGTCGGTCTCGCCGAAATCCGTCAAAAGCGCAATCGTGCCCACGGTGCTATTCGCTTGAGGTCTCTACGTTCGGCTGCCGCGACTCGACGGTAAGCCAGTCGAGATAATGCTGGGAACCGTCGACTATCTCCATCGCAATCAACTCCGGCAATTCGTAACCGGAAAGCTCCACCAGCACCTGCTTTATCGACTGAACTTGATCTCGTTGCGATTTGATGACCAGCAGGACTTCGCTGTCGGTGCGAATCTCGCCGTCCCAGCGATAGGTCGACTTAACGCCGGTTACCAGGTTCACACACGCCGCCAGTCGCTGTTCGATCAGGTACGTGGCGATCGCCTGTGCTTTGATCTCATCGCCGCAAGTCGACAATAGGACAACCGGTTGTGACATCCCTACTCCTGGAAGTCCCGGCCCAGTTTCTGCCGGACGGAGTCAATCTTGCGGTCCATGTTGCTCAAATTTCCCTCACGGTCATCGATGGCGATCCTGGTATATACCCGCGGCGAAGCTGCACGGACAGCATCATGGCATTGCTTGATCACCGCCATGCACTGTTCCCAGTCCCCTTCGATAAGGGTCCCCATGGCGTGGGTCCGGTACTTCAAGCCTGACCGGTCGATGATATCTATCACCTTCGCGACCTCTTTCGAAATCGACTCGCCGACTCCCATCGGCGCCACGGAAAATTCTACCAGCATCCTTGCCTTTCGCTTTATGTCTACGGAATCACCGGCACGACAATGTCTTTATCCATGCGATCGGTATACAGCGGGAACTTGTCGCAAAGATGTTCGACATCCTTCTTAACTTGTGCGAGTACCGATTCGTCATTCAGATTTCTGATCACCTTGTCAATCAATCCCGCGATCTGCTTCATCTCTGCCTCTTTCATCCCGCGCGTCGTAATCGCCGGCGCGCCGATACGAATCCCCGAAGTCACCAGCGGCGGCTGCGGATCAAACGGTACCGTGTTCTTGTTGGTCGTGATCGAGGCCAGATCCAGCGCTTCCTGCACCTGCTTGCCCGTCAATCCCTTCTCAACAAAGGACAACAACAGCAGATGTGTATCCGTTCCTTTGGAAACCACGTGGTAGCCCATCTTCATGAATTCATCCGCCATCGTCTTCGCATTGGCCAAAACTTGCTTCTGGTATACCTTGAACTCCGGTTGCAGCGCTTCCTTCAATGCCACCGCCTTGGCCGCGATAATATGCATCAGGGGTCCGCCCTGGATGCCGGGCATCACCATCCTGTCGAGGTCCTTCTTGAATTCCTTCTTGCATAGAATCATCCCGCCGCGCGGACCACGCAGAGTCTTGTGCGTCGTCGTCGTAACGAAATGCGCATGCGGCACCGGCGATGGATGCAGCCCCGCTGCGATCAATCCGGCAATATGCGCCATATCGACCATCAGCAGCGCTCCGCAGGCATCCGCGATTTCGCGGAAGCGTTTGAAATCCAGCGTGCGCGGATAGGCCGACGCGCCGGCGACTATCATCTTCGGCTTCGTTGCCAGCGCCTGCTGGTGCAAGGCATCGTAGTCAATCGTCTCGGTCTCTCTGTTGACCTCATAACCAACAACATTGTAGAACATTCCGGAGAAATTCAGCGGATGTCCGTGCGTGAGATGACCGCCATGCGACAGATTCAATCCGAGAATCGTGTCTCCCGGCTTCAGCACCGTGAAATACACCGCCATGTTGGCCTGCGAGCCGGAGTGCGGCTGCACATTCGCATGCTCGGCGCCGAACAGCTCGATGGCCCGCTGGCGCGCCAGTGTCTCCGCGACATCGACAAACTCACATCCGCCATAGTACCTTTTCTTCGGGTAGCCTTCGGCGTACTTATTTGTCATCACTCCGCCGGCCGCTTCCATCACCGCCTCCGAGACAAAATTCTCCGATGCGATTAACTCGAGTTTCTTATTTTGGCGATTGGTTTCCCCCTGCATCGCAGCATATATTTCCGGATCGAATTGCTTTAGAACTGACATTTCGGTCTCCTCACTGGCAGAACCCCTGCCGGAAAAAAATATACCCAAATGTCAAGTCAAGAGAAACAAGTTTTTGGCTAAATACGTCTATCACAATCAGTTGAGATTACGCCCGTAAAGGAATAATTCAATATGGCTCAAGACAGGAAAACCGCCGAACAGGGCGTGCCTAAAGAGACTCCACAGAAAAACTGCCTGGCCAAGCTTTCTGCCGCCCTTGCTCCAGCGATTGGCAGCGCGTCAGCTCGCAAAGTAGCGGCCACTATCAAGCGCACCGGCTACTTCGACCTGGGGCTGCTCGACCAATCCCGCCTTATCGTCGCCCAAGTCGTTGCCCTTGGCGACGGGGACAGACTAAGCAGTGCCCTCCTCGATTCGGACAGCGACAAGATTCGTTCCCTCGGCATCCACGTCCACTTCGAACACTTCAAACACGATCTCGGCAAAGAGCTGAAATCCCTGAAGTCCACAGGTGCCCTCCCCGGCACTTGGACGCAGGAGACTGCCCAATGGTTGCTGAAAAATGTCGTCCACGAACACGGACTGAAGACCGTCCTGCCGCTCGTTCAACCTTGGGCCACAGATAAAGACCCTGCCATCCGCCGCATGGTCGCCGAAGCTCTCCGACCCCGTGGCGTCTGGTGCAAGCACATTGCCACACTCAAGTGCGATCCGACTCCCATCAAGAGCACTTTGGAACAGCTCCTCGACGACAAGTCCGACTATGTCCGCAAAGCGGTCGCCAATAATCTCAACGACATTTCCAAGGATAACCCCGACTTACTGTGTGCATGGATAGGAGAATGGTCCAAGGGCGCGATCAGCTCCGAACGCCAGTGGATAATCCAGCGCGCCCTGCGAACCCTGGTCAAGTCCGGTCACCCGAAGGCGCAGAAACTGATGGGACTTGGCGATGCTGATGCCGTGGAAATAGTATGGCAAAAGGGCACACCGTCGGAAATCGCGGTCGGCCATGCTATCCCTTTTGAATTCCAACTGAAAAATGTTTCAGGTCAGCCCCACAAGCTGCGGCTGCAACTTCTGATGATCGGCCCCGGCAAGAACAACAAGCCGCGCATCGCCAAGTACATCCTCGGCAATTTGGCAATCGCCCCTAACGCGAAGGCAGCACTATCCAAAAAAATCAGGTTCGCTCACAGAAACTTCGTTCCGAAACTCCCGGGTATTTACCAATTACAGGTCTTCGCCAACGGCAAAAAGATCGGCGAACGCTCAACCAAATATCCGGGCAATGATCTCTAGACCATTATGCCCACAGAAGTCGCCTACTCCTCCCACTTGATCGGACCCGACTCAAACCGCTTCGTAAAGTTGCCCAGTACATAGCTCCAGGCTCGTTCGAAGTAATCATAAATCGCGTTCCATTCGTCTGCCGCTCCCCAACCCAAATGGTGAAACTTCACCTTGACGGAATCGCTTCCCACTTGCTCGAAGTTGATAACGACCCGCGTGCGGACATCCCGCAACGGCCCGAAACTCGGCGGCGCATTCCATTCAAACGAAAACATCGATTTCGGCAGGAAACTCAACACCTTATTACCCTCACCGCCGCGCAAGCCGATCGGCGATTCCTGGTCAAAGTAGATCTCATACGGACCGCCGGTTCGGCACTCGATCTTCGTATACGGTGAGAAGAATTCCCTCGCGCCTTCGTTGGTCGTCCACGCCCGCCAGACCTCGTCAAGCGACGCTTTTACGGTAACCTCCTTGTACAGCAGCCGGTCCGAAATCTCCGCCGGATATCGGTCGCGCGGCGTGAAGTCGGCTATCAGCTGCCGGCACCATCGCGGCATACTCGTATGTATGCACGTTCTGCACGACCGACGGTTCCTTCTCCATGATATCCTTCAGTTCGGCCTCCGACTGCACCTTGAGGACAATCAGCCCGAATTTCCCCCAGACGGGACCGGCCATTAGGACCTTCCCTTTGGCGGTTAGTTCTTTGAGGTAAACAAAATGCTCGCCGAGCACCCGCTCCTCGTCCTTGGTCATATTCTCCGGCCAGCCCGCTCGTGTTCCGTGCAATTCGACCATATAGAACTGTGGCGCTGTCGCCTCCTGCGCTTTTGCTTGTGAACTCGACATGAATACCTCCAAAACAACCAAGAATATTATCGCAATTGACGTTCGCCACCGACGCCGGCGATTTTGATATCAGCTGAGACAAATGAACTTCAACATCGATAATCCTCCGCCAGTACCATTACGGATTGCGCGCTAATTCTTTAAATTCCCGGAAAATTGCTGTGGGCTAAGAAATCAATCCGCGGGCGGGTGTCAATTGCTTTCTTAACGGCAAAACTGGCCATTGCGCCGGTGCCTTAATCTTGCGATACTGACCACCATATGATTCGCAAACCTGCTGCAAAGCGGAACACTCTTGCACTCATCGCCGGTATCGTCTGGTCCCTGACCGGCCTGTTCCTCTCCGCTGTCGCCGTAAGCTGGCTGCTGGGAAGCGATACTGCCTATTTATTGGCCGCAGTACTCGGTGGCTTGGCCCTTGGCTGGCTGATCTACCACTTCAAATTCGCCAAATTGGCCAGTCAAAACATCGACCGCATCTACGAACAGTCTCCCGGAAGTGACAAGGTCTGTGTCTTTGCCTTCCAAAATGCCCGGAGCTACTTCCTCGTCATAATCATGATGACAATGGGCTATCTCGTTCGGCATTCCGGCCTGCCGAAACCCTACCTCGCACCGTTCTACCTCGCGATCGGCAGTTCCATGCTCCTCTCCAGCCTCCTCTACTACCGGCACCTGCGCAGCCAATCCTGACCACTCCCCCCGGGAACAAAATCATTGAAAAAACTGTGTTTGTGTGATTTTTTATTGCTCCGACCAACTAAACATTATATCTCCCCATCCGATACAGCTTGAGTAACATGAGGAGATTAAGTTGATACAGCGTAATAGATTAATTAGTGCAGCTACAGTTTTACTTGGAATCACACTGTTTTTCTGGGTTTTAGTTTTGTCATCCGTTCTCGGATTTACAAACTTCCTTCGCGGCGGCATGTTGGGATTACTTCCGGCTGTGCTCGTCATCGTGATGATTGTTCTTCCCATCGTCGCCGTGGTACTTGCTTCCATGTCGCGTCGAAAGGACGACCAAACTCTGATCAGCTAATCCTGACTTCACTTCAGGAATTTGATTATCACCGAGAAGTCGCGATCATGCGGCTTATCCGTCATGGCTCGATCGTAAAGACCTTTTGCTGTCCGCGCCAACGCTCCTTCTTGTCCAACTTCATCTGCCAGTTCTAACAAGTATCCCAGGTCTTTCTGGATCAGTGCCGCCGAAAAATGCGGCGAGTAATCATCGTTGAGCAACTTATCCTTCTTCGCATTGAACACTCCGGAATTGCCTGCACCCGCACTCAAGATTGCTATCGCCTGTTCACGCGAGATGCCCGCCCTCTCACTCAACCCGATCGCTTCCGCAATCGCCGCCATGAATGTTCCGAGCAGATGATTATTGATCAGCTTCATCCGTGTAGCTGCTCCCGGCTCGCGCAGAAAGTGTATCGTCTTCCCGATCTTCTCCAATAGCGTCTTGGCTTATCGAAAGCTGAATCAGCACCGCTCACCAATACCGTCAGCTCCCCGCGCGAAGCCGGCACTACGCTTCCCAACACCGGCGCTTCAATGTAATCGCAGCCGGCTCGTGCGCATTGCTGGTGAAAATCGATAACCCTGCGATGATGATTCGTCGTCAGATCAATCACCATCCGCCCTTGCTGTCGATTCTGCGAGAATCTGCGGTAAGACATCCGCTACTGCCTTGCTGTCGAACAAACAAATTATGATCGTCGAGCATTCACTTACCATCTCGTCAATACTCTCTGCGCGCTTGGCATTCAGTCCATCAGCCTTCGACATGGTGCGGTTATAGACAACCAATTCCTCGCCGCGCCTCGATGAGATGCTGCGCTATCGCCCGGCCCAAATTTCCCAGTCCAATAAATCCTATCGGCATCGACAAGTTCCTTTCATCGCTTATCACAATTTATGTTTTCGCGTGCCCGCTCAACAAAGCCTTTGTGTTGACCGCCTGCAATTGATATCGTATGGGTCAAGGAGCAATCACTCGATGGACAAAAGCAAGAGAATCATCATCGTATCCGACGGCACCGGACGCACCGCCAAACGGCTTCTCGATGCCGTGCTGTCCCAGTATGATAATCTGAAGATCGCCTTCCACATCAAGAAAACCTATCAGTCGATTACAACCAAAGAACAGATCGACGCCATCGTTTCCGAAATTACCGATGATTATCTGGTGATCTATTCGATCATTTCGGTCGAGCAGGGAGAGTATTTTCACGAATTGCTCGACTCCAAAGGCATCCTGCATCTCAACGTCTTGCGCCCGATGATCAAAACGCTCTCCAAATTTCTCGGCGTACACCCGCAGTATCGGCCCGGGCTGCTCCAAATCATCGATGACCGATATTACCGCAAGCTCGACGCCATCGGCTACACCGTCGAACACGATGATGGCCGCGGCCACCGCATCGAGGAAGCCGACATTGTCCTGGTCGGTTTGTCGCGCACCTGCAAGACCCCGATCAGTATGTATCTGGCCTGTAACTTCGGGCTGAAGGTCGTCAACATTCCCATTATTGCGGAAGAAGCATTCGCTGTTCAATTGGTGACACGCACGAACAAGGCCCCTCAAGGCCGTGTCATCGGATTAATGATTGAGGCCAACGAACTCGCCCGTGTGCGCGAGGAACGGGCCGCACTCTTGATGGGAAGTAAGGACGAGCGGAACGCGATCATGACCTATCATGACATCTCACAGGTGCGCACCGAACTCCGCTTCTGCCGGATGCTGTTCGCCAAGCAAAGCTGGGAGACCATCGATGTCACCCGCCGCGCCATCGAAGAAGTCGCCGCGGAAATACTCGATCGGCTCAAGATCAAAGTTGACACCGCTCCGGAGATCTGATTCAACTGGGATGGCAATTCATGAAATCTATAATCGGGGCGAGCAGACTTGAACTGCCGACCTCTCACACCCCAAGCGAGTGCGCTACCAACTGCGCCACGCCCCGAATCAAGGGACGCTAAAATAAGCGATATCGCGTCGGAATACAATCGAATTTCAGAACTATTGCGAATCCGCCCCGCTCACAGCTTCGAACCGTTCGGACTGTTCAAAGTTAACGTGCGCTCCAGTTCCATCAGCTCTTTCTTGATCTGTGCCAGTAACTCGATCAGCTTGTCCTCGCGGCGAATATCGCGCGATGACTCCGACAACTTCTGGCGCGCCCCTTCGATCGTATAGCCTTCCTCATACAGCAGCGACTTGATACGATTGACCAAGACGATCTCGCGCTTCTGATAGGTGCGGTTCCCTCCGCGATTCTTCCTCGGGTGTAGCATCGGAAATTCCTTCTCCCAAAACCGCAGCACGTACGGTTTGACATCAGTCATTTCGGCTACTTCAGATATGGAATAGTAAAGTTTCTCTTCGCCGTTTTTCACAGCATCACGCTCGCATTCTTTCTCTAACAGTAGACCTCGCTCTTGAGTTCTCGGCTCATCAGGTCACTTAGCGCTTGTGCGGGAGATTTCGAGTCGAAGAGGACTTCGTACACCTGACGGGTAATCGGCATCTCGACATTATATTTCTCGGCTAATCTGACGGCAGCCCTGGTCGTCGGAACTCCCTCGGCCACCATCGTCATCGTTGCCATAATTTCCGGAAGTTTCTCGCCGCGGCCGATGCGCTCACCGACATAACGATTCCGGCTGTGGAACGACACGCAGGTCGTCACCAGATCGCCCAAACCCGACAGCCCGGCAAAGGTCTCCTCTTTGGCGCCCATCTTGGCGCCCAATCGCGACATCTCCGCCAGCCCGCGCGTCAGCAAGGCTCCAACCGTATTGTCGCCGAGTCGCAATCCAAACAACATCCCCGCCGCCAGTGCGATCACATTCTTGAGCGCACCACCCAGCTCAACTCCGACAACGTCTTCCGAAGTGTAAACTCGAAAACTCGCTGTCGACATTAGATGCTGAACCTCGACCAACGCCATGTGCCGTTTCCCGGCCGCGACCACAGAAGTCGGCACCTTGCGCGAAACCTCTTCGGCATGTGACGGCCCCGACAGCACCACTAAACGGTCTGCAATTTCGTCACCCAGCACGTCGCAGATAACCTCCGACACCCGCTTCAGCGTCGTGATCTCGATGCCTTTGGAAAGACTGACCACAATCGGCACGGCTTTACCGGTCGATTTGATCTTTTCGCATACGCGCCGGACATTCTGTGTCGGAATCGCCAGGACCACGACCTCGCGATCGTCCATTGCCTCGTCCATGTCATGGGTAATTTGAATACTCTTGTGGATATCGACGCCGCGCAACTTGGAATTGTCGCGCCTGGTCAAGATGAGCTTTTTTACTGCTGCGGGATCATGTTTCCAGAGGATGACTTGGTTGTCTGTTTCGGCAAGCAGGTTTGCGATAGCGATTCCCCACCCTCCTGCACCTAAAACCGAAACTCTCGCCATACATCCCCGGACTTCAGGTTAGTCAACCAACTTCACAAAGTCTGGTCAACGGGATAACTTCTTCTCCTCACCCCGGACCAATCTTCGAATGTTCGCTCGGTGTGTGAATAATACCAGCAGAGTCACCCCGAAGCAAGCGGAAAGTAAAAGCACTGACATATTTTTTGCCATTATGTACTTTTCGATTAGGGCAATCACTGAAAGTGTTACTCCAGCCGTCATCGATCCCAGCGACACAATCCGCGTCGCCGCGAAGACGACTCCAAACACTCCCAGACAGATCAACATCTCAATCGGAAGCAGTACAATAAACATCCCCAGCAACGTATTGACTCCTTTACCGCCTTTGAATCCGGCGAATATCGGGAAGATATGTCCGCCAACCGCCGCTAATCCGCAAGCGATCGACAGCCATTCCGTGTTGGGAAACAACATCTTAGCCGTCAAAACCGGAATGACCCCTTTAAGCGCATCCAGCAAACCCGCAACGATCGCCGCCCCCAAGCCGGCTACGCGATAAACATTCGTCGCCCCGGCATTTCCCGATCCCTGTTTGCGGACATCAACACCGGCAAACAAATAGCCAATAATCACCGAAAACGGAATCGAACCGAAACAGATACGCTGCTATTATCAGACTGAAATACTGAATCATAGTTACCGTGAATTGTAGGTGAATTGTAGGTCGAAACCCCTAACCGCACATAGTAGGTTGTTCGAATACTATTCGAGGGGTTTCGACATTCATTCCTTCTGAATTAATGGTATGTAGTAGGGCAGGTCTCCTTAGAGACCTGCCATCTTACTAAATCACTACTCGTGACTTCCCAAGAATCATTCCCAAAGCTGCTCAATAGTTGCGTACGTTACGAAACCCGCCGTCAGCGCGGCTACTTCTCTTGCGAAGCTTCTCGCGCAAGGGATGATTTCCGTCTCAGACCTGGGCGCGCGGATTCCACGTCCGGGCGTTTCCATTCTTGACGATCGGCAAATAGTTCCTAGCGCAGGTCTCCTTAGAGACCTGCCATCTTATTAAAGAACTACGAATTCTTAATAAACTCGTTGATCTGCTCGATCAGCTTCGTAACCTCTTCGGTCGTCAGCTTTCGGTCCTTCATCGCCTCGGTAAATTGCGTCATCATTGGCGACAACTTGTTGAAGTCCAACTTCTTGTCTTCGACCAACTGCTTGACTTTGTCCTTGAGTTCCGTCAAAGTCGCCTTGACCTCATCGACATTGAACCCTTCCGGCAAATTGGTAAGGACATCCTTCTCCATTGATTCAACGACCTTTGTCGCCGCGAGGCTCTGTATCTTATCGCATTGTGTATAGCCAATTATTCCGCCGACTATCACGAGTGCCAACACGATGATTCCGACGATCAGTAATATCTTACAGCCTTTACCCATTTGAAAATCTCCCTGATTACTTAATTTCGTTCGACGCCAAACTATGCAACGATCAGATTCGGCACAAGCCCAAAGTTGCGTAGGTTGGCCCCCCGTCCCGTGAGTCATTCCCGCGAAGGGGAATGTGCGGGAATCCCTCCGCACGTTTTAGTCTGAGTAGGCTGGATAGCCCCCCGTCAGCTTAGTGAGACATTACGGCGAAGTTCTGTCCAGCTGCAGTCTCGCAGACTGCCAACTCGTACCTGTGATCTTCCGGCAAACGTCAGCTGCGAGTAGGAGTGGAACCCAGCTTCAGCTCCTGATAGAATGTCATTAACGACGTCTCAAAGACTACGAGCTATTGTCAGAGACCATTCCAGACAAGTTGCGTAGGTTGGAACCCCCGTCCCGCACGCTACTTCTCTTTCGAAGCATCTCGCCAGGGGGTCCCGACAAGAACCTGTGAGCGCGGATGTCCACATCCGCGCGTTTCCATTTGTACGATCGGACCGGTAGCCCACCCGTAGCGGAGCGTAGGGTGGGACTTGTCGAGTTCTGTCGGGCAGGTCTCCCCATAGACCTGCCAACTTACTAGTACCTGTGACCCCGGCAAACGTCATTCCCGCGAGTGGGAGTGTTGAAAAGCCCCCGATACTGTCATCCTGAGCGTAGCGAAGAATCTGTTCGATGTTATCAACAAAGACTAACAGATTCTTCACTTCGTTCAGATGACAATATCAGACAGTTTTTCAACAGGCCCGAAGGCGGGAATCAGCTTCAGCTGACTTTCTTACGAAAACAGCTTAACACCATTCAGTTGCGTAGGTTGGAACCCCCGTCCCGCAGCATTTCTCTCTCGAAGCATCTCACCAGGGGGTTCCGACAAAACCTGTGCGCGCGGATGTCCACATCCGCGCGTTTCCATTTGTGACGATCGGACCGGTAGCCCACCCGTAGCGGAGCGCAGGGTGGGACTCATCAAGTTCAGTAGAGCCAGTCTCCTTAGAGACCTGCCAAATGAAGTATTCGGCATTGTCCGAACAAATCCGCGGGCGTGACTCGTTTCGCTCATTGGTCTCCCTTCACCGTAGGGGAGCTGAATCAATGAATCGAGATGTCTAATTCTATCTGTCATCATCGCAATCACGGGCAACTACTAGCTATTGTGGATTTCGCGCCTATCACTTGAGGAAATTTGCTGATGTCCAGTGCTCGCAATTGCCGGCGACATCGGACATCGATATCGGGGCTCCTTAATGAGACGAATCGAGTAATCTGTGTCTTCTCGTCAAAGCTTCCTATGGTGCCAATCTGCCACAAAGATCGAGTTGGAACAACACTGAATCTGTCATCTCAAGGATGCTCATACATGAATCCCGTCGCTCGAATCGCCAGATGTCGGACAGAAATTTGTTAATCTGGGATAAGCCCAATTTGTCGTAGTCAGCGAAGAAAGTATCGTTGGCAACACCGCGTCCGAAGGACAACTACTTGTCGTCTGAAGAAGTCCCAGGTTACCCTTCGGAGTAGTAAACCAGAAGTGCATTAGCAATCCCTGATTGGCAACTCAGCAGAAATAGCAGCTGCCGACCTTGTCCGGAATGAAGTAGGTTGACATATCGGCTTCCGATTGTGGCTCAGAAATCCGCCCATTACTGTCGCGACAACAAATTCCTGGATTTCTATCGAGTTGGAAGTACTGTTTCGTAAATCGGTGAGCCAGAATCGAAATCGATCCGCTCCGCAACCATGAACTCCAACTATTTCGAATTCGTAGTGTACAAGAAATTGCAGCTCACAGTGAGGAATACTCTATTCCTGATCCACCACAGATTCTTGAATGCGAGCAGCAGAAAACGTGATAAATAGAATCCTTTGTCATAAACCCTATCCTTCCGCCCGTCACTATGGTAGTCCATCTTCCTTTCAAGATCGAGTACGTTCTGAATTTGAAATCGTGGCCACATTCCAAGAAATCAAACAAGTCCATCGCTCCGTTTGAACGCGGGATGTCTACTGCAATCATCGAAAGATAGTCGTGACCCCCTCATTTGTCAATAAACATCTATCTCAATGTCGACCTTGTGCCGGATCGAACAATCCTGCGCCCCCAACAAAAAAACGTCCCAACCTCACGGTCGGGACGCCTTCTCTATCATCATCGCTTTCGCGATTATCTATGCACTACTTGCCGGCTTTAGCCGTCTTTGCTGCCTTCGCCTTCGGCTTGGAAGCGCCCGCCTTGGCGGACTTGGCTTTCTTCGGAGCAGCGGTCTTTGCCGGAGCATCACCCTTCTCCTTGGTCGCCTTGCCCTTGCCTTCCTTCTTTTCCACGGTCTCGACCGGCTTGTCGAGCAGAAGCTCAATCACCGACACCTCGGCGTTGTCGCCGCGGCGCATGCCGGCTTTGATCACCCGTGAATATCCGGAGGTCCGCTCGCTCATCTTCGGAGCGATCTCTTCAAACAGCTTCTTCAACGCGACTTTGTGCGGCATGTAGCTCGCAACCAGACGCTTGCTGTGCAGCGTGCCGTCCTTCGCCTTGGTGATCAAACGATCGACGTAGGGACGAAGCGCTTTTGCCTTCGGCGTCGTGGTCGTCATCTTCGAGTGCAGGAAGAGCGACGCTGCCATGTTGGAAAGCATCGCGTTACGGTGGGTGGCCGTGCGGCTTAGCTTTGCGGTTTTCTTGCCATGATGTAACACAGTATCACTCTCCTCAATCTATTCATTCGCGATAAATTTGGAAATATCCATACCCCAGCTCATGCCTTGCTCGTCCAAAATGGCGCTAAGCTCGGTGAGCGACTTGCGGCCGAAGTTGCGATACTTCAGCATATCCGATTCCGACTTGGTCACGAGATCGCGCAAGGTCTGGATATTCGCGGCGCGCAGACAATTCGATGAGCGCACCGAAAGTTCGAGTTCATCAACCCGGGTATTTAGCAGATTACGGACGCGCACGATCTCTTCGTCTTCCTTCTTCTCCTCGACCGGAATAATATCCTCGTCGATGTGAATGAAGAAGCGCAGATGATCAGCCAGCAACTTGGCGCTGTAGCCGATCGCCTCTTCCGGAGAGAGCGAACCGTCAGTCATGACTTCTAAAGTCAATCGGTCATAGTCGGTGCGCTGGCCCACGCGCGTATTTTCAACATTGTAATTGACCTTGATCACCGGGCTGAACAGCGAATCAACCAGAATCGTTCCGACCGGACGGTCGGGACGCTTGTTCTGATCCGCCAGCACATAGCCGCGGCCCAGATCCATATCGATTTCGATATTGAACTTCTTGTCTTCGGTCAACTCGATGATATGCAGATCCGGATTCAAAATTTCGATGTCGGCATTGGCCTCGATCTTGCCCGCATTGTATTTGCCCTTGCCGTTGATCGCCAGCTTCAAGGTCTTCGGATCGTCATTATGCATCTTGATCCGGAGCTTCTTCAGATTCAGGACGATCTGCGTGACGTCTTCATAAACGCCCGGGATCGTCGAAAATTCATGCTGCACGCCTTCGATGCGAATCGAAGTCACCGCAGCTCCCTGAATGGCCGAGAGCAGAATTCGACGCAGCGAGTTGCCGATCGTAACACCGAATCCGCGCTCCAGCGGTTCGAGCACGAAACGCGCAAAGCGTTGATCCTCCGACACTCCTTCGGTCGCTACCTCTTTCGGCAGCACCAGATTTCTCCACTTCATTATAGCTACTCTCCTTGCTAAACTACTTGCTGTACAACTCCACAATCAACTGCTCGGAAACCGGAACCGGGATGTCGGCACGCTTCGGAACCTCAAGCAGTTCGCCCTCCAGTGAAGCTTTATTGACACGCAGCCAGGGCAAGTCTGATGAACGATCGGAGTTCTTAAGCGCCATGTGAATAATATCCAGCTTGCGCGACTTATCCTTCACGCGGATTAATTCGTGCGGTTTCAACTGGTACGACGGAATATCAACGATATGCCCGCCGACCACAAAATGGCGATGACGAACCAACTGCCGTGCAGCACGGCGGGTCGGCGCAAAGCCCAAACGAAAAACAACGTTGTCCAAACGGCATTCCAGAAGCTGCAACAGGTTTTCGCCCGTCACGCCCTTCATCCGGTTGGCTTCTTCAAAATAGTTGCGGAATTGCTTCTCCAGCACGCCGTAAATCGAACGCACCTTCTGCTTCTCGCGCAACTGAATGCCGTACTCGGACAGCTTGCGGCGCATGCCCTGGCCGTGCTGACCCGGTCCATACGGACGGCGGTCAACCGGACACTTCAGTGAATCGCAAACTTTTTCGCCCAGACGGCGGCACATCTTATGTTTCGGACCTGTATATCTTGCCATAACTACTTACCTCCCCACCCTATACTCTGCGCCGCTTGGGCGGACGGCAGCCGTTGTGAGGAATCGGAGTGACATCTTTAATAGCGGTGATCTCAAGACCGGCCGCCTGCAATGAACGTATCGCCGCTTCGCGACCGGAACCCGGGCCTGTGACCCAAACCTCGATCTTGCGCAATCCCTGGTCGATCGCTTCCTTGGCCGAAGAGGTCGCTGCGAGCTGGGCCGCAAACGGCGTCGATTTCTTCGAACCCTTGAATCCGGATTTTCCGGCCGACGACCAGGCGATCACACCGCCGGTGGAGTCGGTGATCGAAATAATCGTATTGTTAAACGTCGACTGAATGTGAGCCACGCCCATCGGATCGATGCGGCGCGCTTTTTTCTTCTTACCTTTTGGTTTCGGATTAGCCAATTAACTTCTCCTGTATCGGAAAACTAAATATCATTTCCATCCTACTTCGTCGGCGTTTTCTTCTTGCCGGCAATCGTCCGCTTCGGACCCTTGCGCGTGCGCGCATTCGTCTTCGTGCGCTGTCCGCGCAGCGGCAATCCGCGGCGGTGACGCAAACCGCGATAGCTGCCGATATCAATCAACCGCTTGATATTCATGGCGACTTCGCTGCGAAGCACGCCTTCGACGCGGTAATCGTTCTCAATCACGCTGCGCAGCTTCGCAACATCTTCTTCCGTCATCTTGTGAACGCGCAGATCAGGATTGATTCCGGTCTTCTTGAGAATCTCACGCGCTGATGCGGGTCCCAGACCGAAAATATAGGTAAGCGCAATTTCAAGGCGCTTTTCGCGCGGTAAGTCTACGCCTGCAATACGAGCCAATTTATCCTCCTGATCCTATCCCTGACGCTGTTTGTGACGCGGATTTTTGCTGCAAATCACCCGGACAATGCCGTGGCGACGAATTATCTTACAGTGCTCACAGCGCGGTTTTACTGACGAACGAACTTTCATATCATAAACTCCAGAAACAAATCTTCTACTTATATCGATAAACGATGCGACCCTTGCTCAAATCGTAAGGCGACAATTCCAACGTCACCTTATCACCCGGCAATATCTTAATGAAATGCATCCTCATCTTGCCGGAAACGTGCGCCAGCACCTTGTGCCCGTTGTCGAGTTCAACTCGAAACATCGCATTCGGCAGTGGTTCCAAAACTTTACCTTCGACTTTAATGGTCGCTTCTTTGGTCATCAATTCTCGCTAACTGTTAATGCTACGATGCCGTCATTCGTCACCGCGTAAGTGTTCTCCCAATGAGCGGAGAGCTTACGATCAGCGGTCACGATTGTCCAGCCGTCTTCTAATGTCTCAATCTCCCAGGTCCCGGCGTTGATCATCGGTTCAATCGCCAACACCATTCCCACCTTGAGCACCGGTCCCGATCCGGCGGAACCATAATTGGGAATCTGCGGATCTTCATGCAACGCGCGGCCCACGCCGTGTCCAACCAGGTCGCGAACCACCGAGTAACCGTTCAACTCGGCGTGCTTCTGAATCGCGCTGGAAATATCGCCCAGTCGTCCGTTCGGTTTGCCGGCGGCAATCCCCGCTTCCAACGCCTCGCGAACGATCTTGGTAATCTTCTGCTTCTCGGCCCCGGCGCTGCCCGCCAAAAAAGTGCGGGCGGCATCGGCGTGGAATCCATTCTTGTAGACGCCGATATCGACAGAAACCAAATCGCCATCCTTGATCTTCCGGCGGCCCGGAATGCCATGCACGATCACCTCGTTGATCGAAATGCAGGTCGACGCCGGATAACCGCGGTAACCGAGAAACGACGGCACGCCGCCCTCCCGCAGGATCAACTCGCGGACGCGGTCGTCAATCTCGCGCGTCTCGACACCCGGCTTGAGCATCGATTCCACCAAATCGTGGGCCATGGCGACAATGCGGCCGGCCTCGGCGATCTTGGCAATTTCAGATTTCGATTTCAGTTCTATCATTCTGCTTTTTTTTTTGGCCATCTCCAGCTTCGAAATAATCTCCGCCGTGACGGTCTCGACAGGATTATCACCCTGTACACATATCATCAAATCCCGCTCGCGGTAATATTCCTCGAGGGGCTTGGTCTGCTGAAAATAAACATTGAGACGGTGGCGCACCACCATCTCGCTGTCGTCCGGCCGTCTGTGCAGCAACCCGTTTTCCAGGTCACAAAGACCCGGACGTTTCGGCGGCTTGGTCAGATCGTTATAGATCGTGCCGCAGGTCGAACAGGTCGAACGCGCACTAAGTCGCTTGACGATCGCCTCGCTGTCGACTTCAAGATTAACAACGGCGTCGATCTGCAGTTCCAGACGCTCCGCCAGCTTGTCGAATCCCTCCGCTTGCGGCAGAGTCCGGGGAAAACCGTCCAGAATGAACCCGTTGCGAATGTCGTCATTGGCGAAGCGCGCCTCGATCATTTCGAGAATGAGCGCGTCGGTGACCAGCTTGCCGGCGTTCATGTACTCCTTGGCCTTGTTGCCTAACGCGGTGCCGCTGCGAACTTCTTCGCGCAGTATGTCACCGGTCGACAGATGCGTCAGTCCGAGGCTGCCGGCCAGAATCTTGGCCTGCGTGCCTTTGCCGGAACCGGGCGCACCAAGGAGAACCAATCGCCTCATAGCGCCGAGCGGCCTTTGATTCTACCCTGCTTCATAAAGCCTTCATAGTGCCGCATGATCAAATGCGACTCAACCTGCTGCAACGTATCGAGCGCGACGCCAACCACGATCAGGATGCCGGTACCGCCGAAGTAGTACTTGACATCAAACGCCTTGATCAGGATGTACGGCATCACCGCGATGATCGCGAAGAAAATTGCGCCGGGAAGCGTAATGCGGGTCAAAACACGATCGATGTATTCGGCCGTGCTCCGCCCCGGACGAATTCCGGGTATGAAAGCTCCCTGCTTCTTCATGTTGTCCGCCATGTCAATCGGATTGACAACAATCGCGGTGTAGAAATAAGCAAAGAACACAATGATCAAACCATAGACGATACTGTAAACCACTTCGCCTGGCTGCAAATAGCTGACGAAGTTCTGCACGAAATCCGACTGCGGGAACAGCGTCAATAAAGTGGCCGGGGCAAACATGATCGACTGCGCAAAGATGATCGGGATAACGCCGGCCGTATTGACCGAAAGCGGCAGGTGCGTCGTGACGCCGCCCATCACCTTGCGGCCGACAATGCGCTTGGCATGCTGCACCGGAATCTTGCGCTGGGCGCGCGTAACAACCACAATCGCCGCGATCGTCGCGATCATTAATGCCAACAAGAATAATTCGCTGAAAACCGTGCGCGTGCCCGATTGGATGTCCGTGAACGAATCAATGACGGCGCGCGGGAAGGTGGCGATAATACCGATGAAAATGATCAGCGAGATACCGTTGCCGATTCCGCGTTCCGTGATCTTCTCGCCCAGCCACATGATGAAAATCGTTCCGGCCGTGAAGGTAATCATGCACAGCATGACAAATCCCACGCCGGGATTCACGACAACGGAAACACCCGGCTCGGGCTGAAGTGACTGCAACCAGACAGCAACGCCAAATGACTGCATCAAAGCAATCCCGACCGTGCCGTAGCGCGTGTACTGCGTAATCTTCCGGCGGCCTTCTTCACCTTCCTTGGCAAGGCGCTGGAAATACGGGAAAATTGGCGTCAGCAACTGGATGATAATCGATGCCGAAATGTACGGCATGATGCCCAGCGAGAAAATGGTCGCCTTCTGGAAGGCGCCGCCGACGAACATGTCAAACATGCCGAACAGCGTGCCGGCCTGATTGATGAAAAACTGCTGCAGCAATGCCGCATCAATACCCGGGGTCGGGACGTGACTGCCGATGCGGTATATAATCAAAATGCCGAGGGTGAAAAGAATCCTCTCCCTCAGCTCTTTGACCTTAAAGATATTCTGTATTTTTTCGATCACTTGACGATTTCCACCTTCCCTCCGGCCGCGGTGATCTTGTCAATAGCCGACTTGGAAGCAGCATGCACCTTCAAAGTGATGCTGACCTTGAGCTCACCGTTACCCAGAACCTTGACCGGTCTATTCAGTGATCTAATCAGATTATTCTCTTTCAAACTCGCAATATTGATCTCACCGCCGGAAGTAAACTTGCGCGCAATATCATCGACATTGACGGCCTGATAGACGGTGCCGTGAATGTTGTGGAATCCGCGCTTCGGCAGACGGCGCAACAACGGCATCTGTCCGCCTTCGTGCCACGGTTTGTACTTGAAACCGGCACGGGCGCGGGCGCCCTTGTGACCGCGGGTCGACTGCTCGCCCAGCCCCGAACCGGGGCCGCGGCCGACGCGCTTGCGACTAGTGGTGGAGCCTTTCGCTTTTTGTAGTTCGCCCAGCTTCATCTTAAACTTCCTCCACCTTGAGCAGATAACTGATCGATTTGACCATGCCGCGAATCTGCGGCGTATCATTGTGCACAACGCTGTGGTTCGTCTTGCGGATACCCAGAGCGCGAACCGTTCCCCGGTGCGCCTGAATGTGGCCGGAAAGACCCTTGACCAGCGTAATTCTTAACTGCTTCGCCATAAACTAACTCAACTCCAGTTCGCGGAAGCCGCGCTGTTCTTCCTTGGTGCGCAAACGCATCAAACCGTCCATCGTCGCCTTGACGACGTTGTGCGGACTGCTCGAACCCAGCGACTTGGTGAGAATATCCTGTACGCCCGCGGCATCCAGAATCGCACGCACCGTGCCGCCGGCAATGACGCCGGTTCCGGCCGAAGCCGGCTTCAGCAATACTCGCGCCGCGCCGTAGCGACCGATGATTTCATGGGGGATCGTCCCGTGGACAATCGAGACGCGCACCATGCCTTTGCGGGCCGCCTCGGTGCCCTTGCGAATGGCATCGACTACTTCGGAGGCCTTACCCAGACCGATGCCGACCTGACCCTGACGATCGCCAACACTGACGATGGCCGTGAAGGAGAATCGTCTTCCACCCTTGATAACTTTCGCTACCCGGTTGATGTGGATGACTTTTTCCTGCAGTTCTTGTTCTTCTGATTCGTAGCGAGCCAAACTGTATACCTCAATCTACCGACTAAAATTTCAAACCAGCTTTGCGAGCCCCTTCGGCGACGCCTCTGACGCGGCCATGGTACTCGTAACGATTGCGGTCGAACACTACCAGTTCGATACCCTTGGCAATCGCCTTCTTTGCGACATTTTCCCCGACCAGCAGCGACAGATCGCCCTTCTTCTTGGCGCTCTTTACAACCTCGACCATATCCTTGTCGATGCTTGAGGACGACACCAGCGTGACGCCGGCGACATCGTCAATAATCTGCGCATAGATGTTCTTGGCCGAACGATAAACCGACAAACGCGGGCGCACCGCCGAGCCCTGGACCTTCTTGCGCACGCGCATCTGGCGGCGTCTCTGCATGCGTTGATGTATCGAATTTTTGTCTGACATTTTGTTACTCCACTATGCCGCGGTCTTGCCGGCTTTCTTGCGTACAGCCTCGCCCTTGTAGCGAATGCCCTTGCCCTTGTATGGTTCCGGCGGACGGAAGCCGCGAATTTTCGACGCCATCATACCGACCAGTTCTTTATCCATCCCGACCACTTTGAAATGCGTCGGGTCATCAAGCACCACCGAAATTCCCGGCACCGGCTTGATAATTATCGGATGCGAGAAACCCACGGCAATCTTCAGCGCCTTGCCGACCAGTTCGGCACGATAACCAACGCCCTGGATCTCCAATTCCCTCTGGAATCCCACCGTCACGCCTTGCACCATGTTGAAAATCAACTGGCGCGTCAGGCCGTGCAGCGACCGATGAAACTTGCTGTCGCCCGGGCGCTCAACGGTAATGATGCCCTTGTCCAGCTTAATCGTCATCGACGGATGGAAGGTCTTCTCCAGCGACCCCTTCGGGCCGGTGACCTTCATATCAGACCCGGACAACTCAATCTTGACCTTATCCGGTACGGTTATCGGAGCTCTACCTATTCTCGACATAATTATCCTCTAATCCTACCACACGTAGCAGAGAGCTTCTCCGCCAACCTTCTCTTTGCGCGCATCTTCACTCGTCATCAAACCGCGCGAGGTGGTCAGGATTGTCATGCCCATGCTGCGGCTCATTTTCTGTATCTTGTCATTGTCGGCGTATTGACGCAATCCCGGGCGCGAGACGCGGCGGATGCCCCGAATCACCGGCTCATCAAATTTGTTGTAGCGCAGATAAATGCGCAGCACGCCCTGCTTGTCGTCCTTGACTTCGACGGTCTTCTTGATGAAGCGGTGCTTTTCAAGAATGCGGGCGATTTCCCGCTTGATGTTTGAAGCAGGAACATCAACCTTCTTCATCCGGGCCTTGCAGCCGTTTCGGATGCGGGTCAGCATATCCGCAATCGGATCTGTGGTCGTCATCGTCTCTTAATCCTTCCCTACCAACTCGCCTTGACAACGCCCGGTAAATCACCGGCCAGCGCCATCTCGCGGAAACATAAACGGCAGATGCCAAATTTTCGGTAATAAGCGCGGGGGCGTCCGCAGCGACGACAGCGACTGTAGGCACGCGACGAGAATTTCGGCGTGCGCTGCTGCTTCTTAATCAAACAGGTTTTTGCCAAGCGTGCTCCTTATGACTTTCTGAACGGCAGCTTCATGTGAGTCAGCAAATTCAAAGCTTCCTCATCCGTCTTCGCCGTCGTGACAATTGTGATATTCATACCCCGGATCTTGTCGATCTTATCATAATCGATCTCCGGGAAAAGAATCTGCTCTTTCAATCCGATCGTGTAGTTGCCGCGGCCGTCAAACGACTTCGGCGATATGCCGCGAAAGTCGCGGACACGCGGGAAAGCGACCGAAACCAGACGGTCAAGAAATTCGTACATCTTCTCGCCCCGCAACGTCGTGGCAATACCGATCGGCATCCCCTCGCGCAGCTTGAAATTCGCGACCGACTTGGTGGCGCGGCGCACGTGCGGCTTCTGGCCGGTTATCATCGTCAAATCGCCCGTCGCCGCTTCCAGCGCCTTGGCGTTGGCAATCGCTTCGCCCAAACCGATATTGATCACGATCTTCTCGATCTTCGGCACCTGCATCACGTTCTTGTATCCGCCCTCTTTCATCAAGCGCGGTACAACTTCGTCTTTGTAGTATAGTTTAAATCTTGCCATAGTCGTTTACTAAATGCTTTCTCCCGACTTCTTGCTGATGCGTAGCTTGCTGGCAATCCGGCCGTCATCGTTTCGGACAACATGATATCCCACGCGGGTCGGTTCACCCTTGCCGTCCACCAGCATCACTTTCGAAATATGCAGCGAACTTTCCTTCTCAACCACACCGCCCTTGGGGTTCTTCTGCGTCGGACGCGAATGCCGCTTGACCAGATTCACACCCTCGACCCAGATGCGCATTTTTTCGGGATCGACCATCAGCACCCGCGCGGTCTTGCCCTTGTTCTTGCCACTGAGCACTCTTACCGTATCGCCTTTGCGGATCTTCATAGTCTTACACAACCTCCGGAGCGAGCGAGACAATCTTCATGAACTGCTTCTCGCGCAATTCGCGGGCCACCGGCCCAAAGATACGCGTGCCGCGCGGTTCTTTCTGATCGTTAATGATAACCGCCGCGTTCTCCGAGAAACGCACCGTCGAACCGTCTTTGCGGCGGACCGCATCAACCGTCCGAACCACAACGGCGCGGCAGACTTCCGATTTCTTCACCGTGCCGCCGGGTATGGCATCTTTGACCGTGCAGACAATAATGTCGCCGATCCGGGCATAACGCCGGCGCGTGCCGCCCAGAACGCGGAAACACATCACCTTCTTGGCGCCCGAATTATCTGCGACGTTGAGCCGCGAATACTCCTGAATCATTTCCTATACCGCTTTCTCGACGACTTTAACCAGACGCCATCTTTTCAACTTGGAGAGTGGGCGGGTTTCCATAACCAGAACCTTATCGCCAATGCCGCAGACATTCTGCTCATCGTGAGCATACAGCTTCGAGCGGCGCTTGATAACTCTGGTGTACAACGGATGCTTCATCTTGCGTTCCAGCTCTACGGTAATCGTCTTCTCCATCTTGTTGGAGACAACCACTCCTACTCTGGTCTTGCGAAATTTTCTCTCCACCCCTACTCCTTCTTGTCCAGCATAATCTTGCCACTCTCTGCCAGGTGCGTCTTGCCGAGCTGCTCTTCCCGCAACAGCGTGAAGATGCGGGCCAGGTCGCGGCGTACGTAACGCATCCGCACCGGATTCTGCGCCTGCTTGGTTTTCTTCTTCAGCCGGAGATTGAACAACTCGTCCTCGAGCTCCGACTTCTTCTGCATGACCTCGTCGTGGGTCAAGTCCCGTAAGGCTTCAATTTTCATATGACTCTACGCCGCCGCTGCTTCGCGTTTGACAAATTTCGTTTTCAGCGGAAGCTTCGAAGCGGCTAATCTCATGCCCTCTTCGGCCAGCTTCTCGTTGACACCCTCGATCTCGAAAAGAATCCGCCCCGGCTTGATCACCGCCACCCAAAACTCCGGTGCACCCTTGCCCTTGCCCATTCTCGTCTCCGCCGGCTTCTTGGTCACCGGCTTGTCCGGGAAAATCCGGATCCAAATCTTGCCGCCGCGCTTGATATGACGCGTTAAAGCCACACGCGCGGCTTCGATCTGGCGATTGGTGATCCAGGCCGGTTCTAATGCCTTAAGACCAAACTCGCCGAAATCGATATCGGAACCACGATACGCCAGTCCATTGCGACGACCGCGGTGGTGCCGGCGATACTTGATTCTTTTTGGCATTAACATAATTATCTACTCCAAAATCCCAAAAGTGACAGACTTGCAATATATCCGTGGAACTCTCTGTCCGCAAGTCATTTCTTAATCAATTACTGTGCCTGTTGCGGCCCTCTGTCGCCGCCGCCACCTGCTCCGCCACCGCCGCCCGGCTTGCGAATCCGGCCGCGCTGCTGATGCTGCCCGCCGCCTCCGCCGCCGCCGCCGCGACGTCCACGATCACCGCCCCGGTCTCCACCACGGCCGCGATCATCCCGGAAACGTGGACGCTCGCCCTGCTGGCTCTGCTGCTGATCTTCCTGACGCTTGGCCGGTTCGGCAAAGCGGTCAAGAATCTCACCGCGGCAAATCCAGACCTTCACGCCAATACAGCCGTAAGCCGTATGGGCGGTCGAAGTCGAATAGTCAATATCCGCTCGCAACGTATGAAGAGGAATACGACCGTCTTTGTACTTTTCCGTGCGCGCAATTTCCGCGCCGCCCAAACGACCGCCACACTGGACCTTGATCCCCTCGGCGCCCATCTTCATCGTCGCCCCGATCGCCTTCTTCATGGCGCGGCGGAAACTGATGCGGCCTTCCAATTGGCGCGCGATGGAATCCGCAACCAAACGGGCTGAAAGCTCGGGCTTCTTGACTTCAATAATATTGAGAGTAATCTCGGTGTTGGCCAGAAGACGCAGCTCCTCACGCAGTTTGTCGACTTCAATGCCCTTGCGGCCGATCACAATGCCCGGACGCGAAGTATGAATGTCGACCGTGACCTTCTTCGGGTCGCGAAGAATTTCGATGTTTGCCAAACCGGCGTTCTCTAAACGCTGGGTGACATAGCGCTTGATCTTGAGATCGGAAGCAACCAAGTCGGCAAAATTGCGTTGAGCGAACCACTTGGAGTTCCAGCCGCGAATGATTCCCAGTCTTAGTCCGACTGGATGAGTTTTCTGACCCAACTTACTCTCCTCTATTCCTTAGCATCTGATTTAGCTTCTTTGGTGTCCTTGGTTTCCTTGCCGGCAGCAACGGCACCAGCTTTCGCCTTGCCCTTGCGGCGCTCTTCACGAGCCTCACCGGAAACGATCACCGTAATATGACACAACCGATGTTTGATCGGCGTAGCGCGCCCCATCGAGGCCGCGCGATAACGCTTGTAGGCCGGTCCGCCATCCACGAAAATCGTCGCGATGGTCAGATCTTCCGGCTTCAGCCGCGAAGTCCCCACCGTGCTGATGGCATTGGCGGCGGCTGACTTGACGACGCTGCGAATCGGCTCGGCCGCCGATTTCTGGACGAAATCCAGCGCCGAAATCGCTTTGTCGACCTTCATTCCGCGAACCAGGTCGGCGACTAAGCGGACCTTGCGGGCGGACATGCGCAGAAAACGCGCCTTAGCTGTTGCTTCCAAATACATTGTCAATCCCTCGCCTACTTAGTGGCCGGCGCAGCAGCGACCTTGGTGGTTTTTTCGGTCAATTTTTGGCCGGAGTGGCCGCGGAAAGTGCGCGTCGGCGCAAACTCCCCGAGCTTGTGTCCCACCATGTTTTCAGTCACGTAAACCGGGATGAATTTGTTGCCGTTATGAATCGCGAGCGTGTGCCCGACAAATTCCGGAGAAATCGTGGAGCGGCGCGACCAGGTCTTGACAACCTTTTTTTCGCCGGTGGAATTCAGAGCGTTGACCTTCTTCATCAGATGGTCATCGATAAATGGTCCTTTTTTCAACGAACGAGCCATTAGTTTACCACTCTCCTCTTACTTTCTCCGCTTAATAATCATCTTGTCAGAATTCTTCGACTTGCGCGTCTTCTTACCCTTGGACTTCAATCCCCAGGGCGAGCAAGGGTGACGACCGCCGGACGAACGGCCTTCGCCGCCGCCCATCGGATGGTCAACCGGGTTCATCGCCACGCCGCGCACTGAGGGCTTGCGCCCCATCCAGCGGCTGCGGCCGGCTTTACCCAGCGAAATCGAATCATGCTCGATATTGCCGACTTGTCCGATCGTCGCGATGCAATTCAGTCTCACCAGGCGAACTTCGCCGGAAGGCAGTTTCAGGTGCGCAAAATCGCCTTCCTTCACCATCAACTGAATAATCGTTCCGGCAGCGCGGCCCATCTGGGCGCCGCGACCGGCAAGCAACTCTACGCAGTTGATGAACGTTCCCGGCGGAATCTTTTCAATCGGCAGCGCGTTACCCGGCTTGATATCCGCGTTCTCGCTGGTGATGATCTTCGCGCCAACCTGCAGACCGTCCGGAGCAATGATGTAACGCTTCTCACCGTCGGCGTAGTGCAGCAAGGCAATATTCGCCGAGCGATTCGGATCGTATTCGATCGTCGCTACCGTGGCCGGAATATCGCGCTTGTCACGCTTGAAATCGATGACACGGTAGGCGCGCTTGTGACCGCCGCCGCGACAAAACGCGGTGACGCGGCCCAGATTGTTGCGTCCGCCCGACTTTCGCAGCGGCTCCAGAAGCGACTTCTCCGGCTTGTCGGTCGTGATCTCCTCAAAGGTGGAGACCGTCATGTGCCGACGTCCGGGAGTATGCGGTTTGAAACTCTTGATTCCCATATTTGCTCTATCCTAAAAAATGCCGCCTCGTCGCTGGTATGGCCGCGGCTTTAGATTGTTTCGAACTCCGTAATCTTCTGATCCTTCGCCAGTGTGACGACAGCCTTCTTCCACTCGTTGGTGTAACCGGGATGATGGCGGCCGACGCGTCGCTCTTTCGAAGGGTTGTTCTGCGTCGTCACTTTCTTCACTTTGACGCTGTATAATTTCTCAACGGCCTGCTTGATGTCGATCTTGTTGGCGTCATTGGCGACCTCGAACACGTAACCGTTCGTTTTCTGCCGCGCCATCAGCGACTTCTCGCTGATCAACAGCGTCTTGATTACTTTTCTCGGGTCCTTCATTTACCCCAGACCTCCTCGCATTCCTTCAGACCTGCCTGGGTCATCAGAAGATACTCCGCATGAATGATGTCATAGGCGCTCATTAACGAGGCGCGCTTGTAGGTCAGCTTCGCAATATTGCGCACGGACAATTCCAAATTGCGGTCGATGCCGGAATTGAGGAACAAGATCTTCCGCCCGTCCACCTTCATTTCAGCCAGCATCCGGGCAATCGCCTTGGTCTGCGGCTTGTCCAAGTTGAGCTGATCGACAACGATAACCCGGTCTTCGGCCGCCTTGGCCGACAGCGCCGTTTTGATCGCATTGCGGCGCATCTTCTTGGGAATGCTCATCCGGTAGTCGCGCGGCTTCGGCCCAAAAACAATACCGCCACCGGGCCACAACGGCGAAGTGTTGGTACCGGCACGGGCACGGCCGGTGCCCTTCTGCTTGAACGGCTTGATACCGCCGCCGGATACTTCGGCACGCGTCAGCGTCGAATGTGTTCCCTGGCGTTGATTGGCCAGATAAACCTTGACGTTCTGGTGTGTCGCGAACGGCTTGGCCTCGGCAGCAAAAACATTGTCATTCAACGCCTGCTCGCCGGCCTGCTTGCCTTCCAGAGTGTATACTTTCGCCTTAGCCATGCCTATTTCTTCCTAATTCTGACAAAGCTGTTGTTCTTGCCCGGAATGGCGCCCGCAATACCGATGACGTTGTGCTCCATGTCGACAATCATGATCTTCATGTTCTTCAACGTCACCCGGTCACCACCCATGCGCCCCGCCATCCGCTGACCCTTGAAGGTACGCGAAGGATAGGACGAAGCTCCCACCGAACCCGGAGCGCGCAAACGGTCCGATTGACCGTGACTTTGCGGACCACCGGCGAAATTATGACGGCGGACAACGCCCTGGAAACCCAGGCCCTTGCTCGTTCCAACCACATCAACCACTTCGCCAACCTTGAAAATGTCCGCTTTGATCTCTTGACCAACCGTGACACCCTCCAAAGTCTCAACCGGAATCTCGCCCAGCTTGGCGAACGGCTGAAGACCGGCCTTTTTCAAATGGCCGAGTACCGGCTTGGATATGTTCTTGGCCCGGCGTGAACCGAAGCCAACCTGTACCGCATCGTAGCCTTCCTTGTCCTTGGTCTTGACTTGGACCACGACATTGGGGCTGGCATCAAGGAGTGTCACAGCGTAAGCCGCACCGTTCTCCGAGAATATGCGCGTCATTCCAACTTTTCTTGTAAGAAACGCCTTCATCGTGCGACTCCCTTAAACCTTAATCTCCACATCCACACCCGCCGGCAAATCGAGCTTCATCAAAGCATCGACCGTCTGCGGCGTGGAATCGTAAATATCAATCAAACGCTTGTGAATACGCGTCTCAAACTGCTCGCGCGACTTCTTGTCGACATGCGGCGAACGCAATACCGTGTATACCGTGCGCTTCGTCGGAAGCGGAATCGGCCCGGCAATTCGCGCTCCGGTACGGAGCACGGTGCGGGCGATCTCCTTCGTCGACTTGTCGAGCGAATAGTGATCAAACGCCTTTAAGCGGATTCTGATTTTCTGTCCCGGAAGAGCCATTATTCTTTACCTATCTGCTTTCTCGCTTACGCGATAATTTCCGAGACCACACCGGCGCCGACCGTACGACCGCCTTCGCGAATGGCGAAGCGCAGTTCCTTCTCCATGGCCACCGGAGTCAACAACTCGACAACCATCTGAACATTGTCGCCCGGCATCACCATCTCGATCCCCGCCGGCAACGTCACCGAACCGGTCACGTCCGTCGTCCGGAAATAAAACTGCGGACGATAACCATTAAAGAACGGCGTGTGACGGCCGCCCTCTTCTTTCGAAAGAATGTACACTTCCGCCTTGAACTTCATGTGCGGCGTGATGCTCTTCGGCGCGGCCAGTACCATCCCGCGTTCAATCTCGTCCTTGTCCATGCCGCGAAGCAACAAACCGATATTGTCGCCGGCCTGAGCCTGGTCCATCAACTTGCGGAACATCTCGACACCCGTCACCACTACCGCCTTCGTCTCCGCGCGGATCCCAACCCGTTCCACCGTGTCGCCAACCTTGACAACACCGCGCTCCACGCGACCGGTCGCCACCGTGCCGCGACCCGTTATCGAAAACACGTCTTCAACCGGCATCTGGAACGGCTTGTCGGTCTGGCGCTGCGGCAGCGGGATATACGTGTCCAGCGCTTCCATCAATTCGTAGATACACTTGAACGCCGGATCATCGGCCTTCGCCGTCGCATCCGACCCCTTGGTCATCGCCTGAAGCGCCGAACCGCGGATGATCGGTGTCGCATCCCCCGGAAACTTGTACATCGTCAGCAGATCGCGAACTTCCAACTCAACCAAGTCCAGCAGTTCCGGATCGTCCACCATGTCGCACTTGTTCATGAACACCACGATGTACGGTACGCCCACCTGGCGAGCCAGAAGAATATGCTCTCGCGTCTGCGGCATCGGACCGTCGGCCGCTGATACCACCAGCACCGCACCATCCATCTGCGCCGCACCGGTGATCATGTTCTTCACATAGTCCGCGTGACCCGGACAGTCAACGTGTGCATAGTGACGATTCTTCGTCGAATACTCCACGTGCGCCGTCGCGATCGTAATCCCGCGCTCGCGCTCTTCCGGCGCGTTGTCGATCGAATCAAACGACCGGATCGCCACGCCCTTGTCCCCCCGCGACAATACCATCGTGATCGCCGCCGTCAACGTCGTCTTACCATGGTCGACGTGACCAATCGTACCCACGTTTACGTGCGGCTTCGTCCGTTCAAATTTCTCCTTCGCCATCGCTGCTTCAAACCTCCAAATATCTCAAACTGAAATTCTTACTAAGCTTTTGCGAAGTCGAGCTTCTTGATGATCGACTCCGGCACCGGCGAGTATGAAGCGAACTGCATCGTGTAGATCGCACGTCCCTGGCTCAAACTCCGCAAGCGCGTCGCATATCCAAACATCTCCGCCAACGGCACCGCCGCATTCAACACCTGCCCGTCCGGACGGCTGTTGATGCCTTTGATGCTCGCACGGCGAGACTGCAAATCGCCCATCACATCGCCAAGATACTCATTCGGAAGTACAACTTCAACCTCCATGATGGGCTCCAGCAGAACCGGCTTGGCCTTGCGACAGGCCTCCTGGAACGCCATGGAACCGGCAATCTTGAACGCAATATCGGACGAATCAACTTCATGATACGAACCGTCGACCAGTCGCGCGAGAATACCAACCACCGGATAACCGGCGACGATGCCCGACGACATGGCATCCTTGACGCCATGTTCGACTGACCCGATATATTCGCGCGGAACCGTGCCGCCGATGACTTTATCTTCAAACTTGAAATCGGTACCATCATGCAACGGCTCGAACTCCATGACCACATGGCCAAATTGGCCGCGGCCGCCCGACTGACGAACGAACTTGCCTTCCGCCGTAACCGACTGCGTAATCGTCTCGCGATAAGCTACTCGCGGACTGCCGACATTCGCCTGCACCTTGAATTCGCGCAGCAAGCGGTCGACAATGATCTCCAGATGAAGCTCACCCATACCGGAAATAATCGTCTGGCCGGTCTCTTCATTCGACTCAACCCGGAATGTCGGATCTTCTTCCGCCAACTTCTGCAGCGACTCACCGAGCTTGTCCATGATCAGCCTTGGTCTTCGGCTCAATTGCCACCGATACCACCGGCGCCGGAAATTTCATGACTTCAAGCAGAATCGGATGATTCGGATCACAGATCGTGTTGCCGGTCGTCGTATTCTTCAGACCGATAGCGGCAACGATATCGCCGGCCTTGGCCTCTTCGAGATCCTGGCGGCGATTGGCATGCATCAGCAATAAACGTGAGATTCTCTCTTTTTTGTCGCGGCTGGCATTGAGCACCGGGCTGCCGGCCTTGATCGTTCCCGAGTACACCCGGAAATAAGTCAGCTTGCCGACGTGCGGATCGGACATGATCTTGAACGCCAACGCCGCAAACGGAGCGTCGGGATCCGAACTGCGGGACTCAACCTTATCGCTGCGCGGATGGTGCCCCTCGACCGGCTTAAGATCGGCCGGTGACGGCAGGAAGTCGACAATCGCGTCGAGCAGCTTCTGCACACCCTTATTCTTGAACGACGACCCCACCAGTACCGGCGTCACTCTGCAGTCAATCGTGGCTCTTCGCAGCGCCGCCTTGATCTGCGCAACCGGCGGCTCTTCGCCGGCGAGGAACATCTCCAGCAGATGATCATCGTAATCGGCTACCGCTTCAAGCATCTTGCCGCGCCACTTGCGCGCGATCGGCACCAGTGAATCCGGAACAGAAATATCGTCAAAAGTCATCCCCGAAGACTCTTCGTGGTAGACCCTGAATTTCATGGTAATCAGGTCGATGACGCCGGTGAACAATTCACCTTCGCCGGCCGGGACCTGAACCGGAATAAAATGGGAATGGAGACGGTCCTCCATCATTCCCAGCGCCTTTTCAAACGATGCGCCAATGCGGTCCATCTTGTTGATATAGGCGATACGCGGCACGCCGTACTTGTCGGCCTGGCGCCAGACGGTCTCCGACTGCGGCTCGACACCGCCGACGGCGCAAAACAAAGCGACCGCGCCGTCCAGAACGCGCAAACTGCGCTCGACTTCAGCAGTGAAATCCACGTGGCCGGGCGTATCGATAATATTGATCTGATGACCATTCCAGTGGCAGGTCGTCGCGGCGGACGTAATCGTAATGCCGCGCTCTTTCTCCTGCTCCATCCAGTCCATCGTGGCGGCGCCTTCATGCACTTCGCCCATCCGATGGCTCTTTCCGGTATAAAACAAGATGCGCTCGGTCGTCGTGGTCTTGCCGGCATCAATGTGTGCCATGATGCCGATATTTCTCAATTTATTAAGATCCATAACTCCCACAGTTTAGACAAAAACGCCTCCACTGAAAATGCGCACCTATTACCCTTTTCAGAGGAGACTTTAACCAGCTAACTCTACCAGCGGAAATGAGCGAACGCCTTATTGGCTTCCGCCATTCGATGCGTGTCCTCGCGCTTCTTGATCGAAGCTCCTTCATTCTTCGAAGCAGCCAGAAACTCGGAGGCGAGGCGCTCTGCCATAGTCTTTTCGGAACGCTCACGAGCGTATCCAATGATCCAGCGGAAAGCCAGCGCCGTGCGACGATCCGGCGACACCTCAACGGGCACCTGATAGGTTGCGCCGCCGACGCGGCGAGATTTCACTTCCAAGACGGGTTTGACATTGTTGATTGCCTTGTAGAAGACTTCAAGCCCCTTCTGATTGTGCTTCTTCTCGATGATATCGAGACAGCCATACAAGATGCCTTCCGCGGTCGACTTCTTTCCCTTACTCATCAAACAATTGATGAACTGCGAAATGACGACATCGCCATACATCGGATCCGGTTTGCGGGGCCGCTTCTCAGCGGCTTTTTTTCTTGGCATCTACTCCTCTACTCCTCTGTCAAACTACTTCCAGTTGGTTTTTTCGCGCCGTACTTCGAACGGCTGCGCTTACGATTTTCCACCCCCGAGGCGTCCATGGTGCCGCGAATAATATGATACCGCACACCCGGAAGATCCTTAACACGACCGCCGCGAATCAGCACGATCGAGTGCTCCTGCAAGTTGTGACCCACACCGGGAATGTACGCCGTCACTTCCATCTGATTCGTCAGACGGACACGGGCCACCTTGCGCAACGCCGAATTCGGCTTCTTGGGCGTCGAGGTGTAAACGCGAGTACACACGCCGCGCTTCTGCGGGCTGGCCCTTGAGCGCGGGAGTATTCGTCTTTACAGAACCTTAATGTCTGCCTTTGCGAATCAACTGGTTGATCGTCGGCAAACTAATCCTCTCTCAAAGTCGACGCCTCGGTGAGGCGGCGTCGGTTTATATCAGACGCAAAAACGCCTTCAAACAAGACTCTTATTATATTAGCCTCGGCTAAGACTGTCAAGCGTTTTCTTGGAGAATTTCCGCTTCCTCGGCTGTCTTCGCCGTGGCCCTCCGCATCATCGTCGATCTCAGATCATCGGTAGAACTCGATACCGGTTCCGGCCGGAATCAGATGACCGATAATGACGTTTTCCTTCAGTCCCTGCAGATGATCTTCCTTCCCGGCGACCGCCGCTTCCGTCAAAACCTTGGTGGTCTCCTGGAACGACGCCGCCGAGATGAAGCTCTCGGTCGACAGCGATGCCCGGGTGATACCCAGAAGCAGAGTCGCGCGAAGTCGCCGGCTCGCCGCCTTCCGCCATGACCGTTCGTTTCCATCCGGAAACGGTTCTTGTCGACCTTTTCGCCCTTCGAGGAAGTTGGTGTCGCCGACTTCGTCGACCTGCACTTTCTGAAGCATCTGGCGGACGATCACTTCAAAGTGTTTGTCGTTGATCTTCACACCCTGCAGACGGTAGACTTCCTGAATCTCGTTCACCAGATACTCCTGCACCGCATCACGCCCAAGAATCGTCAGAATGTCGTGCGGATCGATCGCGCCTTCGCAAAGTCGGTCGCCGGCCCGCACGTGGTCGCTGGCGTGAACGCGCATGTGCTTGCCGTGCGGAACCAGATACTCGCTGACATCGCCATCGTCGGCCTTGACAAAGATCTGCGTGTTGACCGCGAATGATCTTGCCATACTCGACAGTGCCGTCAATTTCGGTCACCACCGCCGGGTCGCGCGGCTTGCGGACTTCGAACAGCTCCGCCACGCGCGGCAGACCGCCGGTGATGTCGCGGGTCTTGGAGATCTCGCGCGGAATCTTCGCCACCACCGTTCCCGGCGTGATCTGATCCCGTCGCGCACCTCCAAGATGCGCGCCGGTCGGAATCGAATAGCGAAGCCCGGCTTCTTGCCGGCCTTGTCGACGATGTTGATTTTCGGCAGCAGCGTTTTCTCGCGCTGCTCGATGATCACCAACTGCATCAGTCCGGTGATTTCGTCCATCTCTTCGCGCATCGAGACGTCCTTCGACGATGTCCTGCATATTGCACCGTGCCGCCGAGCTTCGGAGACGATTTCGTTGGTGTACGGCTCCCATTCGAAGATGACCGATCCGCGCTCCTTCTTATCTTCCTCGTCGACCTGACGACTGACGTCGACCTTGAATACTTTCTGCTATCCTTGCACTCTCATGTCGCGGCATACGGCACATTGTAGGTTGCACGCACACGACCGTCGGCGTCGAAGAGCTTCACTTCACCGTCGCGGCTGACCACGATCGATATTGCCGTCTTCGCGCTCGATCGTGCGAACGTCTTCAAACTCCACATGTCCGTCGGTCTTGCGACTACTGATGACTGCTCGGCAATACGCGCTGCCGTACCGCCGATATGGAAGGTACGCAGCGTCAGCTGCGTTCCCGGCTCGCCGATCGACTGCGCGGCAATGACGCCCGACCGCCTCGCCGAGCTGCACCATCTTGTTGGTCGCCAGATTACGGCCGTAGCAAAGGGCGCAGACGCCGCGACGCGATTCGCAGGTCAGCACCGAACGAATATGAACCGACTCGATACCCGGCGTCTTCGATCGCTTCGGCCGCCTCTTCCTCGATCTCGTTCGCCGGCTGCAACCAGAATGCGATCGGTCTGGATCGGATCATAAACATCTTCCAGCGCCACGCGGCCGACGATACGGTCCTGCAGCGACTCGATGACTTCTTCGCCTTCCTTGAGGGCCGGATATCCAGACCGCAGGACCGTGCCGCAGTCGGTCTCGTTGATGATCACGTCCTGCGCCACGTCGACCAGACGACGCGTCAGATAACCGGCGTCGGCCGTCTTCAGCGCCGTATCGGCCAGACCTTTACGCGCACCGTGCGTAGTGATGAAGTACTCCAGCACATTCAGACCTTCGCGGAAGTTCGCGATAATCGGCGATTCGATAATTTCACCGACCTGACCGGTGATCTTCTTCTGCGGCTTGGCCATCAGACCGCGCATACCGGCGAGCTGGCGAATCTGTTCTTTCGAAGAACGAGCGCCCGAGTCGGCCATCATGAAGACCGGATTGAAGCCCTCGCGTTCCTTCGCCAAACCGCTTGAACATCACTTCGGCAACTTCGTTGGTCGTCCGCGTCCAGGTATCGATAACCTTATTGTAGCGCTCGCCGTTGGTGATGACGCCGCTGCTCGTAGTCGCTTCTGAATCTTGGCGACTTCCTTTTCAGCCTGCGCCATCAGTTCTTTCTTTTTCTTCGGGAATCGATCAGATCGTCGATACCGACCGTGACTCCGGCCAGCGTGGCATATTCGAAGCCGAGCGTCTTTGAGATCGTCGAGGAAATCCGCGGTGCGAACCGTTACCGAATCTGGCATGAGCCGTCAGCACCAGTTCTTCAAGATTCGTCTTGCGTCGCCACCTTGTTGAAGAAACGGCATGTCCTTCGGGAAGATCTCGATTGAAAATCACGCGGCCGGTAGTCGTCTTCGAGCAGCTGCCGTTCATGACTCGACTTTGATCGTGGAATGCAGGTGGATCATCGTCTGCGAATGCGGCATAAAGCGCTTCGTCCATCGACGAGAACAGCATCCCTTCGCCCTTGACGCCCGGCTCTTTCCTTGGTCAGATAGTGACAGCCGATAACGATGTCCTGCGATGGCGTCGCCACCGGACGGCCGTTCGACGGCAGCAGAATGTTATTGATCGAGAGCATCAAGATACGCGCTTCCAGCTGCGCCTCGAACGACAGCGGCACGTGAACCGCCATCTGGTCGCCGTCGAAGTCGGCGTTGAACGCCGCGCAAACCAGCGGATGCAGACGAATCGCTTTGCCTTCCACCAGCACCGGATAAAACGCCTGAATGCCGAGACGGTGCAGCGTGGGGGCGCGGTTGAGCATCACCGGATGATCGTCGATGATCTCTTCGAGAATATCCCAGACTTCCGGACGCTCGCGTTCGACCAGCTTCTTGGCCGACTTGACCGTCTGCACATAGCCCTTCTCTTCCAGCTTCATGATGATGAACGGCTTGAAGAGCTCGAGCGCCATCGTCTTCGGCAAGACCGCACTGGTGCAGCTTCAATTCCGGACCGACAACGATTACCGAACGGCCTGAATAGTCGACGCGCTTTCCGAGCAGGTTCTGGCGGAAACGCCCCTGCTTGCCCTTGAGCAAGTCGGAAAGCGACTTCAGCGGCCGCTTGGAATCGCCGCGCACCGAGTTGGTGCGCCGGCCGTTGTCGAACAGCGCGTCGACGGCCTCCTGCAGCATGCGCTTTTCGTTGCGCAAAATGACTTCCGGGGCGCGAATGTCGATCAGCTTTTTCAGACGGTTGTTGCGGTTGATCACGCGACGATAGAGATCATTCAGATCCGAGGTCGCAAAGCGTCCTCCTTCCAACGGCACCAGCGGACGCAGATCCGGCGGAATCACCGGAATGCGCGTCATGACCATCCACTCGGGACGGTTGTTGGACTGGCGGAAGGCCTCGATCACCCGCAGACGCTTGAGCGTGTCTTTCTTGCGCTGCACCGAGGTCTCCACTTTGACCTGCGCGCGCAACGAGATTGACAGCTCCTCGATATCGACGCGCTTGAGCAGCGCCTGGATGGCTTCAGCGCCCATGCGCGCTTCGAACTGCTTGCCTGAGGATTCCAGTTCCTGGAACTCCTCTTCGGTGATGATATCCTTCTCCTTGTAGGAGGTGTTGCCCGGATCGATCATGATGTAGTTCTCGTAATAGAGAATCTTCTCGAGATCGCGGACCGAAAGATCCAGCAGATAGCCGATGCGCGAAGGCAGCGACTTGAAATACCAGATGTGCGAAACCGGCACGGCCAGATCAATATGACCCATCCGTTCGCGCCGGACCTTGGCCTGCGTCACTTCCACACCGCAACGATCGCAGACAATGCCGCGGAAACGGATCCGTTTGTACTTGCCGCACTTACACTCCCAGTCCTTGACCGGACCGAAAATGCGCTCGCAGAACAGACCGTCGCGTTCCGGCTTGAATGACCGGTAATTGATCGTCTCGGGTTTGGTGACCTCACCGTAGGACCATGACAGGATCACTTCCGGCGAAGCCAATCTGTATCTTAATCGCGGTGAAATCCGAGGGTCGCTTCTGTTGTTTTGCCGAAAAATCGACCACCTGGATACCTCCTTACGCTTCAGATAAGTGTATCCTGTACTCACTTCTCAACCAACTCAACATCAGACCCAAACTCCGCAGTTCCTTCACGAGCACGTTGAACGACTCCGGAACACCGGGCTCGGGCGGATTTTCACCCTTGACGATCGCTTCGTAAACCTTGGAACGTCCGACCACGTCGTCCGACTTGACTGTCAGCATCTCCTGCAGCGTGTAGGCCGCGCCATAGGCTTCCAGCGCCCAGACTTCCATTTCGCCGAAACGCTGACCGCCGAACTGCGCCTTACCACCCAAGCGGCTGCTGGGTAACCAGCGAGTACGGCCCGATCGAACGAGCGTGAATCTTGTCATCGACAAGATGCGACAGCTTCAGCATATAGATGATACCGACGGTGATTTCGTTGTCGAACGCTTCGCCCGTCTTGCCGTCGTACAGAGTCGTCTTGCCGCTTGTCGGCAAGCTCGGCCTTCTTGCAGTTCCGCCTTGATTTCGTCGATGACTGGCGCCGTCAAACACCGGCGTTGCGATCGGCATATCCATGGTCTTCGCCGCCCAGCCGAGATGCGTTTCGAGAATCTGGCCGACGTTCATACGCGACGGCACGCCGAGCGGATTGAGAATGATATCGACCGGCGTCCCGTCGGCCATATACGGCATATCCTCCACCGGAACAATCTTGGCGACAACACCCTTGTTGCCGTGGCGTCCGGCCATCTTGTCACCCACCGAGAACTTGCGCCGGATGGCAATCTTGACCTTGACCAGTTGCTTGACGCCCGGAGGCAGTTCGCTGCCGCGCTGGATCTTGTCGATCTCGATCTCCAGCCGCTCTTCTCGGTCGTTGACCAGCTTGTCGGCTTCGCTGATGATGCTTCAGCGCTTTCTTGTCGTGCTTCGCATCGCTGCAGACGCCGTCCTGCCAGACGCAAGCCAGCGAAATCGACATCCGCCAAAGTGCCTTCCTTGAACTTCTGTCCGGCGCGCAGACAGCACCGAACCTTCTTCGGCGTGCTGAGTCGTCTTCGAGGTCGTGCCTTCCAGCACGCTCTCCAGACGCTCGATTGCAGATGCGCCTTGATCTAGCTTGATCTGCTCGCCGAGACTTCTTCTTGATCGCCGCCGATCTCGCTCTTCTCCCGCTTCTTCGCCTCTTCCGTGCGCTCCTTGCGGGAGAAGACTTGCGTATCGATGACAATGCCCTTCATTCCCGGCGGCGCCTTCAAAGAGGCATCGCGCACGTCGCCGGCCTTCTCCCCGAAGATGGCTCGCAAGAGCCGCTCTTCCGGCGACAACTCGGTTTCACCTTTCGGCGTCACCTTGCCGACCAGAATATCGCCGGCCTCGACTTCGGTGCCGGTCTTGACAATACCGACTGTCGTCGAGGTGCGAGCAGCTCTTCTTCCGAGACATTCGGAATTTCGCGGGTGATTTCTTCAGCGCCGCGCTTGGTGTCGCGGACCTGGAGCTCAAATTCTTCAATGTGAATCGACGTGAAAATGTCGTGCTGCACCAGACGTTCGTTGACGATGATCGCGTCTTCGAAGTTGTATCCGCGCCACGGCATGAACGCCACCAGGGCGTTGTACCCGAGGGCCAGTTCGCCGCCGTGCACACCCGGCCCGTCGGCGATGGCGTCGCCCGGCATTGACCCGTTCGCCGACATCGACGATCGGACGATAGTTAATGCAGGTATCCTGGTTCGAGCGCTTGAACTTGATCAGCGGATAACTCACCGGCTTCGACAAACCCGAGCTCGTCACCCTTGATCTTCGCATCCGGCTGAATCGTGACGTGGTCGGCATCAACTTCCGTCACGATCCCGGCTACCTTGGTAACCAGCACCGCACCGGCGTCGCGCGCCGCCTTGCCTTCCATACCGGTGCCGATATACGGCGGATCCGTAACCAGCAGCGGCACGGCCTGGCGTTGCATGTTTGAGCCCATCAGCGCGCGGTTGGCGTCGTCGTGCTCCAGGAACGGAATCAGCGACGCCGCCACCGAAACGAACTGCTTCGGGCTGACATCCATGCATACTCAATTCGCTTCGGTTCCACCTGCGGATAGTCGGAACGGAACCGGCACGTAATAATCATCGTGCACAAACTTGCCGTCGGCGCCGAAGGGCTCGTTCGCCTGGGCGATATAATAGTTGTCTTCCTCGATCGGCCGTCAGATACACGAATCTGGTCCGTGACCTTGCCGTGATTGACTTTCCGGTAAGGGGTCTCAAGGAAACCGAGATGATTGATCCGGGCATAAGTCGCCAGCGACGCAATCAACCCGATGTTCGGACCTTCCGGCGTCTCAATCGGACAAATTCGGCCGTAATGCGTGTGATGCACGTCGCGGACTTCGAAGCCCGCCCGTTCGCGCGTCAAACCGCCCGGTCCCAGTGCCGAGAGACGGCGCTTGTGGGTCAGTTCCGACAGCGGATTCGTCTGGTCCATGAACTGCGACAACTGCGATGATCCGAAGAACGTATCCACGACCGAAGAAACCGTGCGGGCATTGATCAGCTCGTGCGGCGTCACTTTGTCGGTGTCCTTCAGCGACAAGCCGCTCGCGAATCGTGCGCGCGACGCGGGACAGACCGACGGAAAACAGATTCTCGAGCAGTTCGCCGACCGTGCGGGTCGCGGCGATTGCCGAGATGATCGATATCGTCAATACCGCCTTCGCTGTTGCGCAGCTTGGCCAGGTAATCAATGATCTTAATGAAATCCTTCGGCGTCAGCGCATTTTGCGTCGGTGGCTCGTCCAGCTTCAGGCGCTGGTTAAGCATGAAACGGCCGACCTCGGCCAGATCGCAACGCTTGGCGTCAAAGAACATCTTCTCCATCACGTTGGCAGCTATTTCCGGCGTGAGTGCTTCACCCGGACGCACCATCGCATGAATCTTGGCGAGCGCTTCTTCGGTGGACTTGGTCACATCCTTCTTGAAGGTGTTGCCGATGACGCGAATATCCTTGGCCACGTCTGTCCGGAGAACCTTGATTTCCTTGATTCCCGCTTCTACCAACTTTAACGCTACCGCTTCGGTAATTTCTTCGGAGGCTGACACCAGCACTTCACCCGATTCCTGGTCGACCACGGTCTGGGCTGACAGCTTGCCCTGCGCCTTGGCATAGGAACGGCTGGAAATTGATACGGCGTCGAATTCATAAAACAGCTTGAGAATGTCTTCATCGGTGGAATATCCCAGTGCGCGCAGGAATGTCGTCACCGGCAGTTTCTTCCGCCCGTCGGAAGACACATACATAATGTCATTGACGTCGAGATTGATCTCGACCCAACTGCCGCGATAGGGTATGATGCGCGCCGCATAGAGGCGCTTGCCGTTGGGATGAATTTCGTCGTCGAAAGAAGACGCCTGGCGAACGATGGAGCTGACTGACAATGACACGCTCCGAGCCGTTAATAATGAAGGTTCCCTGATCCGTGATGAGCGGGAATTCACCGAGAAACACATCGTTCTCGATGACGTCCTTTACCTTCTTCGTCTCGTTCTTCTTCTTGAAGTCCCTTACACCCGCCTCATCCTCCGCCTGCTCATAGGAGATCAGACGCAGCGTCGCCTTCAGCGGAACCGCATACGTCATGTTCCGGTCCTGACATTCATGAATCGAATACCGGGGCTTGCCGATCGAGTACCGGACAAACTCAACCAAGTAATTCTCACGGATGTCGGACACCGGAAAAATCTCGGTGAACACTCGCTGCAGCCCGACATGCTTGCGCTTATCGTGCGGGATATCCGCCTGGAGAAATTCTTCGAACGACTCCAATTGGATCGCGAGGAGGTTCGGCATCTCTGCCTCGAAACTTAGTTTGGCGTATGAACGCCGGTCAAGAGTCGAAATCTTGGCCAAGAGCTCACTCTCCTTTAAAGCTTGATGCTGTCAACTCTGATTTTTTGCTTTCAAGCCTGATTACTATTCCGAAATTACCATCAGCGGGGCAACGTAACCCACAGCGCTGTAAAAATAGAAAAACATCTCAAGCGTTAGGAAGTTCCCGACAACCCAAGATGCGAAAGACCCGACCGCCTGTTGGACCGGGTCTTAATGGTTTGCGCCTTAATTACTTGACGTCCACCTGAGCGCCCTGCTCTTCCAGCTTCTCCTTCATCTTCATCGCGTCATCTTTGGAGATGCCTTCCTTAACATTCGCGGGCGCGCCATCGACTAAGTCCTTGGCTTCCTTGAGGCCAAGTCCCGTCAACTCGCGGACTACTTTAATAACCTGAATCTTCTTGTCGCCGGCGGAAATAAGAACAACATTGAATTCGGTCTTCTCGGCCGCGGCTTCGACCGCTGCGCCGCCACCCATCATCGGACCCGCCATCATCGGCATCGCCGCGCTGACACCGAACTTATCCTGCAACTTGGTAGACAAATCAGACAGTTCCATGACCGTCAGTCCGGCAATGTCTTCTACCAGTTTCTCAAGTTTCTCTGACACTTCTCTACTCCTTACTGAATTCTGTTGCCTTCTTTCGGACCGCCAACCGCGAGTGCGTAAGCACGATTGGCCGCCTGGGCATCAACCAGACGTTGGCCGCGGGCAAACTATGATATGTTAATTAGCTATCTTCTCTTTCATGGCGTCCAGCGTACCCACAAACTTGCGGATCACTCCGTCAAGCGTGCCGATGAACGATGAGATCGGCGCATTAAGATTGCCGATCAACTGCGAAGCCAAAACATCGCGGCTCGGCAACTTGGCAATGCGCTCGACATCAGCGCCGCTGAATACCTTGCCTTCAACATAGACCGCGCGGACTTCAAACTTCTGCGACTCCTTGCCGAAATCGAACAGGATCTTCGCCAGCGCACCCGGATCGTCCGTGCCGAACGCTACCGCCGACTGACCCTTCAAGAATGAATCCAAGCCGTTGAAACCGGCTTCTTTCGCCGCAATCTTCAGCAGCGTGTTCTTCGCGACCACATATTTGAAATCGCGCTTGCGCAGATCGCTGCGCAGCTTGCGTCGCCTTCTCCACCGTCAAACCGGTATAATTGGCAACGGCCACACACTGCGCCGCTTTGAATGTCTCAGTCAAGGCTGCGACTTTATCGACATTTTCTTTATTTGGCATTTCTCATTTACTCCTTCGCCTACGCCTTTTAGCCGAGCCATCAGATCGGCGGTTGATATCTTGATCCCAACGCCCATCGTTGAACTCATCGCGACATTCTTCAGATACGTGCCCTTGGCCGACGACGGACGCGCCTTGACGATCGCATCCATAATCGTCACCGCATTCTGCACCAGTGCTTCTTCGGTAAAGGAAGCCTTGCCAATCGGAACGCCAATGTTTCCGGTCTTGTCAACGCGATACTCGATCTTACCGGCTTTGATTTCCTTGACGGCCTTGGCAACATCGGCGGTCACCGTTCCCGCTTTCGGATTCGGCATCAAACCCTGTGGCCCGAGCACCTTGCCGAGCGGTCCGAGCTTGCCCATCATGTCCGGAGTAGCAGACGATCACATCGACTTCCGCCCAGCCGCCTTTGAGCTTCTCCAGAAATTCCTCATTGCCGGCATAATCCGCGCCGGCTTCGCGAGCTTCGTCCAGCTTTTGATCCTTGGCAATGACCAGAACGCGCACCTTCTTGCCGGTTCCGTTCGGAAGCGACACCGTGCCGCGAATCATCTGATCCGCCTGCTTGGGATCGACACCGAGACGCACTGCCATCTCGACCGTCTCGTCGAACTTGGCCTTGGCGTGCTCTTTATAAACTTGACGGCCTGCTCCAGCGTCAGATTGCTCTGACCGCCGAGCTTCTCACTGGCCGCTCTATATTTTTTACCGTGCCTCATTGATTACTTCTCCACCTCCAGTCCCATGCTGCGGGCGGTACCAGCGACCATACTCATTGCAGTCTCGACGGAAGCAGCATTCAAGTCCTGCATTTTTAGTTGAGCGATCTCCCGAATTTGCTGTTGCGACACTTTGCCAACCTTGTCACGATTCGGTTGGCCGGAACCCTTTTGGACCTTGGCAGCCTTAATCAGAAGCACAGCCGCCGGCGGCGTCTTGGTGATAAAAGAAAAACTCTTATCCGCGTACACGGTAATGACCACTGGAATAATCATTCCCGCCTGTTCCTGCGTCCGCGCATTAAACGCTTTGCAGAACTCCATAATATTGACGCCTTTTTGGCCCAGAGCCGGACCCACGGGCGGCGCCGGGGTCGCGTTACCCGCAGTGATCTGCAACTTAATAAATCCCGCTATTTTCTTTGCCACGACAAAACTCCTCTTAGACCGACTCGATTTGCAGGAAGTCCAACTCCACCGGAGTCGGACGTCCGAAGATGGAGACCATTACTTTGACTTTCTTCCGCTCAATATTAATCTCCGATACGAATCCCGAGAAATCCGAGAACGGACCATCGATAACTTTCACCTGATCACCGGCGTGCCAGGGTACCTCATCAAGCTTCAACCTCGCGGCTGGAATCCATCTTCCCAACCATCCGGTCAACCTCGTCGCGGCGCAGCGCCGTCGGCTTCCCGCCGGAACCGACGAAATTGGTGATTCCCGGTGTGTCGACGATTTTCTGCTCCATGATCTTGTCTAAGTTCAACTTCAATCAACAGATACGACGGCAGGAACTTCTTGGTCGAGGTCGACCGCTTGCCCTGCTTCATCTCCGTGACTTCTTCGGTCGGAATCAGGATCTCGCCGAATTTGTCCTGTAAGACTCTCCACGGTGATCGTCTTCTCCAGATGGCGCTTCGCCTTCTGCTCCTGACCGGAATAAGTATGTACCGCGTACCAGTGCTTCGCCATCATGTTCCCAACATTGTTCGCGTTATCCAACTAAGCGTGCTATCCACGCCGAAGGTAAACGCCGCGAGAACAATCGAAGTGATAATCACGACAATCGTGGAACCCTTGATCTCGGCCATGGTTGGCCACGAGGTCTTCTTCAGTTCCAGAACTGTCTCTTCGTAATAGTTTACGATTTTTTCTCTAAGATTCATATTACCCTATCAGTTTATATGGCAGGCCAGGAGGGATTCGAACCCCCAACATCCGGTTTTGGAGACCGGCGCTCTACCAATTCGAGCTACTGGCCTACTCGTGTCTCCCACTGCCACTACCTATATAGAAGGAAGCAATCTCCACAAAAAATTACTTACGCGATAATTTCCGAGACCACACCGGCGCCGACCGTACGACCACCTTCGCGAATGGCGAAGCGCAGTTCCTTCTCCATCGCCACCGGCAGTCAACAACTCGACAACCATCTGAACATTGTCGCCCGGCATCACCATCTCAATCCCCGCCGGCAACGTCACCGAACCGGTCACGTCCGTCGTCCGGAAATAAAACTGCGGACGATAACCATTAAAGAACGGCGTGTGACGGCCGCCCTCTTCTTTCGAAAGAATGTACACTTCCGCCTTGAACTTCATGTGCGGCGTGATGCTCTTCGGCGCGGCCAGTACCATCCCGCGTTCAATCTCGTCCTTGTCCATGCCGCGAAGCAACAAACCGATGTTGTCACCGGCCTGAGCCTGGTCCATCAACTTGCGGAACATCTCGACACCCGTCACCACCACCGTCTTCGTCTCCGCGCGGATCCCAACTCGTTCCACCGTGTCGCCGACCTTGACCACGCCGCGCTCCACGCGACCGGTCGCCACCGTGCCGCGACCCGTTATCGAAAACACGTCTTCAACCGGCATCAGGAACGGCTTGTCGGTCTGGCGCTGCGGCAGCGGAATATACGTGTCCAGCGCTTCCATCAATTCGTAGATACACTTGAACGCCGGATCATCAGCCTTCGCCGACGCATCCGACGCCCTTGGTCATCGCCTGAAGCGCCGAACCGCGGATGATCGGTATCGCATCCCCCGGAAACTTGTACATCGTCAGCAGATCGCGAACTTCCAACTCCACCAAGTCCAGCAGCTCCGGATCGTCCACCATGTCCACTTATTCATGAACACCACGATGTACGGTACGCCCACCTGGCGCGCCAGAAGAATATGCTCTCGCGTCTGCGGCATCGGACCGTCGGCCGCTGATACCACCAGCATCGCACCATCCATCTGCGCCGCACCGGTGATCATGTTCTTCACATAGTCCGCGTGACCCGGACAGTCAACGTGTGCATAGTGACGATTCTTCGTCGAATACTCCACGTGCGCCGTCGCGATCGTAATGCCGCGCTCGCGCTCTTCCGGCGCGTTGTCGATCGAATCAAACGTCCGGATCGCCACGCCCTTGTCCCCCCGCGACAATACCATCGTGATCGCCGCCGTCAACGTCGTCTTACCATGATCCACGTGACCAATCGTACCCACGTTTACGTGCGGCTTCGTCCGTTCAAATTTCTCCTTCGCCATGGTGACTCATTCCCTCCGGAACATTTAAGCGATTCTTGATTACTTCCTATATATAGCCCACGACCAGGATCGAACTGGTGACCTCGTCCTTACCAAGGACGTGCTCTACCAACTGAGCTACGTGGGCACAAAAACACGCCCATGATGTACAAAAAAATGCAACTTCGGATCAGTTCGCGACAATAGTAAGCCGACACCCCTCCAAAGTATAGACGGGCATTATACTTAAGGAGAAACTCATGTCAAGACTATTTTTTGCTGGCTTTGTAGAAAAGTTAACTCTCGGCCCCAGAATTACCTACCGGAATCCCCACCCTTCCAGTTCACATTAAAACAGGTCTCTCAATCAGACCGGTACGACCACCAAGGCCGAGCCTAGCTGTGGGCGCCTATCCCACCAAGGCTCTGTAGCCTAGCCCCTTGTGGGCGTTGTTTCTTAATTAATATAGCGGGAGACGGGACTCGAACCCGCGACCAACAGCTTGGAAGGCTGTGACTCTACCAACTGAGTTACTCCCGCAAATCGCAGTCGCCATTTATAATAGATTAGTGGGTTGAAAATCAAGGGAATTCTTCTCACGCCACTCCCCGCCTTGGACAAACCTCCCCCAACACACACTCCCCACACCTCGGCTTCCTCGCATTGCACACCGCTCGCCCATGCAGGATCAGCAGATGCGACACCAATACCCACTCACTCTTGTCTACCCACTTCTGCAAATCCCTTTCAATCTTCTTCGGATCAGTGTGCTTGGTCAGCCCCAGCCGAAACGACAACCGCGTGACATGCGTGTCCACCGCAATTCCCTCCGCCTTGCCGTCGCCATGCAGCACCCCTTGTATCACATTTGCCGTCTTGCGCCCCACCCCCGGCAAAGTCTGAAGCTCCTCTATCGACTCTGGCAACTCCCCTTCAAAGTCATCCCGCAGCTTCCTCGCGAATGCGATTATATTCTTCGCCTTGGCGCGATAAAGACCAATCGTCTTGATTGCGTCTTCCAACGCAGGCGGCTTCGCATTGGCAAAATCATCGACACTGCGATATTTCTTGAACAACGCCGGGGTCGTCATGTTCACCCGCTCATCCGTCGACTGCGCCGACAAGATCGTCGCGACCGCAAGTTGCAACGGCGTCCTGAATTCCAGCGAGCATTTCGCATCCGGATATTCCCGCTTGAGAATCTCGACGTACTTCGTTGCAGTGGACTTATTCAATCATTTCTCAATTCGTCATTGCGAACTTACCGCCCAATTACTTGAAGTCCGACAGATGGTGGCGGCCGATCTGTGCGCGCCCGCCGTTACGGCGGGCGCGTTATTCGCGGCAGGCGTGGACGACCATCGAGCCATTTTAGTTCCCCTCTCGAGAGGGGTGGCTTGAGCGCGCGAGGAACGAGCGCGATCAAGACGGGGTGTGTCCTTCACCTTGCCTATGCTCCAATACAAATCAAACACAACCCCCTAACCCCCTTTGCTAAGGGGGAATAACTGATCCATGTCTGTTCGCGGCGAGTCGCCTTATTCTCCCCCATCAAGACGATTCACCCCTCTCCCTTTGGGAGAGGGGTCGGGGGTGAGGGCGCTACGCCCCTCCCGCCTTATACTCCTCCGCCTTCTTGATCAATCCATTGCGCGTTCCTTCAAACACGGCGAACAATTCTTCCAGCGTCGAAAACTTGATGTAGTAATCCTGCTTCCCTTCCGCCTTCAGCCGCAACGAAATCGTCGTGCGCGCACCATCAATCATGTGCACCGTAATCTGGTCGATCGCCTCGTTCATGTTGATCGTATCGCGCTCCGCGTCACTGACAAAATCCGCTACTCGCAGATTCCCCAACAGTCCCAGCAGCTGCAGCGCTTTCATATGGTCCGCGACGAATGTCGGCTCACTGCCGGACATCACCGTCCAGATCGAATCGACCTTGACCATCGAGTACTTGAAATCGTCGCTCGCAATTTCGATCATCGCTACCTTCGATGTGTCCAGCGGCGCCACTATCTTATCGCGAAATCCCCGTGCCGGTCGTTCAAGTAATCGTGCCAGCGAGGCCTGCGCCAGATAAACATCGTTCGATTCCGGCTTGCGCACGTACGTTGTCCGCATGTCGCTGCCCGTCTTGCCGACAATCAGATTTCCCAATAGCTGACCGTCTCGGAAGAACTCTACTGTATGTCCAAGCAGTGTGTCCACCTGGAACAACATCTGTTTCTCGGCATTCGATGAAATAATTTCGCCGACTGTCAGATCATGCGCCAGATTCGCGATCTGGTCCACCACCATCTTGTCCGCACGCCTTGGCGTTCCGGCATCGATTACGTTCCAGCCGTCACCGGTGCGTTCCAGCAGCGCCTCGTCGCCCATTCTTTTGACAACGATCTTATTCACTGCTCCGGAATCGGCACCGACAAAATTCGCGGCTTCATGCGGCGACAGTGCTCGTCGCTCGCTCTGGTTGAGCAGTACCAGGATCAGAATCAACGCCGCCGCCGCCACTCCGAGTATTGTCAGCGACCTGTTCATATCAATTGCCTCCGGCGATTTTGTTTGCGGATCTGCCAGCGCGCCACACCGAACACGATCACCACCGCCGGCATCAGGAAGATATTCACAAACTTCACCAGCGTGCGCGTCGAATCCTCGGTCTGCTTAAGCGGCCGCGCGGTCACATCCTTGGAGCGGATCGAAATCAGCCCCTGGTCCTGCGACAGCCAGTCCGTCATGTTCTGGAACATGATCAAATTAGACTGATCGCGCAGCACCTGGTCGCTGACGAAATCGGCATCCGCCCAAACGACCAACCGCCCCTGGTCCCCCGAGTCAAGCCGCGTCTCCGGCATCGCCGCCAGATTGTCCGCGATGATCGTATCCATCTCCGGTTTCGGTTTGCCGGCAAAGAAACTTGTGAAGCTGCCGGTGATCGCCACACCCACCGGCTGCGGCGGCGTGACAAAATCCGCCTTCGTCCACTGGCGCATCGGGTCGATATTGTATGGAGGCACCAAGATACCGCTATTCTTCGAAGTCCGCGCCAGCACCTCAAAGGTCAGCGGCGTCGACTGGAACCGCGAAGTGTCCAGCGTCGAGGCAAAAATCAAATTGATGCTCTCCAGTTCCTTGACGATGAGATTCTCTTTCGAAAATTCCGTCACGCGCGGAAACAGCGGATATTCCTTCAGGCTCTGGAATCGGAACGGCCCCTGCTGCTGCTGAACCGCGATCTGGGCACACTGCGCGTCAATCACCATATTGGAATTGACATTGACCCCGAAGTGCGACAGGAAATCGTCAAACCCGGGATTCATCGGCTGCGCCATTCCCTGCTGAATCTCCGCCTGAATCCGGTCGATCAACAATCCCAGTTTGCCGCCGCGCATCAGGAACTGATCGAGCTGATACAATTCCCACGGACTGAACGGCGTCTGCGGTCCGACAACATAGATCGTCTGAATATCCGCGGGAATCACCTTGGTCGATTTGAGATCGATCGTCTGAACTTCGAACTCCTCGCCCAACACCTTGTCGACGTAGGTGAGATTTTCTTTAAGATTCAGTTCGCCGTGTCCTTCGGTGAAAGCGATCTTTGGCGTAATCGGACTTGTCAGTTTGCGAATAGCGCGCGTGATCTCATATTCCAGCGTCGCTGTATTCTGCACTACCGGAATTACTTCCTGCTTGTCTTCAAACAGGATCACTATTCCCATGAAGACCTGTTTGATCTCCATCTTGTCGCGGCGCAGCGTCTGCATCGGCACCGCCGGAATCCGGTACGACTGTGCCTCTTGCTCCTTCTTCTCCTTGATCGGATCGATAAATGAGAAACTCAGATTCCCGCCGGAATATGAGCGGTACTCATCAAGCTGATCTTTCACATACCGCGCATTCGCGTTGTAGGGCGGATCAAGGTCCTCCGAGAAATAGCACTTGATGGTGATGCGGTCATCGAGACCCCGCACCAGCTCTTTCGAGGATTCGCTCAAGGAATAAATGTCGCCGGCGGTGAGATCCAGCCGCCCGAACACGTTTACCGAAATCAAATTGATCACGATCAGTATCACGGCGACAATCGCAATCGCCGAGACCCCGGTGGCTGCAAGTTTTGTCTTCATCGCTTACCTCCACTTCCTCGATTCGGTGACTCTGACTGCCAGATACAAGAACAAGAAAATCATCGAAGCATAATAGATGATGTCCCTCGTATCGATCACCCCGCGGGAAATGTTGCGGAAATGATAATCGACCGACAGGAATTCGAACGTCGAAGCCAGCATCGTCGGCAAGAACGGCAATATCTTGTCAAGCATAAACAGCGCGAACACGATCACGAACCCGACAATGAACGCGACAATCTGGTTGAGCGACATCGACGAAGTAAACACTCCGATCGCAACGTACACTCCGCTCATGAGTATCAATCCCAGGTATCCGCCCAGCGAAGCGCCAAAATCAGGATCGCCTAACATCGAAACCGATATGTACGCCACAAAGGTCAACAGGATCGATATCGTCGTCAGACCAAACGCCGCCAGGAATTTGCCGATCACTATTTCGCTGTCCTTCACCGGCAGCGTCACTAAAATCTCAATCGTCCCCGACCGGCGCTCTTCCGCTAACAGGCGCATCGTGATCGCCGGCGTGAAAAACATCAATATAAATGAAGAGATCCCGAACAGCCCGCGCAGGTCCGCGTTCCCCCGCACAAAGAAATCGCTCCAGAAAAACAATCCGTTTGCGATCAGCAGAAACAGCACGATGACGATGTACGCCACCGGCGAATTGAAGTACGACCGCATCTCCCGGCGGAAAATCGTGAGAATATTACTCATTGGCGCCTCCCTTCGTCATTTCGCGGAAGACATCCTCAAGGCTCGAAACTTCCTGCGACATCTCCAGCAGCACCCAGTTCGCCGCGACCGCCTTGCGGAAAATCGCCTCGCGCGGGTCGCTGCCCTGCCGGCAGACGACTTCGCACTTCGAAGTTGCGTTGCCATGCGTCGCCTTGACTGCTTCGACACCTTCAATCTCCATCAGCACTGGGCGAATCGTTTCCGGCGACTGATTGATCTCCAGCCGGATCACCGCTTTCCCCGCCAGCGATCGCTGAAGCGAGTCCGGCGTGCCGTTGGCGACGATCTTGCCCTTGTGGATAATCATCACCTGATCGCAGGTCGCCTCGACTTCCGGAAGAATGTGCGTGCACAATACGACCGTCTTTTCGCGCCCAAGCGTCTTGATCAGATTCCTGATCTCGACAATCTGGTTCGGGTCAAGACCCACCGTCGGTTCGTCGAGGACCAGAATTTCCGGATCGTGAATCATCGCCTGCGCCAGTCCGACGCGCTGCTTGTATCCCTTCGACAGCTCGCTGATGTTCCTGGCGATCACATCGCCAAGCCCGCACATCTCCACGACATGCCGGATCCGTTTGCTGCGATTGCCGTTTCCGCCGCCGCGCAACGCCAGCACAAACTCGAGATATTCGATAACGTCCATCTCGGTGTACAAGGGCGCCGACTCCGGCAGATAGCCGATCTTGCGGCGGACTTCCATTGATTGTTCGACGACATCGTGGCCGTCGATTGTTACCGTGCCCGTGGTCGGCGGCATGTAACACGTCAATATGCGAACCGTCGTCGTCTTACCGGCGCCGTTGGGTCCCAAAAAGCCCAGGACCTGACCGGTCGGCACGGAAAACGAAATGTCATCGACCGCGACAAATTCGCCGTACTTCTTGGTGAGATTTCTGACTTCGATCACCGCTACTTCTCTCCCGGTTTTGATCTATCTTAAGAAACGAGAATGTACCATCGCACTAATACAAATCAAGCAGTTTCCCTAATTCCGTCTTTCAATCGTGTATTTACAAAATTGTTTGCCGCAGGTTCCCGCCGGATTCTTTGCCGCCGAAATTGCCCATTTTGCTTCCGTGATCCGTCCGAAGGTTGAGCTTGCGAAGTCCCACCCGTAGCAGGCGGATCGAGCAATCTCCCCTCTCCCAGTGGAAAAGGGGTCGGGGGTGAGGGCTAAGAAAACGCTCCCCTACTCACCGTCAACGTCTTTTGCGCGGCAGACGTCCTGAGGCTGTCCCATTAAGTTACTTTTGAGTTCGGTCGCCCACAGCTTGGGGACTGTTGAAAAACTCGAGCCTTGTCATTCTGAGCGTAGCGAAGAATCTGTAAACTATTGACTGGCAACAACGGCAGTTCCTTCGCTCCGCTCAGGAAGACAATAGTGGGGGGTTTTTCAAAAGTCCCCAAGCTGTGGCACAGTTGCAGCTCGACCACAATATAATATATTGTGGTCGGCTATCGCTGAATTGAACTTGTGGGACAGCCTCTCATCTTCTGCCCGCTTTCTGCTCTCTTCCGAATCCAGCTCAGCCGTTAGATCCTAAAAAAACTCCCCCCTGCTCACCGTAAACGTCTCATCATATACATCCTCAAACCCGACATCCCCCAGCGCCTTCCACATGAACACATCAAACCCGCCTCGATCCGAACGGTATCCGGCCTTTTCCAGCGCCGCCGCAACAACTGGATCAAACACGTAACGGTAGTACACACCGTGCTCTACCTGCTTCTCCAGCCACTTGATCATCTCCGTTGCTCGCGTCTTGTTGTCGGCAATCATTTCGTTTACCATCGCCGCCCCCATCTGTGGGGAAGCAATCACGTGGCCATGTTCACTTACCTTGGAAAACGCCGGATGCAGATTCCCCACCGTCTCCATGATAATCGAACCTGTGCGGCGCCCGGTAAACGAATCCGCAGCGATCCTTCATGAACCGCGTGAAGTTTGCGATACACTGCAGCCGATCAAACTTTTCCGCCTTTGGCGCCTTCTGCGACTTACGTACAGCCGGCGGCTTCAGGACTTTGAAGTAGTGCGGCAGTTGATTTACGATCTCGACTTCACGGTATCCGACGTTGCAATACCACCGGTAGGCTACGATCGCCCGGCTTGTGGTCAGCATTGAAAGACGAATTCCCCGTTTGCGGAAGTAATCTTCGGCAGCATCCAGTAGCTGCCTGCCAATTCCCTGACGCGCCATCGAGGGCCGTGTTGCAATCGCCCAGATCCCCCCAACCAACTCCACCTGACCGTCCTTGTTGCGCGTCGGCAACTCCAGCATCCCGACAAATCCCGCCAGTTCGCCATCGATCAGGCCGCACGTGCCGATCGGCGTACCCTTGAGAGAATGCCCCGCCTTCGCCCAACTGTCGATCACTGTCGGGGTTCCCAGCCACACAAATGACTGCGCCCACAGGTGCATCAAATCGTTCTTCTCTTTCAAATCCGTGTAATAGACAATCTCGAGTTTGCTGGACATATCATCGCCTCCGGCGAACGCCAAAAGTTAAGAATCGTGCTGGGAAAATTGCGCTAAAGCGGATCATGAAGTCAAGCGGATTAATATAATTGGAGAGGGGAGGATTCGAACCTCCGAAGGCATCGCCGACAGATTTACAGTCTGTTCCATTTGACCGCTCTGGAACCTCTCCAAAAAGCAGGCGGTGAATATATTGATAATTTCCACGGAAGCAAGATTTTTTTGACGCCGTTATCGGGTCGAAATAGGCGAAATTTCCAGCTTTACCCGCGCCGTCGTCGGCACCGCGATCTCCACATGCACCGTATCCCCCGAGGCATAGGCGTTCGTATCCAGGTCCGCTCCAAAAAACTCCGGTGGGTCCTTGGCAACCTTATCAAGCGGGTAGATCGTCTTCGTCGAGGTGTCGCAGCACTCCGGCGGCTGCCGCCTGATTACCCTCGAATTGATCTCGAACAGTACTCGTTGTCAAACTCGCCGGCCACCATGCGCAGTTTGTAACTTCCCGTTGCCGCCTTTGTCTCGCCGTAATACTGATCCCAACAGATGCAATAATAACCCGGCGCAAGATCACCATCGAAGAAATTCGCGTTGATCGGCCCGACAATCTCCGAAGGTTTATCCGAATCAGAACAGGACAAGATGACGACTAAAATCGCCACCATCAGTCCAACTACCAAAGTCGAGATCTCATTTAGTCGCATGGCTTTCACCTCTGTTCCTCTTACCAACAAAGATAACTGTCTCATTTCCAAAATCAATGCAAAGATTCCCTGCTCTCACCCGGAGGGTACGACGTTGATTCGATCATCTTGTCTTCTCCTAAAACAAGAAAGGCTGCCTCGTTAAGGCAGCCTTCTTCATCCGCATAGATCGGAGTTCACTCAATCTTGATTATTCTCAATTACAAATCGTAGTTCCTTACCATCACCGAAGTCGTCAGCGAGTCATAGCGGAAGTCGTTGAGGAACAAATCACTCTTGGGCGTCCGCGCCACTACCGTCATCTGAACCTCGCGCACAAATCGATTCAGTCCGATCGTATCCGAGATCGAACCATTGGCCATGCGATAACTAAGCTGCATGTCTACGATATCGTCCGCATACACCACGGCCGGCTCGCCGTTCGCCTCTTTCATGAACATCGGATGAAGCGGATCTGTCGTATTGTCAACATAGTATTTGAAGAAGTCGAGAACATAAATCTGCGATCCCGCCGGGTACTCCTTCGACAAGTTGGCGGAATTGTGCTGCAGATGCTCCGCCTGTTCCTGCACCTGGGTAATATAGAAGTACTCCCCTTCTTGAGCGATCGGATCCCAAATGTACGCCCAGGTATCCGCCTCAAAACAACTCAGCTCCGAACCGATGCACTTCAGTTCCGCCGATGGCTGCGGCATATCGTGCGAGACCGTAGCGGTGCACGCCGGCTCGCGCAGGTAAACTATCGCGATCGTGTCCGGATCGGCGTTCCAGCTGTACAAGCTCTTCACTCCAAAGGGAACCTTGTATCCGGCACTGCGTACCTTGCTGACCAACTCGTCGACCGCGGCGCGGCCGTTCTGCTGCATGTTCACAACGCCGTCCTGAATGATGTGGTTCTTGTTCGTATTGATGAAGGTGCTCATTCCCGCGGCAATAGCGAACGACGCGATCAAGGAGGCTATCAGCACCTCCACAATCGTCATCCCCGCCTGACTCTTAATCTTGCGGTTGCATCTGTTTCCGCTCCCCGGCTGCTGTGCGAAATTGCTGTCGAATCTCATTGGCGAATCTCCTCTCTATTCAAGAGCAGGTATCCGCAACAACCGGGCATAATCAGTGTGCAATTATTGACGCACTAAATAGCGGTCAAAGAACAGGTTACAAAGGTGTCCAGCTTTTGCACAGCCCAGATGCGAGAAACCCCTTGCATCCGACTGCACTGATTCGAATGACGTGGGTGAGGGCATCTCAAATACGTGCGCGGCAGTCGGCCCGAGCCTGTCCTACAAGTTGAATCTGATTTGGGTCGCCCACAGTTTAGAGTGTGTCGAAAAAGTCGATCTTTGTCATTCCGAGCCGCTACGCAGGCGCGGAATCTGTTATCTGATCAGGTTCAAAGGCACCAGATCCTTCACTTCGTTCAGGATGACACGATTGGGGGGCATTTTGTGTTTCGCGGATGTCCACATCCGCGACCTCAGAAAACTGTCGGGGCGCACCATAGCAAGTAGGTCCAGAGCCCTGTGCTCCGGACAATTGCCACAACTGGTGGCTATCCAGTGTTAGAGATTGTGTTTCGCGGATGTCCACATCCGCGACCCTTGAAAGACCCAATTGAGCATTGCAATTGCGTCAGAAGGTAGGTCAGACATTCCTGTCTGACATCGCGCTGCCGTAGCTTGTAGGTCGGCGTTCCCTGCGAAGTCGGACCCTGTCAACACTGCGCTTTACTGCCGCGAGCATTTCGTGTGTCGCGGATGTCCACACCGCGACGTTATCCATTACTTCTCCGCCTCCGCAACCAACTTCTTCACCACCACCACCTGCCCTAAATGGTAGTGACAGTGTTCAATGATCCCCTGCAGATTTCTGTAACAATTGCCATACTTCGCATCCGCAAAGTCGTCCCAAAGCCGACTCTCCGGCATCCGCTCAATCAGTCCCGCTAACTCTCGGCATCAGCCCAGGTCTTATCCAATAATCTGTCCCAGTCCTCCTGCGACTGAATCGGCGGAAGATCAAAACTGTACTTGTCGTGTGCATCAAGCGGTTTTCCCTGCATGACCTTCAAGACCGCTATCGACAAAGTAATTCATGTGATAAACCAAAGCCGCAATAGTATTGAGAGAACCAACTTTCGTTGTCGTCTCTTGCCAGCTCACATCCACCAGATTATCTTTAAGGTTTGACGAGGTCCAATTTCTCCCAAAATGAACCTCTCTCAAGTGCTGTGCGATCTGTGTATTCACACTCATAGTATCATTACCTTTTCCAGTCGTCACAATTCAATGTAGTTGCCATATGAACTTGCCATCAGCACGTTCTAGTTCCCCTCCGACGGAGGGGTGGCTCGAAACCGCAAATCAAATCATTCACCATTCGAATCACTTGCCTGCGGTTTCGAGACGGGGTGGGTCAATCTCTAGCAGAGCAGACGTCCTCGTCTGCCCGCAATTACATCTCGACGGCTAATTGGATCTGGTTTTTAGGCTTGTGGGTGACGAACGCAAACTATCAAAGCTCTGTAGCTGTGACTTTCGTCGTCGGGATTCTTACAGGCATATTTACTATTCCGAACACTACCATAAAATAGCTGATAACCGCAACAATAGGATCAAGCATTTCAAACTGCGTCCCGTTGTCCGGATTGGTTCCGATAGATCGAAGGCCGAGGCTATATCCCAAGCAGAGCAGCGACAATCCAATTAGCGAAACAATTATTGCCCACCGTCTTTGAGAATACCAGAACGTCCGAATGAAAGGCAACTTCAGGAAGAGTCCCAGCAAGAACGCTGTTCCTCCCATGAAACGCTGGCAGCTGATGGTCGAGCCGGAGCCCCTCCCGGGCTCCTGGAACATGGCCGTCGACGAACATCTCCTGGACCTGGCCGGCCGATCCTCCCGGACGTTCCTCCGCTTTTACCGCTGGGAGCGGCCGACGGCCTCCCTGGGCTATTCCCAGGAGGCCCCCCGCGTCGTGGATATCGATTTCTGCCGGGCCCGCGGCATCGACATCGTCCGGCGCATGACCGGCGGCAAGCTCGTCCTGCACGACAGGGAAGTGACGTACTCGATGGCGTCCGCCGACACGGCCGTGTTCACCGACACCGTCCGCGACTCGTACCGACTCATCTCCCAGGCCCTTCTGAAAGGCCTCGCGCTCATGGGCCTTTCGGCGCGCCTGGCCGAGACCTCGCCGCCGGGCTATCTCAAAGGGACCATGCCCTGTTTCGCCTTTCCGGCCCGCGACGAGATCGAGATCGGCGGCCGGAAGATCGCCGGCAGCGCCCAGAAGCGGACCGGCCCGCTCTTCCTCCAGCACGGCTCGATCCCGCTCGAGAAGGACGAAGCCCTGCTGGCCGCCGTCGCCCGTCCGGGCGAGTCGTCCGAAAGCCTGGGCATGACCTCGCTCTCCGAGGCCCTCGGCCGGCCGGCCGACTTCGACGCGGCCGTCGGCCCCCTCGTCCAAGGCATGGCCGACTTCTTCGGGATCGCCTTCGAACCTTTCGTCCTTGGCCCCGACGACCGGGAGGCCGTCCGCCGGCTCCAGGCGGCCAAGTACGCCTCGGACGACTGGACCTTCCGGACGGGCCCCGCCGCCCGTTGACTTTTCTTTCGGGCGGGTGCTACACTCGGCCCCCGAAGAGAGGCCCTCATCATGAACGAAGTGGAAGAGCTGTCCAAGCTGGATCCCGCCGGGCTTCCGCCGCTCAAGCCGGTCCTCCTCGACGACCTCTATCAGGGCGTCCTCAAGAACCTCCATCTCGAGCTCGGCCGCGGCCCCGCCCTCTACCTCCTCTCGCCGAGCTATTCGGTCCTCAACCCGACCCCGGACGAGGGCATCACCGAGTTCATCACCCGGAACGAGACCCTGCTCGATTACCTCAAGGAGGCCATCGTCCAGAACCTGGCCGTCTATTCCGTGCTCGTCGACATCAGCAGCTACTTCATCGAGCAGAACAGCGGTCTGGTCCTGGCCCGTCTCCGCGAACGGGATTCCGACGGCCGCCGCTTCGAGATCAGTTCTACACCCACGAGCCCAAGGAGCTCCTGTCCCGCTACGAGGACAAGATCTACATCGGCCGCGATTTCCTGGACCTGTTCAGCCCGGTCCGGAAGTATTTCGGCCTCAAGGACCCGATCGTCTCCCTCAAGGCCCAGTTCGAGCGGCTGACGGACCGCGCCGGGGCCAAGCTGAGAAAGGTCCAGGAGTTCGGCTCCTATTTCCAGGAGATCGGCGAGTCGGTCAACGAGCTGCACAACGAAGGGCTGCTCATCCTCCAGAGCCTCCCGCCGCACCTCGATTTCGCCAAGCTCTCCGGCCACGACCTCATCGAGATCAATGCCCAGTACCGGACCATCAACCACTTCGTCATCGAGCTCCACGACACGGTCGCCGAGTTCGAGAACCTCCTCCGCTACAAGGAGCGCTCCGACTTCGTGCGCTACGTCACGAAGTACAAGAAGGACGTGACCAACCTGATCTCCTACTTCAACATCAAGGTCAGCGGGGTCATCGCCCAGCGCATCCACGCGTGCAAGACCAAGCACGGGTGATTCCGGCGCTTCTCCCGGCAGCGTCGATGTCCTCCATTGCGGCTTTGCTCAGGCATCACCCCTAGCCCCCCGGGCCGGACTCTTGGGAGCGACCCGGCAGAATCGGGGCTGAGCACTTGAAGCCGCGATTCTGCGAAATCTCGGAAGAGAGATGTTCTCTTAAGAGATTTCCCAGAAGCCTGGCTCCGACTCGCTCCGCCAGGCTTCTGATGGTCGCTACGCAGACTCCGCTCCCCGCCGGTCCCCCCTCCACCACGGGGATCTGCGAGGCGATATCCTTCGCCGCCTCGAGAGGGAAGCCCTGGAATGGGGAACAGTAAAAAAAGGGCCGGTCCTTGGGGGGCCGGCCCGCGCGATCAGCGCTGGAATTCTCTAAAATTTGCGGCCGCCCTCTTCGATGCGGATGTTGTCGTAGGCCGTCGAAAGGTAGACGAGAGGGGCTGCCGCCTCGCCGCTGTACGCCTTGATGAGCGAGACGCCGTTGGTCTCGTCGACGTCCGGCTTGTCGGCCAGGCCCCACGACACCGACCCGCCCTTCGACCGGGCCTCGAGCCGGGCCCTCTCCCCCGAAGGCCAGAGGAGCTCGATCGGGCCGTGCTCGGTGCGGATGTCCAGGCCCCGCTTCAGGTCCCGGGGCTGCAGAGTGACGCCGCCGTTGCGGTTGACCACGCTGACCTCCGCCGCGAAGTCGGCCAGCGAAACGTTCTCGTAGGACGTTGGACCGAGATCGACGGACCGGCGATCCCCGTCGCCGTGACGGAGGCGTTGTGGGCGTCGACGATGAGCCGGCCCTGGACGTCGGTGACCCGGACCGGCTCGTAGCTGGTCCGGACCTCCAGATCGCCCCGGACGTTCCCGGCCGTCACGGCCATGTTGTGGCCGGTGACCAGGGCCGGTCCGACGTCGTCGAGCAGGACCTTTTCATAGGACGTGTCGACCGTGACCGGCCCGGCCACGCGCCGGGCCTCGACGTCCGTGTTCGAGCCGCCGAGGTCGGCCTTGCCGCCGGCGTCCTCAACCCGGATGCGGGCGTAGCTCGTCCCAACCCGGAGATCCCCCTTGACCGCGTAAGCCCGGACGTCGCCATGGGAGTTGACGATCTGGCACGCGCCCCGGATGTCGCCGGCCTCGAGGTCGTCGTAGCTCGTCTCCAGAACGCAGGGGCCGTCGATGTTCGAGGCATAGACCTCGCCGTGACGGTTGCGCACCGTGGCTTCCTTGACCCCCTCGATCCGGACGGTGCCGTAGCCGTTGGTGACGCGGACGACCGTCGAGCGGGGGACGGTCAGGACGAAGCCCGTCTCGAAGTTCTTCCGGCGGAACTCGTCCCGGTTGGTGGACAGCGTCAGCTTGTCGGCCGCGGCCGTCAGGGTGTACTTGATCTGCCCGGCGAACTCGCGGGCGTCCTCTTCCTTCCTCCGCCAGACGACCTTCTTGAAGGTCAGCTGGGCAAAATCCTGGTCCGCGCCGCGGACCTCGACCCAGCCCTGACCGTTGACGATCTCGATCGCCGGCGGCAGGGGGGCCTCGATCGTCCGCGTCTCCTCGGCCGTCGCCTCTTTGGTGACGATGCCGAAGTCGTCGCCCCAGTCGATGTCGTCGAGGCTCCAGCGGTCGGTCTTGACCTGGAAGAGGACGAACCCGGCCAGGATCAGGACGACGACGAGGAGGATCTCCTTAAATTTCATGGCCCTTGTCCGGGGCCGGCGCCTCGGCGCTCCGCTCCTTGAGCCCGCGATAGAGCTTGTCGGCGCCCCAGACGATCAGGAAACCGGCCAGAACCGCCAGACGGCGTCCCAGACGTCGATGTTGAACTGGTCGAGGAGAAAGAGGACGCCGAAGGCGATGAGGATGACACCCCAGACCAGCGAACCGCCTTTTTTCTGTCTTGCCATGATAGGCCTCCGTTAATTGTCTTTCTTGGACTTGGCGACCGAATCGTAATCGAGCTTGAGCCCGATCACGATGACCGCGACAGGCCAGAAGTCGGCCAGGTATCGAATGCGACGACCTCGAAGTTGGCCAGGATGAGCACCGCGCCCAGCGCGATGAGGAAAGCCCCCCAGAAGATCGATCCCGAGGTAATGGTCTCATCCGTGTCCAGGGCGGCTTCCCGGCGAAAGCTTGCCCGGCGGCGGCATTGAAGGCCCGGGCCGCGTGGGTGTTGTCGAAGATCTGGAAGAAGATGAAGGCCGTGAAGAGCCGGCCCGAAGGCGCCGCTTGATCCTTGGCCATGCGCGTAGATCAGCCCGAAAAAGACAACCATGGTCAGGGCCTTGTCCTTCTGGCCGTCTATAAAGCGCCCCCGCCGAAGGGGAAGATACCCAGGAGCCCGGCGGCCCCCGGCGATTTCGCCGGTCTCGTGCACGACGATGGTCTTGTTTTCCATTGCTGTATACCTCCGTTGATGGGATTATTTCTTGTTCTCGTCCCCCCGAGCAGGCCCAGGGTGTCGAACGATTTGACGACGTTGGCGGACAGCGCCTTGACCTCGCCCTTGAGGCCGCCGGCGTCGGCGTAGAGCTTCTCGACCACGCCGAGGCCGCGGTGGAACTGGACGTCGAACTGCTTCCGGATGCCCCGCCCTTCCGGGTGGAAGAGGACGAAGGACAGGACGATGAACAGGCCGGTCAGCGCGGCATAGACAGGCTGCAGCGCCGGCCGGGCCAGCCAGTCGAAGACCGGCCGGAACAGGCTTTTCTTTGCGGCCCGTTCGTCCGGGACGGCGTAGAGCCGGGCCATCAGGGCCGGCGAGGGCTCGACCTCGGGGAAG
>CAVOPW010000021.1:0-211015 GCA_963698225.1 uncultured bacterium
AAACATTGCGCCGCGCAAGGTAGTCAAGCTTTCGGATATAGAAACGCGAACGGAGGCAGTCGTTGCGCAGGTTATGGGACAAGATGCGGAGTTACTCAGCTATTTCGAAGAACGTCGGATATTGCCGAACCGAAAAATAATGGTACTTGAACGTGAGAGATTTGGCGGTTCACTCAAGGTCCGCGTTTCCGGAAGAGTTCAATTTGTTGGTCTTGAAGCCGCGCAACAAATCATGGTTGAGCAACTGTGAGGAGAAATGTGAGGTGGATATTACAATCGCCGCTTTCTGCGAGGCAGACTCATGAAGCCACTCGATTCTCGCGAGGATGAAGAAAAGAAAGGCGCCGGCGAACAACCAATTGCGCAAGATGTGAATGTCGAGGCGAGTATACCGGCAGAAGAGCCAATGAAGCTGTCGACTACCAATCGCGGGTGGAGGAAGGATGTGCTCACGCCTTCCATGCCGGAGGTGCACTCTTCAATTCAAGTGCTTGCGGGCGCCGGTTTCTGGAGAAAGCTGTTGGCATTTTCGGGGCCAGGCTTGATGGTTGCCGTCGGCTACATGGACCCGGGTAACTGGGCCACGGACCTGGCGGGTGGTGCTCAATTTGGCTACACGCTCTTAGCTGTAATTCTGATTTCGAACCTCATGGCCATTTTGTTGCAGCATCTGGCGCTCAAACTGGGTGTCGTCTCCGGGCGGGATCTGGCACAAGCTTGCCGCGACCACTATTCCTGGGGAGTCTCGATGTTCCTCTGGATTTTGTGCGAGATCGCCATTGCTGCCTGCGACCTGGCGGAGGTCATCGGTTCGGCGATCGCCCTCAATCTTCTGTTTGGAATTCCGCTGGTCGTCGGAGTTCTCATAACCGCCGCCGACGTGCTGGTCGTTCTATTCCTCCAGAACAAAGGATTTCGCTACGTCGAGTCATTGGTGGCTGGGTTGATCTTTCTAATTGGCGGCTGCTTCGCCTACGAGCTGGTGGTTTCGCAACCTATAATCCGCGAAATGCTGATGGGACTTATCCCAACCAGCCAAATCATCACAAATCCAGGAATGCTATATATTGCCATCGGCATTTTAGGGGCAACGGTAATGCCGCACAACCTGTATCTTCACTCCAGCATTGTCCAGACGCGCGCCTATTCCCGTGATGATCAGGGCAAACAAATGGCCATCAAGTTTGCAACGATCGATTCTACCTTAGCCCTGCTCTTTGCCTTCTTCATCAACGCTGCCATTCTCATCTTGTCGGCGGCAGCGTTTCATGGAACCGGTCATCAGAATGTGGCCGATATACATGACGCATACCAGCTTCTTACGCCAATTTTGGGAGCATCGCTCGCCAGTACGCTGTTTGCCGTAGCCTTGTTGGCCTCTGGTCAAAACGCGACCTTGACCGGTACTATGGCGGGCCAGATCGTGATGGAAGGCTTCCTCAACATTCGTCTCCGTCCCTGGATGCGGCGACTCTTGACGCGCTTGGTGGCCATTGTCCCGGCGGTAGTTGTTGCTGCCTTCTACGGCGAGCGCGGCGTCGGTCAATTGCTCATTCTAAGCCAGGTGGTGCTGTCGTTGCAGCTAAGCTTCGCTGTAGTGCCGTTGATCTTGTTTACCAGCCAGAGAGAAAAGATGGGACTATTCGTAAACCCCCGCTGGCTAATCATAACCGCTTGCGTAGTTGCCGCGATAATTGTTATTTTCAATGGGTATCTGCTCTTGCAGACAGTGCTCGGCTGGCTGGGCTGACATTAAACCACGAGGATCGATCCATGTACAAGCATATTCTCATACCTCTGGAGAACAGCTCTGCCGACGAGGCCATTCTTACTCACATTCGGCCCTTGGCTAAGTTGACTCACGCTCGAATTACGCTGATCCATGTGGCGGACGGTTTTATGGCACGCAACCAGCACCGATTAGGCGAATCCGAAGAAATGCGGAACGATCGCAAGTATCTCGACCAGCGTCTCAGTGAGTTACGGGGTGAAGGAATTGAAGTAACGGCTGTGCTCGCGTGCGGGGATCCGGCGAAACAAATTCTGGCGCAAGTGGAAGCCAGTGGTTGCGACTTGATCGCGATGTCAACTCACGGGCACCGAATGTTGAGTGACTTCGTTCTGGGATCCGTGGCCACGGAGGTTCGTCATCGTGCCCGGATACCGGTTCTGCTCCTGCGCGCATAGTTCCCCCAATCGCCTGTCTTCCAAGAAACGCTGTAGCTGTGCGTCCACCTGTTCTCTGACGGAACCAGAGGCGGTACAAGGATTCGCCTACTTCTTGGTGGAATCGGCCGCACTTGAATCAACCGCATCACGCGCATCGATCTCTTGCCCGCGATAATCGGGCTGTGACAGCGCCAGCCGGGTGCGGAAGTCACGATCAGTGATTGCCAGGATCGACTTGAGCGAACCGATCATTGGATCGGCCGGATCCTTGTATCGAGTATAAGGATCAAAGCTTCCGGCGAAAAGCAACTCCCCTTCGTTGCCGATTACAAGGTGCATGGCAAAATCGGTGTTCAACCTGCCGCTGGCTTTAGCCAACGGGTGCTTTCCCAAAACACTGAAAGTAAACTGCGACAAACCAGCCTTGAGCGGCACAAAGGCGAAGCGGCCGCGAAAGTGGCGGTAATCAGGAGCTGGACCGGCCTTGTCGCCCCATGACTCCGGCAACTTGGACACCGCGATATTGGATGAATATTCGACCTGAAATTGCACTTGCGAGTAGAGCCCAACATGACATTCCAGTTCGAAGTCAACAACAACCGAGTCCTTGAATCCGGAGCCGGGTGTAAACCGGAAAATTGAACCAAAATGGCGGTCCTGGAATCGTCTTGTCTCCCGCGCGTTGATGGGAAACGCTACGACAATCGGCACTTCGCCTTGCCGGCCGTGTGGAGGAACCAACGTCGATTGGCAATCTTCCGCCGGGCCGGAGCAAATCGTCCTGCCGTCTTCATTAATCGCAAATTGCAGGGTGCCGATGGCAGACCACGACTTGTCCTTCCTCGTTTCCAAGGCGAGTCGATGGCTGCCCACCAAAGTCGGCGTAAACGTGAATTGGAACGTCTTCGATGCACCCGAATCAATCGGCGCCGTCCAAACGACCGAGTCGGGAGTTATCGGCATCGTGTAGATGTCACCTTTGGCGATCCGAAAGACAATTGGCTCGGCGGATGCTCGATGGTTAACCAAGACGACCCTCAAGGAGCATGCTTTCGTGAGTAGCGGATCGTTGAGGAACCGCATCTCGCCGCCAAGCGGCTGCGGCCGCTGGCCGATCCGACCGTACACAGACGGAGTAATGGTTGCGGGTTTCGTCGAACCGGCGTTTGCCTGAACAGCAGTCATCGCGACCAGGAGAATAACGGCAGCAACTTTACAATAGTTCATCTTTGTGTCGATCCTCTTCGGATTGTGTATCCATGCCACGTACCGGCACTTGTCTTTCTTCTATTATACACTATCGGCAAAATCCCGACTTGGGTTTTCTCCATTGCCGAATGCTGTATTTTGGGTATGTTGCTCCCATGATTGAGAAACTACGCAAGTTCGACACGATTGAAGTCGACATTGAGGACCTCGCGCTGACTGGCAAGTCGATTGGACACCACAACGGAATGGTCATCATGTCTGATCAGGGATTACCCGGTGAGCGCATTACCTGCCAGATCACCATGACCAAACGGCGCTATGCGTTCGCGCGCTTCAAGGAGCTGCTCAAGGCGTCGCCAAGGCGCATTGAGCCCCGCTGCTCGAATTTCACCCGCTGCGGCGGCTGTACATGGCAGAACCTCGAATACGCTGACCAGGTCGAGTACAAGACGCGTTTTATTCGCGAAGCACTGGCACGAATCGGAAAACTGGCTGACATCCCGATTGATCCGCCGGTAGTCGCCGGCGAGATATTCTATTACCGTAACAAGATGGAGTATACTTTCGGGCACAACGATGAGGATCCGGCGGTCGGGATGCACGTGCGCGGACGCTTCGACAAAGTCTTCGACTTGAAAGAGTGTTACCTGCAGTCGGAACAATCAGTACAAGCGCTGGAAGTTGTGCGCCGGGCCGCCATCGAGTTACAAATCCCGTTCATGAATGAGCGCACGGGCGCAGGGGAATTGCGGTTTCTTGTGGTACGCGAAGGGAAACTGACGGGCGATTTCATGCTTAACCTGGTCACTTTCAACCGCGAATTTGCCGGCCGGGATGCGCTGTTTGCCCGAATCATCGCCGGCGTTCCCGGATTGTCATCGTTTTTCCATACGGTCAACGGGAAGAAGGCCAATGTGGCAATCGGCGATGAACTCGTTCTGGTCCACGGCCAGCCCCATCTGACCGAAAATATCGGCGACTTGAACTTCCACATCACGCCGTTTTCGTTCTTTCAGACGAACAGCCGACAGACGAAAGCCCTCTATGATGTCATCCTCGAACACGCCTCACCGGGGCCGGAACAACAGGTATTGGATCTGTTTTGCGGTTGCGGTACGATTTCGCTCTATCTTGCTCGCCAGGTCGGGAGCGTTCTGGGCATCGAACTCAATGCTGAAGCGATCGCGATGGCCAGGCACAATGCCGCACGGAACGGAATCGACAATGCGGAGTTCATTGCCGGCGATGTCCGTAAATTGTTGGTGGAATTGTCGCAGTCGGACCGCCATTTCGACACGATCATCACTGACCCTCCGCGGGCCGGGATGGAGCAGAAGGCGATCCAGCGCATCGTAAGACTCAAGGCCGACAGGATTGTTGCCGTTTCATGCAATCCGGCCACGCTTGCCAGGGATCTTGAGCTGTTTGCCGAAGCGGGCTATATCACGCAACGAGTCTCGCCGGTCGACATGTTTCCGCAAACCGCCCATATTGAAGCCGTTGCCACCCTGTTGCGCGACCCGGACTTTACGCCGCCGACCGGTGATTGACAATCTCTCCTCAACATCTATTGAAGTTGACACGCGACCGGGATTTCGTTACTTCAGTAGCACGAAACTTTTACGGAGAGACTGATGAAACGGATCTTGACATTTGCCGGCTTGCTGATATTAATGGCCCTCGCCGCTTCGGCCCACGCTGCTCCCAAGCTGTCTGCGGAAGAACAGTTGCAGAAGATTGCGGAAGAGTACCTTGTCCTGCAATACGAATTCGACCCGGTACACGCGACTGAAATGGGGGAACACCGCTATGACGGCCGCTATCCTGACTTTTCTGCCGGTTCTATCAACCGCATGGTCAATAAACTTCGCCAGGTAAAAGCGAATCTTAAGAAAATCAAGACCTCGGAATTGAGTACCGACGCCAAAATCGACTACATGTTGCTGGATTCGAATATCGACACTCAAGTGATTTATCTGACGAACACTATTCTCTACCGCGACAACCCGAAGCTGTTCAGTTCGACAGCAATCAACGGCATATATCTCATTATGCTGTCACAATCATTGAGCGTGTCCGAACAACTGAAGTTGATACTCGAACGGCTGGCCAAACTTCCTGATTTTCTGGTTGCCGGTGAGAAACAAGTCAAGAATCCGCCCCAGGTCTGGGCAGTGCTGGCCAAAGACGAATCCGACAACGCCACAACTTTCCTGAACGACGTTTCGGCGTTCTACGGCTCCCAGCTGCCGGAACAACAGGGCGAAATCGATGTGAAGTTTGCTGCTGCTGCGGCGGCGTTTCAAGATTACTCTGATTTCCTCGACGACTATGTGGAACGCGAGGGGCAGTCTTTTGCCATCGGCCGCGAGGTCTATAACCGTCTTCTGACAACGCAGTACTTCCTCGACTTCAACGTCGATTCTCTTCTGCGCTTTGGCGAGACAATGCTGGATCAATCCAGTGCCACCTATGATTCACTGTCGGCAATCGTTGATAGCCTTCCGCCAGTTGAAGAGATGAATACCTTTATTCCTCGCAGTTTTTCTCGCGAAGATGTCCTCGAATACTTTCAATGGGAAATCAATCAGGTTCGTGATTGGGTCACCCAAAGCGACTTTGCGACAATCCCGGTAGATATTGGCGAGTGCTTGCCGGTGGAAACACCGCAGTTCCTCTCGAACATTGTTGGCGGTATTGCCTACCAGCCGCCGGGCGCTTTTGAGCCGGTGCAGACCGGCAGGTTTTATGTGCGTCCGCTCCCCGATTCCCTCGATGATGCCAATCGCTCGGCCTTCTTTCGCTATTGCTATCGCCGCGGATTTCGTTCATCAGTTGTGCACGAAGCTTACCCGGGCCATCACATGATGCTGCAATTGGCCAATCGCAATACGTCACTGATTCGTCGCCTCCAGCGCAACGACCTGTTTGTCGAAGGTTGGGCACTCTACTGTGAAGAAGCCGTGTATAATTCTGGATTCTATGGCAAGGATCCGCGCCAAATGTTGGCAATTGTCAGCGGGATTCGCTTCCGTGCCGCACGCGTTATTGTCGATGCCAGACTTCAAACCGGCCAGTTTACCTACCAACAGGCAATCGACTGGATGGTCGAAAAACTGGGTGCATCAATAGAATACATCGAAAGGGAAGTCAGCCGATACACTTTGACTCCAACCGTGCCAATGACATACCTGCTCGGCAAAGAGCAGATCAAACAAATTCGCACATCGTTGCAGCAACGGATGGGTGATCAATATTCGACGAAAAGGTTCCATGATCTCCTCTTGAACGAAGGGGCGATTCCACCGGTGTTGATCTCGCGCAAAGTGAACGATTTGATTCTCTAATACCGCTCAATTCCACGCCCCATTCTTCCGATATCAAAAATAGGCAAGGCGTTCGTGCGCCCGGAATTGTGTGTTTCCGGCGCAAATCAGATTGTCGTCCCGTAAGCGTTGGGTAGACAATAACTTAACAAAATCGCCCACTGGTCCTGCTAACAGGGCGGGGCTGCGCAGCAGAAGGGCGATCAGGCGGAGGCTGACTTATATGGCAAAAATCCTTCTCGCGTCCGATTTTCAGCTCGGTCGCCAGTTTCCCGGACTAGGCAAGTCTGGCGATCTGGTACGCATGGCACTAAAGGGCGCACTTGAGAAATGTGTGTCGCAGGCCTTGGAGTCCAGCGTCGATCTGCTGGTTGTAAGCGGTAATCTCTTCGCGACAAATCTCGTATCTCGGAATCTTGTCGATTTCGTTTACAAACAGGCTGAACGCCTCGGTCGCATCCCCTTCGTGGTGGTACCGGGAAGTCTTGACTGTCTTGATGACAACTCCATCTATCTCCATCTTCCCCTGGAAAACCGGCCCGACAACATCTGCGTCCTCGGGGCTGACCACGAGTGTACGATTAACTTTGCCGATTCGAATATCACCGTCTACGGCGTTCCTGATTTCGGTCCCGATGTTCCCCAAAGCGGCTGGCGCATTCCGGTACGCAACAATTTTGAGGGCGCGCATCTGTTAATAGTGGCTAATCGCGAAGCCTTCGAATCTGCGCAACCGAGCCTGCTGAGCCCGACAATGCAGCAGGTCGTGCTCAAGGACAGCTTTGACCTCGTTGCCATCGGCGGACATCACGAATTCAAACAATGGGCCACCAAAGTTTATTCAAGCGGATCCGCTGAAGTGCTGGATTTCGGTCCCTCGGAAAGCGGACTATGCCTGATGCTGGAAGTTGACGGAGCAAGATTAATAGCCGAACCCAATCCAATCAGGGAACTAAATTGGAAACGCCTGGTGATCGATACGACCAAGTTTCTCTATAATATCGAAATTGAACGCGAGCTGCAGAAGCTTGCCGGCGCCAATACCCTGTTGAGGGTTGAAATCTCGGGACCCGGAGGCGGAGACGGATTTCTTGACCTTTCCGGTTTGGAACGGACCCAGGCCGGTCACTTCTGCCATCTGCAGATTTGCGATCAGCGCAGTCTGTCTGTCGCTGGCACCAGCCCGCATAACGACAACGGCGGCAGCCTGATCGGCGAGTACACAGCGTTACTCTCGGACAGTATCAACAAGGCCCCGGGCGAGTTGAAGGCAAAATACATTGAAGCAATGTCTACCGGACGCGCGCTTCTATCGGGCAAGGATGTGATCTAATGAAAATATTGCGACTTGAAATCAAGCGCTTTGGTCGCTTTGCCGACCAGACTTTTGAATTTGCCGACGGCATTAACATTGTGCTTGGTGGCAATGAATCGGGCAAAACGACCGTTGCCGAAGCGATCTGTGTCGTGCTCTTTGACGATCCGGCCCGGCTCGCGCCTTCGGTCAGTCGCTACACAAACTGGCAGTCGGATCATCCGTTCCTGCTTCACCTTGAATACCTGTTCGAAAACAAACACTATCGGCTCACCAAGGATGTCTCGACGGAATTGTCGATGCTGGAAGAGGTCGAAACCGGCACTCGCTGGAATTCGCACAAGGAAGTCCAGGAGCAAGTCTCCAGGGCGCTGGGATTTGCCGAACGGGACTTCTTCGAGGCGACCGCGTTTCTTCGCCAGGGCGATCTCGCACGGGTCAACCGACATGCCAGTCTTGTCAAAGATAAGTTGGAGCGCCTCTTCAATAGCAACAAGGATGAAGTGCTCGCTTCCCGGTTGCTCGAAAAGCTCGGTTCCCGCGTGCATGAGCTTGAAGGCGACGATTCTCACGGCGGCGAAATCGGGCAGATGCAGAAACGCATTGCCGGCCTGGAAACAGAACTCCAGACTTGTAAGTCCAAGACCGCCGAATTACTGGAGACGCGCCGGCGGGTGCACGCCAATAATGTCGAACTGCTCGACTCGCAGGCGAGATTCGACCAGCAGCACGAACGCTTCAAGAAGAGCAAACTGGCATTTGAAGCCGCGCAGAACCTGGAAAAAGAACGTGAATCATGTCTGGACCTGAACCGTCGCACACGCGAGGCGCAGGAAATCAAGAGCCTGATCACGTACAAGAAGGAGACACTGAAGTCCCTGACCAAGATCGAACGGGGGGATCTCAAAACCTGTGAGAGCCTGGCTACGCAGCGCACAATATATCAGGGTAAGGTGCTGGATTTTGAGCAGAGCCTCGAACGCGAGCGCGAATCAATTGAAGCAGCCACACCCAAAGGCTGGTATCGCTACTTCGTCGGCGGCGCTCTGGCTGCCGTGGCGACGGGCGTCATCGTGTACTTCAATGCCAAAGATCCGCTCTTCCTGGCTTCCGCAGGCGCGGCCTTTGTCGTTGCCATCGCCGCAGCCGGATTGTGGTTTTCCAGCCAGCGCGCGTTTACTGTGGCGCAGGCCAAGTACTCCGAAGTAAAGGGTCGGCTCGATGAAGAACGCGAGACGCTGCGCAAGAATGTCGATACCCTCGATGCCTTGCTGCGTCGCTTCAAGGCCAAAGATGTCGAGGAAATGGCTGAAAGTTATGAACAGTACCGCGATCTGGATCGCGACATCAAGAATATGGTCGTCCGCTACGAAGCCATTCTCGGTGAGAATAATTTGAAAGACCTCGAAATTGACCTCGCTAAAATCACCGACAAAATGAACGAACAGAGCAGGGTTTTCGAGCAATATCGCTCCTTTGCCGTCTCCGCGCACGACTTGGAAGAGTTGCAACGCGAAGTTGCCGAGCTTGACCGAAGACTGACGCGGCTGCGCGACGAGTCAACCGTACTCAATCACAAGCTGGAATTCCTGGAATCAGGCACCGACATCATGGCGCCCCTGCAGGAACGCATCGAGGATGGCAAACGCAAAGTCGAACTGCTGCGCAACGAGTCGGAACAGCTGAAGATCGTCGCGCGCTACCTCGAAGAAGCTCGGCGCAAGGTGCTCAAGAGCTCCATTGAGCTGCTGGAAGAAGAGTCATCTTCTTTCCTAAGTGCATTGACCGTCGGTACCTGGTCCAAGGTTCGACTCGACCGGCAAAGTCTGGCCTGCGAAATTTCCGGCGACGGTGTCAATTGGCACAAAAGCGCCGACTCGCTCTCAATCAGTGCCACTGATTCGCTGTATATCGCGCTGCGACTGGCAATGGTCAAGGTGCTGGCGAGCGACCGCAAACCGCCGTTGGTGATGGAAGATCCTCTGGTCAATCTCGACACGGTTCGTCGTTCGGAAGCCCAACGCCTGCTGCGCAACATGGCGACTGACTATCAGGTGATTTTCCTGACCGCGGACCAGCAATATCGGGAAATCGGCGATCATCTCTGCGAGCTGTCAGCACCCGCTTATCGGCCGGTGCCGGCTGCCGTTTAAACCAACAAACACCCAAGTTTTTTCCTTTGAAGTCACCCGTCCTGTTTCACAGGGCGGGTGGACTGATTTTCATCCCGAAATCGGCCCGCCAGCGCTCGCCCGGATGCGCTGCTAGTCCGTGAAATACCCCCCACTTATTCCGTTTGCGCGGCGTTTTGGGGTTTCTTATAATCCATCTATCATGACCAAGCATATGTTCTCCCCGTGGCGTGGAGATTTCATTCGCGGTCCCAAAGAGCAGGGTTGCGTTTTCTGCCGGATGATCCGCGAGAAGAAGGACCGCCAAAACCTCATCCTCCATCGCGCCAACGACTGCTTCATCGTGTTCAACCGCTTTCCATACACTTCAGGACACCTGATGATTGTCCCCAACCTGCATGTTGGCCACTTGGAGAAGCTCGATCCGGCGATCCTCAGCGAAATGATGGAATTGGCCCAGTACATGGTCGCTTCGCTCAAGAAGGAATTCTCACCGCGCGGGTTCAACCTGGGCATGAACCTTGGCCGCTCAGCGGGCGCCGGTATTGCCGGCCACCTGCATTTGCACATCGTTCCGCGCTGGGCCGGCGACTCTAATTTCATGGCGACAACCGGAGACGTGCGCGTCATCTCGCTGTCGCTTGAGAGCGTATATAAGTCCCTTCTAAAGTATTTTAAGAACAAGTGAGCAGTCGTCGCATTCCGACCAAGCAGGAGTTGCTGCAACTCCAGAAACTATACCGCACGGACAAGAAGATCGGCCAGGCTCTTGGCGGAGTCTCGGAACAACTGGTCGCGTACTGGCGGCGCAAGAAAGGGGTCGGCAAGTCGGTTTTTCCGAAGTACTCATTCATGGAAATCAAGGAGCTTTGGGAACGCTACGGCGATGACGAAAAGGCCGGAGTGGAACTGCAGATTACCAAACAGGCTTTCTATCGCTGGCGCAAGAAATACAAGCTGCTCGAACGCCCCACTATCCTTAAGCTGGAACAGCTTGAATTCAAGTTCTTCGATGAACAACGCCTCAATCGCGGCACCGGCCGCGAAACACCGGCACTGACCTATCTGCAGAAAATCGCATCTTTTCATCTGGGCAATCGCTTCACAAGAATCAACGATGCGGTCGAAATGAGTCCCGATCTCTGTGTTCAGATGATCGAGGGTGGATACCGCGTTTTCTCCGATGACGCAGCGCGATCCTTTCACACTTTTGAGGAAATGTTTGCGGCAGGGTTCTTTCAGCCCGGACGGGTGATCCTGGCTGATTCGGCCGAGTCCGCAGCGCTGGCCGTAACTTCGTCGCTGGTGGAAATAGTACCGGCCGCCGAGTTTGACTCCTGCCGAGAACGGGCAATCACGCTGTCAATCGTGCCCACCATTCGCCTGGTGTTGACCGGCACCCAGCAAGGTAAACAAACGCCCTTTGATTCAGCCTGTTGCGTCTGGGAGGCGTTGCGCGACGGTCTCTCGCAGGCGTTCTGCATCGAGTTGAGCGGTGGTGAGCGCCTGACGCTGGAGGAGAGAATGGCTCTGCTCGCCTATACGCGCCTGCTCACTCAGAAGCATGTCATGCTGGAGCCGGACCAGACGTTCCTGAATTACGTCACCCAGTTTGGCGCCGCCAAGTGGCCGGTGCCGTTTTCGGACAAGCTGGTTTATTTCCTGGATGATTTGAATGTGACCATCGCCCGCCGCCGGTCGATGATTCGTGCGCTGGGCCGGAATGAGTTCGTGCGTGATACCTCGGAGTTCCAGGATCGAAAATTGAAACGGATTCGCATCGGGCCGCTACTTGGAGGAACGTTGGAAGATTTTCGGTTGATTTCCGCTGCACTCAAGGACGGTGAGGTCAAACCCGGGGGTCGACTTGTTTGTGATCCCCCGCAGCAAAGTCGTCTTTGTTGAAGCGTTGCGCCGCAAGCATGTTCAGCGTATCGTCGAAGCGGGCGGTTTCGTCGGAAATTTCGCCGCACAACCTTCGCTCTCACCGCTTGGCAAAGACGAATTCGAGTTGACCACGGAAATCAACCACTGCAGCGGGGCGAATTATCTCGCATCCGTCCCGACAATCGCACAATCGGTAACATCGGGAAAAGTCTCCAAACGCACTTTAGAACCCCCCCAGGCTCATTAGATCATAGCCAGAAGTTCAAATCTGCCGTCATCCAGGCGAACATAACTGAAATACGTCAGCCAATCGCCGCAATTGACATAGTATCTTCCCTGAATGTCGACAAGTTCGGGCCAGTGGATGTGCCCGCAGATAACGGCATGATAGCCCTCGGCGAAACATTTGCGGGCAAAATCATGATACTCGGCGATAAACGGCTCGCTGGGCTTTCGTTCACCATACTGGCGCGAGCCACCCGATACACCGAGCGCGAGCTTGTAAGCCAGTGTCGTCGGTAATTGGCGGTAAAGCGCGATTCCGGCGCGATTGCGCAGAATACGCTTGAGCATCCGGTATTTATAGTCAGAAGGCGCTATCCCGTCGCCATGCAGGGCAAGAACCTTGCCCCGAGGCGTGTCAAGCACCAACCGGTCAGTCGCGACCTCAAATCCTAACTCGCTCTCCATAAAATCGCCGAGCCAGAAGTCGTGGTTGCCGCAGATGTACGAGACCCTCACTCCGCTGCTGCGTCAGGTCGCGCAGTTTAAACAAAATGGATAGGTTATGCTTGGGAATCAGGTAGCGATACTCAAACCAAAAATCATAGAGATCGCCGAGAACTACCAAGTGGGTTAGATCATCGGCAACTCTTTGCAGAAATCCGTCGAACAACTCGAGCTTGCGCCGGTCCCGGTCGTTATTGCTTTCGCCCAGGTGAAAGTCGGATACAAAATACGTGGCCATCGGCACGAATCTACGCCACGGGATACAAAGTGTAAAGCCAAAATTCGGTTCTTGAGTTGTTCATACTTGAAACACGAAAGCCCGCCGGCTGTCGCATTTGATTCCGATTTGAAACACTCGAGCGAGTGACCGGCGCCAAACTCCACGGTACTTTGATCTGCGATGCGCGTCCGGCGAGCAAACTCTGATCGCCGTGATTTTGTCGTCTCCGAGTGTTCAAACGTGGCTTGGAAATGCAACGATGCAAGCTCGCAGGAGAGGCTGCACCGGCACCATCGCCAATTTGTGTGTTTCAAACTAAAGTATTCGTGCTTTGATCCGATACAATTAACTGTTAATGAAACTAACGAAACGAAATTTAGGACAAAAAATACTTCAGGATGAAGTCACATTCACAACTATATCCTCATGCGAAAGGAGCAAAGGATGAATCGCAGAAGAAGAACCACTACGGCCCGCAAGAGCAGACGCACAACCTCATGGAATGCTCGCCCGACCGGTACCACCCGCCGTTTCAACACCAACAGCCGCACCAAGAACTGGACGCCGGTTGAAATCAACACGCTGAAGAAGATCTACCGCACGAATTCCAACGTGTCGATTGCCAAGAAGCTGGGTCGCACGGAAGGTTCCGTTCAGTACAAGGCCTCCAGCCTTGGTCTGCGCAAGAGCGCTCAATACCTCAAGCAGATCCGCAATAACTGGGCATAATTGCCGAGAGTTATTTAGTTCTTGCGACGGCGGCATTCATGTCGCCGTTTTTTTTGCATTGCACTCGGGCTCCTCAGGGGATATAGTGGCAGTTGTCCCAGGAGACCGAACTTGCGTTTTTTTGATTCTACCATTGCCATTCTCGCGACTCAAATATTCGGATTGGTATCCGTCTTCTTCTTGAACCTGCTGATCGCCCGCAATTTTGGCGAAGCCGGCAAGGGCTATATCTCGCTGCTGATCTATCTGGCCGAACTGCTGTATGCGCTCTCCAATCTCGCATTGGGCTTTACCGGCCAGTATTTTATTGGCAAGCGCCTTGCTCCGCCGCGACAGTTGTTTTCGAATGCCCTCGTCTTTTCGCTCGGCACAGGACTGATCGCAATCAGCCTTTTCGCAATGAGTCATTCGTTTTGGCGCGGTTACCTGCAGGATCTCGGGCTAGTCGAACTCATGCCGGCTCTGTTCATCACGCTTCTCCTCCTCGTCTATGAACCGTGCAACCAGATGTTGATCGCGCTGGGGAGAATCGGCAAACGCAGTACTGTTGTTCTTTCGCAGAATTATCTCGTGCTCGGTACGATGATGGTTTTGGTGTGGGCGACAAGCGGTCAAATTCAACAAGCCGCCTGGCTCTATGTTGGCGCCTATGCCGTCGGTGTTCTCCTGACTGTCACCTACATGACAAGGGAGGTCGGCGCGCCGAACCAGCCGTCTGTGGCCGTGTTCAAGTCCACAATGCGCTACGGCGGATGGATCTTCGCCGCCAATTTCATTGGCTTGCTGTATTCGCGCGTCGATTTCTTCATGATTTCGGCATTTGCCACTATTGAATCGGCTGGTGTCTACTCCGTCGCCATCGGTCTTACTGCACCGCTGATGATGATCTCTTTGGCGGTGCAGACCGTCTTCTATCCGAAAACATCGTCGGAAACTGATGCCGATGCCGCAGTGACAACACCGTTCTACTATCGCCAGGCATTGCTCGTGCAAATTGCTGGCGCAGTCGGACTGGCGGTCTTTGCGCGGCCGGTCTTGGGATGGTACGGACCGGGTTTCGTCAGTGGATTCGTGCCAATGCTCATTCTGCTGTTTGCCGCCGTCGGGCGCGGACTGAATGGAATCCTGACGCTGCATATCCTCGGGCGCGGAAAATCAGTGACCAAGTCGGTTGCGATGTTCGGGGCATTGTGTGTCGCAGTTGCCCTGAACTACTTGTTGATCCCGCTCTATGGAATGGTGGGAGCCGCTATCGCGACTGCCTTCGCTGTGTTAACGGAAAATTTGATCTTGTCTGTACTCTACCAGAAGCTGGTGCACGGCAAAGTTGCCGATCTCTACCGCTTTGAAAAACGCGATTTCACCGCAGGTATCCGTGAAGCGCTTAACTTCCTCGGCCGCATAATGGCAAAGCGGTGAGATTTCGTAGTCGCAGGAGAACCGATTAGAGATCTTCAGCTTCAAAGGAACTAAATACTTTGATGGCCCGCGTTTCCAGTTGGTAAATCTTCTCGAGCCTTTCTGAAGTGCCATTCAATTCACCGGATCGGGCATTGAGGGCAATTTCGCGCCAGAGAGCCGCGGATTGCTCATAAAGTGCGGACGACAGTTCATAAATGGAGCGTGCGTAAATCTGGGCGGCCTGGTCAAGAAAGTCGGCGTACATCTTACGCCCGAGTCCGCCGCCGGTGCCGGCCTTTTCAATTTGCTGGTACAAAATCGCCTTATCCCGATAATCGCCAAGATGGTCGCGCAGGTCGAAAATCTGCAATAGATTGTAACCATGCATATGATTCTCGAACTTGCGATAGACATTGTACAGCGACTTGGTGATTGTCTCGTCGATGAATGGCCGCTCCTTAAAACGCTCGATGCGCCAGCGTCGGCGCTGATGGGAAAACGGCGGATATTGACTGCGACGCGCCTCGACAAACTGTCCAATCGGACACGCCTGAATCCTCAAGAATCCCGTGTCGGCAACGTAAATACTGGTTTCGTCGTAACCGACCGGTATCACGCGGTGTCCGCCAAAATGCGTTTTGGAATCAAAATAGGGCAGATAGAACAGATCAACCTGGACAATGCAGGGAATTTGATCGTCAATCTGCGCCCGCAGGTCCGCCATGGCATCCTCATCCGTCGCAAATTCGGCGGTATCGTAGGCCAGATGCAGGTTTTGGCAGAAGCAGTCAACCAATCCAGAGCCCGATCCGCCTAAATAGGGGTTGTCGAGCCCTTCGACGCGCCGAAATGTGAAGCCCAGGCCCTCGGCGATGCCGTATACGCGAGATTCCGGATAACGAAATCCATAGAAATTCAAAATATTGCGTATTGCTGTGGTAATGCAATTGTTACCCGGCAGGTGTACAAAGTTTTGGATTTCGTTACGATTCGCCATAGCTATATTCTCACGTCGCTGCGAAGATAGTTATTTGAAGTTTTAGAAAAAGAACAATCGAAAGGATAGACAGTAAGTTCCATGGGTCATCATATAGTCACACTGATAGAAGGGGACGGCATCGGTCCGGAGATCAGCAAGGCAACGACGCGCGTCATCGAAGCGACCGGTGTCGAAATCGACTGGGAGCCGATCAAGGCCGGCATCAATGCCATTCCGGATTACGGATCGCCGGTGCCGGAAATATTGCTCGAATCAATCCGGCGTAACAAAGTCGCGCTCAAAGGGCCGCTGACGACTTTTGTCGCCAAAGGATTCTCCTCGGCAAATGTCGGCTTGCGCAAGGCGCTTGACCTGTATGCCAATTTGCGCCCGGTGCATTCAATTGATGGAATCAAGTCGCGTTACGACAATGTCGATTTGATCATTGTGCGCGAGAATACCGAGGACCTGTATGCCGGACTCGAACATATCATTACCCCCGGAGTCTCGCAGTCGATCAAGGTCATCACGACGCATGCCTCAACTCGCATCGGCCAGTTTGCCTTTGAATATGCCCGCAAGACCGGCCGCAAGCGCGTCACCGCCGTGCACAAGGCGAACATCATGAAACTGTCGGACGGCATGTTTCTGGAATCGATCGCGGCCGTCGCGCAGAATTATCCCGACATCAAGTACGATGATGTGATTGTCGATGCGCTGTGCATGAAGCTCGTGATGGACCCGAATCAATTTGATATTCTGGTGCTCTCGAATCTCTATGGCGATATCGTTTCGGATCTGGCGGCCGGCTTGGTAGGCGGACTGGGTGTGGTGCCCGGCGCCAACATCGGTCTGGACTGTGCAGTTTTCGAAGCCGTGCACGGCTCGGCTCCGGATATCGCGGGCAAAGGCATCGCCAATCCCAGCGCACTATTGTTCTCTGGTGTTCTGATGCTGCGTCATCTGAAGGAAGAAGCCGCTGCCGACCGGATTATGAATTCGATTAGGAAGGTATTCCGCGAAGGGACGCATACAACTCGTGACTTGGGTGGAAAAGCCACTACCGAGGAGTTCGCCGACGAAGTCATCCGGCACTTATGAGCTTAGTCGCAATTGGCGCAGGGCACAGATCCACCGCCGAATATGTATTGGATTAGATACACGGCATCGGAAATAGTCATCACGCCATTGCAGTCAGCGTCGCCGGCAATCATCCAATCGCCGGGGCTGCAGCCGAAAATGCACTGAATCATGAACACCACGTCCGAGATGTTGACGGCGCCGTCGCCCATGACATCGCCGCAGACGAGCGGACACATGCGGCTTGGTCCAGCTCCGCAGGCAATGCCTTCGCCCTGATAGAAGCCGCCGCAATTCTCAGGATGCAGGACCCGGCAGCTATCGATTTGTATGCAACACGCCCCACGCGTCGTATCGGGCTCGCAGCAAGTCGGTACCGGGAACTGGGGGAAGCAGGCACTGCCGTTTGTGAAATAGCAGATCACCAGTTCGACATCAAGCTCGTCAATGCGGCAGTCGCCGTTGAGATCGCACTCGTAGACGTTCGCAGGTGCCGGGCCAAAGTTCAGTACAAAGTTGATAAAGCTGACGTAATCGGAGATCGAGAATGTGCCGGAACCGTCGAAATCGCCCCGTGCCAGGCATTGTCCGTGCAATTCCGCCGACGGACATCCGGCTAAGAGGAGAATGGCGCAGAGAACGATTGTCTTCACCAGAATCGAGAATGACCTTTTCATGGGGCCTCCCACATTGTCCTCGCAATAGGCGGGGACAGCCTGTGGTAAATGCTGTCATTTACAGGACAATATAGGTAATTTAGACTCTGATGTCAACGGGAGATTGGTTGGAGAAACTGTGATGAATCATGTCTGGTATGTTGCGTATGGATCGAACCTCTGCAAGTCGCGATTTATGGCCTACATCAGCGGTTCCGATGGTACTTTGTGGCCGAAAGCGCGCGGTTGTCGCGATAAGACGCCACCTCAACGCGAAACTAGTAGCCAAATCTCCGGCCGGATCTACTTCGCCGAACACTCCCGTAACTGGGAAGGCGGAGGTGTCGCCTTTTACGACCCGACTGTCAGGGACTCACTGACTCTGGTCAGGATGTACTTGGTGACTCTCGAACAATTCAACGACATCTTTCTGCAGGAAAACGGCACTGATGAAGGTGACATCACCGGTATTATCGCAGGATTGCAGGTTGGATGCACCAGTCAGTCCATGGCAATGGCTGGTATCGCGAAATCTGGCGGTTGGACGATGTCGAGGGCTATCCCGCCTTGACCTTCACGTCGCCGGTGCGGATGCATGAAGCGACAATGGTTGCTCCGGGAAAGAGGTACATCGAGACGATTTCAAGTGGGCTCGTTGAGTCCCATAGTTTGCACCAGAGTATGGTTTCAGCTTACTTGGCGACTTTGATTTAATGCCCCTTGGCATCGTGCCTCACGACCCGTTAGAACTAGGAATGTCATCCAGGGAGGAGGATAGCAGTTTACATCACGTCCTTCAGAAGCTTCCCATCTTTGATCAAAGGTCTTCCATCAATCGTCAGGGTACTGCCAGGCAAGAAACCACTGAGGCCATAGGTAGAAGCGTTTTCACCACCGGCCCACTGGTTACTTCCGATTCCGACGGCCACCATTCCAGACGCTACCCACGTCTCCATTTTGCTGTTCGCAGGAATCGCTACCGCTGGATTTATTCCGATATCAATAAAGGCAAACTCATCTTTGCCTGTCCCGGCCTTATCGTAACGCTCTTTAATCGCTTCAAAACCTGGTTTGCCAGTCATCGCAACGACTTTTCCGGCCTTGAAGACGAGCTTCACTTCGTTCACTTCCTTGCCATAATAGAATAGGCGATCGAAAACTACGGTTCCCTCCGCAGTTCCCGGTACCGGGGCGAGGTAAACTTCACCGGCAGGCAAGTAGACTTGACGGGCGGCGGCGCCGGCCTTCATATCGTCGTCGGAAATAATACCATCACTGACGAGTGCCGTTCTTCCGGATATCTGCACCTTGAGGTCGGTTCCGTTAGCGTTAGTGATTTGAAGCACTTTGCCCGCCTCAAACTCTCTCTTGATGGCCTGCCCGTCTGCCTCCATCTGTTTGTAGTCAATATTAATGCTATTCCAGAACGTCTTTCTTAGCTCTTCGAGCGGAATCCCAAACTGTTTGGCCAGATACGCTGTCGGGTACAAGTAATTGCCGATGTCGACCGCCCGGATGTTGCGACTGTACCAGAGTTCGGTATTCGGCCGGCTTGCTCTTGATATCGCTTCGAGGCGTTCGCTGGGTATGCCGGCGAAGATTTCCGGATCTTCTCCGTAGTCGACAGACAACTGCACGTCGACCATCTCAAACAGTTTTGCCGTGGTCCTGGACGTCTGGTCGTCAAACCTGGGAGGCACTTCCATAATGAGGCGTCTGGTCAATTGGTCGCTGCCGATGGTGATCATCGGGAAAGCGCCTGTCTTGCGCACATCTACCGCGAGGTCTTCAAGCAATTGAATGTCCCGGACACCGCCGCTTATCCAGACGATGTCTCCTTCTTTTACTGCCGCACACTGCGTGACCACTCTCGTGGCCAGCGAGGTGTTGTCAACCGGTCCGGCGGTCTGTCCCGGTAATGCTGTCAGCATCAGCGCAACAACGCCACCGAGCATTAGGATAATGTGTTTTGCGTGCATCATGCTCCTCCTTTACTTGGCAAGTGATGCATTGTGTTGCATCGGATCGCCCGACGCATGGTGATAAAGTCTCCTCCCTGGATAGACTCTGGGAAAGTTCACAATTTGTAGGATTCTGTTGCTGGTTTGCTGGTGCAGTTAATCGATTCAAGGAATCAGCTGCAGTACTGAACGGTAGCCCCAATCAGCATATTGCGAGCAGACATGTCAAGGGGAAAATATAGATGACAATATCCTGTTTGGGATATGTCCCATCTCCTGACGGCACAGGCCGCGGCTTATTTCCCCTCTTTCAAGTGAAAAAACAGCTCCCCTTCAATGTAAAAGGTATTCGATGACGCCTCATTACCGATAATCTTCGAGCGCTCGGCAGTGACCTTTGTCGTCTCTTCCTGCGAATACGTATAGCCCCCTTCATAATCGAAAACCAGCGTTCCGGTGACATCGACCTTGTCGACACCGCGCCTTGACAGGCTGTCGGACTCCATCACATCAAAAGGCAGAATCAGATTGCCGCGATAGTCAATAATTACGCACTTGTGTCCGTCGGTCTCGATAAAGTCTTTTACTTCATAAGTCGTGCTGGCGTCGAGCGCTTCACCGGAAGGCATAAAAATCTTCACGGTCTGCATCCAGGTATAGCCTTTACCGACCTCTTCCGACGGAAATGTCGGCTGGGACTGCTCGAGATTTTGTTGCGCGTACTCTTTCCACTTCGAGGCATCTTTTTCGTCAAGTAGTTCCAGCCCGCCAATCTTGCCGTCGGGATTCATCTCGTAGGACAGCGATTCCGACGATGAAACGACCTGAATGGTGCTGTCTTCAGCCTTTTCGCTCCAACTCCACGTTGAGGTTTCTTCGATCCTGGCAACACCCTCCGGCGACAGCGACTTGACGATTTGTGTCATTTCACCCCTGGATTGGGAAGCCTGCGAAACGGAAGGGGAGTTTCTAACAGTGATGGTCTGCTTGTTTACCTGTTCGTATACCAATTCGCGGCCCTGCTGGAACTTCATTTGCAGGCGCACTTTCTTCTGCGTCTCGGCGCAGCTCAGTGCCAATAGTGCCGCAAACAGCACCAACAGCGAAATCCAGAGTAGCCGCCGACACGGACGGATGAAATCGAGCAATAGACCCATTGAGTGTTCCAATGCGGCAGATGGCCGCTATTTCCCGGTCTGCGCCAGGGAGCGCGAACGCGAAAGCGATGACGGCGATCCCAGTATTGCCGTCGACATGAGCAAGATCTCCCTGTATTCCTTCATTTCCTGTTCCGTCAGTTGACCTTGCTCCTCCGGCTCGACATGCTGACTATACATGTCTGAAATGGACACGTACGGACCATAGGCATCGGCAGTCAGCCGCGATTCGGTGGTGTTACCGGAAGGATAATAAACCACGCTCAAGGTTATCGCAACTGCTATCGCCGCGGTGGCTACGACCGCCTGGAAGGGACGTACTGCTTCGGGAATGATCACCGCGACGAAGCGTTCCCACCTGTTTACCTTGCGGATCGCCACCCGCTGATAGATTTTCTGCCGTGCCGAAGCAAAGTAAGCATCGTTCGGAAGAACGACCTTTCGTCCGGATATCAGGCGCAAATACTCCAGCTCGCGCTCAATCTCACCGTGGCTAAGGTCCCCGCTCTGGCGGATCTTCTCAACCCCCGCAGGGTCCTCGCCAGACGCGTGCTGTGGTCGCAAGTCCAGCAAGCCGTCGTCTCGTTGTTCCTGATGCATTACCGTTGATCCTCTCGCTTTTTCCTATCTACCGGGCCATCGATCTTGTCTCTAAGACGTTGTTTCACCTTGGAACGCGCAATATGCAAATTCGACCGTACCGTCGCCTGCGGGCAATCCATCATTTGCGCGATTTCTTCCTTGGAATAGCCGTCGACATCGTGAAGTACAATTGTCGCCCGCTGTTTGGGCGGCAATTCAGCGATCGCGGCATTAATCAACTCCAACAGCTGCTTGTTCTCCTGTTCGTCCTCGGGTGTCGGGATGGAGCGCGACAACTCGAGCTGAAACTTGCCTGATTCCTCAAATTCCTGGTCATCGACATTGACGTACTTTCGCTGTCGCTTCCGGATAATGTCAATGCAGTAGTTGGTCGCAATCTTGAACACAAAACTGGCGAAATTCGAGTCCGACTTAAGCCGCGCGATGTTCTTGACCAGGCGAACAAATGTCTCCTGAAGTACCTCATCGGCTTCGGTGTGGTTTCCCACCATCTGATAAGCGTGAGCATAAATCCGCTTTTCAAACAGCCGCACCAGTTCATTAAATGCCTTTTCGTCACCGGCCTTATACCGTTCAACCAGTTCCGAGATGTTCTCGATCACAGCACCCCACACTCTCCAACCAAAGGGTAGACGCGACTGGAGAGGGTTTGTTTAATGTGAATCCTACCAGGTCGCACAAGATTACTGTCGCCGGAAGTGGTTGTCAATTAGTCTTTTGCGGGAAATCTCCAGTTCGGCAGGGCCTCTGGCCGCCGGCCGGTGAATAATCTCCAGAATTTCAGGACTACGCACGGCAGAATTGGCCGCAAAATTCATTCGCCTATTGGTGTCAGCCGATGTATAAATGAGCAGATCATTAAGTTAACTTGAAAGGATGGATTGATTTGTATCTGACAAGGTTATCGACAATTACTCTTATGCTGATTCTGCTCTCCTCTGGTGCATTCGCACAATTCGAGAAAGAAGCGGGCAAAATCGTCGTTCGTAACGCCATGATGCCAACCCCAGCCGGCAACGACAAATTGGCATTCTTGCGAATGGACGAAAAAATCCCGGGCGTACCCCTTGAGCTCTACCTCTTCGAATTTGCGACCGGCAAGGAAACAAGACTCCTGCCCGGCGTGAATTTTACAGAACAGCCAAACTATGCCTACGCATTTTCACCAACCGGCAACGAATTTGTAGTGCCGGTGAAAGGCACCAAAGGAGCGTGGGAGCTATTCAGATACGCGGTCGGCAGCCGCAGCGGCTCGCAAATCGGTGACTTATCCCAATATGTCGACGTTCCTTCACCGGAAGTCATGATCGGACTCAATCTCGACAAATCGTCGCTCTTGCAGATCGACGATCTCTCCTGGTCGCCGTCTGGAAAACGATTGATTTTTTCAATGTTACGTCCGGACCGGACAGCGGTGTGGTGGATTGATATCGCCTCCGGGCGCGCCAGACAGGCTACCGAGGATAAGACCGGCTACTGGGGCGCTTTTCATCCCGATGACGATCGCTTCTGCTATACCGATAATGTCATCCAGGAGGGTATTTCCACGAACGAAGGAATATTGCTGCGATCTATCGCTTCCGGCGATATCGATACCCTGCTGAATACTTCAGACAATGAATTTGCCGGGACAATCTCGCCAGATGGCAAGTACCTCGCCTATAATCGCAGTATTGACAATACCAACAATATCTGGGTGTGCAATCTCGCCACCCGCGAATCCCGGGCGATTACCAAATCTACGGGCGGCAGACACTGTGCCTATCCCAAATGGAGCCCGAACGGAAAAAAGATTTATTTTCAGGGCTATGGCTTTGAAAAACAGTCAGCAGCCTTTGTCCGCGATTTCACACCGTTCTAACTTTCTAACCTCAAAACTAAGCTGTACCGACAACTCCGATAAGGGCGACCAGCGGTCGCCCTTATCATCCGCAACGGCCCTCCCGTTTTTTTGTTGACAAGATCCAGTGCTTTAGCTTACCTCGGCACTAACATTTAACACGACACTGATAATCAATGCTGACTAAAGCGTTCCCTTTGGAGGAAAAATGGATAATCTAGGTCGCGCATTCAATTTCATGTTCGAGGACCCGGAGTGGCTGCAAAAGATCCTGATCGGCGGGTGTTTTGTACTGCTTTCCTGCATCCTGATCGGCGTGCCGTTTCTTCTCGGATACATGCTGTTGCTGATCAAGAACACAACCGAAGGCCGGCCCCTGCCGTTGCCGGCATGGGACAATCTCGGTGATAAGTTCACCTCGGGGTTGATGTGTCTTGTCATGCTTCTGCTCTGGGCGGTTCCGGTGTGGGTTGTCGCCTTCATCTTGGTGATGATTCCCTGTATCGGCTGGATTATTTTGGTTCCCTTTGTCCTCGCCGTTTACCTGATCATACCATACATCATGGCGCGATTTGCGGTCGGCGGCAGAATTTCGGACGCTTTCGATTTCGCCGGAATCATCGCCTTCCTGACACAGAACCTGATGAATCTGGTAATTGTGCTGGTGATGTCGATCGTTCTCAACATCATCTCATACTTCGGTATTCTTGCCTTGGGCGTGGGGTTTCTCTTCACGAATTTCTGGGCTCAACTGGGCATAGCCTTCCTTGCGGGTGAACTCTATCGCACCGGCCAGACTGGCAAGGCGGTCACCGGTCAGCCGTGATCCGGCAACAGCCTCAACTTAAACTCTGGGCGGTTCGGGTGGCCATTTGGTCACCCGCAATCGCCCTTTTTTTCTACTTTCTCGGTGGCCTCACTCCCGCGCTTGACGGAGCGTCAAGACCGGGACCTTTGGCAGCGATGCTGTTTCATGTCTACTCACATACCTGTCACCAGATTCCCGAGAGATCATTCTTCCTGAACCTTGCCCAATTCGGATTTTGTGCCCGCTGCACCGGGTTTCTACGGCGGCTTGGCGCTTGGCGTCGCTAATTCGTCGTCATTTCATCGCGAATCCGGGCAATCTCGCCGTTTTGGCTGATCTCCCTCTGCGCGCCGATGGTCTTTGACGTCATCCTTGATCTAAGCGGGCGACTTCCCGGAGCGAACTACTGGAGACTGGTTACCGGCGCAATTGCAGGAATTGCTGTTGTCTCCTTCACCTACCCCCGTTTCATCAATGCCGCCAGCAAATCGCTTGCTCCCGACCGGCGCGGCGATTAACTTCCATCGTTAGGGCGGCATAGTCCGTTGTCATCCGATTCAATCTTTGGATTCGCAGAAATGCATGATTAGACTCTCACGTCTCGCACTCAAGAATTTTGCCGTGGTCTCCAGTACCGAAATCGCCTTCGCCGATGGTTTCACGGTCATCACCGGCGAGACCGGCGCCGGGAAGTCTCTGATCGTCGGTGCAATCAGTTTGCTTCTGGGCGAACGCAGCAGTAGCGATTACATCCGCGCCGGCGCAAATCTTGCAACAATTGAGGGAGAATTCACCGGTCAAATCGAAATCCTCAATCGCGAACTGGCAAATGATGACATCGTCTTGTCAGGCGAGTCATTCTCAATCACCCGCGAGATCCAATCCGACGGCAAAAGCCGCGCCCTGATCAACGACCAGCGCGTCAATCTGGCGACACTCAAAAAAATCGGCGACCGCATCTGCGACCTGCACGGCCAGCATCAGCATCAGTGGCTCCTCGACTCCGACCGGCACCTCTGGTTTCTTGACCGTTATGGCATGTGTGCCGATTCGTTCGGAAATTATTCGGCGGCGTTGACCGCCTATCGTGACGCCAGGAGCCGGATCGAATCACTTGCACGCCAGATTGCTGACAACAATCAGAAACAAGAACTCTACCGCTTCCAGTTGCAGGAAATCGACACAGTCGCGATTCTGCCCAATGAAGAGGACACCCTCGAGATCGAACGCAGGCAGTTGGAGAATATCCTGCGCATTCGCACCGCGCTGGAATCGTCAGTTGCCCTAATTGAATCCGATAACGGCGCGGCACATATCTCCGGTGAAATTCTCAAGAACCTACGCTCCATCAATGAGGCCTATCCTGCTGGTGCCGAATATCAGAAAGAAATTGAATCAGTCAAGATCAGCTTCACCGAAATCGCCCGGTCGCTCAATCAGGCCCTGTCAAACCTCACGGAAGATCCAGCTCGCCTCGAACAGATAGGGGAGAGGTTGGCGGACATCTACAACCTCAAGCGCAAGTACGGCGGCACGGTGGCCGCCGTCATCGACTATGCCGAGAAGATTCGTTCGGCTCTCGACAACAATGACTCTCTCGAGCTGGAACTGGCAGCGCTCAAGCGCAATCTTGAACCTCTCCAATCTCAGCTTGCGAAGGCATCCGGCACGCTCCAGCAGGAGCGCGAGAGTGCAGCGAAGAAACTGTCCAAGTCAATGAAGAAAGAACTCTCGGAGCTTGGGTTGCCCAAAGCGGAATTTGCCGTCCGATTCACATTGCCTACCACAGGCGAGAAGCTCGAAATTGCCAATAGGGCAGTCTTTTTAGGTGATCAAGGTCCAATGTCCGGCGAATTCTTCTTCAATGCCAACGCCGGCGAAGAAGCTAAGGCGCTCGTGCAGGTCGCCTCTGGCGGCGAGGTCAGCCGCGTGATGCTCGCCCTCAAGTCGCTCATTGCCGGTAATGACCGGGTCGGCCTGTTGGTTTTTGATGAGATCGATGCCGGCATCGGCGGCGAGACGGCGTTATTGGTCGCGCGCAAACTCAAACAGCTCGCGAACCGTCAGCAGCTGATCGTGATCACTCACTTGCAGCAAATCGCTTCATTCGCCGACCACCACCTCAAAGCCATCAAACGCGAAGTCGCCAAGCGGACTGAATCAGAATTGATTCCGCTCACACGCGAAGAGCGGGTCGTCGAACTTGGCCGCATGATTTCCGGCGGCGAATTCGGCGAGATCGAACGAAAACAAGCCGAGAAACTGTTAGCTCTGGCGAAGGGAACAGGGAGAGACTAGGACCCCTGCTTCCCGCCAAGAAATTCGGTTGACAAATCTTTTCGCCAAGCTATATTGCCTCACCCTTTTGGGGCCGTAGTTCAGTTGGGAGAACGCTTGACTGGCAGTCAAGAGGTCAGGGGTTCGACTCCCCTCGGCTCCATTTTTTATTGCTCATAACTCCCCCGCCTCCCGAAAAACCATTTGCGCCCAAGCCCTTGTCCGGCTAACTTTTGACTTTCCGGGCGCAGAGCCGAATTCTTTTTCACTATTGGCGCTGCCGGCGTATAAATATCGTGTCGGTTGGAAATCCGGCGGTTGTTTAATCGAGTAAATAGATTCATTTAGGCGGCATTTGGGCCACTGCTGTTGCTGCCATAGAGAGGAAGTTGCAGATATGGCAAATACTCTGGGAATCAAGACGTGGGATTACGCTGAGTTCTACGTTGGTTCGGCGCGCATGGCGGCCTATTGGTTCAGCCGCGCTCTCGGACTAAGTATTACCGGCTATGCCGGACCCGAGACCGGTGTCCGCGATCGTATGTCGTTTTATCTCACCAGCAGCGAGATCAAGATCGTCGTAACCTCGGCGCTGCAGCCAAGCACCTACGACATCTGGGGCTGGGTGCAGAAACACGGCGACGGCGTCAAGCGCTGGGCGATTCAGGTCGAAGATGTCGAAAAGGCGTATCGCTTCGCGCTCACCAATGGTGCCGTCTTTGAGCGTTCGCCGCACATGATCAAAGATGACAACGGCTACATCGTCGAAGCCGCAATGAAGATCTACGACGACACCGAACTGGTGTTGATCAACTATGACAATTACACCGGCTTGTTCCGCCCGGGATTCAAGGAGCCGCACCAGAAAATGCGGCTCAATTTCAACGCTGGCGGCCTCAAGCATTTCGATCACATTGTCGGCAATGTCCGCACCAACGAAATGAATCAGTGGGCGAACTACTTCAACAAGACAATGGACTTCGAGACATTCCTCGACTTCGGTCCCGGTGACATTTCCACCAAGTATTCCGCTCTGCTCTCGAAGGTTGTCCGTTCCAAAGATGACCTCATTAAGATGCCGATCAACGAACCGTATGAAGGTATTGCCAAGTCACAGATCGAGGAATACATCGAGCACTATCACGGCGCCGGCATCCAGCACATCGCCCTGTACACCGACAACATCCTCAGTTCAATCGAAGCCCTGCGCGACAATGGGATTGAGTTTTTAGCCGTGCCGGATACGTATTATGAAGATCTCAAGAAGAAGAATCTCAACATGAAGGAAGACATCGACGAGCTCCAGCGCTTGCGCATCCTGTGTGATGCCTCGATGGGGTCCGGCGGATATTTGTTACAGCTGTTCACCAAGCCGATTGGCGACCGTCCGACCTTCTTCTTTGAAGTCATTCAGCGCGTGAACGGCGCACAAGGTTTCGGTCAGGGCAATTTCCAGGCTTTGTTCGAAGCTATCGAACAGGACCAGGCCCTGCGTGGCACCTTAATGCGCACATAGCTTGATCTTAAGACGAATGAAGTTCCTCATCCCCCCATTCGCGGGGATGACGGCTCGTAGGTCGAAACCCTAATTGCGAACTGTCGAATTTGTTGGAGATTCGATGAGAGGGGTCGACAAATCACCGATCGAAACAAGGAGCACCTGAATGCCTTTCTACCATAAACTCGGTAAGATTCCCGCCAAACGGCATACGACGTTTTTCAAGCCGGATGGCATGTCCCTCTATCGTGAAGAGCTCTTCTCCACATTGGGATTTTCGGGAATCCACACCAACAAGTATCACATCCATATGCCGACGCGAGTCAAGGATGTCCGCGAAATCATGCCGAATGAATCTGCCGTTTGGAAAGAAGCCCCGCTGCTGTATTACCACTTTTTCACCGACAAGAAGAAAACCAGCGGCGATTTCATCGGTGCCAGAAACATCTTTCTGCGCAATGACCACTGCATCGTATCGACGGCGCACCCCGACAAGAACCCCGAAGTGTTCTACCGCAACAGCTACGGCCATGAATATATTTTCATCCATCATGGCAGCGGCAAATTGCTCTCGGAGTATGGACAGCTTCCCTTCGAGCCGGGCGACCAGATTGTCGTCCCGCGCGGAACGACCTACCAAATGTTCTTCGACAAACTGGAAGGGAACAAGCTGCTGTTTTGCGAGTCGGACACGCCGTTTGACGTTCCCAATCACTACCGCAACGAGTACGGCCAGATGCTCGAAGGCGCACCGTTTTGCGAGCGCGATATCAAGCTGCCGGAAGACATGGAAGCGATCGACAAGGAAGGCGATTTCAAAATGATCCTCAAAGCCTGGAACCGCACCTTCGAATACACCTTGCCGCATCATCCCTTCGATGTTGTTGGCTGGGACGGCTATAACTATCCGCACGCGATCAATATCAAAGATTATTGCCCGATCGTCGGCAAGATTCATCTTCCGCCGCCGGTACACCTGCTATTCAAGACCCAGCATTTTGTCGTCTGCAATTTCGTGCCGCGTCCGTTTGATTTCCATCCGGAATCGATTCCGGCACCATATTTCCACTCCAATATCGACTCTGACGAAGTCTTGTATTATGTCGACGGCGACTTCATGTCGCGCAAAGGTGTCGTTGAGGGCTCGATTACCCTGCATCCGGGAGGACTTCCGCACGGCCCGCAACCGGGCAAGACCGAAGCATCAATCGGAAAGAAAGAGACTTCGGAGTGGGCGATCATGATTGACACATTTGCGCCTTTGTTGCCGACACTAAATGTCAAGGATACCCTCGACCCCGACTATGCGCGCTCCTGGTTGGACGAAAACAGCAATGGCCGCTACGTCGGAACCGTATCTTAGCCCCGATGCCGATGCTTTTTATGGTGATCGAAAGATTCAAGAACGGCGACATCGGTCCGGTCGGTGAGCGTTTCAAGATCAAGGGCCGGATGTTGCCGGCCGGCGTCAGCTACGTTACCAGTTGGATCGATATTGCCGGCGCAGTCTGTTATCAGGTCATGGAGGCGGACTCTCCCGCCCAGCTGCAGCCCTGGACCGAATGCTGGAAGGATTTGGTGGATTTCGAGATTGTGCCGATTCTGGCGTCGGCTGACTTCTGGGCTCTCCGTTCGGCCGGGCGGCAGGCGCCATGAAGCCATTCATTGTCACGATCCTAAATGGCTTGCAAACTCCACATTATTTGGCTATTATTTCAGCCTGGACCTAACCGGGAGTTGCTGTGATTAAGATTCCGCACCACATTGAAAATCTCTGGCCGTACAAAGCAGGCAAATCGATCTCCGAGCTCGCCCGCGAAAAAGGCCTCAAGCGTATCGTCAAGCTGGCTTCCAACGAAAACCCCAATGGCCCCTCGCCTCGGGCATTGGCTGCAATCCAGCAGGCGCTGCCGCAGTCGCACCTCTATGTCGACCCCGGCGCCTATGAACTGACACAAGCCATCGCCAGGGAATTCGGCAAGCAGCCGTCGCAGATTGTCTGTGGCCACGGTACCGATGCAATAATCGAATATATCATTGTCGCCTTCTCCGATGCCGGCGACGAAGTGCTTACCTCGCAGGGTACATTTATCGGTATCTATGTCAACACCAACAAACTCGGCCGGCGTCTTGTCGCAATTCCGCTGAAGAATTACGCCTTCGATCTCGAAGCGATTGTCAAGTCCGGTACCGAGAAGACCAAGATCATCTATCTGGCAAATCCCAATAACCCAACTGGCAGCATTTTCACCCGCTCGCAATTTGACTGGTTTATGTCGCGCGTCCCAGACTATGTTACTGTCATACTTGACGAGGCGTACTGCCAGTATTGTGAAAACGAGCCCGAGTATCCGAATGGACTGGAATATGAGTACGACAATCTCATTGTTACCCGTACTTTCTCGAAAGCCTACGGTTTGGGAGGGCTGCGGGTCGGATTCGCCGCCGGCCCAGAGCGGCTGATCAGCGCTGTCAGCAAGGTCAAACTGCCGTTCGAACCGAATCATCTGGCTCAAGTGGCGGCATTGGCTGCGTTGACCGACTACGACTTCTTGAAGCAGACCCAGATAGTGAATGCACGCTCCATCCGGCAGTTTGAAGAAGGTTTCGACCATCTCGGGATCTCCCATATCAAAACTTACTGCAATTCCATTCTCTTGCTCATGCCCAGCGAGCAGTTTGCGGAGCAGTTCTTCTTGCGCTGCCTTGACCGCGGACTTATCGTGCGCCATGTCAAGTCCTTTGGAATTCCCGAAGGAGTTCGCATCAATTCCGGTTCCGATGAGGAAACCGGGTTCGCGCTGGAAGTGATTGCCGATGTCTACCCGAAACTTACTGAAGAATACTCACAGGGGAATGTGATCAATAATGAAGCTTGTATCATACATCAATCAGAATAACCAGGAACGCGCGGGAATACTCCTGAGCGGCGCACTCTTCGACTTGAGCGACGGCGCTCGAGCTGTCGGCGCGTCGCTGCCCCCGAGTATGGCAGAATTCTTGAAGGGCGAGGACCGTGCAATGGAGTTTGCCCGCCTTGTCGAAGAGGCTATCAGGACGGGGAAGTATGGGGAAGCCGCCAAGGCAACCAAGATGCTTGCTCCGGTGCCGCATCCAACCTCCTGTCGCGACGGCTATGCTTTCCGCCAGCATGTTGCCACCGCTCGGCGCAATCGCGGGGTTGAGATGATTCCCGAATTTGATCAGTATCCGATTTTCTATTTTACCAATCACAACGCGATCTTCGGCGAAGGGGACGTCTTGGTCGAGGATGATCATCTCCAGGGTTTAGACTTTGAATTGGAGTGTGCCGTCGTCATCGGAAAGCGCGGAAAGAACATCGATGCCGCTGTTGCCGATCAATACATTGCCGGTTACACCATCATGAACGATCTGTCGGCACGCGTCCTGCAAATGGAAGAAATGAAACTCAATCTTGGCCCGGCAAAGGGCAAGGACTTCGCTACCACAATCGGGCCGTGGCTGGTGACTCCGGATGAATTGGCGGCAAGGAAGTCCGAATCGCTTTTCGGTGCCCGGCACAATCTGCGGATGATCGCCCGTCACAACGGCCGGCAAGTCTCCGACGGCAACGTCAACCAGATGAATTGGACCTTCGCTGAAATTATCGAGCGGGCGTCTTATGGTGTGGAATTGTATCCCGGCGATGTTATCGGTTCCGGGACCGTTGGTACGGGTTGCTACCTGGAACTCAACGGCACTTGGGGGCTTGAAGCAAAAGAGCGCGGAGAAACGCATGCACCGGTCTGGCTCAAGGAGGGCGACACGATCGAATTAGAAATCGATTGTCTTGGAGTGCTGACCAATAAGATTATCAAGTCTCCGGGGAATCGTTCGATTCTTGCCAAGAAGAAGACTTAGACGGCTTGCTGGGGGTGAAGGTAATTCGCTCCTACGATGAGAGAAAGTTGAAGGCCATGTTACAAGTTGATCCGAAAACTACTCCGGTTCCGGCCGTGCACCAATATTTGCTTGGTGGTATCGCTCCTCGGCCGATTGCCTTGGTTGCAACATTGTCGGAGGACGGAGTCCGCAACCTGACCCCGTTTTCCTTCTTCAACGCCTTTGGTGCCAACCCGCCGACGATTGCCTTTTCCCCCGCCCGACGGGGCCGTGACGGTACACTCAAAGACACCTACAATAATCTGATGGCTACCAAGGAGTGCACAGTGCAGGCGGTCACGCATGCCATGCTGCATCAGATCAACTTGGCTTCCGCCGAATTTCCGGCCAATGTCGACGAATTCGTCAAGAGCGGCTTGACGCCAATCGCCTCGGTGAAGGTTAAACCGCCCCGGGTGAAGGAATCACCGTTTCAGATGGAATGCATCCTCAAGCAAATGGTGCCGCTGGGCGAGGGAAAAGCCTCGGGCAACCTCGCAATCTGTGAAGTTGTAATGATGCATATTGCCGAGGATATCCTCGAAGGGACGATCATTCATCCCGGACGCATCGACCACGTTGCCCGCAACGGCGGCGATTGGTGGAGCCGCGTGACCAATGACAATGCCTTCAAGTTGGCGAAGCCGGGAAGCGGTGACGTAATCGGGTATGATGGTTTGCCGGACTTTGTTCGTCGTTCGCAAGTTCTATCGGCGAATAATCTGGCGCAGCTTGCCAACTGGCCGGCCATCCCGGCTCCGGATGACGCGCGGACACTGATTGATGAAGATTCTCAAGTGGAAATCTCCCGCGTTACCTTTGAACGTTTTGACCGGCTGGGGGACCCTTCCGCTATGCTAAAAATGGCGCAAGCAGCAGTGCGCGCCGGAATGAAAAATTTCTATCTTTTCGAACAGACCGCGAAATGCGCACTCGATCACCGTGACGACCGCGACTTTGCCTGGAAGACGCTCATTCTCGGGAACTCTCTTACCAAGTAGCGCGATGAAAGAACCGATCTGGCGGCCCACTGCAGAACGAATCGCAAACTCCAATCTGACCGCCTACCAAAAATTCCTGTTCGATAACTTCGCGCTGAAATTTGAAGATTTTTCACAACTGCATCACTGGTCAGTTTCGGACATCCCTAGGTTCTGGGAGTCAATCTGGAAACACTCCCGGGTACTCCATTCGCACACATTCCAGCAGGTTAATGACGGTGATCAAATGTGGGGCAATCGCTGGTTTTCGGGAGCAAAACTCAACTATGCGGAAAACCTGCTTCGTCGTGCGGACGATGGACCGGCGATCATCAGCTGGAATGAATCCGGCGGTAAACGACGGCTAACATTTCTCCAATTGCGTTCACAGGTCGCCGCCTGTGCTGCCGCCTTACGCGCTGACGGTGTGACAGTCGGCGATCGCATTGCGGCATATATGCCCAATGTGCCGGAGGCTGTCATCATGATGCTTGCCGCCACCAGCATCGGGGCGATCTGGTCGTCGTGCTCGCCCGACTTCGGTCTGCAAGGTGTCCTTGATCGGTTCCAGCAGATCGAACCCAAAGTCCTCCTGGCTGCCGACAGCTATTTCTATCACGGTAAGGAGATCGACCGCAGCGAGACACTCAAGCAAATCATCGCCGGACTGCCCGGCGTCAGGCGCGTCGTAATCTTCAATCGCAGATTCCTGACCATCGGCGCCGCCAATCCCAAACTCGTCGACTGGAGTGATTTTCTCAAGCCGTCTTCGAGACCATTGGAGTTTGCCCAGCTAGATTTCGATCATCCGATATGCATCCTCTATTCATCCGGCACGACCGGCGTACCCAAGTGCATCGTTCACGGCGCTGGCGGAACATTGCTGCAGCATTTCAAGGAGCATGCGCTGCATACCGACTTGAAACCGGGGGACGTGCTAAGTTATTTCACGACCTGCGGCTGGATGATGTGGAATTGGCTCACAGGCGCGCTGTTCCAGGGCGTTACTATATTCCTTTATGACGGTAGTCCCGCCCATCCCGATCTTGACATCCTTTGGAATGCGATCGACGAAGAAAAAATCAATGTCTTTGGAACCAGCCCCAAATTCCTGCAGGCTTGCCAGGCGACAGGGCTCTCCCCGCGCCAATCACATCGGCTCGGCTCTCTCAAAGCGATACTTTCTACCGGATCGCCGCTGCCTGATTCGTCATTTGACTGGGTCTACCGCGAAGTGAAGTCCGATGTTCAATTGGCCTCCATTTCCGGCGGCACTGACATCGTATCCTGCTTCATGCTGGGCACTCCGATCCTGCCTGTCTACCGCGGTGAAATTCAATCGCTTGGATTGGGAATGAAGGTTGAAGTATTTAACGACGAGGGCCGGCCGGTACCCAATGAGGTTGGCGAACTGGTCTGCACGGCTCCGTTTCCTTCTCGTCCAGTGCAATTTTGGAATGACCCCGGAGGAATCAAGTACAAGTCCGCCTATTTTGAGCACTTCCCGGGTGTCTGGCGGCACGGCGACTTCATCAGAATTACCGCGAGCGGTGGTGTGATCGTATATGGCCGCTCCGATGCCACACTAAACCGCGGTGGCGTGCGCATTGGCACTGCGGAAATCTACGGACCCGTCGAAGCCCTCCCGGAGATCGAGGACAGTCTGGTCGTGGAGAGACGGGTCGGGACGGCAAGTGAGGTCATTCTTTTCGTCGTTCTCGCCCTCGGGGCAACATTATCAGAAGTCCTGATTCAGAAGATTCGGCATACCATCCGCGACCAGGAATCGCCCCGTCATGTACCCGACAAGATCGTCAGAATCGACGAGGTTCCCCGAACCGTCAGCGGCAAGAAAATCGAACTGGCTGTGGCCCGGATACTTAACGGGCAACCGGTGACCAATCGCGAAGCGCTGGCAAATCCGAACTCTCTCCACCAGTTTGAGGTTTTCGCACAAAGACTGGAATTAAGCGGTCTTGCCGCACCGCCTGTTCCGCGCAAAAATCCGCTTGCTCGAATCGTATAATTGTATGTAATATAGACTGTTATAGTGCTTGTTGCCGTGCAGGACAAAATTGAATCTGCACTCGGTTATATTCGAGAGAATTTACGGAGATCTGACCGATGAAAGAATTTCGTTCACATCAATCCGGGGCGGGCGCAGCCGCTGATATGGACGCCGCCGCTCGGGTGAACCTGCCCGACAACGAAAACATCCGGCGCTTGCCGAACCACCTGCGCCAGTTCATTGTCGATCAGAATTACGAACGATATACCCCGGTCGATCATGCCGTCTGGCGCTACGTCATGCGCCAGAATTACAACTTCCTCCGTGAATATGCGCATCTGATCTACTTCGATGGCTTGGAGAAGACCGGTATCGGCGTCGAAAAAATCCCTTCGATACTCGAAATGAACGATATTCTCGCCCGCATCGGTTGGGCCGCAGTTACGGTCGACGGCTTTATCCCGCCCGCCGCGTTTATGGAATTTCAGGAGTACCGCGTCCTGGTTATCGCCGCCGACATCCGTCAGATCCAACATGTCGAATACACGCCGGCACCGGACATCATTCACGAGGCCGCGGGCCATGCTCCCATCATCGCCGATCAACAATATGCCGACTACCTCCAGCAATTCGGCGCCGTCGGTGCCAAAGCAATGTCCTCGAAGAGAGACTTCGAACTGTACGAGGCAATTCGCCATCTCTCTATTCTCAAGGAAGCTCATACTTCCGATCCGGCCGAGATCAGGCGCGCCGAGGAAGACGTCGCGTTCAAGCAGGCCAATCTCGGCAAGCCCTCCGAAATGGCGCTAGTGTCAAGGCTTCATTGGTGGACGGTCGAGTATGGCCTGATTGGGACGCTTGACAAGCCCAAGATTTACGGCGCCGGACTGCTGTCGTCAATCGGTGAATCGGCCAACTGCATCAAGCCGACGGTCAGGAAGATTCCCTACACGATCGATGCCGCCAACTACGCTTTTGACATAACAACCCAGCAACCACAGCTCTTCGTGACCCCAGGTTTTGAGCACCTTAGTGATGTTCTGAGCGACTTCGCATCCCGCATGGCGTACAAAGTCGGCGGCTTGGAGGGCGTCAAGAAAGCGATCGAGTGCAATAACACGTGCACGTGCCAATACAGCTCGGGTCTGCAGGTCTCCGGTACATTTTCAGAAGTTCTGCTCGACGATCGAGGGGACCTTGCCTATATACGAACCAACACGCCAACCGATCTTGGCATTCGAAAACAAGGAGCTGCCGGGGCACGACAAACAATATCACTGTGATGGCTTTGGATCTCCGGTTGGAAAACTGCGGCATCACCCGTTGCCGCTGGAAAATTGCTCTGATGGCGAGTTACAACATCTCGGCATATCACCTGGCCGCAAGGCAGAATTAATATTTGAAAGTGGGATAAAGGTCACTGGAACGGTCGAAGCCATACTTCGTCGCGGCGGCAAGGTCCTTTTGATTACTTTCGACGACTGCAAAACCACCTACAACGACAGTGTCCTCTTCGATCCAGCTTGGGGCAAATATGATATGGCGGTCGGGGCAAAGATCTCCTCGGTTTTCTCCGGTGCCGCCGACAAGGATGCCTTCGATCAGGTGCCAATCGTGCCGAAAGAACGTACGATTCAGGTCACCTACGATCAAGAGCGGTTACGGCTCCATGGACTCTATCAGCAAGTTCGCAATTGTCGCGAAAGCCAGGGCGATTACGAAATCTTGCCGGCCATCTGGTCCAGACTGAAAAGCGATCACAGAAGCGATTGGCTGCTGTCTCTGGAAATACTCGAAATTCTCAATAGGTCAAGCCAGTTTCCGGCCACTGCGGCAGAGATTCGCTCCTCCCTCGAGCAGCGTGCCAGCAATGACGACTCGCTGGCGAAGATGATTCAAGATGGTTTTCACCTGATTAGCAATGGTTGAGAACTCTGGCAGCAACTTGCTCTTCATATGAGTACAATTACATCTGGTGACTTCACGCGCACTGGTCCCATGTGAAATGTAATGGCCGCTCAATGGGCCGTTTCCATTTATTTTGTTTGCCTTAGAGCAGAAACCTTGCAGGCCCTTTTGCGTTACAATCAATAACTGGCGAAACCTTTGTCCAATCTATGAAATGTGGGTCTATGAAATTGATTCTCTTCCTGTCCTCTATTGTGATGATGTCTTCCCTTGGCGCCGCGGCCCAATCGGAGCAGGCGCGCAATGATGCCACTTTGACCCGCCCCGATAGCGCCCTCCAGGCGACGCTTTCTGCGATGACAGGACAACCGCTCGGATTGACTGAAGCGCGCCAACGGGCGATCACGAACTCTACCCGGGTATTGCTTGCCGGGGCCGCCTTGCGCGCAGCCAAGGGTGCTGTGCGTCGTGACCGTGGTGCCTTTGACCCGGAGATATTCGCGGAGTTCGGAAAAGTCGGAAACGATGCACCGAGCGCAAGTCCCTTTGGCGGGGCATCTGTCCTCGAAACCGAGCGGACGAATACCGCGACCGGGCTGCGAGTGAAACTCCCTTTCGGCACTCAAATCGAAGCTACGATGGACGCCAGCAAACTTGAGACGAATTCGTCGTTTGCCGCCCTCAACCCGGAATACAGTGCCGTGGGCCATCTGCAGCTGACACAGCCGCTACTGAAAGGTTTTGGGCCGGCCGCACGAAGCGACTATGCAGCTTCAAGTCGCGAATACGATGCCGCCGAAGCGCGTTATGAAGAAGCTGTGCTCAACGTCAGCGCTGACGTTGAGAGCAAATATTGGGATCTTTATGCTGCTGAACGCGATTTGGCCGTGCAGATACTGATCCGTGATCGCGGTCTTGCCTTCTTAAGTCAAGCAACTTTGCGTGCCAAGGCCGGTCTTGTCGGACCCGGCGATGTCGCGAAAGCCCGGGTCTTCGTCGCCGACCAGGAGCAACAGGTCCTGGACCGTGAAGAGTCAATTGGCCGCATCTCTGATGAATTATCTTCGCTGATCGGGCAACGCCCCGCCGGCAGCGAACTGCGGTATCATCCGACTGATGCACCAGTTTCAGATTACTCATCTCCGCCGGCCGCCGAAACGATAGTGGCGAATGCGATGGAAAATAATCGCAATCTGATGGCCGTGGCGATGGATCTCGAGGCCGCGCGCGCCCGTGAAGCCGGCGGCAAGTGGAATGCCTGGCCAACTCTCGATCTCGTCGGGTCGATTGGCGGCAACGGCTTGGCCGGTACGGCGCAAGAGATCGAGTTCGGCGGTCAGACCTTCACCCCGGGGTTTGACGGCAGTGCCGGTGATTCCTGGAGTCAGGCGATCAGTCGCGACTATCCCAGTTGGTCAATCGGCGTCAAGTTTGCAATGCCCATCGGACTTCGGCCCGGTGGAGGTGAGCGTGATCGCTTGAGTGCCGAGCGCCTCCGCAGCGAGCAACTGTATCTCGACAACAAGCGTAGGCTGGAGGAAGATGTCCGCGCCTATCATCGCGAATTGCTTTACGCGAAACAGCGCTTGACCGCGGCACAAGAGGGCGTCGAGGCATCGCAGGAGCAGGTGCGGATTGGCGTTCTCGAGTATGATACCGGCCGTATTTCCGCAGTGGAGCTTGTCCTTCTCGCGGAAGACCTGGCCCGCGCGCAACAGAGCTTGACGCGCGCGCTGGTTAAGGCCGCCAAAGCGACTTCGCAGCTGCGAAGACTCACGGGCATGACTGATAATTCAAACTGATAGGATAAAGAAGATGATTCCAACAACCATTACACCGCGACTGTTATGCTTCGTTGCCCTGGCCGGCGTTTTCAGCGCCCTTGCCGGCTGTCAAACAAAGCAAGCTGGTGGCTTCAAGATGCCGCCAACTCCGGTGGAGACAGCAACGGTTGAACTTTCTACGGTCACGGATCGGTTTGAATCTGTCGGTTCAATCGATGCCAGCGAAATGATCACGGTAGTCTCGGAAATCGACGCACTCGTAATGGCCCTGCCGTTTCGCGAAGGCGCCCCGATCAGCAAGGGCGATTTGATTGCCCAACTGGATGATTCCAAATTGGCGGCAGAAGTTGCCAAAGCCGAAGCGACGGTTGAACAGCGGCGCGCCAGCTTCGATCGCGTAAAATCAGTCGTCGAACAAAAAGCCGCGGCGCCGCAGGACCTCGATGACGCCGCCGCCGAGCTCAAACGCGCTGAAGCCGAACTTGCATTCGCCCAGGCGAACCTTGACAAAACCCGGATCGTCGCGCCGTTCTCCGGCGTCGTCGGTGCCCGGCGCGTCAGCCCGGGAGCCTTTCTGCGTGCCGGCAGTGCGATCACTGATCTCACCCAGTTTGAGATAATCAAGGTGACATTCTCCGCGCCGGAACGCTTCTATCCCAGCCTTACGCGCGGTTCCGAAGTCCAAGTTTCGACAACTGCGTTTCCGGACTATGTATTGCGGGGGACGATTGACGTCATCGAGCCGATGATTGACCAGGCAACGCGTTCGGTCAAAATTATCGCCAGAGTGCAGAATCCTGAAGGCAAGTTCCGTCCCGGGATGTCGGCTAATGTCACAGCGGTCCTTCAAGAGCGCAAGCAATCGATGTCGATTCCTGACGAGGCAGTTTTCGCTGAAGGAAATCAGACCCTGGTATTCGTCGTTGCCCCCGACAGCACTGCCGTCCGGACACCGATTAAGATCGGCACGCGGATGAGCGATGCCGTCGAGGTCCTGGAGGGCCTCAAAGCCGGCGATCGAATTGTCAGGGCGGGCCACCAGAAGCTCTATGATGGCGCCAAGGTAATGCCGGTTAGTTCAATCCCCGGCTCGCCGAAGACCGACTGAAGGAAGGACGACACGTGAAAGTAAGCGAATTATCAATCAAAAGGCCGGTCTTTGCCACCGTGATGAGCCTGGCCATAGTGCTCTTTGGCATTGTGGCATACACTCGTCTGCCGGTTCGCGAATATCCCAATATCGACTCGCCGATCGTCTCGGTCAATACGTTCTATCGCGGCGCCAGCGCCCGCGTCATGGAAACGGAAATCACCGATGTGCTGGAGGAGCAGCTTGCCACCATTGAGGGCATTCGCACGATGACCTCTGCCAGCAGTGAACAGGGTTCCGGCATCACCATCGAATTCGAACTCAGCCGCAACATTGAGGAAGCCGCTAATGACGTGCGCGACAAGGTTAGTCGTACGCTGGGACGACTCCCTGCCGAAGCCGACGAACCTGTTGTGTCGAAAATTGATGCCAATGCCCAGCCGATCATCTGGATCGCTCTCTCCAGCGACCGGCACAACACACTGGAGCTATCCGAAGTCGCCGACCTCGAATTGAAAGAACGCCTATTGCGGCTGCCCGGCGTCGGGGCAGTCATCATCGGCGGCGAGCGGCGCTATTCTATGCGCGTTTGGCTTGATCCTCAACGGATGGCTGCGCACGGATTGACCACGACAGATGTCGAGAATGCCATCCGTCGGGCCAACGCTGAAGTTCCCGGTGGCCGCGTCGAAGGGAAAGGACGGGAGTTCTCGGTCCTCACCCGGGGCGAGGTCTCGCAACCGGGTGAATTTGCCGCGATCATTGTCCGGCAGAGCGGAGACGAGCAAGTGCGGCTCGGCGATATTGCTAAAGTCGAAGTGGGAGCGGAAGACGACCGCACGGCAACTCGCTTCAATGGCAAGCCGGCCGTCGGGCTCGGTGTCGTCAAACAATCGACAGCCAGTACCCTGTCCGTCGGTGAAGAAGTCGAGAATGCCTTGCCCGAGCTGCAAAGACAGGTTCCACAGGGGATGCAGCTGCAATTCGCCTATAACTCGTCGGTCTTTGTCCGCCAGTCAATCAATGAAGTCGGCGAGACAATCTTGATAGCCCTGGCGCTGGTTGTATTGGTGATTCTGGCCTTCCTCAAGAGTTTGCGCGCAACCGTGATACCGGCGGTCGCAATACCCATCTCGATCATTGGCGCACTTGCAGTGGCATACTTCCTGGGATTCACCATCAATATCCTGACCTTGTTGGCAGTAGTTCTCGCCATCGGATTGGTCGTAGACGACGCCATCGTGATGCTCGAAAATATCTATCGACATCTGCAAATGGGGAAGAGCCGACTTCGTGCCGCCTTTGATGGCGCCAAAGAAATCGGTTTTGCGGTGCTCGCAACCACAATTGCCTTGGTGGCCGTGTTTGTCCCGCTGGCGTTCCTGACCGGAAGCGTCGGACGGCTCTTCAATGAATTCGGTATTACAGTCGCCGCAGCGGTGCTCATTTCCGGATTCGTCGCACTGACCTTCACACCGATGCTTTGTTCGAAAATTCTCCAGCCTTTGCACGGCGTATCCAATAGTTGGGCATCGCGTTCATTTGACGCCTTCTTCGAGTGGGTTGATCGAACGTATGATCGCATTCTGCGCTTCACCATGCGGCACAAGGGTCTGACCGTAGCAGCATCGATAGCTTTCGTCGGAATTGGACTCTTCCTGTATCGCTTCCTTCCCAGCGAACTGATTCCAACGGAAGATCGCGGAACCGCGTTCGGGCTGGTGATCGCTCCGGATGGCTCGACACTGGAGTATACCGACCGCTACATGCGCCAGCTCGAGGGCATTCTCATGAGTTTGCCCGAACACAAAGGCTTGTTCACAGCTACCGGTCTTTCTTTCGGCGCTGCCGGTTCTCCCAGCGATGGATTTGCCTTCTTCCGGTTGAAAGAACGCTCCGAGCGCGAAAAATCGCAGCAGCAGATCGTCGGTGAAATGTTCCCGCCGCTGTTTGCCATACCCGGCGTCACCGCTTTCCTGATCAATCTGCCCAGCCTTAACACCGGTGCCGGCAACACCCCGATCGAATATGTGCTGCTTGGCGACACCTATGATGATCTGCAGTCAGCCGTCGGAATCATGATGCGCAAAGCCTCCGAACTCGGTTTTCTGATCAACCTGAATACCGACCTCAAGCTCAATAAGCCGCAATTGGAGATCCACATCGATCGCGACCGTGCTGCGCAACTCGGCATTTCGGTGGCCGATATTGGCGCGACGCTTGAGACTTTCCTCGGCGGCCGCGTCGTCTCCAATTTCAAGCGTGGATCAAAGCAATATGACGTTATTCTGCAGCTCCGTCCGCAGGATCGCGCGACGCCGGATGCTATTGACCAACTCTATATTCGCGGCAACGGGCAACTGGTGCAACTGGCCACTGTTGTCAAGGTCGATGAGACCGTGGCACCGAAGTCGTTAAATCACTTCAACCGGGTGCGCTCGGCAAAGATCACCGCAAACCTTCCGCCCGGCGTCGCTCTCGGCGACGCTATCGATGCCCTCGACAACATCGCACGATCCGAACTGCCCGCCGGCATCAAGACCGACCTGTCAGGTCAGTCGCGAGAATTCCGCGATTCGAGCTCGAGCCTCTACTTCATGTTTGTCCTGGCTGTCGTCTTCATCTTCCTGGTGCTCGCCGCGCAATTTGAGAGCTTCGTCCATCCCTTCACGATCCTGCTGGCCGTGCCTCTGGCTATCGTCGGAGCGATTGCCGCTTTGTTTGCCTTTGGCCAGTCGATGAATATTTTCTCGCAAATCGGTTTGATCATGCTGATCGGACTCGTCACGAAGAACTCAATTCTAATTGTCGAATTCGCCAACCAGTTGCGTGAACAGGGTCAGGATGCGCTCGACGCCGTCATCGAAGCCTCGCGGATCCGGCTCCGTCCCATCCTGATGACCTCGTTCGCAACAGTATTCGGCGTGCTTCCGATCGCCATCGGCCTCGGTGCCGGCGCCGAATCGCGGCGCCCGCTTGGTATCGCCGTGGTCGGCGGTCTGATCTTCTCGACTTTCTTGACGCTGGTACTGGTACCCGTCGTGTACGCGATGTTGGCACGATTTTCCAAAATCAGCTTGCATCACGAAGAGCACGCAGCCGAAAGCGAAGCTACGGAGAAGCCTGCCAGTGTATAGTCCTGAACCTTAAATCATCACGTAAAAAGCAAGGAGCGGGGAGAAATCCCCGCTTGTTTTGTCTTCAATCCAAAATCGCTGATGCTGGTAGAATCGGGCAGACAAATTGCGCCTGCGGCCCTCTGTCCGCGTAAGGCCATGAATTACAACGAACTAACGTGATTGAGTCATCGGCGATGGCCATACCAAGCCGAAATTCTGGTATCTGACTGGACCTCCACCCCAACTTTAGCGAAAATAATCTAAAATATTGTTGGACTTTCGGATAACAACTAACGTATATAAGGCATGTTAACCAATCTCCACGTGTAACTTTGTTCAAGCCTTGCATCTGAAAAATCAATTCTTGTCAAATTCTAAGTTCGGAGATTCGCGCAATCGTGCGCAATCACACCTTTGGTTCCGGTTTGTGACTTCGTCGCTTGTCGGGATCAAAACATCTACAGGAGTGTAGAATGAATATTTTCGTAGGCAATCTTTCACGCGAAACGGCTGAAGCCGATTTGCGTCAGGCTTTTGAGGCTTTTGGGCAAGTTACCCGCGCGACTGTGATCATCGACAAGATGACCAACCAGTCCAAGGGATTCGGCTTTGTTGAAATGTCCTCCAAAGAAGAAGCCGATGCAGCCATTACCGGCATGTCCGGTAAGGAATTGCATGGCCGCACGCTCAATGTGAGCGAAGCTCGCCCGCGTACCGAAAACGACCGTAGCGGTGGCGGTGGTCGCAGCGGTGGCGGCGGCTACGGCGGCGGCGGTGGACGCAGCGGTGGCGGTGGCTACGGCGGCGGACGTCGCTAGTTCTAATTGAAAATTAGCGCAATTTCGCGCAGTGATCAATTTAGGCAGGAGTCTTTGACTCCTGCCTTTTTTTGTCCCCGGCCGTCTCGAATCTGAATTTGGCTGTTTCCTAATCCAAAAATGGCAAAAGTTGTTGACTTTTATTGCAACGGAGAGTAAATTCCATACGATAGAAAAATGTCCACGATTGCCTCAAGTGAGGTGTAATATCGCAATCTCTAGAACTGTTCTTCTCCTGCTCATACTTTGTATGGCACCGGTGGGCTCGCTGTTGGCAAATGAGAACTCCCGCCCAGTCGCTGACCGGACATTCATTGACCTCGATGGCGACGGATTCGATGACGCCATTGAAGACAACAATGGCGACGGTATTCCCGAAAATACGGCCCGGGAGCCAGAGGTGCAGGCGCCCGCACCGGCAGACGACAACATGTTTGCGTCAGTACAGCTCATTAAGGGGACCATCCCCGTGTTCTTGCATAATTCCGGAACGTTTAACCACCTAAAGCGCCAATTGACAGCTTTGGTCCAGCATCGCGGCGGATTCAGCATCGGAGCAGAATTCGGACCCGGCAGTGACATTGGCAGCGGCGCTGTCTTGGGTGGGGCATGTGCAGGTGGGGCTTGTACACCTCGATAAGTTCCGTACGATCTAAGTCTCTTGTCTATATTGCGGTTGCGATTGTTCTTCTTTGTTCTCCCGGCGCGCTGTTGGGCAATGCCCTATTCGAATTCGGAATCAATGGCGGCTACACCGACAATCTCGTGGGCGACTCCAATGCTGTAGTTGATCGCTATTCCGCTACGACAGCCGCAGTGCGATTCTATCCGACCTCAAAGACTGAACTCAACATCTCCGGTGATGCGATGTTCTATGATCGCAATCCCGGCCTTTCAAATAGAAAAGCCGGCATCGGTGCCAGATTTATCCCGCTCGGCTCCGAATCGAAATTGTCGCTTTTCTTCAGTTCAGACTTCGATATTCGCAGGTATCGCTCTGACTACGACACTTATAATAATAACAATTTCAATGTTCGAACGGCTTTGGGATACCGCCTCGGCTCGCGAACTCGATTGCGTGCCGGCATACAAGTTCTCGGAACAGAATACCTTGGTTCCAGCAGTGGCGACAAAACTTCTGCGGAGGTCTATTTCGGATTCAACTCGACGATCTTCGGCAACAACAGCCTCGATTGCGAAATCGGCTACGGCTCGATGGACTATCGATTCATTGATCCGGCATTGGAGTTCATTGACTTTGAGCAACCGGAAGCAGCGTTGGTCAGCGGTCGACTCAAATCACTCTACTTGTCGCCGCGGTTTTCACGGCCTTTGGGTAGCCGCACGGGAATGAACCTCACCATCTCGTTTCGTCAGTTTGTGAATGGTGATGACCGGATTGTCTACGGCTCATCGGTCGGATTGCTGTCGCCCTGGACATCAGTCTGGGAAGGAACTTCAGCGACCCTGAACTTGAAAAGCTATCTTGTGCCTCGTTGTGTTACCACCTTGGGCGGTGGATATTGGAACCGCCGACACTTGCGGACAATCGAGAGCAACATGTTTCCCCTGGTCATTGGCACCGACCGCGACGATGAGCAGTTCCGCGGCTACATGCAGGTAGCGCGCCCGATTCTGATCGGAGCCGGTCGTCTGCTTCAGCCCTACCTGAATATTGAGTTCAGCAATAATAGCTCGTCGAATCGGCTGTATGACTATTCCAGTTTTGCAGTCAGCACCGGAGTTAGTCTAAAACTTTGAAGTGTTCCGGCAGATATCGGCCGTGAAAAATCCGGAAAGGAGAACGTTTTGAGAACTTCCGTAAAACCCACACTCGTTCTGATGCTGGCGCTGATCTGCCTGATCGTGGCACCAGTGTCGGGCGAGACAGCACCATCGACATTGATCCAGCGTCCCGCCATTGGGCTCGGCCAGGCAGTGACGCCGGAAGTAGTCTCTTCCAATCGGGATACTTTTCACGGTTTCCTGCGAATTTACATCGAAGAGCCGGTCTCGCGTTATCGCGACTACACCAACAAGAACTACAACTTTGGTTTTCTCGGATTCGCGGTCAATCAGGCCATCTCAATCGATGATGGACAGGTGCTTTCTGACACCGTGATCTGGAATGTCGGATCAATTGGAGCTGTCTCACAAACCAATATCGAGGCTATTGCCGTAGTTTCAACCGCGGAAGGCGTACCGGCATACTCCAGTCCCAGCGACAATACCTTCCCATTTACGGCCTATTACGCTCAGGCCGCTGCCGCCTCCCGGCCCGGAGTTGTCGGTATTGATAAACCCACTGGGTCTTATACCCATACCGTCTTCCTTGAGGAAGCAACGCAGAGCACCTGAAGCTCCTGCCCTGTCACCCGTGCGGTGCTCGAGACAATCCACAATTCAGGCAATTACCAATTCCTCTACACAGCCATGCTGTTCTCCAACCCCACAGCTTCGGCTTATATGTTCGCCAATTACAATACCGGCTACACACCGACCGTCTACTTTGACGGCGGCCATTCGGTGTTTGTCGGTGGTTCGTCAGTCCAGTCAAATTACACCAGCAGGATCTTAGCGGCATCGACCCGAGCTGTCTCACCGCTGAAGCTCGCTGTCAAATTGAATTTCATCAGCACGTCTCAGCTCTCGGTGGAGTACTTTGTCAAAACTTCCAACCAGGCTCCACTCGCTCCGGGACAAGTTGCGGGCGCTGCCATGGCGCGAACCGGCCAGACGCAAAACTATGTCGCCAGCCTTCAGGATAACGATGGCGACCTGATTTTCTGTCGCTGGGTCTTCGACAAGGATGACACGACGGCCTGGATCGGCCCCTACCATTCCGGCGACACTTGTATGATGGCCCATGCCTGGCCGGAAACCGGCAGCTACGATGTCTCGGTCCAGACAAAAGATTATTGGGATGTCCAGCCGACCGGCAGCACACCGTTGGCGGTTCAGGTTTATCTCTGCGGTGACGCGGATGGTACCGGCCTCATCACGATCTCCGACGCCGTGTAACTAATCAATTATATTTTCGCCGGCGGAGCTGAACCGTCGCCGCTCGGCCATGCGTGGCGATGCCAATTGCAGCGGACTCGATAAACAATTTCGGACGCAGTGAAGATCATTAGCTTCATCTTTGCCGGTGGAGCGGCGCCTTGTTCTTCCTGTCCATAGGTCGCGTATAATCTTCAGTTATCAGTTGAGCCGGCTTCAGATGCAGATTCGCAAGCCGGCTCAACCCCTATAAGCTATTGATTCGCAGATATTTAGAATGCTCAAGTGACGCGCGAAGCTGTACGTTGATTTAACTCTAATACATTTCTAACACGTATACCTATAAAGGGCACATAATTCGAACCGATGCTGCACATTCACTTTCGAAGGCATTTGTCGCATTGTTTGCGTTTCGAATGGGATGCGCCGAAGGAGCAGCACCCAGTGGGAGGAAGCTAATGTCAACTCTCGACAAGGCAGTAGCGATTGCAGTCGAGGCTCATGCGGGGCAGATGGATAAATATGGACAACCCTACATCCTTCATCCTCTTCGCATCATGTCACGAGTCGAATCTGAAGTCGAAAAAATCGTTGCCATTATGCACGATGTCATCGAAGACAGCGATCGCACTCTGGAGGATATCCGCCAGGAAGGCTTCTCCGACGAAATCATCACCGCGCTTGCGCTTCTCACCAAAGGTCAGGATGAAGCGTACACCGACTATGTTTCAAGGTTGGCTCACAATAGCCTTGCCCGCAAAGTCAAGCTTGCTGACCTCGAGGACAATATGGACTTGCGACGCATTCTGACACTGACCGAGATGGACGCAAAGCGACTGCAGCGATATCACTGGGCTTGGTTGTTCTTGAAGGAAGTTAGATAATTGTGAAACAGTCGCGCGATGTGGATGGATGTCCAATCCGACGGTTTTTGAACCGGAAACTCAAAGAGATTCTCGGAGATAGGAAATGAAAACTCTCATTCTCGTCAGACATGCAAAGGCTGCCGACCGCCATAAACATCTCTCTGATTTGGAGCGGGCTCTTACCCCGGGCGGTCAAAAAGATGCGAGGCGCGCCGCCAAAGCCTTGAAGGCGAAAGGTATTGTCCCCAGTCTGCTTCTCTCCAGCCCCGCTAACCGCGCCCTTGAGACCGCGCACATCTTCGCTAAAGAACTTGATTATCCCGTTCAGAAGATCGCTCTGAAACAATCGGCTTATGATGCCAGGGACGCAGAAACGCTCTTCTCGACAATTCGTGAAACCGAGGATCATCACGACACGATCGTGTTGTTCGGACATAATCCCTCCTTGGAGGAATTTGCCGGAAGTATCTTACAGGGATTTGCTGCCGACCTACCCAAGGCCGGTGTAATCGCGATCAACATTGACAAGGCAAGCTGGCGCGATGTTCTTCCCGGCGACGGCATCCATAGTCGGAAACGAGTCGAACCGGCGACCGTAAAGACTTCTCCTACGCTGAAGGAGTTGCGCGGGGAGCTGCGGTCGAAAATTGAACTGGCGCTCCAGCAATCGATAAATGAAATCCATGATTCTGGTGCCAATAAAATTAGCAGCGAAATTCAGGAGGCCGCCGAATTGTTGGCCCGGCGGCTGGCGAAGATCATTAAGGCTGAAGAATCTGTCTAAGCTGAAGCAAGCTGCAAAGGAATCCGATCACCGGTGAAATATCCCTATACCAACAAGGAAATCAGCTGGCTCTCCTTTAACTCCAGAGTCCTGCAGGAAGCGGCTAATCCTGACGTCCCGCTCGTAGAGCGCATTCGCTTCCTGGGAATAGTCTCTTCCAATCTCGATGAATTTTTCCGCGTCCGCGTTGCCACACTCCGGCGCCTGGTACAGTTCGGCAAGAAATCCAAGAAATTGGCCGGACTCGATCCGAAATTAATTCTGAAAGAAGTCCAAGAGACCGTGCTCGAGCAGCACGAACAATTCGAGAGCGTCTACCGCGACCTACTCACCGAGCTGAGTCGAAACCGCATCTACATTGTCAATGAAAATCAGCTCAATGCCGAGCAATCGGAATTTGTAAGGCAATATTTCCAGCAGGAAGTGCGGCCGAAACTTTGCCCGATTATTCTCGATGAAGAACAACGATTTCCTGACTTGCGCGATCAGTTCATCTACCTCGCGGTGATAATGAATCGGGGCGAATCAGCGCGCAAGAGCAAGCACGCCCTGATTGAAATCCCGACCGACATTCTGCAGCGATTGATCGTTCTGCCGTCGATCGGTGATAACAAGTACATCATCCTGCTTGAAGATATCGTGCGTTTCGGTCTCGACGATGTATTCAACTTGTTCGAATATGACACCATCGAGGCCTTCACAATTAAATTGACGCGAGATGCCGAACTCGACATTGATGAAGATCTGTCTCAAAGTTACATAAAGAAGCTCTCCCGCAGCCTGAAGCAACGCAAGGACGGCAGCCCGGTGAGATTCATTTATGATGCCCAGATGCCGCAGCCGTTGCGCGATGCTCTCTTCGGCGAACTCGGACTAAGTACCGATCACGATACACTGGTGCCGGGAGGTCGATACCACAACTTCCGCGATCTTATGAAATTCCCTGATTTCGGGCTTCAGCATCTGCGCTACGATTCGACGCCAAGCATTCCCCATAAGGGATTGGTCAAGAACAAGAGTATCCTCAAAGTTATTCAACGCCAAGATGTGCTTCTGCACTATCCGTACCAGCCATTTACGCACGTCATCGATTTGTTGCGCGAGGCCGCTATCGATCCCCAGGTACACTCAATCAAGACCACCATTTATCGGGCCGCTAGAAACTCCAGCGTCATGAACGCCCTGATCAACGCTGCGCGCAATGGTAAGTCGGTCGTCGCGGTTGTCGAATTGCAGGCACGATTCGACGAAGAGGCAAATATCGGTTGGGCGAATAGACTGCAAGACGAAGGAGTCAAAGTTATTTTCGGTGTGCCGGGTCTCAAGGTCCACGCCAAACTCTGCCTGATCAGCAGGAACGAGCGCGGGCGTAGAGCACTCTATGCCGTTATCGGTACCGGAAATTTCAATGAAGACACCGCCCGCGTATACAGCGACCACTGCCTGCTCACCGCGCATCAGGGAATAGCCAAAGAAGTCCAGAAATTGTTTGAATTCTTCGAGAATAACTACAAAACCTCCGAGTTCCGGCACTTGATTGTTGCGCCATTTGACATGCGCTCCAGGCTGATTCGCTGCATTCGTCGCGAAATCAGCGCCGCCCGCGATGGACAGGAGGCGCAGATCTTTCTTAAGCTAAACAATCTCGTCGATTCCGAAATAATTGGCAGTCTCTACGAAGCCAGCCAGGCGGGCGTTCAAGTCCGGTTGATTGTGCGCGGAATGTTCTCGCTCCAGCCCGGAATCGAAGGCCTTAGCGAGAACATTCAAGCGATTAGTATCGTCGACAAGTATCTTGAGCATTCGCGAGTTTATGCGTTTTTCAACCGCGGCAAGCCCCTCTATTACATTTCATCAGGCGACCTGATGACCAGAAATCTTGATCAACGGGTAGAGGTCACTTGTCCCATTTACGATCCGTTGCTCCAGCTCGAATTGCAGGAATTTCTCGGCATTCAATGGAGTGACAATGTAAAGGCAAGGATACTTGATTCCGAATTAAGTAACAAGTATCGCGAATCCGACGGCACACAGTCGCGTGCGCGCACAGTGGGCTATCTATGACTATCTGCGCGACCACGCCTCGGTCACACTGCAACGGGAACCACTTAACGTCAGTCAGCGCTCCTGATTTCTGTGTGAAAAAGCTAATTGATATCCGTACATCCAATGTGAGTCAGATACGGATTGGCAGTTACGGAAGGAAACACCAACGATGAAGTTTGCCGCAATCGATATCGGTTCCAACGCAGTGAAATTACTTCTGACCCGGGTTATGGAAAATGGCTCGGCTCCCTATTTCAAGAAGGAATCGTTCATTCGGATGCCGATTCGACTCGGCGAGGACGTCTTCACCAATCGCCGCATCTCGCCGGAACAGGCCGAGCGACTGGTGAAAACCATGTTCGGTTTCAAGAGCCTGATTTCCGCCTATGATGCACTCGACTTCATGGCTTGCGCCACTTCGGCGATGCGAGAAGCCGAAAACGGCGAGGAGATCGCCGCAGAAATTCGCGGTCGGTGTGAGATCGATCTGCAGATCGTTGATGGCGGACGCGAAGCTCAAATCATCTACTCCAATCAGGTTGAAGGTGCGATCGAACCAAATCAGGCGGCGCTCTACGTCGACGTAGGCGGTGGTAGTACTGAAGTCAGCATCATCCACAAAGGTCACTGCATAGACTCCACTTCATTTCGAATCGGTACGATTCGCATCCTGAAAGACCAAATCTCCGACCCTGACTGGCAGGGACTACGCTCATGGCTGAAGGCGAAAACACGCGACTTGGATTCTCCGGTTATCATCGGCAGCGGCGGCAATATCAACAAAGTCTTCAGATTGGCGCGCAAGAAGGAGGGTAAGCCAATCAGTGACAAGCGATTAAAGTCCATCTACAAATCGCTCACCAGCTATACCTATGATGAAAGAATTCGTCTGCTGGGCTTGCGTCCTGATCGTGCTGACGTGATCGTCCCGGCATGTGAAATATTCCTGTCGGTAATGAAATGGTCGCGCAGTGAGCGCCTCTATGTTCCGCAAATCGGACTATCCGACGGCTTGATTCACATCCTCTATGAGAAGCACTTGAGATCACCTCTTGCGCCGGGAGATTAGTTTAGAAATTATGGCAAAAAAACTCCTCGTGGCACACTTTCAAGCGCTCACAAGTAAGCTTAAGGACGATTACAGTCTGTCTGCCGCATACTTCGGGCGTGAAGCAATACATGAACTGCGGGTCGATATCAAGCGGCTTCGAGCCTTCCTGAACCTCGTCGATGTCATTCTAGGCGAGGAATACTCGGGCGAATTACTTGCTAAATTGGAGCGGCTCTTCAAGAGGGCAGGGAAGGTACGACACTTCCAATTGGAAATGGATACCACCAAACGGCACATCGATGACTTGGGACTCAATCTTGATTGGTTTTATAATTTGCTCAAAGCCGAAGAGCTTATCCATCGCCGCCGATTCGCTGCCTTCTGTTCTAATTTTGATTTGCATTTCCTTGATCGCAACCCGAGAAAGCTCGGCAGGCGACTGGAACAACTCGATAGCGAGTATGTCGCCCGGCAGGTGCGAGAGCACGCTGACTCTCTGTTGGAACAGCTCCGGAGCCTCCAGATTAGCGGCGATTCTGCTGTGACTGATTTTCATTCGGTCCGCATATTGTCGAAGGAAACTCGCTACGTCTTGGAAGTCGCAAGAAAATTCCCGGCCGCTAACAGCTCTCTTGATGCTCTGGACAAACAGCTGCTTGGATTGCATCAGGCATTGGGAGCGTGGCACGATCTCGATGTCGCGGTCTCGGATCTCGATCGATATCGCGTAAAGCTCGACAGTGACACGGAACTTTGCCGTGAATCGTATTCTCGCTTCTTCTCGGCTTTGACTACTGAACGCGACTTGCAACTGGAGTTGTTCCGTTCGCGCTGGATCGACTTTCTCGCTCCCCGCCGGTTGCCGGCTAACACCAATCGCAAGATCGCACAAAAACTCCCCTTTTGTCGATTTCTCTTGACCACACAGCGTCAACAAACGTACCATTCTACCATACATTATTCCAAGTGGAGGCTCCAATGGAATCCAACTACAGTTACTGGCTGCTGCTGTTGATCCCGATTTTCTTCTTCCTGATCGGAATTCGCATAATACGACCCACACACCGCTGGCTCATCGAACGGTTGGGTAAGTACAATCGGTTTGGCAATCCCGGTTTTCAGTTTGTGATCCCAATAATCGAGCGGATGTTCATTGTCAATGTGACCGAACAAATGGTGGATGCCGATCCGCAGGAGATTATCACGAATGACAACCTCAACGCGATGGTTGACGCACAGATATACTTCAAAGTCAAGAGCGACGAGGATAGTGTCAAGAACTGCCAATATAATGTCAATAACTACCGCATCCAGATCGTCGCTCTGTCGCGCACGACCCTAAGAAATATTATTGGCACCATGTCTCTTAAATCCGCCAACAGTGAGCGCGGGCGCATCAATTCAGAACTGCAGAAGACTCTTCGCAACGAAACTTCAAGTTGGGGTATCGAGATTGTCCGCTCCGAGCTGAAGGAGATTAATCCGCCGCGTGACGTTCAGGAAACGATGAACAAGGTGGTTAAGGCTGAAAACGAGAAGGTCGCGGCTGTCGACTTCGCTACTGCAGCCGAAACCGTGGCTGACGGCACCAAACGCGCTGAAATCAAGAAGGCCGAGGGCATCCGTCAGGCGCGAATTCTCGAGGCTGAAGGCGAAGCACAGGCCATCAAGCTGGTCAACGAAGCGGCCAATCAGTATTTCATCGGCAACGCCCAGATCCTGCGGAAACTGCAAGCCGTCGAGGAATCGCTCAAGAACAACGCCAAAGTCGTCGTCCCGGGCAATGCCGAACTCGTCAATGTAATCGGTGAACTGGCGGGAGTCGTGCCGATTAAGGGATAAGTTATCAACTCGTCAGGCCAACTCGAGAAGGTTGTGCTGTAGTCAGAAGATGGACCAGACGCTAAGGTTTAATGCCGCGATATCGCGAGCCAAGGGTGTTATGAAGAAACCATATAACCATTGTTAGGCTAGCAGCATTTGCTTGTTGGAGGATTGCTTCAATGAACCCGGTTACATACTTTGAAATACCTGTAGAGAACATGCCTCGTGCGGTGGCGTTCTATGAAAGTGTTTTCTCGATTCATTTTGAGTTAACGTCGATTGACGGTAACGAGATGGCCCTTTTCCCGTATGAAGATGATGCGCATGGCGCTTCTGGCGCATTAGCAAAGGGGTATAGCTACGCTCCTGGAAAAAGTGGTCCGCGCATCTATTTTCGAGTGCAGGATATTGATGCCACTTTGTCAAAAGTAGTCGCAATCGGTTCAGAAGTGATTTATCCAATAACGGAGATTCCTGGTTGGGGATGGGTGGCAGAGTTCGGCGATACTGAAGGAAACTGTATTGCAGTACATTGCCTGTCGCGCGGAACTACAGATGTAATCTAATCTTTCGCTCAGGCCGACGCCCAAGAACTTCACTATCGGGTTCCCTCGTTTGCTGCGCCCACTCGGCGCGGCTTAGCTCAAACGTTAGGTACGAGGAGGCTATTCATGAAGACGGTGTACAAATCGAAGATCGACACATGGCTTGGCGGCATCTTGGGTGGCGTTCCTGTCGCGATACTGTGGAGTTTTCACATAAAGCGTCCCCAACGGGAGTCGAACCCGTGTCGCCGCCGTGAAAGGGCGGTGTCCTAGGCCACTAGACGATAGGGACGTCTAAGCAGAGAGACGATTATATTCCTAAGGCGGGATTTGTCAAGGATTTTGTTGGCCGATTCGGTTGGCGTTCTCGCGGGATTAGGCTAATGGGAGTCCAAAAAAGGCAGCGCTCCACCCAGATAAAGAGCGACTAAGATCAACACCAGTAAGAATATCCCGCCCCACAACAACAGCTTGCGGGTGTTTTCATCGAGGGAATAATCAACTCCCTGACTCGCCGTTCGTTGGTGCGATCGATCCTCCGATTCCAGTATCGTGATGATCTCCGAAAATGAATTGAATCGTTCCGATGGTGAAGTCGCAATCATCTGTTCGATCAGTCGCCGGTGGAAGGCGCCCGTGGCACGATTACTGTCAATCCACATGAACTTACCGTGCGTGTCGAAGCTCGGGATGCGATTGGTCAGCAACTGGTAAAAAATGATCCCTATTGAATAGATATCCGCCTGTTTGCTTTTGCGGCGCTCCGGCGCGGCATACCAGTTTACCAGATTCTTATCGGCATTGGCCATTAGCGCGAAATCCGAAATCTTCAGCACGTCGTCAGAATCAAAGAGGATGTTCGAAGGCTTCAAATTGCCGTGAATGATATTGTTCTTATGCGCGAAATCCATCCCCCGGGCGATTTGCAGCATCAGTTCATGCGCGTCGCGCCATTCAAGCGGCTTTACCAAACGATCGGAAAGTGATCCGCCTTGTGCATAATCCAGGACGACAACTAACTTGGCATTGTCGCTGCCGGCGCCATGAACACGCAAGATGTTCGGATGGCTCAAGTTCGAGAGCAGCTTGGATTCACGCAGTCCGATGTCCGGTTTATTCTGTTTCTTAATCACATACAGTGCCCGCGTGCTGCGGTCCTCAACCAAATAGGTCGATGAGTTGCCGCCCTCCCTGAGAGTATCGAGGAATGAGCAATTGCCGACGAAACTCCTGATCTTGGTCGTCGGCGGCTCCGTGGATCCAGTTTTTTCCCGATGATACATCACCGCAAGCAGCGCGTCCTTCATTTCAACCGCCTTTTGATAGCGGTCGCGGCGGTCTGGCTGGAGCGCCTTCTTGACAATCTCATCAAACCCGGTCGAAAGCCGCGGATTCAACTCCGCCGGCAATTTGAATCGTCCCTCCGGTTTTCTCCCGGTTAGCACTTCGTATAGCATAACTCCAGTGGCATAAATATCGGTCGTTTGATCAACAGTTGCAGAATCTTCCCGTTGCTCTGGTGACATATAGGCATAGGTGCCCATGACAACACCTGAATCGGTGCGTTCGGTCGTGTCGATTTCAAGAAACTGCGCAATGCCGAAATCGGCAATCAGGGCATTGTCTTCGGGATCGATCAAGATGTTGGCTGGTTTGATGTCGCGATGAATCACCCCGTTCTTGTGCGCATAATCCAGCCCCTTAAGCACTTGCACTACAATTTCCAGTCGCTTGCGCATGGGCCAGTCAGAATTCCGGAGAATTTCCTTGAAATTTGTGCCTTCAACGTATTGCATCGCAAAAAACAGCCGCCCATTGTCCTCACCGCGATCGATGACGTGAACAATATTGGGGTGCGACATTTTGGCAAGCGTCGTGGCTTCTCGCTCAAACCGCCGTACTAGATCATGGTCCGCCGCGATCTTCTTCTTCAGCACCTTGATGGCGATCAGTCGATTAAGTGAACGCTGGCGCGCCAGGAAAATCTCCGCGAGTCCGCCTTCACCGATCTTGCGGATAATCTCGTACTCGCCGATTCGCGGCGCCGTTGGTTTACTTGCCGGAGCTATCGCCATTTGTTCCTTGTCTGATCGAGAAGCCGGATCTGGCTCCCCTTATCAGTTTCGGACGGAGGGGAATGAATCTTGAGGGGCGCCTTGGCTTAACTACTTGACAATCGCCATCTTGCGCAGAATTGAACCACCGGAGTGGGTAAGCCGGTAAAAATACAGTCCTGATGGTGCATTTTCTGCACCCCAGACGAGCTCATGCTGCCCCGCCGTGACCTTTTCATCGATAATCGTTTCGACCAGTCGGCCGAGAATATCTAGAATCTCCAACTTCACGCTGCCGTCCCTCGGAATCGAAAAGACGATGGTCGTCGATGGATTGAAGGGGTTCGGGAAATTTTGCTCCAGCACGAAGCTGCTTGGAACCGAGTTCACATCGGATTCGACATCGGTTCTTTTCTGAATCCAAATCGTACCACTCGCAAAGTCCGGCAAGATGCGATTGCCGACTCCATCCGAAGCCTCAATCTCATCAACGAGCCAATGACCGGCATCAAAAAAGCGATTGTAAAAGGTGTCGACTACGACTGAACTTTCAATCGCATTCGGAACGACCCGATAGTAAATCCTGAAAATCTCTTCATTGTAGGCGTAAAACGTCGGCGGAGATCCGCTGATTAGTGGAAGCACTTGCACAAATCCACGGCGATTGATGTTGTTCAGTTGAGAATAAACGTTGAACTGATCCGGCGGCACAAGATTCGAGAACACCACTGAATCAATCGTCAGGCTTGCGCTCTCCAGTTTGATCGGAACGCGAAGTCCGGCAAGCGGAACATTCGTTGCACACAGAACGCGAACGTAGCCCTGTTCGCCCACCCAAGTGTGGGCATCTTCAGCCCAGACATCAACGGTCTGGCTGAATAGGTTGCCATACATGCAAATCGAGACAAACAGAATCTGCAGGCTGGTGGCGCGGAATCGCAATGGTACACCTCTTCAAGATTGATCCGACGAAGACCTACTTGTTAAACGCACGACAACCAAAGCAGTTCCACCCAGTTTGCGGACTTGTCTAGGCAATTTTCACCCCTATATTGGGTCTATGCCGAAGAAACTCGCTCGTTCGACAGGGAAGAGTTCTGCCGCCGATCCTGCGCTGCAACTTCCTCCCGCGCGGTCCATCCTCGTCGCGCTTTCAGGGGGCCCCGACTCGACACTCTTGCTTCACATGCTTCATAAGGAAGCTAACGCCTGCGGATTCAAGGTCTTCGCCGCCCACATCAACTATCGCCTGCGGGGCAGGGATTCTGATGCCGACGAAGCTTTCTGCCGTAGCCTCTGCCAGACGCTGGGTGTCAAGCTCTTCGTCAAGAAGCTCCGCAGCGGGGAATTAGCTAAATCGAACCTGCAGGAGCGGGCTCGCAAAATTCGTTACACCTTCTTCGACGAAATCTGTGTGAAGCACGATATCGATTTCATTGCAACCGGACACAATCGCGACGACAACGTTGAGACCGTCCTAATGAATCTCGGCCGGGGTGCCGGAACGTTCGGCCTGGCCGGAATCAGTCCGCGCGAAGGAAACCTCATCCGACCATTACTCAACCTTAGCCGCGCCGAAATTGAACACTACCTTGAGTCTCACCAGATCGATTTTCGCGTCGATCGATCCAATCTCCAATCAAACTACACGCGAAACAAGATTCGCATGCAACTTCTGCCGCAAATGGTGGGTCTTTTTGGTGAGGCGTTGCCGGGTAATATTCACCGTGCGGCAAGGCTGCTTTCCGAACAAGAAAACGCCCTGAGACAAATCGCCGAGGAGATAATCGCTACCGACGCTCGCACGACGGCGGGTGGAAAAATTGTGCTTGATTTGGATAAATTCCACCTCTATTATCCAATGCTACAGCGACTTGTAATCGCTCTGTGTTACGAGCGATTGAACGGATCGCTGAAAGATTTCGACTATCGCACCAGCGAACGCGTTCTCGCGGTGGCTGCCGGTACAATTGACCTCGCCGATATGAAGGCGGGAATCTTTGCCGAGCGTTGCGACCGGCTGATGTATGTTTATCGCAAGACGCCGTCGGCACGACCGTTGGCTATCCGCCGTAACGGCAAAACGCGCGTCAATAGGTTTTGGGCGGAGTTCTCGATTGCGAAAATTCCGCGAAAGTCGCTAAGCAAAGACGAGCTGCGCAGCGGCAAGAACCTGAAAGTCTGTTTCGACGCCGCGGAATTGCGCGGGCAATTGACGGTTCGCTCGGTGCGAAACGGCGACAAAATCAACCCGTTGGGAATGTCCGGCAACCGCAAACTGTCAGATTTGCTGATCGACGCCAAAATCGATCGGCCGTTGCGGGATGAAATCCCCATCGTGTTGTGTGAGGAAACTATCGTCTGGGTCGTCGGGCTGGCGATTGGCAATAAATACCGAGTGACCGATGAGACCAAGTTCGTGATCCAATTGGAGGTAAAACCTTATCGAGGCAGTTGATATCGCTCACAAACATCGTATACTCATAACCCCGGAACAGCTCGAATCGCGGATTCGTGAACTTGCGAATCTGATCAGCAATGACTATCGCGACAAGAATCCGGTGCTTTTGGGTACTCTCAAGGGCAGTTTTGTCTTCCTGGCGGAATTGGCTCTCAAGCTGGATTTCGACCTCCAAATCGAGTTCATTTCAGCGAGGTCTTACGGCAACTCGGATATCTCCTCCGGGACGGTCGATCTATACAAAAACCTGTCTATTGATATTCGAAACCGCCATGTTCTGGTGGTTGAGGATATCGTCGATTCCGGTCATACCCTTCGTATCCTGCTCGAGGATTTTGAGTTAGCGAAACCGCGGTCTGTTCACGTAATTACCTTGTTGAACAAGCCGGCAAACCGTAAAGTGGAAGTGCCGATTAAGTACATTGGCTTTGATATAGATAACGACTTTGTCGTCGGTTTCGGCCTCGATTATTCCGAGAAGTATCGGAACCTCCCTTATATTGCGGTGTTAAATCGTGATGAAGTGAGTTCGTAAATTTTATCTGGAGAATATACTTGAACGAGAACCTGCTTAGACAATCGAATCAACCACCCCAACGACCTCGTCGCGGGGAGGAATCGCCTAAGAAAGAAGACAACGGATGGAAGAAGAACTCCAAGAGCATCCTGTTCTGGGCGATCTTCCTGATGATCATTTTCGTCGCCGTTCGCTTCCTCTCGGCGCCGCAAGCTGATCGGGCCGAGATCACTTACAGCGAAATGCTGGCGCAGTTAAGCGCCGACAATATCTCTGACGTTACCTTTGTTGAACGCGAGGTACGGGGCAAATTCAAAGTCAAGTACATCCCTGAGAACGCCAAGGGCCGTACCGAGGGCGTCACCAGTTTTCTTGTCCGCATTCCCTTTGCTGACACTGACTTGGTAAACAAATTCAGCGATGCCGGTGTCAAAATCAGCGCCGAGAAGTCCGACGACGGCTGGATCGGATATCTGATCACGCTGGCCCCATTCCTGCTGATCATCTTGCTGTGGGTCTTTATCATGCGCCAGATGCAGGGCGGCGGACCGAAGAGCCTCTTCTCCTTTGGCAAATCGCGCGCAAAACTGATGTCGGAGGATCGTCCCAAGGTAACCTTCAACGACGTCGCTGGAGCTGATGAAGCCAAAGAAGAACTCGCAGAAATCATCGAATTTCTCAAGGAACCGGGCAAGTTCCAGAAACTTGGCGGAAAGATTCCCAAAGGTGCATTGCTCGTGGGTCCCCCCGGAACCGGAAAAACACTCCTGGCTCGCGCTGTGGCCGGCGAGGCCGGGGTCCCGTTTTTCTCGATGTCCGGCTCCGACTTCGTGGAAATGTTTGTCGGCGTCGGTGCCTCACGCGTCCGTGATCTTTTCGATCAGGGCAAGAAGAACGCCCCGTGCATCATCTTCATCGACGAAATCGACGCCGTCGGCCGCCTGCGCGGTGCCGGCCTTGGCGGTGGCCACGACGAACGCGAGCAAACACTCAATCAGCTGCTTGTCGAAATGGACGGGTTTGAATCCAACGATGGCGTAATCCTGGTCGCGGCAACCAACCGTCCCGATGTCCTCGACCCGGCGCTGTTGCGCCCTGGACGCTTCGATCGCCAGATCATCGTCAATCTTCCCGATATCAAGGGGCGCGAAGGCATCCTTCAGGTTCACACCAAGAAGATCAACATTGACGAAGATGTTGAACTCCGATTGATCGCCCGCGGCACTCCCGGTATGTCCGGAGCCGATTTGGCGAATGTCGTCAACGAAGCCGCATTGCTCGCAGCCCGGCGCAATGGCGACAAAGTCGCCATGCGCGATTTCGAACAGGCTAAAGATAAAGTCATGATGGGCGCCGAGCGCCGTTCCCTGGTGATCTCTGAAGAAGAGAAGCGTACTACCGCTTACCATGAGGCGGGACATGCTCTCGTCGGCAAATTGATTCCCAAAGCCGACCCGGTCTACAAAGTCACGATTATTCCGCGCGGTCTGGCGCTGGGTGTGACAAGCTTTCTTCCCACCGAAGAAAAACACACATATTCCAAGGAATACTTGGAAACCAAGCTCATCTACCTGATGGGCGGGCGCGCAGCCGAGAAACTGGTGTTCGATCAACTGACTACCGGCGCCGGCAATGACATCGAACGCGCCACCGATCTGGCTCGCAAAATGGTCTGTTCATGGGGTATGACCGATGCGCTCGGGCCCCTAACCTTTGGCAAGTCGCGGGAAGAGATCTTTATCGGGCGCGAAATTGCCCAGCATCGCGACTACTCGGAAAAAACGTCGCAGGCAATCGATGATGAGATTCGCCGCATCGTCGAACGGGCTTATAATATGGCCGAGGAGATTCTCCAGGGTAATCTTGACAAATTGCATTTGTTGGCGACCGCGCTTCTTGATCACGAGATTCTTGACAGCGACGAAATTGATCGTATTATGAGAGGCGAGAAGCTTGACAAGGTACCGGTAAACCTGCGCACGGCATGATGCATAGAGAAGCTCGACGACGCGAATTCGACTTAGCTCGGCTCTTCAACCATCATCATCGAATTGTAGTTATGGGCGTGGTCAACACCACGCCCGATTCTTTTTCCGACGGCGGAACTTATTTCGACCGCGACGCGGCCGCCGCACAGGCGTTGCGGCTGGTCGAACAGGGTGCCGATATCATCGATATCGGAGGCGAGTCCTCCCGCCCGGGGGCAATTCCGGTTTCAGAGTCGGAAGAACGACAGCGCGTACTGCCCGTCATCGACAAACTGTCCGGACAATGCCCCGTCCCCATCTCTATCGATACCACCAAAGCTTCAGTCGCCCGGGCTGCGCTTGAAACCGGTGCCTCGATCGTCAACGACATTACGGCTCTCAATGGCGATAGCGATATGGCGGGCGTCGTCGCTGAGTTTGGCGCCGGCCTGGTTCTGATGCATATGCGGGGTACGCCGCAACAAATGCAGCTGGACACTTCTTACGACGACTTGGTTGGCGAAATACTTGCATATCTATCCGCCGCAATTGTCAAGGCGGAATCCGCCGGAGTTGCCCCGAACAAAATCATAGTCGATCCCGGCATCGGATTCGGGAAAGATCTCGAGGGGAACCTGTCAATTATCCGGTCGATTCCCCAATTTCGATCGCTCGGGAAACCGGTCATGGTCGGAGCTTCACGGAAGTCATTCATCGGCCGGTTGAGCGGTGCCGGCACCGGCAACCGCCTACCAGGATCTCTGGCGGCCGCTACCGCCGCGGTGCTCAACGGTGCATCGGCGGTTCGGGTCCACGACGTCGCCGAAACTCGTCAAGCCGTCGATCTGGCATTCCGGCTGCGGGGAACAAATAATGGAACTGTTCACTTACAAGTTCCTCAAATTTACTCTGGTCGATCTGATCGATGTCACGGTCGTGGCTACCATCCTCTACAAGTTCCTTTCACTGATGAAAGGCACCCGCGCCGCGCAAATGATCACCGGCCTCACGCTGTTGTTCGTGCTCGCATTCTTCGCCTACTGGTTTCAACTTCAAGGCGTCATGTGGCTGTTTACAAATCTTGCGACAGTCGGTTTCATCGTTCTGGTCATTCTGTTCCAGCCAGAAATCCGCGGAGTTCTGGCCCAGATCGGGCACTCGCGTATTGTCCGTTTCTTCTATCGCACCGAAGAATCTGTCTCCGTCGATGAAATCACCCGAGCTGCGATGCGCCTTAGCGTCCTCAAACATGGCGCGCTCATTGTCTTGGAACGGACCGTTGGTCTGCAAGGATTTCATCCAGAGCGGCAAGGAACTGAATACTTCCGTCTCGGAAGAGATGATCACCACCATCTTCACGCCTTACACGCCGCTCCACGATGGCGCCATCATTATTCGCGGCGATACCATCATCGCAGCCGCCTGTATGCTGCCACTCTCGCAGAACCCGGCATATCTGAAGATGTTCGGCATGCGCCACAAGGCGGCCGTCGGTATAACCGAAGAATCAGACGCCATCTGCCTGGTCGTATCCGAAGAAACGGGGGAGATCTCCATCGCCTTCGAGGGTACCCTGCGCCGCGACATCGAACGCACCCAGCTCAAGGACGTTCTCACGCGCTTCCTCAAAGTGTAGTTGCATACCTCAATTACATCTCGCCTTGACAGCCCATTCTTGGTTCGCTATATCACCAGCAGGAAAAGGCTATGACTACAGCAATCATCACATTCATTATCGGTTTTGCCTTCGGCGCCGCAATCGTCTATCTGCTCAAGTCCCGGCAGAAGGAAGATACTCGTGCCATTGCCGATGAACTCCTGCGCGACAGCGACATTCGCCGCCAGCAGGATATCGACCGCGTGATCGAACACGTCAAACTTAGCTTTGGAAGCCTCTCCAATGAAGCTCTGACCAAAGCCAACGACGAGTTCCTCAAGATTCGCAAGACCCTGATGGAGTCCGACCGCGACGTGCATGTCAAGGAACTCGACTCGAAAAAAGGGCTCATCGATGAGTCGCTTAAGTCCGTGAAGACCGAGCTCGACAAAGTTCAACAACTGATGGTCGGTCTCGAAAAAGACCGTGCCACCAAGTACGGCGAACTCGACTCCAGCCTCAAATCACATCAAGCGCAGGTGCAGTCGCTGATGCAAACCGCCAACTCCCTGCGCGAAGCCCTCGCTTCAACAAAGGCGCGCGGCCAATGGGGTGAGCGCATGGCCGAGGATGTCCTGCGCTTGGCCGGGTTCATCGAAAATGTCAATTACTATAAGCAAAGAACCATGAATGAAGGCCGCTCGCGCCCCGACTTCAGTTTTCCGCTGCCGCAGGGGCTGATGCTCAACATGGACGTCAAATTCCCGCTCGACAATTACCTGCGTTATCTCGAATCAGACAACGAAACCGAGGAAAGCCGTTACCGCAACGACTTCCTGCGCGATGTTCGCACGCACGTCAAGGCCGTCTGCGGGCGTGATTATATTAATCCGTCGGAAAAGACCGTCGACTATGTGCTGTTGTTTATCCCGAATGAGCAGGTTTACGCCTTCATTCACGAATCGGATCGCGCCTTGCTTGACGATGCCATGCGCAGCAAGGTAATTGTTTGCTCGCCGTTGACGCTCTACGCGATTCTTGCCGTTATTCGTCAAGCCTCGGATAACTTCGCCTTTGAGCGGGCTTCGGAGCAAATCCTTCAGGCAATAGACTCCTTCGACAAACAGTGGAAAGCCTTCGTCGACAAGCTGGAAGCGATGGGGAAGAAGATCGACGAGTCGCAGAAGGCATTTCAAGAACTCACAACCACCCGCCGTCGCCAGCTTGACCGCGTCATCGACAAGATTCAAGACTTGCGTGCCCACAAGGGCATCGAACTCCTCGACGACAGTTCCAACTCCGAATCATAGTCTGTATCCAACCCAACTCGTCGCCAATAAGAAAGGGCGGACATTGCTGTCCGCCCTCTTGGCAATTGTTGCCCCAACTTACTTACCGCAGTGATTTCGCGGCGGATCCGGCCGGCGCTCCATCTTGTGACGGCAGGGGAGGAGTATCCGAAATCGTGTTCCTCGGCGTAATCACCCCTTGCGGAGAAAGATCAAACACATACCACCACACACCGGTTCCGCTTGTCGGTACGCTGAAGTTACCGATTTTCTGGCTGCCCGAGTAAACTTCGATCCGGGCGTTGGAAGTCGTTATCGCCGGGTCGCCCGAAAAGTTCTTGACGGCAAAAATCCCGGGACTCGTGAGCTGGTAAATAGTTATTGTTTCCGGTCCATAGCCGTCAACATCGTCGGTGTCCAAAAGAACAAACGGTGCAACGGTGGCCGAGCCGTTCTCTCCATAGTAAACCTCGTAAATCACGTCACTCACTGTTGTCCACAAATGAGCGTCCAGATCAGCAGGATTTTCACCCCATGATAGCACAATGCGATACTGCCCGGTCTGCAACTGCTGGGAGAGGGCAAATATCGAAGTTGTCACCTGCGAGTTGTGCTCTACAGTACGGGACAGCGCAATATACCCGGAAATCGCGGCAGTGACTTCATACGTGCCGTACTGCAGATCTTCAAAGAGGTACAGCCCCGTCTCATCCGTAGTGGTCTGGCGCGAAGCCGGCCCCGTGATCGACACCAGCGTTCCTTGAAGAACTCCTCCAGATGTCGCATCATAAACGTATCCGCTCAATACTCCGCGGTCGCCGCCACCGCCGCCAACGATGCGGACATTCTGAGTCTCTTCATAAACGGTCGCTAACCCCGGAATGTCGCCCTCATCGTCAGTCATCGAGACAATCACCGGCGCAAGCGTTGTCGTTCCCGCGGCAACAGCAGAGAAGGACAGGTCAATGATCGCCTGGCGAGCTGGCACGATATCGCTCTCGCTGACACGGGTCACGGTCAGCGTCAACTCATTTTCGACCACTTCGCTGCCAATTTCCAGTGTGCCCCAGTCTTCGTTTGCAGCCGACGCTCCGACAAAGGCCACCTTGGTGGGATCGATCTGGATAGTGAATGAACCGCTGCGAAATTCGGGGATGTTCCAGAACTCCAGCTTCGAAGTAAATGTTGCCGAAGCAGCCGTCAGCAGTTCATACGGTGCCACCCGCACCATCGGTACCGACGGAGCGACATCTATCGAAATAGGATTGGAGCCTGGACCAATCGCTACTTCTTTGTTTCCGCTATAAATGACTAACTGGCCGTCATCGGGCAGGATTTCAACACCTTCCACGGCGAAAAAATAAGTTCCCACCGGAAGAATCACGTTGCCGAATGAAAACGCGCCGTCGACGACCGCCGTCGTCACCTGTGTAATAGTCGCTTCATTCTGGAAGACCGTCAGGCGCATCAAATCAACGCGCGCTGTCAACGACGACTTCTGCAGCCGTACAGTCACGTTTGCGGAGTTTGACCCATCCGGGGTCGTGGTGCTATCTTTGCTGCATCCGCCAGCCACAAAAGCCAGCATCAACAGCGATATCAGTATAGTATTTCTTATTTTCATCATATTCCTCACATCACCCTGTAGGTCAGGGCAAAGATCAATCCCAATCCCGACAAATCCGTCTCGTACGCGTCGGACTGATCAACGCTGCCGGAGTAAATTGTTATCATTGTGCTGGCAAAGAAGTTTGGCGCGAAAGCATAACTGCCGCCGCCGCCGATACCAAAGTAGTTCGACTTCGGACGATACAACGGAGTGTCCGCTTCATAGTCGTTGGCACTGAAATTCTGATACTCCAAACGCCCGTTTAACCGCACCTTCTCGTTGACCGGATACCCGATTCCTCCGTGCCACAGGAACTCGTTGCGTCCCGACCGTTCGGCCTCATCAACCAGATCTGAACCGGCACTGGCATCCTGTACCTTGCCTTTGCCCCGCATCAGCATGGCGATACCGGTCATCAGCGTCATGCGGTCCGTGTACGAAATGCTGCCGCGAAACGCCATCGCCGAGCCGGCTTGGAAGACTTCCACGTCACCAACCTTGTCCTTCATGTACGATCGTGAATGATCCGTCGGCCATGAAGGCAATCTTGTCTTTTTGAAAGCCCAAGCCCGCCACGGCCGAAATCTCATCGCCAAATTTGTATTTCTCCGTGTCATCCTTGCGCGCTTGGAACTTTCCCTTCAGCATGTAACCGGCGCCAAGATGGAACGATAGATTTCCTGCCTTCGGATGAACCACTCCTTGAGCGCCGATATCCAGCCCTTGCCCGAATCGCCGCACGAGGAATTTGCGCGAGTTGTCTGCCACCGAATAGGCAACAGTGTACTGCTCTTCGTCCAGCTTCGTCTTGCCGGTCGGCAAGTTTGCCATCGCTGTAAACGAAGTCAATCCGGCCTTCGAAAAGAACGTCGCGGCAATCCGCGTATCGTTCATCGACGACAATTTTAGGTCATCAACGAGTCCGTCGGCTTCAAGCTTGGCATTTGCCAGCGTCCCGTCGAGCTCAAAGAGAAACCGGTCGCTGGTCTGAAGCGCGGCGCTAAGTCCGAAGACTCCTTCTTTGAGCTTGTGTTCTCCACTCAATTCATCTTTCGTCTTCCACGAATTGAGCAGGTAGAAAATTGTCGCCTGCGAGGATCTAGGTGTCTCCGCAATCGCCATCTGCGCTGCCACTATCAACACAACCAATGTGATTATTGTCTTCTTCATTTTTCCGCTCCTTACCTGATCGTCCCGGAGACGGTTGCAGTGCCTGTGCTATTGTCCTGCGGTTGGTCCTGCGTGCGTGGATCAACAATTGCAGGGCTGGTGATATTAATAATCTCGTTCACGGGATCGAACGCCGAACCGTTTTCCTGGGTGAATGTGGCCAGAATCTTGGTGTCGAATGTATTGATTGGCCCGGAGTTGTTGGCAAGCAGCGTCGCATCAGTGGCAAACTGTCGGGCCAGATTGAACTTCGGGTCAAGACCCATTGCACGATCGAACATGCTCTTGGCCTTGACGAATTCGCCATTGTCGTACAGCTCGATACCTTGACTGAATGCCAGGAATGCCTCGTAGTTTTCCGTCGCCGTCTTCTTCAGCGACTGCCGGCGGCTGCCCTTGATGTCGATGCCGAGGCTGTCGATCACCGACAGCACCATGTCCTTCTGCATCTTCATCGCATCCTTTAACTTGGCGTCCTTGCCATATGTTGGCGTAAAGGCTGCGTCAGATGTGCTCACTAACGCCGAATTCAGGGCGAATGAACTCTCATTCGGTTTGTCGATGCTGGCATTGACCAGCTTGCCGGCGCGAACCAGCTTGCCAAGTCGCGGGGCGGAGTTCTTCTCCGAAAATCCTTCCTTGGTCAATTCCAGTTCCTTAATCAGGTATTTGAATTCCAGGCGTTCCACCACCTGCAACTCCGGGATTGACGAAAGATCGTACCAGGTCACCGTCTGTAGTCCAGTCGCCAATGAGCGCGTCGTCTCATCCGACTTGTCATGAACGGCGAACGGCAATACGCCGACCGTATTTTGTCCCGGTGTCTCCAGCGAAATCGCGTCTTCCTGCTTCACCGCTTGGGCGACCTGAAGGCGCAGGTTCTCGTTTTGCACGAACAGCAAGCGCCCCCTTATAGCTTCGGCTGATTTCGATTTGCCGTCCTTTGCCAAGTAACTGCGGTAGTGCTTCTCCGCCCCGGCAAAGTCGCCCTTGTTCTCTGCAATCATGCCAAGATAGAGGGCGATGGTACCGTCACTCGGCAGATCCTTTTCCGCCGCGACCAGAAAGGCCTCGGACTTGGCGAAATCGCCTTTGTGGTAATAAGCCCGGCCGAGCGATCTCATCGTCTTGGAATCGGTCGGCTTCTCCTTGAGCGCTGTTTCAAGGTGATCAATCGCTAATTGGTAATTTCGCTCCTCAAGTGCGCGCTCGCCTTGACTTAGACTGCTCTGGCTGCATCCGGCAGCGAGAAACAGGGCAAAGATCACCAGCGCGGCAACAAGTGCCTTGCAGCTAACCATAATTCTCCCATTGCTAAAATTGGAATTAATGCCATTTGACCGGTCGGACGACTATATCCGAAGTGTACCGACCGATGCGCATTCTAACAAGGCGGAGGATAACTTTGCTCACTAACAAAAGCAAGCCTAAAACTCCGACCGACTTAGTCCATGGAGTGATTCGCGTATGTCCAAGCTCTCCCGTAGGCAACACCTGAAGCCGGATGGTAACAGGATGAATTCCGACTCAATTAACACGCCTCTCCCCATCACGTTTAACGGGGAAATCAATTGACTAATCAATAAAATGCCTTATATACTGAGAAGTCATAAACCGTTACTGCCGAGCAACAACGATGTCTATTGACATCGAGAATTTCTGCGCTACGCACATGTGCCGATTGGAGGAGAGCATGATTATTGGACGCTTTTGCTCGTCGCTTCTGATTACTTTGTCTTTGGCATTGGGTGCCACTGCATCAGGAGCTTCTGACGACGCGAAATTTGGACCCAACCTTCTAAGAACTGACAAGCAAGTCTCCGTCTATCACCAAAACGAGCAGGGTGTTCCAACCTTTGTCAAAGGCGAGCTATCCTCACCCGTAGCTCGCGGCGCTGAACTCCCCAAGACAATTGAATTTCTCGAACGCCATCGTGGCGCATTCCGTATCGAAAATCCGTCACAGGAAATAGTGCTTAGAAAAATAGATGACGACCTGAACGGCATGCGTCATCTGCGCCTTGATCAATATTATCGCGGGCTCAAAGTGATCGGCGGGGAATTGGTCGCGCATTTTTCTCCCCAAGGCGTCCTGCGCCAGGTCAACGGGCACACCGAAGCCGATCTTGAACTCGATGTCACACCGGCAATTGCCGCCAACACCGCCTCGGAAGCCGCCATCCAGGACCTCAAGTCATTCTTTGGTACCGGCAAGCCGGCTGATCCTGAATTGGTCATCTTCCCCTGGGAGGGAACAACCTACCTCAGCTACCGACTTTTTATCTATTCCGATACGCCGATGGGACGCTGGGAATATTTCGTCGATGCCAAGACCGGCGCCATTATTTTCAAAGCTAACCGCATCATGGATACCGATGCCATCGGCACCGGCATCGGTGTTATGGGCCTGACTCGAAATCACCTCGATGTCGACTTCACCGGCTCGACCTACCAAATGCGCAATAACACTCGTCAAACTACGAACAATCCGCACGGCCATAACGGCCAGATGCCGGCAGGGAACTATCTGCAGACTAATATTGCCGGTGCGAGCCTTCCCGGCACAATTGCCACTGACGCCGACAACAACTGGAATGCCGGCGGTTCACAGGCTGCAGCCGTCGACGGACACGTCTATTCGGCTTTGGTGTATGATTGGTGGCTAAGCCAATTTAACCGCAACAGCTACACCAACACTGGTACCTCAATGCTGACAATCGTCAACTACAGCGGGGAAGGCAATAACAACGCCTATTGGGATGGCAGCCGCATCGTGATCTGGTCCGCTGGAACCGGTTGGCGCTCACTTGCCGGCTGTCCCGACGTTATCGCCCACGAATGGGGACATGCCTTCACCGAAAACGGGTCAAACCTGGTCTATCAAAAAGAATCGGGCGCACTTAACGAGTCATTCTCCGACATGATGGGCGCCGCATTCGAGTTCGCACACAGCGCCTATGATACGCCGGATTGGCTCATGGGCGAAAACGGCCAGACTTCCGGCGCCGGATTCCGTTCGATGTCCAACCCTCCTCAATACGGCGATCCCGAATACTATGGCACTTCCGATCCAAACTGGGTCGATGTCGTAAATTGTACGCCGAGCTCATTTAACGACTATTGCGGCGTACACACCAATTCCGGTGTCGGCAACAAGTGGTACTACCTGTTGTCCGACGGCGGCACATCCCACAGCATCACCGTTACCGGGATCGGCTACGACAACGCGATTAAGGTCGCCGCTCGTGCCAATCTGCTCTATTGGACTTCTGGAATTACTTACTACAACGCCGCGTTGGCGACTGTCACCGCCGCCGAAGATCTCGACACAACCGGCGCCTGGGCAACACAAGTCGCCAAAGCTTGGAATGCAGTCGGCGTCACGATTCCGTTGGCATCGCTCAGCTTTGCCTATCCCAATGGCGTTCCGAGCCTCATTGCTCCAGACAGTCCAACCTCTTTCGAAGTGCAAATCTCCGGAAGTCTCGGAGGTGTCCTCGTACCGAACTCCGTGAAGTTAATCTATCGCGTCAATGGCGGTCTGTGGACAGAAACGGCAACTACGCTCCTTTCGGCAGGTCTCTACCAAGCCACCATTCCGGCTGCAACCTGTCTGAATGTTGTCGATTTCTATATTTCTGCGCAGGAACAGACCAACGGTACCTTCAGCAATCCTTCGGCGACAACGCCATTCTCGGCAATTGTCGCAAGCAATTCGACTCTGCCGTTCTCCGACAACTTCGAAACTAACCTCGGATGGACTGTCTCCAGCACCGCCACTGCGGGGCTCTGGAATCGCGGTTTGCCGCTGGGCGGGGGATCGCGCGGCGATCCGCCGACCGACTACGATGGTTCGGGACAATGCTATCTAACCGATCGCAACTCCGGTGACACTGACGTCGACGGCGGAACCACCACATTGTACTCGCCCGTGTTTGACCTCTCCTCCGGCGATGCGCGCATCAGCTATGCTCGCTGGTACTCCAACACCTTCGGTGCCGATCCGAACAATGACGTATTCAACATTTATATCTCCAATAATAACGGTGGCAGTTGGACGTTGGTGGAAGCGGTCGGGCCGGTGAACGAAGCCAGCGGTGGCTGGATTGAACACTCCTTCATGGCCAGCCAGTTCGTCACTCCGACAGCGCAGATGAAGATGCGTTTCGACGCCTCTGACCTGAACAGCGGCTCTGTTGTCGAAGCCGGCATCGACGCCTTTGCCGTGACACAATACGAATGCACGTCGACAACTCTGAACATTACATCATCGGCTCTCCCCAATTGGACCACCGGGGTACCATATTCCGAACAGCTTCTGGCCGTCAATGGTCAGGGTGCCTTGACGTGGTCGGATGGAAATAGCGGACTAAGCGGAACCGGCTTGTCACTTTCCTCGTCAGGCCTGGTCTCCGGCACACCACTCTTCGCCGGTCCAGTCAGCTTCATGGCGCAGGTGACCGACGAGGCCTCGGCAATTGACAATCAGAGCATTAACTTCACCGTCAATGCCGCTCTGAATATCACGACTTCCGCACTCCCGGAATGGACCTCCGGTCGGCCGTATACACAATCATTGGTGGTTACTGGCGGCACTGGACTCACGTCGTGGACTGACAAGAATGGCGACTTGGCCGGTTCCGGACTTGCTCTTTCTGGTCTTGGTGTTTTGTCCGGAACGCCCACTGTTGCCGGACCGTTGAGCTTCACCGCCCGCGTCGTGGATCAGGTCGGCGGCTCTGCGGAAAAATCGCTGGTGGTACAGATCAATCCCGCCGTGGCAATCGTTACAACATCATTGCCCACCGCGGTTCAGAACGAAGCCTATTCCCAGCAGTTGCTGTCGCAGGACGGTACCGGCACCAAGATCTGGACCGATAAGAACAATAATCTCTCCGGATCAGGCTTGGCACTTTCGTCTTCCGGATTGCTGTCCGGAACACCCAACGCGGTGACAACTCTCAATTTCACCGCCCGCATCGTCGATGCGACCGGTAGCAATGATGAACAGGCGTTGAGCCTGGTCGTCGCTCCGCCGTATGTTTGCGGTGACGCCGACGGTAGCGATGATGTCACGATCTCCGATGCCGTCTATCTGATCAACTTCGTCTTCAACGGCGGACCGGCGCCGAATCCGTTGCAGGCCGGTGACGCTGACTGCAGTTCGACGATCACAATTTCGGACGCCGTCTATCTCATCAATTTCATTTTCAGCGGCGGTCCGGCCCCTTGCGCATCTTGTAGCTAATCCGAGAATTCGGGACTAAATGCAACGCCCGCTTTGGAGTGATTCTCCGAAGCGGGCGTTTTCTTGGCCGCAGCACTTTTGAATAGCGACCAGTGAAGGCTTGGACTCCACTGGCCGCTGTGCCCCCCGCTCACATCATTTCTGCCTCGAACCCAGGTCCCCTTTTGATCGGTCTACCTGTCGAAGTGAACGGCATACTCTGATGCTGAAGGGCCTACCCATCAGGCAGACAGGCTAAAAAGCCTGTGCTTCCTCTCAGACACACGGAATCTTCGCAATTTCAAAATGAACGAGTCCTGAATGATTTGCCCGATTAACGGACTCGCTTCTCATGTGATATCCAACCCACCATTGTCCGAATTCGGAGGCGAACAAGGATCTCACGATTAGTAAGATGCCTCCCTTGTGCCAGTTTGTCAATGATGGCGTCTGCGACTTAATCAGGCAATAACTACGTATGATTTGTACGCATGGGGATCAGAGGCTTTTGAGGAAAGTCGGTAAGTTGATGTCCTGATTGACCAAATCCAACTTAGTCCGGATTCGCTGCCGGAACTTTTCAACCGTCCGAGTTGACAAGTTCAGCTTGTCGGCTATCTGCTTCGTCTGAAACCCGCTGCGAATCATGTTGCAAATCTCAATCTCGCGCGGGGTCAAACTCGCGGTCTTCTTGTTCAGGTTGCTGGCGAAGGACGAAGTCAATTCGGTCAGCAGCGATTCCAGTTGATCGACATCGATGCGGATTTCCGGCTGGCACACTCTGGCGGAGGCGGTTGATGACCGGGAGAATCAGAGTCTCAACATTGGCATTCACTTCGAACCTGACCGGTTTGCTTCCTGCCGATATTGCGAGAGAATTCGCCCAGCGCAATATTTTTTCCGTCAGGTTACGTGCTCTTGCCTGCAATTCTTCAGTCAGTTGCTCAAGTTCCTGTTCCATCCGCTTTTTCGTAGTGACATTACGCACGATTACCAGGCATTCGTCCTGCACCGCAACGGACAAAACGCCCTTCAAAGTCTGCATGACAACGCTCGGCGAGGTCAAGTGTATATTCCAATAACTGTATCGTGCCTTCATATATCGCCTTGTTTACAACCCGCATCAACTCGTCAGACAACGGCGGTGAAATTGAATCGGTAACATGCGAACCAATGACCTTTTCTGCAGGCACCAACAGGTCGCCCTTATATCCGCCGGTAAATTCCCGGTAGTAGCCGGCGCTGTCAACTACGAAAACCAGGTCAGGCATTCCCTGCAAAATCGCCGCATTGCGCGCCCGACTTGATTCAAGAGCCTCCTGCATCTGTCGGCGTTTAGTAATGTCGCGGGCTGCCGCATAGATCTTGTCGCCTTGCGCTCTTGATCGCCACTCGATCCACCGGTACGAACCGTCCTTACAGCGGTACCGGTTCTCGAAGCTCAGGATTTCTTCCTGTGTTTCCAATCTCGAAATTGCCTGTTGTGTCCTCTCCAGATCATCGGGATGCACTAGCGCCAGGAATGAATGGCCCTCCAATTCCGCAATCGGATATCCGAGTACCCGTTCCCATTCAGGATTGAGCCGGAGAAACTCCCCCCGGGTATTGGCAATGCACAATAAATCAAGGCTCATGGTAAAATAGCGATCCAGTTCTTCGCTCATTTCCTGCAATGCCGCTTCCAACCTCCGCAGGTCGGTGACATCGATATTAGTGCCTATCCAGCGGAACGGCTTGCCGGCTGAATCCTTGAAAATGCCGCCGCGGGTCAGATTATCCAGCGCCAGTCGCCATTCTTATGGCGCAGACGATGTTCAATTTCGTATTGCTTCGTCTTCCCCGCCAGGTGGTCGCTCATGGCCTTCTCAATCTTGTCTGCATCATCCGGGTGCCAAAGCTTCTGCCAGCCAATGAACGCATTCTCGATCTCATGGTCTTCATAACCCAGCATAGCTTTCCATTGTGGAGAGAAATAGACGACGTCGTTTTCCATATCCCAGTCCCACAATCCTGCTCCAGTGCCCGCAATGGCCAGGCTTAAACGCATTTCACTTTCACGGAGTCTCTGCTCGATATGATTCAACTTCGGTAATGTCAATACCGACGCCGACTCCGATGAGCTCTTGGGTTTCCTCGAGCATGAATGAGGAACCTGACCAAAACACCGTACGAATCTCCCCGGACTCGGCACTTGATCGTGCCCTTCAAAGCGTTCATGCGAGTACGAGTGCGGAGCAATTCGGCAAAATTCGAGAAGCGTTGTTCCTGCAATCCTCGCTCGGAAGAAACAATCTCCGGCCACGATTTGCCGACAACTTCTTCGGACTTGTAATCCGGTCACTGCCTCCGCATTCGGCTGTTGAAGACAGAGATCCGAGCCTGTGAGTCAAGGCAGACGATCAAAGAGTTGGCCGTCTGCAAGATGGTAGACGTAAAATTCCGCTCGCGCTCGAGCTGCTGGGTCGCTCGAACCCGATCATCGATGTCGGTCGATTCCAACAAGGCGGAAGTGCAGTTTCCATCCGGGTTGATGATCGGTTGATGGACGTAATATACCATTTGGGCGTCCTTGAACATAGTGTCAATGCTTCCGATCACTCTTCCTGTCGAGTGTCAATGACCAGCCGAACCGAATCCAATTGCCGGGCAGCAATGTCGGGCGGGAACAATTCAGTCATGTGCTTGCCGGCGTAATGTCCGGTGTACCGCCCAGACTCTCGGGCCGCAACCGGATTCAGAGAAACAAAAAACCCTCGTAATTAACGGAAAAAATGGCATTACGCGCATTCTCCACCAGTTCACGATAACGCTGTTCGCTCTCGCTAAGAGATTTCTCAGCCTCCCGGCGTACTGCAATCTCCTCGATCAGAATCTCGCGGGCGCGGTCGTGTGCCGAAGTCTCCCGCCAGAATTTCTGTTTAAGGCTGTTAATCGAGCGTTCCTGTTCCTGGCGGACATTTTTCATGTCCGTGACATCACGGCAGAGAAACAGCACGCCTACGACCTCGTCGCCGCGTCTGAGCGGCGACATGGCGATCGACCACCATTGCTCGGCAAAATCCGGGTCCGACCTCTTGACCTCTATACGGTCTTGGCAGCCGCTGCCATAGACACGATCAAGCTTCTCCTTGAGTTGCGCGTGAAAGTCTCCCATGACATAATCGAAAACCGTGTGCTCCAGCACTTCCGCGATGCCGGCGCCATTCTCACCGCGGTTGATAAAGAGGATTTTCCCGTCGCGATCAACGACTAAGTAAACATCAGGCAGAGAGTTGATGAGAGCTGACCATTCGAGGTCGAAGATTTTTTCCGAAGTGCGCGGTCGAACCACTGAAACAAACCCCTCGTCAAGAGGAAACACAAGTCTGCTCCGACTCCGGTTGGCGGACAATCGGCGAGATTATGACTAATAGGGACGAAGCAAACGCTACATATCAAGATAGCCGGGATTTCGATTCTGTCAATGCAAAGTCTGGCCCGCGCAGGAACTATGGATTTTCCCATTGTCTGGAAATATGGGGTGGATGATGGGATTTGAACCCACGACCCTCAGAGCCACAATCTGATGCTCTAACCAGCTGAGCTACACCCACCGTGGGGATGCAATATATACGTCAGCAGCGCGGATGCAAGCCAGAAATAACGGCCCCGTATCAGTCAGTTTTCAGCGAAAATGGCGTAAAATCAGTCCGGTAGTCATAATAATCCTCGCGCTCAACCTTTTTGAGGAAGCCGACAATCTTGTAGGTAAAGGGCGTCGCAACCGCCTCCCACAGCACTTTTAGAGCATAATTGCCAAGCATGACGCCTATCACCTGATCATTCGTCCAAACGCCCCAGAACGCCACAGGATAGAAAATTGCGCTGTCGATGGCCGTGCCCACAATCGTCGATCCGATCGTGCGGACGAACAAGAACCTCCCCTTTCGTCCAAAGCTTCATTTTGGCCAGCACATAAGAATTGGAGAACTCTCCCACCCAGTAGGCCGAAATCGAAGCCAAAATAATCCGCGGCGTCGTCGAAAATACACTCTCCAATGCCTCCTGCCCGCTCCAGCCTTCGGCAGCCGGCAACGCCAGAACCACCCAGGACATAAACGAAGCGAACGCCAGCGCGCCGAAACCGGCCCAGACTACCTTGCGCGCACGGGCATAGCCGTAAACTTCGGTGAGAATATCTCCAAAAAGATAACTGATCGGAAAGAAGAGAATCCCGGCTCCAAATGAATACCCTTGAAATGTCCAGATCTTCGCCGGACCGATCAAATTCGAGCACAACAAGACTGTGACGAACAACGCCATGATCAGGTCATAGTATCGGTAGTGCCGATGCGGCGATTCTGGCTTCTGTGGTAGAGAATCTGTCATACGTTACTTGATCCTGGATGCAATTAGTCGATTTGTTCGCCTTGCGCAAGCCCGTTTTATTACAGCTTGACTCAACTCAAATCTCGATTATCTTGTTTAAACAAACACTCTAGTCGATCCAGTCTTACTGCCGGGTTGTGACAACCATAGGGAAAATTATGAAGAAACTGCCATTGCTGCTTGCTTCGCTCCTCGCTCTGCTATGTTGGACTACGTTTATCAGTGCGGACAGTGACAAACCTGCTCCAACGCCAAATGCCAAACAACCAACGTTTGCCGTGGAAGAAGAGAATTACCTTCCGATTGGATTGACCGACGAGGAAAAGACCCGTCTTCACGAAATTGGCATGAACTATCAGCGTACCGCGCCCCCCCCGGGTGTCATGCGCGCCTGCTCGGAATGGGAGTATTGCGACCGGGTTGTGATTCGCTGGCCATTGGGTCTGCCGGTTAATCTGATTGCGGAAATGTCGCAGGACATCAAGGTTGTCACTCTCGTCGCCAACTCCTCCGCACAGACATCCGCAACAAGCACATACTTTCCGGCGGCGTCAACATGGCCAATGTCGAATTCGTGACGGCCGCCACCAACTCCATCTGGACGCGCGACTACGGTCCCTGGGCGATTTTCGATTCCTCCGGCAACATCGGTTTCGTTGACAACCAGTACAACCGCCCGCGCCCACTGGATGATGTCGTCCCGCAGATCCTCGGTTCCGCCTGGAGCATTCCGGTCTATGCCTTGCCGGTCATCCACACCGGCGGCAACCACATGTCCAATGGCACCGGTACCTCGATGTCCGAACGCCTGGTCTATGATGAAAACCCGTCCCTCACGCCATCACAGATCCAGGACTACTTCTACCAGTATCTCGGCAACGCCTATACGGTACTGGAATATGTTGATCCCTCGGGCATTCATCATATCGATTGCTTCGCGAAGTTTCTTAATCCCAACACCATCCTGGTCGAAACCGTACCGCCCAGCGACCCCGGCTATGCCGCTCACAACACGCGGATCGCCCAACTGGAGGCCACAATCGGTCCCTGGGGCATACCATACAAAATCGTCAGGGTCTATTGCCCGCGCCGGAACTGCTTATACCAATTCTCTGATCCTCAACAAGAAGGTGCTGGTGCCGACGTTCAGCAGTACCTGGGATGATTCTGCACTTCAAGTTTACCGCAATGCCATGCCCGGCTACGAAGTCCTCGGCTTCACCGGTTCGTGGCTCTCCGACGATGCCATCCATTGCCGCGCCCGCGGAATTCCGGACCGCAAATCGATCTTTATCGGCCATGTGCCGTTGCCTGATTCGGCCGGCACGCAGAATCCTTACCCGATTACCGCCTTTGTTTATGCCCATTCGGATGGAACATTGATCTCCGATTCGCTGAAGATTTACTATAGCGTCAACAACGGGCCCTATCTGTCCGCGCCGCTGTTTGCTACCGCATACCCCGATTCATTCACCGGCGCGATTCCGGCGCAAGTCTCGGGAAGTACGGTCCGCTATTTCCTTAGTGCCGCGGATGATTCCGGCCGGTTGGCGACCGATCCCTACATCGGCAAGGACTGGGCGTATACCTTCAATGTCCAGGATGCCAACATCGCGCCAAGCATTACTTCGCCTGACTCCTTCATGGTGCGTGCAGGATCGGTCTTCGGCTATACGCCGACCTTTACCGATCCGGACAATCTCGTCCACACCATCACCTATGCCAATCTTCCGGTATGGTTGACCGAGACCAACGATACGGTTTCCGGCACGACGCCGGGCATCGTCTTCAATATCACTTTCGATGTCACGGTTGATGACGGCTTGGCCGCCGATACGCAAACGGTTCGGGTGGTAAGTTATCTTTGCGGTGATGCCGACGGCAACGGCACGGTCACGATCTCCGACGCCGTGTACTTGATCGCTTACATCTTCTCGGGCGGACCCGCACCGGGAATGGTCGAGCAGGGCGATGGCGACTGCAACGGCAACATCACAATTTCCGATGCCGTCCTTTTGATCGCCTATATCTTCTCCGGCGGACCGGCGCCTTGCGCCAGCTGCCCGTAATGTAAATAGCTTGTGTCGCAGATGTCCACATCTGCGGCACTTTATTTGAAACAAGATGGTGCCCACAGTCGTCGGGTCTGTTGAAAAACTCAGACTTTGTCATTCTGAGCGTAGCGAAGAATCTGTTAGTTGAGTAGGTCCGAACCCCTGTGGTTCGGACTGTTTTTACTTCGAGCCGTCAGGCGAAGTCCCTCTTGGGGGAACCCCTTCCTGACGGCTTTTTTTGCGCTCTTACATTCTACCTCTAAACGGTAGCGTCGAGCGCATTAATCATTGCCACAATACCCCACAATTCATTAATTAGTCAAGTCGTCACGTATATTTTGAAATTGAGACTGTAAAGCTGTAGCTGAATCGTGTAGACGGAGAGGACTCGACAATGATGCGACTTAAGAGTGAGATATTGGTTCCGGCCACAGGCTCACTCCTCAGAGCAGTTCAACAGTACTCTTTGGTTCATTTGTGATCTTAATTATATTTGCATTCAATGTACAGGCGAGTCAGTTGCAGCTTGTAGCTGCCGCCGATAAACAAGTATACGAACGTGGCGAGCCTGTTGGAGTCGAACTGACCTTAATGAATACAGGCAATACCGAGGAATGCGTTGCTCCGCTAAGTCCGTATTTTTATGACATGGAAATCAATTTAGCACTGTTTGGTGGCAAGTCCATCCCGTTTGCCGGGTTCCGATTCGAGCGCTCTGGTGAAACTGAGTACGTTTGCCTGGCTCCACAAGCATCAGTACACGCGACTCTTGATATCGCTGAAACACATGGATTCACTTTGGGCCGTCAGGGCATTGTCCTGGTGCTTAACCCCGGTACGTATGAGTTAACTGTCAGTTGCAGGACGGATTCCGCCGAACATATTGTTTCGAACACTATCATGTTTACAGTCGCGCTTCCGCAACCTGACGACAATGCCTGGTCGAGCTTGGTTAAGGCAGACGTTACACCTTGGTCGAGAGAGAACTCTATAGCACAGATAAGTGCCTATCTCGACTTTGTACATCGGTTTCCTGGCCATCCAGCAGTAGCATCAGTTCTGAACATACTTATGATTGTAGATAGAGCCAACAGCGCTAGTTACGGAGAACAGCTCTTGCGGCTCTTTCCTGATACGCCAGTCGTGGTCTCATCATCACGAGACTCTATGCCGAAATGCCGCGGGAGAGATTCTTGCGTCTTTTGTCAGACGTGAAGGTTCAAGGATATGGGAAGAGGTCAGGACGGATTGCTGCAAGACTTCTGGAAGCAAACGCCAAGAATAAGCTGTCTGATGAAATCAGGAAAGTTAGATGACCCGGTAGCCCACCCGAAGCGAAGCGCAGGGTGGGGCAAACTGTCCCATACAAATCTCGAATCGCACGGGCAAGCGATCATTTTGACAACGCGGGAGTATTTGAGATAGCCAAGTGCGGGACGACCAAACCACGGCAAGAATAAGATCTAAAACGGCCACCGCCTTTGGTGACGGTGACCGCTTCGAATTGCGGATCTATTGCAGCATCGAGATATCTTTGAGCTTGGTCGTGTCCGCCGGAACAACCTGCTGCATCTGGCGGCATCAGAGTGTCAATGTTCGGCTCTGCAAAGTCCGGCTTTTTGGCTTTGCCGGCAGCGAATAGTACCTTCAGGAAACTGCGCTTGGAATCATGCTTCCACTTCTTATACCACGGCTTGATCTTCGCCAGCAGATCCGAGTGCCACTGCACGCGCGCCTGCTCGTCAGTCAGTTCGCTTCTTACGGTCGTCAGCGTCACATTCGTATCGGTGAACATGGCGTCAATTAACGTCAAAACAGAGTCTCTCTCGCGAATACCGGTAAGAAGTTCCGCCTCGCGCTTCGAACAATCATCCTGAAGGTGTTGAATTCCTTCGTCAGGCTCTTCAGTTCCTTCGACAGATTCGCGGCCCGGTTCTTGGCATTCTGATAGTCCTGCGAAATGCTGTCGGTGACGTAACTCGCGGAGTGCACCGTCTCCATCGCGAGATTCAGACTATCGGTCTTCAGTCGCAATTTGACTCTGCAGCGTCCTGATCGAGTCTGCTTGAGCCGCTACCTGTGTCAATGATGCCTGATAGGCCGAATCCAACTGCTTATCCGAGCAGCCGACTGCGAAAGCCAATAACGCCAGTCCGACGACCGCCAGTGCTGTGATTCTCTTTCTCATGTTTTACCTCCTATAGGTACAGACCTGTGTGTTTTTCCGTGTCAGTCAAATGAATTTCGTACTTGGTCTATCTTGGCTGAAAGGTACGAAGGCTTCTGCGATAACAAGTGCCTGCTTCAATCGTCGCCTGGATATGAACTGCGACACGAGCTGAATCTAAATCGCTGCAGTAGTATCCGACATTGAGTACAAATCTTCTACCAATTTGAAGCGCCAGAGTTTCGACCCTCTTGCGAATTGTGAGCTAAGTCGTAGTTGGGGAATATGTTATCCGAGCAATTTTTCTTAAGAACAGGGGGGATGTGCTGACAGATGGAGTAAAACTCGAGCTCGTAGGTCGGGTTCGCAGCGAAGCGTCGAACCCGACACATCGACTACTTCGTCCCGTGCTATTGAAGCACTAATTACGGCCTAGACGGAAACTCCTTTTCAGGCGGTATACTGACCATTTCGCACTGGAAGTGACTCGATATCCAGCTACCTTCAGCGCCTGTACTGCTCACGCCCGAAGTCGGTTTTCCTCACTTCAATGACAGCAAACTCTCCAGGCGCATCTTCCGTCTCAGCCCAGTCCTTGCTTCTGTAATAGGCCCTGAATTCTTCAGCGTCGGCGACCGAGTCAAAAAGTGCGTGATTATTGAGGCGCAGAAGTCGATTCGATAATTCAGCCCAATCTTTTGGTGCTGGCGGGTGCCACGTTGGACATATAGCTGTATCTGCGATGAGCGAGAAGTGGTCAGAGCGCCAGAATCCGACGTCAAAGCCCAATGTATTTGAGTCCAAACGGTATTCAGATACAAGCACTTCAATGATCTCCCAAGATTTTGGGTCATCCAGCAATCCATGTATTCTCTAAGGCATCTTCAAATCTATCGACAAAGCTGTCGTCACACAGATCAATTGTGGCTTCTGGAGTTACCTCAGCGAGGCGTCGCAAGGCAGATTCATTCGCGTTATTGCCGTTTTCTGCGTCGTAAACTTGATTTCCGAGTGGACTTCTTGAAATTCCTCGGTAGGATTTGTGGTCGAACCACGCCAAACAGCGCCGAAATTCACGATATAAATCCGCGCCCTTTTGCAACTGCTTCGAGGCTTCGTAGTTTCTGACGTAGATACTGGGTTCCAGTACGATGAGGTAACCTTGTTCTTTAATCAGACTCAGCCCTCGACGGTTATGCGCGTCCTATCGACCCAAAATGATCCTGATGCAAAACAGAAATACACCCCCGACAGGATTCGAACCTGTTACCCTCTGCTTAGAAGGCAGATGCTCTATCCGAATGAGCTACGGGGGCGTGAACCGTCCAATACTACGTCCACCAATCAAATGTGTCAATCTAAACTTTGCCCCCAAACATACAGCGTCGCATACAGCGCAAACGACGGATACGGATTGATTCCGGGAAATTCGGGCAGATGCACCAAATGCATCTCAAAATCCCGATAGCGATATGATACCATCGGCGCCGCCACCAACACCGCCGACTCCGCCACCGACCGGCTGTCGTAAACCCGCACAGAACGCCAATCGACAGCCCTTTGATGGATCCGATACCCGTATCCAAAAGTCACATACTTGGCGGCACGACGATATGAATCCTCCATAATCGCCGCTTCGATATAGTAGCGGCTGCGCTGTTTCTTATAGATTGTATAGGCTATTCCAATGCCGGGATTGCGCTCGTTAAAGCGATATCCGGTTACATCACGCCGATCAAGATGGTACGAAAGCCCATACAGATTGATTCCTAATTCGCGCGCCCTGGCCGTAGACGGGATACTGGCAATGACGGCGGTCATCACAACGAGCGCCACCTTCAGTTGCAAATGTCTGCTAATTAGATTCATATTGAGTTACTGTGGTTAAATGGTCGGGGTGATAGGATTTGAACCTACGACATCTTGCTCCCAAAGCAAGCGCGCTACCGGGCTGCGCCACACCCCGACTGTAGCCCACTATGTAACGAGCCGGGGTGCTCCAAGTCAAGGACTAAACGAGCCGATGAACAACTGCAAATCAGTCAATTTTCTCTTCGCACTCCATCCGCGCTTCTGTTATCATTCCAGCGGAATGGCTGTTTCGATAGTTTTCGGGGAGTGAGGTTAGCTATGACTGATGAAGTAATGCGCGAAGAAATGGAAGTCGATGTCCTGCTGGTCGGGGCCGGACCCGCAAATCTGGCCTGCGCCTGGCGGCTGATGGACTTAATCGAGAAGGACACGGCCGCCGGCGGCAGCCTCGGCGAGGCCGTAATCATGGTAATCGAAAAAGCCGCCCATGTCGGCGCGCACTCGATTTCCGGTGCCGTTCTCGATCCCATCGCCCTCAACGAGTTGATCCCAAACCATCAGGAGCTTGGCTCACCCGTCAAGACGAAAATCTCAAGCGATGCTATGCTTTATCTCACGAGCAAAGGCAAGTTCTACGTTCCGTGGGTGCCTTCGTCAATGCACCATCACGGCTGTTACGCCATCTCACTGAATGAACTCACGTCCTGGATGGGCGCCCAACTTGAGGCCCGCGGCTGCCAGATCTTCCCGGGCACAGGCGGCGCCAAGTTGCTGCTCGATGGCAATCACGTCGTCGGTGTCCAAACTGACGACAAGGGCATCAGCAAAGAGGGCCACCGCAAAGCCAACTTCGAGCCGGGAATGAATCTGCGCTCCAAAGTCACTGTATTTGGCGAAGGCGTTCGCGGATCACTTGCCAAAGAGCTGATCAAGAAGCTCAAACTTGATGAAGGCCGCAATCCGCAAAACTACACCACCGGCGTAAAGGAACTCTGGGAATTTCCTGCCGGTACTCTCACTCCAGGGCAGGTTTATCATACGATGGGATATCCACTCGACATGCAGACCTTCGGCGGCGGATTTATCTACAATCTTTCCGATACGCTGATGTCGATCGGCCTCGTTGTCGGACTGAACTATCGCAACCCGTTCACCGAGCCGCAGGCGCTCTTCTCCAAGATGAAGGCGCATCCCTTCATCGCCGACATCTTAGCGAAAGGGAAGATGCTTCGCTACGGCGCCAAAGCCATTCCCGAGGGCGGCTATTGGTCGATTCCCAAAAACTACGGCGACGGCTTCCTGATTGTAGGCGATTCAACGGCGTTCTTGAATCCGGCCCGCTTGAAAGGCATTCATCTGGCGATGAAATCCGGGATGCTGGCGGCAGAAACTATCTTCGAGTCTCTGAAAAACGGCGATGCTTCCGAGAAGTCACTTTCCGGATACGATCGTAAGTGGCGCGCTTCATACATCTACAACGAATTATACAGCCAGCGCAATTTCCACTACATGTTCGAAAACGGTCCGCTCTCCGCGCCCGGTTTTGTCCTTAAACATCTTTTCACCGGTTTCACAACCATGCCGAAGATGCATGAGGACCACCTCAACATGCGCAAGCTCAAAGTCCACTTTGCCGGTACTCCGCCGACTCCGGACCAGTGGCGTCCCAAGCCGGACAGCAAACTCATCTTCAACAAGCTCGACTCGGTGTACTACTCCGGCACAAATCACGACGAGGATCAACCTTCGCATCTCAAGGTTTCCGATACGAATATCTGCGCTACCATCTGCGTCGAGGAGTACGGCAATCCTTGCCAATTTTTCTGCCCGGCACAGGTCTACGAAATGGAAGAAGTGGGCAATGGCAAGAAGTTGAAAATCAACGCCTCCAACTGCGTTCATTGCAAGACCTGCGATATCGCCGATCCATACGGCATCATCACCTGGGTGGTTCCTGAAGGTGGCGGTGGACCAAAATACGACGGACTATAGACCGACTGCTGATTAGTTTCACGACCGTAATGACAAAGGCCGACACTCGTGTCGGCCTTTTGTTGCTTATTCAGCAAACGAGTATCTTGTTCAGACTCTACTTTGCGTCAATGACCTTTGAAGACAGATTTTCAAATCCATCAAGGAGCCGCTTCTCAACCCGAAATCGCAGCGACTTCCCGGTCTTGTCTGTCAACGGTTCGGGCGCGCTGAGTCCAACGATATACTTGCCGGTTATCAGGTTCCTGTAATAGTCATATGTTCCGGCTTCGGCAGCCGAAAAGCGAACTCCATAGACCTGATTGTTGTAAACCGTATCGGCAAACTGCTCACCATAGAGGAAACTCTTGTAAGGCACGGTGCCCATATTAGAAAGCAGCAGCGAACCCTCGGCGTCATTCTGTTTGAGATCGACGATGAAGTTGTAATAGAGGCTGTCTGCCAATACTCGTACGAGGAACGAAGTCGTACCCGACTCAAACACCAGCTTGCCCTTGTCCACTCCTCCGGGCGTGATCCCGGCGAGATTCTTTGTGACAATGTACTTCTTGAAATCGCTCTCAATTACCGCCCAGTCCTTTGCCATGGCGGTCGCGACCATTTCTTTGAATCGACTTGCGGTTACCGCATTTACTTGCGCTTGCGTGCCGGAGAATTGGCGGTACAGCTCAAAGTACTTGACCCGCCCGAGCTCGTTCCAGAGGTACTCGCAAAAGAGGCCGGCCAACGGATACGCGAAGTCGGGATTGGCATCAAATGTGGCAAATGCCTGACTTGACATCAGTGTGTCCAACTCGGCAAGATCGTTCAGGTAAAGATAGCTTCCCATCGCCAGCTGTACTTCGCTCGATCGGCCCCAGCGGCCGCCCAGGAATGTAGCCGTACCATACTTGAAAAACGCGTGTGTATATGCCGGCGGGTTCTTCAAAGAATAATTGACCAGAAACTGCACCAGTTCATGATAAGGCGGCATATACCGGCTGATAACCGCGTCCATCGAAGGCATAAAAGTTCCCAGGGCCAGCTTACCGCTAACCTGCTCAACCTCGCCGTAGGACTCGCACAAATATGCGTTGAATTTGATAGTCTCCAGGATAATCATCTGCTCCGCCGACAGGCCGATCCTGCGGCCGGTCTCTTCGATGAACCGGTCAGCCTCGTCCAATGCCGTTGGTTGAAACAACGAAGGATCGCGGTACTTCAGTCGCAGAAAGCGCGAACTGGTTTCTTCCCAAGCCTCGCAGTAGACGTGAAGAGCCGATACAAAGGATGGATTGAGTACTGATTCGGAAATTGCATAACTGCGGCCGGAAACCGATTGTGCACCAATCTTGATCGAGTAGTTGATGCGGGCGAAGTCCCGGCTGAAGCGAATCGTGTCGATCACCAACTTGGCACTGCCGTCGCGGAGCTTTTCGATATTCTCCCGGAGCGGAGAGCCCATCTCCATTTTCACCGGCTCGTCGGTATAGTACACCCGCAACTGTTCCGAAATGGTACGATCCAGCAGCGCCCAGGCGTTAGCGGCGGAGTGATAGTCAGCCGCCTTGAGCTGCTCAACATAGTTGAGGAAGAACTTCTCGATGTCGCGTTCCTTGTCTTGAGCGAACGCCATCTGGGGCAGCATTATGAGTAATATGACGAGCAGTCGCTTCATCGCGTCTCCTTTATGTTCAGCAAAACTATCCAGCCCTGAGTCATCAAATTGCCCACTATTATATTACATAACTCGCCTCGCGGAGGCGATTTTTTTTGCGCCTAATTGACCGGGATTGGCTGAATCGACAGGCTGTCAACAACCGGTCGCCCCAACGCTTATTGACTAATATCGCCCCAATTTCTATATTCCACACCGGTAGCTATTGAATTGTTGTTGAACCAATTGGGAAATCAGGCGACAGTATAAGCGACAGGGATTCAAGGAATACTGGAGAATTTAGAGCCACGAGGATGAAAACATAGATGGAAACCAGTTTCAACAAATCAGCCGATTCCCAGCACAAGATAACTCTCCAATCGAGCTTGGTTTACGCCGTTTGGCTTTCCGGGACCGCTCAACCGGGTCGCGAGGTTTTTCTTGAAGTCGGGACAAGCTTTGTAGGCCTGGGTGCCGCAATCGAAGTCAAGGTCAAATCCCAGCAGGGGAAGAACCTCGGTTCACTCACCGACAAGATTTATAACAACAAGTATGTGGGAAAACTGCTGATTTCCGGCGATGCCGAAATCGGCGATTTGGCTTATTTCCAGGTCAAATTACCCGCCCTCAGCTTACAGGGCGAGTCCGGCCGAATCAGCATCGTGCCGCCGATCAAAGTCAAGAACATGTCTTGGAGCGCTTCGGAAGCGCGGCGCGGCGAAATTCTCACGCTGAAGGCGGATATCGAGAACGTCAATGAAGGCGTCCCGGCAAAGGTAATTATCTTTGAAGCTGATCAGGATGGCGCCCATGACCGAATCTGCGAAATTGAAACGACGGTCAAGAATAGTAAGGTTTCGCTCGATTGGGAATACGAATATCACGAAGATACCGACGAAATCCCCACGGAAGCAGAACTGCAACGCTACGGACGCAGCTACAACCCACCCGAGTACTTTTTCGTGATCGAGATTGACAAGCAGGAATTCGGCCGCGAACAGGATTCAGGACTGTTGACTTTCAAAGATTATCTGGAAATTCAGGCTAATCAGGGCGATGGCTCGGTCATGGCCAATGAGGATGTCGTCGCACATCTTCCCGATGGATCGGAAAAGCGAGTTACTCTTGATGACTACGGTTATGCCAAACTCGAGGGCGTCCCGCCCGGCAAGTGCCGCATCGAGTTTCCCAATCGCGACGGGATGCGCCCGATGGAATTTGAATAAACAGGGAATGGCGTCAAAGTGACTGAAGTACTGTCCGGTCTGAAAGCACTGTTTTGGGGGCCGCCGCTGCGCCCGATCGAACTGTTCCCGCGCAAGAAAGCCAACCTTTTTGACGCCGACCGGAAAGTCAAAGCCTTGCTTCCAGCCGATTTTCCTTCAGTGGAAAAGGGCTTCAGCGAAAATCTCAAGAAACTGGAAAGCCGCTTCTTTGTGGATCTGGGCACTAAACGGACGGTAACTGCCTATGTCTGCGCTGAAAAAGACGGCAAGTGGGTACCACATGCCGGTAAAGAAGTGTTTTTTCGCCTTGCTCCCGGCAGCGCGAAAAAAGCCAAACTAAACATTACCAAGGGCACTTCCGACAGCGATGGCTGTATCGAAATCGAAATCGAACACCCCGCCGAATCCCCGGCAGCACCCGGACATGTTCTCGTCATGGCGAGTTTTGACGAACAATTTCTGACCTTCAACCAGCTCAATCTCTCCATCCGGCGCAATGATGATACGCTTGTTGATCTCAAGGAAATCGTCGAAGGCAAATCGTTGCTCGTCCACCAGAAGAGCAATCCGCTCGAAACGATCGCCGTTAAACGCCTGCAAACCCTGTTGAATCAGGTGGTCGCTCGCAAAAAAGCAGTTGCCGATTTCTCATTCCTGGAGACTCACGGCAAGTACGATGATGAGTGCAAGAAAGCAGTGAAAGACATTCATCGAAAAGTTTGCTGGCGGCTTCGACTACCCCAAAGGGCAATTCAACGTCAAAGTGAACGACCTCGTGAAAGAGTACATTAAGATAGAATACGGGTCCTACGAAGATGGCCAACTCGTCGACCGCTCGCTGTTGATCGGCACGAAGGCGTGGGCACCCGGCGATGAAGTCAATACCATCGACGGACTGCTTGATATCTACGTCGGCGTTGTGGAACGCTTCTTCTCGGAGATGCTCAAGCGCGCCGAGGAATACACTGCCTGCAATACGTTCTGGCTCCACCGGCCGATGCACCGCCTCTATACGCAGGGCGCAATTCGCCGGGTCATCATGAACAAAACTGTCGACTTGCGCGTGGCAGCAGGCGAGAACGAAGAAATCGTCAAGGATAAAGGCAATAATGCCGAGCAGGCCAAGAAAGGCGAGGACTTGAAATTTCTTCAAGATTCCAATGTCGAAATCACCGAGTGGTTCAAGATCAAAGTACTCGACAAAGTCCAGGGCTGGGTTAGCGACGATGATGCCGATGTCGTCGGCGTCAAGGTGACGATGACAGCGGCAGCTACTCTCAAATCCAGCTATTCGGCTGCGAGTGACGCGGTCAAAGACTCGCGCGGCAACGATGCCGCCGTGGCCAAAGACACGGTAGGAAAGAAACTTCAGGGCAAGCAGGAAGCGGGCAAGTGGTGGTATAAGATTGAACTACCGGCTGTCGAAGGTTGGTTGTCGGAGAATGAAGGAAAGTTGGTGAGCAGCAATACCAAGTTCGAAGCTTCAAAAGTTGCCGCCATCAAAGACAAAGGTGACAAAAGCGGAAGTGCTGTCAAGAACTGGGCAGGTACGGCGCTCTCATCGGCAAAAGACGAAAAGTTCAGCTACCTGAAAAAAAAGACACCTCCGACCGAACGCTGGTTCAAGATCGAGAACAAGAATGGCGTTGCCGGCTGGATCAAAGAAGCGGACTGCACCGCTATTTCCAATGATCGCGTCACTGCCCACAATGCCGGCACTTTCGGTATGGCCGGAGTCGCCTACAGTTACGGCAGCAAGGATCGGCCGTCCGAGTTTACGGCACTGCTTCAGTCCAATCCGATCAAACCGGAGACCATCGATTGCTGGCATCTCTATGAAAATACCCACAAGCCCGGCAAAACCAGCAATGACTCCGATACCGCCAACTGGACCGGAATCGACTGTTCGGGATTTACACAGAACTCCACTACCTATTCGCTGCTGCCCGACAACCAGCGTATTGTTCCTGAAGCACGCATGAAACGCATCGGCCGCGTGTCCGGAGCTACCGGCGAAACTTGGCCCTGGACCGGCTGCATCCCGGCAAAGGACTTTGTCGGCGACTGGGCGCGGCAGATAACGTATGATCCTGCGAACGCCGATAAACAGTGGCTGCAATGCACTGACGTGATCACTTCCCCCGGACATATCGTTTGGGTCGGCGACCTTAATCCGGATGCGATCGATAACCGCCGGGACTTTCAAGTGTATAATGCGTACGGAGGGGATTCGCGCTCGAATGAAAACCCGGCCGTGCCAACCGACAAGTTCATCCGCAAGATCATCAAGATGCCGTTCAAGTGGTGGGGAATTCGCCTCGGTGATGATGGCATCAAGGTGGGGAGGATCTACTTTTGGAGCTAATCATGCGGTCAGGAGGAAGCAAAAGTGTTGCATTGGGTGCTACTCATCATGCTCGCGGCGCTGCCGCTGATACAAGGATGTGCTGCCATGAAGACGATTGACGGTGCCTCGGATTTCGAAATGATCTATTTCGAGCCGGGCGACGACGAAGGCAAACTACTCTATCAATTCAGCGAATCGGAAAGGACATTCTTCCGCATCGGATGTTGGTCGATGGCGACGGCCGACTCTTCTTTCTCGAGCGCTCCCTTAATCGAGTTCAGTGCTTCTCGCCTACTGCCGACTGGGTCTATACCGTCGCACTGTCGGCCGCTGACCTCGATATCAAGGGTACAGATGAAAACGAGATCAGCATCAACTATCTCGATATGTTTTGGTGCCCTGATTCTTCATTGGGCATTCTCGTCGCGATCCCCGGTAACGAGCCACGATTGTTCGTTGTCAAATGCGATGCTGACGGATTTGTGCAGTCGTCTTATGAACTAAAGGGCGCGCCAAAGATTCTCGACAATGTTGAAAACGCTTACTGCGACGCCCTCGGTTGGCTCTGGATCTCGCAGGACGATTGGTTCCTCTTCGACCACCTGGGAAACTACAGCTCCACTGTAAACGTCCTTTCGGACTGTGTCGATTCTAAAGGGTTCACATACAGCGATGCCAAACCAGTGCGCGTTATCGACCGCCACGGAAAGGTCGCCGCGACACTCAAGTCAGAAGATTCACCAGCCCCGGACCTCGTCGTCTATGTCGGCGACAAAGGCGATCTCGTGTCATGGACGCGGGGACTGCCCGAAACAAAATCCCCGACCGCGCTTTCGCAGGCAAATCAGATTGTCTTGTTTAAGCTTGATAGGGAAGAATGGCAGTTCGAAGCCAAGGCTGCGATTACTGTCCCGGCTTCGGAGTACCAGTATCCGCACGCGGAGTCTGATCAGGCAGTTCCCACGCAGGTCTATTTGCCGAAAACAGCCCTGGTCCGTAACGGAACACTCTATCTGATGGCTTATTCCGCCGAAGCAATTTGGGTCAATAAATTGGGTATTGCTGCGGTAATGAAATAGCCGAAATCAGCCTTCAGAAGTCATCTTGACGTAAACCTGCCCGCCTTCAACCCTGGTGTCGTACGTCTTGATCTTGATACTCGGCGCTTCAAGCGATTGTCCGGTACAGATGTTCGCACGCCAGCCGTGCAGTGGGCAGGCGAGGATATCATCATCTACTTCCCCTCCCTCAAAACTTGCTCCCTGATGGGGACAACAATCCTCGAGAGCAAACACCTTCTCGCCGATCCGGCAGAGCGCAACTGGATTCCCGCCGATTTCGACAATCAGCGGCTCATTCAGAGGAATGTCTTTAAGAGCACAGACTTCGGTGAACTCGTTCATCGCCAACAAGTAATTGATCCCGGCCGCGAAAGCAAGTACGTAATTTCTCCGGGCAAAAAAACGCCGGCTGAAGTTCAGCCGGCGTCATGCGTAAGCTATTTCAAAACGTGACTATCGCCACGAGGCGTTGCGCAGCAGCGGCGAATCGGGAGAGTTCCGCTGATATGGATTGACGGGACGTACATAGGGACGATAACTCTGGTACTGCGAGGAAGCAAACGAAGCTGTCGGCTTATTCATCGCTTTATTGTACAGGCCCATCCGGCGCAAGTGCTCTTTATACAACGAATCGATCTTGGCATCCCCCAACCTCAAAGATTGTGCGTGGGAGACATTGGTGGCTCGGTAATTCGACCGTTCGCCGGACACACCGAGAATATATTCCCACACGCTCGGCGGATCCTGTCGACGCGTCACCGAGGCAAATTGAGCCGTCTGCTCCGGGGCCGGTGTTGCTACTGCCGACATCATCGGCTGGTCGTCGCCCATCTCCGGAGCCCTGTCTGATCGCATGAAGACCAGCGTCAGCACGGCTACCGCACCGACGGCTGCCAGGGAAGACATCCAGGCCAGCGGGCGGCGGAAAATCGACGGCTCGCGCAAGGGGAGATAGCTCTCGGTCTGATGATTTTGTTCGGCAAAGATGCGATTCATCAACTGCAGATTGAAGTCATCAGCGACATGCTTCTGCGGCAATGATCGAGCGGCAACTAAGATCTCTTCTACGTATAATTTTTCGCGTTCACAACTTTTGCAATTTCTTACATGCGCCTCCATCTCCTTACAGAGATCTGATTGTAATGAACCATCACAGGATGCTGATAGGTAGGACCGTACCTTTTGACAATTCATACGTCTCCTCCATGCGCGGTTTCAGGCGATTGCGCAGGATCGCCCGCGCTCGGTTGACGCGCGATTTGACGGTGCCGAGCGGTACACTCAACACCTGGGCAATCTCCTCGTATGAGAGATTGTCAACATCGCGCAGCAAAAACGCGGTTTTGTATTTTTCCGGTAAGCGTTTGATTTCCGTATCAAGCAAGTTCTTCAGTGCACTATTGTTCTCGACCTTCTCTTCTTTCGCCGGCAGTTTTTCGGCGAAGTCGAAAATATCAAAGAACTTGATCTTCTTGCGGCGCCGTAGTTCGTTGCGGGCAAGATTCAAGGCGATCGTGTAAATCCACGTCGAGAAAGCAAAGCGGAAGTCGTACGACATCTTATGCTGCCATACGCGCAGGAACGTGTCCTGCAATAAATCATGGGCCTCATCTTCCGATGAAAGCATGCGATTAAGGACGTTGAACAAGCGATCCTTGTAACGGTTGACAAGAGTATTGTACGACACCATGTCGCCCTCTTGAACCCGTTTCATTAATTCCAGATCGGGGAGTGATTCTCTGTTCAGCATCGTTATCCTTTCGTTTTCCAGCCCGACAACTGCTATCCTAAAATACAATACGAACGCGGGATTGTTCCACGATTTTTGAATTGACCCAACTTGCCAATGAGGAATCCCTTTGCTTATTGTCGGAAAAGAGGTAGATTGATTCCAGCTAACGCGAAAGGACGGAGAATCGTAAGTGGATGTAACAGAAGCGATTACCAGAAGGCGTTCGATACGCTCATTCAAGAAACAGAAAATCGAGGCGGAAAAACTGACGGCCATCCTGGAGGCTGCCCGCTTGGCGCCGTCAGCCCGAAACGAACAGCAGCGGCTCTTTATTGTCATCCGGCAACCGGAAATGCTGAAGAGATTGGCTTTTGCCTGCGACAACCAGCAACAAATCGCCGAGGCTGATACCGCTATCTGCTGCTGCATCCCGGAAGCTGATCAGTTAACCGACGAAAATCGCGTTCTGCGCTACGAAGATACCGCTGTCGCCAATGCCTTTATGATGCTACAAGCCACCGCCCTGGAGCTTGGGAGTTGCTGGATTGGCAGCTTCAATGAGCGCAAGGTCAAGAGTCTCTTGCGCATTCCGGATAATGTCGCAATCCACTCGCTCTTGGCTGTTGGTTACGCGCATTATACCCCGCCGGCAACCGAACGAAAAACACTTGGCGAAATCATCCGTTCCGAGGAATATCCGCGCACAATGAACGAATAGGCGGCCGGCCCCGTCAGTATTCCGCACACGGAATGTGCTCGATCCCGGGGAAAATGAATGAAAAGTGGGCATGAACAGATGCTCTGTCTCCTCAATCGGGAGCTATTCCCGATCGCACCAGCCGTTTGCACAATCTGGCCTGGTTGCGGCAAGTTTATTGCTCCTTGTATTGTCAAATCTGTGGCTGCGTCAATGTTTTTATTGACCCGCCCGGACAATGCCGTAGATTCAAAGCAGAATGAGTGCTGCTAATCCAAGGAGGCACGGATGCCGCGTTTACTTCTAGTTGGTTCGTTACTGCTTTGTTCGGTTAGTCTGTTCGCCCAATCCGAACGCGTGACCCGTCGTGATCGCGATTCCGAGGACAAGGTCCAGAGAATCTATTCTTACGATAACCTGCCACCTCGACAACTGGTAGATTGTCCGACGGCCGCGACATTCCCGCGAGCGAGTTTCGATTTCCAGGTACGAACTTCATCGAATGGTTCGCTCGTCGGCCAGACGACAATCGGTTTGCACCGTCGGTTTATGGTTGGCATGTCTTACGGCGGCGAAAAAGTTCTCGGCGACGAGAAGGCCGACTGGTACAACGAAATGCAGTTCATGGTCAAGTACCAGTTGATCACCGAAACCATGTACATGCCGGCAATCGGGATCGGCTACGAGGGCCAGGGCTACGGCCGGTACTTCAATGACTTCGAACGCTACATGTTCAAGTCGAAGGGTTTCTATGCGGTGATGTCGAAAGGCTACCGCACGTACAAGTGGTCATCCGGACTACACGCCGGTGTCTACTATTCGCTTAGAGGATGATGTCGATAAGGATGATGATGTCTCGATCTATCTCGGTACCGATCTGCAGCTGCAGAATGACCTGTTGCTCGTGGCCGAGTATGACCTGGCACTCTCCGACAATCGCGACACGGAACGATCCGGTAAGGGTTGGGGTTATCTTAATGTGGGCATTCGCTGGATCTTTTCCGAGCGACTCGAAATCGGATTCGATATGGAGAATCTCATCGGCAACCGCAATGACACCACGAATCCGACGCGCGGCTTGAGAATTACGTACTTAGAATTCTTCTAACGGTGTATAACCGAGAGGTGATATGAAAAGCAAGAAATCTCATTATTGGCATCGCGGCGTTAGTCGCAGCGGCGATCACCTCGCTCGGATGTTACACCATCATTAAGCATCCCACGATGACGGCCACTCACAGCGACGAGAGCGGGGATTCGACCGAAACCTATACTCACGTCGAGGCCGATCGCGACTGCATGCGCTGCCACAGCGACTTTGGCGCCTATCCCTACGGCTACTACTACGGTTACTATCCCGACTATTACTGGACCAACCCCAAGTGGGGAAGCTACTATGCTTATCCATGGTGGTGGGAAGATTATTGGTATGACGACAAACCGGCCATTGCCGACACCGTAGATCAAATCGCCCGTCCCGAGCAGCGTCGCGGTATGCTGCCGCCCTATACGCGCGGTGTTGATCCAATTCTCAATCCGCCCCCATTCACCCCGGGCACGACCAATCCGCCGGTTGTCGGCGGAAGCGGCGGTACTACTACCGGTGGCGGCACTGTGACCAATCCCCCAACCAATACGGATGACGGCAAGAAGGAAGAGCAGAAGCCACCTCGCCGTCGCGGTAAATAGACTTCAACCCTCGGAGGGCTATCTCTGTGAAGAGGCTCCTAATTTGTTGCTTACTCTCTACGCTTGCACTCGGCTCGATTAGCTTGCTTGCGCAGGACGACCAGACGTTTGTCACTGAAGCATCAGCGGGCAACTACTTCGGCATCGGCGGCCGCGCCGTCGGTATGAGCGAAGCTGTAATTGTTTCCGTAAAAGACGGGACTGCTATCGTCTACAACCCGGCCGCACTGACCAAAATCAAGCGTCCGGAATTCTATCTGGCGATGTCGCATGAAAAATTCCGCAACGAATCCACCGGTCCCGGCGGCGGCGGTTCTTATGCCGACAACGACGTCACCAAAACCCGCTTCAGTTCAATGAATCTTACCGTGCCGGTGCCGACCTATCGCGGCGCCCTGGTCGTTGCCTTCGGTGTCAATCGGACTAAATCTTTTGATCGCACCTTCGCATACGAAATCGATATGCTTGATGCCTATTCCAGCGGTCTTGAGGAAGAGACCGGCGGCATTCGCGAATATGCCGCGGCCGGTGCAATTGAGTTGTCCTCCAAAATTTCAGTCGGCGCAACTTTGATCTACTATCACGGCGGCGAGGACTACTTCTGGAACTACAATCAGTCAACTATCGCGAGCAGCCTGGAATACGTCGACAACATCGACGACAGCTACTCCGGTATCGGCGCCCGCTTGGGGATGCTGGTAGAGATGAGCCCCATATGTCAGCGCTGCGGTAACGGTCGATGCGCCGACCAAGTACAAGATCGAGGAAGACTACATCCAACGCACGATAACCGACGGTTCAAGTGAAACTATCGAGGGTTACTACGAGTACGACCTCACTCATCCCTTCCTCTTCAATGCCGGCCTGGCATTTCGCAGCCGGACTTTCTTGGTCGAAGGCAATCTCGGGTACGCCGATTGGTCGCAAATGGAATATGACGGTGACGTCTTTTTTGACGAGGACAATATTGCCCTGCAGAATTCATACAAGGAAGCAATCAATATCCGCCTTGGCGCAGAGGCAATTCTTCCGCAATACGGACTGGTATTGAGAGCCGGATTTAAACATGATCCGCTGCCGATCAGCGACTTCTTCAAATCCAATCAGGTCGAGCAGGATCGCAATTCCTTCTCTCTCGGATTCAGCTATCTGATCGACCGCGTGGCAATGCTCGATATCGGGTTTGCGCGCGCGTCCTACGAAATCTTCGATGCGAACAGCTCGCTCACGCAGAAATATACCTCCAGTAAGTTGGTGGCGGCAATAGCTTATCGCATATAGTTGGCGATTGGCCAGAGATTGAAATGCAAGGGGCGCAGCATTCTGCGCCCCTGCTTTTCTTGCCGGGGAATTTATCTGTTAGGGTTATTCTGGAAAAAATCTCGCCCAGCGTTCAAACACGTCTTGAAGAAAATCCCCCGTCTTCTGCTTCACTTTGGCTGCTAATATCTTGCCCTTTTCCACATCAAAATCGGGTTCGCCGCGGCCGTCCTTGTCGTAGAGCAATACTGATCCGGGAATCGGATAGACATCCGCACCGCTGTTGAAGATGTAAGCCATCTTCTCGTCGTAGCGTGACCTGTTGCCGTACTTAGCATCGATCGCCATCACGAATCCCGTCTCGTCGAGTCCGGCATGTCCGCCGGGACCGCCATATACTTCCTGCGTTACGTCGGCACACAACTGCCACCAATGAACCACTGCGACCTTAATTCCATAATCCGTGAAGGCCTGATAGGCGGCGTCCTTTAGCGCGTTGTTGTTCCCGCCGTGTCCGTTGACGATGACACAGCGCTTGAACTTCTTGTCCGCGAAGGAGTGCAGAATATCCAGGATGTACGGCGTAAACACCTCGGGCCGAATATTGATCGAACCGGCATAGCCATAAAGCGATTTCGTTATTCCGTAATGAACACAAGGCGCCATAATCGCGTTGAAACGCTCGGCCAGATATTCGCTGATCGATAGGGGAATGATGTTGTCGGTGCCGATCGCTGCCGAACCGTGGGCTTCGATGGTGCCGACCGGAAGGAAAATCAAATCGCACTTGCCCGGGACGATCTCCTGCACTTCCTGCCAGATCATCTCCTCAAGTCTGTACCAGGCCACTAAGGTTCCTCATCCTGCAGTTTCTGCAGTAACGATTCCAGTACCGCTTCCGTCGCCTTCGCGGAAGTTTCATCACCGATAATGCGGAAAGCGTTGATGTCGCGCACCAGGAATTCCAGATCACCCGGCTGGCGCAAATCATACCACAATTCGATTTCTTCCCAATTCAGTTGCACCTCGCGCGCGACTTCGACCATGCGGCTGTATATATTGACGCTGTTCGACCAATCAATCAGGCGGAAGACTTGCGGCACAAGTTTACGCATCCCCAGCAGATAATAGGCGCCCTCGAGAGTGGGTCCGAAAACGACATCTTTCTTCTTCAACACCTTGAAGGCATTTTCGAGCATCCGCTGGGTGATCGTCGGCGTGACGCAGTCGATCAAAACGATTTCGCCATAGCCCGCATCGAAATAGCGTCTAAACGTGTTTTCGAAATTGGCGCTGACATCACCTTCGGTCTGCGGTACCAATTCTATGTCATCGTGTTCCAACCGCGCCCGGCATTTACCCTTCATCGAAGCCTTCAGGTTTTCGATGGCCTCCAGGACGAACTTCTTCGCGCGCTCGCTTGAATAGGCGACAAAAATATCGGCCGACTCAACCGTCAGGCAGGCGGCGATGGTATCCTCGATAAATGCCTGATACAGCGATTGCACATCACTGGCCTCAACCGAATCAGAAAACTGCGACTGCACGCGCAGGCGGTGTTTGTCTTCAAGATATATTACTAGGGCGTTCTTTGTGGAGTCCGGTTTTGATTTCGTCATGTCCAGAATCAGCTTGTTGTTATTGGCTGCTCCTCGAACAAAATATATCGCGGAAATCGGGCGAATACAAAGATTTTTCGCAAACCGTCAAAAATAAATTGCAGGAATGTCTTGACAGGCGGGGATTGAAGCTTGTGGATTCTATCTGATCTTGCGCAGTTCCATGATCATATCTTCTGGATCGACTACACCCTGAAGAATTCGCTTCACAGCGCCCGATGAATCAAGCAGCAACGTGGTGGGCAGCGAGTAGTGCTTGAGCCCGAATCGCATCATGAACTCTTTGGTGATGGGCGTGTCGGAATTCTCGAGTTGCACTTTGAGTGCGATAAATCGTCGTATCTCGTCGGCAACCGCCTGATTGCCAAATGTTCGCTTTTCCAGGATCTTGCAGTTGACACACCAGGTGGCCCAGGTATCAATCAAGACCGGTCGGCCTTCGCTTTTCGCCCGTGCCAGCGCGCCGTCAAGGTCAGTGCTCCAATCAATCAATGACGCCTCACCTGTTCTCGTCGCTCCCGACATTGCGGGCAGCCATTCCGCCGCCGGAGGCAGGATCAATCCCTGGCGCAATATCGTTCCGCCCAGGAGATAGACTCCGATGATGAGCGCAAGAAGGCCGACAAACTTTTTCAGCCGTAAAAAGAACCCCGACTCCGGTGTCAGTCGATCAAGTCCGCCGCCAAATACGCCGAGCGCAAGTAGTAACAGTGCTGTCACGATCGCCGTAACCTCGGCCGAGACAATTGTCTTGAGAAAGTAAATCGCCATTAACAGGAGAACGAATCCAAAGAACTTCTTCACCTGCTCCATCCAGCCCCCCGAGCCGGGCAGGGCACTGATGGCCGATGAAAATGTCCCGATGATGATGTACAGCGTCCCCAGACCGATTGCGAATACAAAGAGCACGAGAAATCCGAGAACAGGCGAGCCCGCCGTGGCGATATAGAGCAGGATACCCGCGACGAACGGCCCCACACACGGCGAGACCACAAGTGCCGCAACAACGCCCAAGACAATTGCTCCCCCGATGCCGCCGCCTGATTGGCGGCCCAGGCGATTACGCAGTGAGGCTGGAACCTGGAGCTCATAGACGCCGAACATCGACAGCGAGAAGATCACGAATACAATCGCGATTCCGATGACGACCGCCGGGCTGGCAAGCCAGGCCCCGAATACGCCGCCCACCAGCGAAACGATCAGCCCCATAATTCCGTATACAACCGCCATCGCGCCGACATAAAACAACGACATGACAAAGCCGCGCCACAGCGACCGCTGTTGTCCGGCAAAGATACTCACAGTTATGGGAATCATCGGATAAGTACAGGGCGAGAAGGATAGCAATAGACCGGTCACAAATGCCAAACCCAGCGCAAGCAGATAGCCCCAGAATCCGTGCTTATCGATCAGTTTCTGAATTTCATTGTCATCTTGGATTCCTGGTTGCTCCGTGGTTACCGGCGCTGCTGCCCCGGCCGCTTGCTCCGGGACCCCGAATATCGCTTCATGGGCAGGCGCACCCAATTCTCCAACCGCAAGTGAGATGTCGACGCTGACGGTTTTTGGAGCGCGGCACTCCTTGTCGTTGCACGGCTGATAGGTAAAGCGCACAGGGACCACGTAGTCGCCGGCTGCGACTGTCGACGAAACATCAATTTTGAATTTGAAAATCGACTTGCCTTCGTACACCGACATCTTTTCGCCGGTGAGGAGTGCATCGTATCCGGGGGGATACATTACCGTGCGTGGCGTGATGCCGGGAAGGGTATCGAATGTCACCTTGGCGGGAATCAGGTAACTTTGGTAGGGACGCGCCGAATTAATGTGCCAGGTCGGCTCGATTTCGGCAATCACCGCTGCCTCGTAAGTCTTCCCGGCCGCTACCGACGATACTGACAGAGCCGAACTGACCTTGACAAGCTCTTGATCATTTCCGCCGCCTAATCCCGAAAAATCAAACGAGTCCTGTGCGGACACAACTCCGCACATCCCCAGGCAAACAATAGCAAGGGTTAGAAACTGTCGGCCAAAATGAAATAATCGCATCGGTCTCATCTCTCGGTTATACACTCTTAGGGGATCATTAAATGTCGGGGGAATTCAAGAATCAAGACTATTTCTCTTGCTTGACATTGGTCATCTCGTCAAGTCGCGCCATGATTTTTCCGAAATCAACGCTCTTCACGATCTCCTTGGCCAATGACTCGGCGAAAAATTTGAGAAATTGCGCCCTAACGTCAAACTTGCCCGAATCACCGCGCGCGGGCCCGTGCAGATCAGTATCCGCTTCCAGGGGAGTATTGAGTTTCTCGATATAGACCTTGGTCTTGCTGTCCTCTTCGGCCAACTGCATCTTCTTCAGCTGATCGAGAGAAATTTTCGTGCTGCCGACTTCCTCGACCTGGAATTTTCCCGTCGTTCCGGGAGGGATAAACGGCTTGGCGTCTATCTTGCGCGGTTCTTCACCACCCATTTCGCGGATAAACCAGTCATAGTCGTGAGGCGTGTCCTCGTCCCGGGTTTCGGGACGCGAGGCCTCGACATCATATTGGTCTTCCGTCAAATCCAGCTTGTCCAGTTTGGGCCGCTCACGCTTGTTCTCCGGCGGATCATTGGTGCTTTGCTTGAGCATGCTCAAGAATATCTTGTCCGTAGCACTCGAAATCTTCTTCTCAAAACTGTTCTCGTCATCGGCCAAAATGCTTTCGATGTCATTGTCCGGCTCCTGCTGATCGTGGCTTCCGGCGGCACCGAGCTTGATCAGTTTGTCGATCTTGAAAAGCAACTCCTGCGGAGAAAACGGCTTGCTTAGAGTCTCGTTCGGCGAGACCTGAACCAACTCTCGGGTGTCCAGCAATTCTGAACTGCCCAGCAACATCAAGATCGGCATCTGCGCCTTCGCGCGATCCTTCTTCAATTCTTCAACGACAAAGTAGCCGGTCACGGTCTGTGTCGAGGTCGCGATAACGGCCAGATCGTAGTCAACACGCTTGAGTTCTTCCAATGCCTTGGTGCCGTCCTGAAACAGGCTGACATCATAACCATGTTGCGTTAATAGTTTGCGGCAGACGGCGATAATCGTTTCCGAGGCGTCGGCAACGAGGATCTTCTTGCGTAATGTCATTTTTGTCGCTCCGACAGCTTCTTTGAGGCGCTTTCAAGAATCTTCTTGTCGCGCTCGCTCAAGTTTTCGTAACCGCCCAGTTCGGTGATCCGATCAAGTATGCGGTCGACTTCATCCATCAACTCGTCCGGTTGACGCTTGGTCTGGACCAGTTTCGGTCCGCGCTTGTGCCGGCGAAAGAAATTCTTAACCGGCGATAACCAGCGCAGCAGCCGCCAGTCCGCTTTCAAGTAAAGATACCCTACCAGGGCACCGCCGAGGTGGGTGAAATGCGCGATGCCGTCGCTGTGCTGGCTCCATGACGCCAGAACACCAAGCCCGATAAGGACCATTACCAGATACTTTACTTTTATCGGAAACAAAAACCAAATATAGACCAGTCGATTTGGATACAATACCGCAAATGCCACGAGAATTCCGTAAATCGCCCCGGAAGCGCCAATCACCGGCACCGTACTGTTCACTTGAAGCAGGAACGTTATGACCGCCGCGCCAATACCGGCAATGAAATAGAACTTCAGAAATTCACGCGTTCCCCATTGACGTTCGAGATCCGTTCCGAACATGTAGAGTGCGAACATATTGAAAAATATGTGCATGAACCCGCCATGCAGGAACATGTAGCTGACCAATTGCCAGAGGGCGAACGAGTGGACAACCGCGTAGGGAACGAGACCGAGATTGCGTTCGAGATTGAAGGTTGGCAAAAGCATCTGCAGCACGAATACAGCCGCATTGGCAATCAGGAGATATTTGATCCCCGGCGTAATTCCTTGTTGGAATCCGAAGGAAGTTTCCTGATAAGTACTGTTGCGAATCATCATCGTGCCTGCATTAAGTATCGGTAGTTTACGCGCTAGAGTATAACAACTTACGTCAGATTTGGCAAGTAGTGTGCGCCTATTTGTTCTACTCTGAAATAACGGCTCTAAGAGCCAATAGTTTAGCGAGTCAGAAAAAACAAGCCGCCCGGGTCATATCAACCACCTGGCGGCTTGTGACATTCAAACGCTGTCCGCTTATAACCGCATCAATTCCTTGGCGATACAACGGTTCTGAACGACCTGCAACCCGGCCCGCTGCGCCCGCAGTGCGCCGGCGTCGTTGATCACATCTTCCTGAAGCCACAGCACCTTCGCTTTGATCGCGATCGCTTCGTCGATAATCGAGTCCGTCTGGTCCGAGCGGCGAAAGACATCGACAATGTCGATCGGCACCGGGATGTCGCCGAGATTGGCATACGACTTCAATCCAAGAACCTCTGTCTCGGTCGGATTCACTGGGATGATCTCATAACCGCGGGCTATCAGCCTCTTGGAGACCCCATGAGATGCCCGTTCCGGTTTGGAGGACATCCCCACCACAGCAATCCGCTTCGCAGTCTTGAGAATCGTGTCGATCTCCGAATTGCTCGGATTCTGAAACTCACTCATGCCAGAAACTTCTCGACCTTCTCTTGCAGCATCTTCTTGGGCAGGGCGCCGACAATTTGGTCCTGTACCTTGCCGCCTTTGAAGAACAACAGCGTCGGGATCGACATGACGCTGAACTGCGAAGCGGTCCGGCTGTTCGAATCCACATCCACCTTGACCACCTTTACTCGGCCTTTGTATTCCTCGGCAATCTGGTCAAGAATCGGCGCAATCATACGGCACGGCCCGCACCACTCGGCCCAAAAATCGACAATGACCGGTACACTGCTATTCACAACTTCGGCTTCAAAAGTCGCATCTGATACTGCGGTTGCGTTTGACATAAGAACTCCTTCTTAAGTAAGAAAAATATTCACAGATTAGAACTACGCTTTGCTACAATTGTTCCAACAGGGCGGTTCGCGCCAAATTCATCGGCATCGACCCCAGGGACAGTAAGCGGTCATGAAAAACGTTCAGCGAAAATCGACCTGCCCATTGCTTTTCGCAATCGCTTCGCAGGCTCATTACCTGCTTTTTCCGACCTGATTGCTCAACGGTTGGATCGGTGATTGTGAGTAGCGCTTCACTTCAGCCTACTGACTCAGTCTATCCAATTGTGCGACTTCCACAAGAAGATTAACAACCTTCCGGCACATGATTTTTTGCAGCACCAGCCGAATGAGAATCAGGTAAAATGAGTACTTTCAGCACTTGAGAAAGATGATGAAAATTAAGGGCTTACGTGGAATCCGTGAGGGGCCGGCAGCGGGAAAGTCGCTCGGTGACGATGGTGCTAAAGAAAGGGCGGCGGTCTAAGCCGTCGCCCTGAAAATCGATCGCGTTGCCGGCCGAAGTTATTCGGTCAATGAACGGCTCGGATTGTCGCTGGCAACTTGATAACTCGGAACGCTGGCAAACTGCATCTTGCGTCGGCGGATAAATGACACGAATGTGCCGACGCAGACCATGATCAATCCCAGCCAGACCAGATTGATCAGCGGCTTTGTGGAAACTTCCAGAACGAGAAGATCGACAACGTCCATTCCCGGCACACCGGCAAACTGCAGCGAGACCATTCCGGCATCGGCCTGGATGTCGCTAAGCACGACCGAGCCTTTGCCATCCGGCATGTCAGCCTTCAGGAATTGCTTTCCTGACTGCGTAAAAGCCATGACCGGGGTGACAATCTGCGTTTGGCCATTATGGGTCACTTCAATGTTGGCTCCCACCTGCATCGTATTCGGATCGCTGTGACTGCCCATATCAAAACTGGTGAACTTGACATCGAAATCTCCAATGCGCTTTGCCTCACCGCGTGTCAGAACCAGCTTGTCGCCATCGCCAACGGTCTGCTGCTGTTGCGGTGACAGATACAGGTCGTGGAAGAAATACTTGCGAATGAACGGCTTGCGCATCATTCCCTGGTTTTCCTTGGCAATGAACATCTTCGGATCGGCCAGATACTCTGTGTGACCGTCCTGCACCTTCAAGTGCACGGCGTTTTCCTTGTTGGTGAGGTCGCCTTCCATGCCGGAATAGGCAATATCATATCCAAGTGACTTAACCGGCGCTTGTCCCGAATAGAGATTCACGGTCTCTGTCTGCGAGAACGCCGATGAAATCACGATGCCCACCATCATCAGTCCGAACCCCATATGGGTGACAAATCCGCCGGCGCGCAGTCCGATCTTGCCCGGCTGCAGGAAGATCACGAAGATATTTCCGAACAGCGCAAACAGCGCCATGAAAATCATCAGCAGGTACATTATCTGCGTTACACCAAAGAATACCGCGCCGACTGTTCCCAGCAGCGCCAATGCCAATGCCGGGGAAAGACGCTTGAGCAGCATTCCCCATGAACGCTCCTTCGACACCAGAAAGGGAGAAATTCCGGCGAGCAGCGCCAGGATCACCGCCATCGGCAGTGCCGTCTTGTTGTAGAAATCCATCGAGACATTGGCCGGCTCACCGAAGATCCGAGTAATCAGCGGCGCCGAAGTGCCAACCAGCGTGAGTATTGAAAGAAGCGTCAGGAAGAAAATCCCGACAGCGATTGCAAAATCAACGGAGTACGGGTCTTTGATGCCAATCCCCGTCTTTGCTGATCGGGCTCTCACAACCAAGAGCACGGTACTCAGAATGAGGAAGAAGAGCATGAAGAAAACGAGATAACCCGACATTCCCAGATCGGTAAATGAATGAACCGAGAAGTCAGCCAATACCCCGGATCTGGTCAGGAAGGTGCCGTAGACCACCAGCAAGAAAGAGAAAATCGCCATGACCAGATTTGATCTGCGGAAAACACCCTTGTTGCGTTCGATGAGCAACCCATGCATTAATGCCAGATTGATCATCCAGGGAATCAACGAAGTATTCTCTACCGGATCCCAGGCCCAATAGCCGCCCCAACCGAGTGTTTCATACGCCCAATAGCCGCCCATGAAGATACCGGTGCCGAGAAAGAATGAGGCAATCGCTGTCCACGGGAACGAGTTCTTTACCCAGTCCCGGTAATTGTTCTTTGCCAACGCGCCGAGTGCGTACGCGAATGGCACGGCCAGCAGGGAAAATCCGATAAACACGATCGGCGGATGGATAACCATCCAATAATTTTGCAGCAGCGGATTCAGTCCCTGTCCGTCCGGCGGCATACCACCGGGGAACTGCGCCAGAAACTGTGCAGGAATCAACGTAAATGGTGAACGGACGACCAGAAGAGTCAGAAAGAATGTGATGACGAGCATGTAGAAGAACATGACTGCCGAGTGATTCTCCGTTTCGCGGCGAATCAGGAAGACCCCGATGATCGTGATGAATAGCAACCACAGCGTAAATGAACCAACTTGTCCCGCCCAAAATGTCGAAATCAGGAATCCCAACCCCAGGTCGCGCGACGAATAGTCGTGCACATACTCCAGGGCAAAATTATGATTGAGAATCTGCATCAGAAAATAAGCACACATCAAAACGACCGCCGCTGCACAGACATAGTAAGATTTGCGTGCCAACGTAACCATTGAATCACGGTTGAATAGGGTCATGCCATATCCAACCAGCGATACCAGGCAGGTGGCGCAGGCGATGGCGAGAAAAGTATTTCCTATCGGCATATTAACTTTCTTCTCCTTGATATTTGGAAGGACACTTGATGAGAAGCTGCTCAGCCTCAAACTGAGTCCCGTTATATCGACCGACACAGACGGCATGAGTCGCCTGGCTGAAATTGCCCGGCATGCTTCCGCTGTAGCGGACGGTCATGGTAACGCCGCCTTCATCGGTAATCGGAAACTCAAGCACTTGTTTGTCGACGTCCCAGACCACATGGTCATGATCAACCGCGCCCATCACCTGAACGCGTGAGGCGCGCTTCTGCGCTTCGCCGAAGTCAACGTACGATGTCATCGACTTCGTGAAGGAACTAAATCCCCACGCCGCCACTGACACGACAATGACCGCCGCCAGGATCAGCTTCACTTTCATTTCATCTTCTCCATATCTTTGACTTTTTTGTCCAGCCTAAAAAGGAACAGGAATATCCCTGCCCAGATTATCAGATTTGCGAACAAGACCGTGTAATTCGATGTCTCCATTTATCTCTTACTCCGTACGGGAAATTTTGATCTTATGTAGTCTGATGCCCAGACCATACAGCCAGAAAAACAACGCCGTGAAAGCTGCCAGCGAAATAAAGAATATCCAGCCAACGGCTCCGGACATTTGAAATTTCAAATTGGCGTCGACGACCGAATCCGCCGGATGCAGCGATGCCATCATCCGCGGCATGATAAAGATGAAGAATGGCACGGTCGGGAACGCAAATATCGAGTACACGGCGGCCATGGTTCCACGCCGTTCCGGACTCGAAGTTGCCCCGCGCAATGCCAGGTAGGCTCCGTAAATCATCAGCAGCACGAAAATCGACAACATCCGCGGTTCGCTCCAGTTCCAGTAAATTCCCCAGGTAACTTTGGCGAACAGCGATCCGCTGATCGTCGCCAGCACGCAAAACATCGTGCCGATTTCCGCCGCCCACAACGCCCGATAATCATCGATCTCCGTCTTCGTCTTCAAATAGCGAATCGAGTAGATCAGATTAATCGCATAGGCTACTACCGTTAACCATGCTACCGGGATATGGTAATAAAAAATGCGCGAAGCCTCGCCAATCTGCTGTTGCGGTGCCGGCGTGGCGAAACTAAACCAGATAACTCCGGTCAGGATCAGGAACAATGCGATTTGTAGTACTTGCTTAACCATTCCAAACATAATCAAATAGGACCGTCGATGCCGTTATCATTATAACCGCATAGGCCATCAATAGTTTAATGTCATTTTCCGCGCCTGACCAACCTTCATTGCTCAGAGCGGCATTAGTTCCGGATATTGCCGCTACCAATAACGGCAGCAATACCGGGAAAGAAAGTACCGCAAACAACGCGCCGCGTACATTCGCCTTCGCGACTATCGCGCCAATGATGGTTGTTGCACCGGCAAGCCCGATCGCGCCCAACGCCACGATCACCCCGAATAGTACGGGATCAGGGACCGCTATATGCATAAAAATTATGTAAAGCGGCGTAATCAGCAGACAGAGAATGAAAAGTAGAGCTATGTTGTAAATCAACTTGCCTGTATAAATTATCGACGGTCGGGCATACAACCTTAAGGTCTGCGCCGTCTTCGTGTCCTCTTCCTTAATGAAAACCCCGGCCAACGCCGACATTGCCGAGAAGAAAATTACGATCCAGTAAAGCGCAGCATGGACCGAAATTGACAACGAAATCTGCCCCAGTGAGAAGCTGATAACCACCAGTGTCGTGAAAGCGAACATAAACAGCGCATTCAGCGCATAGCGAGTCCGCAATTCCGTGCGCATGTCCTTTACCAGGACAGCCAATGCTTTAGCCGTCCAGCCTGATGACGCTTGCGACACGGTTCAGGTCCTCCTGCTCATTTGTGGCGATGACTAGAATTCGCTGACTTTGCTGCCGCTTCATGATTTCTATCACGATCTGCTTGCCCTCATCATCGAGATTCGAAGTCGGCTCGTCCAACAGTAAAATCTCCGGCTGCGCCAATAGCGCGACGGCATACTTGAGGCGCTGCTTCATTCCGGAAGAATAGGCTCCCACCAGATCGTCGCCGCGACCGGCTAATCCCACCATGTCCAACAGCCTGTCCTGTTCACCTCTTGGCATCGCTACCGAAGCCAATTTCGCGAAAAACTGCAGATTTTCGTAAGCGGTCAGCATCTCGTATAGAGCCATCTCCGGCGCCACCATTTTGATCACTTCCGCGTGCCGCTCCATCGGTAGTTCCTTCCCGTCGCGCTTAATAGTGACTTTCCCCTTGGTTGGGGCAATGATCTGCGCGAGGATTTTCATCAGGGTGGACTTACCCGAACCGTTGTGCCCGGTGATCCCGATTGAACCAGGCGTCTCGATGCTGAAGTTTATGTCTTTGAGCACCTTACGGTTACCAAAGCTCTTCTGAATTCCGCAAACTTCAACGATGGTTGTCATGCCGACTCCGAGATTACCCATATCTTGACGACCAAATTATTGATATATAAGAGAAAGTCAACCCTTTTTTGCGAAATTTTTCACAAGAACAGGAGAATTATGATTCGAAAAGGTAGATTTAGTATTGCCTTGAAACCAAGCAAATCAGAATATTAAGCACAACAAAGATCCTGTACTACCGGCGAAGACAAAATCCCTTGCCCGACCGGATTCTAACTCAATACCTGTCCCAGTCGTTCCCAGCGAACGCGCTCGTGGAAATGGATCAGATTGTACCAAAATCCACTCGGCCACGAAAGCGGCTTGGTCCAGTCGAATTTCGGCGCATTAGGATCAGGTGCCGTGCCCCAGGACCAGTGCACCACCAGCGCCTTCCCGAGAATGAATCTCTGCGGAACCGGGCCCCAATAACGGGAATCGTAAGAGTCATCGCGGTTGTCACCGAGCATGAAAAAGTGCCCCGGTGGTACCCGATAGGGCCCGAATGAATCACGCCTGCGGTCAATACCGGGATCGGAGTGTTTTTGGTGTTCAAAGTGAGGAACCAGTTCACCATCGACATACAATGTCTTGTCGCGCAACTCAACGACCTGCCCGCCAACCGCTATACAACGCTTGACATAGTTCGTGGTCGAGTCACCGGGGAATTTGAATACGACAATGTCACCCGGACGGGGATCGCGCAATCCCTGCAATGTAATACCGGTCAGCGGAACATGAAGGCCGTAGATAAACTTGTTCGCCAGCAGAAAGTCGCCGACCAAAATCGTGTCTTCCATTGAACTCGTCGGGACATTGTAGGCCTCGATCACCGAGTGCTTAATGACCAGCGCCATTATGAAAGCAAAGGCAAGGGACTTGAACGTGCCAAACGTCGATGCTAGCGCCGACGGGCGCGGCTTGCGGGTACCGGTTCGGCGTGTCCTTGTTGTATCCGACATTTCGTCTCCTAATTGATTGAATGAAACAGCCGGCTCCAACGGACGCGCTCCGGCAGATGATACATATTATACGCGGCCGCGCCCAAAATGGAAACAGGATTCCACCATGTTACTCGCGGAGCATTGCTGTCCGGCTTCCATGACCAGTGTACTATCAGTGCCTTTCCTGATATAAGATTGCGCGGCACAGTTCCCCAAAAACGCGAATCCGATGAATTGTCGCGGTTATCACCCAGTACAAAATAGTGACCGAACGGAATCTTGATCGGACCGAAATTGTCCCGCGGTTGCGTCGTTCCAACGGGAATGATGATCGAATCGGAGTGAATGGCAAATCGCGATTCATCCACCGGCTGACCATTGATGTAAAGCACTTTGTCCAGCACGTGCACTTCGTCGCCGCCTTTGGCGACAACGCGTTTGATGAAATTCTTCTGCGGATTGTCGGGAAAACGAAACACCACGACATCGCCAACTTGAGGGTCTCTCAGTGCCGGTAATCTGATCTCCGTGAAGGGAATCCGCGGACCGTAGGTCAGCTTATCCGCCAGAAGAAAATCTCCGACCAGGAGAGTGTTCTGCATCGACTCCGACGGAATATTATAGGCCTCAACAAAAAATCCCTTGATCAGCAGGGCAAGAATGATCGCCACGACGACCAGCCGCAAATAACGCAAACCGCGACGAAACCACGATTGTGCCGGCTCTCCGCGACCTGAAATCGTTTCCGCCCGTATATTGGTGTCTTCAATCTTCATCGTGGGCGTGACTCTAACACAATCCAAATCCTCCTGCAACCAGCAATTATAACGGCCCGAGAATCAGTAAGTTTCCGTACATTAGCCGATGCCGCTCACTTTGCCGGGACCACATACCCCGCAAAAAATCGAAGTTACTCCCGTATGATCGCCCTGTGGCTGACAAACAGGCGGCAAAATAGATACCGAATGGGGCTGCCTATCTCCTTGACAAAACCAGAGATGTGACTTAACATGGATCGAATAGATCCTCTGGAAGCTCCGGGTATTAAACAATTGACCCTTGTCAAAGAGGCAAAATTAAGGAACTAGCGTGCGCAAATAATGGGCCGCCGAATATTCATGTATGTATCCCAATAATGCTCGCCGCAAATGTATCTAATCTCGGATAACGTCGAGCCAAGCCCAACGAGAAAGCCTTTGATGACATCGAACTTCGCATTCAGCCTCGGTTACTGGCACGATCGCAACATGACCAACACCCGAAAGAACTAACATACGACATCATGATTGATACTTCGATATTCCTCGAGAGGTTCTTGCAGCGATATCGCTTCCGAATGGCACAGCCTTATCTGATCGGCGACGTGCTCGACTTCGGTGCTAACGATGGAGAATTGGGCAAGCTCGTCACTGGGAAATACATCATCGTAAATTACGATCATTCTCCGCTTGACGGTGCAAGCGTCGATTCAATTGTAACGCTGGCGACGATCGAACATCTCTATCCAAAAGATGTCTACGCCGTATTCGGAAAGTTCAAGAAATGCCTTAAAGACGGCGGACGGATTTTTTTGACGACGCCGACAAAGATGGCAAAACCGATTCTGGAGACAATGGCATTAATCGGTATTGTCGGTAAGGACAACATTGAGGAGCATAAACACTACTGGTCCAAAGCCGACATTTTTGCTCTTGCCGAACAGACGGGCTTCCAGGTCGCGAGATATCGGAAGTTTCAACTGGGCGTCAATCAATTGGCGGTACTCGAACATCGGCGGGACAAGGTTTGAATCTCGCGGCGAACCACCGGCTGAACCGTGTGGGTCTGAGGCGTTTCTGCTTGAGGAGATGGATACTGTCTTACAGCGGGCGTGGTTCGTATCTCTTCGAGGTAGAAAAACTGTGAATTGCCTGGAACTCTAACTAGTCGTGAAGATGAAACTTTCAATTGTAATCCCTTGCTACAACGAAATCGACACTATTTCCAAGATTCTCAAGCGCGTTGAGGAAGTCGATATCGGACCGATCGAAAAAGAAATTGTCATTGTTGATGATTTCTCTACTGACGGCACTCGCGAGCTGCTGCGAAGCAACGGGATTCTGCATAAGGTAATTTTCCATGAGCAGAACATGGGCAAAGGTTATGCCTTGCGGACGGGTTTTCAGCACGTGACTGGCGACGTCGTGATCATCCAGGACGCCGACTTGGAATATGATCCCAACGACTACAAGCAGTTGATCGATCCGATTTTCCGCGGCGAGTGCCAGGTCATGTACGGCTCTCGCAATCGCAAAGGAAATCAGCTTCACTCCGGTCCGCTGTTCTATGCTGGTGGCAAAGTCGTGACATGGGTCACCAACATCCTGTATGGTTCGCGATCTGACTGATGAGCCGACTTGCTATAAAGTCTTCTCGCGCGAACTACTGCAAAGCATCCCGCTGGAGTGCGAACGATTTGAATTCTGCCCGGAGATCACCGCCAAAGTCCTGAAACGCGGCATAAAGATCAGAGAACTGCCAATCTCCTATTTCCCCCGAAAGGTCAGCGAGGGCAAGAAAATCAACTGGAAGGATGGCGTAGAAGCAATCTGGACCCTTATCAAATATCGATTCAAGAACTGAGTTGTGCGTCTCGTGAAATCCACTCTCTCGACTACAGCGTTCATCAGAGGTTGTAGTCGCGACGGGCTCCAGCCGGCAAGGTGGCCAATTGTGTCTTGCATAACTTCGTGCAAAATGTACTTTGGGTACCCGAAGGCGCTCACGGCAAACAAGGACAGGAACAGCAGTAGCTAGATGCGTAGAACTCAACATTTCTGAAATTTTGTCCAAAATTCCTAAAGTGGCTGAAGGGAAGAAGTTCTTTCTGGTGCTCGGGTTGGTGCTGCTACTAGGTTTGGTCTTGCAGAACAGTTTATCTGGATGCGGACCCGCCAGCCGGAATCACCCGTTCACAGGATTTTTCAACTGATCCGTTCTCCTACACCATGTTCGCGGAAAACAAGATGGACTATTGGGAATGCGAACCCCTACAACGATCAGCGCTGGATTCTTTATGAACGGTCAACCCAGACGCTCGTGGCTCTGGCGGTGTATGCTGCGGCAGGCACAGGTCGCGCGGCCGGCAATCTCGTCGCCGTATTGCTTAATCTCTTGGCGATTACCTTCATCGCCCTGGGCATAAAGAACTTCGGTTCGCGGCTGGGTGCCATCGCTTTCGCACTTATCGCCGGGGTCAGTTACGTCCTCATTTTCTTTGGCCGAACGCCGTTCTTGGAGGCATCCCAAAACGTCTGGTTGGCGGCGGCCTTCTATTTCTTCTCGCTGGGTAGTAAGCGGACCATTTTCTACGCGATCGCCGGAGTTGCAGCCGGCGCCGCCGCATTCTTTGGCAAGATGTTGGCTCTTGGCATTGGCGGCGTTTACATCGCGGCATTTCTGGTCGTCTACTTCGTCAACGCCGAAGAGCGCAGGAACACCATCCGCCTGGCCCTCATCTTTTGCGGAGGTTATCTTGCCGTTGCACTTTTTTGGCTGTTCTTCAGCTATCTGCCCTTTAGCGAACAGGTCAAGTACTATCTCCAGGAGCAGGGGCTTGGGCTCTATGGCGCTCCGCGCGGCTTCCAAGATGTTCAGTTCTTTCTCTGGCATCTCATCAGCTTGCTTTGGGAAAGCGAGTTTGTCCAGAAGTTGCCGCTGGTGGTTGTTCTCGGTGCAGTCTCGGGAACCGTGGTGCTCTTCTCGCTTCTGAAGAGCTTGCGCGAACGGAGAATGCTTCAGTCATTTAATGTCGGCTGGCTGATTCTCTTTCTCTGGTTCGTCTTTGGCTACCTGACCCTCTTCCCTTGGAATTACCGACCGTTGCGCTACCAGACGGCCTTGATGTTCCCGATGATGGCCCTGGCGGGACTCCTGCTTGCACTTCCATGGGACTGGGTCAAAAGCAGTGAAAAGCGTGACAAGAAACCGCGCACTTCACCGAAGACTATTTACTTCGTGCTGATTTGCGGACTCTTCTTGATGCCGCTGATCGGAGCCGGATTCCTGCAACTTTCGGCATCAGGCGGGGCCGGCACGACCCGCGACACTGTCCTGAATTCGATTGTCCTGTATTCCGTGCTGTTCCTCGGAGCTGGTGTTGCACTGATCTACCTGACACGATGGTTAGGTCGTCTGGACACTAACTGGCGCAGAACAGGTCAATTCAGCGCTGCCGCCGTGCTCGCCGTGCTGGTCATTGTCAACCTGGTGGAGTTTGCCGGCTGGACAAAATCACGGCAATACACTTTGATCACTGCCGACCGTGATCTTGCTGCCATTCTCAACAAGGATGCGGTGCTTTCCGGATCGTACGCAGTGGCTCTGACGCTCGAAAATCAACTGAAAGTGTTCACCACATGTTTAGTTTGAAGTACGACCCCAACTTCTTTGCCACCTACCCCATAACGCATCTGATTATGGACGAGGGCAACGAAAAGGCCGCTCGCGAGCAATATCCTGATGTGATGAATCGCGCAGAAATCGTCACTCGCTACTTTGCCCGCGGTTTTCCCATCAAACTCTTCCGCGTTACCGCCGCCTCGCCCAATGCCGAGGCGCGCACCTATCAGCCGAGCGACTTCGAACGGGCGCAGGTGTTCGCCGTCGCACATCAGGCTGATTCGGCGGAATTCTACATGAGGAAATTCCTCGATCGCAACGTGCCGAACTACTCGGCAAACTTACTCGTCGGTGACGCACTGTATGCCGCCGGCCAGTACGAGCGTGCAATCGAAAGCTACCATAAAGTGCAGGCGTTCTCGCCCGGCGACGGCCCAAGTGCACTTAATATTGGCAACTGCTTCCTCAATCTCGGCGGCGCCAAAACCAATGCCGCCTACTTCGATTCTGCGCTAGTATACTTGAAAACTGCCGGCCGGTCGTTCCCGAATGACCAGCGCCTGGCAGACATGATCAACCAACTCGAAAGACGAAAACAATGAACGGAAGACATAGTAATTACACCAAAGTCTCGATCATCATCCCCGCCCATAACGAAGAGGGCAACATCGATCTCCTCACCGAGGAACTGGCCAAGGTCATCAGTTTGATGAAGTACGGCGTCGAAGTCGTGCTCGTTAACGATGGCTCGACCGATCGGACTGAACAGAAAATGGTCGACGCGGTTCGCCGCTATCGCTGGGCGCGTATTGTCAAAAATCGCGTGCGCCTCGGACTGACAACCGCCCTGACCAAAGGATTCGCTCACGCCAAGGGCGACATCCTCGTATTTTACCCGGCCGATCTGCAGTTTCACCCGCGCGACATTCCGAAAATGGTTGAAGCCATTGACAACGGCGCCGACATGGTTTGCGGCAAGAAACAGGGACACTACGGCAAGTGGATTGTCTCCGGGGTCTACAATTTGATGACGCGCATGCTGTTTCCAAAGCTGAAAGTCAGCGATATGAACTCGGTCAAAGCCTTCACGCGGGAGGTCTACAACGAATTCCCGACCATGCGTGAAGGCTGGCATCGCTACCTCGCCGCATTTGCCGCGACCAAGGACTACGTCGTCCGCGAGGTTCCGGTCACGCTGCAAAAACGCCACTCGGGCAAGAGCAAGTTTGCCGGAAAATCACGAATTCTCAAAGGGCTGACCGATCTCATCGCGGTCAAGTTCCAGGTGTCGGTCTTCGGCGACCCGATGCACCTCTTTGGCAGGCTCGCCCTCTGGTTCTTCTTCATTGGATTGCTCATTGCCGGCGTTGCCTTCTACTTCAGATTTGTCGAACACAATGGCTACCGTCCGCTGCTGTATGCCGTCATTCTGTTTGAACTTGCCGCGTTGGTGACCTTTGTCATGGGAATCATCACAGAAGCCCTTGTCTACCTGCGCGATTCGCTCGGAGAAATGAAAACGCTCAATCAACGTCTCCTCGACGAGCTGTCTCGCCGGTCCGGCGTCCGGCTAAATCAGATATCCGATGAATCGGAAACCCGCCATTACGAGCGCAGCGACGATCGCGTCGACGAACGTTCACCGGAAATGCGTCAGGACAGCCGCCGTCCCGAACGCCGCGACGCCCGCCCTGATCCCCGCCGCCGCGATTCACGCGATTCGCGAGACTCGCGCGACATGCGCGGACCGCGCCGGGAAGAGCCCAGCGAAATCAAGCGCGAAGAGCCGCGCGAAACTGCAGCCGTCGAACCGGCGCATGAACAGCGGCCACAGCGCGATCCGCGCCGCGAAAGTCGGCCCGATGGTCGGCCCGACGGCCGTCGCGGTCGCGATGACCGCCGCCCGCAGCGCGGTGATCGCAATCGCCGCCCCGATCGTGAACCGCGACCGGAAAATCGGCCGATTGCTCCTCCGGCTGAAAATATCGAACAACCGATTATCGCCGCCGAACCCGAAGTGCGGGAAACACCGGCATATGCTCCCGAACCTCGTTTTGAGACGCGAATCGTTCACCTCGCAACCTGCGGTTCCAGAGGAACGCCCGGTTGCTGAAATAGCAGCCAGAGAGCCACAGGAGTTAGATCTGGGCGACAAGTCCGCGCCGGAAGAGCGATCGTCGTCAGGCGATCAGTCGCAGAGGTTTCAACATCGCAGCGGGCGCCGTGCGCGCCGCGTGCGGCCGCTGACTGCGCCGCCCACTTCAAACGAGCCGCCAATTTCCGGCGACACCAACGCACCGCGTCAAAACGGTACGGAAATTCCGGAACGCCCGACGACAATCAAGGTTCGCGAGTTGCCGGCGAACAACGATGATCAGGGCGAAAACACTTAGCTCGTAATTCTTGTTGCGATCGACAGGGGAGAAAATGCAGTCGGGTTCCTGGCATCTGCCGGAACCCGACTTTGCGTTAGCGGCTAACTCTCGAAGCTGACTTCGCCGCCAAGGATCGTGTATTTCACTTTTCCCTGGAGCTTCCAGCCGTCATAAGGTGAGTTGCGCGACTTCGAGTAGAACTTATCAACCTTGACCGTCCAGGCGGTTTTGGGATTGACAATTGTGATGTCGGCAATCGCACCGGCGCGCAAATCGCCGCCCGGGGCGCGAAGTATCTTCGCGGGCGCCGCCGACATTTTGCGTGCGACCTCGTTCCAGGTCAAATGGCCCGGTTTGACCAGATAGGTCGCAACCAATCCCAGGGATGTCTCCAAACCGATGATGCCATTGGGCGCCTGGTCGAATTCGACTTCCTTTTCTTCCGGTGCATGCGGAGCATGATCCGAGGCAATTGCATCGATCGTGCCGTCTTTCAATCCTTCGATGATCGCATCGACATCTTCCTGCGTGCGCAACGGCGGATTCATTTTGAGGTTGGTGCTGAATTCCTTGCCGATTTCGGCATCAGTCAATGTGAAATGGTGTGGCGCCGCTTCGGCCGTAACATTGACACCCGCGACTTTTGCCTGGCGAATCAGTTCAACCGAACCTTTCGTCGAGACGTGGGCGATGTGTAACGGGGTTCCAATATACTTGCACAGGATAATGTCGCGGGATATGCAGACCTCCTCCGAAAACGGCGGAATCCCGTGCATCCCCAGTCGCGTCGATTCATATCCCTCATTCATCACGCCTTTGCCGCTCAGCGACATATCCTCGGCATGGCTGATGACCGCAATCCCGAACATTCCGGCATATTCCAGCGCCCGGCGCATCATTCCCGCGTCGTGAACCGGTGATCCGTCGTCGGTGACAGCCACCGCGCCGGTCTGAACCATCTCGCCGATATCGGCCATTTCCTTGCCCGCGCGTCCGCGGCTGACGGCGCCAATCGGGTAAACCCGCGCCTTGCAGCCCGAGGCGCGTTGCTTGACAAACAACACCGATTCCTGATTGTCCAGCGGCGGCGATGTGTTCGGCATGCACGCTACGGCTGTAAACCCACCCGCAGCGGCGGCCATCGTACCGGACTCGATGGTCTCGGTGTCTTCCCGTCCCGGTTCGCGCAGGTGAACGTGCATGTCAATCAGACCGGGGAAAACCAGCATTCCGGTCGCATCGATCACCTCATCCTTCTTAAAGGTAGCCTTCGCAGCCTTCTTACTCTTGTCGCCTTTAAGTTCAATGCGTTTGATTTTTTCGCCCTCGAGAAAAATGTCTCCCGGCAACGGTTCGGTTTTTTCCGGGAAGACGATCATCCCATTCTTGATAAGCTTAATCTTCATCAGTTTTTCTCCCCTCACCGCCGGCGAGCAGGTACAGCACAGCCATGCGTACGGCGACTCCATTAGTTACTTGTTCCAGGATCACCGACTGTTCGCAGTCAGCGATATCATCCGCCATCTCCAGACCGCGGTTGATCGGCCCCGGATGCATGATCGTGTAGTTCTTGTTGAGACGCTTGAGTCTGTCCCTGGTGATTCCGAATAGGGAGGTGTACTCCCGCAGTGATGGAAGAAGTCCGGCCTGCTGGCGCTCAAGCTGAATGCGCATCACGTTGACAACGTCCGCCCCCTCCAATGCCTTGTCGATGTCGGTGTAGACTTCGACACCCATATTCTCCAGTCCGACCGGTAACAGCGTCGAAGGGCCGCACACCGCAACCGACGCACCAAGCTTCGTAAGTCCCCAGACATTCGAACGCAAGACGCGCGAGTGCTTGGCATCACCCATCAGTACGACACGCAGCCCCTTGATTCTCTTGTACTTCATCCAAATCGTGTACATGTCGAGCAGACCCTGCGTCGGATGTTCATGCTGGCCATCGCCAGCATTGATCACCGACGAACTGCAGAAACGGGTCAGGAAGAAAGGGACACCCGACGATGAATGCCGGATCACGACCATGTCAATCTTCATCGCTTCAAGATTACGAACGGTGTCCTTCAGCGTCTCGCCCTTCTTGACTGAAGATGTCGCCGACGTAAACGTAACTGTGTCGGCGGACAGGCGTTTTTCCGCCAATTCAAACGAAACGCGCGTCCGGGTTGAGGGCTCAAAGAAGAGATTCGCTACCGTCAAGCCGCGCAGCGGCGCGACCTTCTTGATCGGCCGATCGAGAACTTCACGAAAAACCTTGGAAGTCTCCAGAATCTTCATCATCTCGGCAGCATCCAGTTCTTCCAGGCTAAGTAAATGACGTCGCTTAAATGTCATTTCTTCCTCGCTTTTCCGGCTGCCGGTTTGGCCGCCTTGGCGGTAGACGGTTTGGTTCCGCGGTTTAAAAGCACCTCATCTGTGCCGCCGCGCTCGACCAGCGATACCCTGACATCGTCCTTGGAACTGCTGGGAATGTTCTTGCCGACAAAATCGGCCCGAATCGGCAACTCGCGCCCGCCACGATCGATCAAGACCGCCAACCGCACCGCTCGCGGACGGCCATAGTCGGGAATCTGATTGAGCGCCGCCCGGATGGTGCGGCCCGTGAAAAGGACGTCATCCACCAGGACGATGATCTTGTTGTCGACGGGGAATAATATCTCGGTGGCCTTGATCTCCGGATGCTCGGGGTTGGTCAGCAGGTCATCACGGTAGAGTGTGATGTCCATGTATCCGACCTCGACTTTGCGGCCGTCGATCTTGCGAATTTCCTTCACCAGCCGGTCGGCGAGGAAGTCGCCGTTGGAGCGAATACCGATCACCGCCAGCTTGGCACCTTCATCGAGTGACTCAAGGATTTCATGAGCCATTCGCGAAATGGCATGCGAGATCTGCTTCGCATCCATGAGTACTGCGAAATCTTTTTCAGGCAAGGTTTCTCCGATCAATGAAATAACAGATGTAAGTGACGATTTTGTATGCAGGCACAGACGTTGTTACCGGACAGATCATAGTCAATTTCAGCCATCCTTTCGGTCTCGCAGGACCAGATTAAAGGCGGTTGTTGACCGTCAATGTAGAAATTGGTCTTGAACTGTCAAGCTCTTTCGACACCGAGCAGTCAATCAGTTCAGCGGATACCGGGATAAGATTGCGTGCTTGTAAGGATGGACGATCTCAAAACATGGCCAGCTTGTCCATCAGTTCACGCCGATGTCCGAGTTTGACGGTAAGAATCCGATTAACGAGTTTGCGGGTCTCGTCATCATTGGAAAGATAGCGGAGCGATTGCTTATACACTTCGACCAACTCGGTTTCCCATTCGAGTACCTGGCGAAGCAATTCATCGCGATCCTTGCGTCCGGCGCGCAGATTGAGAAGGCCTTCTCCGACTTTTTCCAAGAGAGTGGGGTCTATGTCGTCATCCCCGTAGCGTCGGTTGATTTCGTGCAGTACTTGCAGGTCGCCGCTCTGATCTTCGCGGGCCTTATGGAAGAACGAATCAACCTCCGGACAACCGCCGTCTTGTTCAATTAACCCGGCATAAAGCAGATTTAGCTTCCGCTCCCGCAAGAACGCGTCCTTGAGGATGTCTTTCAGTTCTTCCCGCATGCCCAAAGAATCGGCAACAACATTACTGTTCGCAATTAAAACTTTCTCGTCACGACGCTCCGGCAGGCAAACTCCGAGCCGCTTGGTCGCGTCTTGTCTTACTGAACGGCAATTTATCGGAAAGGAGACATCATGTTGGAAGTTGGCGACAAGCTGCCTTCATTCAGCCTCAAGCAAACGGACGGCACCACGGTGAAGTCATCCGCTTGGAAGGGGAAAACCGTAGTCCTTTGCTTCTACCCCAAGGACGACACGCCCGGATGTACCAAAGAGGCCTGTTCATTGCGCGACAGCTACTCCGCGTTTGCGCAGAAGGGCATCCTCATCTACGGTATCTCGCCCGATGACATCGACAGCCATCGGAAGTTCACGGAAAAATTCGATCTGCCGTTTCCGCTTCTGGCCGATGCCGGCCACGCCGTGGCCGAGAAGTTCGGCGTCTGGGTCGAGAAAAACATGTACGGCAAGAAGTCAATGGGTATTGCCCGAACAACCTTTGTCATCGGTCCCGACGGAAAGATCGCCGCGGTTATCAAAAAGGTCAATACTGAGCAGCACGCCGGCCAAATTCTCGAAGTCCTTTAAGTCTCTGCCGGGCCGCAATTGTTTCTGGCGGGGCGATCTCATCGCCCTGCCATTTTTCTTCTATTCTTGAATCAAAAATGGGTTACATTGCGACAAGTGAAAGTGTTTCTGTAAGGAGAGGGAAGCGCAATACTCATGGATCGAATCTGCTTCATTGGGAAGCTGGCCTCTGCCCTCTCACCGGGGAAGTCGGAAGAACCTGGGATCGGCTCTCTCGGAGCTCGTGCCGGCAGCTTTACCCGTCACAGTTGCTTATGAGATTCTCTTGCAAAGCTATCTCTTTTTTGGCTATGCCCAGGCAATTGAGTCGGCAAAGATCTTCTCTCACAATTTGGCGGGGCGGGGGCTCGTGATCCCGCATCTTCCCGACATTGCATCTGAAATCGCTGATTTGCGAAAGAGAGGCGAAGGGCTTTGCCGCACGATCTATGCTCCCAACTATGAGCGCTTAGTCGCCAATATGGCCGCCATCTCGCCGGAATTGTCAAATTGGATGGTCGTGGAGGGGTACGGTAAGGTGCTTTCACGGCCGGGACCGACAGAGTTGGAGCGCGAAATTGCCAGTATTGTCTTCCTGGCCATCTCCGGTCACCCGGTACAGCTTTATTCGCATGTCCGCGGCGCAAGGAATCTCGGCGCACCCGGGAACTGCTGGTATTAGTAGTAGGCGATGGGGGGCTTGACGAAACAGAGCGGTCAATGATACAAGAGACCATCGACAAGGTATTTGCGACTTGAAGATACTTTTTTCACATACCGATCGCGCTCATTTTGGTGTTTGTCGCGGCTAGTCGCGCTTACTTTCTATCTGATTACCGAGACTAACATACCTTACAAGCTGATCAACTTTGCTCTCGCCCGCTACATCGAAGCCAAGTATGACGTCAAGATCCAGTTTGCCCACATTGGCGGCTCGCTCAGCGATAACCTTGTCATCGACAATGTCCGCATCGACACCAAGACCCCTGGCCACCAGTACCGCATCGCCAGTATCGAAAAGTGGTCATCTATTATGACTACCGGACGTTACTCAAGCGCCAGTGGGTCATCGATAGCCTGTTTGTCTCATCTCCCACCATCATTCTGCGCACCGATTCCAGCGGCGCACTCCTGCTTCCCAAGCTCTCGAAAGGATACCCCTGATGCCGACCAACCCAAGCCGGTCCCAATATTGAAATCAAAAGTTCGTTCTTGGAAGCGGGCGTTTTCAGCTAAGCAAGTTGCACAAATCACTGCTGGTCGATAGCATATACGTCGGCCTACATGGGACTTTGCGGGATGGCACTCTCGCCGCCATCATCGATTCCTTGGCCCTGAATTACCCGCTCAAAGGTTCCGCCTGCGCCAGCTTCACGCCGGAATCGCTCTCTCCAGTACCGCCATCGGCGTCGATTCTCTCTATATCGAGACAGACTCTTCTCGCATCGTTGGCGGCGGACTCTATCCGCTCGACAAGATCACTCCATTTCAATTCAGTCTGCGCAATAGCCATGTCTCACTAACGGAAGTCGGTCACATCTTTGGCTCAACGATTGATGGCGAATTCGATGTAAACGCCGACCTCACTGGCGAACTCACGAAATTCTCGGGAAAGACCGACGGTACTGGCACTCTCTTCAGAGCGCGAACTTGGCCCCTTCAGATCCGATTACCTTTTTGATAACGGCATCCTGACTCTGACAAATTTCGAAGGCGAAATGTTTGGCGGCACTATGCGCGGCTCTCTGGACATCAACTTCCTGGCTCGACCAGAAACCTACAGCGCTGAACTCGAAGTACGCGGATTTGATCTCGACAAAGTCCTGCCCGCAACTTTCCGGTCGCGCCTCAATGGGAGACTTTGTCGTCAAAGGCTCCGGATTGGGGGAGAAGACCTTCAACATGGACCTGTCCGCAAACCTGGGTCCCGGCCAGTTCGACTTCGTTCGCTTCGACTCTATCGAAGGAGACATCAGCCTCAACGTCAAGGATATGTATTTCCGGCCCGGATTTACTCTTTGGTACGAAAATTCCCGTTTTACCACCGAGGGTGTAGTGAACTATGACGGCGAAATGTCACTCGCCGGTGATTTCAATACTACCCAGCTGGCCGACTTCTGGGGCGACCTCTTCATCGCAGAACTTTCCGGCCGCGGCTTTGCCAATTACGAGGTCACTGGTCCGGCACTCGATCCCGACCTGCGCGGGACCTTCTTCGGCGACTCGTGCAGCTTCTACGGATTCTCGACCGACAGCCTGTTTGCCTACTTCGACATCGCCAGCTTCCTTTACGGTCAGCGCGGCAACGTCGATGTCTTTGCTTGGCAGAGCGATGTCTGGAATCTTCCGGCCGACAGCGTCAAGATCTCGGTCGACATCGACTCCAACGAGGTGGAAATCACCCGCGCCACTCAATACCATCAACGAATGCTGCTTGATGCCAAAGCCCACGCGGTGCTGGTGGACAGCACTGCCTTTGTGACCGTCAACGATTTCATCTTCCAGTTTGACTCGCTCAAATATGTCAACGATCAGCCCGCTTCAGTCGATTTTCTCGCTGACAAGATAGTCGTCCGTGATCTCGAAATGCGCGGCAACGAAGGTGCCATCAACTTCGACGTTGATTATGGTTATGACACGACCATAGACCTGCATGTTGTCACCGAAAGACTTCAACTTCGCTCCCTGGTTGCGCGATCTCAGGATGGACTCTTCTTTCACCGGAAGTCTGAGTCTCGATGGCCGTATGACCGGTAAGCTCGTCAATCCGGCAATCGTCGTCAGCGGCGGCATTAATAGCTTGATGTACGGGGCCGACACCCTCGGCAGCCTCACTGGCGAGTTGCGCTTCGCCGATTCGCTCCTGACGTCCAAAAATCTCCGAGTTGAAGTTCTCGCGGTTATGACATTTTCGCTGATGGGAACTACCCGCTCGTGATGAATCTCGATTCCGGTATCGTCTACGTCCCCGACCAACCGATGTCGTTCAATATCCGCTCGTCCGGCACCGATCTCGGGATTGTTTCGTCGTTCAATTCCAGCGTCGAGGATCTCCAGGGCGAATTCCAGCTTGACTTGCAGGTCTATGGCACTCCCGAACAGCCGCAATCGAAAGGGAACTTTTGAGCTGAAGAACGGTACGCTCAAGGTCGATCAGATGGCGAACCGCATCGAAAACATCGAAGCGCGGGTATCTTCACATGATAAGCAAATAATTGTCGAGTGGGTCGAAGGCCGGGTAAATCACAAGCGGAAGAAGTTCTTCGGCAGTAGTTTTCGCTCCGGTACAGATCCGTGCCGCAGGCGAAATCAATATCTTGAGCAAAGACGTGTTCGATTACTCGATGGCGCTCGTCGGGGATGACGTGCCGTTTCAGTATGATCTCGGCGATATCTACGGACGCGCTGATTTCGATCTCGCCGTCAGCGGCGCTTATCCGCCCTTGATTAGCGGCGATGTGACGGTCTTTGAAGCGGAATATCTCGAAGAGTTTGACGACGAACTGACTGCCACCGCGATCGCCGCCGCCGACACCATCGCCCTCTGGGACTATGATATCAACGTCGACATGCTTCCCGCTTCGGTCAGCTTGAGAAATTCCGACATGAACATGGTGCTGGACGGCAGACTGCGGGTCTTGCGTAAGAACGCGCTCGATAATTACATCGGGACTCTCAATATCGTGCGCGGCACCATGTATGTCGGCGACATGAATTTTCGCATCCAGCCGGGAAGTTATCTGCTCTTTGACAATATCGAAGAACCCGACCCCCAACTCTTTATTGACGCCACCTGGCGCGTGCGTAACATGACCGGCGAAATCTCAAGTTCTTCCGTCACCGACGTGCCGCTGCAAATTCGCGGGACGATCACCCAGCCCTCCTTAGGTGCTGAATCCGGCTCTGGATATTCCGACGAAGATATTGCCACCCTGCTGCTGATAAACCAATCCGCCTCGGGTCAGGCCGACTCGCAGTTCGGCTCGGACTTCCAAAACCGCCTGACCGGAGGAGCGGCGGGCTACCTGTCCGGCCGCGCCGGGCAAGTTCTGACCAGGACCCTCGGACTGGAAACATTCGAGATCGCTCCGGCCTATGACGAAAAAAACTCCATCGCCGGCGCAACGATCTCGGTTGGGCTGTACACGCTTGCCAAATGTCTACACCTATGTCTCGTCACTTTCGGGCAACGGCCGCGCTGATTATGGCGCCGAATATCGACTCGGCCGACATTTCACCGTCGGTGGGCAATACGACCGTGATCGCCTCTGGCGATTGAATCTCCTTCTCGATTGGGAATTTCGATGATCCGCATCGTCAGGATAGTCTTCGCCATCGTTCTGTTACTCGGACTCGGTAGCCCCGCCCGGGCGCAGGATGTTGCCTTACGAAAACAACTGACCAAACGGATGCCGATCGAGGAGATCGTCATTGAGGGGAACATCTCTTTCAGCGAGAAATTGCTCAAGAGCAAGCTCTATTCCAATGAAGACGGCTTCTGGCAAAGCCTGAAGCTGATGCGTGTCAATCGCTATACGAAGGCCAGCTATGCCCGCGATCGGCTCCTTCTGGAGTACTTCTACAAGAGTGAAGGATTCGATGATGCCACGGTCGCTATTGACCTGCGGCCCGGGAAACGGGCCGATAAGACCGATAGTTCATATCGCAATCAACGAGGGCACGAGATATCAGATTGGGAAACTTGAAATCAAAGGCGATATTGGTTCCGAGGGTTACCCGATTTCGGTAGCTACACACGCACTGCGAGCCGGGAACTTATCTCAACACGTTTGCGGTCAACGAATCCAAAAACGCCGTAAAGACCATCTTTGCCAATAAAGGATATCCCTATGCCGAAATAGTCATTGACGTTGAAAAAAATGCGCGCGAGGGCACCGCCAACCTGACCGTCAACGTCATTCGGAATCAACTCGTACTTTTCGGCGATGTCATCGTTGACACAAATCTTATTACACAGCCCCGCGTCTTCCGTCGCGAGATAACTTTCAAGCGCGACGACGTCTATACTCGTGACAAGTTCTTTGAGTCGCAGCAACGGTTGATCCGGACCGGACTATTCAACTTCGTGACTTTAGAACTCCCCGACTCGATGAGCAGTCTTGATAGCCTTCAGCCAAGCTTCCGAGTCAGAGCCGTCGAGCGCCCGCCCCGCTATGCGGGGTTCGGCGTCGGCGCCGGGCAGGACAAAGATGCCGGCATTGCGCTGAATGCGCTTGGCCGCTTTGGCGATCGCAATATCGGCGGCAGCGCACGAAAAATCGGATTGTCAGTTACCACTTCATTTACCGTAAAGGACTCGTTGATCATCCGGCCAAACTTTCAGTTTGCGTATACCGAGCCCTACTTTTTCAGGATTCGCATGCCGTTGATCCTGACTTTCGAATACGAACCGCGGGCCGCCTCCAACCTCGCGAACTACCGGGTTCGCTCTTTCAGTTTCGACGCAACGGCCATCCGGGAATTCTCGCTGAAGACGAAACTCTCCACTTCGCTGAATTATGAGGAAGTCAATCTCGATACCGCCGGTCAGGAAGTCGACGACCAGACCCGGCGGAGCGCAGGCATCAACATTAATCGGCGGCTTATCCTCTTGCTCGAACGCGATGCGCGCCCGATCCAAAGCCGCTTCAACCCGTCCAGCGGATCCTACACCAGTTATCGTTTCGAATACGTCGGGGGAATTCTGGGTGGAGACAACGACTTCATGAAATTTGTGTGGAACTGGTCCAAGTACAATCAATGGAGCAGCAGCACAATCTTCGCCTCACGGCTGCGTCTGGGATACGCCAGCGAGTTCGGGGCCTCCGAAGACGTTCCTATTCTCGAAAGATTCTATCTGGGCGGGGCTTATACGATTCGCGGATTTCCCGAGAACGAATTCGGACCGCAGGCAATTGCGGTTAACCAAGACAACGATACGTCAACGGTCTTTGTCGGCGGTGAAGCGATCGCTATGATGAATCTGGAAATTCGCAAACAGCTCGTCGGCAAGATTTGGGGGTCATATTTCATCGACACAGGGATCATCGCTTCAAAACTGCGCTATGTCGATTTCCACAGGGCAGCAGTAACCACCGGCGTCGGAATCCAGTTTATGTCGCCGGTCGGCCCCATTCGCCTCGACTACGGACAGCGTATCGGCATCAACAATACTGCCGCCGGCGGCCACTTCCACATCGGAATTCTCTATGCTTTCTAAATCGGATCGACAAACATGACCAGACCAATTATCGGCATTGTCCTCGCGCTCACACCGGAAGACCACGTTTTTCAGTCCCTGCCGGCCTATCGCTTCGAATACCTGAAACAGCACTACTATGAAGCGATTGAAGCCGCTGGTGCCATCACGGTCGCGTTTCCGCTGACGGAACATCTCGAATTCGTCGATCACTACGCCGAGATGGTTGATGGCCTCCTTTTCGTCGGCGGGGACGATGTCCATCCCGACCTTTACGGCGAACAACTCGATCCCTTGTGCCATCCGCAGATGCCGCGCCGTGATCATTTCGAGGTCGCCCTGATTAAATCCGCTTACCTAAAACGCAAACCGATTCTCGGTATCTGCCGCGGTCTGCAAATCATGAATGTCGCCTTCGGCGGCTCTCTGCACCAGGACCTCAGTTACCGCACCGGAGCGGGCAACCATTCCCAGGTCGGCGAGCTCGACTTCTCGACCCGGCATTCGGTCCGAGTCGCACCCAATACATTACTCCATCGCCTGACCGGCGCGACCGGCTTCGAAACCAATACTGCCCACCATCAGGGCATCAACAAACTCGGAAATGGCCTAATTGTTTCGGCAGAATCTGTCGATGGTGTCATAGAGGCCATCGAAGGGGAAGGATTCACGCTGGGGGTACAGTGGCATCCGGAAGCGTGGGGGCGGGACGAAGTCAGTCGGAACATTTTCGCGGGCTTCTGTCAGGCTGCGGCCGGGAGATTGTTACCGTGACCCGGTCACAAATCACTTGCGGTCCAGATTTAACTTGATAACTTGCAACGATTTTTTCGAGGATGAAGTCAGGTAATGTCGATATTTAGTAGATTCTCAAATGATATCGGGATCGATCTCGGAACCGCGAACACGCTGGTCTTCGTGCGCGGACAGGGGATCGTCCTCAATGAACCTTCGGTCGTCGCTGTTGAAGTCTCCACCGGCAAGATTCTCGCCATCGGCTCGGAAGCGCGCCGTATGCTGGGCAGAACCCCCGGCGAAATTACCGCTATTCGTCCTCTCAAAGACGGCGTGATCGCGGACTTCGAGATTACCGAGCGCCTTCTCTCCGACTTCATCCGCCGTGTTGTCCGCCATAAATTCCTGATGAAACCGCGTGTCGTCATCTGTGTGCCTTCCGGCATCACCGAAGTCGAAAAACGCGCGGTCCGCGACTCCGCCGAAAACGCCGGCGCCCGTGATGTCTATCTGATTCAGGAACCGATGGCCGCCGCGATCGGCGTCGGCCTGCCCGTTGATCAGCCGTCCGGAATTATGATCATCGATATTGGCGGGGGTACATCAGAAATCGCCGTCATCGCCCTCAGCGGCATCGTGAACAATACTTCGATCCGCATCGCCGGCGACGAAATGAATGAAGCGATCGTCACTTATGCCAAGAAGAACTACAACCTCCTGATTGGCGAACTTACTGCCGAAGAGATCAAGATTAAGATCGGCTCCGCCTTTGAATTGGAGCGCGAAGAAACCATTGAGATCAAGGGCCGCGACCTGGTCGCGGGCGTTCCCAAGGTGATCAAGATTACTTCCACGCAAATTCGCGAGGCTCTCTCCGAGCCTATCTCTTCTATCATCGATGCCGTTCGTCTCTCGCTCGAACAAACCCCGCCGGAACTGGCTTCGGATATCCTCGATCGAGGTATCGTGCTTACTGGCGGCGGCGCGCTCCTGCGAGGTCTCGACAAGCGCATCCGCCAAGAGACTAATCTTCCAGTCATTGTCGCCGATGACCCGCTTACTTGCGTTGCCAGAGGGACAGGATATGTCCTCGAAAACATGCAGAAGTTCGAAAAAGTCCTGATGCGCAGCCGTCGCGACTAATCCTCGCTGTTATCAGACTCGCTTCTGCCAATTTGGCACTACGCCGCTTTTTTTGACAGTTTTCATTGACCTCAATCCCCTTGAACTGTAGAATAATCGTATGAAAAAATTCGAATCGCAGATCCTCGCGGGTATCAACCAGCCCGGGTTCCGCCCCCTGAAAATTCGCGAGTTAGCCAAGGCGCTTGGAATTAGCGAGAAGGATTACGGTGATTTTCGCCGTACCGTAAAAGACATGCTCCACAACGGCAAACTCGCCAAAATGCGCGGTGGCAAGATTGGCAGGGAAGTCGCGCCGCAAGATACCGTGCTCGGTACCCTCTCAATGACAAAATCCGGACGCGCTTTTGTTGTTCCCGAAGCCGGCGGCGATGATATCGCTATCGGCGACTGGGGTCTCGATACCGCCTTGCACGGCGACAAAGTCGAAGTTCGCCTGCTGCCTCAAAAACGCGAAGAACGACTCAGCGGCGAAATCATCAAGGTTGTCGAGCGGTTCGACCGCGACATTGTCGGCAAATACTTCCAGAGCAGATTTCACTCATTCGTCCTCCCTGATGATCAGCGTCTTAAGATAGAAATTCGCGTCGATCCACCCAAGGGCACACCATTGCGTGATGGCACCAAGGTTGTCGTTCACTTGATGGAATGGACCGACGCCAAGGACTATCCGCGCGGAAAGATCCTGCACATTCTGGGAATGGTCGGTGACAAAGACGTTGATGTCTTGTCGACCATCTACAAGTTCCGCTTGCCGATGGGCTTTTCGTCAAGTGTAATCGAAGAGGCCGAGTCAATTCCTCTCGAAATTCCTGAATCCGAAATCAAGCACCGCCTCGATCTGCGCAAGGTCGTGACCTGCACCATTGATCCCGAGGACGCCAAAGACCACGACGATGCCATATCCATCGAAGAGACCAAAGAAGGATACCGGCTCGGTGTGCATATCGCCGACGTCAGCCACTATGTCCGCGCTGCAACCAAGCTCGATAAGGAAGCGCGATTCCGTACCGCTTCTGCGTATCTGGTCGACCGTGTCCTGCCGATGTTGCCGGAACGCCTTTCCAACGACCTCTGCTCGCTTAAGGAAAAAGTCGATCGCCTCACCATGAGCGCTATGATCGATCTGGATCATTCCGGCAATGTGATCCGCTATAAGTTGCACGAAAGCGTCATTCGCTCGCATGCCAAGCTCTCTTACGAACAGGTTCAGCAATACATCGATTCGGGCGAGGGCATGGACAAACACAAGAAAGTCGCCGCCACGATTCCGATCATGCACAAACTCGCCAAGTTGCTCATCCGGAAGCGCGACCAGCAGGGTTCAATAGATTTCGATCTGCCGGAGTACAAAGTTTTCGTCGACGAACTCGGCCTTGTCTCAAAGATCACCAAACGCGAACGGAAAATGTCCAATCGCATCATCGAAGAATTCATGCTGTTGGCGAATAAACTCGTCGCACAAGAGATGTTGTCGAAGAATATCCCGGCACTCTATCGTATCCATCCGCCGCCGAACGAGGAAAAACTCGCCAACTTCACCGAGTTTGCCCGCAGCTTTGGCCACACCGTATCGTTTGGCTCGCCGCCGCAGCCAAAGAATATTGCCGAATTCATTAAGAGTCTGGAGGGTCGCACCGAGGCGGATCTGCTTAACGAGCTGTTAGTCCGCTCGATGCAGAAGGCGACTTACTCGCCCGACAACATCGGCCATTTCGGACTTGGCGTTTCCGCACTACCTGCATTTCACCTCACCGATTCGCCGCTATCCCGATCTGATCGTACATCGCATCCTCCGGCAAAGTCTCAAGGGTGAGTATAAGGCATCCCAGGGCGGCACGCTTAAAGCCTCACTGGAACGTATCGGCAAGCATTGCACCGAACAGGAAATGGTAATCATGGAAGCCGAGCGCGAGACAATCTCGGTCAAGCAGGCCGAATACCTGTCTCGCCAACTCGGAGAGATCTTCGAGGGCGTCATCAGCGGCATGCTGGGGTTCGGCTTCTTCGTCCGGCTCAACGATGTCGGCGCCGAAGGGATGGTACGCCTCGCCAGCCTCGATGACGACTACTATACGATCGACGTCAATCGCTATCTGATCACCGGCAAGCGCACCGGCCGCAAATATCACCTTGGCGACAAGGTCCGCGTCCAGGTCGCTACCGTGTCGGTCGAAAATGGCCAGATTGACTTTCGTCTGATTCAGGACCACATCAAGCCGCGCGTGTCCGCGCATTCATATCGCAACCGCAAGAGATGGAGGTAGACGCGAATGGAGTATCGTCTGCTCGCGGTCACGGCTAACAACCGATTGGAAAGTATTTTTTCGGACTCTGACATCGACGGCGTATCAGTTGAATTCGCCGACAGTATTTCGCAGGCTTTGCAGCATCTTTCGAAATCTCGCTATCGCTTTATCGCGCTCGACTTCGAAGGTCTCGGCTCCGAAGCGGTTCCTTTCCTCAAGCGTCTCAATCGAATTTCACCTTTAACCGACATTATTCTATTCTCCAACGACTCCGAGTTCGAAGACCTGATTATCGACTGCGTTGTCGACAAGAACCTGCCTGCCGACGAAATCCGTGCCCAAATCGTTGAATCGATCGATCGCCGCCGCCTCCTCGATGATGCCGGCATGTTCGGCCACTCGCGCAGCCTGCGCGACTCCGCGACGCGCATCAGGCAGGTCGCCCCAACGGACATCTCTGTCCTCGTGATGGGTCCCTCCGGAACCGGCAAGGAACTCATCACCCGTTCGATCCACGCCAATTCTCCGCGGCGGAACAACGAGTATATCTCCATCAACTGCGCCTCAATACCGGAGAATCTGCTCGAATCAGAGTTGTTCGGCTACGAAAAGGGCGCCTTCACCGGCGCCGATCGGGCACAAACCGGTCTGCTCCAGCAAGCACACAAGGGTACCCTGTTTCTCGACGAAATCGGCGAACTGCACCCGCATCTGCAAGCCAAGCTGCTTCGGGCGATAGATACCAAGACCTTCATGCCGGTCGGTGCACGCAAGCCGGTTTCCGTCGATGTCCGCTTCCTGGCGGCAACCAATCGCGATCTGCAGACCGAAGTCGAGTCGGGCAATTTTCGGGCCGACCTGTACTATCGCCTTAGCGTCATCACGTTTCAACTTCAGCGACTCTCCGAACGTCCAGAAGACATTCTGCCGATCGTTGCCCATTTATGGGGCGTCTGAAAAGTAATGTCCACTTTTCACCCGAAGCTACCGACCTGCTGCTCAAGTACGGCTGGCCCGGCAACGTCCGCGAACTGACCAATTTCCTCCAGCGACTGCTCATCACTGCGCCGCAGGGAGAAATCTCCCGCGAGACCGTCGCCGCCCTGCTCGACAAGCACCGTATCGATGACCGCTCGCTTCCCGTAGTCACCGGAATCACACCGGAAGAGTCCGGTTATCGCCTGATCTATCAGGCTCTTGTTAAATCTCGCCAACGAAGTGATTGACTTGAAACGCCTCATCACCGAACGTATTGATGGACATGTTCGTCCAACTAACGAAGTCGCGCCGGCACAGCATGACTCCGGCGACCTTGAAGCAATGGAAGAAAAAATGATTCGCGATACACTCGACCGCGTGGACGGCAACCGCAAACGCGCCGCCGACATCCTCGGTATCGGCGAACGCACACTGTATCGCAAATTGAAGAAGTATAATCTGACATGATCTAAAGAAGGATCAGATGAAAAAGTGGGTAGTGGCGATGGTCCTTGCGATCTTCGCCACGGGCAATAGTTTTCCGATATTTTTCACCGACCAATCCTACCGCTCGCTGGAGCAGCTTGATGAGGCCTTGGCCAATGGCGAGATAACGCAGGAATACTATGATGAGGCGGTGGATGTGTTTGCGACTGAGTATCTAGCAATGACCGGAATCGCCATCGATGAGGACCTGATCCGCCAAAATGCTCGTTACACATGAGTGCGCGGTCAATTCCGCGGTGGAGATTCGCCTCATCATTGTCCACAAGACTTGAAGAGCCGATTACGAATCTGTACGTATACGACCGTCTGTGGATTCGGGCAAGGCATATTCTGGCAGATTTGTCACCGTAGAAACAAGTACGGACAACCGGACTTGAGTTCGGCGATCTGTCGCTTGCGACTGATGATCCCGTTGGGACTTGAGATCGGTTCGGCAGACTTCACCGACAGTATGCCAGTGGAGTGACTGTTGGGCTGTCAGGTCTACATGGCAAACTTCGACCAAACGGATGATTTCGCCTCGAAATTGCATCTTATCCGACAGAAGCATCGAGAAAATGGCGTTCAATTCGACCGAGAATCATCGCAGATCTGAATGTTGCGGCATTTGTCTCGCGATCTCGAAGGAGACCAATTTTCATCCAGAGCGTTGGCGGAGATTTCACTCGAACATTTTCGCAGAGCGAACCTGGATTAGTTATTTTCTTCACCGGCAAGTCGGCGAATTTGGCAGTGCTTCACAAACCCGGAACTACATTGCGCCGCATTTTCGTCATAGGTCGCGCTGACTAAGTACCTATCGGCGAGTCATCGTTTCAAATCGACGGTGCGGCGGCACATATGCTCCAATACGAATTCCGTTCTAAGAAGCAATCGCATTCATACATCCTTTTCAGTTATGGCACGAATTACCAAAACCTCGAATCCGGTGGCTATGCCTATTCCGACTACGAAGATGCCACATTGGACGAATGTCGGCCTTGAATATCGCGAGAAACGCGCTGGCAGAGTGGGCATTAGCAATCGAACAGACAATTCATTTCACGGCCGAAAAGCTTACTGCTCAACTTGCCCGCTGGGAGAACCGATTGGATGACCGCCAATGCGTGGCCGGACGCTTGACCTTCGAGCAGTCAGACCGAGTCCCGACTCTTGAGTCGCCTGCGCGTTCAAGCCATCTACCAAAATCTCGACATCGAGCACGATTCCGACACACGCAAGTTGATCACTGTCACGGCAAAGTTGATGACTACCGGTCATCTTCATCTATGAGAATCAGCACAAGATCGAACAGCGAGTGTTGAGTTCATCCAAGAAATATCCGTTCCGCAGTCGCCACGACTTCACCTGGAAGATCAATGACGACCTCGAATCAATCGCCATGATCAATTACTACGACAGCGACCTGAATTCATCAGGCAACGACCAGTTAACCATTGCGGTAGGGCAGGAAGTCGATACCGGCCGAGACTTCCGCTTCGCAGGCAGGCTGCAAACTCGATACAGATTCGCGACGCAAAGACTCGACAATTGGGAATTGCGAATCAATCTCGAAGTCATCCTATAATTGTTCCGAAATTCGCTTGACAGCTATCGTCAGACTTCGTAGCGTTAGTAGTTAAAAAGGTAGACGTTCCACCTCCAGGCAGAGACAATTTCAAGGGTGCTGGCAATGCGTTGCCGATTTTCCGATTTCTGCGCAAACAACCTCCGATTGTTGGCGATCGTATTTCTGTTGGTGAATCCGTCAATCCTGCATGGCGCAGGCCGATTGGTCATTAACGAGATCATGATCAACGAACCCGGCAGCGAGACCTCGCTCGAATGGGTCGAGTTGTTCAACGCCGGCGAAGACTCTGTTGACCTCAAGAGCTACATCTTTATCGAAGCTTCTGATACCACACTATTCACCCAACGCTGGCTTCACTCGCACGATTTTGTGATCCTCTCACGCAAACCGCTGACGACAGACGGCACCGCGTCTTTCGAAAGGCAATGGGGCAATGCCTCCAATACTTGGGGTGATGACTTGATTGAGAATTTCCTGCTCTTGTCCGCCAAAATGTCCCTGCGTAACTCCAATGATTCGGTGACCATAGTCGATCTTTCGTCCGGCCGCATCGAAACTGTCAAGTGGTCGACTTCACCGCCCGACGGCGTGAGCTTGGAGAGAGTCAATCCTAGCACTGAAGCTCGTTCGAAAAATTTCAAGTACTGCAAGGCTGCAGCTCTGTCGACTCCCGGCAGAACCAACTCTGTCGTCGCCAAGATGCGCGACTGGGGCTTTATCGAAGATGACTGCGAAATCTTCGTACCGTCCAGGTCCGGAACTGCCGTTAGAGTTCAGTCTTGCCATCGGCAACTTTGGGCAACTTCAATCACCCTCGCTGAATTGCAGTCTTATTCTCGACCGCGACTTCGACGGCGCGTTGAGCGATCCCGATTCCGTCATGGAAATCGTTCTTGCCGCACTCCCGCCTGATTCGACAATAATTATCACGCCCGCGATCTCCGCTGTCGCCGGCCGACAGGCAGTCGCATTCCGACTTCCCGATGACGACGACCTATCCAATAACTTCGTCCGGTTCGAATGCGTCGTTGGCCCAGTCGCAAGAGAGTTGCTGATCAGCGAATTCCTGAGCAATGCCGATTCCTTGGGCTGCGAATGGATCGAGTTGCAAAGCGTCGTCGATTACGATCTGCCGCTGCAAGACTGGGTGCTGGAAATTGAGGGCAAGCCTTCGCCGCTTGACAGTACCTGCCGCGTCGAGCCGGGCGAAAAAATCGTTGTCTGCGCGGACAGTATTTGCTTCCGCGCAGCTGTGCCTGATGCCAATTGCAATCTCCTTCAACCCGAAATGTGGCGGGCGCTTGACAATCTTCAAGGCACCATCGCACTGCGGATGCAGCTCGGCGCGATTTCCGACAGCATCGAATATCGCGGCGCAATCGAGCCTGGGCGAAGCTGGGAACGCGATTTCGACTCCACCGATGCCGCCTTTGCATCGCTGTTCTATCGCTCAACCGCAATCAGTGGAAGCACCCCGTGCCATGAAAACTCGGTTCGCCCCGCTCCCGTGGTGTTCGATATCGGCTTTGTCGGCGCGAGCTTGTCGCTCGCAAAAGACAGCATCGACAATTCAAAGATTCGGGCGGAGTTTCGCCTTGTCAATCTGGGCTGCCGCGATTCGGCTCCGGTAGCTATTCAGGTATTCGATGACTCGAATCGCGACGGCAATGCCGGGTCTAGTGAACTGGTCTTGACTCACAACATTGACCCGATTCCCAAGGGCGATTCGGTGACAGTTTCAATTACACTACCGGTAGCGACGGGGCGCAAGCACTACATCTTTGCTCTTGCTGACGACGAAGTCCTCTCCAATAACACAGCCTCCGGAATGATCACCGTGGGTGAATTGACGCAGGAACTCATCATTACCGAGTTTCTTGCAGATCCGGCCGGTTCGCTTGAGACCGAGTGGATCGAAATCAAGAACGCCTCCGCGTTTCCGGTAGACCTGCACGGTTGGCGAGTCGGCGAGCTCACGAACCCAGAGCGGCGTCGAAACGGAAGTTGTCTTGGCACCAGGTGAATATCGCGTCATTGCGCAGGATGCAGGCGCCTTCACTCGTTGCTATGGGTCCGGCTGCACGCCCGTTGTCTTGTTCAAGCTGGAGCTATCTCAATAACGGCGGCGACTGCATTCTTGTCCGCGACGAATTCGGCACAATCTCCGACAGCGTTGCCTTCGATAGTGGCGCTGGGCAGAACCGCTCGTTAGAAAGAAACGAACTGGAAATTCCCGGGCTGCCGGACTGGAATCCTTCACAAAGCCCGACTGGAGCAACGCCGTGCGCGAGCAACTCGGTGCTTCCGGCGCCTGCCGCGTATGACGCGGGTTTTGTCGAGGGCGCCAGTGCCTTTCGAAAGGACTCCTCGGACGTCGAGTTGATTCATGTCCACGCTGTCGTGGCAAACAGTGGTTACCGCGACTTGCCCCCTTTTGCGATCGATATCTTCAACGATATAAATCACAATGGGATTTCGTCTGATGATGAATTCCTCGCATCAGTCGAGGTTGACTCGCTTGCCTCCGGAGATGCCGCAACGGTCGAGTTTTCGCTGCGGGTCCCGACCGGAAGACATCTTCTAATTCTTCAACTTCCAACCGATGAACGGCCCGACAACAATTACTGCCAGGTCGAAATCACTTCGGGCGCGTTGACCCGGGAAGTCATCGTCACCGAGTTTCTTGCTGACCCGAGCGGCCGCTCTGAAACCGAATGGATCGAACTCAGGAATATTCAGTAACTCGAAGCATCGACTTCAACGGCTGGTCATTGCGGTGACTTCAACTCAACGAACCTCCTGCGCTCAACTCAACTCCTGCCGCCCGGACGAATATGCAATTATGGCGCAAGACTCCGCCGCTTTTGAAACATTCTATGGCAGTGGCTGCCAATTGATCTCTTCCACTACTTGGAGCAGCCTGAATAACAATGGTGATGTCATCATTTTGCGCGACGAGTTCGGCACCATCTCCGACAGCGTTAGCTACTTGAACGGCGCCGGGAAAATCGCTCGCTCGAACGCAACGAGTCCGAGCCTCTCGGCTTCCTCATCCTGGTATCCTTCGACATCATTGTCCGGTGCAACGCCAGGTGCTGCAAATTCCGTGTCGCGCGACTACTCTGGCGAAGTCGCATTCTCATTACTCAATCGCGTCTTCGCGCCGTCGGCAGGGGAGATCCTGCAATTTTCCATCCAATGCCCGCCCGCTTCGAGATTCACCATCGAGATCTTCGATCTCGCCGGACGTCGACAAAGGGTCCTCGCCGATGCGCAGTATTTCTCGTCCGGAGAATTCTCTTATGATGGCGCATCCGACTACTCGTCGCACTTGCCGGTGGGGGCATACGTCATGAAAGTGGAGAAGGATGATGGCAGCTTCTCCAAGAAAGCGGGCTTTGCCGTTGCCCCGCCAAAATAGACTCTGGTTGTACCAGCTGTGGATTCCCTTGTTGGTTTGTTGACGCAAACAGGTTTCGCCGAATTGCCGCGCAGCTCGGCATCGTCGTTCGCAATGGGGGGCGCTCCCAATCTCCTCCGGCCAACACCATCGGACATCTCGCTAAATCCAGCACTTGTCGTGCAGCTCAAGATTGGCATTCGAAGGTGTCGCATCCCGGCTATATGAACTAAGCGATTTTGACTTTGCTTCCGGCGCCGTTGTCTTTCGTCACCGCGCGGCCTCGTTCGGATTCTCCGCGATCCAGTTGATAGGCACTGACTATTACTCCGAGCGCAATCTGCTTTTCGCCGCGTCGCTTGCCCCGAGATGCGATTGGCGAGTCGGTGTCAGTCTGGAGCATCAGCAGATCGAATTTGGCGAAGGCTATGGACAGACATCTACCATCGCAATCTCGCTTGGGGCGCTGTTCGTTCCGACCAGACCGCGCCGCACTTGCGGTTTCGGCGGACCGAATCAATCGTCCTCGCTTCGATCGACAGGATGAGCCGCTGCCGCTCCGCGGCCTGATTACAGCGACCTTTGTGGCGACACCATCGCTGACGATAGTAGTTGCCCACCACCTCGATGAATTCTATCCGGACAGATTCAGCCTTGGACAACAAATCACAATTGTGAAGGATCTCGACCTGCTCCTCGGCTTGTCAACTGAGCCATTTGAAATTTCCGGCGGATTCAGCCTCAAACTACGCGGTTTTAACTTTGAATATGCGTACCGTAACAATGTATATTTGGGCGGTACTCATCGCGTAGGTTTGAGGTATAGTCGCTGATGTCGGAATACACGAATTCTCGTCAACTCATAGAACAACACGAAGCACTCGTCCTGGCGCCCTATGCGGCGCTAAGTGGCCGTTCCCGCGGGCGGCAATTCCCCGAGCCTGAACACGAATACCGCAGCTGCTTCCAGCGCGACCGCGACCGCGTGATCCATTCGGCAGCGTTTCGCCGCCTCAAACACAAGACGCAGGTATTCGCCTCGCCCGATGACGACCACTTCCGCACGCGCCTGACGCACACTATGGAAGTCGCACAAATCTCGCGTTCGATCGCCCGTGCTCTCCGCCTCAACGAAGACCTCGCCGAAACCGTTGCCCTCGTCCACGATTTGGGCCATACGCCCTTCGGCCATGCCGGCGAGGATGCCCTGCGCTCCATTCTCAAAGACGACGGCGGATTCAATCACAACGCGCAGTCGCTGCGCGTGGTCGACTATATCGAAGATCGCTATCCGCAGTTTCGCGGGTTGAATCTTTCCTACGAAGTCCGCGAAGGCATCGTCAAGCACGAGACCGACTACGACATGCCCGTATTCGGCAACTTCGATCCCCAGCATCGTGCGACGCTGGAAGGTCAGTTGGTCAACTTTGCCGATGAGATCGCCTACAATGCGCACGATGTCGATGACGGATTCTTTTCCGGTTACCTGAAAATCGACGAACTGCTTGAGGTCCCCATCATAGCGCGGCTGTACGAAAGTTCGCAACGCAGTTATCCCGACCTGTCGCCGCGAAAACGGCATTATCATTTGATTCGACTGCTGATCAACTGGGGAGTCTCCGATATCATTCTCACGGCGGCTGACGGATTGAAGCGTCATCAGGTGAAGACATTTGACGACGTTATCAACTGCTCCGAAAACATCGTCCGGTTCTCGTCCCGAAGCTCATGCTGCCGGTCGCGAATTGAAAAAGTTCCTTTTCGACCGCCTGTACCGTCACCCGCGGTTGGTCGAAATCAATGCGATGGCCGCGACGGTCATCAGCAAGCTGTTCGAAGCGTACACCGCCGATCCGGAACTATTACCGCAGAAATTCCGCCAGCGTCTCTACGACCAGCCGACCAAGACAGTGATGAAGGACTATATCGCCGGCATGACCGACCGCTTTGCCTTGCAGGAGTACGAGCGCATCGTCGGCGGACCGACGCCGGATATGAAGACGTAGGGGAACTTCTGCAGACCAGATAAGTATATCGAACAGTCGATTTTATTAGCCTCCGAGCGCGGCAGATTGTATATTGAGTGGCGATACAAAGGGTTGGAGGTGTCGTGTCCTTCTTCAAACGAAAAGCTTTTACTCAGATTATTAGACCGATGGTGATATTCGTGGGCATTGCCGTTGCGTTGTTGGTTGGTCAATCCTGTAGTGACAAGGGAAATGATGATGGAGGGGCGCAACCGGAAAAGCCAGTGAATCAGACCGAGATCGACATCGATCCTGCCTGGTCGCCAGACGGTTCAAAGATCATTTATCTTCGCAACTACGCTTCCGATGAAAACCACTCAGATACGCAGTGGGTTTGGGGTGTGTTCCTGCATGATGTTGCTTCCGGCAGTGACTCACTGTTGTGGGAGAACTTTGAGGCTTACCATTTCACTTGGTCTCCAGATGGGCAGAGCGTAGCATTTAGCTACGGGGCGACAATTTATGTCAGGGCACTTGATACCGACAGCGCCATCAGGGTCAGCCAAGATGGCCGAAACTTCGGTTGCGACTGGTCTGCGCAGGCCAACAGAATCGCCTATCATCGTACGACTCCACCATATGGGACTTGGATTGCTGCTCCGGATGGTTCCTTTGAGGAGAAACTGTCACGATCGGTCAAATATCCTAATTGGTTCTCAGATGGTTTTAGGATTGCTGGAGTAGGGCTCGGTAGCGCAATCTTCATCATTGATACGGATGGCTCAACCTATCTTAAAATCAGCCCAACAGGACGAGTCATTCGCGGTGTAGATGTCTCACCAGAGGGAAGTGCAGTACTTTATGCTCGCGATGGCGGTGGTGCTTATACGAACGTTTGGAGAACTGATCTAGATTCGCTCGACAACGCGCAGCTTACAACCGAAGGAGGCAATAACCCGGACTGGTCGCCTGATGGTCAGTGGATAGTCTTTACCAAAGTAGATAAGAATAATGGTTACCTTTGGCTGATGCGGCCGGATGGGTCGGAGAAGCATCGGATTACGTTTTGAGCGTTGACGCCTCTGCAAAATGTGTGAATTCGATTGCATCGAATTGCCCTGTATCACTTCGCAACAAGTGATTTTCGTAACAATACCCGCGAAATCGGCTCCCCATAACTTAGCACAGTACTTCAGGATAGACCTTCACTACCGATACCCTCAACACCAACTCGCGGTTTCCAGCAATCACAACCTCCCGGCACGTGCTTTGCATCAGTTCCTTCTCAGAACTCAACGAGGAGGAACCAAGATGGAGTGCTACTTCTACAGCCAGGTCCAGGATAAGCGCGAAGATGGTCTTCATAGTGCTGTGCTTTCTTTCTCGGTGCCGGATGCCGGAATCGTGTTCCGCACTCGCTTTGCTGGCTCTCCTGCTGAATGCGAATATGCCGCACTCCTCACCTTGCTTGAGTTCGTCGAATTGAATCCCCAGGTCTTCCGCGACCGCACGGTCGAAATCTACGGCGACAGTTTCACGGTCGTCAATCAGATCAACGAAAAGATGTACTGCACCAAGGATCTTCAGCCCTTCCGTAACATGGCATTACTTTTCCGTAATAAGTTTTCCTACTCCCTGAACTGGATTCCGCAGCGCGAGAATCCGGCCCAGCTTACTCTGAATGCGGACTGACATTCCTCATACCTCCCGAAGAAGAAGGCGGAACCACCTGGTTCCGCCTTCTTCATTTATGACCGCGAATTCATGTCAAGTTGTTTCCCTCTCCCAGCGGGAGAGTAACTATGTTATCAAAAGATTGAGCCTCAGCCGTTCGGGTTGTATTGTTAAAAAAACCACTCTCAAACAATCAACTCAAACGAGCAGGAGGCTCAGATGCGAAGTTACAGTGAAGCGAGCAGTGATTCCAGCACTATTTATGTTGGCATCGATGTTCACCAGAAGAGTTGGCACGTGACGATCCGGAGGGTTGATCGACAGGAATGGTCGGGTAGTATCGCCGCGGATTGGGAGGTCCTGGAGAAAGTGTTGGGACGTTACTCGCAATGCAAGGTTGTGGCGGTTTATGAGGCGGGTTTCAGCGGCTTCTGGCTGTACGATCGCCTGGTGTCGTGGGGTGCAGAGTGTCTTGTGACACCGCCGAGTTTGATACCGTCCACGTACGGCAATCACGTTAAGACGGATCGTCTGGATAGCGCCAAGCTGGCGCTGCTGCTGTCGCGCGGACTGTTGAAAGCGGTTTGGGTTCCCGATCCGGAGGCGCGTCGTCATCGGCAGGTCTTGCGTCGTCGTCGGCAGTTGATTGTTGATCGCATCCGTACTCAATGTCGCATCAAAAGTGAACTAGCCTGTTTTGGCGTTCCGCTTCCGGAGATTAAAGGCAGGTGGAGCCGAGCCTTTGAGCAGCATTTGTGGCAGATTCGTTTTGCTGATCGTTGGCAGACCGAAAGTTTTCAAAGCTTGTTAAAGCAGTATCAGATGCTCAGTGAATTGATTGAGCAGCAGACACGTTTATTGAGAGAACTGTCATTAACTGAACGCTATGGCGAGGCAGTAAAGCGTTTGTGCACCATGCCGGGGATCGGACTGTTGACGGCAATGGAACTATTGTTAGAACTGGGCGACTTCACCCGTTTTCCTCGCGGATCCAAGCTGGCTGCTTATGTCGGCTTGACGCCGAGTCAATACTCATCCGGCGAGAAAGTTCGTCTGGGACGAATCACCGGAATCGGCAAGCCGCAATTGCGGGCTTCCTTGATCGAGTCAGCCTGGGTGCTGATTCGCAAGGACGAAGCACAAAGATTGCGTTACGAACAACTGCGTCAGCGCTGTGGCTCGAAACGGGCGATTGTGGCGATGGCCCGACGACTGCTGTTGATCGCACGCCGACTGTTGTTGGATCAACAGAGCTACCGCCTCAAGCCGGCGGCCTAAGGACATCGCAGCGAAAATCGTTCAATAAAACGAGTACCGGGAACGGCGTCGGTTCCCCTGTGGTCCCGCCTGGCGGGAACCACGCTGGAGAGTGTGCCGTCCCGATCACAATAACCTCGGATTGATTACCTGTGGTCCCGCCCTGCGGGAACCACGAATAGCAGGCTGATCGTTATTCGCGAACCCAAACGCCAAAAGAAAGGAATGACCTGTAAGCACAATAACCCGAAACTTTCAATTGCTTTGATACATAGCAGGGGTAAGGGGTGAGGGCGTACCTATCACCGGCAGGTCTCCGTCGAGACGACTCCAAAGGCAAATTGCTTCCGATTATGAGACCTGCCCTACGGACTTCCTTCGCCTGTCTTGCTATTGACATCTCCCCTTAAAACTCCTAACATCATCCATGTCCAAATACACCTTCGTGCAAGCCCTCGAGAAGATCGAATCAGGCAAACTCGATCCTGCCTATCTCCTGATCGGCGAAGACTACTACCAGCGCTTCCTGCTTACGGAGAAGATCACCAAAGCCAAACTCGGCAAGGAAGGCTCCCTCAATCGCCATTCACTCATTGGCCGCAAAACCACTGCACAGATGCTCGAACAATTGCTGGCTGGGGTGCCGCTGTTCGGCGGAAACACTGTCGTCATCATTTCCGACATCGACAAGCTTTCTGAGAAATACCATGACTTCCTGATCCGCTCGCTCAAGTCACTCTCACCATCAGTGCTTTTCATTGGCAGTGCTAACAAGCTCGATGGCCGCAAGTCATTTGCCAAGGAGCTTTTCAAGGTCTGCAGTGCCGTGGAAACCAAGGAGATGTATGACAACCACCTCCCGCCCTACGTCCGCGCTCGCTTTGCCGCCCGCGGCATGGCAGTTGATGAGGACGCGGTCACCGAGTTCTGCCGACTCGTCGGCAACGATTGCGGCGACATCGAAAACGAAGTCGAGAAAATCTCCATCGTCCATGCCGACAAGAAACGCGTCGGTCTTGCCGATGTGCATAGTTTCCTCTCCGATAGCCGCTTCTTCAGCCAATTTCAGGTTGCCGATAGTGTCGCCTCCCGCAACCCGAAGGCGACGTTGGTCGCTCTTCGTCAGTACCTCGAAAGCTCCGGCGCCGATGGCCGCGGCAAGTTGATTTGGGCGCTTTACAGCCAATTCGAGCGACTTCTGACCGTCCAAGCGTACGCCGGCAAACTTGGCCGCGAGGACCTTGCCGGCAAACTGCGCGTGCACCCATTCTTCCTGCAGAAGATACAGGAGCAATCCGGCCAATTCAAACCGGCAGAATTAGTTGCGGCTCTGCGGGCTGTTTACGACACCGAACTTGCCGACCGCTTCTCAACCGAGCCAAAAGAGCAGATCTTTGAGCGGATGACATTAAAAATACTGCGTCCAACCGGGGAATAAGCCTTGTTCCTACTGGTAATAATGATGGTGGGGTCAGCCGATTCGTCCGACCTGGAATTGATCCAGCTGGCGAAAAAAGGCGACCGACGCGCATTCGGCGATTTGGTCAGGCGCCATCAACGCAAGGTTTATGCTCTCTGTTTCCGGCTGGGCGGCTCGCACGATGCCGCCGACGATTTGACCCAGGAGGCTTTTATCAAAGCTTTTCAGGCTATAGGCTCGTTCGATGAGTCATTCCCGTTTGCGGCGTGGATCATGCGGATTGCCTCGAACAATGCCCTAAACTACATCAAGCGGCAAAAATTCCAGGTCTCGGGTGAAGAGGGCGAAGTAATCCTCGATGCGCAGACATCTTCCTACACTCAAGACAATCCGCACGAGAACTTGAACCAGCAGGAAATCGACGCGCGTTACCAGATAGCTCTCAACGCGCTGCCGCCCGATTTTCGCACCGTATTTGTTTTGAGAATGCACGAAGAATTAAGTTACGAAGAAATCGCCGATCGCCTCAAGATCAGCGTAGGAACAGTTATGTCGCGCCTCCATCGCGCCCGCCAGCGCATGGCCAGCGACCTGAAGGATTTATTGGAGCCCTAAGTGGATAAGAAGTATCTCGAAGAACAGATGTCGGCCTATCTCGATGGCGAGCTGTCACCGGGTGAGATGTCGAAGTACGAGCAGGAGATCAAAACCTATCCGGATCTGTTTGCCGAACTGCAGACGCTCCAGCGGCTCAACAAACTTGCGAGTAGTTCGCAGCCGGCAATGCCGGACGATCGTTACTTTAAGAACCTTGCCGGTCGTATCGACTCAAAGATCGCGAGCGAATCGCCGGGGCAACGATCGCGTATCGTCGATTTCATTCTCGAGCGCCGCAAAGCAATTACCGCCATTAGCTCGGTGGCGGCCGTCCTACTCGTGGCCGTTATCAGCATGAATCTCTTCGGCCCTTCCGCGAAACGCTATCCGAATGAGTTGCCTGCGCAGAAGAGTGTTCCATCGGAAATCATTGACCAAACTCCCAAACCTGATTCTGTCGCAACACATCAACAACCGCCTGTACCACAGGAAAGAACGGCGATACTGCGCGACGAATCCACGCGCCGGAATGCCGTTGTCGATGAAGCGATCGAAAGAGCAAGAAGCAGCCGAATCTGAAATGGCCGTGCCCGACATATCTCCAATGGAGTCGCCGGAGCCAAATGCTGCTCCAGCCAAAGTGAAGAACTGAATCAGCCGAGTCGAAAGTCGCGGAAACAGCCAACCGGATTAACTCCCTCCCAATCATTCAGATCAAGAAGGGCACGCTCAATCAAGCAGAGCCTGTCTGCAAGACGGCGCACAGGGTAATTCAGTGACAGAGTCTGCAGTCAGATTCACCTTTGGAAGTGCGGCGAATCGTATGGCGACTGCGGCGGATACCGTAACTATCTATACCGAGACAATCGTTCCCAGTCTCAGCGAGTCGTTCAGCGCTGCACCCGCCGACTCCAAAGCGCGGAGCCGCCAAGCCGGCAATTGCAAAGCCTGCAAGATTCCGGAGGACGTTCCTGGAACGTCTATCGTCAGGTATTCCGTGAACTTGAAGAAGGAATGTACCGCGGCTGGAAACTCTCTGCGCCGTCACGGAGCGCGCTGACTCGCTGCGGGCTTGGAAGGATTCACTCAAAATCTCGGTCCCGCGCGCTGGTACGCGGAGCAGGCGTTTCGATCTCTGTCAGACAAACCAAATCACGTGGGAAGAGTATCAGCGCATGCGCGCTTACATCGACCACTACACTGGCGGAAACGCAAATTCCCGACAGCGCTCTTTGGAATCGCCGGCTTCCCATCGTCAATGATATCTATGAGCGGCAAATCGGTAAACAATACCGGGAGAAGAAATAAGAACGTATAAGTCGTTTCTTGCTTGCAGCTGCGCCGATGTTGGCACGACAACCCGCCAGTTCTTACGAATCTTGATTGACTTTCGCCTTTGTCCCATTCACATTCCGGCATGACCTTTTCTCACAACCCGGCCGAAGTCGCCGTCACCTATCTTAAGGGAGTCGGTCCGAAGAAAGCCGAAATTCTTCAAAGCGTCGGGATCGAAACCGTCGAAGACCTCCTGTATTATCTCCCGCGCCGCTATCTGGATCGCTCGAACTTACAATCGATCGCCACTCTTGCAATTCGGCACCGAGGTCACCGTCGTCGGCAAGATCGTAATGCAGGGACTCCTGCGTGCACGCAAAAAATTCTATGAAATCGTCATCCAGGACGACTCCGGTCATTTGCCCCTGCTTTGGTTTAACGGTATCAAGTATATCGAAAAACGATTCAAGCGCGGAATGACGCTCTCGGTGTCCGGCACCGTCAGCGATTTTCGCGGCGGCGCCCGCATTATCCATCCCGAGGTCGAGGTCATCTTTGAGGACGAAGAAGAAGCCAAAATCCATACCGGCAGGATCATTCCCATCTACCCCTCGACCGAACTCCTGAAATCATACTGGCTTGACTCGCGCGGCTTCCGCCGCATCATCAAACCGGCTCTCGACCAATATGGCGACTACCTCGACGATCTCGTTCCCGCTTCGGTCATTGCGGATGCACGGCTGATGTCTCTTCCGGAAGCCGTCAAGCAGATTCATTACCCCGAGAATTTCGAAATTCGTGCCCAGGCGCGTCACTCTCTGGCGTTTCGCGAACTGCTCTTGTTTCAATTGCTCGTCGCCGATCGCCGGCAGCGAATTACCCAAAAACACAAGGCTCACACAATCTCCAAGCCCGATCAGGGATTTCTGGATTGGGTGAAAGGCCTGCCATTCAAACTGACAACATCCCAGAACAAGGTTGTCGCCGAGATTCTCGCAGACTTGTACAAACCCGAACCGATGCTCAGACTTCTTCAGGGCGATGTCGGTTCCGGCAAGACGGTAGTCGCAACCATGGCCATGCTGTTGGTTGCACGCTCCGGTTGCCAGGCCGCCATGATGGCGCCGACCGAACTGCTCGCGCAGCAGCACTTCCAGACGATCAGCAAACTGCTCGCCGGTACCGGCGAAAGCCCGGCCTTGCTGACCGGGACAACACCGCCACGGGAACGCAACGCCATTCTTAAGACGCTGGCTGCGGGGGAGACCAAAATCATCGTCGGCACCCACGCATTGTTTACGGATGACGTCGCATTCGCGAATCTCGCACTTGCGGTTGTTGATGAACAACATCGATTCGGAGTCTCGCAACGGGAAGCATTGCTCGCGAAAGGGAACTCGCCCGACTTGCTGGTTATGACAGCGACACCAATTCCCCGGACTCTGGCGCTTACTGCCTACGGCGATCTCGATCTCGCAATTATCGACGAAATGCCGGTGGGACGAATTCCTGTGCGCACAGCATTGCGAACTGATGCCGACCGCCCGAAGATCTACAAGTTCATCCGCGACGAGGTTAATTCCGGAAATCAAGTGTTTTTCATCTATCCGCTGGTCGAAGAATCCCTCAAGATCCAGTTAAAAGCAGCCACTAAGGCGTATCAGGACCTCAAGGAAGTGATCTTTCCCGATCTTCCGGTCGGCCTGGTGCACGGGCAAATGAAGAAAGAAGAGCGTGAACAAACAATGGCGCGCTTCTCGAAACGCGAGATCGGGATTCTGGTTTCAACCACGGTAGTCGAAGTCGGCATCGACATTCCCGACGCAACGGTCATCGTCATCGAGCATGCCGAACGCTTCGGGTTGAGCCAGCTCCACCAACTGCGCGGCCGCGTCGGGCGCTCCAACAAAAAGTCCTATTGCATCCTGATCACCGACATGGATCCAGCCAGCGAAAGTTATCAGCGCTTGGAGCGATTCGTCGAAAGCAACGACGGCTTCAGGATCGCCGAACTCGATTTGGAACTGCGCGGCCCCGGCGAACTGCTTGGCACCAAACAAAGCGGCATGCCCGAATTCCGGGTAGCGAACATCGCCACCGACCTAAGTTTAATCTTGACGGCACGCGATTATGCCCATAAATTAATGACCAATGCACTGGCGATGTCCGAAGCGGAACGCCTCAAGCTGAAAATATTTATCAAGCAACGGCGGGAAAGAGAACAATCTGGTGGCGTCTCATAGCACGAAAAGCCTCAAGCTCGAACTCGAGCAGTTTCTCGCAGATACGGAAATCTTCTCGACCAAACTTAGCCAGTTGATCGAGATCTCTTCTGACTACGACATGATCCGCCAACTCAAGAAGATCGATGCCGAACTGATGGACTTCCAGCACAACATCGTCATCGCCATCGAGATGGAAGAAAAGTCTCATGGCTGAACTCTCCGGAACGGCTCGCGAACAGGCGCTGTTCAGTGCTCTTCTCTTTAGTCTGCATTCTGCCGGTATGCAGCAGCTCGGCAAAATCATGAATCCAATGAGCGGAAAGATCGAACGTGATCTCGAACAGGCACAGGCCACCATCGAAATGATGGAGTTGATCAAGAAGCGCACGACCGGCAACCTCGATGATTATGAATCCCGGCTGCTGGGACGCCTTCTGGCTGAACTCCAGATGAATTATGTCGATGAAGTTAATAGGGAACAAAAAACCGGAACACCGGACCAGTCCTCAAGTACAACATGACGGGTAGTAATTAAGCGGGAATAATCCTGTCACACTTTTTTTCGCAGGGCTCTACTCGGGAGATTTCTTCAGAATGTCAACAATACCAGGCAAATCAGGCACAGCCGGGTCTATCGCCGCCGTCAGCTTTCGTCTGGAACACAATTATCCGATTGCGAACCTTACGACTTTCGGTATCGGCGGACCTGCCGATCTGGTAGCTTTCTGCGAATCGGTTGATCAAGTTGTCGAAGCGGTGGAATTCTGCCGGAAGAACCGCATCGACTACTTCGTGATCGGCGGCGGCTCGAATATCCTGGCATCAGACAAAGGCTATCAGGGAATGATCATCCTGCCGAAAATTGACTTTCTCGAGGTTGATGGCGAAACCGTTCACGTCGGCGCCGCATACTCTCTTGCCACAATGGTCGAAAAGATGGTCGAGTCTGGCTTGGCCGGGCTGGAGTCGTTGTCGGGAATTGCTGGCACAGTCGGCGGAGCAATTGTCGGAAATGCCGGTGCTTACGGACAGTCAATTTCGGATACGCTGATTGATGTCAATCTCTACAACCCCGAAAACGGACTCTATACCGCAGCGAAGGATCAGATCGGATTCCGCTACCGCCACAGTGAACTCAAATGGTCAAAGAATATCGTCCTCTCGGCTCGCTTCAAACTGAAACATGAAGACCTCGAACTCCTGCGCAACCGCGCTACGGAAATCCTCGATCAACGCTGGTCTCGGCACCCGCACGAAGACATTTCTGCGGGCTGTTTCTTCAAGAACATAGAAGACAAGAGCGCTCCTCATGGCAAGATCGCTGCCGGATACCTGCTCGAGCAGATCGGCGGCAAGTCTGTGACGGTTGGAAATGCGGGTGTTTATCCGAAACACGCCAATATCCTGATAAACAAAGGCGGCGCTTCAGCGTCCGAAGTCAGAGAGCTTTCGCTTAGGCTCAAGCAAAAAGTTAAAGAAGTTTATGGCGTAGAGCTGTCCGAAGAAGTAATCTTACTCGGAGACTTTAGCTAACGGAGGTTTCTATCGAAAAGATATGTAATGCATGAATGTTTTGCTGTGTTGTAAATTGAACTTGTCTCTACCAATACTCGTCCGTTTGATTACGGTTCTCTGTCTCGGCTCAATGCTCATGGCAGACGAATCGCATGCCGCTGTGGGCTTTGATGTTTCACTCAAAATGCCCTCGAGTCGGATCGCCCAGATTTTCCATCGTACTCCCGACCAGAACGGTCTTAGCAATTCCCACGAACCGCGCGCCTATTTTGAATCCACCTTGCTCAAGAAGACACGTTCATTCTACTATGATGAAGCCAGCGGTCTTTTAGTTTTCGACGAAGCAACCGGTCGAATCACCGGTTATGCTATGCCGCTTGCTGTCTCGCCCCAGAAAACTCAAGAGCGGGAATTCGATCGTGAGTCGCGACTGCTGTTCCAGAAGGGGGCCAAGGACGCTCAACAGCGCCGGGCGCAGGGTGGCAGCGGCGGTTTGCTCGAATTCGAAATTCCTATCAAAACACCGAAATTCGTCAAAGGCATTATCGGCGAGGGTGGTGCGGGCCTGAAAGTCAACGGCTATCGCAAGATCACATTCGGCGGCCGCAGCCAGTGGAACGATGGCGAACAGGTAATCGCCGGCCAAAGCAAGTTCCCATCGCTGCAAATGGAACAAATTTCGAGCTTCACCATCAACGGAACGATCGGTTCAAAGATCACGGTCGACGTCAACCAGGATTCCAAGCGCCAGGAATCGCTCGCTAACCGCATCCAGTTGCGCTACAAAGGTGATGAAGACGACATTGTTAAGACAATCGAACTCGGAAACACCAATCTCTCGCTGCCGTCAACACGCTTTTCCGGCTATTCACAGCGTATCCAGGGACTATTTGGCATCAAAACGACTGCCGAAGTCGGCGGACTAAGGCTGACCGGTATTGCTTCCCAGGAGAAGTCGTCGAACAAATCCGCCACGTTCAAGGCTGGTGCCCAGTCCTCCAGCCGTATCATTCGCGACTGGAGCTACATCGATAACCAATATTTCGATCTCACGCGCCGCGACTCCGTGTTTTCATATTCGGACTTGCTGCCGGCACGCGTCGAAGGTGGCGTGACCTTGCCGCCCGACAGTATCACAAAGTTGGAAGCGTACATCTTCTATTCCGCCAGCCAGTCGACCAATCTTCCAACCAAGACGGCGCGCCTTTATGTCGATCCCTACAATCCAACCAAGTATCCCGGTGAAGCTACCGGCGGTACCTTCATCCTCTACGGCGCCGATCGGTCCACGTCACAAAACAGCGAGGACTTCTATCTGGTGCAGAGAACGTCACATTACATCCTGTTCGATCAACCGATTTATGCCGGTAAGTCGGTCGGCATCTATATGGAATACCGCCGCAGATTGCCTGATGGCCGTGACACGATTATTTCAGTAGGCAATACCGACAACGACTCACTGTATGTTCTCAAGCTTCTGCGTTCCGAAAACCCCTTGCCTTCATTTGTCAGCTGGAACTACGTCTGGCGAAACGTCTATGATGTTGGACGCGTCACCGATCTCGATGGCTTCAATGTCGTCATCTACCGTGGCGACGCCCAATCGGCAGGTGACAAACAGGAATCCGATCTGAACCACCAGAACGGCGTAGAAATCAAAGCTATTCTCGGGCTTGATGCCGACCGCGATGGCCGGGTAGACGCATACAACACGGAGATTTTCGATCCGTATCGCGGACATCTGCGGTTTCCTTCGCGACGACCATTTGACGACGGGGCATTGAACGAGCGGGTGCCTGCTCTGTATGACGCATCATCCTCGACCGACCGGCAAAATGATTCAAAGTACTACCTGGATGTTTCCTCGGCTTCACGCCAAAGCGAATTCCGGCTGGGTAACTACGATATCGTACCCGAATCAGAAACGGTCACTCTCAATGGCCGCATCTTGAAAAAAGATGTCGACTATCGCATCCAGTACGAATACGGCAGCATTACTTTCTTGAACGAAGAAGCATTGAGCGCGTCAGCCGATGTCGCAATTGACTACGAGTTCTCGCCCTTAATCTCGTCGCAGAAGAAGACATTGCTTGGCGCTCGTGCGGAATACGAATTCTCGCGTAATTTCAAAATCGGTACGATGGCGCTGTACAAATCCGAAAAAGAAACTGACCGCAAACCGAAGCTCGGTGAGGAGCAGGCCAAGTTCCTCAACTTGGATGTGGATGCAACTTACAATTTCGACACCTATGCCCTTACCAAACTCATTAATGTGCTGCCGTTCATCGATTCCAAGTCGTCGTCCCGTGTCGCTCTTCAGGGTGAGATCGGGCAGTCGCTGCCGAATCCCAACGTCAAGGGAGAGGCTTCCATCGATGACTTCGAGGGCTCAAAGGAACTCTATTCTCTTGGCGTCAACCGCACCGGTTGGAACCCCATCTCGGTACCGGCGCAACTCGATACACTGTCTCTCAAACGCGCCAGCCTGATTTGGTACAATCCCTTTGATCAGGTCCCGATCACCGACATCTATGATCGCGACCTCAAAAGCGGAGAAAACCGCACAAACATTCTCGTCATGCGCTTCGCACCGCAGGCTGATATCGCTAATCAGAAGTCCGGATCTTGGTCCGGAGTTATGCGTGCTCTGTCCAAGGGCGCCTATGATCAGTCCAAGACCCGCTTTGTCGAGCTGCGCATGCGCGGGAAAACCGGCCGGTTGCATATCGACCTGGGTGAGATTAGCGAGGACCTGAATGGAAACGACAAAATCGATACCGAAGACAACAACTTCAATCAGATCGCCGAAATTATCGAAGACGTCGGCCTGGACCTCCTGTCCGATGAACAGGAGAAAGCCCTGTGCGACGCCGGTACGGCGCCGGAGTGGTACGACTGCACCAGCGACGATCCGGCCGGTGACAATTGGGCGTATGACAGCGATGATCGCGACAACTACAATCGTATCAACGGCACCGAAAAAAGTCGCGAAGACTTCTCGCGGCTGAATCGTCCCGATACCGAGGATATCAATGCTGACGGCATCCTGCAGGAAAGAAACAACTACTATACCTGGGATATCGATCTGGCCAACAACCCTTTCCGCGTAATCGGCACCGAACGTAACGATTGGTATACCATCCGAATCCCGTTTCAGGATAGCACGCTCTATGACGTGGTTGGAAATCCGATCCGCTCCAATGTCCGCGCGATCCGGCTCTGGATCGACGGCGTCGAGATCGATACCGCCTACGTCGAAATCGCCGACGTCGAACTCAGCCGCAATGCCTGGGAAGCATCACCACTGCTGCCGCTGAATAAATTCGTACCGAGGAGGCACGCTTCGCGGTCTCGGTCATTAATACCGAAGAAGACACCGTGTACAATCCGCCCCCCGGCGTCGAGGGCTTCTACGACAAAACAACCGGCCTGCGCGAACGCGAGCAGTCGTTACGTTACGACTTCTTCAATCTCGCGCCTGGCGATACCGGAATCGCCGAAAAGATACCGTTCAAATTGCAGGACCTTAGCGGCTACGAAAAACTCGAGATGTGGATTCACGGCGATTCCCTGCGCGACAATCTCGTGTTCTTCTACCGCTTCGGCCCCGATAACCGCAACTATTATGAATACCGCACGACGTTAAACGTCGGCTGGAATCCTGATCATGCCGTCAACATCGTTTTTGACGAGATATCCCAGGTAAAACTCAAGCTTCAGGAATTGAAAGAGCAGTTTCCCGACACGCTCGAATACAGCGAAGGGAAGTTCCGCGTCTATGGTAATCCCTCCATTACGCGCGTCAAGTACTATGCCATGGGAATCACCAATGCCGACTCCCTGGATTCCGAAAGCCGCATCAGCGGCAACATCTGGATCGACGAAATGCGCGCCACAGAAGTGCGTCGCGACAAAGGTCTTGCCGGCATGGTCTCCGGCGCAATCACCTTCGCCGATGTCGCTTCCTTTACCGCTAACTACATGCGGCAGGATGAATTTTTCCGTACCCTGACACAGGCCGACCGTCGCGACCTCGGATCCGGCAGTAAGAGCAAAGCGTATGGCTATAGCTTCAGCTTCGCGCTCGACAAGTTCCTGCCGCCTAATGACGGCGCCTCAATTCCCTTCAGCTACAACTGGAATCGCTCAGAATTGTCGCCGCGTCTCATTACCGGCTCCGACATTCTTGTGCCGACCGACCGGATTGACGAACAACGCAGCGTGTCAACCACCTATGGATTCTCCATCAGCGAGCGCTGGAATAAGCGCACTGGCAATCCCCTGTATACCGTCCTCCTCAACAAATTCCAGTCCAGCTTCTCTTGGAACAAGCAGGTATCAAAAACGCCGACTGTGCCCGTTAATGATGTCGACCGGTACAACGCCAAGGGACGATACTCCGTCACATCGCCAATGAGGAGCGGCTTGAAAATATTCTCGTGGCTCGGCGGGCTGCCGCTGATGCCGAAACGAGTGAAAGAAACACAGTTCAATCCCATCCCCGCACGGGTCACTCTGGACGCTGATGTCACCCGCTCCACGGAAAATCAGGTCAATAATTTTGGAGTCCCGACCAATCGCTACTCACGCGTCTTGCGCGGGGCATTCGATACCGGTTTCAATCCGCTGACCGGATGGGATCTCGGATATCGTTTCACAACTGATCGCGATCTTAGCGATCCGGCACTTGTGAAACTGTCGCTTAACCCCAAGAGCCTCATGCTCGGTCGCGAACGTAACTACAGCGAATCCTTTACCGCCAACTATAGTCCCAATATCTTGCCATTCATCACCGGAATGAAGCTCAGCTTCACCGGCTCGCACGGCGAGACCTTCAGCCAGATCGTTGCCGGCAGCACTACCCCCGACACTCGTCGAATTCAGAATTCACGCAGCTTGACTGCCGGGGCGACGCTGAATCTGCAAAAACTGATCGGACAAAACCACGGCGCGACCACCAGAAAACCGGCGACTCCTCGCATTCAACCGCGCAATCCATCACTGGATTCCCTTCGCCGTAACACCCCTCCTGATTCGATTCCGCCGGGCGGCAAGAAAACGGAAACGCCAAAAGAACCGGGAACGCCGGTATACATGTTTGGCCTGAAGTTCATCCGGTTCTTCACCGACCGGATCGATCCTGTGGCAACATCATTCAAACTCGATGAACGCATCTCGCTCGATGGATATATTGAGCGGCCGTCGCTCCTCTACCGCCTCGGTCTCTCCAATCAACCTAATGCCGAGCGCATTACGGTAAACTCAACTACCAGTCAGCAGGATCAGTACGGAAAGGGCAGAACCTATACGGCACGTTCGGGCGTGCGGCTGCCGTTGGGGTTTTCGGTTGGCGCAAATTGGGCCTACGGTATTCAGGAAGGCACCAATAAGCAAACCCGGGATGACACCCGAACCTGGCCCGAACTCAGTCTCAAGTTCGGCAAACTCGATTGGCTGATGTTCCCGAAACTGTTCACCAAAACGCTGTCGCTTGATTCAAAGTACTCCAAGAAGAACAGTTGGCAGTTCAATGTCAGCACCGGACAAAAGCGCACCGACATTCAGACCATTGACTATTCTCCGCTGATCTCTGCCGGATTCGACTGGAAGTTTGCGCAGGGACTGCGAACAACCATCGGTTACAGCAAGAGCGTCTCTGACCGCCAGCAATTCCGCGACGGCGCCAATCAGGACGGCAGTGTCACCACACGCACCAAGGACTATACCAATGGAATCGTCATCAAGACGACCTATTCGTTCCGGGGTGGCAGCAATGTCTGGTTGCCGTTATTCGGACGCGTGAAAATTCAGTCCAACTTGACGCTCGACCTTGATATTTCGCAGCGCACCACTCGCACCGAAAACTATGCGCCCATAAAAGATCGGGAGACCGGTCAGATCACATTCAACGTCTCCGAAACCGCCAACCGCTCCGAGCTGACGATTCAACCGAGCGCGACCTACAATTTTTCCACCAACATCAAGGGCGGAATGCGGGCTCGCTGGACCGATTCCAAAGATATCAAGACCGGTGGACGACATGTCCGCGAACTTGAATCCTGGGTGGAAATTAGATTCTAGTTTCTTGCTGATACTGTAACTTTTGCCGTGGAGACTCAATCGTTTCTATGGACAGCCTCAAAGAAGATCTTTTCCTTTTCTCGCACTGAGACCATCGCAGTCTCTCTTCTCTTGGCCATCTGCCTGATCGGTGGTGGAGCGCTTATCTACGAGAACGCGAGTCAAACCCTTCCTTCCCAACTGATCTTCGAGTCAATTTCCGCTGAACCAGGCTCACGGCAAGACACCTCCCGAGCCGCCAAACCGGCTTCGGCACCGGCAGCCGATAGACAATCGCAGCCGGCCGCTTCTCGAGAAACACCCACCCTCCGTCTAAACCTCAATACCGCCCCGGGCGATAGCCTGGCGATGCTACCCTTTGTGGGCGCGGCTTTGAGCGCCCGGATCATCGATTATCGGGAAAAGCACGGTGGCTACGATTCCGTCGGCCAATTGGTCGAAATCTACGGCATCGGCCCCAGGAACCTTGAAAAAATCCGTCCTTATCTGTTCTGCAATTAGCTGCGATTATTCGCTCCCGCTCCCCGCGATATTTCGGTTGAAATGCCCGTCAGCATAAAGTAGATTGCGCCGTTAGTTGGATTAACGTGGAAGGAAATAGTTGATGATTGTTGAACAACAGACAATCCGGCAGGCTGCCAGCGGATCTGGAATTGGACTGCATACGGGATGTCAGGCGACGATTACCTTTAAGCCCGCTGAGGTCGGAACCGGCGTTCGCTTTGTCCGGATCGACCTCAAGGACAGCCCCGAGGTTCCCGCCGATATCGATCATGTCGTCGATCTCGAGCGCGGGACCACGCTGCAGAAGGGGGAAGCCCGTGTTCATACCGTGGAACATGTCCTCGCCGCTGTCGCCGGGTTGCAGATCGATAACCTGATCATCGAACTCGACAACATCGAACCGCCCGTATTTGACGGCTCCGCCCGGCCGTTCGTCGATATTCTGCTGCAGGGCGGAATCATAACACAGTCGCAGCCCAAGAATTTCTTTGAAATCGACACTCATGTCAGCTACTCCGAAAAGGATCGCGGCGTTGATATCGTCGTGGTTCCCAGCGACCAGTTCCGCATTACCTATATGGTCGATTACAAGAATCCGGCGCTCGGCACTCAATACACCTCGCTGGTTAGTCTTGAAGAGGAATTTGTCGAAGAATTCGCTCCGGCGCGGACATTTTGCTTCCTTTCCGAAGTAGAACAGCTCAAGGAGCGCGGCATCATCAAAGGGGGCGGACTCGACTCCGCCATCGTGATCTGCGACCGCGACCTTGACGAAGCAGAACTTACCCGCCTCAAGGCCGTGTTTGCGCTCACCGGCAATGTATTTCTTGGCAGTACGGGCATTCTCAACGATCGCCCGCTGCGATTCTACAATGAACCGGTGCGCCACAAGGCGGTCGACCTGATCGGAGATCTTTTCCTGATCGGTGCTCCCATCAAGGGACACATTCTGGCCGCACGCTCGGGACATGCCGCCAACGTTGCCCTGGCGAAGAAACTGCGGTCGATTTTTCAAAAAAAGCAGATCAAACAGAAATATTCCGGAAAAGCTGTCGGCGGTGATTATGTCCTCGACATCAATGCCATTCAGAAGATCATGCCGCACCGGTATCCGTTCCTGCTGATCGATCGCATTCTCGATATCGTGCCCAACGAGTCAGTCACCGCATTGAAAAACGTCACCATCAACGAACCGTTTTTTCAGGGACACTTCCCGGGGCATCCCATCATGCCCGGCGTCCTGATTGTCGAAGCCATGGCACAGGCCGGGGGCTTTCTACTGCTCAACACCGTGGAAAATGCCGACTCCAAAGTCGCCTACTTCATGGGAATCGACGGCGTCCGCTTCCGTAAGCCGGTACTGCCGGGTGACCAGTTGCGCTTTGAGTTAAAAATGGTATCGTTCCGCAGATCGACTTGCAAGATGACGGGATTGGCTTATGTCGGCGAACAACTGGTTTGTGAAGCAGAAATGATGGCAGCGGTGGTAGATCGGTGAGCAACTCGCTAATACACGCGACGGCGGTAATAGCTGCCGGCGCCCGGCTGGGCGACAACATCGCCGTGGGTCCGTTTGCCGTGATCGAAGACAACGTCGCGATCGGCGACGGTTGCGAAATCGGCCCCCATACTCTGTTGGCCTCCGGCACACGCCTCGGAAGGAACGTCAAAGTTCATAATGGGGCCGTCGTCGGAACTGTGCCGCAAGACCTGAAGTTCGGCGGCGAAGAAACTCTGCTTGTCATCGGCGATAACACCGTCATTCGTGAGTTTGCGACGCTAAATCGCGGCACTCACCACCGTGGTGAGACCCGTGTCGGCGCCAACTGTCTCTTGATGGCCTACTCTCATGTCGCCCACGATTGCATTCTCGGCGACAACGTGATCATGTCGAACTCCGTCAACCTGGCCGGGCACGTCGAAATCGGAGAATATGCTACGCTCGGCGGCTTGGTCCCGGTCCACCAGTTTGTCAAGATCGGTGCCCACGCCATGATCGGCGGTGCCTGTCGCGTTCCGATGGATATCTTGCCGTATTCGCTTTATGGCGGACAACCCCCCATAGTAATGGGCATCAACCAGATTGGCCTCAAAAGACGCGGATTCGCTCCCGCTACACTTGCCGCTCTTGAAAAGACATTTCGCATTCTCTTTCGCTCCAAACTCAACACCACTCAAGCTGTCGAACGGATCAAGGCGGAAATGGAATTGATCCCCGAAGTTCAACTCGTGCTCGATTTCATCGCTAGTTCCGGGCGCGGAATCAGCCGATGACCGAAAAACTGCGTTATGGCGTCGTCGGCTGCGGCCATTTGGGTCGCGTTCATGCCGAAAAACTGGCAAACGTCCCCAATGCCGTTCTCGCCGGCGTTTTTGACATCGTTCCCGAGAAAACCACCGCTACTGCCGAAAAAAACAACTGCCGGGCCTGCGCCAACATTGACGAGTTATTGAGTTTGGTCGATGCCGTCTCTATCGTGGTACCGACTGAAGTGCACCACCAAGAGGGTGTTCGCGCTCTCAACGCTGGCAAACACTGCCTCATCGAGAAGCCAATCGCCTCTACTGTCGCCGAAGCCGAAGCGATCTGTGCTTTGGCGCGCGCCAGGAACCTCAAGCTCCAGGTCGGCCACATCGAACGCTTCAATCCGATTTCTGAAGGATTCAAGCTTCTGCCGGAGCAGCCGCGATTCATCGAAGGGCATCGCTTGTCGCAATTCTCCGCCCGCGGACTCGGCGTTGCCGTCATTCTCGAACTGATGATTCACGATATCGACCTGATCCTTGCGCATGTCAAGGCCCCGGTACGGGAAGTGCGCGCCTCAGCTGTTGCCGTAATCTCTGATATGCCCGACATCGCCAACGCCCGCGTCGAATTCGCCAACGGGACCGTGGCCAATCTCACGGCTTCACGGATCTCGGTCCAGAAAATGCGTAAACTGCGCTTCTTCGCCCGCGACAACTATCTTTCGTTGGACTTGCTCAACAAGACCGGCGAACACTTCGTCCTCGCACAGCTCAAGGAATCTACCCGGCCCGGCTACTTGCCGGCTTTGCAGCACGAAGCCACCGGCCGTAAGATCATGTTTCGGCAGTTGAGCTACCCTGACTTCGACATGTTGACCGCAGAGATCAGCGCCTTCGTTGATAGTGTCATCAATGACACTGCCGTTCGCATCTCTGGTGAGGACGCAACAGCGGCGTTGACTTTGGCGAAGCGAATCGAGCAGACGGCCATGGAGAATCTGAACCGCATCTTCTCATGAAAACCGTGTTTCTCTCTGCCGGCGAGGCTTCTGGCGACTTGCACGCTGCCGCGCTCCTCGAAGCTCTTCAAGCCCGCGCCAGCGGGCTTCAGTTTTTTGGCTTGGGTGGCGAATTGATGCGTACCCGAAACGTGGAACTTCTCTATGACCTGCGCTCGCTCGCTGTCGCCGGGTTCTGGGAAGTGGCCAAGCGCATTTTTCATTTCCGCCGGATCTTTAACCAGACCCTCGCCGAGATCGACCGCCGCAAACCGGACCTCGCTATCTTCGTCGATTATCCGGGAATGAACTTGCGCCTGGCGGAACAATGCCATCGGCGGGGGATCAAAACCGTATACTACATCGTCCCGCAGGTGTGGGCGTGGAAGCAGGGCAGGGTGGCTAAGATCGAATCCAGCGTTGATCTCCTCCTCTCAATCCTGCCCTTTGAAAAGGAGCTGTTCAACCCGGAGCGCATTCGCTGTGAGTTTGTCGGCCATCCACTACTTGACCACGTCGACGACCACTTTGGTGATACCGACTTTCGGACCCTTCATCATCTCGATTCAACCGACAAGATTGTCGCACTGCTTCCCGGCTCCAGAAGCGGCGAGGTCGGAAATCACTACGAAATCATGCTGCACTCAGTCAGGCGGTTGCAGACTTCCGGTCAGTCGATTAAGCCCTTCACGGCAATTCGCCCCGAATTGGATATCGAAATCTATCGTGCCATCGAATCTCGCGTCGGCGTGGCACCTGAACATCTCGTGAAAGGCCGCCACAGTCTCCTCCGGAATTGTGATGTTGCGATTGTCGCTTCGGGGACAGCAACTCTTGAAGCCGCCCTCTGTGGCCGACCCTTCTGTGTCGTTTATCATACCGGTTGGATAACGTATCAAATTGCCCGACGTGTCATCAAACTCAAGAATGTCGGACTCGTCAACATTGTTGCCGGCAAGGAAATTGTTCCGGAGTTCCTTCAAGATCAAATGACACCGGCCAATCTTGCGGATTTCTGTTCCAAGATGCTCGGAGACATTCAGGCCTCAGCCCAGGTCGTCGCGGCTCTCTCCGAAGTCCGCCATCGCCTTGGCGACAAAGGTGCATCCGGGCGGGCAGCGAATCTGATCTGTGAGTTGTTGTCGCCATGAAATTCCTCTATGTCTGCCTCACCTACTGTTATGTCGCGCCAGCCGCGCTCCTGGCGCTGCTGTTGCGACCGCTCGGCAGAAAATACGATATTGAACGGCTCGGACTTGGTCTTCCGCAGGTCAATTCATCTTCTCGCCCAATCTGGCTCGTCGCATCATCGGTAGGCGAGGTAACCATTGCGCTCAAGGTGATCGAACGCCTCAAACAAGCCGTCGATTCTCCGGTAATCCTCTCCGTCACGACTCCGACCGGGCGCACTCGTGCCATGCAGGCATCGCTTCGCCCCGATGTCGTCTTCTTCCACCCGTTCGACACGGCGGGCAATGTTCTTCGTGCATTGACACACTTCAATCCGGCACTGATCGTCCTCGTTGAAACCGAGTTGTGGCCGGTCTTGATGGAGAAATCCTTCGAACGCTCTATCCCCGTCGCGCAAATTTCCGGCCGTATGTCGGAGCGGTCACATCGCCGTTATCGCGCACTGCGACCGTACTTTGCACCTCTGCTGCGTCGCTGCTCACTCTTACTGATGCAAAGTAAAGAGGATGCCGGGCGCCTGCGCGACATCGCCGGGGAATCGGCACCAATCGAAATCGTTGGGTCGGTCAAGGAGGACTACCTTCCGCCCGACGACCACCTGCTGAAGCAAATCCAGAACGCGCTTTCGGCCTGGAACGAAATGACTATCCTTACTTGCGGATCGACGCGAACCGGAGAGGAAGAAATCCTGTGCGATGCCTTTGTTCGCCTCAAGGATTCCGCTCCGGAGCTGCGCCTCATCATCGCGCCGCGTCACCTGGAACGTGTCGGCGAAATCGAGCAAGTCCTTCGCTCACGCGGCCTGTCGCATGAGCGCTTGAGCAAGGCCTCGCCGACAGCAGCAATCGAAGTACTTGTCTTGGACACGATCGGCAACCTCAACGCCGTCTATCATTTTTCGCGGATCGCTTTCGTCGGAGGAACCTTGACGCCAATCGGCGGACACAATCTGCTCGAGCCGGCACTGGCCGGCTGCCCGGTACTTCACGGTCCCCATTACTTTGGTCAGTTGCGCGGACACGAGTTGCTCAAGCGGTTCCAAATGGGATTTGCAGTGGCGGACGCCGAATCCATCGACAAGATCCTTCGCCAGCTCATGTCGCAGAAAGACGGTCGCGAAGACTTCTTAGCCAGGGCACTGCAATTGCGAAAGGCATCGTCTCACATCTTGGATGAGTATATTGATCGAATCAGGTGCTTGATCAAGAATGACTGACCTGCGCCTTAACATCTCGAGAATTCACTCCGGCAAACACCGGACACCGGCACTGCTCATCTTGTTGTTTGCCCTTTGGCCAATCTCGCTCTTCTATCGACTTGGCGTTGCGCTCCGCAACTGCGGTTACTCTCGCGGAATCTTCAAGATCCATCAGTTGAATTGCCCGGTGATTTCTGTGGGCAATCTCACGACCGGCGGAACCGGGAAGACCCCTGTAACAATTCTCATCGCCAATCGGCTGCAGCAGAAGTTTGTCACCGCGATTCTTAGCCGCGGATATCGATCTGGTAACGAGGATCACCCCGTTGTCTTCCAGGGAAGCCAAATATCCGAAACGGACTTAGCTTCCGTTGGCGATGAGATCACCCTTATGGCTTCGAAATTACCCCGGGCTTGGTTCGGAGTCGGAGCCGACCGTCTTGCTACCGGAACAGAATTGGCGTCGCGCGGGAAAATTCAGGTGGCCCTGCTCGACGACGGATTTCAGCATCGCCGCATCGCCCGGCAGTGCGACATTGTCCTGATTGATGCAACAAACCCCTTTGGCAATGGCATGGCTCTTCCGGTTGGACCATTGCGAGAAAGTATTTCCGCGATTCGACGCTGCCAAATTGTATTGATTACCCGCTGCGAATCAGTGGATCAAATGGTAATCGATCACTTGGTCGGGACGATCAGCCGTTTCATTGCCGAAGATCGCATCTTTCGGGCCGAGACAACTATCACGTCGATCCGGACAATTGATGAGTTATCAGATCTCAAAATCGCCGACCGCCGCGTCTGGCTGTTCTCTGGAATCGGCAATCCTGCCGCTTTCGAAAATTCGCTGGCGGCCACCGGTGCCCGAATTTGCGGGCACACTATCTATCCCGATCACCACCCCTATACAGAGCGCGACATCGAGTCTCTCCGTTTCATCCTAAACGAAAATCGTGCAGAATATCTGCTGACTACCGCCAAAGATGCGGTGAAACTCGCCGCGTATAACCTTGACAAGTCTCGGTGTGGTGTAGTCGAAATAGGGATTGATTTTGTCGACCGCGCTGATATATTCTGGGGCATTATCGCGAGGAGCGTGGGTGCTGAAATTTGATTTTCTGGTCATCGGTTCGGGAATTGCCGGCCTTTCCTACGCCCTCAAGGTTGCCAAAAAGGGTACTGTCGCCATTGTCACGAAAAAACGGTCCACTGACTCCAATACCAACTATGCGCAGGGCGGCATTGCGGCAGTTGTCTCACCAACCGACAGCTTTGATTCTCATGTTGCCGACACGCTCGCCGCTGGTTGCGGTCTTTCGCGTCGCGATGTTGTCGAAACCATCGTCAAAGCCGGACCGCGCTGCATTCAGGAACTGATCGACATCGGCGTCCAATTCAGCATCGAAGACGCCAACCCGGACAACGCACATCTTCACCTCTCCCGCGAAGGCGGCCACTCCGCCCGTCGCGTCGTCCACGCCGCCGATGCCACCGGGCGCGAGATCGAAAAAGCGCTGCTCCATAACATACATAAGAACCGCAACATCACAGTGTTCGAGAATCACATTGCAGTGGATCTCATCATTGGTGGGCAGGGAAGTGATAAGTACTGCTATGGCGCTGTCTGCCTTGACAGCCAGGAATCTCGCGGAAAGCACTTTTTCGCCGGTTCAGTAATGCTTGCCACCGGCGGCGCTGGAGTCGTCTACAAGCACACGTCCAATCCGCCGATTGCCACCGGCGACGGCGTTGCTATGGCCTATCGCGCTGGTGCCTCGGTCGCCAACATGGAGTTTATCCAGTTCCATCCGACCACGCTCTACAACCCCGGCGGCGAAAGCTTCTTGATCTCCGAAGCAGTGCGCGGCGAAGGTGGGTTCCTCTACTCACAGGCTGGAGTGCGATTCATGGACAAGTATCATCCTGCCGGCGAACTCGCGGCACGCGATGTTGTCGCTCGCGCCATCGACTCGGAACTCAAAGCCTCCGGCGACCCCTGTGTCTACCTCGATGTCATCCATCTTGGCCGCGATCTGATTCTCAAGCGCTTCCCGAACATTTTTGAACGCTGCCTCAAGTCCGGAATTGACATCACCGTCACTCGCATCCCGGTCGTCCCGGCAGCACACTATATCTGCGGCGGTGTCTGTACCGATCTGCAGTGCCGTACCGATATCAAAAACCTCTTCGCGTGCGGTGAAGTTGGCATGACCGGCCTGCACGGCGCCAACCGTCTGGCTTCGAACTCATTGCTCGAAGCTGTCGCCACTGCTCAGTTCGCCGCTGATATCGCAACCATCGTCGCAATTCCTGATGGTGCCACGGAAACGCCTCTGCCGGAACCAAAGAACGGCATTGCCGAAAAACCATCCCGCCGCGAACGCATCCTGCTTAATCACGACCGCAGCGAGCTCTTAACCTGATGTGGGACTATGTCGGCGTCGTGCGCAGCGACTACCGCCTCCATCGCGCCCGCGAGCGCGTAAATATTCTTGTCAAGGACATTGAAGATTACTTCCAGACCCGCAATTGGAGCTACGACGCGATCGAACTCCGCAACTTGGCCACTTGCGCCAAATTGATTATTGATTTTGCCATCGAGCGCAAGGAGTCGCGCGGATTGCACTACAACATTGACTACCCGGAAACCGACGACGTCAATTGGCGGCGTGATCTGATCCGGAAAGAGGAGACCTGGCTATGACGTCGCGCAGCAGCGAGATGATTCTCATAATTGATTTTGGTTCACAGTTTACCCAGTTAATCGCCCGCCGCGTGCGCGAGATGCATGTCTATTGCGAAATCCACCCCTGCACAACGCCGTTCGAGCGCTTTGCGGACGAAAACATCATCGGCGTGATTCTCTCCGGTGGACCGGCCTCCGTTCTCGAACCCGGTTCTCCCGCAGTCGATGAACGCTTCCTGAAATTGGATGTGCCGGTCTTGGGAATCTGCTACGGCATGCAGCTTGTCGCCAAACTCTATGGCGGCGAACTCGTCCGCAGCGAGTCGCGCGAATATGGCCGCGCCATCGTCACCGCCGATCTCAAGGCAACACTCTTCCGCGGCGGCCTCGAAAAATCCACCGCCTGGATGAGCCACGGCGACACTATCGTGCATCCGCCCAAAGGATTCGAAGTCACCGCCTCTACCGACGACGTGCACATCGCCGCGATGGAAAACGATATCAGCAAGATCTACTGCGTGCAGTTCCATCCCGAGGTCGTTCATACCGTGCAGGGCAAACACATCTTGCACAACTTCGTCCTGGAAATCTGCAGGGCACGCGGCGATTGGACCATGTCATCATTCATCGAACGCGCCGTTCACGACATACGCACCCGCGTTGGCACCGACAAGATTCTTCTTGGCATCTCCGGTGGTGTTGACTCCGCCGTGGCCGGATTGCTGCTCAACCGCGCCATCGGCGATAACCTCGTCGCTGTCTTCGTCGATAACGGCCTTCTGCGCCAAAACGAAGAAAACGATGTCATCGACGCCCTCGAGCATCTGAATCTGCATGTCAAACGCGTCGATGCCGGCCCGCTCTTCCTTGGCGAGCTTGCTGGCGTCGTCGAACCGGAACAGAAACGCAAGATTATCGGACGGTTGTTCATCGAAGTCTTCGAATCCGAAGCCAAGAAATACGGAGACATCAAATATCTCGCGCAGGGGACGTTGTATCCCGATGTCATCGAATCGGTCTCTTTCAAAGGCCCTTCGGTGACGATCAAATCGCACCACAATGTCGGCGGGCTGCCCGAGCGGATGAATCTCAAACTCGTCGAGCCATTGCGGGAACTGTTCAAAGACGAAGTGCGCGAAATCGGCGAGCAACTCGGACTCGCCCATCATCTGTTGTGGCGTCATCCCTTCCCGGGCCCCGGCCTTGCGGTACGGGTGCTCGGCGATGTCACGCCCGAGCGCCTGGCAATCCTGCGCAAAGTCGACAAGATTTTCATCGACCTGCTCCGCAAACGCAAATTGTATGAAGAAATCTGGCAGGCCTTCTCGGTTCTGCTGCCGGTCAAATCCGTCGGCGTGATGGGCGATGAACGTACCTACGAAAATGTCGTCGCCTTGCGCGCAGTGACTTCGCAGGATGGCATGACTGCCGACTGGGCGAAGATTCCCCACGATGTTCTCGGCGAAGCCTCCAACTTGATCATCAACAACGTCAAAGGCGTCAACCGCGTCGTCTACGACATCTCCTCCAAACCACCAGCCACGATCGAATGGGAGTAGGACAGACATTCCTGTCTGTCCTTATGCGTCATTCCCGCGAACGCGGCTGATGGAAAAGTGTCAGCATCGTTCAGTGAGCCGTCAGGAATCCCTTCCTGACGGCGTTTTGAGCGAAAGGAATGTCTTTCTTCCGCCACGCGTTGTGCTTCTTCAACAGTTTTGTAGGTCAAAACCACTGTGGTTTCGACATTTCTTAGTGATTAGGCCAGAGCCCTGCGCTCCTGACACCTTTTACTACTCGCACCTACTCATACTTTTGCGAGTTGTGTCACATCTTGCCCGGTCGCGACAGCTCCATACGTCATTCCCGCGAAGGGGACTGTTGAAAAACCGTCCGACACTGTCATCCTGAGCGCAGCGAAGGATCTGTTCCATTTGGTGAAGAACAATTTGGCTGTTACGCCCCATCTTACTGCGGCCGCGACCTCTTCACACGTCATTCCCGCGAAAGCGGGAATCCAGCTCAAGTTCGTAGGGCAGGTCTCCATGCAGCATGCCGCATCGCCTGAGCCTGCCGTTCAATGATCAATCTGAACATTTCCCCTTTGCCCCCACCCGCCAAATCACTTATAATCTCTCCCAGTTTGTCTAATTTACGTGACCGTCAGTCGTCCACGCCTGGCGGCAATTTGGAGGAATCATGGAATACCGCATCGAAACCGACACTATGGGCGAAATCAAAGTCCCGTCCGACCGCTACTACGGCGCCCAGACCGCCCGCTCGCTGGAAAACTTCAAAATCGGCGGCGAACGCTTGCCGCGCGAACTGATCCGCGCGCTCGGCATTCTCAAAAAAGCCGCCGCCATGGTCAACAAGGAACTCGGCACGCTTCCCGCCGACAAGGCCGACCTCATCATCAAAGCCGCCGACGAAGTGATCGCCGGCAAACTCGACGACCATTTTCCGCTGGTCGTCTGGCAGACCGGCTCCGGCACCCAGACCAACATGAACGCCAACGAGGTCATCTCCAACCGCGCGATCGAAATGGCCGGCGGCGTGATGGGTTCCAAGAAGCCGATTCATCCCAACGACGATGTCAACAAGGCGCAGTCCTCGAACGACACCTTCCCGACCGCGATGCACATCGCCGCCGTCGAGGAGATCCATCGCCGCCTGATTCCGATGGTCACGCGACTGCGCGACACGCTTGCAGAAGAAGTCGAAGGAGTTCAACGACATCATCAAGATCGGCCGCACGCACTCTGATGGACGCCGTCCCGCTGACGCTGGGGCAGGAGTTTTCCGGCTACACGCAGCTGCTCACCAACGGCCTCGAGCGCATCGACAACTGTCTGCCGCATTTGTACGAACTCGCGCTCGGCGGCACTGCCGTCGGCACCGGACTGAACACGCATCCGGAGTTCGCGGTCAAGTCGGCGCAGGCGATCGCGCAAGATCACCGGCAAACCGTTCGTCACCGCGCCGAACAAATTCGAAGCGCTCGCCACCCACGACGCGATGGTCGAGGCTTCCGGCGTGATGAAGACCCTCGCCTGCTCGCTGATGAAGATCGCCAACGACGTCCGCTGGCTCGCCTCCGGCCCGCGCTGCGGCCTCGGCGAACTGTCGATTCCCGAAAACGAGCCCGGCTCCTCGATCATGCCCGGCAAGGTCAACCCGACGCAATCCGAAGCCATGACCATGGTCTGCGCGCAGGTGATGGGCAACGATGTCGCGGTCAATATCGGCGGCGCGAGCGGCAATTTCGAGCTGAACGTCTTCAAGCCGGTGATCATCTACAATCTCCTGCAGTCGATTCGCCTGCTCGCCGATGCCTGCGAGATCATTCAACGAGCATTGCGCCGTCCGGCATCGACCGCCAACAAGGACAACATCAAAGCCCTGATGGAGCGTTCGCTGATGCTGGTCACGGCGCTCAATCCGCATATCGGATATGACAACGCCGCCAAGATCGCCAAGAAAGCGCACAAGGAAGGGAAGAACTTAAAAGAAACCGCCATCGAACTCGGCCTGCTCACAGCCGAGCAATTCGACCAGTGGGTCAAACCGCAGGACATGGTCAGCCCGAAGTAGGCGTTTGAACTGCGTAAAAAAACGAGGTGAAGGTTGATGACTAAATCAAGACTGGTCGCTTGCTATCTCTTGATTGTGCTTTCAATGATTGCGTCCATATTGTATCCCGTTGCCTTGAGCTACGGTGCTGACGATAAGGATTTTTCGTCGCAAACGGTAATACCCGATTCACTCGTTCATTTTGTCGATCAAACGGATGCCGAGCTAATTTGGGCATTCGAGGAGTGGGTGCAGTCTCACAAGGCGTTGATTGTGCAGTATTGGATTGCCCATTTGGGTGAATCCCGATATCTATGAATTCATGCAGTACAATCACCTCCAGTCCAGATGTTTCCAGCTTCAAGTAGGCGAAATGGCCGACTCTATTCTTCAGACAAGGCTGGCAATGCTCGATCAACACAATCATATCAGCGATCGGATCGATTCGATCTTCGCGGTTCCTCACAATCTACTGGCATGGAAAGAAATCGAGCAAGCCTGCCCGTCTTTGATGTTGTCCGGTCGCAACTTTCTTGATTCAAACTCAAGCGAGAAGTACACAGCAACGATATCCATTCAATTTTGCATCACAACTCGTCGCAGAAGTCTCGGCATCCAGAGACTCCTCTGCCCGAAATGACTTCTTGAATTCATTTATTGATTTGTACGTTATTGGCACGTCGCCCACAACTTGCACAGGTGAGACCTTTCGGAGAGCGAAAAAACAACGCGTGCTTCAATTGGCTCTATTCGGCAAAGAAGCCATTCATGCCGCAGTGCCGATCCTCGATCAAAAGGGACGAGGGATAGGGGACGTGGAGTTGATCATCGAAAAGAGAGCGCTCAGCAGGTAGCCCACCCGAAGCGCAGCGAAGGGTGGGAATTTTACACCAGTCAGTAGGTCGGGAGCCCCGTGCTCCCGACACGTCATTGCCGTGAGCGGCCCCCTTCTTTTTGTTGACTTCAAATCCCCATTCTTCCAACTTCTCTTCGCAAGAGAGGTGCTACCATGAAAAAGCCATACATTCTGTTCGCCGGAATACTCATCGTCCTGATTCTCGCATTTACTTTCAGCCGCAGTTATCTCGAGTCGCTCGAGAAAGAAACCAAATCCAACACCACCCAGGGCGTCCAAGAAGTCTGAACTCGACCAGTTCAAACAAGAGGTCGAAAAACGCCTCGACGAATCCGAGGCCGCTTTCCTCGCCCGTCTTGAAAGTCTCGAATCCAAATTCCGCGATACTCAACCAGTCGATACATCAGCCATTCAGCCGGTTGTAACTACACCTCCGCAGGAGAAATCCAGTGGTCAACAAGTCTGCTGATTCTGTCACCAAGAAAGAAGAACCTAAACAGGCGGTCGATTCCACGCCCAATACCGGCTATGTCCCCGGCGACGAAGAAAACGAAATCTACCTGAAATACCTCAAACGCCGTTGGGCGCTTCCCGCCGATTTGACAGCCTATGAATTGAAGCTCGCCAAGGACGAAATTATGCAGGATGTTGGCCGACAATATAGCATGACCGCTGAAGAAGTACTTCAGTTGATTGACCGGGTTTACGACTATCGCAAGGCAAAGAAACAGAAATGACCGAAAAACTGAAGACCATAGGAATATTGACCGGCGGCGGTGATTGCCCCGGCCTGAATGCCGTCATCCGCGCCGTCGTGCTGTCCGCCAGTTACGACTATGGCTGGATCTGCGTCGGCTTCCTCGACGGCTTTGAAGGCCTCATGGATGAGCGCTACATCAATCTCACCCCACAGTCGGTGCGCGGCATCCTCCCGCAGGGCGGCACCATTCTTGGCACCTCCAATCGCGGTAACCCGTTTGAATGGCTGGTCAAGGAGCAGGGGGAACTGAAGAAAGTCGACCGTTCTGAAAAGGTATTTCAGACTTTCAACGGCCTTGGCCTCGATGCCCTCATCGCCATCGGCGGCGATGGCACGATGAGCGTCTCCAAGATGTTCATGGATCGCTACGGTATGAAGATCATCGGCGTCCCCAAAACTATCGATAACGACCTGCAAGCAACGGAAGTCACCTTCGGCTACGCCACCGCAGTCATTACCGCTACCGAAGCCCTCGACAAATTGCACACAACTGCCGCCAGCCATCATCGCGTGATGGTCATGGAAGTCATGGGGCGCTATGTGGGTTGGATTGCGTTGGAGTCCGGAGTTGCCGGCGGTGCAGATGTGATCTTGATTCCGGAAATTCCCTACGATATCGAACAAGTCTGCGACAAGATTCAACGTCGTCGCAGCCGGGGATCAAACTTCTCGATCGTAGTTGTCGCTGAAGGCGCCAAATCCAAGAATGGCGATGTGTCAATTCTTAATCCGGAAATGAAGGGCACTATCCACGAAAAGCTCGGTGGAATTGGAATGAAGATTGCCAAGGAAATCGAAGTTTGCACCGGAATGGAAACCCGCACAACTGTGTTGGGACACTTACAGCGCGGTGGCTCGCCTTGCTCCTTTGATCGTTATCTCGCCACTCGTTTCGGTAGGGCAGCGGTCGAATTAGTCGCTAAGAAAAAATACGGACACATGGTCTGCTATCGCGCCGGCAAAATCGCCAATATCCCCATCGAAGACGCAATTGGCGGATTCAAAGCCGTCGATCCCGATGGCGAAATGGTCAAAACCGCCGAATCTCTGGGAATTTCTTTCGGAAGATAGCTTCGTAGGTCAAGCGCTCTCGGCGCTTGACAATTTGCTGATAGGCAACCGCCCGATCGTCGCCTGCCCCTATGGCCCTCCCTGCGAGCCAGGCACCTTGACCAGACCGTTCTCGCCCTGGAGAATCTTGTTACAAACCTTGATGAATCTCTCCGTGGTCATCGATTGCAGGCGGTAGGAAACCCACAATTTCTTGCTGACCACAATCTCGCGACGGGAAGCTTGCTTGGAGGGCATAGCTGCTCCTGTTGTTTGGGGTGGTACCTTTACATAGTCGCGGACCGGATTGTTGCCAGAAGTAGCGTTTGTGATTAGCGGCAACTGCCGATCAAACCCAACCACACTCAATCATCCTGCCGCCGTGTGTAGTAAACCGGCAGAATTGCTCGACAATTGATTTTCGTGGCTGTGTCAATGTATTGACGCAGAAAAGCTAATGACTGTTTGTTCAATGTCCAGTAGAATTTTGTTATTTCTGCTCCTTTTTTGATTTCCCCTCAGGACGGCTTGCCATACGGTCAATAGTCAGTTCTCGTGACACACTGTCACTTGGACATATTGAACACAAATTGGCTTGACAAGCATTTCTCGCATCAGTATAATCTTAAGCTAACCGCTTGCGGGCCCATAGCTCAGTTGGTTAGAGCAGCTGACTCATAATCAGCGGGTCCCAGGTTCGAGCCCTGGTGGGCCCATAAATATCGGCCATGGGCAATTAGCTCAGCTGGTTAGAGCGTTCGGTTCACATCCGAGAGGTCACTGGTTCAAGTCCAGTATTGCCCACCATTTCAAATTAGCGAGGTAACCCGGTGTCATTGGCGGGATACGAGAAAACGTACAAGATTGAATACAAGTCACATACTAGATACAAGATCGGAAAGCGCACTGGTTGTCAGTGCGCTTTCTTTTACCCGTTTGCTTGTTTTTGCCCGGAGCCGGAGGGCCTGATTAATGCATGAGGATATTAGACTGCTGAAGGAATTGCAGGACGTCGACTACTGGATCGGCGAACTCGAGCGATCGCGCGAATTTCTCCCGGAAATGATGCGAAACCTCGAAACCGAAATCGAACAGGTCGCCATCGATCTCAAAGCCAACAAGGAACGACTTGTCGCCGCCCAACTCGAAATGAAAGAAATCGAGTTAAGTATCGGCGAACACAAAGAGCACGTCAGCAAGTACCAGGAACAGATGCTGACGATCAAAACTAACAAGGAATATGACGCTCTGGTCGTTCAGATCGATGCCTCCAAAACACAAATCGCCACCGACGAGGAACGCTCGTTGGCGCTGATGACCGAGATCGACCAGCTCAAAGCCACGGTCACCGATCTCGAAGCGAAAACCACGACAATTCGCGACCTCAACAACGAGAAGCTGAAAGAACTGCAAATCCAAATGGACTCGGTGCAGGGTAAGGTCGATGAAAAAGAGGCCCAGCGCGATCACCTTAAAGCCAAAGTCCCCAAGAATGTTATGAGCATCTACGAGCGCGTCCGCAAGGGCCGTGGCGGCGATGTCGTCGTCCGCTTGCGCCGCGGTGCCTGCGGTGAATGCTATAAATCACAGCCGCCGCAAAAAGTCCAGCTCGTCAAACGCGGCGATTCGCTGCAAACCTGTGCTTCCTGTGGTCGAATCCTGATTTGGGAGGGGGACGATTAGTCCATGGCCACGATTCTTGAAAAGATCGGACTTACCTTCGACGATGTCCTGCTTGTCCCCGGTCTCGCCGAATTCCATCCCCGCGAAGTGGATGTTTCATCCTTGCTGACCCGCAATATTCGGCTCAAAATCCCTTTGGTTTCGGCAGCGATGGATACTGTCACCGAATCGGAGTTGGCGATTTCGCTGGCTCGCGAAGGCGGAATCGGAATCCTGCACAAGAACCTCTCCATCCAACGCCAGGCGGAGGAAATCGACAAGGTCAAACGCTCGGAAGCCGGCATGATCGTCAATCCGATCACTACCCGCCCCGATCAGACTGTTGGCGATGCCTTGGCCGTGATGACTCGCTATTCGATCTCCGGCATTCCTGTCGTCCTGGATGGCAAGCTTGTGGGCATCCTCACCAACCGCGATCTTCGTTTTCACCCGTCAGCTGACTCCTTGATCGCCGATGTGATGACCAAAGATAACCTGATCACCGTTCCGGAAGGTACGACGCCCGAACAGGCGCGCGCAGTCCTGCATAAACATCGCATCGAAAAACTCCCGATCGTTGATAGCCAGATGAACCTCAAAGGCATGATCACCTTCAAAGACATCATGAAGAAGCTGCGCTATCCCAACGCCTGCAAGGATTCTCGCGGACGGCTGCGCGTCGGTGCCGCAATCGGCGTGGGCGCCGATATGATTCCCCGGGCCGAGGCGGCAATCGAAGCCGGAGTCGATGTCCTCTGTTTGGACAGTTCGCATGGTCACAGCGTCAAGGTTATGGACTCAACCCGGGAACTCAAGAAACGTTTTCCCAACACCGAACTGATTTCCGGGAACGTCGCCACCGCAGACGGTGCAAAGGCCCTAATTGATGCTGGCGCCGATGCCGTAAAGGTCGGGATCGGCCCCGGGGCAATCTGTACAACCCGTGTAATCTCGGGCGGCGGTGTGCCACAGGTCACGGCGATAATGGATACAGTTGCGGCGGCTGCGGCCCAAAAGATTCCCATCATTGCCGACGGCGGTGTACGGTATTCCGGCGATATCTGCAAAGCCCTCGCTGCCGGAGCACATTCCGTCATGGTTGGCTCGATGTTGGCGGGCACTCAAGAATCACCGGGAGAGACTATCCTGTTGGAAGGCAGGAGCTTCAAGGTCTACCGTGGCATGGGCTCGATCGGCGCGATGAAGGACGGCGCCAGGGATCGGTATTTCCAAGAAGACCAGTCCGATATGACAAAACTCGTGCCCGAGGGTATCGAAGGGCGCGTTGCATACAAAGGAAAACTGTCTGATCTCGTATTCCAATTGGTCGGTGGGCTTCGGTCGGGAATGGGATTAGCCGGCGCAAAAGATATTGAGTCTTTGCGAACCATTACAAAATTTATTAGAGTTACCGCTGCCGGACTTCGGGAAAGCCATCCGCATGATGTTACCATCAGCAAAGAAGCACCGAATTACCGGTCAATGTACTAGTAGAAAATAGCTGTTCATAGATTCCGGAGCAGGTTTGGCAGTCGCGTCCCGATTTCGGTCGGGATGAGGAAAGTCCGAGCTTCACTAAGCAGGATACCTCCTAACGGGAGGGCGGAGCAATCCGACGGACAGTGCAACAGAAAGATACCGCCTCGCGGGAAACCGCGCGGTAAGGGTGAAATGGTGGTGTAAGAGACCACCGGCGGGGGAAGAAATTTCTCCGGACCGGCAAACCCTATCCGAAGCAAGACCGAATAGGGGAGAAGAGCTGCTTAGACTCGTTTGTACTCCCGGGTAGGTCGCTACAGGTTCCGCGCGAGCGGAATCGCAGAGAAATGGCTGCAGGCAATTAGCCTTACAGAACTCGGCTTATAGCCTGCTGCGGAATCTATGATCAATTTACGAGGAAACACTTGCTCTTGAAAAACCGCGTAAAAATGCAGTGGGTGGTTGCACCCGAGCCGGACTTCCGACTCGTCGATGACATCGCACAGAAAGTCAACCTGCCGCCACTGGTCGTCAAGATCCTTGTCAGCCGCAATATGACTGATCCGGTCGTGATCGACAAATTTATCAATCCCAACATGTCCGATCTTGGTCGATCCTTTCCTGATTCCCGGCATGGAGGCCGGCGTTGAACGCACCATCCAGGCCCTGCAGGAGAATGAAACCATCATGATCTACGGCGACTACGATGTCGATGGCATCACCGCCGCCTCACTCATGTTCCTCGTGCTCAACAAACTCGGAGCCAATGTCCATTACTATCTGCCCAACCGCCTGGTTGAAGGTTATGGACTCTCGGAAGAGGGCATTATCGAAGCCGAACGCAAGGGCGCCTCGCTGATTATCTCTGTCGATACCGGTATCACCGCCGGCAAGGAAGTCGAATACGCTAAAGAAAAGTTCATCGACTGCGTAATCACCGACCATCACGAACCCGGCGAGACGCTTCCCAATGCCGCCGCCGTCGTCAATCCCAAGCTCGGTCCGTCAATCGGCCGTGAACTTGCCGGTGTGGGAGTCGCATTTAAGTTCGCCCAGGGACTCTATTCGCGCCTGGGACAGGATCAGACCGAGCTTTACGAACATCTCGATCTGGTCGCGCTGGGTACTTCTGCCGACGTCGTCCCGCTGGTTAACGAAAATCGTATCTTGACCAGCTTCGGTATCGGCCAGATCATGCGCTCATCCAAGCCGGGTCTCAAGTCGCTCGTATTCGAATGCGACTTGATGGGAAAAGAGATCACGACCAGCCAGATCGTCTTCATCATCGCGCCTCGCATCAATGCCGTCGGCCGTCTCGGTGGCGCCGAAAAAGCTATCAAACTGCTGACCACCAAGGACACTCAAACCGCCAGCAGTATCGCGAAATTTCTGGAGATCGAAAATCGCCGCCGCAAGTCTATTGATGAAAATACCCTCGAAGAAGCCCTTGGCCAGATTGAAAAGTCCGTCGACCTCGAAAACGATAAAGCCATCGTCCTGCACTCCGAGGGCTGGCATCAGGGCGTCATCGGAATTGTTGCCTCGCGTCTGGTTGAAAAATATTATCTGCCGACCGTGCTCATTGCCGTCGACAATAACGAGGGCAAAGGCTCCGGACGCTCGATCCCGGGTTTCCACCTTCACGATGCCCTCAAAAGCTGCGAGGATTTGCTTCTCCGCTATGGCGGCCACAAATACGCCGCCGGTATGTCGATTGCCCCCGAGCGCATCAAGGAATTTCAGCAGCGCTTCAAGCGCGTTGCCGCGTCCCAGCTTAACCCCGAGGACTTGATCCGCAAACTGCATATCGATGCCGAATTGGACCTCGACGACATTGATTTTGATCTGGTCGATACGCTCGAACGCTTCGCGCCTTTCGGCCCCGAGAACATGAAGACCGGTGTTCATCACCCGCAATCTCGAGATCGTCGGATCCCCGCAGATCGTGGGCCGCAACCACCTGCGGATGCGAGTTCGCTCTGGTCGCAAAGTCTTCGATGTCATCGGATTCGGATTCGGCGACTATGCGGAGCAGCTGTCGATGCACGGCGTTGATTTCGACATGGCCTATGTCATCGAAAAGAACATCCACAACGGTGTGACCAAGATTCAACTTCGGGTCAAAGACATCCGCTGGAGCTAAGCAAGTGGCTCTGCTGGATGACTTCAAACGCGGCGACCGTCGCGCTCTGTCCAAGATAATAACGCACATCGAAAACCGCCGCGAAGGCTACCGCGCGGCATTGGCGCAAATCTCCCGTTTCGAACGCAAGGCCTTTCGTATCGGCATCACCGGCCCTCCGGGAGCAGGGAAGTCGACTCTGGTCGATTCGCTGGTAGCCAGACTCGCCGGCAGCGGCAAGAAAATCGGCGTTATCGCCATCGACCCCTCATCGCCATTCACCGGCGGGGCCCTGCTGGGCGACCGGGTGCGGATGCAGCATCTCGCCGACAAGGAAAAAGTCTTCATCCGCAGCATGGCCTCGCGCGGGCAATCCGGTGGACTTGCCGCCGCCACTCGCGATGTTATCACCGTTATGGATGCCTTTGGAATGGATTTGGTCATCATCGAAACGGTTGGCATCGGCCAGATTGAGCTTGATATCATTGAAGCCTGCGACACCGTTGTCGTGACCTTGGTCCCCGAATCAGGCGATATGATCCAGACCATGAAGGCCGGTTTGATGGAAATTGCCGATATCTTCTGCGTTAACAAGATCGATCGCCCCGGAGCCGACCGTTTGGTGAGCTATCTTAACAACATGATTCATGAACGCTTGGGCGAATTCAGCCAGGAATTTCCTGCCGTTGGCACAAACGCTGTCAGCGGTCAGGGTGTAGATAAATTGTCGGATGCCATCTCACGGCATCGCGACTATGTTGTCGGTAACGGCATGTTCGAGCAGCGCCGCAAGCGCCAGCTCAAAACCGAGATTCTTTCCAGTGTCCGCGACCGGATTGTGAAGGATCTCGACCGGATGATCGATCTCGACGGACAGTTCGAGTCGATCTCGTCGAAACTCAATTCCGGCGAGACCGACCCCTATACCGCCGCCGATGAAATCTATGAACACTACTTTCGCGGGAGACTGGTAAATGGCTGAAATCAAGAATCAATCCGCCGCCAGCGATCAGCAATTCGAGGACGCCCTCAAGAAAGCCCATCGCGAGTGGAAAGCCGCCGCTGATCGCAGCGCCAATACCAAGAAGAAATTCGTTACCGTCTCTTCCGCGCCGATCGATCCGCTCTATACGCCCGCACAGGTCACAAGACATGGACTTTTTCCGCGATGTTAATTTCCCCGGTGAATTTCCCTACACGCGCGGCGTCCATGCCTCGATGTATCGCGGCAAACCGTGGACCATGCGCCAATTCTCCGGCATGGGCACTCCCGAACAGACCAACGAACGCTACCATTATCTCTTAAGCCAGGGCCAGCACGGCCTTTCGGTAGCTTTTGATCTTCCGACCCTGATGGGCTACGACTCCGACCACCCGCGCTCACTCGGCGAGGTCGGCAAGTGCGGTGTCGCAGTTGATACGCTGCTCGACATGGAGAAGATATTCGAGGGCATCGATCTCGCGAAAATTTCGACTTCCATGACCATCAACGCTCCGGCCGCCATTCTCCTCGCGATGTATATCGTCGTGGCCGAAAAACAGGGCGTCTCGATGGACCGGCTCTCCGGCACTCTGCAGAATGACATCCTCAAAGAATACATCGCCCAGAAGGAATGGATCTATCCGCCCGAGCCGTCGGTGCAGTTGATCGTCGATACCATCGAATTCGGCACCAAACATATGCCGCTCTGGAATACCATCTCGATCTCCGGCTATCATATCCGCGAAGCCGGCTCCACCGCCGCGCAGGAACTGGCATTTACACTCGCCGATGGATTCACTTACATCGAAAAATCAATCGAGCGCGGCCTCGATGTCGATGACTTCGCACCGCGATTGTCGTTCTTCTTCAATGCGCACATGGATTTCTTCGAAGAAATCGCCAAGTATCGCGCCGCGCGTCGCATTTATGCCAAACGCATGCGCGACAAATACGGCGCCAAGAATCCGCGCTCGTGGATGCTCCGCTTCCACACCCAGACCGCCGGATGTTCGCTCAACGCCCAGCAGCCCGAACTCAATCTCGTCCGTACGGCGCTCGAAGGGCTCTCCGCCGTTCTCGGCGGCACTCAATCACTGCACACCAATGCGATGGATGAAACGCTCGCACTGCCTTCCGACAAAGCCGCGTTGCTCGCTTTGCGAACTCAACAGGTGCTGGCACACGAAACGGGAGTTGTAAATACGATTGATCCGCTTGGAGGATCCTATTTCGTCGAAGCGCTCACCAGCCGGATCGAAGCCGAAGCCGAGGCGTACTTCGACGAAATCGAACGCCGCGGCGGTGTCATGGCCTGCATCGAAGAGGGCTATCTCCAGCGCGAACTGGCGCGGGCGGCTTATGTCTATCAGCAGGAAATCGACAGTAAAGAACGCATCATCGTCGGCGTCAATGACTATGTGCTCGAAAACGAAAAGATCGAAATTCCGATATTGGTTATCGATCCCGAAGTTGAGCAGAAACAGTGCGCCTCGATCCGGAAAGCGAAATCAATTCGCAATGATCAGCGCGTCGCTTCAACCTTGGAAGAATTGCGCCAGGCCTGTCGCGACAAAAAGAACCGCATGCCGTTCCTGATCAACTGCGTGCGCGAATACTGTACGCTCGGCGAAATGTGCCTGGCAATGCAGGACGTCTTCGGCGATTACGTCGAACCACCGATCATATAGTGATCGCTACTCTCTTGTTGGGGGTGGTTACCACTCCCGTCATCGGCGAAGGGGAATAGGCTTGTATGTCAAATCCCCAGCGGTTTTGACAATTCGCTTCTGTGGGTTCGACTTCAGTCGAACATCACGCTGAAGGCGTGATAACCTTAGTAGATCAGGAGCCCTGGCTCCTGACGTCGCGCCGAGGCGCGAGAATTCCCCTGCGACGGGGTGTGTAAGGTAAGAACTATGACTAAAATTCAGGATAAACAACATGTCTGACCAAATTCGCATTCTCCTTGCCAAAGCGGGTCTTGACGGCCACGACCGCGGCATCAAAGTCATCGCCGCTGCCATGCGCGATGCCGGTTTTGAAGTCATTTACACCGGTCTGCGGCAAACGCCGGAGATGATCGCCGAAGCCGCTTTGCAGGAAGACGTCGATGCCATCGGCGTGTCCATTCTCTCCGGTGCACATATGACGCTCTTCCCGCTGATCTACAAAGCCATGGAAGCGCGCAAGTGCACCGATATCATCCTTTTCGGCGGCGGCATCATGACTGAAGAGGAAATGGTCATTTTGCATTCGCAGGGCACAGACAAACTCTTTGGGCCCGGCACTCCGACACCGGACATCATTGCATATGTGAAAGATGTTGTGGCTCGGAAACGGAAGTCGGACAAAATATTATAAGTTAATCTTTGCAGAGCTATGTTCGCCCCTGTCATTCCGGCTTTCGGGACTGTTGAAAAAGCCCCCGATAGTGTCATCCTGAGCGAAGCGAAGGATCTGCTCTCTTTGTTACTGATCAACTCACAGATTCTTCGCCGGCGTAGCGGCTCAGAATGACAAAGTCTGAGTCTGTCAACAGTCCCGAAAGCCGGAATCCAGGTTCGGTAGTGGCGCAATTCCCGCAACTTAGTTCGGCAGGATAGGTGTTTCCAGCGAAGCACGGAACCCGGCATCGTAGTTGAGATTCCCCCAACAAATTCGTTGATTTTCTGATCCGCAATTGATTAATTGCTTGCCTTGATTGACTTTTTCTGTTGAGGGAGATCCTATGACATTCAATGTATCTGAAGTCCAGCAGCCAATCCGCGACATGATGCGCGCCTTCGGCCCCAAAATTGAACCTCTCGGCCGCCAATGGGATCGCAAGCCGGATGGCTTCGCCCACGACATGTATCAGCTCATTGCGGCGCAGGGATTGTGCGGCTATGTCATGCCTAAGGAATATGGCGGCGGTGGCCACTCGGCGCTGGAATACGCGACCATGATCGAAGAACTCGCTTATATCGATCCGCCATCGTCCCTGCTTGCGGCCGTCGGACAGCTTGCCTGCGACCCGATCATCAAACAGGGCTCGGAAGAGCAGAAGAAAAAATATATCCCCGATGCCGCCGTCGGCAAGACCATCCCGGCCTTTGCTCTGACCGAACCCAACGCCGGTTCCGATGCCGCCAATCAAAGCACCGTTGCCACTATTGACGGTGATCATTACGTCATCAACGGCGAGAAAATCTTCATCATGCACGGCGACGTCTGCAGCTTCGCAGTTACCTTCTGTAAGATCATGGATGGCGACAGCGGCAAAGTCTCCGCCATCATCGTCCCCGGAGATGCCCCGGGATTGCGCAAGGAATGCCTCCAGTTCAAAATGGGCATGAAGTACGCCACTACCGGCAGGCTCTGGTATACCAATGTCCGTGTGCCGAGATCCAACCTGCTCGGCGAAGTCGGCAAGGGTTTCCGCTATGCCATGAGCACCCTCGACGGCGCACGCATCGGTATTGCCGCCCAATCGACCGGTCTGGCGCAGCGCGCACTGGATGAAGCAGTCAAATACGCCAAACAACGCGTCGCCTTTGGCGCCCCGATCGCCAAGCTCCAGGCCATCCAGTGGATGATCGCCGATATGAGCACGCAGACCGAGGCCGCCCGCCTCCTTACCTACAAGGCAGCTCAACTGCAGGACAAAGGCGAAAAATTCGGGATGGAAGCCGCGCAAGCCAAGTTGTTCGCTTCTGAAGTTGCCAATTTCTGCGTCCAGAAGACGATGCAGATCCATGGCGGCTACGGCTATATCGGCGAATTCTCGATCATCGAGAAACTCTATCGCGATCAGCGCGTCTGCGAAATTTACGAAGGCACTTCGGAAGTGCAGCGCCTCGTCATCGCCGGCAACCTCCTCCGCGGTTAATCCAAACGATATCCAGATCACCAGCTCCGACCCCTCTCCCCAAATGGGAGAGGGGCAGGGGTGAGGGCGCGTAGAGGCACGGTTCCCGTGCCGGTCACTCCGGCGAAAGCCAGAAGGTCCGCCCTTAGCGGGACCGGAATCCAGCTTGATTCCTCCAATCGGGGAGGTGTTCGTAGTCTAGCCCCTTGTGGGCGTTGGTGTGCGCGGTAACCAGACTGAAGAAAGATGCTAACGAGCGGCTGCGAGTGAGTGCGTTGATTACTACAAAATGATTGAGCCTTGAACGTTATGCTCCAACTCGGCAATTTCCAAATCCATTGCATCGTCGAAAACCGCATTTATTTGGATGCCGGTTCGGTTTATGGCATTATCCCTAAATCGATTTGGAGCAAACACCAGCAAGCCGACGCCGACAATCTGATCCCCTTTGATGTCAATGTCTTTGTCGTCATAGGCAACGGGCACAACATCATCTTCGATGCCGGACTCGGCGACTTCCTCAAGGACCGCCAGCGCAAACTCTATGGTACTGGGCAGCCGTCAGCAATGACGGCGGGACTTATCAGAGATGGATCTGACTCCGCAGGATATCGATATTGTCATTCTCTCGCACCTCCACTGGGATCACGCCGGCGGATCGGTTCGCAACCTCGATGGCCAGACAGAGTTGTGCTTTCCCAATGCCCGGCACATCACCCATCAGTTGGAATGGGAGGATTCGTTACAACCTGATGAACGCACTGCCAGCGTTTATTTTCCCGAACGCCTGACGGCCATCGAACAGGCGGGTAAGCTCGAATTGGTGAGTACAGAACGACACGATGTCTGTGACGGCGTCAGCGTCGTCCGCATCGGCGGGCATACCCGCGGTCAACTCGGTGTCCACATCGAATCGCAGGGTCAGAAGCTAATCTACTATGCCGACAATTTTCCCAGTTGCCATCATTTGAAAGTTCCTTATGTTTCGGCGACCGACCTCTATCCGCTGGAAACGCAGCGCTGTAAACGCGAGACGCTGCCCAAGAGCCTGCGAGGGCGGCTGGCTGATCGCCATGGATCACGACATCGAGTGCAAAGTCGCCCGACTCAAATACGACGGCCTGAAGTACACCTGCGAAAAGGTTCTGTAACTCAGGCGCCGGACTTCTGTCATTCCGACGAAAGTCGGATTCTTCTATGGCTGGTAGGTTTTCAGTGTTTGAAATTGTCGTGCCGTGCTGAGATTAACCGGGTTGGAACTCCGGATCAAATGAACTCCTCCCCTCTCCCTCAGGGAGAGGGGAAGGGGTGAGGGCGTGTGACCTGAAGAATAATTGGAGACAATGATAATGTCCATCGAAGACAAACTGCGACTTCTCAAACAAAAACAAGAACAGGCCAAGCTTGGCGGCGGCGCCGACAAAATTGCCGCTCAACACAAGAAAGGCAAACTCACCGCGCGCGAACGATTGGAGTTGTTGCTGGATCCCGGCTCGTTCGAAGAGTTCGACATGTTTGTCACCCATCGCTCCTCCGATTTTGGACTCGACAAACAGATCATCCCCGGCGATGGCGTTGTCACCGGCTGCGGCTTAATTGATAATCGCGTCGTCTTCGTCTTCAGCCAGGATTTTACGGTCTTCGGAGGTTCGCTTTCCGAAGCGCATGCCGAGAAAATCTGCAAGGTGATGAAAACGGCCATGAAGATGGGCGCACCGATCATCGGCCTCAATGATTCCGGCGGTGCCCGTATTCAAGAAGGCGTTGTCTCTCTCGGCGGTTATGCCGACATCTTCTTGCTCAATACCCTGGCTTCCGGGGTGGTCCCGCAGATCTCCGCAATTCTCGGTCCTTGCGCCGGCGGAGCCGTTTATTCTCCTGCAATTACCGACTTCGTCTTCATGGTGCGCAAGACCTCATACATGTTCGTCACCGGCCCCAATGTCGTCAAGACAGTTACCCACGAAGACGTCACGATGGAAGACCTCGGCGGTGCCGATACGCATGCCTCCAAGTCCGGGGTGGCCCACTTTGCCTGCGATTCCGAAGCCGAGGCTATTTTCAAGATTCGTAAACTGGTTTCGTTCATCCCCCAGAACAATCTCGATGATCCGCCGCACATCTCGACCGGCGATCCATTCGATCGTGCCGAAGAAAAACTGAATCACATCATTCCCGATACGCCGAACAAACCGTACGACATGATCGAAGTCATCAATTTGATCGTCGACGACGGCGATTACTTTGAAATCCACGCCGACTATGCCCCCAACATCACCGTCGGCTTTGCTCGTCTCGGCGGTCGGCCAATCGGCATTGTCGGAAACCAACCCGCTCACCTGGCCGGTGTCCTCGATGTCGACTCATCGATCAAGGGCGCGCGCTTCATTCGTTTCTGCGATTCGTTCAATATTCCGATTGTCACGTTCGAGGATGTGCCCGGATTCCTCCCCGGAACCGCGCAGGAGCACGGCGGCATCATCAAGCACGGCGCGAAGCTGCTGTATGCCTACTGCGAAGCCACCGTCCCCAAAATCACCGTCATTACGCGCAAGGCCTATGGCGGTGCCTACGACGTCATGAATTCCAAACACGTGCGTGGCGATATGAACTACGCCTGGCCAACCGCCGAAATTGCCGTCATGGGCCCCAAGGGTGCCGTCGAGATCATCTTTAAGAAAGAAATCGACGCCGCATCCGATCCGCAGAAAGCGCTCGACGAGAAAGTCGCCGAGTACACCGAGAAATTCGCGAATCCCTATAAAGCCGCCGAACGCGGCTACATCGATGACATCATCGAGCCGTCGCAGACACGGCCGCGGCTGATCCGCGCACTCGGAATGCTCTCAACCAAACGCGATAGCAACCCGCCCAAGAAACACGGCAATATTCCGTTGTAGGTGCATTCGCGCTTCGCCGTGTTTTCATTCCCGCGAAACGGGTTGTTGAAGAAGTCTGCACTTTTGTCATCCCGAGCATGGCGAGGAACCTGCTTTGGCCGTATAGGAACAACTTACAGATTCTTCGCCTGCGTAAAGGCGCAGATTGACAACCGTTGGGTTCTTCAACAGTCCCGAGAGCGGCTGCCGAAGGCGTCCGGCAAAGCAGGCTTCTGCAATTAGACATGGCGTGATTAGACAAGGGTGGCGATTGTGGTTTTCTCGACCTTTTTCTTGCCCTAAACTACTCCATCTTCGTATCATTGCCAAAATCGACTTTGGAAAGGAGTCTTGACCCTATCATGAACAATAACCTCACAAAAGCGATCATCGCGACCGGCGCCGTACTGCTGTTAACTGCCTGTTCTTCAGGCGAAAAAGCACCGCCCCAGACACAGGGAAATCAACAACCGGCTACCCAACAGGCACAGCAGCCCGCCGGTCAAATGCAGACGAATCCGCACGGCGGCGTGGCTGTCACGACTGTCGCCGGTATCGACTGGACGATCCCCGCTGGGTGGGCCCCTGCCGGCGAAAAGCCGATGCGCGTGGCCACATACCTAATCGACCCGGCCGACCCCAAAGCCGAATGCGTCGTCTATTACTTTGGTCAAGGCCAGGGCGGTGCCACGGATGCCAACATCAACCGCTGGATCAATCAGGTCAAACAGCCCGATGGCTCTGACTCAAACGCCAAAGCACAACGCGGCACGATTGCTTCCGAATGCTGTGAGATTGCCACGGTAGAAGTCGGCGGTACCTACATGTTCTCTGCCGGCCCGATGATGCAGACGCAGGAAGAACGCCCCGATTACGTTCTGCTTGCCGGCATCGCCCCCGCGCCGCAGGGAAATGTCTTCTTCAAATTGACCGGTCCCAAAGCCAACGCCGACAAAGCGCGCGACGCTTTCATGACTCTCTTGAAGTCAGTCAAGAAGTCGACAACTTAACCCCACTGAAAACTGGCAAGAATTTACAAAAACTTCACGTTTACCCCTCTCCCGGCAGGAGAGGGGTAGGGGTGAGGGCAACCGGTAGCCCACCCGGAGCAAAGCGCAGGGTGGGACTTCTTGATAATCTCAAAATCCCACCCTTCGCTATTCCCGAAACAAGCTTTGCGTTTGAGATCAATTCAGTGATGTATCAAATTGACGGATTGCGAAATTGCCGCTTCGGGTGGGCAACCGGCTGAAGGCGTCGGAATTGCTCCAGACGCCTCTTTCTTGATGTTTGCAGAACTGTCTAAAGGGGGGAAAGACTATTGGCCTAATGCCGCCAGTTTGCCTGCAATTTTATGGAGGACTTCCGGACTTGACTGATCATACCCGGCATTCTTGAGGTGACCAAGAGCTCGCTCGTACATGGTGCGCGCATTTTGCTTGTCACCCTTTGCTGCCGCAATGTCCCCCAGATCTGTACAAGCCTGCCCCTGCACATCCTCATTCCCCAGTCGCTCCGCCCACGCCAGCGACGGTCGCAGCCAGGTCATAGCTTCATCATATCGTTTCAACATAGTCAGAATCCAGCCTACTTGATAGTCCGCGTAAAGTTTTCCTGTCTCTCCCGAAAACCGCCAGTGATACTCGCGTGCCTGTACATACAGCTCGTAGGCCTTCTCATAATTCTTCTGATCAGCATACGTTGAAGCCAGATTGTTGCACAATGAAGGCAACATCTCCAATTGCCCTGTTGCTTCAGCCTCTTTAACGCCAAGCGATCCCCACTCGATCTGCTCACCAGGCGTGCCGCTAATCGCGATCATCCGCGCCGCATCGAGAAATCGCTCCGCAAGGTCATGCTTCTTTGCATAGGCATACATTTGCTTAAATGTCTCTGTCGCGGCTTCATTCCTGCCCTCGCGCCATTCCAGTCGACCCTTTACACCCAGATACCGCGACCAGCCGCCCGGATACTTCTCCGAAGCGATCGCACCCGCCTTCGCCAGCCACGATTTCGCGCCTTCGAAATCATTCTGCGTTAGCCGACACCGCGACAATTGGGATAGTGCCTCGATTTGCGTCGAGGTGTCATCTACTGCCAGGTCAAACGCCTCCTGATACGCTTGTGCGGCTTCGACCAAAGCACGCTCGTCAAATTTCTTGTCGCCCAACTTGATCTTATCCAGCGCCGGAGAACTGGCCCGCAAAGTTGCCAGTGGTATCGCTGCCGCCAGCAGTCCGGCAATCCACATGACATGATCCCCGGCAAAGAGGGAAGTGGGGAGGTTCATTTCTCTACTCCATATATGTGACAGTGATTTCTATCGCCTTGTCAGACCGAAAAACTCTATGATACAAGCCTGCCCACCCTTTGTCAATGACTGCCTGTTTATACATCCGGCAGAAACAAGAGGGCCACGCCACCTACCGTAATGATCGTTCCGACGATCGCGCGCGCGCTCGGTCGCTCTCCATGGATGATCATCACCAGAGGAATGATCCACAAAGGCGTCGTTGACATCAAAGTTGCGGCAATTCCCACCTTCGTCAGCTTGATCGCTGTCAACGACATCCAGATGCCGAAGACCGGTCCGATAAATGCCGCCGTCATCATCGCCAGCCGTGCTCTGCCGTCGCGCAGTCCGCTGATCGTCTGACGAACTTTGCCTTGTCCCACTGCGATAATCCAGATCATTACCGCTGCCGAAACCATGCGTATCATCGAGGCGCTCAACGGCGTCAAGTTCTCCTGCATCCCGATCTTGGCTGCAACCAACCCGGTCGCCTGACCCATTGCGCCGAATCCGGCGAGCGCGTACCCCCAGAACTTGGATCCGCCTCTTTCTTCTCCGAATGTCCGCGCATTCCGCTCAAGTGTCACCCAGCCCAATCCCGACAGTGTAATCGCAATGCCGGCCAGATGTACCCAACTCAAACTCTGGTCTAAGACCACCCAGGACAGCAGCACCGCAAAAATTGGCGTCGAAGCCGCCAACAAGGATGCTACCCTCGGCCCGAGAATCACCAGCGCGCGAAAATGACAGCCGTCGCCAATAACCAGCCCCAGAAAGGCACTGAACGCCAGCCAGCCAAACTGCGACCCCGTGGTCGTTGGAGAGAAAAACTCCTGTTGAAGGAGTATTGTCAGCCCCACAAGTACAGTCGCGGCAAGTGGAATCCTCACGGCATTGACCGTAAACGCCCCGACTCGGCGACCTGCATATCCGAACAGGATGCTGCCGAATGCCCAAAAAACGGCCGTGCTTAAAGCGAGGATTTCACCGAGGTAAGCCATAGGAGAAGCGAATCTAATCTAAATTCCAGCCCGAAACGCGAGAAATTTCAATCATTTTTGCGATATGATCCTTATCATATTTAGGGGTTGTTGCCGGCTAAGAATTGACTGAATAAATCCATACAGTCGCCAAATGAGCGGCTGACAAGAAACGGGCTCACAAAAGCTGCGGAGGAAGAGACCATGGACGCACGCACCATTCTCAACCGCAAGGGCCATACGGTATTCACCGTTTCCCCTTCTGCCACCATCCGGGAGGCAATGGCACTTTTGATTCGTCACGGCGTCAGTTCATTGATTGTCGTCGCCCAAGACGAGGACGTCGTTGGCATCATCACTGAACGCGACATCTTCCGTCTCACATATGAGCACGAAGGGCGCATCATGGCCTTGCCCGTCAGTTCCATTATGACCCGTGAACTGATCATCGCGCTGCCGTATGATTCTCTCAATCATCTCAAATCGTTGTTTACGGAGAATCGCATCCGCCACCTGCCGGTAATCGATCAGGGTAAACTTGCCGGAATCCTTTCGATCGGAGACATCGTACGCGAGGAATCCAGTGCCGTCGCCGTCGAGAACCGCTACCTGAAAGATTTCATCTTCGGACCGGCTTCGAGCACGTAATAGCCGGAGCCGCGAACCCCGTCAGATAACCTGCCTGGCCCGACAAAGGTACCGATAGAACTGCGCCACATCCCGAAATTATCAGTTTGTCGCCGGCGCTCCAATCGAGTATAGTCTTTACTTCCCGGCTAAATAGTCTCGTCTGGCCGGTCGATGAAATGATTATTGCTACTTTGGAGATCCAATGAAGTCTGTTGCCGAACAAATGAAGATCATCCGTGAAAACACGGTCGAAATACTGCCCGATGGAGAACTCGAAAAGAAACTCGAGAAATCAATCAAATCCGGCAAACCGCTGGTGATCAAACAAGGCTTCGATCCGACCGCCCCCGACATTCATCTGGGCCATACGGTCGGCATGCGCAAACTCAAGCAGTTCTCCGATCTGGGGCATCACGTCGTCATCATCGTCGGCGATTACACCGCCCGCATCGGCGACCCCTCCGGCCGTTCCGCTACCAGGCCACAGCTTTCCGAGGCCGAGATTGATGCCAACGCCAAAACTTATCTCGACCAATTCTTCCGGATTCTCGATCCCGCCCACGTCGAGGTCCGCCACAATGGCGAGTGGCTCTCGAAGATGGCTTTCTCCGACATTCTTCGCCTGGCCGGGAAAATCACTCTGGCCCGTATCATGGAACGCGAAGACTTCACTAAGCGCTGGAAGGCCGAAGCGCCCATCTCCGTGCATGAGCTGTTCTATCCCCTGATGCAGGCCTACGACTCGGTCGCCATCAAGGCTGACGTCGAGCTTGGCGGCACCGAACAGAAATTTAACCTTCTCACCGGCCGCCAGATTCAGGAAGCCTATGGCGTCGAACCACAGGTAGCACTGACGTTGCCACTACTGGAAGGTACTGACGGTATCCAGAAAATGAGCAAGTCGCTGGGAAACTATATCGGCGTTACCGATGCCCCGAAGGACATGTTTGGCAAGATCATGTCGATTCCCGACAAATTGATCATTCCCTATTTCCGCCTCGCAACCGACTACTCGACCGAACAGATTGCGCAAATTGAACAGGCTATTGCCGGCGGCGAGAATCCGGTCCTGTACAAAAAGGAACTGGGGCGTACCATCGTACGTATGTACTATGACGCCGCTCTGGCCGGGCTGGCGCAGACCGAGTTCGAAAACATCTTTGCCCAGAAGGGCTTGCCGGACGAAATTCCAGTCTCTGTCGTACAACTGGGATGAACCGAAAATCTGGCTGCCAAAACTGCTCGTGCATCTGCAGCTCATGTCCGGTACCGGCGAAGCCCTCCGTTTGATCAAACAGGGCGGGATGTCGGTTGACGGCGAGAAATTGCAGGACCAAAATACCGAGTTGGAAGTCGAACGCGAATACCTGCTCAAGATTGGTAAGCGCGGATTCTACAAAGTCAAAGGCACCATAGAGAGGAAGTAATTCGCTTGCGAGTTCGTATTCATGCAATATTGATCATCTGCCTGGGCTTGGCCGCTATGGTCGTCGGCTGCGCTGCCAAGAATCAACCCATTGATTCGCTCACCGCGCAACTTCAGCCGCCGCCGCGCAAGGAAATGCACCCGGAGGCCTATCACCATTTCACGAATGCCGTGATTTATGAGCAGGAGGGTGAATATGCCGGCGCAATCAAGGAATACGAACTTGCACTTTCCTATCGAGCCGCTCTCTTATGATATCCGGCTTTCTCTCGGTACTCTATATCTGAATCTAAGTCGCCCCGCGCTTGCCATCGATGCTCTCCTGCCGATCTCGGACAAGGACGCCAATATATATCAGCTTCTGGGCGAAGCGTTTCGTGCACAGGGACAGGATACCGAAGCTGAAGAAGCTTTCCGCCGTGCTTGGGCTACAGATTCGACCAACGTCAACACCAATTACCAGCTGGGCGTCTATGCCGTAAAGAGCAATCGCATCGACGAAGCCGCCAGGTACTTCCGCATTGCCGCGCAGGCCTCCGGTAATTGGGAGCTGTTCGCCCAGATTGCCGAAATGTACTCAAACTTCCAGCAGTTTGATTCCGCGGCGGTATTCATCGAACACGCCATTCGTCTCAATCAGAGCGATCCGTCGCTCTATGCCCGCCACGCAGTCTATCTCTACTCCGCCGGCCGCAGAGGCGAATCCAAAGAAGTCTTACAGCGGGCTGTCGCCATTCATCCCAACGATGCGCGCCTCCTGGCGCAGTTGATCGAAACCTACAATGCCGAAGCGAATCTCGATTCCGTTCGCGTCTATGCGGACAAAATGATCAATCTGGGAGAAGTGTCCGGCACTGATCGCATCGTCTACGAGCGGATCGGCGCCGTATTGATCCGCGCCCGGCTAACCCAACAAGCCGCTGGAATTTTCCAGAAAACGCTCCGCTTTGATCCCGAGAACCGCTACGCGCTCTTCTACCTCGGCCGGATGGAAATCGACAGCTCTCGTTTTGACAACGCCAAGATTTACTTCGACCGGCTGATTGCCGTCGACTCCACCGTTCCCGACGGTTGGACGAATCTGGCCTATGTCTATCAACAGAAAAAGGACCTCGACAAAGCCGAAGATGTTCTGGAACTCGCCGCCCGTCACGTGACGTCTGATCGGGACAACATTCAGTTCTTCCTTGCGCAGATTCTCTCCCAGAAAGAAATGTCCGACTCGGCAATAGTCGTGCTGAAGAGCGCCATTGCCGAAGGCGGCGATACCATTCGTGCCTTGTTCCAGGTGGGTGCGGAATACGAAAAAATGAAGGACTTTCCAAAGTCGGTTGAGTCGTTCGAATTGCTGCTTTCCATCAATCCCGATCACCACCAGACGCTAAATTACCTCGGCTATATGCTGGCGGAGCGCGGTGAACGCCTCCCCGAAGCGCTGGACATGATTGAGCGCGCGATCAAGGCGGAACCCGAGAACGGCGCTTACCTCGACAGCTACGCCTGGGTGCTGTACAAAATGCAGCGCTATCAAGAGGCGCTCATCCAAATTCAAAAAGCAGTCACCAAAACCAATAATGACCCGGTAGTCATTGAACATCTGGGCGATATCCAGTACGCCCTTGGCAATCTCAAAGACGCACGCGATGCCTGGCAGACTGCGCTTGCCTTTGATCCGCAAAACAAAAATCTGAAAGAAAAACTCTCCCGCTGACCAACAATCTGATTCGCCACTAATCTTGGCGGCGCAACTTGCGATGCATTCTCTCAAAAAGTGCTACTTCTGACTTCGACTTTCAATGTGTGTCATTCCCGCGAAGGAGCATCTTGGAAAAGTCGATTACTGCTCATCGGCGGTGAGCTTCGACAATCTTACACCAAACTAAGTCATTCCCGCGAAAGGGACTGTTGAAAAACCGTCCGACACTGTCATCCTGAGCGCAGCGAAGGATCTGTTTGTGTTGCGTAACAAAGACTAACAGATTCTTCACCTGCGCAGCGGTTCAGAATGACACGGGAGGCGTTTCTCAACACTCCCGAAAGCGGCTGCCGAAGGCGTCCAGCTTCGTTTCCAATATGCGAAGCACTTCATTGCGAAGTTGGATAGCTTCTCGACTCAAGCGAATGCGGGCGTCCAGTTTCGCTGCACTCAGCAGCGATTTCGTATGCCAGAACTCGTTTGAATCCTGTCTTCTTCCTGAGCGTCAATTCCAAGTGAAACTTATCGCCTTGAATTTGTGGAGAGTAACCTCTCCAAGTCTGTTGCGCCGCGTATCCAACAAACGCAACAATTTCCATTGCGCATCGTATACGATTGCGATTCATTTCCGATGTCTGAACACTTTTCGGGAGGGAAAAGAGAGAAATGAAAGTTTTTGGCATAATCCTGGTCGTCCTGCTGTTGATCGTCCTTGCTGTCGGTGGATGGGTCTGGAGTAATCGTGGCGGTCTCATCGAACGCACACAGGCGGTCGACGAAAAATGGTCGCAAGTCCAGAATGTCTACCAACGCCGCTTCGACCTGGTCCCAAATCTTGTCGCCAGCGTCGACAACTTTATGAGTCGCCAGCAATCCACGTTAACCGAAGTCATCGGCATGCGCCAACGCGTGCTCGACCTCAAAGGTGCCGCCGAAGGCGCACTGAAGCAGGCCAACCCGATGTTACTCGATTCCTTGTCGAACCAGTTGTCGAAGCAGCTTGGCTCCTACATTAACGTCGTTGTGGAACAATATCCCGACATCAAGGGCGAAGCCCTCTATACTGACCTCTTGAATCAGCTGGAAGGTACCGAAAACCGCATCACGCAGGAGCGCCGCGTCTTCAACGAGGTCGTGCGTGACTATAACACCTATCGACAAAAGGGTATTGGCGCCATGGTCGCCGGTGCCATCTTTGGCTTCCCCTACGAGAAGCAGTTTTTTGCCGCAAGTGCCGAAGCCCAGAGCGCTCCTAACGTGAAGGATCTCTTCCAGAATAAATAGCATGCGCAAATTGTTTTCTGCTCTTGCGTTGCTGGTCCTTCTTGCTGGCGTCGGGTCTATACGGACTCGACGTCCCATCATACGCTTCGCCGGCGACCGATCTCGCCGATCTGTTGAGTGCGGAAGAACTCCGCGTTCTTAATCAGAAGCTACTCGACTATCGCAGTCAGTCCGGCCACGAAATCGCGGTCCTCATCATCCCAACTCTTGCTGACGAGGCCCTTGAAGACTACGCCCACAAGGTCTTCAATAAATGGGGCGTCGGCAAGGGCGCCAGGGACAACGGTGTTCTTTTCTTGATGGCGCTTCAGGAAAAGAAAACCCGCATCGAAGTCGGTTATGGTTTGGAAGGCGACCTGACCGATGCCGAGTCCGGCCGCCTCGTCGGAAGAAACTCGCCGATGGCAGACCACTTCCGCAGTCAGGATTGGAGCGGCGGTATCGAGGCCGTCGTCGACGGCATCATCACCGCAATCGGCGGTGAATACACCGAACCACAGCGCGAGGATGAAGGCGCACGGTTTCCCTTTGGAATTCTGATTTTCATTTTATTCATACTGATGATCATAATCGGAAAGATCGTCGATGCCGTCCGCGGCAAGAGCTCCTTCCGCGGCGGTGGCTGGGGAACCGGCGGTGGTTTCGGAGGCTTCGGTGGTCTTGGCGGCGGATCTTCCAGTGGTGGCGGAGGAGGATTCTCGTTTGGTGGCGGCTCATCTGGCGGCGGCGGCGCTTCCGGTGGCTGGTAAGAGGAAAGATATGCCAAGTAATGTTAACAAATATTTCTCCGAAGCTGATTTCGAAGCCATAAAGAACGCTGTCGCCGATTGCGAGTCGCGCACTTCCGGCGAAATCGTGATCCGTTTGGCGGCCCGTTCGCACAATTGGTTGCTTGACCGCCTTGTTGTCGCCTCGTTGACTTCCCTGATCGCAATGGCGATTTCGTTGTGGATCACCCGGGACCATAATTGGGGGGTCTACTATGACTTCACGCAGGCCACACTCTGGACAGTTGTGGGTTTTGCCGCCGGGTTCTTTGGCATCGGCGGCATCCTCTGCCATCCTGCGCGCCGCCGCCGCATTGTGTGGGATCGCGCTCTCAAGCTGTTCTCAACTCTTACACCGACTCGTGACAGTACCGGCGTCCTCATTCTCGTCTCAATCGCCGAGAAGACCGCTGTCATCGTCGCCGACAAACAAATCGCTTCCAAAGTTGATGCCGGCTATTGGAATCACCCGCAATTGATCATCCAGCAGGCGATCGAGGCTAATCGGCACAGCGAAGGCATCATCAGTGCCGTGCGCGAAGATTGGCGCTAAACTTGCCGAGCATTTTCCGCGGCTGTCCGACGATACCAACGAACTCTCCGACCGCCCCGAAATCATCTGACATACTACGGCGGCTGTTGGCCCTTTTCCCTCTGGCTATCCCGCTCCATTTTCCTATATTAGGATCGATGATACTTGTCCCTTTTCCATCATAGGAGTCCTCAATGGAAGATTCATTGAATGAAAACGCGGTCGAAAAATTCTTTCTCAAACATGGCTTCGCCACCCGCGCACTTCACGCCGGCGAGCATATTGCCGGGCATCACTCGAATGCGCACACTGTGCCGATATATCAGACTTCAACTTTCGTGTTCGACAATGCCGAGCAGGGCAAAAAGCTCTTCGCTTCCGAGGACAGCGGCTTCATCTACACCCGCTTGGGGAATCCCACGACGCTGACCGCCGAAGCTAAACTTAACGCACTCGAAGGGTCCGGCGCCAAACTCGTCGATCCCGATAATGTCCGCATCTCCTCGCTGTTGTTCACCTCCGGCATGGCTGCCGTCTCGGGAATCGTGTTTGCTTTGCTGAATCAGGGAGATACCCTCATTCGCGGCGACGTGGTCTATGGCTGCTCCGACAGCCTGTTCGAACACGTCCTGCCGAAATTCGGCGTCAAGTCGGTCAGCGTTGACACCTCTGACCTCGACAAGTTTCGCGTGGTCATGCGTGCCAATCCCAAAGCCAAGGGTGTCTACTTCGAAACGCCGACCAACCCGACCATGTCGATCACCGACATTCGCGAAATCTCCCGCATCGCCAAAGAGATCAATCCCGACTGCCTCATTATCGTTGACAACACTTACGCTACCCCGTATCTCCAGCGTCCGCTCGAACTGGGCGCCGATGTCGTCATGCACTCCACCACCAAGTATATTTCCGGCCACGGTCACGTCATCGGCGGGGCAGTGATTACGAATCATCCGGAGTTCAAGGACAAGCTCTACGGCATCATGAAGGATGTCGGCAGTTGCCCGTCACCCTTCGACAGTTGGCTGATCTATCTCGGCCTCAAGACACTCTCCTTGCGCGTCGATCGCCATTGTGCCAGCGCCATGAAAGTCGCCGAACACCTGGAAAAGCATCCAATGATCAAGCGGGTGTTCTATCCCGGCCTTCCCAGCCACCCGCAGCATAAGCTCGCGAAGTCGCAGATGTCGGGCTTCGGTGGTGTGCTTGCGTTTGAAATGAAGGACGGTTACGAAGTGGCTCGCCAACTGATGGACAATATCAAGATCTTCACGCTCGCTGTTAGCCTTGGTTCCGTCGATTCGCTTATCCAACACCCGGCCTCCATGACGCATGCCGGAATTGATGCCGCGATCCGTCAGAAGATCGGCATCACCGACGGACTCGTACGCATCTCGGTGGGACTGGAAGACCCTGAGGATCTGATCGCTGCACTCGATGCCGGCCTTGCCAAAGCCGCGCAATTAACCAGCAAACCCAATGTCGTGTCGGCATAACCTCCGGCCCCTTCTGACTGCGAGTTTGCCGATTTAAGAGTAATCTGTAGCAGGGCAAGTCTCGTTGGAGACCTGCCTTCTTCTTTGTGGGTCCGACTTCAGTCGGACAATTTGTTTTCTCCTCGCCCTTTCAATGATGGCAAGAGGTGAGGGCAAAAAAACGGGCACGCCTTCGCGCACCCGTCATAGAATCGGAATCTCTCGAACCGGCTAATTCTTCTTCTTGAACTCCTTCATGAATTCAACCAGCTTTTCCACCGCCTCCACCGGTACCGCATTATAGGTCGATGCCCGCAGGCCGCCGACCGAGCGATGTCCCTTAAGTCCGATAAATCCCGCCGTCTTCGCTTCCGCAATGAACTTGGCTTCAAGCTCCTCATTTGCCATGCGAATCGTCACGTTCATCCCCGATCGGCTGTCGGCGCGAACCGTGCCCTTGTAATAGCCGTCGGAATGGTCAATCGCACCGTAAATCAGCTCTTTCTTGCGATTATTGCGTTTCTCCACTTCCGCCATACCGCCGATCGAATCAATCCAGCGCATCGTCAGCATCGTAATGTAAATCGGATAAACCGGCGGCGTGTTGTAGAGCGAATCTTCCTTGATATAGGTCGAGTAGCTGAGAATCTTCGGCAATCCCTGCTTCTGTTTCGCTGCGAAATCTTCCCTGATTATCACCAGCGTCACACCGGCCGGCCCCAAATTCTTCTGCGCGCCCGCATAGATAAACGATGTCTTCGCAACATCCATCCGGCGCGAGAGAATGTCAGACGACATATCAACTACCAGCGGCACTTTGCCGGTCTCCGGTAAGTAACTCCATTGGGAGCCAAAAATCGTGTTATTGGAAGTAATATGCACGTACTGCGCGGCTGGATCGAATTTGATCTGGTCCGGAGTCGGAATGTAACTGAAGTTGGCTTCGCTCGAACTCGCCGCTGTGTTTACTGTGCCGAACAATTTTGCTTCTGACACTGCTTTCTGCGACCACGATCCCGTGACCACATAATCCGCGCTCTGCCCCTGCGCAAGAAAATTCATCGGCAGCATGGCAAACTGCATGGAAGCACCGCCGCCGAGAAAGAGAATGTGATATCCATCCGGCAATTGCAGGTGCTTCTTGATCAGAGCCTTGACTTCGGCCAAGATCGCCTCAAAGTCCTTGCTGCGGTGGCTCATCTCGAGCACCGACATGCCTATACCCTTGTAGTCCAGCATCTCCTCCTGAGCCGTCTTCAAAGCTTCCAGCGGCAGGGCCGAAGGGCCGGGATTGAAATTATATACGCGTTTCATAGTCTATCCCTTTCAAGCAATTCTCTGATTATAGTTGCCGACAAACTTGCCGATGATGCGATCCACCGCCTTGCCGATGCGCAGGAGGTTCTCGTTCGTCGACGCCCCGATATGCGGAGCGAGCAGCGTGTTCTTGGCTTTGAGGAAAGGCGTACTCTCCGGCGGGTCGGAATACCACACATCATTGCAGTAAAACGCGATCTTGCCCGCATTGAGAGCATCCACCACATCCTGCTCGATCACGCACTTTCCCCGTCCCGTGTTGATGATCACCACGCCGTTCTTCATCTTGGCAATCGTCTCTTTGTTGATCATCCCGAGTGTCTTTTCTGTGAGTGGCGTGTGCAGCGTCAGGTAATCGGCCTCGCGATAAACCTCGTCGATTGTCACCTTGATCGTGATAATATCGTGCACATCGACGGTCGGATCGTAGCCGATGACGTTCATCCCGAACGCCTGCGCCCGCTTGGCGACTTCAGTGCCGATCTTGCCGCAACCAATCACGCCCAGCGTCTTGCCGAACAACTCGGTACGCTTAAGCTCTTTCTTCAGCCATTTGCCCTCTTTCATCGAAACATCCGCCTCGACCAGGCGGTTGGGCACGGCGATCATCATCGCAAATGCCAGCTCTGCCACCGCAATACTCGAAGCATCCGCCGTGTTATGGACTTCGATGCCTCTTTCCTTCGCATATTTCACGTCGATATTGTCAAGCCCAACACCGCCGCGGATGATTAGCCGGACTTTCTTGGCTTGGTCAATGTATTCCTTCGTGCACTTCGTCTTTGAGCGAACGAGAATGACATCCGCCTCGGCGATATCATCCTTGCTCGAGGTGACTTCGCCGTACTTCCGCAGCAGGTCGGGGAGCGACGGATCAAAGGCATCCGATAATAGAATCTTCATTTCACACGTTCCTTAATAAAATTGGGTCCTTACTCATGAGTTAAGAATATATACTGCCATGCCGTCACGCAACTTGGGCTCAAACCAGGTTGACTTCGGCGGCATTACACCGCCCGAATCGGCAACTGACCGCAAAGCCTTCAATGACACTGGCGGCACCGCAAAAGCGACCTTGAACTTGCCGGAGTTGACTAATTTCATCAATTCCTTCGTCCCGCGAATTCCGCCGACGAAATCGATGCGTCTGTCTGTGCGGGGCTTGGTAATGCCCAGAATCGGCTCAAGCAGATTCCGCGATAAAATGCTGATATCAAGCGATTCGATTGGATCGAACTGATTATAGCTGTTCGGTAGGGGAGTGAGTTTGTACCACTTTTCTGTCAAGATACATTCCGATGACTTTATCAACGTCCGGTTCAACAGTCTTGCCCTCCGGTAACTCCTCCACTGCAAACCGCTCCTTGGTCTTCATGAGAAAGTCTCTTGGCTCCAAACCCATCAGATCAGTCACTACCCGGTTGTAGGGAAGTATCTTCAACTGACTCTCCGGAAACACAACGGATAGAAAATAGGCATCCGGCTCTTCGCCGGTGTACTGCGGATTCTCCGCGCGTCTCTGTTTGCACACATTCGCTGCCGCGGCACAACGATGATGCCCGTCGGCAATATAAGTCGCACTCAGTTCCGAGAACCCGGCCTTTATCTGCAAAACTCTCTGCGGCTCACCCACCACCCAGAATCTGTTCCGCACTTCCGCCGCGACAAAGTCATACATCGGAGACTTCGCGCACTCTTCTTTCAGGATCTCGTCCAGTATCTGGCTTTCAGCATAGAACAAAAACACCGGCCCCGTCTGCGCATTTGTCACATCATTGAGCTTGGTGCGATCGGCCTCTTTGTCCGGGCGCGTAAACTCGTGACGCTTGATTCGTCCCAAAAGATAATCATCGACGCTCGACAGGAGCATAAACCCGGTCTGATCAACATCCCGCCAGGTCAGCCGGTAAATGTAGATGCTCGGCATCTTGTCCGGCGCCATTGTCCCGTTGTCAATCAGCGCCTTGAGATTCACGCGCGCTCGCTCATAGAGATCATTGCCGTCCGGCTCCGATCCTCTCGGGTAGGTTATTTCAGGTTTCGTGACGCGAAGAAACGACACCTCATTCCCGTCAGCCAAAATGCGGGCTTCCTCGGAAGACAATACATCGTAGGGGGGAGATGACAACTTCTCGGCAAATTCTGCCTGTGGCCGCAAACCCTGAAATGCCTTAATCTTAACCATTGTACTCACCTATCTGGATAGAACAGCCAATAACTAACCAAAGCACTCCAAAATGTAACTGAATAGGTAGCCAAATCCTCCTTAAAAAGCAAGTGATTCTTTTCACAAACGATCCCATTCGAAACTGCGAAGATCGCCCGGCCGAATGATGTCATTCCGGCGAAAGGGCCTGTTGAAAAAGCCCACTATACTGTCATCCTGAGCGAAGCGAAGGATCTGCTCCCTCTGTTTATGAACGACTTACAGATCCTTCGCCTGCGTAGCGGCTCAGAATAACGAAGTTCGAGTTTTTCAGCAATCCCGAAAGCCGGAATCCAGCTTAGCAAAGAGTCGTGCGTTTCGAGACTGATTAAGGCCGCTGCCTTGCAATAGAAACGTCTTGCCCATCCTACAATGCGACCATCCGGCAATCGCAGAACAAAACCATTCCCGCCGAAAGTTGAGTGAAGCGAAATCCCGCGTTTGGCGTGGCCGTAATCCAGCAAAGTAGGCCAGAGCCCTGCGCTCCGGACATCGCCGTCCTTGGCGGCGATCCCAAGTTTAGTAGGTAAGGAGCCCCGTGCTCCTGACATCACGCCGCAGGCGTGACTTCTTTACCACTCCTCCTGATTGCAGATAGTGGTAATCTCCAAAAATTCCCCTTGCTTCCTCCCACCCCATCCGTATCATATCCGGACATAGCCGTTGGGAGTGGCGACCGAGAGGTCGTCTGAGATCATACCCCCAAAACCTGATCCGGACAATACCGGCGTAGGGAAACGGTAGCGACATCTTCAAACAATCGCCCTTTCCGTTGCTGCCATTCTCTGTCGAGTTCAGGCGGCATTTTTGTTTCAGGACCGTGGAAAGGCGTTTAACATGAAAGTCGTTCTCATTCTGCTCTGTGCACTGGCAATATTGAACCCGCTCTGTGCCTTTGCCGCAATCGTCTCCGGCGTCGTCGTCGATGACCAGGGTCGCCCCGTACCCGATGTCGCCATCACCGTCGAAAACTCTTCTGCCGGCGTCGCATCGGCTCCAGACGGCACATTCCGTCTCGATCTCGACTTGTCTCAACCGCGCCGGCTCACCTTTAGGCATATCAGCTTCAAACCGCAGATGATCAGCGTCACCGCCGATTCGTCCCTGCGTATCGAGCTTGCTCCTTCGGTCTATCCGATGCAGGGCGTCACCGTGACCGCCGATCGCGCCGAACTCGGCAAGTCGCCGGTTGCCTTTACTGACTTCACCAACCGCGAAATCGCCCGAGACTACACCATTGGCGAGTTTCCGCTTCTTCTGGAAACCACACCAAACGTTTACGCCTACTCCGATGCCGGCGGTGGGCTCGGCTACAGCTACTTGAAAATTCGCGGCTTCGATGACAAGCGCGTCTCGATCTACATCAACGGCATTCCACTCAACGACCCCGAAGATCAATCCACCTACTTCGTCGATATCCCCGACTTCGCATCCAACGTCAAAGACATCCAGGTGCAACGTGGCATTGGTAGCTCGCTGTACGGCGATGCCGCTTTCGGTGGCTCGGTCAACATCGTTTCTGCCGCCATCGAACAGCCCCGCAATGTCGCTCTCACCACCGGCTACGGCGGATTCTGGGACAACGGGAAATGGGTCGGCGACATGCAAAAGCAGTCGCTCGAATACCAGTCAGGCCTGATCGACGGCCGCTGGAATTTCTCCGGCCGCTATTCGCGCCAACTCTCTGATGGCTACCGCAAAGACTCCTGGTACGACGGCTGGGCGTATCATCTGTCACTTTCGCGCCTCGATCCGCGCATGACCACCACCGTCAATGTCTATGGCGGTCCGATGAAAATGCACCTGGCATACTACGGTATCTCCAAAGACCAGCTCGCCGCTGATCGCCGTTTTAACCCGTTGACCTACGACAACGAAACCGACAACTTTAATCAGCCGCACTATGAACTGCATAACACGATCAAGCTCAACGAACGCGCCACACTGCAAAACACACTCTTTCATATTCACGGCAGCGGCTTCTATGAGCAATACAAGGATAGCCGCGACTTTTATGACTACGCCATCCCGGCCACAGTAGTCCGCAACAGTGACGGCGACTCGGTCGGTGTAATCAACTTCGGGTGATCTGGTGCGTCAGCAACATGTCACCAAAAATCAATGGGGATGGAACCCGCGCCTCGAGTTCACACAGCCGCGCGGCACGCTCTCACTCGGTGGATCATTCTATTATTTTGAATCGGAACACTGGGGGCAGGTCGTCTGGGCGGAAAGCGTCACTAGTTCCATCGACCCGCGCCATCGCTACTACGAATACTTCGGCACCAAGTACTTCGCTTCTCTCTATGCAAATCAAAGTTATCAACTCACCGAGCGAGTCAATTTGACCGGCAGTCTTCAAATGCGCCACCAGCGTTTCCGCCTTGACCAAACCCGCATGGGCGCCTTCACCGGCTACGACTACGATCTCGATTGGACATTCCTCTCGCCGCGTGCCGGTGTGACCTACAGCGTCAACGACAAGGTCAGCCTGTTGGCGAGCTACTCGTTGTCATCACGTGTGCCGGCCGATTGGGAAATCTACGATGCCGGCGACCCCTACTCGTTCCCGTCCTTGAGCATCAGATCGATTGAACGCAGCGGCCCCGGTGATTCGATCATCGTCTTCGGCGACCCGACCGCCAAGTCTGAACGCGTCCACAATTTCGAACTCGGCGTCAATTACCGCTCCGAACATCGCGCTTACACCGCTAATCTATTCTGGATGGAATTCGCCAACGAAATCGTCCCTTACGGCGGACTCAACGAAATGGGATTGCCCATCACCACCAATGTCGACCGCTCCGTTCATGCCGGCATCGAACTTGCCGGGGCGATCAGGCCTTCCGACAAATTCCGCCTCTCGGGCAACTTCTCTTACAACTACAATCGCATAAAGAGATTTGCCATCACCGAAACTGTCTATGACAATGACACCGACTACAACTCCGTCGAGAGCCGCCAATTTTCCTACGATGATAAGACAATCGCCGGCTTCCCTGACTACATCGGCAACTTGATAGGGGAGTACTCGACGAAACGAATCAACTTCGTCGGTCGCGCCCGCTTCGTCGGGCGAATCTATGTTGAAAACAACAACGTCGATGACCTGGCCATCGATCCATTCTTCGTTTCATCAGTATCAGCAGGACTCAACCTTGGCCGCTTCTCGAGTCTCGGCCGTTTCGAACTGTCAGCTCGTCTTGACAACATCTTCGACAAAAGCTACGAATCCTCTGGCTATGGCGGCGTCACCCGTTTTGCCGGTGTCCCGGACCAATATTGGTCGGAGTACATTCCCGCCGCCGGACGTTCGGTCTTCACATCACTTAAGCTGGAACTGCAGTAGTCCATGGCCCTGCTTGATCTTGCGATAATCGTTGCCTATCTGGTGGGAATCCTGATCTTCGCAATGGCGAAACGCAAGCCCGCCGGAAAATCCGCCGTCGACTATATGCTCGATGGCCGCAAGCTCACCTGCCCGCTTTTGTCGCGACACTGGTCTGCAACTGGTATGGCGGCATCCTTGGAGTAGGGGAGTACTCGTTTCGTTACGGCATCTCCAATTGGATGGTATTCGGTGTTCCGTACTATGTCGCCGCCCTGCTCTTTGCTTTATTGTTGGCCCGCAAAGCCCGCCGCACCGAATTCCTCACCATCCCCGACCGTTTGCGCCAATGCTACGGCCGCAATGTCGCCGGACTCGGTGCATTAGTTATTTTCTTTTGGACTCTCCCGACCGCCTACATCCTTATCCTCGGCGTCCTTGGCGAGTCTTTCTTCGGTTGGCCGAAATGGATCGGTGTCGTATGCGGTGCCGCCTTGGTTACGTTCTATGCCTTTGTCGGTGGCTTCCGCACCTTGGTCCGCGCCGACAAATGGCATTTCATCTTCATGTACGCTGGCTTCATTATCATGGTCGTCGTGCTCTTTATCACCAGGGGCGGAATCGACTTCCTGCGCGCTAATGTTCCACCGTCGCATTTCACTCTCACCGGCGGAAACACCTTCTGGTTCATCGCTGTCTGGTACGTGATTGCGCTTGCCACGCTGGTCGAGCCATCCTTCTTCCAGAACTGTTATGCGGCCCGCGATGAGTCGACCGCCCGCCGCGGCATCATTGTGTCGATAGGTTGCTGGTTCTTCTTTGATTTTCTGACCACCACCTGCGGTCTTTATGCTCGCGCCATTTTGCCCGCGAATATTGATCCCATCGCCTCATTCCCGCTCTTGGGTGAAGCCGTCCTTCCGCCCGGCCTGTGGGGGCTGTTCGCCGTCGCCATGCTCGCCGTCGTAATCTCGACGGCAGACTCATACTTGTTTATTGCCGCTTCTACAATCGGCAAGGACCTCATGGTCGGCTGGGTCGGGAAACCGGAGCGTCACGCTAATTTCTACACCAGGATCGCTCTCATCGGCGGTGCGCTGTTGACCGTCGCCGCTGCAATTCTCTTCGAGTCGGTAGTCTCGGTTTGGTACAGCTTCGGCTCGATTGGGACCCCCATCATGCTCGTGCCATTGGTCTCCACATTTCTCGGTAGCCGCTTGATGCCGGCTCGCGCAGTACTCACCTCGATGATTATCGCCGGATCCTCCTCCGCTCTTTGGCTTGCCAGTTCGAACTTCTCCGCCGACGGCAGTTACTGGCTTGGCCTTGAACCGATATTCCCCGGTCTCTTTGTCTCAATCGTAATCTATCTGGCAACTGCGCGACGGCCGGCATCCGAAACAATTCGCCGTTGACACTTCACGGAAATTGCCTTAGATATCGCAGCACATTCAGGCGGAATTCAAGCATGAAATCGACGAGCAAATTTGTCAGCCCCATTGCCATCTATTATCTCGGCGTTGCCGCGCTGTTGGCAGGCTTTTTCGAGATCTGGCGCGCCGTGACATTGATCGCCTTGTTCGATCGCACAACCGCGATCCCGGCGGGGACAATCGCACAGAGTTTCCTGGTCGGACTGCGCTTTGATTTCGCCATCGCCTGCTATCTCACGCTGCCACTGGCTGTCCTGGGATTTTTGCCTTTCGTCGATGTCGTTCGCTCACGAACGGCGCGTATTTGCAACACCGTATTGCTGTGCTTGATGGCCGCAGCGGCTTTCTTCATTCACCTTGCCGACATCGAGTTCTTCAAATTCTTTAACACCCGCCTGAACGCGATGGCGTTGGCGTGGAACGACTCTCGCGAATTTGTGCAGACCATGATCTGGGAGAGTTTTCCTGTTGTTCGGTATCTGCTTCTTTTCGCCATGGTGACCGCCGGCTTTGTTATCTGCCTGGGCTTCGCTGCAGAAACGATTCCTGCTCAAGCCCCGATCGTCTTCATTCCTGGCGACGCTGGTCTCACTACCTATACTCGCAGCAATTCTATTGCTCGGAATTCGCGGCCGCATCGAGGAAAAAGCGCCGCTGAATTGGGGACAGGCTTACTTCAGCGATTACGCCTTCGCCAATCTCCTTGCCCTCAATCCGGTCTTTACGTTTGGGCGCGACCTCTTGTACGACTCCGGCAGCAAACATGCCGTCGATCGCTTGATGTCCGAATTGCCGGTGTCCGGCGCCTATGCCAAAACAGCGGCACTTCTCGGAATTGCCACCTCGCCGGCAGATACCCTCACTTCGCGCATCGTCCGCCCCGTCCGCTGCGAAAACCCATCGCCGGACCGCCCCAATGTGATCTTGATTCTCATGGAGTCCTTCGCCTCCGCCGGTGTTGGCTGCCTGCAAACACGCGTTGAACAAGAAGTGACACCGCAATTCGACTCGCTGACGCAACACGGCGTGCTCTTCGCGAATTTCTATTCTGCTGGCATGCACACTTATGCCGGAATCCTCGGCTCGCTCTACGGTTACCCCAGCGTCCCCGGCAAATCGCCAATGAAGCAGGTCACTTCACAGGACAACATGTGGGGACTCCCGTCGATTCTCGGCAAGTACGGCTACCGCACCATGTTCTTCACGACTCACGACCCGCACTTCGACAACATGCAGGGTTTCCTCAAATCCAACGGGGTCCAGGAAGTGTTTTCACTGTTTGATTTTGATGAGTCTCAAAAATTCTCGACTCTCGGAGTGCCCGATCACGTCATGTTTGATTCGGCCCTTGAAGAAATCCGCGCAAGAAACGGGCGTCCATTCTTCGCCGCCCTGTTGTCCGGCTCGAATCACGGCCCCTGGTTAGTGCCGGATGTTCAATTCAACCCCTTGCCCGACACCATTCCAGACGCCGGACGCCTCAATGCATTCAAATACTCCGACTGGGCGCTCGGACGGTTTCTCCAACAGCTGGCCGCAGATTCCGCATTTAGAAACACAATCGTCTTGATCACCGGCGATCATGGACTGCTGATCGAACCAGTCTATGACCTCGACCTGAGCCTCTTTCAGGTTCCGCTGCTTATTCTTGACCCACAGAATCGGGCAGGGGAACCGCGCCGGGTCGATCGCATCGGATCCCAAGTCGATATTCTCTCAACGGTCATGGGGCTATTGCGGTTTGATTATGATAACTACACCTTTGGACACGATCTCCTGGCCGAAGATTCGAGCCGGAAGGATTATGCAGTCTTCTCCGAAGGCTACAAAATCGGCATCGTCGAGGCCGGCCAATTCGCGATTGTCCGCCCCGGCCATGCTGCCTTCGCTCTACGATCTCGTCGCACCTGAATCTGATCTGGCCGCACAGCAACCGGAAATCCTTGCCGGTATGAGCGACAGAGCCCTCGCTTATTTCCAAACGGCCTACTTCAATCTGCAGTATCCACTGCATACGAACCACGTTATCCCTAATTCAGTCGAGGCAAGATAGCTCATGTCGTTCGGAGAAATAATGCTCTTCATTGCGGCGCTGCTGGTGATGGGCATCGGACTGCTCGGTGTGCTCATTCCCATTATCCCCGGCCTGCCGCTGATTTGGCTCACCGTGCTTGGCTATGCGTTGCTGACCGATTTCCATGCCATCAGCCGCGAATTCCTGCTCTCTTCGGCGGTCTTGGTCGTGGTCATCACAATATTGCAGCACCTGTTTAGCGTCTACGGTGCTAAGCGTTATGGCGCGTCTCGCTGGGGCACCTTCGGCGCATTCGTAGGAATGGTTGTCGGATTGTTTCTTGGTTCGATTGCCGGTGTCATTATCGGGCCGCTCATCGGCGCTGTTGCCTTCGAACTGCTCGCCGGCAAGTCCTTCAGTGGCTCGCTCCAAGCGGGATTCGGTACATTCATCGGATTTCTCTTTGGCACAGTCATGCATCTAATCGCTTCCGCAGTCCTCATCGGGCTCTTTGTCTATCTCGTCCTCTTTGCGTAGCTGCAAAACCTCTATTGTCTATCAGTTTCGGCAATCGGCATTTACGGCGAAAGGGACTGTTGAAAACCCCTCTTTGAATAGGGAAGGATTTGATTAAGACTGCTGTCCTCGCTGTAAGTCATTCCGGCTTTCGGGAGTGTTGAAAGAACCCTCCCGTGTCATTCTGAACGAAGTGAAGAATCTGTTAGTCTTTGTTACGCAACACGAACAGATCCTTCGCCTGCGTAGCGGCTCAGGATGACAGTGTCGGACGGTTTTTCAACAGTCCCGAAAGCCGGAGTCCAGATTAGTCGTTCAAGTCCTCTCGATTTTCAACCAGAGACCATCACAAGTCACTCCGCCGCAGATTACCCTGCGAAATTCCGTGCATTTCGTGGTTGTAACAAAGCTGCTGTAATCTTGACTCTAGCCGAGTAGGTAGAACCCGTATCCCAATGTTTCCAGAATTGTGGAGCAGTTTCTCAGAGGGTTCCGACCACCGTAGTTTCCTCCGCAGCAGATCTTCTGAGGCTGTCCCACAAGTCGCCTTGCATTGTTGCGTCAGGTCTTCCGAGTGAGCGCTTTTCTAGTCAGTTCATTGAACCGCTACAGTTTGACGCGAGTGAGGGCGACCTGACGCAGAACATCAGTCTGCAAATTGAAACTTATGAGACAGCCTCTTCTCGTCTGTCCAGCTAACGACACTTTTCGGCTCATCCCCCACCAAAAGAAACGTGGAGGCCTTGCCGGGCCTCCACGCCAATAACATTCAGAATGTCCTGCAATCAGGACAGCGTCGGCACCCGGACCGGCTCATCTCCCGGCTGCCAGCCGCATCCGGTCAGCTTGCCGGTCTGTAACGCCTGCAAGGTCCGGAAAGTCTCATCGATCGAACGTCCCACCGCATTGTCATTTACCACAACCGACTTCAATACGCCGGTCGGGTCGATGATAAACGTGCCGCGCAGCGCAAAGCCCTCATCGAGCAGAACCTGATATGAACGCGAAATCTCCTTTGTGATATCCGACAACAACGGGAATCCCAGCTTCTTGAAATCGCGCTGAATCCAGCTTAAGTGCGAAAAATGCGAATCAATCGAACAACCAATTACTTCCGCACCCGCGGCTTTGAACTTGGCGTAAGCCTCGTTAAATCCGCGAATCTCCGTCGGGCAAACAAACGTGAAATCAAGCGGGTAAAAAAACAGCACCACCCATCTGCCCTTGTAGTCTCCAAGTTTGATCTCCGCAAACTCCATGTCCGGCATCACTGCTGTACCCTTGAAGTCCGGAGCCGGTTTTCCAATCTGCATATATCCTCCAGTAATCTCTCAGTGACAAAGTTGTCGAGGCTGAATATATGTTAGTAGAGTTAGGCGGTCAAGATTAACTTGTAGTCATTTGTCGACTTATGTGGTGCACGATGTATTGATTGAAAGAGGGAGGTCGCGCCTATTGCTCCGGCTCCTGATCGGTCAGGTACTTCTTCTCTCCGCCAACTCCCATTGTTTCGTCGCCCGGCTGCCATCCCGCTCCGGTCAACTCCCCGGTCTGGATAGCCTTGAGCGTTCGCAGAGTTTCATCGATGGACCGGCCGATAGACGAGTCGTTAATGACGATCGATTTCAGGATCCCATCTGGATCAATGATGAACGTCCCGCGCAAACTGAACGCGTCGTGCACCAGCACACCGTAGCTGCGGGATATCGTCTTGGTAATATCCGATAGCAACGGAAACTTGATTTGACCGAGTTCTTTCTCGACCCACACTTGATGCGCAAAATGCGAGTCCACCGAACAGCCCAATAATTCGGCATTGATATCCTTGAATTTGTTTTGTGCCAGGGAAAAGGCCCGTACTTCGGTCGGACAGACGTAACTGAAATCAAGAGGATAGAAGAAGAAGACCAGCCATTTGCCGGCATAATCGTCAAGCGATACTTTTTTGAATGTCTTGTCTGGCATGACCGCCATGCCTTTGAAATAGGGTGTTTTTTCGCCGATCTGCATAGTCGTCTCCTCCTGTGGCGCCCCTCATCTCGAAGCAGAAACGTAGCATTCAAATTGTCGGGAGTCAAGAATCAAATGACGCCGGGCAACAGCGTGTTTAATCCGCTTGACAATCACCTCTCCTTGGATAGCTTGGAGTCTTGATTTTACGCTTACTATAAGGAGAAATCGTTATGAAACAGGCGCTTGAGTATATAGACAAGAATCGTCAGAATTTCGTCGACACGCTGGTCGCATTGCTGAGATTTAAGTCCATTTCCGCTGATTCCGCTTTCAAAGAGGATGTGCAGAAGTGCGCGGAATTCGTCAAATCCAAATTCGAGTCACTCGGATTGAAGGCGCGCATTTATCCGACCAAGGGACATCCGATCGTTTACGCTGAATACAACAATCCCAAGAACAAACGCACGATGCTCATCTACGGCCACTACGACGTTCAGCCGGTCGATCCACTCGAACTATGGCACAAACCGCCGTTTGAACCGAACATCGAAGGCGAAACGGTCTTTGCGCGCGGCGCCACTGACGACAAGGGCCAGTTTCTGATCCACGTCCTGGCTGCCGAAGCCTACTTGAAATCGGGCCTCGATATCCCGGTCAATATCAAATTCGTCATCGAGGGCGAAGAAGAAATCGCTTCCGATAATCTCGAAAAGTTCATCAAAGAAAACCACGAACTGCTCAAAGCCGACGGCGTCATCGTCTCCGACACGGCCATGTATGGCCGCGGCATTCCCGCCATCACCTATGGCCTGCGCGGAATAGCCGCCGCTGAAATCAAGATGATCGGTCCCGACAAGGACCTCCACTCCGGCTCATTCGGAGGAACCATAGCCAATCCGGTTGTCGAACTGGCGCGCCTGATCGCCAAATTTCACAACGACGACAAGCGCGTACTGATCGATGGCTTCTACAATGACGTCCGCGATCTGGAGAAGTGGGAGCACGACATGTACGAAGCCCTCGCCTACGACAATATCGACCACTTGCGCAAGACCGGTTCCCGCGAGATCGTCGGTGAAAAGGGCTACTCCACACTCGAACGCGTCTGGGCGCGTCCCACCTGTGAAATCAACGGCATCTACGGCGGCTATGCCGGCGAAGGCAGCAAGACGATTATTCCGTCGTGGGCCGGTTGCAAGGTCACGATGCGGCTCGTTCCGAACCAGACACCCGGTGACATCCTCGACAAGTTCGAAAAATACGTCCAAAAAACCGCCCCTTCAACCGTCAAAGTCGAAGTCAAAAAACTTGGCGGCGCGAAACCGGCAATTGTCGAACGCGATAACTTCATGGTCACAGCGTGCGTCGATGCCCTGGAAAAAGGCTTCGGCCGCAAACCGGTGTTCATTCGCGAAGGTGGCTCGATCCCGATCGTCAATACCTTCCGGGAAGAACTCGGACTCGAAACGTTGTTGCTCGGCTTCGGCCAGCACGATGACAATGCCCATTCACCCAACGAGAAATTCTCGCTGGCCGATTTCCAGAAGGGTATCATCACGGTAGCGCATCTGTTTGACGGGTTGAAATAGTGGATCTGGGCCTGGTCGGCAAAATCGCGGTCGTCGCCGGTGCTTCAGCCGGCATCGGCAAAGCCATCGCCACAGCGCTGGCCCGTGAAGGCGCCACCGTCGTCATCCTCTCTCGCAACAAGGCCAATCTCGCCGCTGCCGCTAATTCCATCATGAGGACGACCGGCGAGGCCGTCTATCCCATGGTCTGTGATGTTACCCGTGCAGCCGCCATTAAGTCCACCGTCGCTAAGATCATGCGGAAGTTTAAGCGCGTCGATATTCTCGTCAACAATGCCGGTGGCCCGCCGCTGCGTCGCTTCCTCGATATCAAAAACGGCGATTGGGACGAAGCTTATAAGCTCAATCTTAAGTCGGCAATTCTGCTATCTGCTGCCGTTGTTCCTGCGATGAAGAAGCAGAAGTGGGGGCGCATCATAAGTGTTACTTCGATCTCCACGCTTCAGGCTTCGGAAACACTCATGCTCTCCAGTGTCATGCGGCCCGGTGTGCACGGCCTGACCAAGGCCCTCTCCAACGAGCTGGCGGAATTTGGAATCACGGTCAACGCCATTTGTCCCGGCTATACTCGGACGGAGCGTTTGGAAGAATTGGCGGAAGCCACCCGCAAAGCGACCGGCCGTTCGATCAAACAGGTCTATGCCGGATGGGAGCAAACGATCCCGGCCCGGCGACTTGGCAGGCCGGAAGAACTCGGCGATCTCGCGGCATTTCTCGCGTCCGAACGGGCATCCTATATCAACGGCGTCGCAATCAATATTGACGGCGGCTTCATCAAGGCCATTTAGACTTAGATCAATTGACCAACGACCGCTCGAAACTCGTCTACCCGCTGATCATTGTCGGCCAACTCATTGCCGGTGGCACGTTCCCGATCGCCAAGTTGGCGCTTCAGCACTTCGAACCTTTCACTCTCGCCGTCACACGTTTTGTCATTGCCTCCGTCGCGATGTTTGCGATCGTCAAATTCACTGGCCAGCTTCAGAAGATTGCACGCGCCGATTGGGGAAAGTTCGTTTGGCTGGGACTTCTGGCAGTTCCTCTAAACCAGTCACTATTTCTCTATGGGCTCAAATTCACGACATCGGGCCGCTCCGCGCTGTTCTATGGCGCCACACCCGCCTTTGTCTTCTTGCTGGCAATCTGGTACCTCAAAGAACGCGTAACACTTCCGAAAATCGCGGGCATCGCGATTTCTTTCTCGGCGTAGCCCTCATTCTTCGCGCCAGTAGATTTGATGCCGATGTCTTATTCGGCGACATTCTGGTGATTCTCGCCGTCGTCGCTTGGGCCGGCTACACGATCTTCGGCAAGCCCTTGATCGCGAAATACGGCCCAATGACCACCACGGCCTATGCTCTGCTCATCGGCACCATACTTTATCTCCTTTCGGGCTATTCTATGCCGTCAAATTTGACTACTCCCAAGTCCCTACGGAAGGCTGGCTCTCTTTGCTTTACATTGCCCTCATCACGTCGATAATTTCCTACTCGATCTGGTTTTGGGCGCTGGGGAAGATGGAGGCATCCAAACTCTCGATTTTTCAGAACCTGCAACCGATTATCGCAACGGTGCTATCAGTGTTGTTCTTCGGCGAAGTTCTTGGCTGGGAGTTTTATGTCGGCGGGGCAATGGTTATCGCCGGTGTAGTCATTACGCAACGCGGCTAATCAGGTTTCCGCGAGGGCTTTTTCGGGTCCTCCGCAGCGTCGCTACGAATGGCTGTGGAGTCTCCTATGGCCAATGGTTGCTGCAGATGGGGGGTGCGCCTCCGCCAAATATGAAATTCAGCACATAGACGGCGTCCGAGATGTTGATCATAACATCCCCGTTGATATCTCCCAGACACAACTTGACCGGCGCAGGGCCGCCGAGAAAAACGTAGTTAACAATAAATACCGCGTCGCTGATGTTGATCGTACCGGTGTTGTTCGCGTCCCCGCAGATTCCGCAAATGCACGCCTCGCAGGCCGGGGCAATGTGCTTGCAAAGGAAATAGTACGCTGATGCTACCGTCGATTCGAGGCCAACAACGGGAGAGTTGTCAAACCGACGATCACAAAACTGACGAAAAAAGTGTCATGTGCGTTGCCATCAATCACCAGGTCGCGAGCTGCGACAATGACATCGGTCAAATCCTCAATCGTACCTGTCGTATCGTAACCGTTGACAAGATCCATGCGATTCCAGAGCGAGTCCACTTGAAATGTCCCTAACGGGTCCACATAGACGCTTGAACGCAGATTCATGCCGCCCGGGATGCCGATATCGTCATCCCGCAGCGCGGCTATCGCGCCAATTCTGTTCATGTCCGGAAGCGTAAGTCCACCGCGGGTGTAGACGATCTGCTTGATCAAATTGTAGTGGCCATAGTTTGCTGGAGTACTCGCGGAGGGTATGTCCCAATCCGCTGCAAAAGCGACCGTTAAGTTAGAGATCGTCCCGGCTGGGTCGTTCAGTCCCTTATAGATCGCAAATCGAGCAATATAATAATTCGCAGCTGCTTTCGGAGCATAATAGTCGACCGAGAATCCCAGCGATGAATCATGATTGGTTCCCAGGCCGAATGCATGTCGAAAGACTAAAGAGCTGGTTGTATCGTAGGTAATGTCGGTGAGCGGTAGGAGAGTGCCATAGGGATTTGTTCCGGTCGGCGTCGCACTGGAGTCTTCGTAAATTGCCCAGCTCAGATTATCGCGCGAAGTGCCCAATATCAGCGAACCATCGCGCAGATAGTCTGCCCCGCCCGAAAAAAACAACATCCGTGCTCCCTGTATGTAAGCGCCTATTCTCCCGGAGCTGGAAACCGCCAGTTGATGGTTGTTTGTTCGTATGGTAACAATGTCACCTGCAGAAAATGACAGCGCGGGAAAGCCGAAGTTCAAGCGCCGCCAAGGCGATTACCCTTACAAGAGTCATAGCTCAACCTCCATCATGAGTGTCTGATACAATAATAGTCGTAGAAGTAGACGTTAGCAATAGGAAAACACGCAAGGTCGAAACGGAAAGTCGAATTTGAAAGTCGCTCACACCAGCGAAAGTTGATCTAATCGATCTTTAACCTCCGACAGAATACTCAACGAATCACTGATCGACTTCGGCAAGATCACGTTCAAGGTCACGGCTCCCGATATCCGCAAACTGCTAACGACGCCAAAACGCGCCGCCAGTCCACAATGCCGGCAAAGGACGGCAGATTGCGTGCCACCTTGCCGTCAGTGTCGGCAAACAACACGGCTTTAAGACGGTCGCCAAATTGGTCAAGCAGCGCGTATGGTTCGTGGTCGGCCAAGAGATGAGCGCCGTATCGTAGCACAGCCCGAATCGCGGCGAATCGTATTCCTGCAATGCAGTCGCCAGCGACGCCAGCGATTGCCGGTCAATCAAATTCCGGAGCGCCAGATTGATCTCCCATTATCTCCGCCGTCTCGATCAATCCCTCCAGCGCATGAATCATCGAACGCGTATCGCTGCCGTGACGACTCGGAAGGGAATGCGTTGCCCTGATAACATGCACACCGTGCTGACTCCCAAAACCCGTGCGGCGTGCATCGTATTGGCCACATTGCACACGCCGCC
>CAVOPW010000022.1:0-166095 GCA_963698225.1 uncultured bacterium
TGGGGGCGGATTACTATTTCTACAAATTTGACCGGCGTGGAGAAACGATGCTGGCGTTCGGCGCCCTGGGTTCGGGAGAGAAGCAATTCCGAAGCCCGCAGGGAATATGTCATTTCGAAGGAATTCTCTACATTGCTGACAGCGGGAACAATCGGATTATCCGGTATCAGTTGACGACCGAGGCGCGGCAGTAATGGCCGGGTCAATTTTCGCTTGCATTTAGGTTGGCAGAATCTATATTGGCAATCCCAAGCCAATGCCGAAGTGGTGGAATTGGTAGACGCGCTGCGTTCAGGGCGCAGTATCCGCAAGGACGTGGGGGTTCGAGTCCCCCCTTCGGCATAATAATTTCTACACCAATATTAATTCATTGCTTGACAACGCTTTAAGTTCTATCTGGGCGCGATTGTTCGCCGTCAGCCGGTTCTGGACAGCAGGGTAAGCACCAACTGAACAGAATGACACCACTCAGGACGTCGGAGCATTCTCACTGCTCCGAGTCCAGGTTGGTTTAAATACTCATACTCAAAGTGATGACAAGAATATCTTCAGTCCGCCGATACTCTGTAATACTGCGATGTCCGGGTGACCGTTGCCGTCAAAATCAGCGACCTCCAGGGATAATTGACATATGTCTTTCACCAACAGGATAAGATGCTGCGCCGGCGTACCCGCCTTGCCCATCATTGAGGTGGAGAGCGAGTGCACTATTTTCCGCCCGCGCGACATCCAAGAAACCATCACCGTCAAAATCTCCCAGGTAAATTTCCGTTCCTTCTCCGGCGCAAAGGGTGGAAGCCTTCAAGGTGAAGGCACCCTGACTATCCTTAATCTCGACCACTATTTGGTCCCCGTCTGGGCTGGCTCCAATCAGGTCCAGTTGGCCGTCGTTGTTCAGGTCACCTGATGTTACGGAGAGGCAGAGTGTGCCCGAGGTTGACGATCTGGAGATTGTCCCAGCGACCAGTTCCGTTATTGTAGTAAAGCCGCATTATGTCTGAGTAGTAAGTAGCTGCTATGTCGATGTCACCGTCATCATCGACGTCAAGTACGCATATACCCCTAATATCATATACCGTGTTCACTGTGTCCCTTTCTCCAAATGCGCCGTTTCTGTCATTGAAGCAAATTGCAAGCAAAGCGAAAATGCCTGAAAATTTGCCGCCAGACGATGATGATCCGACTATGATGTCGGCAAAACCATCTCCGTCGAAGTCGCCGACTTCCATGGCATCCACGATTAGCCCGATATATGGGAATCGGTCACTGGAGAAAAGTCCCATGCCATTGTTGGTAAGCACAAATACCGAATTATTCGAAAGGCCGCGATACCAGTAATTCCGTCACTATTGAAGTCTGCAGTTCGGACCAGTCTGAGGGTGCCATTTATGGTCAATGTCTGATAGTGATGAACTTGCCGGAACCATCGTTCCTGAGAATGTACAAGTTGTCTCCGGCCAGTCAGTTCGCTTGGTTATTACGACATCCAGATCTCCGTCTGAATCGAAGTCCGAGGAGGCAAGGTCGTTTCCGGCGAAACTATAACTTACCGGTGTCTTCAGGAGCGATGGGAGTGTTCCGGATACGTTCTTCGAGACTGGTCCAAAGTAGTTTGGTGTTAACGGGTTCGTATCGCAAGGTACGACATTTTCCTAGCCGGTAACCCCGTTACATCGAATGACTGCGCTGCGCCGGAATCTGCCAGAGGCGGACGCAGGCGCATTCTGTCCCTTCAGACCAATTGGCGACGGTAAGAGAATCATCGAAATATCGGATCTGATAATCGATATCTTCCTCTTTACACGCAGGAGCTGTCCACCTGATGGTTATCTTGTCTGCTGTTATCGCTACGATCTGGAGATCGGTAACTACTGCAGTAGGTCCCAGGTCAGGTGTTGGCTCCAACGGTCCCTCCCGATGATTGCCAGTGCAGCTTGCCAGGCAACACACGAATATGATTGATGCCACCCAAGGCGGATGACGCCAGCTCAGGACGAAGACTTACGATTTACATACATATCACTACTCCTTCTTTAGGAATCCAATTCACGATAGAGGACAAAGCAAGTGGTGTGCCGTAAGGACAAGAAGCAGCTAACCCGCTGGAAATCTCTCTGATGCGTGCAAAGTGTGAGGCTCGTCGGCAATGGCGATTGTATAGCAACTATCCAAAGGGTGGATATCAGTCGTCCATTGACCAAAGCACTCAGAGGCCGTGCTCCGTTGTTTACCGTTGGTTACATCTGTACACGAGTGGACTGTTGAAAAGGCCCCCGATAGTGTCATCTTGAGCCGCTACGCAGGCGAAGGATTTGCTCCCTCTGCTATTTGAACAACTTACAGATTTTCGCCGCGCTCAGAGATGACAAAGTTTGAGTTTTTCAACAGTCCCAAGAAGAGGAATCACCACCGAACGATAATTGCCACCGCTCAGACAGTATGTTGAACTTCAGCGCACAAAGCCCGGATTGGTTTGAAGACGTAAATTTCGTTTCCTAGCCGCATGGTTTTGGTTTGCGTTTTTCATCGCTTGTCAATTCCTACTCCGACTTCATAAGGGTCCGCCTTGGCCGTGTCGGATTTCGGACTTATCCAACTCAAACCGTTTTTGACCCGCGTATCCGTGTAAGTGTCTTCGCCGCTGCCGTCGACAAAGATGCCAAAGGTATACAGATAGGCTCGTGCTCCCTGGGTGAGTCCTCTGGCGCCGCCAAGATTGAATCCACCGCTGGAGTTGTATGTGTCGTCACCATCCCAATCATGAAATAATCCGATTCCCTGGAAATTTCCGCCGCCAAGCGACAGGCCCGGGGCAAAGTAGGTATCATTGCCGCCTCGCTCGTTGAAATAGCCCAGGGTGAAATCATGCCCCGAGCCGATCGACATGTTCATTGTCGCATTATAGATGTCATTGCCGGCAAAGTCATCGAGGTAGCCGATGGCAAAGTGCGCTCCGGAACCAAGGGTGTACCAAACGCTGTGGTAATTATCATCGCCGGTGCCATCGAGAAGCATACCCAAGGCAAACCAGTAACCACATCCCTGCGCAAACAGTCCGGCCGAGTATTTGTCATTGCCCGAGATATCGCACAGAATGCCAACTCCTCCGGCCCAACTGTGACCATCGACAAAGTCTGCTCGCTTTCCGAAACCGACTCCCTGTGCCAACGAAGAGTTGTGTTCCTGAGTCTGTTGGCCCGGACTGAAGAGAATACTATCCTCGGCGACGTAGACGTCATTTCCGGAGTAATTGATGCAAAGTCCGCAGCCTCTGGTGTAACCATACCCTTGAGAATTCGTCCAGCAATAGAGCGAGTCGTTTCCGGTGCTATCGCTTAAGACTCCGATGCCAAAGGCAGCAGCGCCCTGGGCGTAGGACCTGGCGGTGTAAGTGTCACGGCCGTTGTTGTCCATGACGGCGCCGACGCCGAAGATTCCGCAACCCTGCGCGACGTTGTTGGCGTGGTATGTGTCGTTTCCGGAGATGTCGAGCACAACTGACATTCCAAGAACAGCGCCGCCGATTCCGGGTGAAGTCGAATCAGCGGAGATATAGCTGTCATTGCCGGCGGCATCGATGATTCCGCAAAGCGGGTAGTCGGCGGGAAATCCGGAAATTCGGTAGGTGTCATTACCTCCGGGATCGAGAATCAACAGAGGGGGTGTCTGGTACGAATATTCGTCATCGCCTCTGGTCCCGATCACGATCAGCCCTCGGGGTGATTGATCTCCGAGCGAGAATCCGGGAACGGCGCAAAACTCAAGTGAATCGGCCGCTCTTCGAAGCGCTTCGGCGATGTCTTCCGCACCTGCGACCATCCGATTAAAGTCAATCGTGGTCGCCAGTTTCTCTACCACGTCGTTGTGTCTCTGACTGTCGGCAACGAAGTATTCGTAAATCTGGTGGCGGGACTTGTCGATGTCTGTTTTTTCGAATGCCTTGGTGAAAACCGACTCATCGTCGTCAATCAGAGCATAGAGCAGATCGATCTTCGCTCGTAGTTTGGCGAGCTGCGAACCTGCCAGTACCTTGTTGGTTGCGGTAAACGAAGATTGCGGCAGGGAATCCAGGCGTTTCGTGTATGACTCAAGTGGATCACCGATCAGCCCGCGGCGCACCGGGCAGTCAATTTTGCGTCCAGCATTGGCGACGAGTGCAGTAATGTTGCCGCAGTCGGTTGTGAATGCCTCCAGGTTCATTTTTCCGTACTTGGGAAGCTTGAGTGGATTTCTGTGGAACAAGGTGAAGTAAGAGAGGCGCCAGGTATCTCCACCCCAGGTGGCCATTTCCTCCTGATCGAACCGGATATCTTCGCGAGTCATGCCGACCTGTGCCATAGCAGAATCGAGCAGGCTAAAGTCTTGCGCATTAATGAGGGCAGGTGCAAATGCCAGTACGGCAGTTAGGATCAAGCGTTTCATGGTTGTCTCCAGATAAGTGTAATTGGGAATATAGATGCGCGGATGCAAATGACCAAATTCATTATGTTCGGCTGAAACAGCGTGATCCTAATTGTTTGAAGAGCCTATTGTACTTCCCGGTTCTCAACTCTATCGGATGATGTCGCGAAATTCAGGGTTGCGAATTGTGTTCGAGCAGATCTTTTGGGATGCCATTGTAGATGAACTGGTTGCTTTTCCGACAAAAATGCTATTATATTGTCCGAGATGTTAGGAACTGGAGGTTTATACGAGCACGCATCTTGACGTTAAGGGACAGCAGTTGACACTCAACGAAGAGGGATTTCTAACTGACCCTTCGGTATGGGACAACGAGGTCGCCATCGCCCTGGCGAAAGCACAAGAGGGCATCGAGGAACTGACAACCGAACACTGGGCCGTGATCAACTTCATCCGGGGCCATTTTCTGGAGAGCAACATGGCGCCGATGGTACGCGCCGTCTGCAAGAATACCGGCTTACCGCTTAAACGCATATACGAGCTTTTCCCCTCCGGCCCGGCCAAGGGAGCCTGTAAACTTGCGGGGCTACCCAAACCTGATGGGTGTGTGTAGGTGATTTCTTGATCGCTTTCTGGCTCATTCTTCTGTTGATCGCTGCCGCGTTGTTTGCGGTGTTCGGCCTAATATTCACGATTGCGACGAGCCTGAAATTCGGGCATCGAAGCGAACTCGCTCCCTCCTCGGGCAGCCAATGGCGGGGTACGCAATACGCGCTGTTTGCAGGCATGATGCCGTGGGCGAAGGAGAGTGCCAGACAGCACTTGCTGACATACTTCACGGGCATTATTTACCATCTTGGCATTGCGTGCGGATTTGTCATACTGGTCGCCACCATGCTTTCGTGGCAGTTTTCGGAGACATTGGAGATCACGCTCATGGTGTTGACATTGGCTGGTGCTGTGGCCGGTATCGGCTTGCTCGTGAAGCGCGCGGTTACGTTATCGCTTCGAGCCATCAGCACACCGGATGATGTTGTTTCGAACGGATTGGTGACGATCTTTCTCATTGCCGCCGCAGTTACTTTGTGGATTCCGCAGATCACGGTCGCATTTCTGATAATCACGATTTTGTTGCTGGTTTACATACCGTTGGGCAAGATCAGGCACTGCTTCTTGTTCTTCTGTAGCCGCATCACGTTTGGACGATTCTTCGGACGGCGCGGAGTATTGCCGCATCAGACACTGAGCGCAAAGGACACAAATGTCGGCAGATGACGAGAAGATCCGCCTGACCTGCGCCAGACCAGCGTCAAGCTCCGATCTGGAGTGTATGCTCACGGCTTTAGCGGCGAAGATTGACGCCGATCTCGCTGCCCAGATGCAAACCTGTGTCCATTGCGGACTCTGCGCCGAAACCTGTCATTATTTTGTGACAACTGGTGGAGCGAAAGATATCCCTGCCTATAAGGCAAATCTGGTTACATCTGTGTTTGCTCGCTATCACACGTTGTCCGGACGGTACTTGCCATTCTTGAACAAATCGAAAGCACTTGATGCCGCGCTCGTTCGCGAATGGATCGATGCACTTTACGGCCGGTGTTCGCTCTGTGGCAGGTGTACGATCAACTGCACGATGGGTATTAGCCTTGAGCGGATCATTCGTGCCGGAAGGTCCGCCATCGCGTCAGCCGGCATGGTACCAAGCGAGCTTCAATCGACAGTTGATAAGGCCGTCAACAGCGGAAACAACATGGGTATTACCCAGGAAGAATGGCTGGAAACCGTTGATTGGCTTCAGGACGAACTTCGCGGTGAAACCGGGGATCAGAAAGCCGAAATGCCGATCGATCGAGAGCAGGTGGACATTCTCTATGCCATCAATCCGCGCGAAGCGAAGTTTTATCCGCTCTCTCTTCTGGCGGCGGGCAAAGTGTTTTACGCCGCGAAGGCGAGCTGGACGTTTGCCTCCGACGCCTACGACGTCACCAATTATGCGCTCTTCAGCGGTGACGACGAGACCGGCGCACTAATCGCACGCCGGCTGCAGGAAACCGCGCGACGCCTTGGCGCAAGACGCATAGTTCTGGGCGAATGCGGACATGGCTTCAACGCCAATCGTTGGGAGGGCGCAGACTGGCGACAGGGCACTGGCGATCTGCCGATGATCAGCATCCTGGAACTGATGGAGGGGTATTTGAGAGAGGGGAGAATCGCTGTCGATCCGGCCGGCAATCAGAAACGATACACGCTCCACGATCCTTGCAACCTGGTCAGGCTCGGCGGTGTAAGCGAGCCCCAGCGTTACCTGCTCAATAAAGCGGTCTCAGATTTTGTTGAGATGTCGCCCAATCGCGAAAACAATTTCTGTTGCGGAGGTGGCGGGGGACAGCTATCGATGACTCGTTTTGCCGACCGGCGCATTGAAGCCGGCAAGGTCAAGGCCGATCAGATACGGGCAACCGGCGCCCAGGTGGTCATTGCCCCGTGTCACAATTGTATTGATCAACTTTCGGAATTGAGCAGGCACTACAAGCTGAATACCGAGGTCAAAACAGTCACTGAAATTGTCGCCGACGCCATTGTTCTTCACGCCCGCTACCGTTGCTTCGCCAAAGCCATAGTCTCACTTAGCGCGGCAATCTCCTCAACAGCAGCTACCGCCTTCGCGATATCGTCCTCAGTTGTAAACGGGCCAATGCCGAAGCGCACCGAGCCGTGAATCTTGTCGGTGCCGAGCTGTTCATGCACCAGCGGCGCACAGTGGAGTCCGGTACGCGAGGCGATATTGTAATCGACATCGAGCATGGTGCCGACTTCGGCGGCCTCGATCCCATCGATATTGAACACGAGAACGCCGATATGGTCGGTCAGGTCCTCCTGGCAGTAGAGCGTCACGTGGTCGATTTTGCTTAGGCCATCGCGGAGAATTTCCAAGAGTCGCATTTCGTGGTGCTCGAGATTGTCGATCCCTTGCTCCTGCAGCCACTTCACACCCGCATTCAGACCGGCAATGCCCAGAAGATTCGGCGTGCCGTATTCCAGCCGGTACGGATACTCGTCAAGATGTGTGCGCTGTGCCGAGCGTACTCCAGTTCCGCCGGCGCGCGTATGGCGAATTTCGACACCCTCGCGCACATAAAGACCGCCGATTCCCATCGGGCCCATCAGCGACTTATGACCGGTGAACGCAATCACGTCGAGATTCATCGCCTGCAAGTCGACCGGAATCTTGCCTGCGGTTTGCGATGCGTCGACGAGCAGCAGGATGCCCTTCTCACGACAGAGTTTGCCGATAGCGGAGACGTTCTGTACGGTGCCGATTACGTTGGAGCCATGATTGACGGCGACCAGGCGCGTGTTCTTTTTGAACCGGCGGGCGATATCAGCGGGCGAGACAAATCCTCTTTCATCAAAGGGCATGTAGTCGACCTCAACCTGATAATCGCGCGACAGGTGATAGAGCGGGCGAAGAACGGAGTTGTGCTCCAGAGTAGTCGTGATCGCATGATCGCCCGGCTGGAGAATACCATAAATTGCCAGATTCAGCGCATCAGTGGCGTTGTAGGCGAAAATGAGTCGATTGGGATCGGTGCCGTTGAAGAATCTGGTCAGGAGCTTGCGGGTCTCTTCGACCATTGAGCCGGCAACGAGGCACATGTCGTAACCGGAGCGGCCGGGATTGACACCATAATTGCGATAGAAACTGTCGATTTGCTGGTAGACTGCTTCGGGTTTGGGGTAAGTTGTCGCACCGTTGTCGAGATAGATCATTCGCTAATACCTGTTGCCCGGTAGTGGGTGTTTTCCGGAAAAGTATACAAGAAATGGTTTAATAAGTCAACTATTGAGAAAGGGGGGGCGATTTCCTCTGTTTTTGTCTTCTCTGTGGTCGTGCCAGTGAGCGCTTGACACAAACTGAAAAGGTGATAAAGCGACAAGGAGTGATTCTCCAAGTAGTTTCAATAATCCTGTCGAATCCGCAGCTTGATTACTTCATGAGGAGAAATTTCCGAGTTTCTGAGAGAGAACCGGTTTCAATCCGATAGAAGTAAGTGCCGCCCTTTAGCGCTTCGCCATTGTCGTCTTTGGAGTTGAAGTAGATCGACCATCTTCCCGCAGGGAAGACACCGTTGAGAAAATTGCGAACCTTTTTGTTGTCGCTGCCAAGGATGTCAATGGTGATGTGCTGCTGTTGTGGCAGTTCAAAACCAAAAGCAAACACGGGGCCAAAGGGCTGTCCTACCAGCGTAGCGTTTATGTTGGTGAAATCAGAGCGTAGTACAAGATAGTCGAGCGGACTAAGCGAATGGACATTAGTAGGTTCATTGGCGATCCATGTTTTTCCGGAACTTCGCAAAGAAAACGGAGGCTTAGGCAGCGGCTCGGAGTCATGATGTACAGCCTGCACTGCAACTTTGCCGACTTCAACAAAGGTGCCGCTGATTGGCTCGCGATTTTCAGGTGCTGTCCAAGTGACAGAGAATCCATTGCTCCTCGGAGTCATTTCGAATTGCATGGCTTCGCTATCACTGAATAAGTCGGGGCTTGGCACAAAGAAGACCGGCAACATACCGCTGTCGTCTATTCCAAATTCGATTTTGAGTTTAGTGACCGGATGAGCAAGTGCCAGGTAGACTGGAAGAAGCACCACGTCACCGGAATGCAGACACGCGCTATCAAGGCCGGTGGCGAATGTGACGATTCCGCCACAGTATTCGCTGTGGTCCTGTGCTGTCACCGGGCGTGCAGAAGTTAACAGGCCGAGGATCAGAATTGCTGATAGAACGATTGATTTCATCGGAGCAATACCAACTTCCTGACAGTACAGTCGGATCTGCTTGTCATACGGGCAAGGTAGACGCCAGATGAAGCCGACTTGCCGGATTCGTCATTCCCATCCCAGGCGAATTGGTGGAGGCCACGGGTGACAAGGCCATCGACAATGGTGCGGACGCGGCGGCCGAGGATGTCGTAGATGGTGATGGTCAGATATTCGGATGCCGGTATGTCGACTTCGATAGTGGTGCTGGAGTTGAAGGGGTTGGGGAAATTGAGTGTCGATATACCGGCCGCACTGGTCTGGGCGGAGAATGTTTCGTCGACATCGACGCAGAAAATCTCCAATGGATAATCACAGATGGGTTTATAAGGTGAACCGCTTTCCGCCTTAAATTCAGTCCCTCCGATTGGATGAATCGTACAGGTATCAATGATGAAGTGGCAGTCAAAGAAGTGGCTCGACGCCTGCCGAAAGTTAAGTGTTGCAAAGTGCCCGCCCGAAGGAGCCGTAATGTTAGTGCCCGAGCTAATCCAGGTCAGAGCGACGCGCTGTTGGGCAGACTGGTTTTCAACTATCAACGCAGAAGTCGGGTTGTCACTGATAAGCGCCCCCCTTGTGACTGACAATAATTCGAAGCTTTCCGAGATGTAACAGAAGACGATAGTGACAACTTCGAGGGAATCATCGGTCATGAGGTAGACAGGTATGGAGAAAGTGTCTGGATAAAAAACCGGAGAGGACCACCCGCTACGGATTGTGTCGGGAACTCCCAGATCCTGTGAATGCACACTCGTTGTTAACGAGCAGAGTAACAGCAGCAATATAGCGAGACCCCTTATCAAAACAACAGCCTCCCGCCAATAGAACTGGTCGCCCGCAATATCCACCCCAGAGTCAATGTTCCAATACAATTTACCCGGTATCCCCAATTTTTAGCAACCATTTTGTTGGTTCTTTTTGTTATGTTGATCCGCGAGGTTTAATATGCACGAATTGTCGATAGCAGATAATATCATCAATGCCGTCAAGGAAGCATCGCAATCCAGGGGGATGCTGACGGTGAGCAAGATTGGTTTGCGAATCGGGTCCTTGAGCAGTGTCGATCCGGATGCGCTGACGTTCGGGTTTGATGTGCTCAAGCGTGATCAGGGAATGAAGGATTGCGAATTGGCGATTGAGTATGTCCAAACGTCTGCCCGCTGTAATAAGTGCTCCTGTGAATTTAAGGTTGAAGACTTCGTATTCATTTGCCCGCAGTGCGCGAGTTCGCAGTGCGACTTGGTGAGTGGACAGGAGCTGGAGATTGCGTATTTTGAGGGGGAGTGAGGCCCTCACCCCTGCCCCTCTCCCGAAGGGAGAGGGGAGAACCGACACACCCCGCCTTGAATGCGCTCATTCTTCGCATTTCAAGGCACCCCTCTCAAGAGGGGAATTATGACGGTACTGACCGGTCGGATGGGTAACAGAATAGGCCTGCGGATAAGGCAACGAAGCGAATTGGAGGAGTTATGACAGAGCGAGTGTCGATAGAGAAAAAGGTGCTTTCGGAAAACGATCAGTTGGCGGCAGCAATACGTGCGGATTTGGCGAAGCGCAAGATATTTGCGATTAATCTGGTCAGCTCGCCGGGGTCTGGCAAGACGAGCTTGATCGAGAAGACAATCGGTGCGCTCGGGAAAGAACTTAATATCGCGGTAGTAGCCGGCGATGTGCAAACGGAGAACGATGCCAACCGGATTATCAAGGCGGGCGGAAAGCTGGTGCGTCCGATTGTGACCGGCGGGGCATGTCATCTTGACGCCAAAATGGTGGGCAGGGCGCTCGAGCAGATTGAACTGGACAATGTCGATTTGCTGATAATCGAAAATGTCGGGAATCTGGTCTGTCCGGCGAGCTATGATCTGGGCGAGGGGATGAAGGTCGTTATCATGAGTACTACAGAAGGGGACGACAAGCCGCTGAAGTATCCGGCGATGTACCGCCGCTCCAGCGTGGCGATCATCAACAAGATCGACTTGTTGGGAACCTCGGATTTCGATTTGACCGAGGCGCGCGCGAATGCCCGAAAGATCAACGGCGATCTAAGATTCTTTGAAATGTCCACGCGTTCCGGCAGCGGTCTTGAGGCGTGGTTTGGCTGGCTTCGCGATTCCGTTTCTGCCCTCAAGAAATAGCTCAAAGCGTTGCGAAGTCCGTTGTAACCTGCTATATATCAACGGTCGATAAGAGAATAGGGCATTTCTGTCCGCAACTGGCGGCCGATCTTGTGCGAACCTACTGTTAGGGAAGACTTAGGCTGTGTATCAACGGATTGTTGAAAGTTTACTTTACCCCGTGCTGGTTAAAAAGCAGGGCAGTAAAGAGTTAGCAATTCTAACAGAATTGCAGCGCTGCGAGAAGATGAGCGCAGACGAGCTTCATGCGATCAGGATAGAACGCCTCCGAGAGATACTCCTTCATGCCGCTGAATTTGTACCATTTTATCGCGAGAGATTCGCAGCCGCGGGATTCAATCCGGCTGCCGTGAGCGATTTTTCTGATCTGCAGCAGGTTCCAATCTTGACGAAGAAGGACATTCAAGAGAACCGTGACCGGCTGATTTCAACGGCGTACAAGCGTCAGGACCTAATAGCGAACCGTACGGGCGGGTCGACCGGATCGCCGCTGCAGTTTTTCCATGACAAGCAGCGTTGGGATGTGAGGCAGGCGGCGACAATCCGGCACAATCTTTGGGCGGGCCATCGGCTTGGGCAGAAGGTGGCGGTATTGTGGGGGCATCAATCCGACCTCGCCGGTTTCAGGTCATTAAAGGCCAAGCTGCGCAACATTTTCATTGATCGGCTGCTTATCTGCGACAGTTCGAGCTTCTCTGAAGCATCGTTGCGGCAATTTGCGCTGGACTACCAGCGATTCCAGCCGGAAGGCATCCTGGCTTATGCCAACTCTTTGGCTCTGGTTGTCGATTTTATGAAGGCGAACAGTGTCGAACTTCCGCCGCCCAAATCGATAATTACTTCTGCCGAAGTGCTCACGGCTGAGAATCGTGAAAAGATTGAGAAATACTTCGGTGTCAAGGTATTCGATCGCTACGGGTCGAGAGAGACTTCAGTGATTGCGTCCGAGTGTTCGGCCCATGATGGTCTGCATGTCGGTACGGAGTACCTCCATCTGGAGTTTGTCGAAGGCAATCGCGCGGTTTTGCCCGGTGAATCTGGTGACATCCTTATCACGATACTGGGCAATCACGCGTTTCCATTCATCCGGTATAGCATCGGCGATGTTGGCGCTGCCGCGCCGCAGGTCGTATGCAGTTGCGGGGTAACATTGCCCAAGATGCAGATGATTGCCGGGCGCACGACGGACTTTCTTCTCGCACCTGATGGCAGAAAAGTGTCGGGTGCGGCGTTGACAATCTATCTTGCCGCCAGGGTGCCCGGGGTTCGGCAGGCACAGATCATTCAGCGTGAAAGAGAGCGGCTGATTTTCAAACTGGTGACTGACTCGCAATTCGATGCTGATTCGAAGGCAATGATCGAAGAGAAGGTCAGGAATTTCTTCGGTGCAGCGATGGGAGTCGAATACAGTCTGGTGAAAGAGATTCCCAAGGAAGCATCCGGTAAGTACCGCTTCTCCATTTGCGAACTGAAAGCGGAGGGGAAGTAGTTTTGGGACTGACGGAGCGGCTGATACGCCATCTCGGTAACCCGCTGCTGCTAGCCTATCGCGGCGAGTCGGCGATTCTCCGCAATTTTCGACAGTTCCGGCCACTGTGGTGGGCCACACGAGAACAAATCGAAGAACATCAACTGTCGCGACTAAAGAAACTACTGTTGCATGCAGGGAACTCCTCGGAATACTACAAGAAGCGATTTCAAGAAGCGGGTTTTCTCGCCGGCGACGTGAAGTCACTTCAGGATCTGGCGACACTGCCATTTCTCACGAAGGGCGAGCTTAATAGTGCGATGGCGGAGATCTTGTCGTCCCGGTTCAAGCGGGTTGACCTGGTTGAATCATCGACAGGCGGCTCGTCGGGCGTACCGCTGACATTCTATCGGGATCGGGAGGTTACGGCAGTGCGGCGCGCACAGGATTACTTTTTCAATGCCCGACTGGGAATTTATCCCGGGACAAAGCGCGCGTGGGTCTGGGGATCACCGTTGGATGCCTTCCATCTTGAGAAATTGAAAGCGCGCATTGCGAACTTCCTCGGAGATCGAGCCATCTATTTCTACAGCTTCGATGCGACGGCGGAGACCTCGAGGCAATTTCTCGAGGCCATCAATCGCTTCAAGCCAAAAGCGATCTTTGCGTATCCGAACATGCTGGCGGCGATGGCAGAGCTGGCACGCGACAGCGGGATGAGGATGAGGAAAGTTGGCAAGGTCATTGTGACTGCCGAACCGCTTTATGAATGGCAGCGGGAGCTGTTTGCGGAAGTTTTCGGAGCAGAGACATTTGAGCGCTATGGTTCTCGCGAAATAGGAACGGTGGCATCGGAAGGTCACGACCATGTCGGGATGCACATTTTTGAACCGACATACTATCTCGAAGTAATCGACGAGGTCGGCAAGCCGGCGGCTTACGGTCAGCTCGGTGAGCTTGTCGTGACGGACCTGTACAATCGCGCCATGCCGCTGATTCGTTATCGGACGGGCGACATGGTACGCATTGAGGCGGCGTCGGCCCGCTCCAGTACTTGCTGGCGGCGCATTACCGCCGTCGGCGGGAGAGTAGTTGACCTCATATATCGCATGGACGGCTCGCGCATAGCGGGAGAGGCGATTATCATGGCATTGCGAACGGCCGGAGTACGGAACAAGGTTCAGGTTGTCCAGAACACGCCACAGTCGCTGACGGTCAAGCATCTTTACAGTGAGTCTGTGCTGCCGGAAACACAGGCGGCATTTCAGCAGACGATCAACGGAATCATCGGGGGCGAGGTGACGATCGAATACGTCGGTGTCGCGGAGCTGCCGTACGACAAATCAGGGAAATATCGTTACGTCATCAGTGAATGTGGAAAGGCAGCCGGTGGAGCAGATCGCTAAGCGTTTGGCCGGTGTCCGGATACTGATTGTGGCGCCTTCGCTGGCAATCATGGGGGGACAGGCGGTGCAGGCCGACCTATTGCTGCGCAATTTCCGGGCGGAGGGCGTTGAGGTCGGATTTCAGCCGCACAATCCGGTGCCCTGGCGGCCGCTGAATTATCTAACGCGGATCAAATACGTTCGCACAGCGATCGTGTCGCTTTTCTATCTTGCCGGTCTGTTCATGCGGATACCCAAACATGATGTGATACATATTTTCTCGGCGTCATATCGGTCCTTCATTTTGGCGCCTGTGCCGGCGATCCTGATTTCCCGGTTGTTTGGAAAGAAGTGCATACTGAACTATCGTTCAGGAGAGGCAGATGATCATCTCACCCGGGCGGGCAAACGGCTGTTTCGGATCATTCGATCGGCGGACAAAATTGTCGTACCTTCGGGATACCTGGTTGACGTATTCGCGAAGCACGGGTTTGCGGCGGAAGCGATTTACAACATTGCAGATTTGACGATGTTCCGGTATCGCGATCGCTCGTCGATAGCGCCGAATATCCTGGTGTCGCGAAATCTTGAACCGCTTTATGATATTGAGACGGCGATTCGGGCATTTGATATTTTTCGCACAGCGCATCCCGGCGCGACAATTACGATAGTCGGTAGCGGCTCGGACGCAAAGCGGCTCAAGAAACTGGTAGCACTGGAAGGAATAAGAGATGTCGTTTTTACCGGGCGGGTTGAGAGGGCTGAAATTGCACGATGGTATGATCAAGCCGATATCTTCCTGAACACGTCAGTAATCGACAATATGCCGGTGGCGATAGTTGAGGCTTTTCATTGCGGACTTCCGGTGGTGACCACGAATGCAGGCGGGATTCCATACATCGTCCGTGATCGCGAAAACGGACTGCTCGTGCCGGTGCAGGCTGTCGCGGCAGTCGCAAACGCACTGCAAAAAGTGTTCGCTGACTCGCAGTTGCGGAGCCGGATCATTTCCGGTGCTCGCCGTGATGCGATCAAGTACAGTTGGGATCAGGTGAAGCAACATTGGGCAGACAAGTATCTCGAACTGGCGGGCCGGCGTGAGTAAGGCATCGAAGTTGCTGCGAAAGATTGCCACCGGTCAATTTGTGGAACTCGGTTCCCGCGCCCGCGAGGAGTTTGTCCGCCGGCAAGAGCGACGACACCATGAAGCAAACGGTGACTACTTTGATCAGCGAAATTGGGCAAAGACATTCACGTTCGAATTCCGTAAGGCGCATGCTCAAGCAGACGGGTCGCTTGATCTGGCGGCGGCGCTGCGCAATAAACAGCCGAGACAGTTCTTTCCGGGTTTTGACAGTCAGGCGGAATTCGACAACTTTGTTGCGCAGTGCTGCCCGCACGAGCGGAAGCGCATTCTGGCTTCTGCCGACAGCGTCTTGAGCAATGACTTCACGATTTTCAACAATGCCAGGGTGAAACTTGGCGATCCACCAATGTGGAACCAAGAGGCGCGCACCAAGACGGTAGCTCCGGAAAAATTCTACGGGGATATCAACTATCTGGATCCAGAAGAGGTTGGCGATTCCAAGATTATCTGGGAGCCGTCGCGCCTGCAGTTTGTCTATGACCTGGGACAGGCCTATGCTTTAACCGGAGAGGAGAAGTACGCCGCGCACTTTTTTGATCTGCTCAATCACTGGAACAGGCGAAACCGCGACTATCACGGAATCAATTTCTGCTCGGCCCTCGAGTTTGCGTTTCGAGCGAATTCGGTTATTTGGGGGATGCATTTTTTCCGGAAGTCGGAGAGTCTCGATCAGCAGGCGGCGCGGGATGTGTACCGTCTCCTGCACATATCCGGACGCTTCATGGCTAATCATCTTTCGCGCTACTTTTCGCCGAATACGCATCTGTTGGGAGAGGCCTATGGCCTGTATTTGATTGGCGTGCTGTTCCCGGAGATCCGCGGCGCCAAGGAGTGGCGAGCGACCGGTTACAAGATTCTCTGCGGGGAGATGCGGCGTCAGGTCAATGGCGACGGAATGCACGTTGAACTATCGACGTGTTATCATGCCTATGCGGCCGAGTTTCTCTTGTCGTTCCTGATCGTAAGTGAGCGAAACGGCGAAGATGCGCCGGAGGGGATGCGCGGCCTTCTGCTCAGCATGTCGGAAGCATTGCATCACCTGCAATTGCCCGATGGCCTCTGGCCGCATATCGGTGATGAAGACGGCGGCCGGTTGTATTTCTTGAGTCGGCCGTTGTCGCATGACTACAGTCCGATTGTCCAGGCAGCGCAGAGGTTTCTGGGGATTCAGACCGGCGCAAGCCAGCGGAGCCCGGAGTCCTTCTGGTTAGTTGGCAATCGCGAAACCGAGGCTGCCGAAAAGGGTCCCGAACGCTACGTGTTAACCGTGCTGCGATCGAGTGGAATCATCATCGCGCGCAGTCAGCGGCTGCATGGCGTTCTTCAGGCCGGGCCATTCGGATATCGAGACTGTCCGCACTCGCACGCCGATCATCTTCAATTGGACCTGACGGTCAACGGCGAATCGCTGCTAGTCGATCCCGGCACGCTCTGCTATACCGGGGACATGAGATTGCGGAATCTGCTGCGCGGTTCGCAGTCGCATAATGGTCCGCGGCTGCTCGACCGCGAATATTATGATCCCAGCGATCCGTTCGGCTGGCAGATGAAGCCGGATTGCCAAGTAACTGACTGCTTCGCCAGCCGCCATGCCAGCATTTTTGCCGCGGAATATCGATTGCGTTTTCCTGACGGTCTGGAAGGCAGATTTTGCCGAAGGGTCTTGCATTTAAACGATCACGGCTGGATGGTGAACGACCAAGTAGTGACAAATCGTGCGCACGCAACAGCCTGGGATTTTGTTACGCCGGGCGCTCTGGAAGAGCACGAGACTTTTGTTGCCGTGGTTGGCAGGTCAAATCATCTGCGGATTCGCTGTCACCCGACGCTTCCCAAGGGTGTTCTCGCCGAAAGCCCGATTTCGAATGATTACGACAGCGCCGGAATTGGCCGGGCTCTGCGGTTGATTAGCGCTCCGGCAACCGGTCTCGCGCAGAATTTTACTTTCACCGCCTTTCCGCATCTTGACCGGTCGAGATTTGGCGAAGAGAAGTTTACGGATTTCGGGCGCTTCGAATTTTCTGACGGAGGATTCGTGGTCTACATCGAGTCGCGGATGAGCGAAGAGACCGAGGGTTTTCTGACCGATGCCGAGTTCGGGATAATTTCCTTCTACAGCAGTGGTGAAATCCACGCGCTGTTATGCGGAGTTTCTCAATTGACGGTTGGAGGCCGAAGGATCTTTGCGACAAAAACGGATGTGCCGTTTGCAGATGTTCATCTGACCGGCGATCTCGTGAAAGCCGCGGTGCCGGCGGGGGCGGAGTTACAGCCATTGACGGGCATCAAGTACGACAAACTTGAACTAAAACCACTATTGCCGGTGAAACATGTGCGGAATCTGCGGACTTAGCTACAAGGATCCAAATCGCCCGGTCGAACGGGCCGTGCTCAGGGCGATGAATGATGTCATTGCGCATCGCGGTCCGGATGATGAGGGCTATTATTTCCGGCAGAACACCGGGTTCGGACATCGACGTCTGTCGATTGTCGATTTGAGCCACGGGCATCAGCCGATGGCCAATGCCGACGAGACGATGTGGATAGTCTACAACGGCGAAATCTACAATCATCAGGAAGTGCGCCGGGAAATGGAAGGGCGCGGATACCGCTACCGAACGCACTGCGATACCGAATCGATCATCTATTGTATTGATGCGCATGGTTCGGCGGGATTGCACAAACTGCGGGGGATGTTCGCGTTCGCCCTGCACGATCAACGCAGCGGCAAGATGTTAATCGCGCGCGACCGGCTGGGCGTCAAACCGCTTTATTACCTCGACACGCCCGAATTGTTCGCGTTTGCCTCGGAGATCAAGAGCTTGCTGCAGATCCCGCAAGTCAGGCGGACAGTCGACTACAAGGCCCTGATGCAGATTCTGGCGTTGAAGTACACCAGCGATGACTCGACATTATTTTCCGGAATCAAAAAGCTTGAGCCCGGGCACTATCTGGAATACGATCGCGGCACCGTGAGTATCGTGCGGTATTGGGACTGCGCTCATATCAAGACTGACGAAAGCATCACCGAACCCGATGCCGTGAAGCAAATAAGGCAGTTGATGGATACCTCCATCAACTTGCGTCTAATGGCGGATGTGCCGCTGGGGATGTTTTTGTCGGGCGGGATTGATTCGACAATTATCAGCGAGCGCATGTCGAGGATGGTTGACCGGCGGATCACCACCTTTTCTGTCGCGTTCGGCGAGCGCGAAGCCAATGAGTTGCACTATGCCCGCATAGCGGCGCAGCACGCCAATGCCGACCAGCACGAAGTGACGATGACAACGCAAGAATTCTTCGAGCTGTTGCCGCGCATGATCTATCACGAAGATGAACCGATAGCGCATCCATCTTCGGTCGCGCTGTACAAAGTGTCGGAGCTGGCGGGCAAGCATGTCAAGGTTGTGCTCACGGGCGAAGGTGCGGATGAGTTGTTTGGCGGATACGAGCGCTACTATCAGACGCTGGCGAACATGAAAATGGACAAAGTGCTGTTCTCAATCTTGCCGCGTTCGTTGAGACAACGGATCTTTCGTCCGCTGCTGGACGCGCTGCCCTACAAATTCCCGTTTCGTAACAAGGCAATTCGCACGACCGTCTATCTGGAGCCGGAACTGGAAACGATATTCCTGGACAACTACTCAACATTTTCGCGGGCACAACTATCCCAACTGCTCACCGGCGAGAACTGGAAGGCGCACGAGGCAGACGCCGTGTATGCGGGATATTTTGATCACTTCAACCGATCGAACAACTCGACACTGCTGGGTAAGATGCTCTATGCGGATGTCAAGACATACTTACTCGAACTCTTGATGAAGCAGGATCAGATGTCGATGGCGGCATCGATTGAGTCGCGCGTGCCGTTCTTGGACCATCATCTGGTGGAGTTCGCATTTTCGCTCCCGGATGAAATGAAGATCAAGGGTTTCGCCACGAAGCGCATCTTGCGGGCAGCTTTTGCGGAAGACATTCCGAGAGAAATACTGACAAGGCCAAAGGCCGGTTTTCCCGTTCCGATTAGACGCTGGTTTGCCAATGAGTATCACGCAGTCGCGCGGCAGATCATTCTCGGTGACGATTCCTTTTGCGGAGCAAATCTCAACCGCAAGATGATTTCCGGTTTCTTTGAACTGCATCGGGCCGGGAAATACAATTATTCTGACCAAATCTGGACACTCTTGAATCTGGAGCTTTGGCATACGATGTTCATCAAGGGAGAACCCTGGGAGAACGTGAAAGTCGCGTGATGAGAATTCTCTGGATCAAATCCGATTTTCCACTACCTGCCGATACCGGCGGCAAAATCCGGACCAGGCATTTGCTCTTGGAGCTGGCGAAGCGGGCCGAAGTGACGTTTCTTTGTTATGTCACGCCGGGGCACGATCAGAAGTTCCTGGCGGAGATGCGCGGCTACGGGGTGACGGTTGAGGCTATTGTCCGGGAAGAGGAGAGGAAAGACGGAATCGGATTTCAGCTCCGGGTGTTGTCCGGGCTGTTTTCGCCGCGTCCTTATATTGTGAACAAGTACATCGGCGCGGAGATGATCTCACGCCTGCGAGAACTGGCGGTGCGGGAGCGCAGCGACATTGTCTTGTGCGATTTTCTGGAGATGGCGTGGTGCCGGCATTATGTGCGTGATGTGCCGACTGTGTTATTCGAGCACAATGTCGAGACGATGATCTGGCGGCGCTATTGCGAAGTCGAGAGTAATCCGATCAAGAAACTCTATTTTTGGTTCGAAAAAAGGAGAATGGCAGACTATGAATCGTGTGCGTGCAAGGAGTTCGATCATGTGCTGACTGTTTCGGCGCATGACGGCGAGAAATTGAAACAAGAGTTCGGGTTGCAGGGTTATACTGTTGTGCCAACGGGTGTAGACATCGAATATTTTGCACCGCAATCCGGGGAAATTGCCAGGAGGCTCGTCTTTTGTGGTTCGATGGATTGGATGCCCAACATAGACGGGTTCTGGTGGTTTTATCGGTCGGTGTATCCTCAAGTGCGCAAAGAGGTTGCGGATGTTTCGTTTGCGGTGGTCGGGCGTCGCCCCGGCAGCGATATTGTGAATGTTGCGCGATCAGACAAGAGTGTGACGATAAGTGGTACAGTTGAGGATGTCCGCTCCTACGTTGCGACCGGGCAGTTGTACATAGTGCCGCTGCGCGTAGGCGGGGGAACGCGGATTAAGATTTACGAGGCGATGGCCATGAGGAAATGTGTGCTTGCTACTTCTGTCGGCGCTGAAGGATTGCCGGTAATCGACGGCGAGCATATTGTCCTGGCAGATTCCGAGAAGGATTTTGCTGATCGGATAAAGGAACTGTTGCGCGACGACAATAAACGCAATAGAATTGCTGAATCCGGTTACCGTTTGGTGACCGCGAACTACGGCTGGGCCGCGGCTGCCAAGCAACTCTTCGAGGCACTGCAGGCTACCATGGGGAGAAGTTGAGGCGGGAATGAAGATATCGATATTCGGAATGGGTTACGTCGGTGCGGTAACGGCGGCATGTCTGGCCAAGGAGGGGCATGAGGTCATCGGCGTTGATATCAGCAAGGACAAGATCGAACAGATTGCCGCCGGCAAGAGTCCGATCGTGGAAGCCAAGATCGGCGAAATCATGGAGGACGTGGTCCGGCGAGGCGCGCTAAGAGCCACACTTGACGCCCGGGCGGCGATCAATGATACCGAAGTTTCGATGGTTTGCGTCGGAACTCCGTCCCGCGAGAATGGCGACGTTGATCTTACCTATGTGATGCGCGTGACCGAGAAGATCGGGCAGGTGCTGAAAAACAAGAAGGAATTTCATACCCTGATCTATCGATCGACCATTCCTCCCGGGACGACCGAGGATGTCGTGATCCCGATTTTGGAAGAAGCATCAGGGAAGAAAGTCTATATCGATTTCGACGTGTGTTTCAACCCGGAGTTCCTGCGCGAAGCGTCGTCGGTTGATGACTTCTACAATCCACCCTTTACCGTCGTTGGGGTGCAGTCGGAAGCAGCAGCAGAGGTTGTCAAGCAGATGTTTTCTTTTCTGAACGCTCCGTTCGAAGTTACGACAATACGTACGGCGGAGTATGTCAAGTATGTGTGTAATGTCTGGCATGCGCTTAAAGTCTGCTTCGGAAACGAGATCGGAACTATCGCCCGCAAGCTGGGGATCGACGGGCACGAGGCGATGCGATTATTTCTGATCGACAGCAAACAGAATATTTCGCCGATGTATCTGCGTCCGGGATTCTCGTACGGCGGTTCCTGTTTGCCGAAGGATGTGCGCGGGTTGCTTTATCAGGCGAAGCGGCAGGATTTTGCCGCGGCATTGTTATCGGCAATCCCGCTGTCGAACGAACAGCAACTTAACGAAGGGTTCAAGCTGATAACGTCCTTCAAGAAGAAGAAGATCGGGTTTCTCGGGCTGGCTTTCAAGGGCGGCACGGACGATTTGCGGGAATCGGCACTGGTGCTGTTGGCGGAAAAGCTGCTGGGCAAGGGCTACGAGCTGCTGATTTATGATCGCAATGTGAATCTTGCCCGCATATTCGGTTCCAACAAAGCGTACATTGACAAAGAGATTCCGCACATTGAGAAGTTGTTCGCGACTTCGGTGGCCGAGGTCGTTCACAGTTCAGACGTGATCGTTATTGGTAATGACGATCCGGAATATGTCGGGGCATTGAAGGGGATCAAGGACAGACAGATAGTTGATTTGGTCAGGATTACCGAGAACCCGTCTGCGCAGGGCGCTAATTATCATGGAATCTGCTGGTAACAACGAAATCGTAATTACGGTCGTGATGCCGGTTCGCAATGAAGGAAAGTTCATTCGGCAGGTTCTGGAAGATTTGCGGGCTCAAGATTTTCCGCTTGAGAAGTTCGAGGTTATCGTTGTTGACGGTTTATCCAGTGATGACACTTATGAGATTGCGGCGTCGTTTGAGAGTGCATTTCCCAACTATCGAATCTTGAGCAATCCCGGAAAGATATCATCAAAGGCGCGCAACCTGGGTGCGAAAACTGCTAAGGGAAAATATATCGTCTACATCGACGGCCATTGCCATCTGCCGTCGGCGAGTTTGCTTTCAGATATTGTGGCGCTGTTTGAGAAGTCGGGCGCCGATGCATTATGCCGTCCGCAGCCTCTGACCTTGAAGCCACAGACGATTTTCCAACGCGCCGTGTCCCTGGCGCGCGCCTCCGGACTGGGCCATGCACTCGATTCCACGATATACACGCACCGGGAGCGATTTGTCAAAGCGGCATCGTCGGCAGCGAGTTACCGGCGGGAAGTCTTCGACCGGGTCGGATACTATGACGAGTCGTTTGACGCGTGCGAGGATGTCGAATTCAATACCCGGGTGGACAAAGCCGGGCTCAAGTCATTCATTTCACCCAAGCTGACGGTTGAGTATGCTGCCCGCCGGAGCCTGGCCGCTCTGTTCGTCCAGCTTTACCGTTATGGAGTTGGCCGGTGGAAGCTATTTTGCAAGCACCCATCGACGCTTGGTTCCGGAACCCTGATTACCACTGCCTTTGCGATCGGCGCGGTTATCTATCCGCTGCTGTGGCTGCTTTCGCACAAACTGGCACTGGCGGCAAGTGTCCTCGTGTTGTTGTATCTTGTAGCGGTAATTGTCGCCTCGATTGCTATTGCCAAGCGGCCGGCCCAGCGCGTCATGTTCTTCTTCCTGCCGGTCATTTTTTTCACCATTCATTTTGCACTTGGTTACGGATTTCTGGTCGGAATCATTCGCCATCGATCGTGAGTTGAGACTCGGACGGCACTGATGAAGAAGCTGCGAGCTCTTTACGTGATTGGTTCGATGGGGAATGGCTGCGCCGGCACCGAAAAGAATCTGCTGACGATTATCGAGCACCTCGACAAGGCCACTTTTGAACCGATTCTGATTACGCTGCAGGATTGCGATTACTTCCGAGCCGGCAAATTCGTCTGCGAGACTCATTGCTGGCACGTGGATCAGATGTTCACTTTGGACATGTTCGCCAAACGGAAGAAACTTGCGGAGTTGATGCGCCGGCGGGCGATTGACGTTGTGCAGACGTTTTTTGTGGAAGGGCATCTCGTCGGAGGCGGCGCGGCCAGGATGGCGGGCATCAAGGCGATTGTCTCGTCGCGACGGAATCTGGGCTATTCATACGGGTTCAAAGAGAAGCTCTTTCTCCAAGTCGCCAACCGCTATCCGCGGCGCTGGTTAGCCAACTCGGAGGCGGTTGCGCGGGAAATTTCGAGTATAGAGGGTCTCGATCGGGGCCGATTTGATGTGATTTACAATGGGGTGGAGATGAAGGCGGCGCTTCCAGTTGACCAGCATTTGCCGCAGTTCATTGCCCTGGTTGCCAACTTGCGGCCGGTGAAGGCGATTCCGACGTTGGTCCGGGCGGCCGTCGAGGTCGTGCGGGAGTTTCCGCAGGCGCGCTTTCGCATAATCGGAGAGGGCCCCGACCGGCACAGCCTTCAAGCGTTGATCAACAGGGTCGGGCTGCACAGCAATTTTGAGATGCCGGGGAGCACTTATGATGTTCATGCGGCGATTGCAAATGCGACGATGGGGGTGCTGACATCGACATCGGAAGGTTTTTCCAATTCTTTGCTGGAATATATGCGTGCGGCTTTGCCGGTCATTGCCACAAATGTCGGCGGCAACACCGAGATTGTCCAGGAGGGAGCGACCGGCTTCCTGATAGATGCGGGCGATCACCAGAAGTTGGCCGGGCGCATTGTGGAATTGTTGCGTAATCCACCGATGGTGCGGAGGATGGGCACTGCCGGGCGAAAATTGGTTGAGGAGAAGTTTTCGTTGTCAGGTATGGTTCGGAAGCATGAGGATTATTATCGTAAGATCGTCAGCGAGGCTGAACTCCAGCCCGGCAGGGGACCGATTTAGGATAGTGCGGCGTCGACAACTTGGGTTCTGATCGCGCGGAAGTAGAAATCAAAAGTCAAACGATGAATCGATTGAAGGAACTCACCCAAGGGAAGCTAACGCGCTTTTTCATTATACTTTGCCTCATCCTCGGGCTGGCTGCAGTAGTTCATTCAATGTGGGTGCACGACTTTGTCGCAGCCGCCTATCAGTCGAGTCTCGACGGGACCCCATCGGTTCCGTTCATTAATCATGAGCGGCACGATCTCGACTATTATCACAAGCGCGCTGATCTAATATTCTGGCAGTACATCTTTTTTGGCATTCCGCTGACGCTGCTGTTTTGGGTCGGTATCATAAAGGTCTTCCGGCGAGTACTGTCGTCGAATGATGTGCCGGAGGAAGCTCCGTCGCCGCGAATGCGATTTCGGCATGACACGCTTCTGGCTCTGTCCATCTATTGCCTGCTGACATTAGCGTACTTCGGTCCTTCACTGCCCAACTTCAGCTCGCAGATCATTGGTCCGCCCGAGGACAACATGGGCGGTTACTGGAATCTCTGGTACGCGAACGAGCTTGTAGTGCGGGGCGACGAGTCGCTGACGCAGACCGACATGCTGTATTTTCCGGAAGGCACGTCGATGTATTACTTTGCGTGGTCGTTCTACAACTTCGCGATTTCGATATTGCTGTGGATGGTCTTGAGCCCGGCGGCGGTATTCAATCTTATTATTCTCCATTCATATCCGCTGGCCGGATTGGGTGCGTTCCTGTTGATCCGCCATGTCACCGGCAATTCGCTGGCTGCCATCGTCGGAGGATTCGTTTTCGCGTTCAGCCCCTATCACTTCGCGAGGTCGCTACACCACGGCAATCTCAACGCCATTCAGTTTGTGCCGTTCTTCATTTTGTTCTTCATAAGATCGATACAGAAGGGCGGAGCGTTCAATCTGGGACTGGCGGCGTTGTTCTTTTTCCTGAATAGCATGTGCGACTGGAACTACATGGTGATATGCGGTTATTTCATACTTTTCGGATATGTCTACGTTGCGCTTCGCCGTCGCCAGTGGATTGTCGGCGACTATGTTGTGAAAGCGGGGGTGGTCGTGGGAGCGACGCTGATCATCGCTTCGCCGTGGCTATGGGAGATGATCAAGCTGGGGTTACGCACCAAGGATGTCGAGGGTAGCGGTCTGAACACCTTCGTCGCCGATTTTGCGGGGCTCTTTGTGCCGGGCACGCTACACTGGGCCGGTCGGCTGCCGGTGATCCGGGAGATCAATGATTCGTATACCGGCAATGCGTGGGAAGCGGCAAGCTATCTGGGAATCGCGGCGCTGGTGTTGGTCGCGCTGGCTTTTTCTGCCGCTCGCAAAGTCGCGGCGAAATGGTGGCTGGGATTCGTCGCTTTTGTGGTGATGGCGCTGGGTCCGCAACTGCACTTGCTGGGCAAGTCGCTTCCCGTCGGACTGCCATACACGATCATTGCTTACATACCCTTTCTTTCCAATGTCCGGGCCGCCGGACGGTTCATGGTGATAGCCTACTTATTCTGGGCCATAATCGTGGCCTTGAGCTTACAGAAGTTGTTGGAGGGCAGGCGAGCGGGTGCCAGGCGCACGTTGATCGCGGTGGTTGCAGTGGCGTTGCTATTTTTCGATTACTTTTCGATTAATCACGACAATACCAAGGTCGAATTGCCGGCGGCGATGAAGGCGCTTTCGGCCGTCGGGCAGGAATATGGATTGCTGAATATTCCGCGCAGTTACAAAGGTTCGATGCGATACATGATGCAGCAGACCTTTCACCGGATCCCGATTGTGGACGGGGCGGCGACGCGCAAGATCGGAGAAAGTCTGGAGGACCGTTTGTCTTACAGTGACCTGGTGCTGCAGCAGGGTCAGTTGTCTCTGGCCAGAGTCAAGTACATCGTTATTCATTTGCAGGAAAACGAGAGTCCTGCGGCGGATGTTAACGCCTATCTTTCTCAATACGAGCTTGTCTCACAAGATGAAGAGTGTGTTATTCTCCGGGTCTATTGACGGACGGGAGTTAGCGAGCAAGTCGTCGGGTGCGTATTGCCAACTCGGTTGTAACAAGATATGACAAGGATGAAAGGAGATTATCGCATGCAGAGAGCAACTATGTTCACTCTAAAATCGCTTCTGATTGCAGTGCTGATGATTAGCTTCTACGGCAGTGCCGATGCCATCACGGGTTTGGGTTTCGGGGCAAAATTCGGGCAGGTAACGAACTATGACAATCCGAATGTGAAGCTCTCGGATCTGAAATTTTCGGATTTTGCTGCATATGGAGTCTTTGCGAAAATCGGCAGCAAGTCGATCGATCTCGAGTTCGGAATTGACTGGTCGAAAGACAACCAGAAGAAGGTGCTGTTCGGCGAGGAAGTTGAAGCCGAAGCCAAGGATGTGGCATTTCACACGACGGCCAAATTTGTTTTTCAGTTTCCGGTATTGCGACCGTTCATCGGCGGGGGAATAGCCGCGCACAAGTTTTCTTACTCGTATTCGGGTGAACTGGGGGAATTTGAGGACGTGACGATCGAGATTCCGTCGAATGAGACTTTTTTCGGCTATCATCTTGTTGTCGGCGCCAAGCTGCAACTGGGGGTGTTGCCGTTTCAGCCGTTTGTCGAAGGAAAGATCTCCAAGGTCAACAGCAATCCGGCGACCGACATTACTGTAATTTCAGGCGGGATTATCTTCAGTTTCTTCTAAGCGATGGGCGTATTGGGGGATGGATCAGAGTCGCGGATTCTGATTGTCCGGCAGGGGCAACTTAGTTAGCTTGTGGGTGCTCAAGGCAGTAACCGGATTGGGGATGCATGCCGCAATTAGACTTTCATAAGGCATATCGGAATTTGGGACGCTACCGCCAAGTGGTGGCGGTTCTGATCAAGTACGGATTCGGCGAAGTGCTGGATCGCATGAACATCGCCAGTTATCTGCAGTTCGGCAGCCGGAAACTGTTTGCCCGCCAGCAGGAACTGGCGGCGTTTAGCTGGGCGGAGAGAATTCGTCTGGCGCTTGAGGAACTGGGGCCGACCTTTGTCAAGATCGGGCAGATTCTTTCCACGCGGCCGTTCCTCATTCCGCCGGAACTGGCTTTGGAACTGACAAAACTCCAGGACCAGGTGACGGGATTTTCATATGTCGAGGTAGAGCAGATAATTCAACGGGAATTTGGCCGGCCGTTAGCAGAGGTATTTTCGACATTCGAGCAGACGGCCTGTGCGTCGGCCTCGCTTTCGCAGGTTCACCGCGCAACGACGATCAACGGGGAAGCAGTTGCAGTTAAAGTTCAGCGTCCCAATGTGCAGGAAGTCATGGAGAAGGATTTGTCGATCCTGCGCGATCTCGCCGGCTTGTTGGAGCGGTATGTGCCGGAAACGAAGGCGTTCGATCCGGTGGCGATAGTCGATGAAGTGTGGAAGTCGGCGAAACAAGAGACGGACTTCACTTTTGAGGCGCGCAATCTGGAAATTTTTGCCCGCAATTTTGCCGATGACGACCGCCTGGTGCTGCCGGAAGTATATTGGGAGCTGACCACCAGCAAGGTGCTCACACTCAGTTACATCGACGGCATCAAGATCTCCGACAAAGAGAAGATCCTCGCTGCGGGGATTGACCCGGTGGAGTTGACGCGCGTTGGCGGCGAGATTGCGGCTAAGCAGATTTTTGAGCATGGGTACTTTCATGCGGATCCGCACCCGGGGAACCTGTTTGCTTTGCCGGGGAACCGGATAGCGCTGGTTGATTTCGGGATGATGGGGCGGTTGTCGCGCGGATCGATGGAGTTGATTTCGGATCTGTTGATTGCCGCGGCCAGCGACGACACCAGACGACTGGTGCGGGTCTTTCAGAGTCACGAATTGTTGAGCGATAACATCCGTCCAGCGGCGCTGGAGACGGAATTGTCGGTATTCCTGCATCGCTATCACGGTGTAGAGCTGTCGAAGTTAAACATGCGCAGCATGCTGACGGAGGCGTTTCGGATCGTAACGACGCATCATATCAAATTTCCTCCGGAATTGATGATGCTGGGGAAGACGCTCGGGACCTACGAGGAGTTGGCGCGGGCGCTGAATCCGAAATATGAGTTCATCACCGCCTTGATGCCGGCAATCAAGAAGTTGTCGACGCGCAAGTTTGATCCACGGAACATCATCTCGGAATTGGGGCAATATTTCGGCGAGATGCGCGATCTGGTGCTCGACCTCCCGTTCGAATTGAAGCGGATCACGCGTAATCTGCGCAACGGCGAGTTGTCGATCTCGCTTCAACACAAAGGACTCGAGCGGCTGATCATTGAGCTGGAGAAGGCTTCGAATCGCATCGCGTTTTCCATGATCATTGCGGCTATCATCGTCGGATCGTCCCTGGTCATGACACGCGATACGGGAATGATGATTTACGGCTTCCCGGTGCTGGGCCTGGTCGGCTTCATAACGGCCGGCATCTTGGGGATTTGGCTGGTGATCGCCATACTGCGTTCGGGGAAATTGTAGCATGTCAAACAAGCCGATGGTGTTTTCGCACTCGCGGCTCGAAACATTTGAGTCGTGCGCGCTGAAGTTCAAATACCAATACATTGACAAAGTGGAGATTCCCAAGCGAGACTCGATCGAGGCGTTCCTGGGTTCACGCGTACACGACGTGCTGGAAGAACTGTACAAGCACAAATTGATGGGCAAGACGTGGACAAAGGACGAGTTCCTGAAGTTCTACTTCGATCTGTGGGAGAAGGAGAAGCACGACGAGATCTTCATCGTCAAGAAACAATATACGATTGATGATTATTACCGGCAGGGGCGGGAAGCACTGTCGAAGTACTGGGAGCGTTATTATCCGTTTGAGTCGGAGAAGACGATAGCGCTGGAGCAAAGGGTGTACTTGTCGCTTGACGATGGTGACCGTTATCGCATCCAGGGATTCATTGATCGTCTCTCGAAAACACCTGAAGGTGTCTGGCAGATCCGGGATTACAAGACGAAACGAAAATTGCCCACCAAGGAAGAGGCCGACAAGGACCGGCAATTAGCGCTGTATCAAATCGGGATACAAAAGATGTGGGACAACACGGAAAAGGTCGAGCTGATTTGGCACTACCTGCTTTTTGACGAGGAAGTAAAATCGGTCAGGAGCAAGAAAGACCTCGAGACGCTGAAGATCGACACGATTCATACGATTCAGGAAGCGGAGGAAGCGATCAAGTCCGACAATTTCCCGTACCGCGAATCGGCGCTCTGTGACTGGTGTGATTTTTTCGATATCTGCCCCGCCAAGAAGCATTTGGCCAAGATACTGCCACTGGCGCCCAGGGAATTCAAAGAGGACGAAGGGGTCGTGTTGGCCGATCGTTATAGCGAACTGCACGCAAGGCGTTATGAACTCAAAAAGCAGATCGTGGAAATCGAAGAAGAGATGTCGATGGTCGAGGAGGAGATAGTTCGCTATGCCCAGCAGTTTGGGATGACGCGTATATATGGATCAAGCCGGTTCCTCAACGTGAAAATCGAAGAGACGTTCAGACTTCCAACGAACAGCAACAAGATGGAACGGCCACAACGCGAACAACTCGAGGCTTACCTGAAGAATGCCGGGATTTGGCAGGATGTGTCGCAGTTGACGCCCGCAAGGCTGGTGAATTTGTTTGAGGCCGGAACCCTTCAACCAAGACTTCAATCCGGACTGTCAAAGTATCTCATTCCTCATGTGGTCAAGCAGGTGCGGGCAGGATCGACAAAAGACTACGATGAGAATTTCGAAGGCTAATCCTCTGTAATGTCTTAAAGAGTAATGAGTTAAGATTCCGCGATCGATTGTGCTGCCGCACCGAATCCGGGTGGCGATTCCCCCTTCTGTTCCTTAATCGTACAGCCAGCACTACCCCTTTCCCCTTGACTTTGTGCAGGGATCTCTTATATTTTCGCTGTCTGCGTATGTGTACTTCTCGCGGTGCTCTATACATTCAAGAGCCGAGCAAGTTCTTATTATACTTTTGAAGAAAGGTACCGGCTGTAACCGCATAGCTGGGTCAAAACGCGAGAATGAGTTCTTCCCCCGAAACCGGAGAGCCATTGTGAAATTTCCACGTCTCATTGCGATTCTTGTACTCTGTCTGGCGCTGATTGGGAGCAAGTCCTACGCAGCCGGTGGTGAGTACCCCTGGAGCGATTCATTGCGGGCCAAGACGGCACTCGATGGACCATCACTTCAGCAGCTGTTGAGTACATTCGGTTATTCGATTAATGTGGCCACCGATGAGATCGGTGTTTCAGCCTTTAAACCACAATTATATGCCACCCAAGCCGAGATCACGATCAAGTATCGTGGTTCTGCCTCGAGATCGCAGGTCGGCTGGTATCCGAAAGGTGTACCGGCAAGCAGATCGATGCTGTTCGCCGGGGATGCGCCGGCTGGTACAGTAGTGACTGTGCCGACCCTGGCCGATTCGGTCGGATTCTATATCGGTCCGACACTTTATGATGACATCTGGTATAGCCAGACGAGTCTCAATTGGGACGGATTTGATCACGCCAAGGTATTTTCCGCCGGTGCGGTCGGTCACTATGTGATCGCGTTTGAAGACTTAGCGGATGGCGGCGATCAGGACTTTGAAGACGTAATCATTGATTTGCGATTTGTCGATCCTGACGCGTTGACGCTGTCGTTTGTCGGACAGACGAACTACCTTTTCTGTACTGAACAGAATATCTGCTTCGATGTGAAGGGCAATGGCGGATTTGGCAATCTGACGCTGCAGAAGAAGGTGGGTAACACTTTCACGACAGTGGCTACCGGGCCGGCACCGCTTAACTATCAGTCGTGCTTCCTGCCGTGGCCGATCGATTCGACGCACCGGTTCATTTTCAGGATTACCGACGAGGCGAGCGTCAGCATCATCGATACTTTCGAAGTGCGCGTGGAATTCCGGACGAATCCGGAGTTGACGTTAACTGACGATTATATTGACACGACGATCTGCGTACTTGATTCGATTTGTTTGGACGTTGCGACAGCGTTCGATTGGGACAACGATCAGCTGCAGTTTACGCTATTTCAAAGCCCGCCGGCGAATATCGATACGCTGACCGGCGAGGTGTGTTTCCTGCCGCTGGCGCTGGATTCGGCGATGTACCAATTTATCATTGTAGCGTATGACTCCTGCTGTAAGTCGTTCGGATTTCCGGGCGCCGACCCGCGGGAGTTGTTGCCTTGTCCGCGCGACACATTAACGGTAATCGTCAAGTACAGACAGCGTCCGGTTATTACTACGATTCCGGACACGTCGATTACGCTTTGCAAGAACGCGCCGACCGAGCTGTGCTTCCCGATTACGGCCAGTGTCGGAGAGAATCCGGTCCCGGTAATTCAAGAGTGTGGGCCAGGATCGATCAGCAATGGACAGCTTTGCTTCAATGCGCTGTCTTCCGGGACATATACATTCTGTTTTGCTGCTGCGGATGACTGCGGCGGTTTTGTGCGCGATACGGTCAAATACACGGTTTTGATAGATGATGTCGCGCCGATTGCAAATGCCGGGCGCGATTCGACACTTACACTTTGTGCGCCGCGGCCAATTTGCTGGCCGGCAGGATGCTCGAGCCCAACCGGCGATCTCGCCACATGCGAATTAGTATTGGGACCGGGAACATTTGATGGTACGCATATCTGCTTCACGCCGACTGCAGGAATAGCCTATCAATTCGTGCTGCGGGCGAGCGACGGCTGCGGCAAATCTTGATTACGACACGTCGATCGTAACGGTTACGCTTCTGAATCCGCCGGTGGCATTGGTTCGCGACACGACGGTTACATTCTGTGTCGCACAACAGGTTTGTATTCCGGCGTCGTGCACCGATCCGGACGGCGACCTGACGTCATGCCAGTTGATCGGCGGCCCGGGCACATATAATGGAAGTAACATCTGTTTCACACCGGACACTACCGGAACATACAGATTCATTGTTAGAGCAACCGATGCATGCGGAGCGACCGATTTAGACACCGGATTCGCGGTGGTTACGCTTAACCGACGCCCGGATATTCAAGTGGGCGGCGGCAGTTACACTCTTTGCGAACCGGGACTGATTTGTGTTCCGATCAGCGCAACGGATCCTGACGGAAATCCGCTGACCTATACGACGACGATGGGGACGATCAGCGGCAATACGGTTTGTATCAACTCAGGCCCATCGGGATCGCGGGTGTACAATTTCAATGTTGTCGCCCGGGACGCCTGCGGCGCTGCTGATACGGCGCTTTACACCGTCAATGTCAGGGTGAACATGGTGCCGATTCTGACGGTGCCCTCGCCGACGCCACAGAAGCTGTGCGCTGCAACGCAGTTGTGCTTCAATGTGACGACGGTGGATACGATTATTACGAAGTTGACTTATGCTTTATTGTCGGGTCCGGGAACGATTAATCCGACGACCGGCCAGGTGTGTTTCACACCGACGGCAGATGGGACATTCAATTGGAGCGTTCTGGTATCCGATAGCTGCGGCAAAGCTGACACCGGTTTCGTGAGTTGGAACGTCGACTTTGTCGATGCGCCGACTGCAGTGATTGCGGCGCCGGATGGCGATACCGCGGTATGCGTTGGCACGGAACTGACCAATATCTGCGCCAATATCACCTACACGAATGCACCGAATACTACGATTACGGCGACGCCCACCAATGCAAGCGTGGACTACACATTTACCTACGCAAACGGTGCGGGGACGCTTTGCTTTGATCCGCTGCTTGATCAAAGCCGGACGTATACATTTGAGTTTATCCGTGCCAACGAGTGCGGTGTCCGGGTTTCGACTTTCTGGGACTATACGGTTAGATATGACGAATGCGATTCGGCCTGTATTGTCCTGGAAATCGACAAGACCGAGTGCATAACGCTCGGTTCGCTGGTCACTATCGGGATAAACTACGAAGGACGGTTGCCGGTCGGCGGTTACGATATGCTGATCAAGTATGATGTGTCGGCATTCAGTTTTATCAACGCGAGTATCGGACCGGCAATCAGCGGTTGGGAATATTTCACCTATCGGCTTGGACCATTCGGAAACTGCAACGGTACGTGTCCGTCGGGATTGGTGCGGCTGGTTGCGATTGCCGATGCCAACAACGGCGCGAATCATCCGCCGGTGGCGCAGTTTACACCGACCGGTGTCATTGCGCGAATCACCTTCCGCGTGACAAGCAATAACACATTCGAAGGACAGGTGTTGCCGGTGGAGTTCTTCTGGATCGATTGCGGCGACAACGCCTTCTCGAGCCGGACCGGCGATACGCTGCTGGTGGACAAGATCATTTACGATTCGTACGATGTTTTGCTATGGGATGAAGACGACAATAGTCTCTTCCCCGAGTCGGGTCGATTTGACCACCTCGGCGTGCCGGATACTTGCATAGTCGGCGACAAGTTCTTACCGGAGCGCTGTGTGGAATTGCGCAATGGTTACATCTGCATCATCGACAACGACTCAATTGACGCGCGCGGCGACATCAATCTCAATGGCATTGCCAATGAGATCGCCGACGCGGTATTGTATACGAATTACTTCTTGAAAGGCCTGGCGGCATTCACGATTTCGGTGCCAGCGCAGATTGCGGCGAGCGATATCAATGCCGACGGCAATACGTTGACGGTTGGCGATTTGGTATACCTGCTGCGGGTGCTGATCGGTGACGTTCAGCCGATTCCGAAGTTGACGCCGTTTGCCAATTCGGTGGCATTCAGCCTTGAAGAAGTAGAAGGCAAGACAAAGCTGTGGTCGAGCAGCAACGTTGATTTGGGCGGCGTGTATTTGCGCGCCAAGCTCAACGGCGCAGACGCGGCGACGGTCGTTGCCGAACTTGCGGCACAGAGCCTTGAGTTGGCCTACTTGGTTGATGGCGATGTGCTGAACGTGCTGATGTACTCCGATGAACTCGGGGCCAAGGTAGCTGCCGGTGAGCGGCAGATTCTGACCATCGGCGCGACAGTAACGATCGAGCATATCGAAGCCGCCGACTATGACGGCAACCAGTTGAAGTCCACCTTGGATAAGATGGTGCTTCCGGAAGAGTTTGCGCTGATTCAAAACTTCCCGAATCCGTTCAATCCGGAAACGACGATTTCGTTCTCACTGCCGAAAGCCTCGGAGTGGACGATGACGATTCTGAATATCAGTGGACAGATTGTCAAACGCATGGCGGGCAGTTCGCCGGCGGGCGTGACCAGCGTTGTCTGGGATGCCACTGATCAAGCCGGAGCGACCGTTGCGACCGGCGTATATTTGTATCGTCTTGACGCGGGCGAATTCAGTTCAACGCGCAAGATGGTTTTGATGAAGTAGCACATTTCACGGACAGTCGCGAGTCGTATGCGGCGACTTGCGGCACCTTCGCAATGAGAAACGGCGTCCCGGCCACCACCGGGGCGCCGTTGACGTTTGTGCCCTCACCTCTCGCCCCTCTCCCCAAATGGGGAGAGGGGAAGTGCATCGGGCAGTAAACGGAATTTGTCGGGTGATTGGATGGGCGAAGGAGCAGGAATTTAAGGAAACCCACCGTACCGGTGGGGAACAGAGCAGCAGCAGTTTCAGCCGATAACGCGGAATTGGGCAACGCCCTCACCTCCCGATGGTATCGGGATCGTGGACCTCGCCCTCTCCCAGAAGGGAGACGGGAAAGCACAAACGGAGAGAGTCGGAACCCTCTGGGGAGATGCTCCTAAATTCCATGCAGCTTCGGGACGAGGGTTCCAACCTACTCGGCTGGATGGGAAACGTAGCAGAATTGAATGAAGCCCACCGTACAACGCCGTAGGAAAGGGCCTGACGGCTCGTTGCGATGTCAGGAGCGCACTGACTACAAGTTCTATAAGTGTCAGACAAGAATGTCTGACCTACCGGTATTCGTGATGGTGACGCGGGCGAGGGCACCTCGCCCCTACGAAGGATAGTGTTACGCGACTTGGTGGATTTCGGTGAAGAGTTCGTCGGTCATGACGCCGTGGCCGAGGGCGAATTGCAGGACGTGCGACCAATAGGCGTTGCCTTCGATGAGAAGGGGGCCATCTTTGGTGATGGCGATATCCCAACCGAGACTGCGCAAAAAGGGCAGGCGCGATTGGGCCTCGAGTGCCAAAGCGGTGACTTCCTTGTGGAAGGGGAGAATCTCGCCGGCGATGGCGGCTTTGGTTTCGGGATGGTGGGTGTGATAGACAATTCCGGCATCAGTCAACTGGGCGCCGGTGCTTAAGACGCCGTTATCATCGAAGCACGCCGCCATGCCGGTGGTGCCCACGTTGTCGATGTGCTTGCCGGTGCGGGCGATCTTGAGCATGCGCATGAGAATCTGGATTTCGCCCTTGGTGGTGATATAAGTCACGACGCGCGCGGTTTGCGTGCAGTCTTTGGTGTAGCGATCGAGAAAAGGGTGCTGGATGATGCGTTCTTGGATCAGCCACGAATCGGGGCTGTGCTTGACGATACCGAAACTGGTGGCGGCGATTTTGTCGAAGAGTTCGCTGTAAGTGAATTCGCCCTCGTTGAATGACAATACGCGGTCATTGCCGATCTTGCGGCAGAGGCGGAGGCCTTCGCCACGGTCGGCGGACATGGCTTTGAGAACGAATTCGGTGAAGGCGCCCTCTTGAAGGAAGCGGGCGAAGTCTTGGCGATTACGCAAAGGGCGATTGACGGCATCGTGACCGGAGTGCGGGTTGTAGAAACCATACTGACTGGGAACAGGAAGCCCCAGCGTGCCCATCAGGCGGTCGAAGACCATTTTCTGCAAGACACCCTGGTCGAAGAGCTGATTGATGGTGCGGTGCATGATCCAAGCCTGTTCACGGCTCATATAGCGCGTCTTCTCCTGCCAGCTGATCTCCGGCCGAGACAATTCGTAGCGGTAGTATTCATGCGGCTGAAGTTCGTTCAGGCGCAACAGCCGTACGTTCTCGCTGATCTGGCGCAAGAGTCCGATGCGGGGTTGATGCGATAGGCGGCGGTTGCCTTCGAGGATCCGTCCGATAAAGCGACCAAGTGCAGCGGGGGAAACATTCATTCGTCCAAGTACTCCATATTTATCCGATATTAACCGTCAATCGGCGATTGGCGCAACAAAAAAAGACCTCCGAGATTCGGAGGTCTTTTGAGAGATCGATGTAAGAACGAATTATTTTTTGCGGCGAAGATGGGCGCCGAGTCCAAGGAGACCCATGCCGAGGAGAACCATCGTTCCCGGTTCCGGCGTTATCGTAACATTGTGGGTTTCCTTGACGAGGTCATTACCGCACTCGATGGTGGTGCGGAAGTTGACCGTCTGGAATTGGCGGATGTCAAAGTTCGCGCCAAAGGCACTAAGGTCGAAGCAATATTCCTTGATCCAAGTATCGCCGTTGGTCTGGCTCGGATTGGTCGGGACAATCGGGTTGGGTTCAAGCTCATCGTAGAACGTATAGGCGTTCTGTACTTGGCCAAGCTCGGTACCCTGATTGATTCTCCACGGGCCCATCGAGGCGACGATGGCGGCATTGTTGCCGAATCCACCGGGAACTGATGGAATGGTGAGGTAGCTGTCAACCTGATAGAGTTTGGAGACGCCACCGCGGGTAGCGATTGCGTAGGTGGCATCGTTGCCGTCAAATCCAAAGAACAAGTCGCCTTCGCGGTAGGTATAGTTCCAAACCGACGAATAGGCGCCGTACTGGTAGCTGGCGGTCAACGAGACATAGAACTTGTCATTGGCAGTGGCAAAATTAAGGCCTTCAGTATCGAAGCGCTCGCCACCAAGACCAGCCTGGCCCGGATTAGGCTGGAACGGGTTGGGCTGACCGGGATAACCCGGGAAGTCGATATCGGCGGTGTTATTGTGTTCATCGAACACGTTATCGCCGAAATCGTAGAAATTCCAGGTTACGGCATTGGCTGATGTGAAGGCAACAGCCACCATTGCGGTAACCAGAAGCTGTAATAGTGTTTTTTTCATCGATCTCCTCCAAGAGTACATAATTCAAACCAAATATTGCAATATGCAAACCGCGTGCCAACACTGGAGGCCATTGCAGCCGCGTAAGTCATTTCAATGCAATGTCTTGTGCTTGTAGATACTCTGTTTCATTTTAGAGTTTGGGGAACGCCTCCCAAAGTGTTCGAGATATCGACAATTCTGTCGTCGACTCTGGCGCAACTTGTCGTAAGCTATTGATATGTAATGGTATATGATGAATTGCAAAACGTCGGTGCGGTAAACAAAAAGACCCTCGCGAGCGAGGGTCTTTTGTTTAGACGTAATGATATACGAAACAATTACTTACAGGGAAGCGCCTTGCCGTCAGCGCCAGTTTTGAGAACCGAAAATGCCGGTTCGACGTTCTGGGCTTCAGGGGTTACGCCATAAAGCGTATTCGAGGGGGCGATGAAGGTCGTGTCGACCAGGACATTGCACCCGTTGATGGCGCTTTTGGCATCGGCGGTGAAATAGAGAGTCGCCAGTTTCCCTTTGCCTTCGGCAAGCGGGGGTTTGGACCCGTCGAGCGTCGCAAAGAGACCCACCAGGACCTGCTGGAGGGAATCGAGCGGACGGACCGATTTTACGGCGAAGTAGTCGGTTCTGGGGGTCCAAGAAACCGAATCGTAACGCATGCGGAAACCATTGCCGCGAACGAGCAACGGGAAAGCCAGAGCCGTTAACTGCTGGTCGTTTTCCCAGTTCAGGTCGACGGCAAAGGTATTGCCCTTGACCTGACGGATCGCGACATCGGCTTTGTCGACACGGCCGAACGAATCCTTTGGTTTTCCCTGGGCGACCAGCGCCGCTGCTGCTACCAGAATCAATAGCGCGGTGAGTTTCCAGGCGATAGCTTTGTTCATCAATATCCTCCCTGTAGTTTGGACAATTAACTCATTTCGATTTTTTGGACTTCAGCCTCAACAGACGGTCTTACACCGGAAGTGGGGTATTGTTTCAGGAATTCCTGAAAGGTCTCCAGTGCTTTGGCGTCATTCTTAAGGTCATATCGATAAATATAGCCAATCTTGTAAAGAGCTTCCGCAGCCTGCGGAGTTTTCGGGTATTGTTTGATCACGGATTCAAATTGGCGGATGGCATCCTCGAAGCGATTGTTGCGCTGCAAGAAGGTGCCGAGATAACTGGCGGCCTGCAGGCCGATACGCCGATTGAGGTTGTTCTCGGCAAGTTTACGAATTTCCTGTTCCGAGCGGCGGAGCCATTCCTGTTCGAGGCCGGGTTGGCCAATCTTGCGGAAGTATTCAGGGAGATAGGCGAGCACTTCCAAAGCCTGGACGCTGGTTGGAAACTCGTTCAGCAGGGCGACGTATTCCTGGCGGGCGCGCTCATTATTGTTCTCGCTCTCAAAGCTGCGTGCCTTGAGCATCTGAGCTTCGGCCTGGATATTGGCAAGTTGGGGAAAACGCTGGCGAAGAGCGTCCAGGTGATTACGGCCCTCCTGGAAGCGTTCGTTGCTAAAGGAAATCGTGGCGAGCTTGATGTATGCCGTGGCAATGGCAAGAGAATCCTGGCCGTCGATGAGAATCTGGTTGTAGATGCGAATTGCCTCGTCGCTGCGGTTGAGGCGAGTGAGATAGAGGTCGGCCATCATTGATCGGGCGGGGTCAAACTGCCTGCCGGTCGAATCGACAACGGTAGCGAGCAGATTTACAGCCGTCTGATACTCTCCGGTGGCGCTGTACATTTCCGCCAGGAGGCGCGTTGCCATCATGGTCATCGGGACTTTGGGAAAACTATCGACGATGCCTTCATAGTAGTCGATGGCCCAGCGCGCGCGCTTCAGCGCTTCTTCGCGTTCATTGGCGTCGGCAAAGTGCTGGGCGATCTTCTTGGGCAATTCCATGACATTTGAATTGGGAAGGACGCCGCGGATGACCGGCGGGTAATACTCTTTGAGCAACTGCAGGTAGAGTTGTTCGGCATCAGTCCAACGACCTTGCTGTTCAGCGATGTTGCCGGCGGCAAATAGCGCATCGAAGCGATGCTGTTTCAGCATGACCGGCGAGTTGATGATGTATTCAAGGACACTTTTGGCGCTGTCGATTGACTCCGCGCTCAGCAGGAGTGCGGATGCCGACAGCAGCGCTTTGCCTGCGAGATTAGAAGCGTCGGCTTCGGGCACCGACATGGTTTGCAGCGAAGAGAGGTGCGAGAAATTTTCCTTGAAGCGGTTGAACACCTGCATATAGGAGTTAACAAGCAGATAGTAGTCATCGCGGGTCCGCAGTTCTGGTTTGACGGAATAGTTGTCGACAAGCTTTTCGGCTTCGAAGTAAGCCTTTTCGACCTGATAGCGTTTTTCTTCGATCTCGTAGCCTGAACAGCCGAGGGCCAGACAGAGGATCAGGCAAAGAGCAGTTCCGATTTTAGTCATTCATTCTCGCTTAAGACATTTACAGTATAATATCGTCTCTTTTGATGGATTCTTCATCGGTCAGTCGGGGTCGCGAACGAGTGGGAGGTTTGTGCCGGCCGTCATCCGTGTCGACCTCAAAAGGAGTTTCAGTCCTCCGATGCTTATGCGAAGAATGGTAATATCCGATAGAATCAATGTCAAGGTCAAAGCAAATGCGTTGCAAGTCAGGCTGATTCGAGTATTTTCCAGTCATGTCACAATTAGACCGCCACACGTTGGATTCGCTGGAGTTTCCGCGCGTCAAGGAACAACTTGCCAAGTTGTGTTACTGCGATGGGGGGCGCGAACTGGTCAATGAGCTGAACCCGGTGATCGATCCGCTGGTAATCGAGAGTTCGCTGCTGGAAACGCGCGAGATGAAGGAGATCATCGAGTTCGAGGAAGTCATACCGCTTGAGCATCTCGATCGGATTGAGCAATTAGTGGGGAAAGTGCGAATTGCCGGCTCAATCCTGGATGCCGAACAGTTAAAGAAGCTGGCGGATTTCCAGAAACTGATCTCGGCGCTGTTTCAATATCGAGCGCACAAGGAAGAGAAGTATCCGCGGGTGGCCGGCTACTTGTCGCAGTTGAAGCCGTTGACCGGATTGATTCAGCGCATTGACGGCGCGATCGACCGCGGCGGGGAAATCAAGGATTCGGCCTCGGACCGACTGCGGCGCATTCGCGGCGAGAAGGTTCATGCGCGCGCGCAGATTTTAGCGCGCCTGCAAAAGGCGCTGGGGGATCGGGCGCACCGTTCTGACCGCAGCGATGATATCGTCACGATGCGCGACGGGCGGTATGTCATTGCGATTGTCGACAGCGAATTTAATCCGAAGACGGCAGTGATTCATGACCGGTCGCGGACCGGCGCCACTCTCTATGTTGAGCCGACTGAAGCGATCGAACTGAACAACAAGCTCAAGCAAGTCCTGCTCGATGAGGCACACGAAATCGAGCGCATACTGCTGGAGTTGAGTGAGCTGGCACACAGCCATGGCGAGGAAATCTCCGGCAACTGGTCGCTTTACGGCCGGCTGGATTTTCTTCACGCCAAGGGACGGATGGCGCTGGATCTGCAGGCGGTGATGCCAATCTTGAAAGCGGATGCGGTGGTGGCGCTGCAGGCGGCCTATCATCCGCTCCTGCTCATGAGCGCGCGCAAGCGTTCCGATGTCGTGCCGTTGAACATCGAACTGGGATATGAACACAATGTGATCATCATTACCGGTCCGAACACTGGCGGCAAGACGGTAGCCCTGAAAACAGTCGGACTGCTGGTGTTGATGACGCAGTCGGGCATGTTGATTCCAGTTGACGAAAAATCGCAGGTGGGGATTTTCCGGAAGATCTTTGCCGACATTGGCGACGAGCAGTCGATTGAGCTGTCGCTGTCGACCTATTCGTCGCACATCGCGCGCATCACGCACGCCATAAGACAGTGTGATCAGGACAGCCTGCTGCTTTTTGATGAATTAGGCGTAGGCACCGATCCCAAGGAAGGCGCGGCGCTGGGTGAATCAGTGATCGAATATGTTGCGACCTCGGGAGCGAAGTGTGTGGTGACGACTCACTACTCTGCGCTCAAGGCGATCGCCGAGACGAACAAGCGGGTGGAGAATGCCTCGATGGAATTCAACCGTCAGACATTTCAGCCGACATACAGATTTCGGACCGGCCTGCCGGGTTCGAGTTATGCACTTGAGGTGGCATCGCGTCTGGGGATGCCGGCAGGGATTCTCTCGCGGGCGCAGGAACTGGTGGGGACACAGGAGCGCTCGCTGGCGGATCTGATCTCGCGGCTGGAACAGGAATTGATGGCAACGGACGCGGAGCGCGAGCAGCTGCGCGTGCGGCTGAAAACGGCAGAAGAGTTGGAGGCAACTCGCCAACAGCAGCAGGCGAAACTCAACGAGCGGGAGAAACAACTCCTGCGCGAAGGGCTGGATGATGCCAATAAACTCGTGGACGAGACACGCAAGAAGATTGACGAGCTGATGCTGGAATTGCGGGAGCCGCAGGTTACGCGGACGGATGTCAAGCGCGTGCGCAAGACGATAGATGAACTGCGGACTGAACTGGCACAGAAGACAGAGGAGCTGCAGCCACGGCGAGAGTATGACGGTGCACCGCCGGCCGAAGGCGAGGCGGTGTTTATTGAGCGTCTGCGCACCGACGGCGAATTGCTGGAGATATTCCCCGACGGCAAGAGGGGCAAGGTACGTGTCGGCAAGATTGTTTACACGATGGAACTGCGGGACCTGCGCAAACTCAAAGCCGGCGAGGCGCGGCCGGAGATACCGCAGGGAGTGAATTACCAGCCTTACAAGGACAGCGTGCAGGTAGAGTTGTCATTGCTCGGACTGACGGTTGACGAAGCGCGCGATCGTCTCGACAAGTATTTTGATGAGATCGCGTCTGACGCACGTTCCTTATGTCCGAATCGTGCACGGCAAAGGCACCGGAGCGCTGCGGCGCTTTGTGCGCGAGTATCTCGCCAAGAACAAGATGGTGGAGTCGTTTCAGTTGGGGGAGTGGAACGAAGGCAGTTGGGGCGTGACGGTGGTTAAGCTTAAGTCCTGACCAATCAATCACAGTTCCTGCCGGAGAAGCTTGATCTCATTCATGTAGAAATTAATCTGGTCCAGATCGTTTTCCGACTCCGCCTCTTTTAGCAGTCTCTTCAATTCCGTCAGTCGCTTGTTGCGATGCCGCCGGTGGAAGGCAATTACCAGATCAGTATAGGCCTGGTGCAGGTCGGTGCCGTGGAAATCTTTGGCTGCCAGTGCCGCGATCAGTTCTTTCTGGGCTGATGTAGTGACCTTGTCAATCAACTGGGCGGGTGTCGGAGGCTGGTCCTGCTCGTGGAGTAATAGAATCAAGATATAGATATCCGCGAGGGCCTGATCGTCGAAGTCGGTTGGTGCGACTTTTTCCGCCGCCGACTGCACCAATTCGCTGCGCTGGAGCAGCAATGCGACAAAATCGCGGTCGAGCGCGGAGCCGGTTGTCTCGCGTGGAATCATCGCTGGCCGCCGGTCTTCGATACGCACGCCGCGCCGCACCAGGTCGATGCCGATATTGTACCAGTTGGAAATTTCCTGCAGGAAGAGCTCGCGGCGAATTTCGTCCTCGATCCGACCGGCGAGAGTCGCCAGGCGTTTGATGGCGCGGTCTTTGTCGTTGAGGCTCAACTTCTCAAAGCGGTCGGGGAGTGTTGAGATTGTGTATTCGACATACGATTTGGCTCTTGATAATTGCTCATCGATTGCGGCTTTGCCGCCTTTGCGGGCGATGGAATCAGGGTCTTCGCCGGAGGGTAATTTGACGACTTTGACGTCGAGACCGGCTTCAAAGAGATAATCAACCGAGCGAATTGCCGCCTGTTGACCGGCGGAGTCGGCGTCGAACATCAGAACCACGCTGGAGGCAGACCTTCCCAAGAGGCGGGCTTGTTCGGGTGTGAAGGCAGTTCCGGAACTGGCGACGACGTTGGTGATGCCCTGCTGATAGAGAGACAAGAAATCGAAATAACCTTCGACAACGATGGCCTCCTCGGCACGACGGATGTCGCCGCGTGAATGGGAGAGACCGTACAGAATCGAAGCTTTGTGGTATAACGGTGTCTCCGGCGAATTGATGTACTTGGCTTGTTCTTTCGGGTCGAAGGTTCGGGCGCCGAAAGCGATCGGTTTCTGCGCGGTATTGAAGATTGTGAAGGTCAGGCGGTCACGGAAGCGGTCATAGTAGCCGCCGTTTTCCTTCTTGATCACGAGCCCTGATTTTTCCAGATCAGACTCGGACAGCGATTTCTGCCTGGCGTGATTCAGGAACGCATCCCACGAGTCGGGGGCAAAGCCGATCTTGAATTTTTCGATGGTGGCATCAGTCAGTTTTCTTGATTTTAGATACTCGAGTGATTTGCGCGATTCGAGCAGATGTTCCTGAAAGAACTTCATGGCGACTTCATGAGCCCAGTAGATCTGGTCGAACTCGCGGGTTTCGCGGACTTCGCCTTTTTCCGGGAGTTGGACGTTGGCGCGAGCAGCGAGGAGTTTCAGCGCGTCGGGGAAAGGGAGTTTTTCATACTCGATAATGAACGAGAAGACGTTTCCGCCTTTGTGACAGCCGAAGCAATGGAAGATCTGTTTGTCGGGTGAGACCGAGAAGGAAGCGGTTTTTTCCTGATGAAACGGGCAGCGCGCCCAATAATTCCTCCCTTTGCGCTTGAGCGGAAGATAAGCCGAGATGACATCGACGATGTCGGAGGCTTCGCGTACGCGTTCAACTATGTCGTCTCCGTAGAATGGCATGGAACCAAGATACGCAACAAAGGAGTGCGGCGGCAAGGTCTAACATGGGGGCAGCAAACCTGCACAATTTTGTATCGTAACAGGCGTTCGAGTGAAACAAGCCTGTGCAATTTCGTATAATCAATAACGAGAATCCTGGGAATTTCTTTCAGCAAACGATCTGGTACGACTTTTGCTGGAGTTAAGGCAGTAGAGACTATCTTAATGGGAGCAGTGGCTTGAGTCGAATTCTGTTTGTTGCGATTGCATTGTTTGCCGCTTTGATGATGTTTAGCGACAGTCTATCGGCGGCAGCGGTAGCGGGAAGAGTCTTTGACCGCGAAACCGGCCAGCCACTGCCTTATGCCACCGTACAGGTTTTGGGTACGGGCAAGGCGACATCCGCGAACGATGACGGCAATTTTCGCATCGTCTGCGAGCCAGGGCTGCAAGTACTCAAGGTCAGCCACATCGGCTACTATACGGCCTTGGATACGGTGGTCGTATCCGAAAGAGATGTCAATCGCGAGATCTCTCTGATGAGCACGGTAGTGCTTGGTCAGACGGTCATCGTCTATGATCGCCAGTTCGATCCGGCACAGTTGATCATCATCGAAGCCATCAAGCGTAAGAAGGCGATTCTCGATCGGCTTGGCGACTACAAGTATAATTCCTACACGAAGATGGTAGTGCGTGATCTTAGCAAAGGTGATAGCGCCAAAGTCATGGCGATCACCGAGACACAGGCGCAATCATTCTGGGAACGTCCAGACAAGTACAAAGAGGTCATTACCGCAAGGCGCCAATCCGCCAACATGAGCGCGGCCGACAATCTGGTAACGATCGGAGAGATGTTGAATTTCAACAAGAACCGCATCGACATCGGCAGTTATTCCGTGGTGTCGCCGGTCGCCGAGGATGCCCTCAATTTCTACAATTACTACCTGCTCGATTCGACATACATTGACAGCCGCAAGGTATACAAGCTCGAGGTTGAACCAAAGAATCAGGCTGATGCACTGGTTGCAGGGAATCTCCTGATTGCCGACTCGACCTTTGACGTCGTCGATGTCGATTTCCGATTTAACGAAGGTGTGCGGATACCCTTTGTCAAGAATCTGCGCTACCGGCAGCATGTTACGCAATTTGCGAATCTCTACTGGATGCCGATCGAAATTCGTTTCACAGCTGACATCGAGATCAAGTTTCCGGGAGTTCCGGACAAGATCGGCATCGACCTGGCGGCTTCGATTTATGACTACTCGTTTGAGTCCGGTCATGACAAGAGCACTTTTGATGAGTATGCGTTTGAGGTTGCGGAGAGTGCCGACAAGTTCGACTCGGCCTCCTGGGCATTGCGCCAGAGCATTCCGCTCTCGTCGCAGGAGTTGCGCGGATATGCCCGCCTAGACTCGATCCAGCACGCGCCGAAGCCGCTGGGCAAGCAATTGTTGAAGGCTGGCGTCGGCGCGGTGGCATTGTTTACCGTGGGCGCTTATGATTGGTTTCGGTTTAACAGGGTTGAGGGGCCCTACCTTGGGTTTGGCGGTACTCTCGGTGCAAAGCGCCGGGGCTTGCAGCTGGAGGTGAAGTCGGGCTACGCCGTCGACGCGGAGCTTTATCAATACAAGTTTGGATTGCAGTATCAATTTCCGGGTCGACAGAGGCTGACGGTCAAGGGGGAATACGAACGCGAAGTCGCGCAGCGGCAGATCGCTCAGTCAGGGGAATTATAACTCCACATTTGAGAGCTTGTTCTTTAAGTACGACCCGGTGTCGTATTTCTATCAACGTGGGGGAAGTGTTTCGCTGGAGTTGGTTCCGATCCAGCATTTCAAACTGACGAGCAAGGTGAGTGACTACACGCAGCGTTCGCTCGACAACGCTACGGACTTCAGTTATTTCAACCGTGACGATGAGTATCTGGTTAATCCGTCGATTGAAGACGGCAAGTTGCGCCTGCTGACCGGGACTCTGGAATTTGATTCACGCAAGCTCTGGCGGAACAAAGGACGGGATCAGCGCGTCTGGTCACCTCAGTACACTACTGTTGAGTTCACAGCCGAATTGAGTTCGCCAGATTTCTTGTCCAGCGACTTTGATTACCGGCGCTATTACGTTGCAGTGTATCGCCGCCAACGCACGCTTGGGCTTGGAAATACCTACATGAGCTTGTTTGCGGGATCGTCTACACGCGCATTGCCACCGCAGGCGCACTATCAAATGGTTGACTACGCCGGTGTCGTGGCGGGTGAGAATGCTGCATTCCTGACGCTTTCAGATGATCGTATTGCCGGAGATCGAGCCGCATTTGTTTATGTCAGCCACGAATTTGGCCAGTACTTGTTCAAGAAGAGCGGGTTGCCACTGATCAAGTCCATTCCATTCACGTTAGGTGTGCATGGCGGCGCGCTATGGGCGAGCTTTGAAAATGGTGAACCGCAGAAGGACGGGCGGGGGCGCCTGGAAGCGAAGAAGCCTTACAGTGAGATTGGATTCAGTCTGGGTAATCTAACTCCGTTTTTGTCGGTGCTGAACTTTGGCGTCTACTTTACCTGGCAGATCTCGGACTACGACACGAACAAGTTTGTCACGAGAGTCGGGTTTAAGTTCTGATCCGCTACTTGATTTCAAAGCGCTGAATTTTCCAACCGCCTTCGTTGACCAGATAGAGATATGAGAAGTTGGAATCGGCAGGGTCCGCGGTGGGGGTAAAGCTGACGGTGGCCGACTTTCCGTCGATGTTGAATTTTCGATTGTGCATGGCGAAGGCTGAGTCGCTGGCAGTGAGAAGCGAGATGAGTCGATTGGGACCGGCGCCTTCCGGGGTCGGTTGAATGAAGTACTTATTCAGGGTACCAAGGTCACCGCTGTTCACGGCAGTCGTGATTGCCCCCAGCGCGTCGCGGATCTGATTTCTGTCAAGATTCGGATCCTTTTCTTTAACACAGGCAGCGAAGGCAACGAAAAGTCCCAGTAGAACGAAAACACCCTTTAACTGCCATATTTTTGTCAGCATCCATGCCTCCTACAACACGATACGAAAGGTCGTCGGCTCACCATCGAGTAGTTCCATTGTCCCGCCGTGATCGACCACGATCCGACGGCAAATCGCCAGACCCAATCCGGTTCCGTCCGGGCGGGTCGTAAAATACGGTTGAAAGATCCTGGTCCGATCTTCCGGGGGGATCGGCGCGCCGGAATTTTGAATGTCAATCCGGATGCGTCCGGCCGGGTCTTTGCCGGCAATAATCCAAATATCGCCAGTGTCAGCAATGGACTGAAGCGCATTCTGAACCAGATTGACGAAAACTTTCTTCATTTCGCTTTTGTCAACCGCCACTGCCAGGCCGGGCTCGACGTTGATATTGACGGCGACACCGCGCTTCTCGGCCTCCAGTCGCACCAGTGCAGTAATCTCATTCAAGTAGGGCTTTAACTCAACTAAAACTTTGGCAAGTTGGCCGCCTCGGGCGAGAGCGAGGAAGTCCTTAATGATGGCATTAAGCCGTTCAATTTCCTCTCGGATGGTCTGGAGAAATGCCCGGTATTCGTCGGTATTGCCGGCCGGGGTAAACTCCAATTGCAGTCGCTGCGCTGCGATGGCGATGGAATTGAGCGGATTACGGATTTCATGCGCGACACCGGCCGCGAGCGTGCCCAATTCTGAAAGTCGTTCGGCGGCACGGGCGTTTTCTTCCAAACGCTTCATTTCCGTGAGATCATAGATGAGCGAAACGCCGCCATTAAGCGATCCGGTCGGGTCAAACAGCGGTGAAGTCGAGACGAGCAGATGCAGACGCGGAGTATCCGGCCGATTAAGGACGGTCTCTCCGCGGAAGACACGTGCGGGTCCGCTGCGAATACGATTGAGGGACAACTCATCGTCGCTGAAGATCTCATCATAGAACTTGCCGAGGACAGCGCGTGAAGAGCGCGCAAAAATCCGTTCGGCGAGGGGGTTGAAGATAATCAAGCGGCTGGATTTATCGGTTGCGATGACCGCGGCTTCGAGGGACTGAACGATTTCGTCGGTCATGGATTTCAGTTGTTCAAGGCTACCCTCAGTGACCTGCAGCTTCTTGCTTGAGGTTGTGGCGTAGGCGCCGACGATTCCGAGTGCGAAGAGCACGAGGGAGAGAATTCCGAGTTGCTTGAGCGAGTCGATGTAAAGTTGATGATAGACGTTGAGGGACATGCCAATGCGGAAAAGGCCCGAGGGCATAACGTCGCTCTTGAAGGAGCGCACAACTTCAAGAATCTGCTCGTCCTCGAATTCATAGAGGCGGTTGACGGTCTGTTCGTGTCCAAGAGCATCCACAAGGAACGGATCGTCCGGAATTGCCACCATTGGCGCAATTGCACGAGAGGCGAGAACGATACCGGAATCGGTTTGGAGCACGGCATAACTGATAGCCTCCTGGCCCCCCAACTGGCGAATGACGTAGCCGATGCCGAGCGATTCCTGGAAGTCGGTCAGTTTGCGAACGGGCGCCTCGAGCAGGAGTGCACCGCGCCGAGTTGCGGTTGCCAGGTAAGCGAGATTGTCCTGGGGCAGCGCCGATGGCAGGGGGACGGAGATTGCGGTGCTTTTTTGTTTGGAGAAGATTGAATCCAGAACCGCCATGCGTTCGGGCTCAAATTCGATGGTCTTGCCAACGTTTTCGCTCCAGGAAGATGCGGCGACGATCGAATCTGTGGTGATGAAATCAATGCGGGCGAGTTGGTATCGTCGTTCCCAGTATTCGAGCGTGTCGACCAAGTGCGGATTGCCATCGAGGAGACGGCCAAGCAAGGTGCCGATTTCCACCAAGCGCTGTGCGCTGGATTCTTCGACGATTGCCGAGGCGGCGAGGTTGTTTCCGGCGGAAGTGACCAGTGCCTGCATCATTGATTCGCCGTTTTGAGCGATCAAATGCAGCATATTGTCGCGGCTCGACTCAATGCCGGAGTAAGCGAGAACCAAAATGATCACGCCGACTAAGATGGTCAGCGTCAGGATGATGCGGCCGCGCATCATCGCCTAACCCACTCTAATTTTTCGTTTGTCTTCACAGTGCGAATATGATACTTTCCAATTGTTCAACCAAGCGATTATGCGAGTAGGATTTCTTCAATACAATGTGGTCTTTGGCGAGCCGGAGACGAATCGCAGGCGCGTCGCTGATCTTATCGGTGACTTGCGATTCGATCTGCTGGTGCTGCCGGAACTCTGCTTCTCGGGGTACTATATGCCTTCGCGGAAGGCGACATTTCAGATGGCTGAGAATTTTGGGACCGGCACGAGTTTCGACTTCGTCAGGGGGATAGCCAGGCGTCATGACGGAGCCGTAGTTTTTGGATTTCCGGAGTTGAGCGGCGACAGGGTTTACAATTCGGCGGCGCTGGTTCTTCCGGACGGAAATTGTCATCTTTACCGCAAGACGCATTTATTCAATCTGGAGAAGAACTGGTTCGACGCGGGAGACACCGGATTTTCGATTCACGAGTTCCGCGGATGTCGGCTCGGATTAATGATCTGTTTTGACTGGCGATTTCCAGAATCAGCCCGGACTTTGATGTTAAAGGGAGCGGATATCATTTGTCATCCGTCGAATCTGGTTCTGCCGAACTGCCAGGACGCGATGGTGACCAGATGCCTGGAGAATGGAGTTTTTGCAGTGACCTGCAACCGCTGGGGTGCAGACCGGCAGGGTGAAGAAGAGATCCGGTTCACCGGGCGGAGTCAGATAACCTCGTCGCGCGGGGAAGTTTTGGCCCGTGCTCAAGCCGAAGAAGATATCGTAGCCTTTGTCGAGATAGACCCCATTTGCGCCCGAGACAAGGCTGTAAACGCATTAAACGACATGGTTTCCGACCGAAAAGAAGAGTATTACTTCAAGTAGCCGCTCCCGCCTCCGACGTGCTAATTGTCCTCACCCTCCGCGCAAATCGAGCTAAAGAACGCAGCTTCTGTTCCGATAACTTAAAGGAACCGTTTTCAAATTGGAAGTGCGGATATGGGTTTAAGAAAAGCAAAAATATTGGTCGTCGATGATGAACCCGAGATTACTGACATTCTCGAGGCGTTTCTCAGCAATGCCGGTCACACCGTCGTCGCCGAAAATTCCGCAGTGATGGGGCTTGAACGGGCCAAGACTTTCAAGCCCGACATGATTTTCCTCGATATCATGATGCCGCAGATGGATGGCTATGAAATCTGCAATGAACTCAAGAAAGATCAACTGACCGAGAATATTCCGGTGATTTTTCTGACCGGAAAAGACACTTCGGACGATCAGGGCCGGGGCTTCAAAGCGGGTGGCGATATGTTCATCAAGAAGCCGTTTGTTTGCGAACGACTGCTCGAAATAGTCAATGTTGTGCTCCTTAGTTTTGCTAAGGTATAGTGGATATACCTTAAGTGTTGCTGTAGGATGGCTGTGGTGGCAGCCATCCTTTTTTTCTTGACAATATTTGTGCGGTGCACAATATTGCATGCAGAGGTTACTCGTGGCGCAATGAAGACAATTAAACGATATCCCAATCGACTTCTGTACGATACGACCATTAGCCGATTCGTTACCGGGCCGGACTTACGCCTGTACATCCGGCGGGATGTAGCTTTTCAGATAGTCGATAGTCGTTCCGGAGAGGATGTGACGGTACCGGTGTTGGGACAGTTGTTTGTTGACGAAATTACGGCCAAGAACAATAAGAGGTCAATCATCGAAACGTTGCGGGGCTTCATCGCCCTGGGAGGAGAATTCAAAATGGATATCCTGAAAAAAACCGTGCTGGCGTCGATCGGTGTGTTTGAAATCACCAAGAGCAAGGCGGAAGAAATTGTCGACACGCTGATCAAGGAAGGGGAGATTGCCAAGACGAAACGTTCGGAAGCGATCCTGGAATTGCTCGACAAAGCCGAGAGCTCGACGAAGGATCTGAAGGAAAGGATTTCCAAGGATGTCGAGATAACCATTGAAAACCTCAAGGTTGCCAGGAAGAAGGATCTGGAGGAACTGAGCCGCAAGGTTGACGATCTGGCCGAGCAAGTGCGGAAGATTGCGGACAGGCTGACGTAACCGATCACTGAACAGAAGTTAGTCAACCGCGTCAGGAGAAGGTGGCATTAGATAGGCATGTATCGCCATAGCGATAATTCACAGTGGCTAAAAACAGGGGAGAGGCTTATATTGTCATAGTGGGAGTGGAGGATTCGGAGTCCGGGGTGGGATTCCGTGTGAGGTGGTTGGTTCTATGCGGCTTGCGAAAACAATTATTACCTGCTGTTGTCTCCTTTCGGTTCTGACCTCATCAGTAAGTGCAATCAGTTACAGTTCAAAGGGAAAACAGCCTGGGCAAAGTCAGGATACAAGGCGTGTTATAGTCAAGATTCGCAATTTGGCGAACAATTCAAAAAGCGGGAATGCGACGGCGCACGAGTCAGCACTTGGCGAGTTACTTGGCAAATCTAATCCAATATCAGTCAGTCAATTTGCCGAGGCTCGTCCGAACCAAGCGACCGGCGAGAAATTTGCGAGAATTCGGGTCATCGAGTTCGCGACGGCCACGGAGGCAAGTGACTTTATAGCCAATTCGGCCGGATCCGACGTGATTGAGTATGCCGAACCGGACTATGTGCTGGAGCTCTTCGAAATCCCCAATGACGGACTTTTCCGTTATCAGTGGAATCTACGAAATATAGGCCAGGAGTACTACTCGGTTCTGCGATTTGACGGCAACAACAATGATATCCAGACCATGTTGACCGGCAATGAGGGTGCTGATATCCGAAGCACCGATGCTCCGGAAGCCAGCAACAGCGCCGAGGTGATTGTGGCGATCATCGATACGGGTCTCGATCGATACCATCCTGATCTTAATGGCAGTGTGTGGCAGAACATGGATGAGATTCCGGCAAACAACGTCGACGACGATCACAATGGCTATGTGGATGATACCTGGGGCTGGGATTATTCCGCCAATGAAGCGTCGATCCCGATCTACTCCGACAATGACCCGGACGATACCTATGGCCACGGCACGCATTGTGCGGGCATCATTGCGGCGCAAACCAACAACAATATCGGGATTGCGGGGGTGTCCAAGCACGCTAAATTGATGCCTTTGAAGATCTACCCGACGATGTCAGTTTCTCTGGCGGCCAGGGCGGTGATCTATGCTGCCGATAACGGAGCCGATGTTATCAGCATGTCGTGGGGGATGTCCTACGAATCGCTGTTGTTGCGCGATGCTCTGCTGTATGCGCGGGAAAAAGGAGCGGTCCTATGTGCCGGAAGCGGTAACTCGGGAGCCGAAGACCAGTTCTTTCCTGCAGCTTTTGAGTTTGTAATCGCTGTTGGGGCCACTGACAGCCGGGATAAGGTTGCGGGATTTTCTACATTTGGCGCGCATCTCGACCTCTGTGCCCCCGGAGAATCGATCCTGTCTTTGCGCGCAAGAAACACCGATATGTACGCGGCATCACCATCAAACGAACCGCTGGTGCACGTGGTCGAGGATTGGTTTTATGAAGCATCCGGCACCAGCATGGCTTGTCCGCATGTTGCCGGAGTAATAGCGGAAATGCGTGCGCAGTCGCCGGGGCTGCCTTCCGACAGTATCAAACGAATTTTGAATGCTACGAGCGATGATCTGGTTGATCCGCAGGGGGAGGGGGCGAGTCTTGTCGGCTGGGACCGGTTCAGCGGTTTTGGCCGAGTGAACCTGGAGCGCGCACTGGAAAGCACACCGACGACGCAGGCCCGCATCGAGCAGCCCCAGGAGGGATCAATTCTTTCCGGCAGAGTCCAGATCGTCGGCAGGGCATTTGATGAGGGCATCCTGGACTATGCGCTGGATTACCGGCGGGTCGGTGATTCTGAATGGAGACTGATTCGACAAAGCGCGGCGACTGTAACCTCCGGCGTGCTCAGCACGTGGGACACGGGTCAATTGTCCGGGCTCTATGAGATTCGTTTGCGCGTCGGTGCTTCGAATGAGTCACGCAGGACTGTGTTGTTAGTGCCCGAGGCCATTGTCGAGATTGCTCTGCCGGAGGGCAGTAACGTTTCGTCAGGCGCCGTCGAGCTGGGCCTGAACTCAATCTGCCCGAACTTCGAGAGGACGGTGATCGATTATCGTCCGGCCGCAAGCAGCGAGGATTGGACGACGATTGCCGAGTTGACCGCGCCGGCAGTGGGCGAGACAAGTGTCTTCTGGGATCTCATGGCGGTGCCGAATGGCGAATATATCGTGCGGGCCCGCGTCTTCAGTTCCTCCGGGTTGGAGGACTCATTCGAGGATTCACTCACTGTGGTTTCGCCATTCTCCGGGAACCACGGTTGGCGCGCCGAAATCGGTGCGAACGCAGCGATAATGGCAAATTATGGTGATTTTGACGGCGATGGACGCAACGAGATTGTGGTGGGGACCGACTCGGGTCTCGCGTTTTTTGATCTTGAAGGAAATCGCCAATACGCGGGAATGCCGGATCTGCCGGAAGAGAATTTCCTGGTAGTCCCGGTTGTCTGCTCGATCGACTCTGACTCCGTCGACGATTTGGCGGTAATTGCAGAAACTTCGAATCTGATCTACGGACTGTCTTCGAGCGGGAGGATTTTTCGTGATGTCGTCTACAACTCGCCGCGAACGTCGCTGTACGGTTCGCTAAGCGAGGCGTATTTCCCGTTGTTGTTTGCGCGGGATCTCGACCACGACGGTTTCGACGAGATCATTTACAAATCGGGCGGCAGTTCCACGGGACCCAGTCAGATCAAAATTGTGAGTCCACATCCGGCTTCAGGATCGTGCTTCCCGCTGGATCTCGAAGGGGGCATGGTTCAGGCTGCGGACCTGGATCGCGACTCGCTGGATGAGTTGTACATCATGGACCGGAACGGCTTGTTGAAGAAGATTAATCTCTGCGGCGAAACGCAACGGACGATGAATTTTGTTTTTGGCGATTATCACCTAACACCATCCGGATTGACAGCGGCGGATGCCGACGGCGACGGTGACCACGACTTAGTGCTGATGGGATATCTATGGCGACCGGATCGGAACTACGGGTACTTCCTGATTGTGATGGACTCGGATCTCCGGGTGCTAAAAAAAGAGGCACGCAGTCTCGGGATACCATCATTCCTGGATCCGCCGATGGCGGTTTATGGCGACATCGATGGAGACGGACAGCCGGAATCGGTGGTCTCATTTCATGACGGCAATTACGGATATCTGTTTGCCTGGAATGCTGATGGTTCACCGGCCGTTGACGAACAGCCGATGAACGGTTTGTTGGCCGCGATCGCGCATCCGGGGATTGCCGCGATGCCGTTGTTAGTAGATGTAAATGGCCGCGGTGGGGCCGATGCAGTTGTGGCGGCGGGCCGCGATTTGTTCGGCGTGTTTCCGCGCCAGAGGGTAGAAGCTTTCAGCGCTTCCGGGGAACCCGTGGCAGACTGGCCGCTATTCGTGGCGGCGCATACGCAGGATTATCCTACCAAGGCAAATGTGCCAACATTTGGTGACATTGACGGCGACGGTTACACCGACATGATCATGATCACTCCGGCAAATGAGCTGGTCTACACCTCTCTCGCAGGCATGGAGTGGAATGCGAGCAGTTCTCCTTGCCCGATGTGGCGGTACAATCGCCGACTCAACAACATTGCACCGATACATCACGATGTTGCCACGGATATTGCATCGGACGGTGACCCACTGCCGAGAGAATACATGACAGCACAGAACTTTCCCAACCCGTTCAATTCGGCAACGTCAATTGAGTATGCGATTCCCCGGGCGGGTGATGTCGAGATTAGTGTTTTCAATTTGTCGGGACAGAGAATTCGTAAAATTCTCGTTCCCGGACAAGCGGCGGGAAAGCACCGAATCCGCTGGGAGGCAGTGAGTCAAGCAGGGGTGATCCTGCCGTCAGGTGTGTACTTCTACCAGGTTGAAAGCAACAACGAGAAGGCGACCGGCAAGATGGTTCTAGTCAAGTAGCGGGGCTTCAAGAAGACAGTCGCAAAAAGGAAACAGGGACTTCAATTGAAGTCCCTGTTCGTTTATCGAGACAATCGCTGCGTCTATGAGCAGAGAGTCGGCGTTGGTCCGCCATTGAAGATGAAACTGATGATAAACACGGCGTCGGAAATCGTGATTGTGCCGGTGCAATCGCCGTCTGCCGCAGCGAGCGGCGACGGAGCAGTTCCGGACGCAAAAATGTAGTTGATGATAAACACGGCGTCCGAGATCGTGATGGTGCCGCTGCCATCGGCGTCGCCGGGCATGTAGCTCGGCGGTGCGAAGACGTAACGAAGCGCATTCCAGGTATTGATGATACCCCAGCCATAGTTATTGTTCGGCGTTGCTGCGTTATTTGCGGTGAGCATCAGCGCTTCACGAACCTGCATGTTGGTCCACGTCGGATTTGCACCCCAGACGATGGCGGCAGCGCCGGCAGTCAACGGGCAAGAGAATGAAGTGCCGCTGGAGAATCCGTAGGAGGCATCTCCTGCGGAACTGGCTACGCTGGCATTTGATCCCAGCGCACAGACCTCAGGCTTGATGCGGCCATCGGCGGTCGGTCCGCGCGAGGAAAAGCTGACGATAGTGCCGGAGGAATTTACCGCACCGACAGTAATGATGCTGTCGGCGTCCGCCGGTGCACCAAGCGACTGCGGCGCCGAGCCGGAGTTGCCGGCCGAATTGACGACCAAGATGCCGTAGGATGCGGCGATGTCGGCGGCGATGGTCGATACGCAGAAATCACCATTGTAGTTGATCGTAGCATACCAGTCTGTGTAACCGAGCGAAGAAGAGATAATGTCGGCACCAATTGAGTCGGACCATTCGACGGCAGCCGTCCAGTTGTATTCTTCCTGAACGGTCTCACTCCTCACGTCTTCGGTCTTGCAGAGAATGAACTGGGCAAGATAAGCCGGACCGTAATGAACGCCGGGATTGGCGCCGCCGCAGGTGGACCAGGTGCTGGTACCGTGGCTCCAGGCGCTGGCATCGTCGCCGACCTCATTAGAGACATTGCCATCGTTGAAAACAAAGTCGTGTTCAGCGATGACGCGGCCGCTGAGGTAAGCCTGCGCGAACGAATTGTGACTCTTACGGAATCCAGTGTCAAAGATCGAGATCAGCATACCCTGACCGGCATAGCCGGAGTCGTGACAGATCGGGACATTGATTTGTGTCAGCTGAGCGAGCGAGGACCCATAGGAGAGACCGGTTGGCTGCAGAGCCTGTTGGTCGCCCTGCGGAGCCGTCTTTTCGTAGGTAACCTCTTCGATCGGACGTTTAAAGGTCGCCGTCGGTTGCACGCGTGCCACGAATTCCATTCCGGCAATCATACCGACACGGTTGAGGTCGATCTCGATTGCGGCAGAATTCAGCCACTTGGAAGTGCTAAGAACCGTCGCACCCATTGACTGCAGCTGGTTTACATAGCGGGCATTGACCGGCAGATCGGTAAAACGGATTTCCGCGACGCCGTGCTTCTCGCGCCGGGCTTTGGCCCGCGCGGACATACCCGCGTCTGCTGCCAAAGCAGCAGCCTGGAATTCAGACTTGTTGAAAATACCTTTATCCGTGAAAAAGACCCAGATCTTGACTTTGCCGTCAGCCTGGTTCTTTGCCAGGTAGTCTACGGCGCGGTCGGAAATGGGGATTTCGCTCTTTGCCCGAAAGAAGCTCGGATCCTGAAAATCGGGACGCTGTTTTGCAGCAGTCATTCCGACTACGAAGAGCAGTGCTATCAGCGCCCCGGTGCCAAAAACTTTCATGTTCACCTCGTGCGTGGTCCTCTATTTGAAGTAGACGTTACTTTAACAAGATATCAACTAATTTCAATTCTGTCAACACTTTAGTCGGTACCAACCGGGATCGCCCCAGCAGAATGTCATGTGGTCCAGACCAGGGCCTCCGGAGGGTTCGGTTTTCCGGCAACATTTACTACATCGGCTGTTTCAATGCCATTCGTCAGTTTTGACTGGACGTTTCCGCATTCGCTACGTACTCTAACCACCTGAATGAATAAGAGTTTCCTGAAATTCGTTATTTGTGCGTTTTGCACAGTGATTTTCGCCGGCTGTTCACGAAACGACTCCGAAGTGTCGCAAAGTGAATGGGAGAAATTGATCGCGATCCGGGGCGAGGCTCGCGAGTATTGCCGGAGCACGATGATAGCGAGCTTCAATCACGACTTGCGGACTGATTCGACTACTGCTGATTCTGTCAATGATCATACGAGTGAGGATCTGGTGGACGAGTTGACCAGCGGGGATAATCTCCGGCTGCTGCAGAAGATTGAGGACAGCTATCCGCCTGATTCGGAAGACGAGCGAAAAGTGCGGCGGCTGCGCCACTATCTGATAAGCGCAATCTTGAAGAGAGACACACAAGATGTCGAGCATTACTTGACGGAAATGCGGACCCAAGGCACGGCCCAGTTGGGTGACAAATCCCTCGGCCTTGATGAACTACAGCAAGTGATGGCGACCGAGGCTGACCGCGACTTGAGACAACAAGCGTACTATGCCTGGATTCCAGAGTTACAGAAGGAGAATGCAGTCATTGAGGAAAGAACCAGGATCGAAGACTCGACGGCACTCGACCTTGGATACGGAGACTTGGCGGCAATTTGCCAGGAGCGCCAGCAGCTTGACTACGCGTTACTGAGTGAGCAAGCGCGCAGCACGATTCAACGCACCGACAGTCTCTTTCGAGAACTGGCAGAGGAAGTGGTTCCGAAGTTGTCGGGCCTGAAGGTTGACATGTTGCGGGGTTATGACGTGGCGTTTCTTCTGGAGACTTCGCCGTATGACCGGTATTTCCGCAAGGCCAATCAGTTGGAACGCTGCGAAGCGGTCTTGGCGCAAATGGGACTTACTTTCGGCAATTCACCGAGGCCGCTGTTTGTGCGGCAATCCGGCCGATCAATATCGCGGCCCGCGACTTATCCGGTTACGATTCCTGATGACATCCGAGTCGTATTACCGTCTGATTCGGGACATTGGGCGACGTCGGCGTTGCTGCACGAATTTGGCCATGCCTTGCACTGGCTCAATACGGAGGAGCGCGAATTCGAGTTTACGCAGCTGGGGGCAGGCGCATTGCAGGAGGCGTACGCGTTTCTGATCGAGGGGCTACTTGATGAACCGGACATAGTCGCGAAGGCTTTCGGAATCCCGCACAGCGAAGTCGGGGAGTTCCTGCGCCAGCGGGCATATGTGCAGCTATTGGCGACACGTTCCTATTGCAGCGACTTGCTGTTCGAGCAGAGGGTCTATGGCGGTGCAGCAGACCTGCGAAGTGTCTACGAAGAGATCAAGCGGCCGCTCGGCGCTCATGGCTGGAGTGAAGTCGATCGAGAGATGTTGTACCGACGCCTTGATGGATTTGCGTCCGCGGAATACTTGACCGGCTGGTTCCTGGCGGCTCAGCTGCGGGAGCGGTTGCGCGCGGAATTTGGCGACCGCTGGTTTGCCTCGAGCGCCGCCGGGGATTTTCTCAAGGAACTGTGGAAATACGGCACGCGCAAGTCGGAGCTGGAAATTGCCGTCATGCTGGGTGACAGCACAATTTCTCCCGACTCGATGATCCGGCATCTGACTTCGTTATCCTCGCAATAATCCACTTCACACTTATCCGATCCGATTAGAATCTTCCATTCCGACCGGAATACTTTTCCGCGTTGCGCTCATCACGGCCTCTGAACCGAATTTTGCTATTGCCGGGAAGCTGATGCCGGCAAGCAACTTAGAAGCTTGGCTGTGATGTTGGCATTACTCTTGCAGAGCAGTTTCACGGCAAGAAGGCGCAATACGCCATTTGGAGGATTAGTAATGGCCGAAAAAGAAATCGAACAGCAACCGCAAGGCGCGTCGCCCAAGGCAAAAGCGGGCGGAAAATCTCATTTCATGCTGATAGCCGTCGGCGCGACTGTGTTCTTGGCGGCAGTCGTTATCTTCTCGCTCCAACTTGGCGTCTTCAGTTCAACCAATGTCAAGCCGGGGGTCGAGGCAGCAGACAAGCAGGCCCAGCCGGTTGATTCTACGGAGCAAGAAGATCAGAAAGATGAAGAGACAGTTGATCCATACCAGGCTTTGTTTGACGGTTACGACGGCGGGGAAGAGGATCTCCCGATGAGCGATACCGCAATTGTCCGCGACTCGATTGAAAAGAGCACCTGGTTCGTGGAACAAAGTCAGGAGATCGACCGCAAGAGGGCGGAGCTGGAGCTGGAGAAGACGCAACTCAATCAGCTCAGGAGTCAAGTGGAAGCGCTGCTGGATCGCAAGAAGGCAATGGAAGAGGGCAACATTACGCAGATGGCAAAGCTCTATGAAGGAATGAACACTGAAGAACTGGTGCCGATTCTGGCCAACCTCAGCGATGCACAGGTCGGCGTGATGATCAGCAAGATGAAGAAACAAAAAGCTTCGGAAGTACTCGGCAAGATGGCTCCGGAACGGGCAGCCAAAATTACGCAGTACATTATTTCGATGAATGACTAGAAGCAGATGATGAATCCGATACTTGACATATTCGCGGCAGCACAAAGTGGCGCATCACCGACTCCGGTCGGGATAGCAACTAACGGCCCATCCTCCGGGGATGGCCTGTTTGCGCAGTTGCTTGCCGATGTGGCTGCCGGGGCTCCCCAATCGGCGGCGTTACCGATTCCCATCCTCGCAGGCATGGGATTGTCGGGTGCGGAAATTTCGATTTCACCGGATAATCTGGCGGAGCTGGCAGCGGTATCGAGTAAAGAAGGAGCTGTCGGCGAAATTCTGATTCAGGAATTGATTGAGAATAAGATTGGAACGACGATGAGCGGCGCAGCTTCAGTTGTTCCCCAACCGCAAGTTGGTTCAGATATCATCGACGGCGAGGGCGAATCAACTGCCATTGGCACAATTGTACCTCGTGAGCCAGGCATCGCGTCGTTGAGTCAGTTAATCGGGAATGGGATACCGCAAGTTCAGGAATCACGACTTAAGAGTCTTATTGAAGCCGAGTTATCTTCGCTCACCGGCACAAAAGCGAACGGCGCAAGAATCAACGCCACAGTGGTTGTCCTTGAGGATGCAGCAAAAGCCCTTGCGGATGCCCCGGCCGAAGCAGAATTGGCAGGTTCGTCGGTGCCAAAGGGCGAGGCCCTGCCTTTAGAACAGAAGTCGATGAGCAAATTGACAGACGGGATATCGAGCTCACTGAAGGGTAACTTGCGCCGGGCCTTCCCGAGCCTGAATATCGCGAGTCGGCGTCGGGCAAAGCCGATGTGCAATTGAAGCTGACAGACACAACTCTGAGGCGCAGGTCAAGGCCGAGATTCCGACAACCAACCAATCACTTTTATCAACTAATGGACTGCCGATTGCGGCAGCGCCGCAGATCGCGACAGCGGTTCTCGCTGCCGGACATGCGACTGCGTCAATTCGGCTCTGCACACCAGGCACGGGTTGCTGGCAAGACATCAGGTCCGAGCACCGCCAAATCATCGGTTGAAGGCAAAGCGCCGGTCCGGTTGGAAGGCCGGGTCGCAATGCGCAAGCCGGTGCAAATGGCGTTGAAGTCACAGGGATTTGACATCGAGAAGCTGATGAGTTCCGACGGCGGCACCAAGGATCTTCTGGCAGAGAATATCGCCATCGATAAGACAGACTTCAAGGTTACGGTTGACAAGCAAGTGCAACAAGCGACAGAGAAAAGCATCGAGCTTAACGGCGCCGAGCGATTCAAATTAGAGATCAAGCGCGGACACATCGAAGCGCTGCTGAAGAGGGGCGAAATCAAACTTCAGCTGCAACCCGAGCATCTGGGTAATCTCAAGATCAGGCTGATGACGACTCCGACCGAAGTCAATGCACGGCTGGAAACTTCCAGCGAGGACGCCAAGCGTGCCGTCGAGCTTTCGCTGCCGCAATTGCGCGAGAGTTTCGAGCGGGCGGGCCTCAAGTTGAACAGCATTGAGGTTTCGGTCAACGATGACAGCGATTCGCGCCGTCAACACGCATTTCAGCAAGGGTGGCGCGGGCGCGAGGGCGGAATGCGCACGTCGTCCGGCCAGTTCGTCATTGACGTTCCGGCAACCGCCGAGATATCACAGAACTTGTACACCGCTTATGGCGGTGCACTAAACCTGGTGGCATGAGGACAAGATGGAACCACAGTCTATCAGCTCGATACTAGCGCCGCAGGCCGCCGAAGCGGCGAAGAAGGCCAACGACGCTCTCGGCAAAGATGATTTTCTGAAGATGCTGACGGCACAGATGCGGTATCAGAATCCGCTGGAGCCGATGAAGGATCAAGAATTCATCGGACAAATGACGCAGTTCTCCTCGCTGGAACAGCTGCAGAACCTCAATGAGACGATGTCGACGAGTTCGCAGTGGAACATGTTATTGTCGCAGACGATCAACAACACCATGGCGACATCGCTGATCGGCAAGACGGTGACTGCAGACGCCAGCGTCACGGCAGTCAACAGCGAAAACGCGTCGCCGATCAATTTCAGGTCCGCCGGCTTTGCACTCTCCGGAGTATTGAGCGTTTACGACGCTGAAGGAAAAATTGTGCGCACAATCACATTGTCGCAGCTGCAAGCCGGTGAGCACAGCATTTCGTGGAATGGTAAAGACAACAACGGCAACGCTCTGCCGGCAGGAAACTATGGCTATTCGGTTGATCTGCGCGATCCGCAGGGGAATGCCGTCAGCGCGGCCGGATTCAATAAGGGACTGGTAACCGGCGTGGACTACATCGACGGTCAGGCTTATCTGCTGATCGCAGGCGGGATGATTCCGCTGGCCAGTGTCCGCAGTGTGAGCGGAGGCTAAAGATGGCGATGAATCTGATCAATCAACTGCCGGGAGTCGGATCGGTTAATTCCGAGCCGAAGTCAAATGGCAAGGCGCGAGGTTCACGCGAGGGAGCGGCCAGCGATGGTCTGACATTTTCCAAACATCTCAACGATCGCATCAATCGGCGTCATCTGGAGATGGGGCCGGAGCGGTTGGCGCGTTTGACGGATGCGGTTGATCGGGCATCGGACAAGGGTGCGCGCGATTCGGTAGTACTGCTGGACAATCTGGCGCTGCTGGTGAATGTCCCCAGCCGCACGGTTGTGACGGCAATGGAAACAGAAAAAATGAAGCACGGTGTTTTCACCAACATCGATGCGGTGGTAGTTGGATAAGTAAACAAAGAACCACAGGCCGGACCTCCATAGAGGAAGCCTGATTTCGGAGGTAAAGGATATATGTTAGCATCACTATTCGCAGGTGTCGCAGGACTCAGGAACCATCAGGTTCGCATGAACGTCATCGGCAACAACATTTCGAACATCAATACGGTCGGTTTCAAATCGGGCCGTTCGGTGTTCCAGGAGGCTCTGGTTCAGACCTTGCGCGGCGCGGGTCGTCCATCGTCGGTGTCGGGTGGTTCGAACCCGATTCAATTGGGACTGGGAATGAATGTCGCTTCGATCGATAACCTGTTCACACAAGGCGGCCTGGAATTGACCGGACAGATTTCCGATCTGGCGATTCAGGGCAATGGTTTCTTCATCTTATCAGACGGTACTCAGAAATTCTATACTCGCGCGGGAGCGTTCGGGTTTGATGCGAACAGCTATCTCGTAAATCCGTCAAATGGACTTTATGTCCAGGGCAAGATGGCGGACCCGTCCGGCCAGATTCCCTCGACCTCGACCGTTGGAAGTATTCAACTTCCGTTCGGGCAGCAGGATCCGGCCAAGGTTACGACGCGCGTTTCATATGGCAATAACCTTGATGCTTCAGCTACCCGCTCGGAGGCGTCACTCACCGACAGCGTCGCATCGACTAACGGAATTACGCTCGTATCGGGTGTTGCGCGCGACGGTGCCGGGGGTTCACATGCCATAACCATTACCGGAGCAAACGCGACATTTGCCACTGGACTCGGAAACAACATACCCAACGCTGTACTTACCGGAAACGAGACGCTGGGGTCGCTGGGAGTCACTTCGGCGACGTTGACGCTAAGCGTTGACGGCGGATCACCGATTACGATTACCGGGCTGACCACGACCTCGACAATCAATGAACTGGTCAATTCGATTGATATCATTGACGGTATTGACGCTCACATAGATTCCGGCGAGATTCGCATTGAACGGACGAAAGCCGGAGCGTCGTACACGGTAGCAACCAACGCCGCCACTTTGGGCGACGTCGCCAACCGCATCTTCGGGGCGGCGGTTGCCGCGACGTTTGCAGCGAACAACGGCACCGACCACAATTTGGTCGCGACCGATGTGTTTACCCCGTCAGTCGGCGGCACTCCGGTGTCCTCGATTCTCGGGATAACCACGAGCCAGACCACCGGTTTGGCAACGGGAGTTACCGGTTTGGGCGGAGGCGGTGTAACTGTTGGTTCGGCCGATTCGGGCCTGACGGCAGGAACGGCTTCGATAACCACGAAGGACACAGCCAAGGCAACATCCTTGACGGTGTTTGATTCGTCTGGGCGGAACCCACACGCTGATGACGAACTTCATCAAATCGCATGAACCGAACAAGTGGTATTGGGCATCATCATTACAGGGTGGCGAAGTTATTTCCGCCGGCGGATCGGGCACAGTCGAGTTCAATTCCAACGGATCGCTGTTGAGATGGGGTTTTGACGGCGGCGCCGACAGACTGATTTTCGATCCGAATAACGGCGCGCAGCTTGCAGAGATTGACTTGTTTGCAGGCACATCCGGCCAATATGACGGCTTAACCGGGTTTTCCGGTGTCGAGACCGTTGCGGCGATTAATCAAGACGGTTATGGCATGGGCATTCTGGACAAGATTTCCATCGACCCGACGGGACTGATTATCGGCATTTTCACCAACGGCGTTTCGAGAAACCTCGCTCAGATTACCCTGGCAGACTTCAACAACGAAGCCGGCTTGTTGAAATCGGGCGAGTCACTGTTCCAGACTTCAGCCAACTCCGGTGAAGGTATCGAAGGAGTGGCGGGTGAGACGGTGTCAGCGACGATTTCCTCCGGCGCTTTGGAATCGGCCAACGTCGATTTGGCGCAGGAATTCACGAACATGATTATCGCCCAGCGTGGTTTCCAGTCGAATGCCCGAGTGATCACGACATCCGACAACATGCTCGACGATCTGGTCAACCTGAAGAGATAATGAGTTGAGGCATACAATGATCAAGGTCACACGATTGAATGGAACCGCTATTGTCATCAATGCCGATCTCATCGAATTTGTTGAAGAGATCCCGGATACGATCGTCAGTTTGACGACGGGCAAGAAGATAATGGTGAAAGATAACTCGGAAGAGATCATCGACAAGGTAACCCGATACAAGCGATCGACACTGGTGGGATTCCAGTCAGTGCCGATTCGGGAAGCATAGGACGCGGATTATGCCGGATATCAAAGAGAAAACCGAGGCTGCCGAGCAGCCGGCCGCCGCCAAGAAGAGCTTACTGCCTCCCAGTCTGGCAGCGACTCTGACGAAGGTGGCGATCTTCGGAGTCATCGGGCTGGTGGCTGTGTCTGCGGCATATCTGCTTACCCTTAAAGTTCTCAAGCCGATGATGGCGAGCGATGCACCGACTGAGCAGCAGGCTGAGCCGGCAAAGGCGGAACCGGTCAAGGAAGAGAAGCATGAAGAGGCTCCATCCGGCCACGGTAGTGGTGATGGTGGTGGAGAGCATGCCGGCTCGAACCAGTTCTTCACGGTCGAGAGTATCGTTGTCAACCCGGCGGAGACGCAGGGTACGCGGTATCTTTCGTGCAGCGTGAGTTTTGAAGTTGCATCGCCGGAAGACCTGAAGGCATTCGAGGAAAAGGCCGTCAAGATCAAGGACCTGCTGATAACGATCCTGTCGTCGAAGACGGTTGACCAGCTGGCGGACATCAAGGTCCGCAACGATATGCGCCGCCAGATTCTGGCCGTGGTGAATCGATTCACGACGCCGGCGCAGGCGACAGCGGTGTATTTGACCGACTTTGTATTACAGTAAAGCAGCGAGAAGGCAGTAGCGAAGTGGCGAAAATTCTATCACAAGACGAAATTGATGCCCTGTTATCGACGGTGTCGACCTCGGAGGAGGTTGATCCGAAGGTGGCACGCCAGGACGATTCGATGCGTTCGATTGTCGCTTACGACTTTAAGCACCCGAATCGCGTATCCAAGGATCAGATTCGCACACTGGAGAATCTTCACGACAATTTCGCCGGCCATCTGGGTTCCAGCCTTTCGGCCATTCAGCGAGCAATGGTGGACATTGAATTGGTCAGCGTTGACCAGATAACCTACTCCGAGCTGATCATGTCATTGGTGAACCCCTCCAATGTATTCAACATTACTCTGGAGCCGCTCGAAGGACGATGCCTGATCGACTTCAACCCGACACTGGCATTCTTGTTCATCGACCGCATGTTTGGCGGGGTCGGACGCATCATGGAGACCGAGCGCGAATTGACCGGAATAGAGAAAGCGGTACTTACCAAGATTTCGCGAAACGTCTTCAAGGAACTCGAACGGACGTGGGCTTCGGTGGTCAAGATACAAATTCGCCAGCATTCATTCGAGACCAATCCGCAATTCGTGCAGATCGTGCCGCCGGGTGAGACCGTGATTGTGATCGGATTTCAGATCAAAATGCTGGGTAATTCCGGGCTGTTAACGATCTGCTACCCCTATGTCACGCTCGAGCCGATCATGAAGGATCTGGTTGGGAACACCTGGGCGGACCAGTCGAAGAAGGGCGACATCGAGCAGAATCGTCTTCTTAATGCGACGAACCTGCAAGATGTCACGGCGGAAGTGACGGCGCGCCTGGGCACGGCCACTTTAACAGTGCGCGACTTCATATCGCTGAAAGTCGGCGACGTCGTCCAACTGGATCAGCGGATTGAAGAACCCCTGGAAGTATATGTGCGTGGGAAAAAGAAGTTTTTTGCTCGCCCCGGAATTGTCGGACGGAAGGCAGGATTTCAGCTTACCGGCCGCGCCGAGGAATAGGAGACCATAGATGGCAGATGAGATCACACCGAACACGCCGCTGGAGGATGATTCGATTTTAGGCGGACCGCCGGCGGGCAGCGGCAGTGCCAACCGGGCGATGCCGCAATCGATACCGGCGGACCAGATGTCTTCGTCTTCAGCAGTTGACGATGAAGTCGAGCAGGCGATGCTGGCGGAGTTGGCGAATGCCGAAGCCGCGGAGGCGACTCGCATTGGTGGCAGCGGTTCGCCGACGGTCCAGCCGGTCGCGTTTGACCGTTTCCAGCGGGCACAGCCGGCCGGCCAGCCGCAGAACATCGATATTTTATTGGACGTCAGACTTCCGGTTGCCATCGAGCTTGGCCGGACCGAAATGAGCATCCGCGACATATTGGAATTGGGCGCGGGCTCGGTTGTGGAATTGACCAAGCTTGCCGGCGAGCCGGTAGATTTATTGGTAAACAACAAAATTGTAGCGAGAGGTGAAGTCGTCGTCGTTGACGAGAATTTTGGATTGCGGGTCACAAGTTTGATCTCGCCCGAAGACAGACTAAAGAGCTTGTAACATGAAATGGACGATATTCAGCATCGGATCGCTGATTCAGTTCTGCAGTGTCAAACTGTTTGCTCAGGAAGAGCAAGTCCCCGACTTCGCCAGTGAAATGGGCCCGACCCTGCTTCAGTTGGCCGGAGCGCTGCTACTGATCATCATCATCATCTACGCCTCGGTTTGGGTGATGAAGCGTTATTCTACAGGAAAGTCGCCGGTCGCCGGCGAGCTCATCAAGGTCGTTGAGAGACGACATCTCACGCCCAAGCAGGCGATATATGTGGTGAAGGTGGGCGAGAAACACGTACTCCTCGGCGCGACCGAAAACGGAATCAACAAGCTCTGCGATGTAGAAATCGCTCCGCCGCCGGCCGCCAAGATAGGCGAAGCTGCGCGCAACTCGACCAAGTTCGGACAGTTTCTAAGACAAGCCAAAGAATCGCTGATGCCGCGCGCGGCGATCGAGCAAAAGGGAGTTGATGTATGAGACTCTCCTGGCGCATCATAGCGATCATCGTCTTTCTGCTGGCTATTGGCAGTGCGGAGATCATGGCGCAATCAGTCCCGCAGGTATCGATTTCGATCGGCGGACAGACGACTGACGGAAAGGGGCTGTCGACGACCCTGCAGATCGTGCTGTTGTTAACGGTACTGGCGTTGGCGCCGTCGATATTGGTGATGACGACCTCGTTTATTCGAATTGTGATCGTGATGTCGTTCCTGCGGCAGGCGTTGGGAACAAACCAATTGCCGCCGTCGCAGTTAATTATGGGGATCTCGCTGGTGATGACGGTGTTTGTCATGACACCGGTAGCGACGCAGATCAACAACAATGCGCTGCAACCGTATCTAAAGGGTGAAATCTCGCAGACGGAGTTTTTCGAAACAGGCGTCAAGCCGCTGCGTGAATTCATGCTGCGGCAGACACGTGAGAAGGACCTGGCCCTGTTTGTGAAGTACGCCGGGCTGGAGAAGCCGGCGACGCGTGATGACATTCCGACACATGTCGTCGTTCCGGGTTTCATACTTTCGGAACTGCGGACCTCGTTCCAAATTGCATTCGTGATATTCATACCATTTCTGGTGATTGATATGGTTGTGGCATCGGTTTTGATGTCGATGGGCATGATGATGCTGCCGCCCATTCTGGTGGCGCTACCGTTCAAAATACTGCTGTTCGTCATGGTTGACGGCTGGTATCTCATCGTCAAATCACTGTTGGAAAGCTTCAAGATCGCGGGAGGATAAGTGACTTCACAATACGTTATAGCGTTAGGGAAGGAAGCAATCATACTTACGCTGATGGTTTCAGCGCCGATGTTGATCCTCGGACTTATTGTCGGGTTGGCGATTGCAATCTTCCAGGCCGTCACCCAGATTCACGAAATGACGCTGACCTTTGTTCCCAAGATCATCGCGGTCGGATTGGCGCTGTTGATCTGCTTTCCCTGGATTATCAACATGATGGTCGGCTTTACGACAAGGCTGTTTACCTCGATTCCAACGCTGGTGGGATGAATACTTTTCCCCGCCGGGAAGAAAAATACTCCTGCAATAGTCCCGGCAGTCCCCGGCGATTCTGTGCAAGTACCTCTCTTTTAACAAGTTAGAACTGCGTTCCTCTTCGGCACAGGCATTGCTAAAGGTAGTGCGAAGAGGAGAAATCTAACTCGTGCAGACAGAAGCGATATTCGGACTCACACTTGACAACATAGTCGTTTTCCTCCTGTCGACCTTCCGGGTCGGCGGGCTGTTTGTCGCCGCACCCGTTTTCGGTCAAACCACGGTTCCGGTTCAAGTCAAGATCATGCTGACCTTGATGTTCGGCTATTTCCTCTTTCCGTTAGTCGGAACCCAGACATTCCAGCTTGATCCGGGTTTGCTGCCGCTGGTTTTGCTCGGGGCCAAGGAATTCATGTTCGGGTTGATAATCGGATTTCTGTTTCAACTCATTTTCCTTGGCGTTCAGTTCGGCGGCGGTGTCCTCGGTTATCAGATCGGATACGCGATGGTGAACGTGATCGATCCATCGACGTCGGAAAGCGTGCCGATTATCGGCCAACTCAAGCTGATCCTTTCGACGCTAATATTCTTCATCATCGACGGCCACCATGTGATCCTGCAGGCGCTGTTTGAGTCATACAAAGTCGTGCCGTTAGGGCATGTGTCTTTCAACCCACTGGCGATGGATGCGGTCATGCATGCAACGGCGGCGGTGTTCGTCGTTGGAATCAAGATCGCGGCGCCGGTACTGGTGACTTTGTTCATAACGGACATTTGCCTGGGTATCGTTGCCCGTACCATGCCGCAGATGAACATTCTCATCGTCGGATTCCAGGTCAAGATCGGTGCGGGACTGATCATGCTGGCTCTGGGGCTGCCGTTCTTCCAGTTCATGTTCACCAAGGTGTTCAACCAATTGAGTATCGACGCCTTTAGGATTACGAAAGGCTTTGCAGGTTAGGTCATGGCAGACGAATCGTTCCAGGAACGGACTGAAGAGCCCACCCCCAAACGGATCAAGGAAGCGCGCGAGAAGGGACAGGTCGCCCGGTCGGCGGAACTTAGTTCGGTCGTGATCATGCTCGCGTCGGCGGCCTCGTTGATCGCTTTGGGGCCGCTGATGTCCTCGACCAGCCGCGACATGCTGACCTGGATACTCACGAATGCCACCACTTTTGACCTGACGGCCGCCACGGCTCCGGCCTTCATGCTGCAGATTGCCCTGATTTTTGTGAAGATCTGTGCGCCGATTGTCATCGTGATGGTGGTGATCGCGTTCGGAGTCTCCTACGTGCAAGTCGGCAACGTAATCTCGACCCAGGCCCTCGAACCCAAGTTCGAGAAGCTCAATTTTGTTTCGGGGCTGAAGAAGCTGGTCAGTATGAAATCGATGGTCACGGCCGTGCGCGATATTATCAAGCTGACGATCATCGTTCTCATCGCCTATTACGCCATCAAGAAAGAAGTCCCGCACATGGTCGGGTTTGTGGACATGAATGTGGCGGAGATAGCGACGGCGATGACGGCGATCACACTCAAGATTTCATTCAAGATCCTCCTGGCGTTGGCGGTGATCGCAATTCTGGATTATGTTTACCAGAAGTGGGACTACACCAAAGGCCTGCGGATGTCACTGCAGGATATCAAAGAGGAACTCAAACAGACTGAAGGTAACCCGCAGATCAAGGGCCGTATCCGCGCCATCCAGCGCGAGCAGGCGCGCAAGCGCATGATGCAAGATGTTCCCAAGGCGGACGTCGTCATCACCAACCCGACGCACATCGCCGTCGCACTGAAGTACGATACCGATATAATGGAGGCTCCGAAGGTTTTGGCCAAGGGCGAGCGCCTGATCGCGGAAGCGATCAAGAAGATCGCTTACGAAGCGGGCGTGCCGGTTGTTGAAAACAAGCCGTTGGCGCGGGCGCTGTTCAAGACCGTCGAAGTCGGAATGCAGATTCCGGGCGACCTGTACAAGGCCGTAGCTGAAGTCCTGGCCTACGTCTACAACCTCAACGGCAAGAGTAAGAGGAAAGCCTGATGAAGAATATCGGCGGTTACTCTGATGTAATTCTGGCTGTCGCCGTCATTGGAATTATCGGTGTGCTGATCATTCCGGTGCCGACGGGGCTCCTCGATTTGCTGCTTGCCGCCAATATTTCACTGTCGCTGGTGATACTGCTGTCGACGCTATATCTGAAGCGGCCGCTCGATTTCTCGGTATTCCCCGGTCTGCTGCTGGTGGTCACCCTGTTCCGGCTTTCGCTGAACGTGGCCTCGACGCGGCTGATTCTTGGTGATGGGTATGCGGGAGCGGTGATCGAGTCATTTGGCAATTTCGTGGTGAAGGGCAATTACGTCGTCGGGTTTATCATCTTCATCATCCTGGTGGTGATTCAGTTTGTCGTGATCACAAAGGGCGCGGGAAGAATCAGCGAAGTTGCCGCAAGATTTACTTTGGATGCAATGCCCGGCAAGCAGATGGCGATCGATGCCGATCTTAATGCCGGTTTGATCAATGATGATGATGCGCGCCGCCGGCGCTCGGAAATCACGAAGGAAGCCGACTTCTATGGAGCGATGGACGGTGCGTCCAAATTTGTTCGCGGTGATGCGGTGGCCGGCATTCTCATTACGCTCGTCAACGTCATCGGCGGTTTCATTATCGGTATGGCGCAGGAGGGGCTCACGATTACGGAGGCTCTGCGCCACTACACACTGCTTTCGGTTGGCGACGGGTTGGTGACACAAATTCCGGCGCTAATCGTGGCGACGGCTTCGGGTATCCTGGTCACGCGCGCTGCCGGCGATTCCAATCTCGGCGCGGAAATGACCAAGCAAATGACGCTGCAGCCCAAGGCGCTGGCCGTGGCTTCGGGGATTGTTTTCCTGCTCGGTATTGTGCCCGGCATGCCGTTTTTGCCCTTCAGCATCTTTGCGATCATCGTTGGCGCGGCGGCCTATCTGACGACGCGGGCGATGAAGGACAAAGAGGAAGCGGCGGCAGCCGGTCCGGTGCGCATTGAACCGCCGGAGCACAAGACGCCCACGCAGCAGGCGGAAGAATCTCTCCACCTTGACACGCTGGAGCTGGAGATCGGTTACGGATTGATTCCGCTGGTCGATGTGCAGCAGGGCGGCGATCTGCTGGAGCGGATCTCGACGATTCGCCGCCAGTTAGCGCAGGAACTGGGCGTGATCGTTCCGCCGATTCGCATCCGCGACAATGTCCAGCTCAAACCGAATCTCTATGAAGTGAAACTCAAGGGCAACAGCATTGCCCGTTACGAATTGATGGTCGACCATCTACTCGCGATCAATCCCGGTTACCTCGACGACGATATCGACGGTTTTGCGGCGAAAGAGCCGGCCTTCGGCATGAACGCCAAGTGGATTATCCAAAATTACAAAGAACTGGCAGAGATGAAGGGTTACACGGTCGTCGAGCCAGGAGCCGTGATGGCAACCCACATTACGGAACTGATCAAAAGTCATGCGGCGGAGATTTTCACGCGGCAAGACGTCAAGAATCTGGTGGACCGCGTCAAGAAGGACTCTCCGGCGGCCGTGGATGATGTTGTCGGCGAGATCGTACCGATCGCGACACTGCAGAAAGTACTGCAGAATCTGCTCCAAGAGCGCATCAGCATCCGCGACATGGTGACAATTCTCGAGTCACTGGCGGAATACTCCCAACAGACCAAGGACGCGGATGTCCTGACCGAGTATGTGCGGATGGCGCTGCGGCGGACGATCACCCACACCTATGCCGGCACTGACGGCACGATGAACGTCTTCACGCTGGAGCCGCGCACGGAAAAATTCCTGTCGGACAATGTTCAGGCGACCAAACAAGGGTTGATGCTGGTAATCCAGCCGGCGAACGGCGAGATCCTGACGCAGAGAATTGCCAAGGCCGCCGAGCGCATGAGCCGCGAAGGCCACACGCCGCTATTGCTGGTCAGTCCGAATGTGCGGATGGCTCTCCATCGTTACCTGCAGGGTGCGATTCCGAACCTGGTTGTGGTTTCGTATTCCGAGATCCTCCCTCAAGTTGAAGTTTTCTCAAAGGAAGCAGTGAGCATATACGATGCTAATTAAGAATTTTCAAGCGAACACGATTCAGGACGCCTTGGACCTGGTCCGCCGGGAATTCGGCAAAGAGGCCGTAATCCTCAAGACTGATGTTGTGCGCAACAACGGTTCACGTCAATTCAGCGTCACCGCTGCCCGCGATTACGATGCGCGGCAGGTGGCAACGGCGAAAGTCATGGCGCCGGTCGCGGCGACGCCGGCGGTCAGTGTACCCGCCACGAGTTCGCTGCGACTGGAATCGGCACTTTTGGATGTCGTGATCCCCGAGCTTCTCAGCGGCGAAGTGAAGCAAATCTATCTGTCGATGCGCTGCCACGATGTGGAATCGCGGCTGGCCCTGGACATCTGCCGTCAACTGCAACGCCAGGACACCACCAGTCGCGAGGGCTTGGCCAAGATCATGACCGCGATTGCACCGCAATCGATCGGCCTGCCGGAAGGCAGTTCGAACATTGTCTTTGTCGGGCCGTGCGGTTCGGGAAAGAGCTCGATGCTGGCGAAGTTTGCCACGGAGTTTGTATTCCATCGCAAGCAAAAGGTGACGTTGCAGACGCTCGACAATTTCCGTCCCGGCGCCGAAGAGGAAATTACGAATCTCACCGAGATCCTCGAGCTGGTCGTTGAGACCAATGGCCACAAATCGAAACCACGGCCGATCTCGCATCACCTGATCGACACTACCGGCCTGGTGCTTGGTGATCAAAGCGGGCGCGAAGCCTTAGCAAATGAACTGGCACAGATAGACAATCGTTTCACGGTTCTGGTGCTGGCACTGACGACCGGCTGGACCAATATCCGCCATTACATTGAATTCGCGCGGCCGCTGGAAATTGATGCCATCGCGCTGACGCAACTTGACGCTACCGATAGCTGTGGAACGGTGTTGAATTTGGCGGTTGGCGAGTATCCGCCGCTGCTTTGCCTAAGCGATTCCCGGCTGCCGAATGCCGTGATATACGATTTCGATGCAAACTTGTGTCTCGATAAGCTGATCGGGGGCGAGAGTGTTGAGTAGCAGCGTGCGTCCGGCGAGCCGCGCTTTTTGCGCAACCGTATGTTCCGGCAAAGGCGGGGTGGGCAAGTCGACGATCGCGGTGCTGTTGGCCTCGAGGCTGGCGGATGCCGGCTACCGGACGCTGCTCATCGACGCGGACTGCGGACTGGGCGATTTGGCGACGTTGACCAATTCCATTGTCCGGAGAGGTTTTGAAGCCGTGTTGGCGGGCGCAGCGACCTTGGAGGAAGCGACGGTCAAGATCGGGCCGCGGCTGTGGCTCATCGGCACCGAGGCCGGCGCGAAACTCGCGGGCCAGGTTCCGGAGCTTGAGGGCCTCGGTCATTGCGCGCAAATCGACACGCTGTTTGATGTCGTGATCATCGACACGCCGTCGTCGCTTGACCCTCTGATCCTGAACTTGATCGCACTGTGCGATCTAAGCATCAGCGTCACCACACCGCATATTCCCGCGATTGCGGATTCCTACATACAGATCAAGCAGGCCGGCGAAGTCAGCGATAAGGGCCCGGCGGCATTTATCGTCAACAAGGCAGATACAGAGATTGAAGGGGATCAATCGACCGCGAAGTTCAGCGAGCTGGTAGAGAAATTCCTGACGCGAACAATGCTGGCCCTCGGCTATCTCGAGTTTAATCCGCTGGTGCAGAAGTATTCGGAGAGCCAGTCGTTGACGACGATTCCGGCCGAACTTGACGGGGCTGTTAAAAAATTGGACAGAATGGTTAAGACCTTGCGCGAACAACACATAGACAAGGCAAGGCGCGGAGCATCGCTGTGGGAGCGGCTGGGCGAGGCCATGACGTTAAAACGCGTTGGCGGCTTTGACGATACGCCAGTGATGGTTCATAACTAAACGTGTGCTCGAATTAAATGGATTTCTATTTCGATATTAACAGGAAAGGCGTGAAGAGCTTATGAACGTTGCAGATGCATGGAAGGACTACCGCAGCACGGGTAACCCGGAGATCCGGCAACAGTTGCTGTCGCACTATCTGCCGCTTGTCCGAAACGTCGCGGGACGCCTCGCGATGGGATTTCCCAAGACTGTGGAGCTGCCGGATCTGGTGAACACCGGCGTCATCGGACTGATCGAGGCCTTTGCCAATTTTGATCCGACACGCGGGATCAAATTCGAGACGTATGCCGTGCCGCGCATTCGCGGCGCCATTCTGGACGAATTGCGGAGCCTTGACTGGGTGCCGCGTTCGACCCGCGCCAAGTCACGCGAACTTGATCGCGCCCACCACGAGTTGGAGGGCAGACTCGGGCGCAAGCCGTCGCACCGCGAATTGGCGAAGTACATGAATGTGACCATCGATGAGTTCGGCGCCACACTCTCCGACGTCAGCGGTGCAACGCTCCTGTCGCTGGACGAGATGATCTACCGGGAAGAGGACAATCGCCAGATTCCGCGCATCGAAACGGTCGAAGGACCGGCGGAGTTTTCCGTGCTCGGCGAGATCGAAGAGATGGAACTGCGCGCCTACCTCGGTGTGGCAGTGGCGAATCTGACCGAGCAAGAGCGTCTGGTGATCGCCCTATACTATTACGAAGAGCTGACACTGAAGGAAATCGGGGAAGTGATGACGATTTCCGAATCGCGCGTTTCGCAGATTCACACCAAGGCCGTCATGAAGCTGCGGAATCTGGTGCGCGAGAAATTCGCAATGTAGGCAGGTGATGCGATGTGGTAAAGCCGATTGCTTTTGCTGACAATCTGGCGAAAACGCCGTTAGCCGAGCGTGTCAACCAACTGCAGAAGACAGCACCCGACACGGACCAGCGGCAGGCCGCACAGATTGCCGAAGCACAGCGAGTGCAGAAGCACCGCGAGGCTCAACCGACGGAAAAGACCGATGAAGCGATTATTCATCGGGACAAAGAGCAGGCGCAGCACGAGAGCAAAGAGAAGAAGCAAGAGAAAGACACGGATAAGGAAAAGAAGAGCGGTCTGGATGTGACCGGCTGACAGAGGAGTCAATTATGGATACATGGAACGTAGCGAGACTGATATTGGATAGCGCATTCGCGATCACCATCGTGAGCTTTGTTGCCATCTTCTTTTATCGCCGCGAAAAGAGAATTCGATCGCTGATTGCCCAATACGTCATGAAGGCTGCCGATCAAACGACGCCGGTGCTGACGCACGAGCCGCAGCGCGAACCCGTTTATGAGTCCCCGATTAACCTTCGCCCGTCAAGGCCGCGCACGGTCAAGCCGGACCTGGTGGCGCAATATGAATCGCAGCGGAATTTCGCGCCGGCGCCGCCCCCGGCTCCAACGGCCAGGAAGGCGACGCGGGCGGAGAAATACCTGGAAGCGGTGCGCATGTACCGCCAAGGCAGTCGGCGTGAAGACATAGAGAAGAATCTTGGCATTTCGTTCATGGAATTGGAACTGCTGGGTCAACTGAAGTAGAGGCGCGGAAGAATAAGGAGAAGGTAGGCAAATATGGCCATGGAATCACCGTTTTTTCTGACCAAGGTTGAATGCCCGGTCTGCAAGACGATCAACGAATTCGAAAACATCAAAGTCGGCGCTTACATTGAAGAAGATCACGACACGGATTTCTGTCCGGTCGGCCGTCAATGGCGCAATCCCAAGTACGAGATTTACAATCCGCTGCTTTTCTTCATGGCAACCTGTGAAAACTGCCTCTATACGCGGGAATTCAACCAAGCCTTCAAGGACTGGAAGAACGACAGCGCGTTCCGCAGTTACCGCCTCAAGCCAATGCAGTCGCGTCACCTTGAGGCACTGGCCGTCGACGGGTCGGTGCTGAAGATGCTGGGGCAGGCGCGCGACCCGCAGCTCAATCCGTTTGCCACCGCGGTGACCAAGTTTCTCTTGGGAATATATGACGAACTATTGTTGGAGCATCCGCGCAAACTTGACCTCGGGCGCTTCTATCTGCGCCTGGCGTGGCTTTATCGCGAAAATTTCGGGCAGGCTCCGGTCGCGGCTGCGGATGATCTTTCGCATTTCGCCTATGATATCGAGAAGGCGTATGCCAAGCTGAAGCAGGCGCGAGATTATCTGAACCTCAATGTCAATACGATTTCGCAGCTGGTCAATGAGGCGTTTGCAAAGAACAACCCGGCCAGCTCCGGCAACGCCGAATTCCTGACTGTCCAAGAAAACTTCAAATCCGAGTTGACCCGCATCAGTGAGCTGCAGAACGCCCTCAACGGGGCAATTGGTGAGATGGCCCAGGCGGTCGAAAAGAACTCACGGCTGCGACTGGACTGTGCGCCCCGTTCCGAAGGAGGAGCGGTGGCTTACGGCGGTTTTGCATCCTTTGAAGCATTTATCCGCGAGGTCAAATCGCGCTGGGAGTATGCGCCGGTCAACGAGCAGGAGGCGCTGCTGTACGCAATCGAGTTCTACAAGAGCGCACTGGAGGACGGCCACGAAATTCAACCGGGAAACCAGCAGATTCAGGCGACCTATCTGATCGCCGAGTTATCGCGCCGGATCGGCCGCAACACCGAAGCCAAGCTCTATTTCAATAATACCATCAAGGCCGGTCAGCAGTTCGTCTTCGACAATCGCGGCGACCAGACCCGTACGGCCCTGGCGCGCAAGATCATTGATCTCGCGGTTGTCCAGGGCAAGAGCAACCTTGAGGCCAGTCGAGGCAATTGACCGTGGTACAAACGAGAGATCGCGCGGCGACCGTTCGGGCATGCCCGGACTTTGGGGGAAACCCGGCGCACGGCACTACTGAATCACATTTTGCACAACAAGCGGCCCTCAACAAACCAGGGCTGATTTTATCAGACAGGAGAAGGCAATGAGCAGACAAGAGACACAGGCAAAGGACGAGAACTTCGTCATCAAACAACCGCTGCAGCTCTACAAGGAGCGCAAGCGCCGTTTCGTGCGACTGGAGATTGCGGCGCCGGTCACCTACGGCGTGCTGAATATCGACCGGCCGTTAGACGAGGCTCTGCAAAATCAGCGCAATGGCACGATGCTGAACCTATCCGGCGGCGGCGTGCTGATGGTGGTCGATCAAAACCTGACCGAAGGCACCTACCTGACGTTGAGTTTTGAATTGGCCGGCAGCGATCTGATTACCGGCATCGCGGGCAAAGTCAAACGTATCGACGACGACGGCGAAGGCGGGTATCTGGCGGGTGTCGAATTCTGCTCGGAGACCGAGTTGAGTTCCGTGTTCGGCAACGCCAATATCGGCAGCGTGATTTCGAGTTTTGACAATAAGGTGAAGCGTTTCCTGCTCAAGTACATCTTCGCCCGCAAGGTCCAGGAGCGTCTGGAGCAAAGTTCAGATGAAAAATAATCGCCGGGCCGGACTGATGGCCGTTCTGTTGATTGTGGCGATGTCGACAGTGGTACTGGCACAAGCCGACAAATCGGTCATTATCATCGTCAATTCAGCCGGTTCGAGTTGGCCCGACGGCCAATTCCAGGAGCGGTTGAACGCGATAATCGCCGAGCAAAATGGCATTGAGATTGCCGAGGCGGAGGATGCGCAGGAATTGCTGAAAGTCAGCGACGGCCGCTTCAACAAGCAACGGGCGATCGACTATGGTGTTGCCGGTGCGCACCGGTTTGTCTTGTGGTGTGACGTGAAGCGCGAAGAAATGCGGATCGAGAAGGGTTTCACCCTGCCGTTCTTTGCGCGACAGCGGCGAGTAACCGCGCACATGGAGCTTGACTACCGCATCGTAGATTGCAGCCGGGGCCGCGTGGTCGCCAGCGAGAAGTTGAAGGTGAAGAAGCACGGACCGTCGACGATGCAGTATCTTGACTTTACCGACGCCGACCCGAATTTGTATTTGTCCTACGTCGAGCGCAAAGAGATGTTTGACAATCTCGAGCAGGAAGCCGCCGACAAACTGACGGACGTATTTGCCGAGTTGGCGCGACAAAGATAACCCGTATGGACGAGCAATTGTCGGACGATTATCACGGAGTGTCATCAGGGCCCGCGCATTTAGTATTCGACAACCTGCCGCTGGCGGCATTCGCCGGCGACGCCAAGGGGCAGATTGTTTATACAAATCCGGCTTTCCACCGGCTGATTGACCCGGAACACTACTCTCATGATTTGTGCATGAAGTTGGAGGATTTGGAGTCGCTGTTTGACGCCAACCTGAAGCGGCACTGGCAAGAGGTGTTTTCCGGGCGCAATGTCGCGCAAATTGAGCCCTTCACATTTACCAACCGATGCGGGCGAATCTATTACTTGTCAATGTCACTTTCGCGGTCGCGGGTTGAAGAGACTACCGGCATCATCTATGATCTGACGGAATCGAGCGAGGCAACGGCGAAAGTTGAGCGGCACTTGCGCGAGTTGAAGATTATTGAGGAGATATCACAGGCGCTGCATTCAACGATGCGCTCGGAAGAGATCCTGCGGATCATTCTTGCCGCGGCGACGTGCAAAGAGGGGCTTGGCTTCAATCGGGCGTTTCTCTTCCAGCGTGAAAAGGGCAAAGACGCGATGGTCGGAAAGATGGCGATCGGGCCGTCTACGCCCGACGAGGCGGGACGAATATGGGCAGGAATGAATGCCGGACACCGGTCACTTTCGGATGTTCTGCAGTGTTACCTGAGCAATGTCGACCAATACGACATTGAGGTCAACCATATGGTTCGATCGATGCAGTTTGATCTCGCGGACGAACGGCTGATCAGGGAAGTCGTCGAATCCGGCCAATGGATCAATGTCGACAATGAAGAGCGGTTTCGTGAGGCCAGCGAATCGCGAGCGCTCCGCAGCCTGCATGTTTCCTGGTGCTCAATTGTGCCCGTATTATCGCGCGGACAGAGCATCGGCGTGATTGTGGCCGACAACCTGATCACCGGCCGGCCGATTGAGGACAGCGCCGTCCGGCTGCTTCAAGTGTTTGCTTCCCATGCATCTACGGCGATTGAACATGCGCAACTGTTTGAAGAAGTCGAACGCAAGGCGCATTCGCTGGAGGAAGCGCAGAAGACGATTGAAAGAGTACAGCAGCAGATAAATGCCATTGAGCGGATCTCGCTGGCTTCGGAAATCTCGCACAAGATTTCGCATGAATTGCGAAATCCGCTGACGATCATCGGCGGATTCGCCGCACTGCTAAAAAGCAAGCTTGATCCTGCCGATAAACTAAGTGAGCATGCACAAATCATCGTTGAAGAGACGGCTCGCCTGGAAAACGCAATGACCGATGTGTTGAACTTCTCGAAGTCGTTTGCTTTGGAGAAGGAGACAGTCGATCTGACGGATATTGGCCGGGTAGCCGTAGATGTCTTCGCACGTCAGCATGCAGCCAGGCGAATCGAATTTGCGCTTGGCGCAGAGTCGGCCCATTACGTTTGCGTCAATAAAGATCAGGCGGTGCAGTCGCTCTATGATATTCTGGAGCATCTCGATTCGGTTCTGCCAACAGCGGCGCGTTTGAATATGAAGCCAGAGTTGCGTGAGGGCAGACATCGCCTGAACATATGGATCCGCACGGTGCCGAGCGAAGATTCTGAATGTCGACGCGCACTTGCCGCAGCATTTGACTCGGAATTACAGGGCTCTTCACTGCGCATGACCTTGGCTTTTGAAACAATTCGATACAACGGCGGAGAGCCGGGAATTGAGATCGGCGATGATGGGCGGGCCTGCGTCTACATCGCCTATCCGGTACTGGAGGTACTAAATGCCTAAGACAGTAATGTGCGTCGATGACGAGATCAATCTGCTCAAACTATATCAGCAGGTCCTGACGGACGAAGGATACCAGGTGCTTTCCGCGCGCACCATCAAGGAGGCGATGGAACTCCTCGAATCGTTCCCGATCGACCTTGTTGTCCTGGACATCAAGATGGAGAAAGAAAACGGCCTCGACCTGCTTGAGGAGATCAAACGGAATCGTCCCGGAGTGCCGGTGGTCTTGAATTCGGCATTTAACACGTACAAGTCGGACTTCAAGAGCTGGCTCGCCAATGAATATCTCGTCAAGAACAGCGACTTCGGCGAACTCAAAACCAAGATTGGAAATCTGCTGCATGAATAAGACGGAATCGACGGTCAGCTTTGCGCAGTTGGTTGAACATGTGACACTGTTAGTGGACGAAATCAAGTTGGTCAACTTGAATCTCACGATCGCCAACGCGCGGCTACGCCTCACGGACAACGCGTTTCAAGCGGTCGGCGGGAGTTTCCGGCAACTGATCGACACCACCACGGAGACGCAAGAAGCGGCAGAGATAGTGCTGAAACGGGCACGGGGAGAGCACTTGACAGACGCAGAGCGCGACTTCATGAAGCGAGAACTTGACCTGAACCTGGAAAAGATTCAGCGTGCGGCCGAGAACATCATCCAGACGGTGATGTCGATCAAGAAGGGACAGCGAGTCAATCATGAGGGTTGACGACAAACCGGAAAGCAGGCTCCATTGCGATTGATTACAATTGTGACCGACATCGGCGGCCCGATCGCCCTGCACGGCATTCTTTCGGAATTGCCGCGAGAATTTGGTGCGCCGATTGTGGTGATGCAGCCGGCCGGGGAAGTTCTGGTCGAGTCGGCAATTGCGGCGCTGCGACGTACTACGAAACTGAGAATCGTGCAGATGAAGGCCGAGGAAGAGCTTGAAGCCGGCACAGTCTATTTCGCCGAATCGGGGAGCGGTTATCAGCCCGGGGCCGACCGCAATCGACTGATGCTGGTGCACGCAAGAGGCAGGGGTGGGCATTCCGGCATAGCCGGGACGATGGGTGCGCTGGCGCGACTATTAGGTTCGGAATTGACGGTAATCTTCCTGTCCGGCCGGGGCGACGCGACAGAAATCAAGCATATTTGTTCCGCCCTGGAACAATGTGGATCCCGCGTCCTGGTTCTGGACCGAAAGGAGAGCGTCGTTGAGGAGTTAGGGCAATCCGCGTTGCGATTTGCCCCGTCAGCGAAGGAACTCAGCGCGGCGCGAATAGTCGCCGTACTTTGGGAAGCAACGGCCGGACAGGGTATTGGCCGAAATACAACTGAAAGTGCCGCAAAGAAGTAAACGGCGCCAATGAGGCGCCGATAACTTGTAATGAAACCAATCTCTGGCAGAGGACTGTAATGGAAGATTTCGATCCGATCAAAGTTCTGGTTGTTGACGACGAAGAAGTCATGAGAAGTCGCATGACAAAGATTCTCGAGAAGGCCGGCTACCTGGTAATGACTGCGAGTGGCGGAGAGCCGGCGCGGGCAATTTTGGTCGAGCAGCCGGTCGACCTTGTTCTTGCCGACGTGAAGATGCCGGACATGAGCGGATTCGAGTTATTGAAAGAGATCAAATCGAACTATCCCCACATTTCCGTCATCATGATGACGGCTCATGCAGACTCCGGTACGATTAAAAATGCGCTGACTTACGGTGCAGACGAATACATCACCAAGCCCTTCAAGGATTACGAAGTGACGGTCGTGATGGAGCGAGCATACTGGCGCAATCAAGCGTGGCGCAGTCAGACACCCAGACAAGACTTATAGAGGGAGCAGCCGTGACCAGAGATATGAAGTATCTCAAGACACCCAACGGGCTGATACTGACGGTCAACGGCGACGGTACTGTTGCGCAGCTGCAGGTTCTTTCGACCGCGTCAGAAGAGCAGCCTCCTACTTTAGACAGCATCAAGAAGGTATTGGCGGAAAACGGTATTGTCTTTGGAATAGACGAGGATGCCATCGCTGAAGCACTCACGAACCCGGGGAATATTGAACCATTCATAATCGCGCGGGGCATTTCGGCGGAGGCCGGCGTAGACGCGCAAGTTGAGCTACTGTTTGAGGTCCTGTCGAGAGCGGAACCGAGCGTTGATGCCCGGGGCCGAATCGACTACAAGAATCTTCATTTTATCCAGAATGCCCGGGCGGGACAAATTCTCGCGCGCAAGACACCAGCGACGCCGGGAACCCCCGGCAAATCGGTGTTCGGTTTGCCGTTAGCGCCCAGACCCGGACGTGATCGTCAGTTAGGCAAGGGCATGAGTACCGAAATAAGCCAGGATGGCCTTGCTTTGGCGGCCACGATTGACGGGACAATAGCTTTCAAGTTCAACACCATCAGTGTACATCCCGATGAGAACATACCGTCATCGGTGGATACTAAGACCGGCAATATCGACTGCGTGGGGTCTTTAAAAATTGGCGGTGATATTTCCTCGGACTTTACGGTGATCGCCGGTCACAATATTGAAGTGAGCGGCAATGTGGCCGATGCGGTGGTTCAGGCCGGGGGCAGCGTATTGATTCACGGCGGCTACTTCGGAGCCGGCAAAGGGAAGCTGATTGCGGGCGGGGATGTGACGCTCAAGTATGTTGAGAACCAAAAGATTCGTGCCGGCGGCAATATCATGATCGGCGGCGAGGCGTTAAATGTTGATGTTTATGCCGACGATGCCGTGTATGTGCAGGGCAAGCCGGGCAGTATCATCGGCGGCCATGTTGCGGCGAAAAATCTGGTCCGCGCCGTGCAAATCGGAAATGAGGCCTCGGTGCCGACGCATGTTCATGTCGGCTATGACATAAAGACTGTCGACCGGCTTCGCGAGGTGGGCCATGAGCTGGAACGGCTTCAGACTGACGAAAAGCGAATCAAAGGTGCGATGGTGTTCTTGTACAAGCTGGAAATGAACGGCAAGTTGCCGGCTGACAAAAAGGAAGCACTCGACCAGTTCAAGGTCTTTATTGAAGACATGCCGAATCTCATGAACGAGTTGAAACAAGAGCAAGAGCAGCTTCGTGGCAAACTTCAGCAGATGACAGAAGCGCGAATCGTTGTCGAAGGCAAAGCTTACGCGGGAGCGGTTCTGCATTTTGGGCCGATTTACAAAGAACTGCTTGAAGACGTAAAAGGGCCGGTAGTGTTCGAAAAAACCGGGGACACGATCACCAAAGCGGTACTGGATTCCAACTACGAGCGCATACTTGAGGACGACAAGAAGCGGCATAAGCGGGAACAAGCGCCCCTCGTGGGAGCTCCGGAAGGGCGACCAGTCGGCGAGATGCCGGCTCTCGCAGCAAAAATCTAAAGCCTACCTAACGGCTCGATAATCTCGACATCTATTTACGCCTCCTTGACTTGGGCGTCCGCGTAACCGGAACACGGTGCGATCGCCAAGAATTCCCTTGCTTTAGCGGCGACATACGCCGTAGTTTTTGTGTCATTCGCTGCGGGTGTAGTTCAGCGGTAGAACGTCAGCTTCCCAAGCTGAATGTCGAGGGTTCAACTCCCTTCACCCGCTGTTTTGTTTGTCTTTAACGAATTGAGTTATGGCGCTTCCAGTAGTTGCAATTATCGGCCGTCCGAACGTCGGCAAGTCGACATTTTTCAATCGGATCATCAAAGATCGTCTGGCCGTCACCGACGATACTCCGGGTGTAACCAGAGATCGTCTCTACCGGACGATGGAGTGGACCGGGAGATATTTCGTAGCGGTAGATACCGGCGGGTTCTTACCCCGCTCACACGAACTGTTTGACCAGCGGGTCCGCGAACAGGCGGAAATCGCCATTCAGGAAGCGGATCTGGTGTTATTCATGGTGGACAGCAAGGTCGGTCCGATGGAAATCGACAAAGAGATTGCCAAGATGCTTTTGAAGATGAAGCAGCCGACGCTGCTCATTGCCAACAAGTCGGACAATGAGACTTTGCAGTTGGAGGCGAACAATTTCTATTCGCTCGGATTGGGTGAGCCCTTTCCTGTCTCTTCGACCGACGGGTTCAACGTCGGAAATGTGCTGGACGAGATTGTGGCGCGTTTGCCGGACTTCACCGAAGAAAAGGAATTCCGACCTGATGCAATCCGGGTGGCCGTGATCGGGCGCCCGAATGTCGGCAAATCTTCGATCGTGAACAAGATGCTGGGCGACGAGCGGCTGATCGTGACGGATATTGCAGGCACGACGCGTGACTCGGTCGACACGTTTCTGGAATACAATAATCAAGATTTCGTCATGATTGACACCGCGGGGTTGCGGAGGCAGGCACGGGTGAAGGACAATCTGGAGATGTACACGGCGCTGCGGTCGATAAGGACTTTGCAGAGGGCCGACGTTGCGCTGATCCTGGTCGAGGCTCCGAACGGGATTACCGGACAAGATATCAAGATTATCGAGCAGGCAGAGGAGGCGCGCAAAGCCATTATTGTGGTGGTGAACAAGTGGGACCTGGTGGAGAAGGACACATACACGGTTGACCAATTCACGCGCACGTTTCACGAGAAGGCACGGACGATGAGTTACATTCCCTTGGTGTTTGTATCCGCATTGACGGGCCAGCGCGTAACGAAAGTGCTCGACAAGGTGATTGAGGTTTACAATGACCGCCAGAAACGGATTCCAACGGCTGAGCTAAACAACTTTCTCGAGGCCGCTGTCGAAGAAAGACATCCGCCTGCGCACCGGGGAGTTCACATCAAGTTTTACTATGTGACGCAGACCGAGATTGCACCGCCGACCTTTGTGTTTTTTGCCAATTATCCGGAGCAAATTGACATCACCTATATCCGCTATTTGGAGAATCGCTTGCGCGAGCGCTTTGGATTTGTCGGGAACGCTTTGCGCATGAAGTTCAATCCGCGTTCGAGTCGTCCTGATATGCAATAGTCCACTCTTGTCGCGATGATAATCCCTAAAGTTTTATGGAACGGCACTAAACTTTCCGAGCGGGTGGAGGGTATATTGGAGACCAGTAATTGGTTGGGCCGCTGATGAGTTTGCGGTCGTAATGTTGTGCATTTGTTGAAAGGAATCCGACAATGAAAAAGATGTTAGCCGCCATCTTCGCCTTAGTGCTGCTTAGCGCGGCTCCTTCGCACGCGTTAATGATCGGCCAGATGCGCAGCGCCGAGACGTCCGGGTGGGGAAGCCTCAACCTGACGACAGGAATCGGAATATTTGACAACGTCAAGCATATCTTCGGGACCGTGCGCTATGGAATAGCTTCGCAAATTGACCTGTCCGGCTCGCTGGCGCTGCTTGATCACGAAGCCAACGACGACGCGTCGCTGCTTTTTAACGGGGACATTCAATATCAGTTCATGCAGTCGAAATTGGGATACTCTTTCGACATGGCGGCGGGAGCGGTATTTGAATACTTCTCCATGGGTTATGGAAATGTCGATGCTTCAACGTGGACAATTGGACTGAACTACATTGTGAGCAGGCCGGTAAAGCTCGAGAATGGGTTTGCGTTTACTCCATACGGGCGATTGAACGTTCGGTCGGATAATTACAGCGCTGAAACAGATATGAACCCTGATGGTGTGCCTGGGACGACTTCTGGACTCTCGAAGCTGCTTAGGTCGCAGGCAACAGTATCGAGTGATGAATCGGATTTCAACATTGGTGTAAATCTCGGCTCGGTATTTTCGATTTCAAGCAAGGTGAATTTGACCGGCGAAGTGCAGATTGATGACGAGGTCGGATTTCTGGCTGGAATCACCTTCTTCATGTGGTAGTACTGACGATTAGCGAATGAACATGATAGACGCCATCATCCTCGGAGCGGTTCAAGGGGCCTCGGAGTTTCTGCCGATATCTTCTTCGGCGCACTTAGTCATTGGCCAGGCACTGCTCGGTGTCAACGAACCGAGCATCTTTCTCGAAGTTGCGCTTCACGTCGGGACGCTATTGGCGGTTTTGATATACTACTGGAAAGACGTGGTAGGCTTACTGACGTCCTTCGTTTCCTTCATTGCCGGGAGAGATCGTGAGCGTCACCGTGACAACTATCGAATGTGCTGGTATATTATTCTTGGGTCGATTCCGGCAGCAGTTGGCGGATTGTTGTTCAAGGACTGGTTTGAAGCAAAATTCGATTCGGCGGTCTTTTCCGGGTATATGCTGTTGATTACAGCAGTCGTGCTGATCTCAACGCACTTCTTCAGGCCATCGGCCAAGCCGATCAATTCAATGCGCGCGTTCTTGATTGGCGTTGCGCAATTCTGCGCCATATTACCGGGTATTTCCCGGTCGGGTTCGACAATTGCCGCCGGACTATTTCAAGGAATTGATGCACGGGCAGCAGCGCGGTTTTCTTTCTTACTGTCGCTTCCTGCGGTGGCGGGGGCAGTGTTGCTCAAGGCAGTTGATTTGTCCAAGGTGGCGGAACCGATAACTGATATGCCGGCTTTTGCGGTCGGAGCTGGAGTATCTTTCATCGTGGGAATCGCCGCGATCCACTGGCTGCTTAAGATACTCGGCGGCCGGAAGTTCTACTTGTTTGGATTCTATTGTTTACTTGCCGGGCTGTTTACCATAATATACATCTAAGATGCCGACAATTCTGGTGGTGCGGTTCAGTTCGTTGGGCGACATCGTTCTAACGGAGCCGATTGTTCGGCAACTGCGCCAAGTCCATCCTGACGCCAAGATCCACTTCCTCACGAAATCGCGATTTGCTGAATTACTTTCCATGTTTGAGGGTATCGATCGCGTTCATCTGTGGGAGTCGGAAGAGGCGGGCAAGCTCCTGATGGATGAGCTGGATCAATTTGAATTCGACTTTACAATTGATCTACACGACAATCTGCGGAGCCGGAAGGTTCGCAGCGCCATCGGAGTGCTCTGGGTCCATACGCGCAAAGAATGGTTCAAGCGATTCGCGAGTGTACGGATGAAGTGGCTGCATACAAGGCCAAGTCACGCGATCGAACGATATGCGGGAGCGCTTAAGTCGCTGGGGATGAAGTTGAACTTTGATTCACCCAGGCTCAATGTAGGAGAAGCATTCCGAAAGAGATGGGCTGACGTCAAAGCAGCGGGTAGTATTCCCGAGGACTACTTCGTCATAGCAGCCGGTGCCGCTCACGAGACTAAACAGGCGCCGGGTGAATTGTGGGCGCAAGTGGCAAAGGAGATAGCCGATGAGAGCGGCTTGAAGGCATTACTGGTCGGGGCGCTGAGCGAGAAGATGATGATGGAGGATTTGAAATTCAGGCTGCGACAGAATTGTGTCGGAGTCCTGTGTGAGGAGAGTATCGGGTTATCGGCGGCGGCCATAGCGGGATCGCGATTTGTGCTTTCGAATGACTCCGGTTCTGCGCATCTTGCTGCGGCAGTTGGAAGGCCGACGCTGGCGTTGTTTGGACCGACGCATCCGATCCTCGGATTTGCACCGCGAGGCCAGCGAGCAGGATTTCATTCAGTGCACGAATACTGTTCGCCGTGCAGTTTACATGGCAGGAGGCCGTGCTATCGCGAGCAGCGATATTGTTTTTCGAAAATGGCGGCAACGACAATCGTTGAGCAGATCAATGCGCTGATCAGCAAGGAAGTGGACAATCAATGAGTGAACGTGCAATTTTTTTCGATCGGGACGGAACCGTCAATGTTGAGAAGGAGTACATTTATGATCCTGGCCAGGTCGAATTGATCGACGGGGCTTTGGAAGCACTGACGATGGCGAAATCAAAGGGATTCCGAATCTTTATCATCAGCAACCAGTCCGGGAATTGCACGGGGTTTGGCGACTGAAACGCAGGTCAGCCGGGTCAACGAGCGTCTGGAAGAACTGGTCGCGTCGGCGGGTATCAAGTTCGACGGAGTCTACTTTTGTCCGCACTTGCCGACGATTTCGGGCCGCTGCACTTGCCGCAAGCCCGCGCGGGGCATGATCGACCGGGCGCTGGAGACGTTTGATCTTGACCTCTCCGAATCGTATGTGGTTGGGGACCGGATGCTGGATATGGGGCTGGCTCACAATATCGGTGCGACGGGGATACTCGTGCGGACCGGTTACGGATCGATTGAAGAGAAGCAACTACCAAATGGCGGGGGACCGCACCACATAGTTGATGATGTCTTGGCCGCCGTGAAATTGATTGTCGAGGAAATCCGCGACTGACAATGAAACCGCGCCTGATCAATATTGAAGACTGTCCGCAGTTCGTTACCAAAGATACATCAAGGATTCGCGAAATTCTCGCGCCACGTAACTCGCTCTTAAGGAAACAGTCGTTAGCAGAAGCGGTTGTGCCGGTGGGAGGCGCGACCGAGGAGCACTTTCATGCGACTTCGGAGGAGATTTATTACATCATCAGCGGAATCGGCGAAATGCAGGTTGAAGGGGAGTCCTTTCCGGTGCGCGCGGGGGACGCCATTGCGCTATTGCCGGGCGAGAAACACAAGATCTGGAATCGCGGTGAATCCGACCTGGTGTTTTTGTGCATGTGTGTCCCGCCGTATGAGCACGACGATACGGTGATCAAAAGGAGTCGCTGAAGCTGACGCGGGGCTATTTCTTTTTCGCGGGACCCGGACCAATCATTGATTTCATGCATTCCACATTACGCAGAAAACCGAGAAGTTCGTCACGAAATCCATCTTCATTAATGGCATAGATGACTTGTTGTCCACGACGCTTGCAGACAACCAAACCGCTTTGTTTCAAGACGCGCAGATGACGCGAGATGGTCGGCTGGGAGACGCTGAAGAGATCGACAATTTCGCCGACCGAACGCGCCCGCGAGTTGAGCATGAGAATAATCTTAACTCGCGTTTCGTCGGACAGGGCTCTGAATATTTGAACAACTTGACTGGTATCTGCCATCTTCGGTTATCAGGTTAAATGTGTGGACAGAGTATGTGGCATGATTGGCGCAGTGTCAAGCGCTTCTAAAAGGGGGGGCCGAGAATTCGATTGACACCATTGGACCTGACAGTTACAATTCTGTATGGATGGGCGAGAAAACACAATGATTCATCCGGGAATGGCATACAATGAGCACTCAAATGGCTAATCAGGCGGCAAGGATGGCGGAGCTTTCGCAACGCGCGATGGAGATGCAGGCCTCGCCGATTCGCAGGCTGGTACCCCTCGCCGACGCTGCCAAAAAGCGTGGAACCAAGGTCTATCATCTCAATATCGGACAGCCCGACATCATTACTCCCGATGAAATTATGCAGGCAGTACGACAGTTTGATGAAAAGGTGCTGGCGTACGGGCCTTCACAGGGGCTGCTGGCCCTGCGCGAAGAGATCCGAAAGTACTTTCAGCGATTCGATATCAAGGTCAATGTCGATGAAATCGTAGTGACTACCGGCGGATCGGAGGCAATTCTCTTTGCGTTGATGGCGATCGGGGATGCGGGGGACGAGGTCCTCGTGCCGGAGCCGTTCTACACGAACTACAACGGGTTTGCGACGATGTCGGCGATGAAGCTTGTTCCGGTGCCGACCAACATTGAAGATGGTTTCGCGATGCCGGCGCGGGAAGAATTCGAGAAGCGGATCACGCCGCGCACGCGCGCCGTTCTTTATTGTTCGCCGAACAATCCGACGGGAGCGATTTTTGGCCGCGACGATTTGAAGATGCTGACGGAATTGGCGGTTGAGCGCAATCTGTGGATTCTTGCCGACGAAGTCTATCGGGAATTTACTTACGACGGCCTTGTCCATACCAGTATTCTGAGTTTCCCCGAGATTGCCGACCGGGCGATTTGCCTCGATTCGATTTCCAAACGGTTTTCCGCCTGCGGAGCACGGATCGGCTGTCTGATCAGCAAGAACACGGAAATCATTGCCAGCGCGCTAAAACTGGGGCAGGCACGGCTATGTCCGCCGACGATCGAACAGATGGGCGCGATCGCCGGATATCAAGTAATTGACAAGTTCCTTGACAAGATGATCGCGGAGTATCAAACCCGACGCGATATCGTATGCGAGGTGCTGGCCCAGATTCCGGGAGCGGTATTCACCAAGCCCGCAGGGGCATTCTATATCATGCCGAAGCTGCCGGTTGATGACGCCGACAAGTTTGCCCAATGGCTGTTGACCGATTTTTCCCACAACGGTTCGACTGTGATGGTGGCGCCGGGCGACGGATTCTATGCGTCGACCGACAAGGGGAGGCAGGAAGTGCGAATCGCTTACGTACTTAAGGAAGCCGACCTTCGACAAGCGCTGCAGGCGTTGGTGCGAGCGGTGGAAATCTACAACAAGTAAGCACACCCCACGCGGGGATTTGCCGATCACTTATGTCCTCCCCGTACTCACATCTCAATTGGCCGCGAATACTTTTGCCGCTTAACGAGTTGCGCGATTGCTCGATTTGTCCGCACGAATGTGAGGTAGACCGAGCCGGTTCCAAGCTCGGATATTGCCAGAGCGGGGTCGGGCTTTCGGTGGCTTCGATATTTCCTCATTGCGGGGAAGAGCCGGTGATTTCCGGGAACACCGGAATCTGCAACATCTTTTTCAATCACTGCAACATGCAATGTGTCTACTGTCAAAACTATGAGATCAGTCGCAATCGCGAGTCTGTGGCTCAAGAAGCAGAGAGTCTTGAAGTAATACTTCAGCGGATTGAAGGCGTTCTTGACCGGGGAATACGCCTGGTGGGGTTCGTTTCGCCGTCGCATTTCATTCCACAGATGAAGGTGTTGATAGGTGCCCTGAATGAGATTCGGCCCGGTCTTCGGTATGTTTTCAATAACGGCGGATATGACCGTCCGGAGACAATCCGCGATCTGGAGGGGACCGTTGGTGTCTATCTTCCCGACTTTAAGTATTCAGATGAGTCGCTGGGGCGAAGATACTCGCACGTTGCGCGTTATCCGGAAGTAGCGAAACTTGCACTCAAGGAGATGTTTCGACAGAAGGGGAGCAATTTATGGTTGGACGAAACTGGTATTGCCGAGTCGGGACTGATTATCAGGCATCTGGTACTTCCGGGCGAGGTGGAGAATTCGAAAGGGGTGCTGCGGTTCATTGCAGAGGAGTTGTCGGTCGGCGTGCACATTTCGCTAATGTCGCAATACTGGCCGACACCGGCAGTGGCGGGTCATGCCAAACTTGGCCGGAAGGTTACGCGCGAAGAATATGACGAGGTCATGGCCGAGTTTCATCGGCTGGGATTTTATCGCGGCTGGGTGCAGGAGTTGGAATCACCGGAACACTACCGGCCGCACTTTTCCGAAGAGCAGCCATTCAAGGAATAACGCCTTCGTCACGAACCCGGTTTTAGTTGAATCTTATTTGCAGCTGAATAGCTTGTGCTCATGGCTAAGCAACTCTACGCCGGAATTGACCTCGGCGGCACCAATATCAAGTATGGTTTGGTTGACCGTCACGCCAACATCGTTCACAGCAGTTCCGTGCCGACCGGATCCGGACGGCTGAAAATCTTGAAGCAGTTTGCGCTGATTGCGTCCGAGCTCGAGCAGGTCGCTGCTGCCAACAGGTGCGAAGTATTCACAATCGGCGTGGGTAGTCCGGGGATAGTCGACATTGGTAAGGGCAAGGTTGTCGGCGGCTCCCCGAATGTTGCAGGCTGGCGAGGTACCGATATCAAGAGAAGCCTGCAGAAGGCGAGCGGCCTGGAAGTTTGTGCTGACAATGACGCCAATGTCATGGCACTGGCGGAACATCGTTTTGGTGCAGGGAAGGGGAAGTCGTCGGGACTGTACATAACGGTAGGAACCGGTCTCGGATCGGGGATTATCCTCAATAACTCGATTTGGCGCGGTGCGTGGTTTGCGGGGGCGGAACTGGGGCACAGCATCATTAACTTCGACGGCGTTCCTTGTCAGTGCGGTAAGCGCGGTTGTCTGGAGATGTACGTCAATGCGGCCTCGTTCGCTCAAAATTACGGTCGTAAGGTTCCGGCCGGCAGCGGCAGCAAGTACATATTCGATCTGGCAAGAGCCGGGGACGAATTGGCGATCGCGGCGATCAAGCAATCCGCGGAATTCTCTGGCAATCGGTCTTGGTTCAGCTTTGGAAGTACTCAATCCGGAGATTGTCGTTATCGGGGGAGGGGTCGCTGCCGGCGGGGAAATTTACTTCGGGACGATCCGCAAGAGCATTGTCAAATACGCTTCGCAAGCATCGGTCAAGGGAGTTCGCATTGTCCCGGCACGACTGGGCAATGATGCCGGGATGTTAGGTGCAGCTTTGTTGCCACTGGAGCGGGAATTCCTCACTTGAATGCATAAATAGACATATTAGCATAATAGTATTTATGGGCTCCGAAGCGCTTGTCCGGGGTTTTGACTTCGAGCGGTTCGCAAAGATGCGGGTCTAAAATTACTTCGGGAATCTTTTCGTCAGTTTATCGCTTGCTTCGTCCTAATCACATCGACTATATTCGGCGCTGACTTGAACAATTGCTTTTGGAGGAGATAGGATAATGAAAAGGAATATCACCCAGTTGGCGTTGGTGGTTTTTGTCCTGATGGTTGCTGCGGCGGCGGTTTCACAATCGGGGACGCGGAAGATGTTTCGCGGCAACGGCGACAATAACCGCAATTTCGTGGTGATGGAGAACACCGGTCAACTCCAGTCGACCCTGGCCAAGACTTCAGCATTTGACGTATCGGCTGACATTCGAATTGATTCGATTCAGGACCGGCCGTCGCTTGAGGTCAATGTTGAATTGAACACCCTGACGACCGGGAATTCGGGTTATGACATGGAGGTGTTTTCGTCGCGGTTTATCGACTGGAAGGGCGCCAACCGGGCGAGTTTCAAACTGCTGGAATTTACTGCCAATCGCAACTATGCGCTGGAGAACGAGAAGGCCGTTCCCGCTGCGGGGAGGGGAGTGCTGACGATCGGTTCGGTGACGGACACCGTGGCCGTTGATGTGTCGATGCGATATCTGGCTGCGAATGACGTAACCCGCGGCCGGCTTCCGGGCGACCTGCTGTACATGAACGGTACGATTCATTTTCGGCTGTCGGATTTTGGCATTGTCATTCCCCAGGAAGCTTTGCTGCGGATGGACGACCGGGTCAAGCTTCGTTTTGATGTTTACACCTCGACGCAGATGTAGATTTCAGAGTAATCTGCAAAGGCCCTGCTGCTGAAAGCGGCGGGGCTTTTTTGTTACCGGTCGATACGGTTGTAGTAATACGCATAGGTGCATATTGGTATATATGATACATGAAGGCAGTCTGCGGGTTTTTGGAGGATAGGGGCTGGATTCGTGTCCTCGCGGGAATGACCGAGGTGGGAATCATGGTAAGTAGGCGAAGCGAGCCTAGATTCCTGCTTTCGGGACTGTGAAAAAGCCCTCCCATGTCATTCTGAACCGCTGCGCAGGTGAAGAATCTGTTAGTCTTTGTTACGCAACGCGAACAGATCCTTCGCTACGCTCAGGATGACAATGTAGGACGGTTTTTCAACCCTTTCTTTCGCGGGAATGACTTAGCAAGAGATGTCGTCCACATCGTATCTCGTTTCATGCCTGCAATTGTAGTTTTTCAACGGTCCCCGTTGCGGGGGTGACGGGAGGGTTTGCTTGGTTCGCGTGTTCGAGGATATGGCATAGAACTGGCGGAAGGGGGCCTTTGGACGACATGTTGCGGTTTCCTGGAATCTGCAATCAGGACGGAAAAATTCGCTAGATTTGCAAAAAACTGTTGACATTTTTCACCTAGGCGTTACCTTGTGTGCGTCTAGGGTCATTTATCGTACACATTAGTCATAGTCTCTCTTAATCGCAACTGTAGCCAAGTTTGGATACGAAAGTCCTTGTATTAGGCTAGCTATCCATCAGCCCACCGTAAAATTATATATCTACTGACTTTTTCTTCGTTTTGTCCTCCCACATGGGCGGTGATGAAATGAGATTATCATGAAGATCTTTCCGAGATCGTAAGCGAGGGTGGAACAGATAAATCCTCGGGAAGCACTTCGAACTTTTAAAACACTTTTTTGTGGAGCAATAAGGAGCATAGAATGAAGCAAAGAAACTGTTCGTTCTTTTATTTGCTACTGACATTAATGCTTCTGTTCTCGTTTAGCTCGATTTACGCGGCAGTAACGGTGACCTACCAACCGGGTAGTTTTCCGTATAATACCACTGGCAACGTGATTACCGCGCGTGTCGTTGCGACCGAGCCGATCGCTGCTTTTGACCTGATGTCAAATGTGCGCTCGACGGTTACCAACGCTTTCGGTACCATCACGGCTGTAAACGTGGCTGCAGTACCCGGCACTGTTGCTAATACCACCAAGGTAAACGGCAGCAGCGTCGATTCGACCAGAATCTACGGGTTTGGCTGCGCCACGCCGATCATTATGCCGGCGGGTTCATATGATTTTACGTTTACGGTAACCACCTCCTGTGATACCGGTTTATTTGTTGTAGAAGATGGTGGCGACTGGGTTGTCGATATCGACCCGGTTATTGCTTCGACTCAGTTTGTTAAGACTGATGCGACGCTGGCTACCCTGACGAGCAATGCCGGAACCTATCGCGTCTTCAACAGACCCCCGGTAGTTTCGAATTGCCCGACGGGCGCACTGGTATTCAATGCCTGTGCCGTCGTCCAATACAACTTTGACAAGACCGATCCAGATATCAACTGCGCCTCTGGTGCGGATGAGACCTGGGCAATCGTTTCCGGTCCTGGTTCAATCGACAATAGCGGTGCTTTCTTCTGGGATCCTCCGGCAGTCGCCGGCGTTTGCGGTCTCTATGAGATCACCGTGAAGGTCACTGACGAGTACGGCGCCAGCGCGAACTGCCAATTTGAAGTTTCGCTGATTACCGATGCTCCGGCGTTCACCCAGTGCCCGACCCCGGGTTCTGAACTGTTCATCTATTGGGGATGGACGGCTGACGGTGATGTGACTGCTGTTGATTCGGATAACTGCCCGCTTCCGTTGGCCTATTCGCTTAGCAGCTTCTCAGGCCCGGTTACTGCTGGTGCATTTACCGTCAATCCGGTTACGGGTGTCTGGAGCTGGCCGACTGAATTTGGTAACAATGCGTACCTTGGCGACCATCAGGTCGTTATCAACGTTACCGACGGCTGCCAGACCGTGTCTTGTAACTTCACGATTCATGTTGCCCCGACCTTCGGCGTTGTGATCGAAAAGACCCACAACACCCTTCAGGGTAACTATGAATTCGTATCGATCAGCCTGAATCACTTCACTGAAGGATTCGGCGGTTATGACTTGTTAGTCAAGTACGATGCGAGCGCGTTGTCGTTCATTAGTGCCGTGCCGGGTGACATTCTGACCTCTTGCGGGTTTGAATACTTCACCTATCGCCATGGCGCTGTGGGTAACTGTTCGGGTTCCTGCCCGTCCGGTCTCCTTCGCCTCGTGGCTGTGGCTGACATGAACAATGGTGCGAACCATCCTTCATGCTATGGCCAGAATAAGCCGGGTCCGGGTGGACCGCAGACTGATCTTGCCGTCCTGAAGTTCCTTGTAACCAACGATCGTACCTACGAATGCCAGTACCTTCCGATCCAGTTCTGGTGGATGGATTGCGGCGACAATACCTTCTCGTCAATCACTGGTGACACCTTGTTTATCGCGAACCATGTCTATGCTTATGACCTTGGTGGCGAAATCACAGGTGACCAGAATGTTGGCGGATGGCAGGGAATCATTCCGGCGGTTAACTGCATGGTTTCCCTGGCTGCCAAGTACCATCCTGATACCGTTGTGAATTTCTACAACGGCGGTATCGACGTCGTCTGCGCCGACTCAATCGACGCTGCTGGCGATCTGAACCTTAACGGAATTCCGTACGAAATCGCGGACGCCGTGCTGTACACGAACTACTTCCTGTATGGACTGGCCGCCCTCGATCCGAATCCGCTATTCCGCGAAGCCCAGATTGCTGCTTCCGACGCGAACCAAGACGGTACTCCGCTTTCAGTTGGTGACCTGGTTTACCTGCTGAGAGTTATCGTCGGTGACGCTCTTCCGTTCCCGAAACTTGCTGCCTTCTCCGCGACTACTGAAGTTGCGGTCCTGAACGGCACCCTCTCGACAAGCAGCTCCGATGCTATCGGCGCTATGTATTTGACCTATGACATTGAAGGCGCTGTCTCTGTGAAGAGCAACACCTCGATGAAGGTTGATTATGCCGAGAGAGACGGCAAGCTTCACGTGTTGGTATGGGCCGGTATGGACAACATGTCCAACGCGATTCCATATGGAACGAATGAGCTTCTGACTGTCACTGGAGCTGAACTGAACAGTGTTGAAGTTGCCGATTACTTCGGTAACCTCATGAACGTTCGTGTTGAGAAGTCCGCGCTTCCGACCGAATTTGCGCTGTCTCAGAATACCCCGAACCCGTTCAATCCGCTCACCAAGATCGGATTCGACCTGCCAGTCTCTGCCGACTGGAAGCTTGACATTTACAACGTAAATGGTCAGCTGGTTCAGAGCTATAACGGAACGAACATAGGCCATGTAGACGTTTCTTGGAATGCGGCGAACACCGCCAGCGGTATCTACTTCTATAAGTTGACCGCCGGTAGCTTCACCGAAACCAAGAAAATGGTGTTGATGAAGTAATTTATCCTACTTCACTAATACATCGTTCAACAGGAGCGGGTCGAACAGCCCGCTCCTGTGTTTTTGTAGGGGGCACAAAGGCGAGCGAGAATCTCCAATGCAGAGGCAACTGTACTTAGGGGTCGAGATTCAAGGGGCTGGATAATGAAAGCTATTCGCCGCGGTATTCGCAGCGAGTGAGCGGGGTTTCGCTGATCGTGATTTTGCTTAGGATGGGAAGTTTTGGCTTGATGCGTTCCCAGAGCCAGCGGGCGATGTATTCGGTTGAGGCGATGGGGAGGCCCTGAGTGTCATTGAGATGGTGATGATCGAGCTGGTCGATGAGCGGCTTAACGGCGTCGTAGATTTCGCGGTAGTCGATCAGAAATCCGGTTTTAGGGTCGACCTCGCCGGTGACTTCGACGAAGACGACGTAGCCGTGTCCGTGAAGGTTGTGGCAGGGATGATGAGGGGGTAGATGGTCGAGGCGGTGAGAGGCATCGAAGTTGAACTGATGGGTGAGGGTGACGATCATGGGATTGCCTCTGGGCGGACAGAACACACGCCGTCTCGCGTCCTCGCCTGCGCAGCGGCTCGGACACGATCCACCCCTCTTCCCGCTAGCGGGATCTTCGATAAGAGGGGAAGTAAGCTGGATCCCCGCTTTCGCGGGGATGACTGAAAGTGGACTGACTTTGTCATCGGGAGCGCTCGTTTCCCCAGGTCAGGATGTGGAGACGGGGCGAGAAGCGGTAGCCGCGACGAATACATTCTTCGGAGAGCCAGGGCATAATTCTGCTCTTGACTTCAGCCGTGACGCCTTCGGGCATAAGCATGATTCGGTCAGCCGGTATTGGTGGCATGAATATCTTTTCCATTTCGTCGATATCTTTGGGTGCCTGGATGACAAATTTGAAGTCGCACTTGTGGGTCGCGATGATTGTCGCCAGCGCGCCCGCCACGCGAGTTTTCATCGTGTACAGGCCGCTGTTGGAAAGTTTCGGTGAGCAGTTCCACCAGCTAATACGAGAAATCATAGCCGGCGATGGCACATACATGCCGTTGGTCTCGATTTCGAAAAACGCGAATCCGGATTTGATAAGGGCATCGATCATAGCAGGAATGCGGTCTTGATGAAGCATCGGCTCACCGCCAGTTATGACAATATGAGTTTCATGCTTCGGGCTGGAAGACTTCGACATGATCGCGAGCGTGCGTTCGATAATTTCCGGTATAGTGAGCAGCGCGCCTTCTTCAATCTTCTCCTCATCCCACGTAAATCGGGTGTCGCACCAGGCACAGCCGAGATTGCAGTATTTCATTCTTATGAAGAGTGCAGGAGTACCGGCGAAGCGGCCTTCGCCCTGAATTGAGAGAAACATCTCGCTGACAGGAATTTTATCTGAGAATTCGGTCGGCCAAGGGGCGATTTTCGGTTTGTAGCTCATTTGTTTTTCATCTCAAGATAGGCTGGAGTATAGCGCGTCGGATCGGCTATGCGAGCATCCTCGAAACCGCGACGGCGAATCAGGCAGCTATCGCATTCGCCGCAGGCGCGGCCCTGCGTATCGGGATCGTAGCAACTTAGGGTCAGTGAGTAATCGACGCCAAGCCGGACACCTTCCTGGATGATCTGTGCCTTGGTCATGTGGATCAGCGGGGCGTTGACGATAATGCGGGCGCCTTCGATACCCGAGCGGGTGCCGAGATTGGCCATATTCTGAAAGGCCTCGATAAAGTCCGGGCGACAGTCAGGGTAGCCGGAGTAATCGATGGCGTTCGCGCCGATAAAGATTGAGCCAGCACCAAGCGATTCCGCCCAGGCAAGAGCAATGGCGAGAAAGATAGTATTGCGTGCGGGTACGTAGGTGATGGGAATGTGAGTGCTCATTTCGGATTCGAGACGATTCTTGGGTACCTTGATGTTGGCAGTCAGCGCGGAGCCGCCGATTGGTCCGAGATCGATAGGGAAGACAAGGTGGTCTTCGACGCCGAATTTTTGAGCCAACAGGCGAGCCGCGGCAAGTTCCTGATAATGACGCTGGTGATAATCGAAGGAAATTGTTCGCACTTGATAGCCGTTGGCCTTGGCCATCGCGAGCGTCGTTGTTGAGTCGATGCCGCCGGAGAGCAGGACAACGGCGGAGTTTGGATTGATGTTTGGTTTTGTCATACTGCGAAGAATATAGACAAATACGACGGCATGTCAAACAAAGCCTTAACGAGTCGCTGTTGCAATTGTTGAGAGTTTTTCGTATACTTTAATCATGACAGAGTCATCCTATGAAGGCCGGCAGGACCATATTCGCGAATGGAAGACTCCCGAAATTGAGACTTTTCGCAACATCTATGGCGACCGTGATTATGAAATCAGGATGGAAACAGCCGAGTTCAGTTGTGTGTGTCCCAAGACGGGATTGCCCGATTTTGCCACGTTAATCCTGACTTTCGTGCCGGCGGAGAGTTGTATTGAGCTGAAGAGTTTTAAGGAATATCTGCTGGCATACCGCAATCAGGGGATTTTTCACGAGAACGTGATCAATAAAGTGACAGACGACCTGGTGCAAGCGATCCACCCTCGACGCCTGCGCCTTGAGGGGCGGTTCAACAATCGCGGCGGCATTCAGACAACGGTAGTTCGAGAATATGAACGGCCCTGACGACCGCAGAGAAACTATCCTTGAGCCATAGAAGATAGCCATCACACGATGAATGATACCAAAGCAGACTACTTCCTTGAGACAGTCGTCGTTGGCGAACTGCAAATGAACTGCTATATCTTTGGCTGCGCGGAAACGCGCGAGGCGGTGATAATCGATCCGGGCGGCGACGCGGCACAGATTATAGCCACCGCTGATCAAATTGGCGCCAAGATCAAGATGGTATTGCTGACTCACGGCCACTACGATCATATTGGCGGACTGAATGAAGTGCGGGCGAAGTATGATTGCCCGGTCCTGATTCATGTTGCCGACGAAGAGGCGCTGACCAATCCGATGGTTAATCTTAGCGCCTTTACCGGAGCGGGAGTCAAGTGCGCAGCAGCGGACCAGATTCTGGAGGATGGCGACCGGATAACGGTGGGGAAGCTGCAGCTTGAAATCGTACACACTCCCGGGCATACGCCGGGCGGCGTCTGCTTCCGCTGGAAGAACATCGTGTTCGGCGGAGACTTGCTGTTTAACGGCAGTATCGGACGTACGGATCTGCCGGGCGGTTCGTTCGAAGAGATAGAATGTTCGATATTGAAGAAAATCTACGTTCTCGATGACGAGACGGTAATTTATCCAGGGCACGGTGAGCCGACCTCGGTAGGGTTTGAAAAGAGATTTAATCCGTTTGTGAGGCCGAATTGATGAGATTTCCAATAGGTGACAGCCATGTTCACACCGATCACTCGGTGGACGCCAAGGGTACGGTTCATGAGTTCTGCCAAAGGGCTTTCGAGATGGGGCTTTATGAGATTACGTTCACAAATCATTACGAGATAATGCCTTCCCGCAAGGATCGAATGGGATACTTCATGCTGGGCGGAGAGAAGGTTCCGGCAGGACCGGATGCAGTCAAACGGATGATTGAAGAATTGCGAGAGGCTGGTGAGCACTTTTTTCCGGCGGGACTAAAGGTGCGGGTCGGTCTCGAGGTCGGTTGGGACATTCGTCTTTACGACCGGCTGGTAAGAGAGCTCCGCGAATTTGATCTCGACTTTGTCATTGGGTCGGTTCACGATATTGATGATGAGCCGATCCTGGAGCGGGCCTATGCACCGCAATTTTTCCAAAGCCGTCCGATCGGGGACTGGATTGGGAAATACTTCAAGAAGGCCGAGGAAATCGCCGAATCAGGGTTGTTCAACGTGATTGCTCATCTTGACGTCTACAAGCGCTACGGACTCGCGGTGTACGGCGAGACATTGCGGTCCGCTCATGAGCCGTATCTTGCGGGCTTGTTCACGAAAATGAAGGCGAATGATCTTGCTTTGGAGGTGAACACTTCGGGAATGCGTCACGGAGTTAATGAGTACTATCCGTCTATTGCCATACTCAATGAGGCGCGGCGCGCCGACGTGTTTGTCAGCGGTCTTGGATCAGATGCGCACGCACCGGATCAATTGGGATTGGATTTTGAATCGGCGGTTGCACTGGTGCCAGAGATACTCCCCTGTGATCTTGAAGAAGGGTATGGCGTCTAAATTACCGCGTGATTTTTATCGGCAGCCGACACTCGTCGTTGCTCAAGCACTCATTGGGAAAATTCTCGTAGTTCAGAAACGCGCAGGACGAATGTCCGGCAGAATCGTCGAAGTTGAGGCGTATATTGGCGAAAACGATCCTGCCTGTCATGCGCGATTTGGTCAGACCGGTCGTAACAGCGTGATGTACGGTGACGGCGGTTATCTTTATGTATACTTCATCTACGGCATGTACCACATGTTGAATTTCGTCACGGAAAAGAAAGGAATTCCGGCTGCAGTTCTCATCCGGGCGCTGGAGCCACTTGAAGGAATTGAAGGAATGAAGGTGCGTCGAGGTACGAACGATTTGCGACAATTGTGTTCGGGGCCGGGGAAATTATGTAAGGCGTTCGATCTAAACGTTTCCGATACGGGCGCGAGTGCGACCGGTCCGGCGTTTTTCGTGCTGGACGACGGCGAGGTGCCGGCGAAGATTGATGCGAGTCCGCGAGTAGGGATCCGGCAGGGACGAGATTTGTTGTGGCGATTTTATGATAATGAGAGTAATTTTGTCTCCCGCAAGTAGGAGGAATAATGGAAGGTCAGATCAAGTCCAAAGACGTGCCGCTTTCCGTCTTTGAGAACGTTCTTCATCAAATCGACACGGCTGCCGCGCTGCTAAAGATCGATCCGGCGCTCGTAGAGATAATGAAACAGCCACGAAGAAGCATCATTGTCAAGCTGCCGATCCATATGGATGATGGGTCGTTTCAAGTTTTCACTGGATATCGAGTACAGCATTCGATTGTCCGCGGCCCAGCTAAAGGTGGAATTCGCTTTCATCCCAATGTTACCCTCGATGAAGTGCAGGCGCTGGCCAGCTGGATGACCTGGAAATGCGCCGTAGTAAATATACCGTTCGGCGGCGGCAAGGGAGGCATCACCGTAGACCCGAAGAAGCTGTCGAGAGGTGAACTCGAGCGGTTAACACGCCGTTATACGGCAGATTTGATTGATGTCTTCGGTCCGGATTCGGATGTTCCGGCTCCAGACATCAACACCAACGAGCAAACGATGGCATGGATCATGGACACCTATTCCATGCACGTTCGGCATACGGAAGCCGCAGTCGTCACCGGCAAACCGTTCTTGATCGGCGGCTCTCATGGCCGTCGCGAGGCTACGGGCCGAGGTTTGATGTTGACAGTGCGGGAGGCATACAAGGCGCTCGGATTGGACATCAAGAAGGCTACGGCCGGGGTTGTGGGTTTTGGCAATGTCGGTTCGATTGCCGCCGAACTGCTTCACGGGATGGGAGTGAAGGTTATAGCTGTTACGGATGTTCTTGGCGGCGTGATGAACAAGAACGGCCTTGATATTCCGCGACTGATTGAGCATGCCAATACGACTGGTTCGGTCGTTGGTTTTCCCGGCACAACGCCGATCAGCAACCAAGAAGTCGTGGCGCTTGATGTTGAGCTTCTGGTGCCGGCGGCGCTGGAGAATCTGATCACGGGTGAGAATGCCGGGAGTGTCAAAGCTCGCATCATCGCCGAAGGCGCCAATGGCCCGACAATGCCGGAGGCCGATCGAATCCTGGAGAAGAAAGGCGTGTTCATTATTCCCGATATCCTCTGCAATGCCGGCGGCGTGACCGTTTCATACTTCGAGTGGGTGCAAAATCGAATCGGGTACTACTGGACCGAGGATGAAGTCAATCGCCGACTGGAAATTGCCATGGTTGCTGCATTCAACGATGTATATGCGGTTTCGGAGAAATACAAGGTCAATATGCGGGTTGCGGCATTCATGCTCGGGATCAAGCGCGTGGTGGATGTGATTCTACTGCGGGGTGTCTACGCATAGGTCTTAACATCAGCGCGCTCATAGTGTTATTATCGACGGCCGACTTAAGAGTGGGCCGTCATTTTTTATAGGGAACGAAAGGGTGGTCGTTCGTATTATATAGAGCGAAATGGAGGAACTACTTTGATTGACTGGCAGCAAGCAATCATAGGATTGCCGATATTATTTCTTTCTTTGACCGTACATGAGTTCGCGCATGCCTGGGCCGCCAACAAATTGGGCGATCCGACGGCAAGGATGCTCGGCCGGATGAGCCTGAATCCGATTGTTCATATTGACCTGATGGGACTGGTAATGATGGTCGCTTCGGGGTTCCGATTTGGCTGGGCGAAACCGGTTCCGGTGAATCCGGCTAACTTCCGCAACTGGCGACAGGGGATGCTGTGGGTTAGTTTGGCCGGGCCGATTGCAAACATCATTCTCGCGACTGGAGCGGCGGTCATGTTCCGGCTGCTTGCCATATGTCGGAATGGGCGAGCAGGATACGGCGCTGGCCTATCAAGATGGTCTACATGATGATCTTCATCAACTGCGCTCTCGCGTTTTTCAATATGATTCCGTTGCCACCGCTGGACGGTTCCAAGGTACTGATTGCGCTCTTACCGCCGCAGTATGAGAACTTTGCAATCAGCCTGGAGCGATACGGACCGATGGTACTTTTGGGCATCATTTTCATGGGCTTCATCCTTCCGATATCGCCGATTTGGACGGTCATTGGTCCGTTCGTGAAAACAGCGGTGTGGCTTTACACCGGTTATCCACTGGCATAAGACTTGAATCGCATTATTGTTTCGGCATTCATCGTTGGGCTGGCGTTGACGATCGTCGGCTGTTCGGCAGGTAGTACGCTGTCGAGCGGTGCTTCGCCGATGGACCAATTCCGTGAGATTTCTTCGCGACACTCGAAGGAGCTGTCGACTTATGCGGCTCTGTTGCGGGTCAAGCTGAAGCGTGACCGGAGGGTGGATGATTTTCGGGTCGAGATATTCAGCCGGCAAGACGATCAGTTGTCGCTTTACGTCCGCGGATTTCTTGGATCGGCAGTGCTGAAAGCCATAGTCAGTGGAGATACATTCGAATGTTACTTTCCACGCGAGAAACGCTACTATCGCGGCATGGTTGGTGATTTGGAAACCGGAGCATTGGCAGAGTCGCGACACATTATCGACCTGCTGTTGTCATATTATCGCGGCAGCTACAGGATCAGCCAAGACAGCAGTTGGCAAATGCAATTAACGAAGGGCGGCAAGAATTTCCAGTTCAAGATGGTTGACACTTTACACGCACTCCGTTTTGAATCGAAGTTGCGTTCACGGGTGGAATTTCCTTACCTGCAAGCGGAGAGTTTCAAACTGGAGTCACGCGACCGGTCATTTATAGCTAATATCTCGATCCAGAGCAGCAGCTTCAATCAAGTCATACCAAACGAGAAATTTGCGCTGGAAATACCCAATTCCGCGTTTGAACTGACCAGAGAGGATCTGGCCGATCTTCTGACAAACCTGGCGCAGTGAACTCCCCCTTGATTTGACTTTATCCCGTATCCCCGTTAACTTGCTTTATTAGACAAGAATTGAGTATAATGACCGGATGATCCGCCGACTCTATTCATATTTCCGTCCGTACCGCAAGCACTTAGCCATTTCGCTTGCCTGCATATTGCTGTACAGCCTGACATCGGGTGCGCTGGTTTATTTGGCCAGTGCACTGCCGGGACTGCTTTTCGGCTCGGGTCTTGCGGCCGCGCCGGCGGTTGATCCGACAGCGAGTTTAAGCATCTTTGACGAGTGGCGGGCGGAGCTAAATCGAGTAACGGCCGAACTGCTGATGAGTGATGATCATGAAGCCAACTTGCGCAATCTCTGTATTGCCCTGGTGATCATTACGTTAGCCAAGAATCTGTTCTTGTTCCTCCAGGGATTCTTCACTGCATACGTGGAGCAGGGGATAACCAAGCGTTTTCGCGACCAGATTTACGAGCATCTGCAGAAATTGTCCCTATCTTATTTCCACCGCAGCCGCACCGGCAATCTCATGTCGGTAACAATCAATGATGTTTCGAAGATTCATGAGACACTGAACAACACGATCAACAACCTCTTTCGCGATCCGCTGCAGATCTTGGTGTTCTTGAGCATCATGGTTGCGGTTAGCTGGAAATTGACGCTGGTGACAATTGTGGTGTTGACGCTGATTTTCATGTCGATCTTTCAGGTGGGCAAGCTGATTCGCCGGTATAGCAGGCGGGCACAGGAGGCGATTGCCGATGTTTCCAGCACGCTGGAGGAGACGATCAATGCCAATCGCATTGTGCGGGCTTATGCCGCGGAACACCGGGAGATCAGCAGATTCAAGGAGCGAACGCAGTATTACTTCCGGACGATGCTGAAGATCAGCCGTGTGCGGCTGGTATCGGGGCCGATCAATGAGCTGCTTGGCGTGGCAGCCGTAGTGATTGTTCTTTGGTGGGGCGGGCGCGAAGTGTTTGCCCAAGGGCTCCTGCAAGCGAATGACCTGATGCTTTATGTGCTGGCGATGTTCTCGATCATCGCACCGGCGAAGTCAGTTTCGAGTGTTCATGTCAAGATCAATGAAGGGTTGGCGGCGGCACAACGGATATTCGAATTACTTGACACGGAGCCGAAAGTAGTCGAGGCTGCCAAACCGGTGCAGATAAAGTCGTTTGAGCGCGAAATAGTTTTCGACGGAGTCTGTTTTGAATATGATTCCGGCGAGCCAGTACTGCACGATATTAGCTTCACGGTTACCAAAGGGCAAATTGTCGCGCTGGTGGGCGCGTCCGGGAGCGGTAAGTCAACGCTGGTTGACCTGTTGTGCCGTTTTCATGACCCGAACAAGGGTTCGATTGCGGTGGACGGGCACAAGCTGGCCGAGATCTCATTTACGTCGCTGCGGGGCCTGCTGGGTATCGTTACGCAGGAGACGATTCTCTTCAATGACAGCGTCAAGAACAACATCGCGTACCCGGCTGCGAGTATTGATGAGGCGCGTTTATTGCAGGCAGCGAAGGCTGCCAATGCATATGACTTTGTCATGGAAATGCCCAATGGTTTTGACACAATCATCGGCAATCGCGGCATGATGGTGTCGGGCGGCGAGCGGCAGCGGCTGGCGATTGCCAGGGCGCTGATGAAGGATCCGGAGATTCTGATCTTCGACGAAGCGACATCGGCGCTGGATACCCATTCGGAACGGCTGGTGCAGGAGGCGATTGATCACCTGATGAACGGCCGCACGGCCATTGTCATAGCCCACCGCCTGTCGACGATTCTTCATGCCGATCTGATACTGGTCATGCAGGACGGCTACATTGTCGAACGCGGACGCCACGAGGAATTACTCCGGCTGAACGGAGTATACCGACACCTTTACGATCTGCAATTTGAGAGGAATCATGCAACAGAAGCTGGAGCGCAAAGCGCCGCGCCTGGCGCGCTTCCTAAAAGAGATTGAAATCCAGTTCAAGTGGCTGTTCATCTGGCTCTTTCTCAAACTGCTGGCCGGCCCGAGCCGGAGAAGAGCCAAGCCGCTGGATCCGGAAACCGTCAAGGGCGTGTTGATCTTGCGGCAGGACAAGATTGGGGACATGGTTGTCACGCTGCCGACCATTCACACACTCAAGCACTACCGTCGTGACATCAATATTGGTGTGCTGGCATCCGCGGTAAATCACCGGATCATCGAGCACGATGCGACGGTGGAGCGCGTACACATCTGGCGCAAGTCGCTCGGGGAGATCATCAAAACAGTGCGGGAGATTCGCAAATGCAATTATGATGTTGTGATTGACCTCATGACGGGAACGTCGGTAACCTCGCTGGTGATTGCGATGATGTGTGCGCCCCGCGCCTATCGGATCGGGATCGCTAAAGAGTCATTCCGGAAATACTATGACTACTACACGCTCGAGAAGATGAATCATGTCCGCAAGCTGCATATTACGGAGATGTTCCGCGCAACGCTGGAGCCGCTGATGATCAGGCTGGCTGACGGGGTAGAGGAGAGCAGAGTTGCATTGAGCGACAAGCAGCGCGAACGCGGCCGGCAGTTAGTGGAGCAGATCCGCGACCCTCGCTATGACGCGCTGATAATGCTCAATGTCTCGGCCGGGAAGCTGGACCGGACGTTAAGTTTCGACAAGTTTGTCCGTCTGGTACGGGAGTTGTCGCGCAAGCATCCGCGGCTGCAGTTTCTCATCTCATATGCGCCGAATGAGGAGCGTTTAGCGCGTACGGCGCTCGAGGCCGGCGGCGAAAATGTGACGCTTCTGCCCTCCGGCGTGTCAATTATGGAGCTTATTGCGCTGATGGGCCATCTACAGGCCATCGTCTCGGTCGACACATCGATTTGCCACATAGCTGCCAATTTGAATATTCCGCTGTTGGCGATGTACAACGGCAACGATTTTAATTTTTCGCGCTGGTATCCTTATTCCAAGCGGGTGTGGATTGTCAGATCTCCCGACTGGAAGAGCGTCGATGGCATCACCTATGACCAGCTCGCCGAGGCAGTCGAAGTGTTCATTGCCGATTTAACGGCTCAATTCATGCTGAAGCAGGCCCGATAGTGGCAAAGTTGTCGGTCATCATAATCACATGTAACGAAGAGAGCAATCTCCGGCGTTGTCTTGAATCGGTGAAATTCGCGGACGAAATCATTGTCAATGACTCCGGCTCCGGCGATAAGACGCTTGACATTGCGCGGGAATTCGACTGCCGGACGATCTCGACGAAATTCGCGGGTTTTGGCGCGGCCAAACAATTGGCCTTGGAACAGGCCACCGGAGAATGGGTGCTGTCGATAGACGCCGACGAAGAAGTTGATGAAGTGCTGCGTCAAGCGATCATTGCAGCCGTGGACAAAGGCGGTGAGGACGGCTGGCTGCTGAACCGCAAATCACAATTTCTGGGCCGTTGGATAACACACTCGGGATGGTATCCGGATTACATCCTTCGTCTGTTCCGGCGCGATAAAGCCCGATTTACGGCAAGCCCCGTGCATGAAGAAGTTGAGATCGACGGGCAAGTGGGGACGCTGCCGGGTCACATAATGCACTATACGGATCCGAGCATTGCGCATTACTTGAAGAAGCTGGACCGTTATACGGCTTTGTCGGCAAAAATGCTTCTCGAGGCCGGAAAATCATTTCACTGGCACTACTTGATTGTCAAGCCGTTCGCAATTTGGGTGAAGATGTACATCCTCAAGCGGGGATTTCTTGACGGTTTGCCGGGGTTCATGTTGGCGTCGCTTTCTTCATTTCACGTGTTCTGCAAGTATGCCAAGCTCTGGGAATTACGGAAAACATGAAACGAGTCCTTTTGAGCAGGACGGATGCCGTCGGGGACGTGATCCTGACCTTGCCGGTCGCTCGCTCACTAAAAACAGCGCATCCGGATATGCAAATTACTCTCTTGGCCGCAAAATACACGGCGCCGCTTTTGGCCGGTGAAAATTATCTCGACAACGTTGTCGCCATCCCCGGAAGATCACTGGACAATCTGGACGAGGTTAACGCGCTGGCGCGCGATCTGAAGCGGATGAATTTTGATGCAGCGGTGTTGTTCTATCCGCGTTTGTCACTGGCGCTGGCGATGTACCTTGCCAAGATTCCGATCCGGATTGGGACGAGTCGGAGGGCGTACAGCATTTTGTTCAATCGTCGCATCAAACTGCGCCGGCGCGACTCGGGCAAACACGAATTAGACCTTAATTACGATTTGATAGAGCAGGAGTATGGCATGCTGAAGCGGATGGAGCCGTTGCTTGCCGTGCTGCCGGACGAGAGTAGGAGCAGCGACCGACTCTTGGCGCAATCCGGGATTAGCGAGAGGGATTCGTTCGTGTTGATCCATCCGCTCTCCCATGGGTCGGCGCCAAACTGGCCGATTGAGCGGTACGCGGAGCTCGCGATCAGACTTATCGCGAAAGGGCATAGAATAGTTGTTACCGGCTCCTTGCTGGAATCGGACGACGTTGCGGCCCACTTTGGCAGATTGGGCGAGGGAATTGTGAATCTGGCGGGAAGGACCGACCTGCCGCAACTTAAGGGAATCATCAAGCGGGCGCAGCTAATCATCAGCGGCAGTACCGGCCCGATCCATATGGCAGGTGCAGTCGGCACGTTTGCGGTCGGTATTTATCCGCCGGAATCGACGTTATCCCCGGTCCGGTGGGGACCGCGAGGAAGTGCAAACAAACTGTTTGTGCCAAGTGTAGATGATAGTAAGAGCAGTATGAGAGACCGGATGGCGAGTATACCGGTTGGGTCCGTAGCGGAATTCATCATATCGCGGCTATCCGCCGATACCAAATCAAGAGTAAACAGCGAGTAAGTGTGGAACGATTCGTATTTCCAAATGTCTCTGATAACCTGACGCGCTATCGGCTTCCGATCGGGATGATGAACCTTGCCGAGTTTATTATCCATGTCGAATCGATGAATGCGAATATCAGTATTCCGGTCGTGCGCAAGGCCTACGAATTCTCGAACTGGGCGCACAAGGGCCAGAAGCGGGCGTCCGGGGAACCCTATATTGAGCATTGCCTGAATGTCGCGTTCATTCTCGCCGAGCAACATCTTGACGGCGACACGATCGCGGCGGGCCTGTTACACGACATCGTAGAGGACTGCAACATCGGGGTCAACGAGTTGTCGCACGAATTCTCGCCAGAGATTGCGGCGCTGGTTGATGGTGTGACCAAGTTGGGCGCCTACCAGATAAAGAGCCGCGCCGAAAATCAAGCCGATTATTTCCGCAAGATGCTGATTTCCATGGCGAACGATATCAGGGTGATATTGATCAAACTGGCCGATCGATTGCACAATATGCGGACATTGGAGTACCTGCCGCATGAGAAGCAGATAGTCATCGCAACCGAGACTCGTGATGTGTACGCTCCTTTGGCACACCGTTTTGGAATGGCAAAGATCAAGTGGGAACTCGAGGATCTGTCGCTGAAGTACATCAAGGCTGACGTCTATCGCTACCTGATGGAACGGATCGATCTGACGCGCTCCGAACGTGAGACATATATCCAGGACATCTGCCAGACGCTCACCAAAGCCCTGACCGACGACGGGGTTCCGGTCGAGATTACCGGCCGGGCCAAGCACTTCGACTCAATTTACCGCAAGATGGTCAAACGGCAGAAGCCATTCGAGGAAATATATGACTTGATTGCCATACGCGTCGTCACACCGACGGTCAAGGATTGTTATCATGCGCTCGGCGTGATCCACAACATGTGGACGCCGGTAGTCGGATCGATTCCATGATTATATCGCCACGCCGAAACAGAACATGTATCAATCTCTGCACACGACGGTTGTAGGTCCGAACGGGCGGATGGTCGAGATCCAGATTCGCACCCCCTCCATGCACTATGTCGCCGAATTCGGTATCGCGGCGCACTGGCTATACAAGGAAGGGAAGCACGTCCTGGCGGAGTCGGATCGCCAGCTTTCGTGGCTGCGTGAAGTTCTTGACTGGCAGAAGGACATGACCAATCCGGAGGAGTTCATGGAATACCTCAAGATCGACTTGTTCCATGATGAGGTCTATGTCTTCACGCCGGATGGCGAGCTGAAGCACCTGCCATAGGGTGCAACCGCGCTTGATTTTGCCTTCGCCGTCCACACCAATGTCGGCGTACCCACTGCATCGGAACGAAAGTAAACGGGCGACTGGTGCCCTTCGAGACGGTGCTCAAATCCGGGTGACGAAGTTGAAGTGATGACTTCGCCGCACGCGGAGCCCTCGCGCGACTGGTTAAAGATCTGCAAGACGACTTCGGCGCGCGCGAAGATCAGAAAATACATGAAGCAGAAGGGGTTCGACGAGTCCTATGCTTTGGGCAAGGAGATGTTCGAGCGCGCTCTCAAGAAACGCAGCCTGAAAGCCCTTCGGAAGAACAGCTCTCGATGCGGCCATGGCATTGTCCTATACTTCCTCGGAACAGATGCTGGCCGAGCTTGGCTCGGGTGACCTGGCGCTTGGCAGTTTGATGTTCAAGCTTTATCCGCAGGAGGAAGCGACACAAGAAAAGCCGTCGATCATCAAGAAGTTCGTCGACAAGGCACGCGGCGGTAAAGGTATCCGGGTCGAGGGAATGGGGAACATGATGTTCCGTTTCGCGAATTGTTGTCAGCCGGTTCCGGGGGAGAGAATCGTCGGATTCATAACACGCGGACGCGGTCTTTCGATTCATCGCTCCGATTGCGTTAACGCGATCATCGCCGCGCAGGAGCCGGAGCGCAAAGTCGAAGTGTCCTGGGATGTCGGCGGCGAGGCAGGGTTTCCTGGTGCGTTTGGCGATTGTTGTTGAATATCGCAAGAACATTTTGTATGATATTACGGAAGTCGTTGCAAACAGCGATGCCGAAGTGCGCGGGGCGGAGTTGTCGTCGAAAGAAGCAATAGCCGTAGGGCACTTCGTAATCGAAATCAAGAATATCAGCCACTTGAACCGCGTGATCGCGGCGATTCGCAAGAAGATACCGCGAGTCATCAAGATCGATCGCGTATTCGGCGGCGAAACCGATCAAGGCGAGAGTAATGAATCAAGTTCCAACGGATAAGTGCCCGCGGTGTTCAGCCCCTCGCAGCGGGGAGCACAAATTTTGTCCGCAGTGCGGGGCAAATTATGAGGCGGTAATGCGCGTCAAGCAGTCCCGGCCGAAGAAGGAGGCAGTTCAACGCCGGCGGTGGGAATATGCGGCGATCATCGGAGTAGTAATCGTTGTCGCTGTCGCTTATAACGTATACGTCGCCGCCAAGAAGAGCACGATACCGGTCGGCAACCAGCCGCCGGTGACTCAATCGCTGCAATCGACCACTGCGCCGGTCGGAAACACTTTTGATGAGGTAGTTCAAGAGCGGAAATTCATTTATGGACAACGGACAATACCCGATGGCAATTCAGCAGTATGAACGAGCTTTGGCGATCGATTCACTGCATCCGGACATCATGGTGGATTTGGGCGCCTGCTACCATGGCATCGGTGAAGACGAAGAAGCGGTATTTCATTTCAAGCGTGCGCTCGCCCTCGAGCCCAATCACCTGATTGCCACATTCAATATGGGAGTTGTCGCTCTGGGAGTTGCGGACACGGTCGGTGCGAAAATGTGGTGGAGCAAGTATCTGGAACTGGCGCCGAACGGCCCGCAGGCAGAAATGCTGCGTAAGCAACTTCAATCTTTGTAAGGACATTGAGTACTGCGCACGATTTTAGGGCGAAGCACCTCATTCGTGATCTGCTTGATTTTGTCTATCCCCCCGTATGTCAGGTGTGCCGCAGGAGCTTCGAGCGCGAAGGCGAGAATATTTGGCTTTGCGCTTCGTGCCACGCCACTCTGGCAATCATGCCGCAACCGCACTGCGCGATCTGCCGCAGTTTTCTTCCTGACCCGAATTCGCATTGTTCGAACTGCCATCGCGTTTCACCACTCTTGTGGGTTTACTCGCTCGGAATCTACGACGATCATTTCTCACACTTAATCAAAGCTTACAAGTACGAGAGCAAGATCGGTCTCGGAAAAATGCTTGGGCGGATGCTTGGCGAGCAGTTGGTCGGAATGCCGCATATCAATGGGATTGATTTGGTGTGTTCCGTTCCGATGCATCACCGGAAGGAACGCAGTCGCGGTTTCGATCAAACTGCGATCGTTGCCGAAGAAATCGCGGCGACTCTCGGACTATCTTATCGTCCGCACCTCTTGTTGCAAGCCAGACCGAACAAGGACCAGATCGGGTTGACGGTGGAAGGGCGGTATCGGAATGTCAGCGGCGTTTTCGCCGTCGCCAGGAACGGCGCTGCTTTGGTCAAAGAATAAGCAGGTTTTGCTGGTGGATGATGTAACCACGTCGGGGGCAACGCTCAACTCCGCGGCCGTCACTCTAATCAGTTCGGGTGCAGCCGGTGTTGCCGCTGCGACTGTGGCAATGGCGCTGGAAGATGGACTTGAGCCCAGCGCGTTGTATGCACTAATGAACGAAGAGTTTTGATATGCGGGACGAGATCGATTTATTCCTGAACCACATTGCCCTTGAGCAGAATCTCAAACCGAACAGCATCATTTCATACAGACACGATCTTGACCAATTGGCCGAATTTGCCGGCAGCCTCGGTATCAAGTCGTGGCATGAGTTTAACAAAGGCGCGATCATCACCTACCTCGGCCATGTGGGCCGGATCGGACTATCGGCTACATCAATAGCGCGGCGCCTGTCGTCACTGCGCGGGTTCTTTCGGTTTCTGGTTCGCGAACGAATTCTGTCTTCCAATCCGTCGGCGCATATTGAATCTCCGCGTTTGTATCGGAACCTCCCAGTTGTGATGTCGATCGACGAGGTCGAACGGATACTGAACGCCGTCAAGTTGGATGCCCGCAACGGGCTGCGCGATCGAGCGGCGTTGGAGATTCTCTACAGCTCGGGCTTGCGGTTATCGGAATTGATCGGGTTGACCACTGCCAATCTGTTTCTCGAAGTCGGGCACTTGCGAGTGTCGGGTAAGGGAGGCAAGGAGCGAATCGTGCCAATTGGTGAAGAAGCGGTGCACTATATCCGCCGTTACCTGGAGGAGGAACGTCCGGGGTTAGCGACAGAGAATTCGCAAGATGTACTGATCCTCAATCGCTTCGGCCGCAAGTTCTCCAGCATGGGGATGTTCAATCTTGTCAAGAAGCGAGTAAAGGAAGCCGGGATCACAAAACACGTTACGCCGCATACGTTTCGCCATAGTTTTGCCAGCCATTTGGTCGATGGCGGCGCCTCCTTGCGCGCTGTGCAGGAAATGCTCGGGCATGCCGATATTAGTACTACGCAGATTTACACCCAGTTAAACCGGTCGTACCTGAAGTCTGTGCATCTGGAGTTTCATCCGCGCGAGAGGAAAAATCGTGACCACGACGGCTGACAAGCAAAATCTCTTTGTGCAACCACCGAAGCCGCGCTTACATCAGGTCCGGCCCAGAACTGCATCGCGCTTTTTGACGAGTTGGCAGCGCGGCATCGCTGATTCTGGGCGTCCCGGGATGGCAGGACACGATCATTTTCAAGTTTCAGGAGATGGAATGATCTTTTCAAGATCACCCATGCGCCACCAGATTGACTTCATATTGATCAGCGTCGAGAAGAGCTTGGAACAAGCGGTCAAGCTTGTGCGGCAAATTGAGTCGCATATGGCGTTGGCGACGGCTCCTACGATTATTTACCACAAGAATCCGACCCGCGAGCAAATCAAGCTGGGACTTGCTTCGGCGGCCGATGATTATCTCTGGGGAGACTGGGATGGAGAGCTTTTTCAGCTGCGGGTAAAGATGATTCGCGACCGCACGCAGCGGGATATCGGGGTCAATCCGACGTCGCAGCTTCCGGGGCCAATCCTGATCGAACAGGAAATCAACAATCGCCTCGCAGCCCGTGAAGAGTTTGCGGTATGCTATCTCGACATCGACAACTTCAAAGCGTACAACGATTACCGCGGCTATGTTTACGGCGATCGCACTTTGCGGATGGTGGCTCATATCATTCGCGATGTGGTGTCGGATTTGACGCCCAGCAGTTTTGTCGGGCATATCGGCGGTGATGATTTCATGTTTCTGCTGCCGACTCATCAGGTCGATCCGGTCTGTTCGAATATCATCAAGATTTTTGACCGCATTATTCCGGCGCGATATGATGAAGATGATCGCAACCGCAGGCAGATCATCTCGACCAATCGGCGCGGCGAGAAGGAAGTCTATGGACTGATGACCATTTCCATTGCCGTCCTGATCGCGAACGACAGCTTCACCCACCTTGGCGAGATGTCGCACATGCTGGCGGATCTCAAGAGCTACATCAAGTCGCTTAACGGCTCCAACTACGTAATTGAACGCCGAAAGAAGTACTGACTGACCTTATTGCGGCAGTTTCTCGAGCGCTTCCCGCGCCGGCTGATCACCCGGATCGATTTTCAAAACAGTTTCAAGACTTAACCTGGCCGAGTCCCGTTGGTTCATCTGCAGGAACAAAAGCGCAAGGTTCATATGCGCCGGCTTCAACGCGGGGTTGGCCGCGATTGCCCGCTGGTAGTGGTTCCGGGCGCCAGCAAAGTCGCGATCGGCAAACAAGATATTAGCGAGGTTAACATGACCAGCGGCGTAATTGTCGTCAATTGCCAGAGCCTGTTCGAGCAGCGTACGAGCTTCAGGAGTACGGTTCTGTTTGAGGCAGAGGTTAGCCAACGAATTGTAGAGAGGTGCAAAACCGGGGGCGACGAGGAGGCCGGCTCGCAGGAACGACTCGGCTTCGGCGGTCTTGCCGCGCCGCTGCCGCAGTTCACTCAAGTTCAAGTAGATTTGCGGTAAATTCGGATCGGTGCGGAGAGCCGCATTCAGATAGACATCAGCGCTGTCAAGTTCGTTGCGGTTCAGGAAGAGCAGCCCCAGATTGGTGATGGCATCGGCGTAGTTCGGTCTTGAGCGGATCGCCTGATGCAGAGTTCCATAGGAACCGCCATAGTCGCCGGTTTTCAACAGGGCGTAACCAAGATTGTTGAGCGCTTCGGGGAGCATCTGATACTTGGTAGCTTCACGATACTCGGCGATTGCGGCATTGATATCACCCTGCTTCTCTAACACCAGACCGCGCTGATAATGAAACTGTGCGGGGTTATCATAACCGAGGTCAAACCAATTATGATTGAGGAGGACTGCCAGTAGAACAAAGGTCAATCCAACACTGGCAAGCGACGCAGTCCTTCTGTCACGCCAGGTATGCCAGATTCGTTCGATGGAATAACCGGCAAACAGCAGTAAGATGACGACGACCGCAAGTCGGTGCCGTGAAGTAACAAGAAAAAGCATGATGGTCGGGATGTAACCGAGTAGGAACAGGTACAGAATCGATACTCGCTGACGTTCCCTCCAGGCCAACACCAGGCCGATCAGGGCGAGTGGCGCGACAAGTCCAAAGGGGAATTTGACTATCTTGTTGAAGACAGTAGCTGCAAGAACGGGGGAGTTGGCGCTGAATCGGTACAGATCTGCCTGGTCAGGGTTTTCGAATCCGGAGAACAAATAGACGAGGCGTTTTCCGGTTAACGACAAGAACCCGCCGGGGTTTTCCTTGATATAGTTCCACGCGCGGTCGCTCCAGAAATCGGACACTTCAGATGCCTTCAATGCGCGTCCGAGGTTTGACTCGGCGTAGGTGGTAGTCGTATCGACGAATTTCGACCAAGGTACGGAGAGATCGAGATTGATCTCCGGCATGATCATAGTCAAGCCGTCGGCTTCCGGGTTGTTGGCCAAATGGAGGTTTACGCCACCCTGCGATGAGATCAGGACAAAGTCATCGGCGACTACATAGTTGCGTATTGTCACCGGTAGCACACAGATCACGACTCCGAGCGTGAATGCAATGGCATTAATGGCCCGATTTCGTGTCTCTGTCTTCGACCTGTCGGCGAGCGCAATCCACAAGGCGATGAGCGGGAAGACAATGATGATGTTAGGGCGCGTAATCGCAGATAGGCCGCCCAAGAGCCCGGCAACGGCTGCAGCTCGCCGTGAGACGGTTCCCCGGGAGCGGAGCAAGACCAACAACATGGCCAGAGCCAGAAGGATTGCCAACCATTCGAGGAGGAGTTCGGATTCATAGTAAATCAGCGGGCCGTAGAAAACCGCCAGCAGTGACGAGAGGCGAGCGGCGTTCTCTGAAAATGCGAATTTCCCGATCTGATAGATCAACACGCAGATTACGGCACCGCCAGCGGCTTGAATAACTTTGGCGAAAAAGATGCTGGTTCCGGAGACCGCGTATAGTAATGCAAGGAAATAAGGATAAAGGGGGCCGCGGAAGAAGACTTCCGTGCCCCAGAAGCTCTTATTCAAGATGTCCAGCGCCCATAGATGGTGCCAGAGCGAGTCGACTTGAGGGTAGTAAAACGCGGGGTCATTTTGTGAAAGGAAGATCAGATTTACGACGCGCACCAAGAGCGCAGCGGCAAAGATGGTCAGCAACCATTTGCCGCTTTTGGAGCGTTGTGTTGATGGCTTCGTTTGAGCCGGCATTGGAATGTTTATCTCGCGCTTTGTCTAGGCATGCTTGCGCGCAGTCTTGACGCCCTTATCGCGCACTTCAGTTTGCTTCAGTCCCGCCGTTACGATTCTTGACAGCGACATAGAAGAGATAAGCAACCAAAGCCGCAAACGGTACGAGCGCCCACAAGTCACTTTCGGCCCAGGTTCCAAGCCAGTGCGATTTATCGAATATCGTATTCCATCCAAGTATGTAGAAGATCGCTTGCGTTAACCCGGCAATCGCTCCGCCGGCAATCAACCCGCTCGCCAATAGCACGCCCGGCGAGAATTCAGCTTCGGTGCCGCCAGCACTCTTGTTCTTGCGATCGGCCAGCCAGCGAACAATCCCTCCAATAAAGATCGGTGTCGAGGTCGAAATCGGCAGGTAAAGCCCCACAGCAAAAGGCAGCGCCGAGACACCGACCAACTCCATGATTAGTGCGAGTGCAATTCCAATGAGTACCAGTGCCCACGGCAACTTGTGTGTCAAGATACCGTCGATAATCAGACTAAACAGACGCGCTTTGGGAGCATCATATTTTGTAATTGGTACCAGACGATGCGACAGAGCCCCAGTTGAGTCGACCAGGTACGTGCCTGCCGGAACCCCCGTTCGCTCTTCATCCAGTGTCAGAATCTTCTGCGGTCCGTCCGCTGTCAGGAAGGTCGCAGCGGTGTCGGGCAGGATCCCACTCTGGAAGCTGCGATACGGGGTATCAGTTACACGCTCCGCCCGCCAGAGATCTGATCCGCAGACTCCAGGATCGATCAAGTACACGATCCTGCCTTCATTATTTACCAGGTAACGTCCGGTCGGGACACTATCGGTCAACTCCGAAATCGAGATTTGTCTGAAGGTCTTGCCATCATATTCGACGTGCCTGGCATCCGCAGGGATTGTTGCCGTGAACTGAGGGTAGTTTCGTGCCGAGTATGTCGTCATCGCTTGATTCAACGACAACAGTGTCCAGCCGATGGCCAACGAACTCGTAACGACACCGATGATAATACCGATCTGCTGCCGCGACGGCGTCGCGCCGAGCAGAAAGCCGGTCTTCAGGTCTTGCGAAATGGTTCCGCCATTAGAAGCAGCCACGCAGACTATAGCGGCAGTGGTCAAGGCCATGACGCGGTAGTCGATCGTTGTCCAGTCTACCGCCAGGAAGAGCAGACACGTGATGAGCAGCGTGGCCACAGTCATGCCCGAGATGGGGTTCGATGATGAACCAATTTCACCGGTAATTCGACTTGAGACGGTCACAAAGAAGAAGCCAAAAACAACAATCAATGTTGAGGGAATAAACTTGATGTTTAGTATCGGAGCCGCCCATATCGCCGCGACCAAAATTATGCAGCCACCAAGGACGTAGGGCATCGGAATGTCGCGTTCGGTGCGGAGGATCGTCGATTGTGCCGCCCGTTGTCTTGACCCCAGAGCTCCCAGACCGCGCTTGAACGCACCGATGATCGAAGGAATCGAACGGACCAGGCTAATGATGCCACCAGTTGCCACCGCTCCCGCTCCGATGTACAGCACATAGGCGTTTCTAATGGCACCCGGACTCATATCCTTGACAAGCGTAGTCGATTCAGGAAATACGGCGCCGGTCAACCCTTCGCCGAATGCCTTGATCAACGGAATGATGACAATGAACGCCAGGCAGCCGCCCGCCATCATATTGGACGCGGTTTTGATCCCGATGATATATCCGACGCCGAGCATTGTCGGTGCGACTTCTGCCGAAACTGATGCCCCTTTAAAGAAGCTGATTGTCCAATCGGAAGTCTCTTTCCACCAGCGCACGATCAGGTTCAGGAACCCGAATACAAACCCGATGCCGCCTCCCATGAAGACAGTCTTTGCCGACGTCCCACCCTTGTCGCCGGCGATCAAGACTTCCGCGCACGCAGTTCCCTCTGGATAGGTGATCTTGCCGTGTTCTTCCACTATCAATCCATGGCGCAGTGGGATCATCATGAGTACGCCGAGCGTGCCACCAAGCAGCGCGACCAGCAGGATGCGGAACAACTCCAAGTCCTGCCCCATGAGGAGCAACGACGGCAAAGTGAAAGCCACGCCGGCAGCAATCGACTCGCCGGCAGAACCCACTGTCTGCACCATGTTGTTCTCGAGTATTGTCGCCTTGCCGAAAGCCCGGAAAATCGTTACCGATAGTACCGCGATCGGGATCGATGCCGACACGGTCAGCCCGACCTTGAGTCCCAAGTAAACCGATGACGCTGCGAATAATATCCCCAGTACCGATCCGAGGACAATTCCGCGGACGGTCATTTCCGTCATCGATTGTTTCGGAGCAATGTACGGCGTGTAGGTTGGCTGGTGTTCCATATTCGGCGTCCTCCTAATGTGGTCTCAGGCTATATGAAATGAGATATGGGACTTTTGTCAAGGTTTGTATAGTAAGGTTTTCAGCCAGCGTACTTCCGGGTAGTTGATTTTGTTGCATTCTTCACTTTTCATTCGATTCCTCCTTGATTCTTGACGCCCGTGTTCGCTTCGGTCGTCAAATCCGGCGCGTGGGCACTCACCGGATCGAGCTTCGCAAATGCATTGACTTTCACCCACGCTGGGGCATATAATCGAGAGATGCAAGATCACGCCTTTGACATGCCTTGATGCTGGCTCACGACGGACTGAGTGAGCCTGGCAGGAGATCAAGATTCTAAAGCCACCGATTATAAAAATGCCTTCACCGTTTCGACGGTTCTGGTCGCGAATCTACGTCACTGTTGCCTATTACCTGGGAATCTGGCCCGCTATTTATGCGCTCAGAAAGCTCTCGGGGAAAAAACCGCTACTGGCGGTCTTCACGTTTCATCGGATCACGGATGAGAAGTCGAGTGGCGTCCACCTCGTGACATACGACAAGGGGACACCACAATGGTTGTTTGATGTGCAGATCACCCAGATCAAGAAATTCTATGAAACGATCACGCTGGACGAATTCATCGAGGTCGTGCACGCTAAGCGGGCACTGCGGCGTAACTCGGCGCTGATCACGTTTGATGACGCCGATTCGGAGTTCACTACCCAGGCGTTGCCGGTGATGATCAGGCATGGGTGCAGCGGCGTCGTATTTGCGCCGACCGATTTTATCGACACGAAGAAGCGATTCTGGCATTTGCGCGTTTCCAATGCGTTTCATCGACTCAACGAAAAAACTTGGCCGCAGGTACAAGCTTTGGCGCGACAGTTTCCTGAAGACAAACGCCATTGGCTGGACGGCCTCGATTGTCGGAAACGTGAGGATTTGGCAACCGCCTGCTGGCGTTTTAACATTGCCCTTGATCGAATGAAAGAAGACGAGATTGACCGATTCGTAGATCAGCTCGAGAGTATTGGCGGCGCCGATTATGAACTGGGCATAGCTACCATGTCCTGGTCGCAGCTTCGACAGGTCCGAAGTGCCGGGATCTCGGTTGAGTCGCATTCAGCCTCGCATCGCAAACTGGCGCGATTGGAGTTGGACAGCATAAGGGCCGAACTCGCCAATAGTAAGTCTCTGTTGGAGAAGAGAGTTGGGCGGCCAGGTGTCGGCGATATGTTATCCGGCCGGGGCTTTTGACGAGCATGTGACCCAGCTGGCCGATGAAGTTGGTTACAAACTCGGATTTACCACGCAATTTGGCTTTGTCGACTATCCCATAGCCGGCAACGAGTTACTAACCCTGACGCGGTTCGATATGCGTGGGAATAACAAGTATGAGGCGGGGAGGTTCTTAGGCGAGTTACCATTGCGGCGTTTTCGAAAAGGTTGGCCCCTGAAGAATTGAGAGTTCTCCTTGAACGCGCGGGCGGTGTCTTGGTGCAAGTTAGCAACTGCCTTAGCCTGCGACTCTCCATCGATGATTTTTTTTCAACGACGGGAACTTGATTGGATCAGACTTTGTAATAGAGTCAGGAAGCAACTTGGTCCAAGTTGAAGAGTTCGTGCAGATCGGGCGGAAGCATCGGATTCGTCATTGAGCAAATTGCCTGTGTCTGCGTATCATGTACGAGAACCGCTTGATCGTGCTCTGTCGTTCAAAACCAATATTTGGAGACCGTCTGATTACTGAAGAAACTGTTATCGAAGCACTGCGTGAGTGTTATGACCCCGAGATTCCCGTGAACATTGTGGACTTGGGGTTAGTTTACCAGGTTCGAGTGATTGACGGCGACAAGGTAGAAGTTGATTTTACTTTGACGGCTCCGGGTTGCGGAATGGCGATGTCGATCAAAGACGACATACATTCCAAGGTCATGGCAATTGATGGAGTCACCGATGCGGTGGTTAACATTGTCTGGGATCCGCTTTGGACGCCGGACAAAATGTCCGAGGACGCCAGGAAGGCGTTGGGGTTCGGATAAAACAACTTGACAAAGAACGGGTTCGCCCGTAGATTTACATAGTAGGGTTACCTCTCCAACCCAACTATCAGCATCGCAAATAGCAGCTTACGAACATTTAAAAAGAGATACCGGGCATTTGTCTTGGATTTTGGTTACTTGTCATAATTTGAAGCCAGAGTGTTTTTATATGAGAGTAATGTCTAGTCAACCCTTAACCCTATCCCTGTGAGGGGGTGATTCTGAATGAAGCGTTATATCGCTTTAGCAATCGCTCTTTTAATGCTCGTTGTGCCGGCGGTGCTGGCCAAGGATTTAGGCAATCGCGACACCTTCCGTGTCGGTGAGGCATCGTTCATTTCGGAATCGGAATTTACGGTTCCGGTCTCGATTTCTCACGATGAGGCTCTTGCGGCAATGGATATTCCGCTGACGTATTCCAAAGGCGTGACACTTTTGTCAGTTTCCTTTGAGAACACGACAGTGGCCGATTTTGACGTGAAAATCGCCAATCTCGACCCGCAGAATAATCGCGTGTCTATCGGTCTCGTCGATATGGTTAACGCTCCGAAGGATGACGCTTTCCTGAAGCCGTCAGCTTCCGGTGTTAACAACATCGCCGTGCTGCATTTTAGGCTTGATGACGTCAATCTCCAGACCCTGGAGATCGGCACATTCACGTCTGAGATTCCTTCGCATGAACTGATGTTCGTGTACAACGAGGTAGTTGATGGTGTTCCGCATGTGCGCGACCTCGCGCCGGAATTCTCGGGTGGCAGTGTATCACTGAGCTCCCGCGCTCCGAATGCCGCTTTGCCGACAGAGTTTGCTTTGTCGCAGAACGTCCCGAACCCGTTCAATCCGACAACCGACATTTCCTTCGCCCTGCCGAAAGATTCCAAAGTAAGTCTCACGATTTACAATGTTCTCGGTCAGCAGGTGAAGACTTTGGTTGACGATTACATGCGCGCCGGTCAGCAGACTGTCTCCTGGGACGGTTCTGATGCAACCGGACGAACCGTAGCATCAGGCGTCTATTTCTACAAGCTGAATGCCAATGAATTCAGCTCGACGAAAAAGATGATGATGTTGAAGTAACCCGACTTGTTTTGAAAGAAGCAAGAGACTAGCTGAGCACAGCTTAGTGAAGACCAAAAAAGCGCCCCGTCGTGAGACGAGGCGCTTTTGCTTTTGGTTTGCCAGGCGTGCGACGGCTTACCAGAACCAACCGACTCCGAGGGTCGCGGAGAAGAAGCTGATCTTGTAGTCATCAAACTTCTGGTACATCCACTGGGCTGACGGCACAAGGGCAAATTTGCGAGTCAGCCGGAATTCGCCGCCCGCACCGAGCATCAAGCCAGCGCCTTCGTCTTCAGCCTTTCCCGAGAAGATCGTTCCGGGAATATCGAATTTCAGTTCTGATGTGGCAAAGGCCGGGCCGCCTTTGATGAAGAACTGCTCGGCAGGATAATAGGTGAGCGTGATGGCCACGTTGCTGACGGTAACTTCGGCGTCAAATGTCTCATTGCCCGAGGTAACTTCGTACTTCCTAACCCACGAGTTGGCTTCAACACCGAGCAAGAGTTTGTTGCTTAGCGCACCGCCGATACGGAAGTTGCCGGAACCGCCGCCTTCGGCATCGGAGATGAAAGAGACATCCTCGTTGTCGTCATCCAATTCAACTTTGAGGCTGCCCCAACCAAGGCCAAAGCCAATGTAAAACCCGGAGTGAGTGGCGGGTTTGAGTTCGGCTTGGGCGGCGGCGGTGAAGAGCAGGATGAGAACTGAAAATGTTGCGAGCCGTAGTTTACTTGTCATCTGATCCTCCTGATTGTCTTTGCTGACTCAGATACAAAAGTGCATCGATAGATTGACTAAGCTACACCAACTGCTAGTTGCTGCAACGAGTATTCGAGAAGACTCAAGACATTGTTCTTGCCGGATTTGCCGACCTCGATTTCGGGACCGACACACGACGGGCAGCCGAATTCGCAGTCGCAATCGCGGACAAGCTGTTTGGCAGCAGCGAAGATCTCGGGAGCGACGCGGAAGAGCTTCTGGGCATAGCCCACGCCACCGGGGACAGACTCATAAATGTATATTGTTGGTTTCTCGGTGAAAGCGGATTTCACCTGCGAGACGGCGCGCAAATCGCGCGGGTCGCACATCAAGTAAATCGGCGCGACAATCTGCAGGACATTGGCCATTCCGCGCAGGCCGGCGCCAAGGTTGGCGCGTCCGAAGCCGAGTTCCTCGCCGACATCCTCATGGAATTCTTGCCAGAAGGAGGTGGTGTGCATCTCGATTTCCGGCATGGCCAGTTTGCCCGACCCGACATTTTCATGCGTCTCGAACTTGATCTTCTTGAAGAGGACCGTGACGTTGGTGATCGAGACTTCGCCCCAACTTATGGGACCGGAGTCCTGATTGATTTCCAATACCTTCAGGTCGGCTTTGGTTTCGGCATCGGTGTAGTAGTCGACTTTGTCTTCCTTGACATAGGCTTTTTTGCCTTCCCAGTCTAATTCCTGCACCTGGTACTGATTGCCGAGATGAATGTAGATGGCCTCCGGGTGGAGGAGCATCGGTGCAGAGAAGTAATCAACCTCACCGATCACGCGATTGCCGTCGGATGTATTCAGGATCACAAAGTTATCGGGAGATGCCGAACGCAGGGACACCTCGGAAGCGGGATAGATTTCCGAAGACCAGTGCCAGCGGTCGCCGGAAAAGCGCAGGACACCGCGGCTCTGAAGGTATTCCAGGATCTCGGCGGTTGTGTCCACGCCCATGACTCTCGTCTTTGTGGAAGGGCAGTTCAAAAGCCGCACACTTCAAGTGAGAAGTCAGGATGACGAAATTGTTCGGGTCGATGACGCCCATTTCGGCAGGTGACTCAAAAAAGTACTCGGGGTGAGAAACGACATACTGGTTGATTGCTGAACTCGAGGCGACCATGATCGAGAGGCTGACGCGTATTCTTGCGTCCGGCGCGTCCAGCTTGCTGCCGCGTCGAGGCGATGGTGCCGGGGTAGCCGCAGATGATGGATACGTCGAGTGAACCGATATCGATACCCAATTCCAGCGCATTGGTCGAGACGACAGCGGTGATGGCTCCCGAACGCAGTCCCTGTTCGATCTCGCGGCGTTCATTGGGGAGATAGCCGCCGCGATAGCCTTCGATTCGAGCGCCGCTACTGTCGCGGCGAAGATAGGTCAGCAGCAGTTCGACATTCAGCCGATACGGGACGAAGACGATGCTCTGGACCTTGTTGTTGATGAAGCGCTTAGCGATGCGGCTCGTTTCGAGAAGCGACGATTTGCGGATGCCCAGTTGTTCATTGATTACAGGCGGGTTGTAGAAGACGAAGTGTTTTTCGCCGGATGGTGCGCCGTTATTAGTCGACCAACTCCATCGGTTGTTGGGTCAGTTGTTCCGCGAGTTCTTTGGGGTTGCGAATAGTAGCGGAGCAACAAATGAATTGAGGCTTGGAACCATAGAACTTGCAGATGCGTTCCAGGCGGCGCAGGACATTGGCAAGATGGGAGCCGAATACGCCGCGATAGGTGTGGACCTCATCGATGACGATGTATTTCAGATTTTCAAATAGCTTGATCCACTTGGTGTGATGGGGAAGGACGCCGGAGTGCAGCATGTCGGGATTGGTGACGACAATATGGCCGGCTTTGCGAATTTTGCGCCGCGTTTCTGCCGGAGTGTCGCCATCAAAAGTGTAGGTATTGATATCCAAACCAAGATCGTTGATTACTTCGTGGAGTTCGACCATCTGGTCCTGTGACAGGGCTTTGGTCGGGAAGAGATAGAGCGCGCGGGCTTCGGGTTCGGAAATCATGCGCGACAGAACCGGCAAGTTGTAGCAGAGCGTCTTGCCAGAAGCGGTCGGTGTAACGACGGTGACGTTCCTGCCCTGCATGACATGGTTGAAGACTTCAGCTTGATGCGTATAGAGCCGGTGAATCCTGCGTTTGACGAATGTATCCTTGAGGATCTGGGGGACAGCCTCCGGGAAATCGACATATTGGGCATCGCGCGGCGGTTGTATGTGCCAGCGCGTGACGTTTTCCATGAAGACCGGTCATTGCGCAACTGGTCAAGCACTTGAGTTACTGTCAGCATGCTACATCACTTTCATGTAGGTGCGCTTACAGATGTCACAGAACTTCTCGGTCTTTTGGTCGATGTCAAACATCTCGCTCGAATTGTACATGACGCACTTGGGATTGCGGCAATAGGGAATCGAGAAGAGTGCGCCGACAACGCGGGTCGCTTCTTTGACGAGGCGCTGATAGATCATCTTCTCGTCATCGGGCAGGCCGTAGAACTGCTGCTTCAGCTGAAACAACGATACCAGAGCTGTTCCGCCGACCGAGTCAGCATCGCTCACCAGGGAATGGTGCCGGGTGCTGTAAATGTCGTCCTCGACGATGCCGAGTATCTTTTCTTTCTCGCTGGCTTTGAGAAGTTCGAGCTTCTGAAGAATCATAGTCGAGAAGTACTGGCCTTTGATGACATCAAACGCCTCGTTGGGAACTTTGATTCCCTGAAGTATATCAACGCTGTGCCCGAAGCGACTGGAGAGCGCGGTGGACAGCTTATTGATCTGAAAGTAGTCGACATCGCCGAGAGGGACGATGACGATTTTTGCTCTATATCTTTTCATGTGATTTCAAAAAATTGCGAGTTACTTCCGTCTGGCGAAATGTTGACACGCATCTGCCGGGCGCACTTCGGGCACCAACCGACAAATGCGGTCTGTTGCTTATTGATGTAAATGCGGCTATAGACTTTGCAGCACTTAAACATCACACCGAGGAACGGACGCTGATTGCCTTTCTTTTCCATATCATAGCCGCTTCAATACCACTTGTTCCCGGCCCGGGCATTCTTCGCTGAAGGCAAGGCATTCCAGGAGTCTGGGACCGAAGCCTGCCAGCTTAGAGCCTTGCCGTGCATAGCCTACTGCAATTGGCTCGCCGGCTGTGACTCTGGCTCCAATCTTGGCGTGCAGCTCAATTCCGGCCAGATGGTCGATGTGGTCGCTGACAACTTGACGTCCGGCACCAATTCGCCCTGCGAGAAAGCCGAGCTTGCCGGTATCGACTGCGCTAATATAACCAGATTGCGGTGATTTCACAATTGCCTTATGCGCCGGCTTCATCATTCGTTCAGGGTGTTCGAAGATTTTGATGTTGCCGCCACAAGCCGCGATGTATCGGCACCAGGATTCGTAGGCGGAGCCGGACTGCAGAGCAGTCTTCATCGAGCGCATCGCCGCCGAGCGGGAAGTCTCGACGCCAGAGACTGCCAGCATTGAGGCCCCCAGTTCCAGAGTCAACTCAATTGTGTCTGCCGGGCCGGAGCCGCGGAGGACTTCAATCGTCTCCATAATCTCCAGATAATTGCCGATCATTCGGCCGGTTGATTGGTTCATACTTGTAATCAGAGCGCGAGCCGGGAGTTTGTGCGAACGAGAGACGTCAAGCAACGCCATTGCCAGTTTCTGCGCATCACGGCTTGACTTCATGAAGGCGCCGGAGCCGCATTTGACGTCAAATACGATGCCATCCGACTTGAGCGCCAATTTCTTGGACATGATGCTCGCGACAATCAGCGGAATCGATTCCACGGTGCCGCTCGCGTCACGCAGGGCATAGATCTTCTTGTCGGCAGGGGCAATCTGCGCCGTCTGGCCAGTAATAGCCCAATGATGAGTCTTGAGCAGTTTCGCGAAGTTTGCGGAAGTGTGAAAAACCTGTACTCCCGGAATGGCCTCCAGTTTGTCAAGGGTGCCACCGGTGTGTCCAAGCCCGCGCCCGGAAAACATGCCGACAGCAATTCCGCATTGAGCCAGCAGGGGCGAGAGTGTCAGGGACAGCTTGTCTCCGACGCCGCCCGTTGAATGTTTGTCAATTAGGGGTCGATCCAAACCCTTCACTTGCACGGTCCGGCCGGACGAGAGCATGACTTGAGTGAGCGCCGACGTTTCCGCCGAGCTCAAGCCGTTGATAAATGACGCCATAAGAAATGAGGACATCTGGTAATCGGCGATTTTCTCTGCCGTGTACTGATTTACCACAAAACTAATTTCGTCGGGGGCAAGTTCGCGGCCATCGCGTTTGGCCGCGATTATCTCATAGATGGATTTCATGAGCGGTTGCGAAGTTCATTGATAATTGCCACGCCGGACGAAGTGCCGATGCGCGATGCACCGGCCTCGATCATCGCCAGGGCCTGCGGTAAAGTACGAATGCCACCGGAGGCTTTGACAGCGATGCGGTTTCCCACCGTCTCGAAAAGCAAGGCGACGTCTGCAACAGTAGCCTGGCCGAACATGCCGGTCGAGGTTTTTACGAAGTCGACACCGCAGTCTGCAGCGATAGTGGCCGCAGTGATTTTCTCCTCGTGAGAGAGCAGTGTACATTCGAGGATCACTTTCAACGTTGTTTGGCGGGAGAGTGCATTGCGAACGCCGGTGATGTCTTTTTCATAAAGTGCCCAGTCTCCCGACTTGATAGCGCCGACATTGGCGACCATGTCGATTTCTACGGCGCCATGATTTTCGCCTTCCTGGCCTTCGAATATCTTGACCTCCGTCGTCGTTGCTCCCAAGGGGAAGCCGGCAACAGAACCGAGCCTCACTCCAGATCCCTTCAACAGCCGCGCGCACATGGCGGTAAAACCAGGATTGACGAAAATTGCTTTGTAATGATATTCAATTGCTTCGGCGCACAGTTTTTCGATGTCGCTGACGGAAGACTCGGTCTTGAGAACGGCCGCATCGACATAACTGGCGAGGTCGATGTCGCTGCGAACACGGTTACGGAAATCGCGGTTATTGTCGCGCTCGGACATTGGTCACCTCATTAGCCACCCTTGACGAAAGCTATGCGTTTATTGACGGAATGGTATCACTTTTTTAGGACAAACGGGGTTGGGTAGAGCTTCTTGAGCGTTGTCTTTTTGACCTTGCCTTCACAATTAACCAAGAGAATCGACAGGTCTTCGGCGAACTCCGACAGAACCTGGAGACAGGCTCCACAGGGGGTAATGAAGTGCCTGGTGTTCGAGGAGAGCGCCAGGCGGCGGAAACTGCGGTCGCGATTAGCCACGGCAGAGAAGACGGCTACGCGCTCAGCGCAGATCGTCAATCCGTAGGAGCGGTTTTCAATATTGGTGCCGACGTAGATGAAACGTGTTGTCTCCAGCGCGGCGCCGACCTTAAATCTGGAGTAGGGCGAATAAGAGTGCGCCAACGCGGCCTGGCTGCTAAGTATCAGTTCCTGCTCTGTAAAATTCTTCATAGCCGAGTCTGCCTCCGGTCAGGACTTGTAGGCGAGGTAAAACACCCGCAAGGCTGTCTTCAATGTATGTTCGGTTTTTTGTGGTGTCGCAGTGATCTTTGCGAATCCGTTTTTGCGCAGCAAGGCGACGATCTCTTGGTGCGGATACCCGCGTTCGTAGAATGTCTCTTTGAAGCGGTCAATACCGCCGGATGAGTGCACATAGCCGTGTATTGTTATTGCAGCGAGACGCTCACGGCGGTCATACTTGCCCTTCATCAGGACCGCGTGCTCACCTTGTTTGGTAAAGAGAACGGCATCCCAGCGTCCAAGACCGATTGCGGTATTGACGTCGAACATGAAGAATCCTCCCGGTTTGACATGCAACGATGCCATCCGGATGAATTCGGCGAACTGCGCGGGATCGACAATGTGATTGGCCGCATCAAAGAAGCAGCCGACAGCATCAAACTGTCGGTGCAGATTGTAGCGCGTCATGTCACGTTTGATAAACTCCGGTTTCTTCCTGCCCTTGAAGTGCCGCAGGCGAGTGGCGGCCATCGCGAGCATTTCCCGCGAGCGGTCGAGACCGACGACATCGATTCCCATGCGCGCCACCGTAAAGGCGAGTGATCCGGTGCCGCAAGCGAGGTCAAGATAGTTTTTCACCCGGTGTTTGATGAGCAGGGGCTTGAGGCGCGGAAGCGCGATGTCGTGAAATTCGCTCCAGCCGAGCAAATCGTAGTACTTGGCGATGCTCTTGTACAGCTGCGGTCTAACCTTTCAGCAGTGCGTTATATTTGCCACGGTCTTTGAGCAGATCTATTGCTTGACGAACAGCGGGGTCTTCTTTCGTTATGATCTCTTCGTAGACTGCCGAGTCGCCAAACTTGATATAGAGAATCTCCCGCCGCAATGCCGAACGAATGAATTCTCTCGCTCTATCAAAATCCTGCTCTTTTTCTCGTTCGATTGCTTTGCGCAGGGCGTCGATTTCCGCAGTAAACGCCTTTGCTTTGCCTTCGACAGCCACGGCTGATTCGAGACTTGCCAGCAACTCCTCCGAACTACTTTTGTAGACAAAACCTCTGGATTTTGCAAAGGCGCGAAAATCGCGCAGCATCTCATCAGTAACGGCAAAATCACGGGTAAGGGATTTGATTTCTGAAGTATAGTCAATAGCAAACTGAAAGAAGAGATTCTCTCGCGAGAGATTGTGTTCAAGAGGCAGAAGGCCTTTCCGCGAGACAGGTAAATCGGGAGTTATGCCGCCGCCTCCAAAAACCAGGCGGCCGTTACTGGTCTTGAAGTCTTTTTGATCACTGCTATTTGTGCTGGCGAGCTCCTTGCCAGAATAACCGTTCTTATGTGATCGTTCGGGTTTCTGAATTGAGCGTCCTGACGGAATGTAGTACTTGGAAGTTGTTAGTTTCAGCGCGTAGTCGGAATTTTCCCATTCAAAAACGTTCTGAACCAGTCCTTTGCCGTAGGTTACGGTACCCATAATGACCCCGCGGTCCCAGTCCTGAACTGCTCCGGTGACAATTTCGGCAGCCGATGCAGTTCCGCTATCGACCAATACGACGAGACTGCCATCGGGGAAGATCGGGTCACCGGTGGAGAGGTAACGACGCTGGGTCGACAGCGATTGGCCCTTGGTGTAGACGACGAGCCTATCGCTGGGAATGAATTGACTAACGACCGAGATTGCTTGATCCATTAGGCCGCCGCCATTTGAGCGCAAGTCGAGGATGAGCGATTGGCAACCCCGGCTTTTCAGATCCCGCAAGGCGGCTTGGAACTCGTCTCCGGCTTTTTCAGCGAATTTCGAGATTCGCACGTAGCCGAGAGACTGATCCAGCATTCCCGAGTATTTGACCGGATGCAATTCGACAACGGCGCGCTCGACAACATAGTCCATGGGATTGACGACACCGAGACGGGCAATGGTCAGCCGAACTTTGGTACCAGCCTTGCCACGAACCAGAGCATTGAATTCCGCATTACTGAGTCTGGAGACATCCTGGCCTTCAATTTTGACGATTTTGTCGCCCGGGCGCAGGCCGAGTTTTGAGGCAGGTGTGCCTTCGAGCGGCGTAATGACAGTGACTTCGCCATCGCGATAGTCTATGTCGATGCCGATGCCTTCATAGCGGCCGGAAGCCGATTCGCGCAACGCATCATAGTCCTCGCGGCGCAGCAATACGCTGTAAGGGTCAAGATTTGCGAGCATACCTTCAAAACTCGAATTGAATATCTCATCAAGATTGACATCGTCCATGTAATTTTCGCGGATTGACAGGGCGATATCGGAAATGATCTTGGTATAATAGGCGATTGAGCGGCCCCCTTTAGAAGGTTGCGGCTTGTCTTTGCTTTGAGATAAAGCTACAGCTGCAAATAGACCCGCGAAAAGGACGACACTGACTGCACAAAACAATTTCCCTGTGCGTTTCAACCTATACCTCCGTGAAGTCGAGTACTTGCGAATCTACGAGTTCAATCCGCGGTGTCAAGCAAACCTATACAAAACAGATACCCGTTTCCTGTCGTTTCCCGGATCAATCGGTTCGCAACAAAAAAGGCGGCCGCTGCCTGCGACCGCCTTGCACACCTAGAGCCGGATAGATTATCCTTTGTCTTCGTCCTTTTTGCCCGGTTTGAGCAAGGTGCCATATTTGGCCTTATTCTTCAATAGATCCAGCGCCTGCCTGACGTGCTTATCTTCTTTCATGGTGATTTGCTCGTAGATACCACGCTCGCCGTATTCGCTGCGAAGAATTTCGCGCTTGATAGACTGGCGAATGTAGTCGATTGAAGCATCAAAGTCCTTCACCTTTTCCTTTTCGATCAACTGCTTCATCTCTTTGATGTCAGCGGCGAAGAGGTCGGTTTTTTCCATTTCTTTGGCAGTGGCTTCGAACCTCTCGAGATCGAGTTCAAGTCCGATCTTGTAGTCAAAGGCCTTTTCCTTAAGGTAATTCCGGAAGTCGTTAACGATCTCGTCTGAGACTTGGAAGTCCTTCGGAGTATTCTTATGCTTCGTTGCATATTCTATGGCATACTCCGAGAACATGTTTCGGCGCACGAGGTTGTATTCGATCGGTTTCCAGAGCTCGTCCTCAACAACGAGGTCCGGAACCACGCCGCCGCCGCCATAAACCTTGCGGCCGGCGTTGGTGAAGAAGACTTCGCGCGTGTCGCCGAGTTCGGACTTCTTTTCCTCGAGCACTACTTCTTCTTCGGTCATTGATTCCATGTGCTTCTTGGCGCGTTCCGGTTTTTGAATACAGCGACCGGACGGAATGTAGTATTTTGCGGTCGTCAGCTTAAGGGCCGCTTCGCCGTCTTGCCCACCAAACACCTGCTGAACCAGACCCTTGCCAAAAGTCGTATTTCCGACGATCACGCCGCGGTCCCAATCTTGAAGGGCGCCGGAGACGATTTCCGATGCCGAAGCAGTACCGCCATTGACAAGCACCACGAGGTCACCATCAGGGAATAACGGTTCGACCTGGGAGAAGTACTTCTTCTGCGAGGTCGGATACTTGCCCTGCGTGTAAACGACCAGTTTTTCTTTGGGCAGGAAGAGGTTGGCGACGCTGATAGCCTGGTCGAGCAAGCCGCCGCCGTTTGAGCGCAAGTCGAAGATCAGCGATTTCACGCCCATATTGGTCTTCATGTCGGTGATCGCTTTTTCGAGCTCTTCCGTGGTTGTTTCCGCGAACTTATCGATTCTGACGTAGCCGATACCCGGTTCGACCAATCCGTAGTAGCGCACGGAGTTGAGTTCGATGACGGCGCGTTCGACGTCATATTCCATTGGATAGTCGATGCCGGGGCGCTGAATCGTCAATTTCACTTTGGATCCAGCCGGACCACGCATCAAATTAGCGGCTTCATCGGTCTTCATGCCATCAGTGGAGACAGTGTCGATTTTCATGATCTTATCGCCGGCTTTGAATCCCATCCGCCACGCGGGAGTACCTTCCATTGGTGAAACAATGGTAACACGATCGTCGCGCAGATCGATTTGCATGCCGACACCTTCGTACTTGCCGTGGGTGGTTTCCATGAGGGATTCATACGACTTGGGCTTCAGCACCACGCTATAAGGATCAAGATTCGAGAGCATTCCCTCGATACCGGCTTCGATCAGGCTTTCGGGATCGACTTCTTCCATATAGCGGGAGTGGATCTTGTAGGCAATATCAGCCATCATCTTGGTGTAATAGGCGATCGAATGATTGCGTGAATCAACGGGAGGTTGTTGAACCTCGAGCGGATTTGATGTTGCTTGCGCAAACAAATCCTTGCCGTATACGGCACTTTGGAGTGTCGATTGTGCCGCGTCGCCGGAGCCGACGATCCAAATGACGCTAAGCGCCACAATTGCCAGCATCAAAGCGTAGAGTTTGACTCTAAATTCGGTTTTCATCAGGTTCTTCCTCCGGGCTGATAATGCTAAATTCAAAGGAGTTCGTTGTTAAAGCCAAGCTGCCGTTTCATTGCTTTACGCCACAATATCGGCCGCTATCTTCCTCAATTACAACGTTTATACAACTCTTTTTGTTTCAAAGTTCTCACTTTCAAGAACATACGACAACCATCACTTAGGAAAGGGTCGGCGACACTGTCCCCAGCATAACATAGTGAGAATCGTGCCGGAGTAGAAGTTATTGTTGGCAATTTCGATAAGCCCATGAAACATTACGGCTTGAGTGCCGTAATCTCGAGACAGATCAATAGCCGGGCAAACGAATCGTGTTTTCACAGTGATTTGACTTGCATGGAAGAAGACATATATTGCAACACTGTTCTGTAAGAAGATCAATAAGGGACGTCAAGAGCCAACGATGTTCACGAAGCGCACAATAGAGACACCGATTGGCCAACTCGTGCTGGTTGGGTCCGCGAACAGGGTCGAGTACATTCAGTTCGGGATGGGCGAGTTGCCGTTGCGCTATGAGGGTCGAACTCAAGAAAGCTCAGGAGCTTTTCCAGAAGCCGTGGGTCAACTCCAGGAGTATTTCGCGGGAATCAGGACGAAGTTTTCATTTCCAATGCAACTGGCAGTGGGTGGATTTCAGCAAAGGGCACTGGTTGCGCTCCAGAGTGTCGGATATGGTCAAACAATCAGCTATAAAGAACTCGCCAAGATGGCCGGCTCAGCACAGGCCTTTCGGGCGGCGGGGACGGCCTGTGCTGGAAATCCGCTTCCAATCGTAATCCCTTGCCATCGAGTACTGAAGTCGGATGGTACCCTGGGTGGATTCGGCGGCGGCCTGGAGATCAAGAAATCACTGCTCGATCTCGAGCGGGCAACATATCGGAAATGAACCATTTGCTGTAGAGGAATTTATGGATCCAAGAATTGGAAAATTAGCAGAAGTCATGGTTGACTATTCGCTAAGCATCAAGAAGGGCGATTCGTTCAAGATACGCGGCCCGTACCATGCTCTACCGCTGATCAAGGCGGTTTACTCGCTCGCCCTGAAGCGCGGCGCGTATCCGTATGTCGAGTTCAATTGTGAATCATTGGGGGAGGTTCTGATCAAGGAAGCGAACGACGAGCAGTTGACTTATATGCATCCGCTTGATATCGAAGAAGCAAAGATGATGGATGCGTTCCTTCACATCTGGAGTTCGGAGAACACCAAGTATCTCTCGAATGCCGATTCCGCGAGGCAGGCAACTAACCAGAAATCGCGAAAGGAGTATTTGGAGATATTCTTCCGTCGAGTAGCCGATGGTTCGATGCGCTGGTGTGGAACAATGTTCCCGTCACAGGCCGATGCGCAGGAAGCGGAGAAGTCGCTGACTGAGTTTGAGGATTTCGTCTATTCCGCCGGTTATTGCGATACGGCCGATCCTGTGTCGCAGTGGAAGAAGATTTCGGCGATCCAGGCCAAACTGTGCGAAAGACTGAACAAGCTTTCGACCATTCATGTGAAATCCAGCGATACTGATTTGAGAATGAGAGTCGCCGGGCGCAAGTGGATCAATTGCGACGGGAAAGAGAATTTCCCCGATGGTGAGGTTTTTACCTCGCCCTTGGAAGATTCAACGAACGGCGTTATCACGTACACCTATCCCGCTTGTTATGGGGGCCGGGAAGTCGAAAATGTTCGTCTGACATTCAAGGACGGCGTTGTCACGGACTTCAGCGCCGCGAAGAACTATGACTTTCTCAAGAAGATGCTGGAGATGGACGAAGGCGCCAAGCGGGTGGGAGAGTTTGCCATCGGGACTAACTATCATGTACAGACTTTCTCGAAGAATACGCTGTTTGACGAAAAGATTGGCGGAACGTGTCATCTGGCCGTCGGCAATTCCATATATGAATCGGGTGGCACCAACCAATCAGCTCTTCATTGGGACATGGTTTGCGAGTTACGCAAGGGCGGCGAGATTTTTGGTGATGATGAATTGATTTACAGAGACGGCAAGTTTGTGCCGGGGTTTGCTGACTAATCTGCCGAGATAAGCCGCTTTGTGCTTCTGGGGGGCGCCTCTGCGTCCTCCAGAGGGAAAACGGCCAAAACATTCAGTTTGCCTTTCTGTCCTCCAACACGTTATCTCATTTCTGACTATGGCACGAATTGACTTTATGCGCCCCATTGAGTTGGGGTTTAAGCCGATTAGACGTTTGCCGCCCGAGAAGATTTTGGCGTTGAGTTTTGGCGTCTTCATTCTGGTTATGACTTTCGTGCTCATGTTACCCGGGTGCACGACTGGCGGCTCAATCGGATTCATCGATGCACTTTTCACGATAACTTCGGCGACCTGCGTGACCGGTTTGACAGTTGTTGATACCGGGACCTACTTTACGCCGCTTGGTCAAGGGGTTATCTTGTTGGCGATTCAGCTCGGCGGCATCGGAATAATGACCTTCTCGACGTTTCTGCTTTACATCTTCGGCCGGCGGCTGGTCAGCCGCGACTCGGCGTTGCTGTCGACAAGTTTGGGATCGACAAACGGCACAACCGCCAGGGGCCTGCTGCTCACGGTGGTAATCATCACAGCAATCATTGAGGCAGTCGGGGCAGTGTTGCTGTATTCGCGATTTGAGCGTGACATGGCAACAAATGATGCCATCTGGTTCTCGATATTCCATTCCGTGTCCGCGTTCTGCAATGCCGGGTTTGGGTTGCTTCCGGACAACCTCATGGGTTATGTCGGCAATCCCACTGTGAATATCACGATAATGCTGTTGATCATGCTTGGTGGAATCGGGTTTGTGGCTTTTCTCGAATTGGAGAGATACATTATTTCACGATCGAAGCTCCTGCTTGAAAAGTTGGGATTTCTGAAGGGTTCGAGCTATTGGCAAGAAGCGCCTTTCAGGTTCTCGGTCCATTCTAAAATCGTGATTTCGGCTTCACTTTGGCTCGTGTTGATCGGCGCCTTATTGATTGGGTTTTTGGAATATAACAACGTTCAAGAGGGGATGCCGTGGTCGACGCGTATCCTTAGTTCACTCTTCCAGTCGGTGACGCCTCGAACTGCCGGGTTCAACACTGTTGATATCGGCGCCCTGTCCGGCGCCACACTATTTGTAATTATGCTTTTGATGTTTATCGGTGCCTCACCGGGATCGACCGGCGGCGGCATCAAGACATCGACTTTCGCAGTGCTCTTAGGTATGGTGCGTGCGCGTCTCAAGCGACAGGATCACGTGGTGTTCTTTAGGCGGCGTATCGGATCATTCCTGCAATCGGAAGCGGTTACTTTCACGATAATTGCGAGCGCAGTGGTCGTTGGCGGCTCTTTGCTGCTGCAGATATTCGAGACTGGGGGGCAAGGGCATCGGGTTAGCGGCGAAAAATTTGTTGAGTTATTGTTTGAAGCTATTTCGGCATTTGGAACCGTCGGACTGTCCACGGGCGTAACCCCAAAGCTTGCGCCATTGAGCAAGGTGGTACTAATTGTACTGATGTTTGTAGGTCGCGTCGGGCCGTTGACGCTGGCATTGGCAATAAGCCGTTACCGACAGCCGAGCAAGGTGGTCTATCCTGAAGGCAGGGTTATCATCGGATAGCGTTCGGAGGAATACTTGCTCGAATGCGGAGTCGATTATGTTTGGGAGATTGGAGACAGGATGAGAAAACGAGTATTTGGGATTATCGGATTATCCAGTTTCGGCCACTATTTGGCGCTTGAATTGGCGAAGCATGGTCACGAAGTGACAGTGATAGATATCGACGGCGAGAAGATCGAAGATGTGAAGGACTACGTTGCCAAGGCGGTGGTCGGAGACGCGTCGGATCGCAAGACCCTGCAGGAATTGGATTTGAGTTCATGCGATGTAGTGGTTGTCAGCTTGGGAACCAGCATCGACGTCAGTATTCTGGCAACGCTTTACCTGCGCGAAATGGGCGTCAAGCAAATCATGGTTAAGGCGATCACCGTCGATCAGGGGCGCATCGTCGAGCTCATCGGCGCCGACAACGTCATCTTTCCGGAGCGCGACATGGCCATGAGAGTTGCCAATCAGCTGCGATATCCCAATGTCATTGAGCAGATGACGCTGGGTGAAGATCTGCAGCTCGTTGAACTCGCCGTGCCCGACCGCTTCGTAGGCAAGTCACTCTCTGACCTGAACCTGCGACAGAACTACAATGTGCTGGTCGTGCTCATTCGCCAGACAATGCCGGCCAAGACGACGCTTCTACCGGCCGGGGACAGGGTGTTTCAACCGGATGAGGTTCTGGTCCTGCTGGGCGAGACCAAGTCGATTGAGAAGCTTCAGTACGAACTAAGTTAAGACGAGCGATTACTTTCGTGCTGACCGGCGTGACGACAAACGATATTCCATCTGCTTGCGAGCAGTGGGTACACCATGCCAGATATATCCTCAACATAAGGAGCATTAAGATGATTCGAAGTCTCTACCTTGCCATGACGATAGTTCTGGCGGCGTCAACAGCCGGATTTGCTGGTGATGTCAACGTCGATTCGTTGATTGCACTGCGCTGGCAGAAAACTATGGTGCTCGATATCACCGCTGCACAAACGGCTTATTCTGATTCCTGGGTTGGCGGTGAGGCGGGCACGTTCGCCTGGGTGAGCAATCTGAACGCAAAAACCGAGCGTCGATTCAGCCAGAAGTTTAACTTCAAGTCGAACCTTCGCCTGGCATTTGGTCAGACGACTGTGCAAGACGAAGAGACCAAGAGCTGGAGCAAGCCCAAGAAGTCGACAGATTTGATCGACTGGGAAAACATCGCGACATTCCCACTGCAGGCTTTCGTCGATCCCTATGCAGCCTTCCGATTTGAAAGTCAATTTCTTGACGCATCAGTTGCAGCGAAGAAGCGATATATCAATCCGATGAAATTTACGTTCTCCGCAGGTATTGCCCGGATTTTCTATCGTCAAGACAAAGACGAAGTTTCAAGCCGGCTCGGTTTGGCAATTAGACAGATACGGCGCAATGTGATCACAAACCTGGAGACTTTGGCAACGACAGATTCAACCCAAACCGACGGCGGTATTGAGTCGGTTTCCGATGCCCAACTGACGTTAAGTAAGCGGGTCAAGTACATCGGGAAGTTGTCCATGTACAAAGCACTTTTCTCATCGCAGTCGGACGAGGTGGAGGGTACGGAATTCGAAGGCTTCTGGAAGGCGATCGATGTCAATTTTGAGAATTCCTTGAAAGTCTCGGTGAGCAAAATCATGACTGTAACTATCTACAATCAATTCCTTTATGACAAAGAGATAACGAAGAAGGGACGAGTAAAGCAGACGATGGGTGTTGGGCTGACATTCACAATGTGGTAGAATTTTGACAAATCGGTCGCGAATTTGTTGCACTACGATGCGTTTCTACCGATTAATGTAATAGAGGAGACATCAAGCGATGATCATTGTAAGTGATACAGCCAGAGATAACATCAGAACCGTCTTGGCGTCGCAACACGCCAAAGGCAAAAGCCTTGTATTATACTTGCAGGGTGCGGGCTGAAGCGGTCCCCGCATGGGGATGACTCTGGAAGAGTCGGTAAACGGTTTGGAGAAGCTCGAATCCAACGGTATTGATGCATACATTGAGAGCGGGCTGCACGAATTGATCAGCCAACGGGGCAATATCTACATAGACTTCATAGTCGACGGGCACGGAGGCAAGGGCTTCTCAATCGCTGTGAAACGAACGGCGGACGAGAAGAGCGACTGCTGTTGATTCTAAATCGGAATTTTCAATTAGAGCGGCAAGAGTGCAGACACTTGCCGCTTCTGTTTTGCGCCGGTCGAGAAGCGGAGCTTGCGGAATTGTGAAATTCGTTAGACCACTTTGCTGTCCATTTGTCGGATCAGGTTCGAACCTTCGACGATTGGCGGGACTCCGCGGGCAATGCAGACTATCGCCGTGACAATGGCGCTGATGTAGCCGATTTCATACCCGATGATGACGAATTGTTCAGTCAGGAAAGGGAATTCGTGCCAGAGCCGATCCAGCGCAGAAATGAGGAGCAGCCAACCGAAAGTAAAGGCTTTGAGCACCGCATATCCGGTGCGCATAATGGGTGACCCGGTAAGGAACTTGCCGATGGAACTCTGCATCATCGTGGTCTTGCCAAACGCAGTGAATCCGAATTGCAGAAGGTAGTTCCGGATGCTGTCTGTCAAGATCGCGCGCGAGGTAACTGCGATGGGAATCCACACAGGGACCAGTTCGAGATCAGCCAGCACGATCCAAAGCACAGTTTCGAGAATTCTATCGCCGGCAATGTCGAGCACACTACCAAGCTGTGATTGTTCGTGCAGTTTTCGGGCGAGAAAGCCGTCGAGCCAGTCGCCGACTATCACCAGGATGGCGAGAAATGCAGCCAAGAAGCGTGACCACATGTTGTTGTCATAAACTAACAGTACGAGCCAGAATACGATGCCGATCCTCGCAATGGTGACCCGATTGGCCCACGACATTATCCTTGCCATATGATCCCTCCAAGTGCTTGATAATAATGTACTTGAAGCTAATCTTCCGCAACGAAGCCTGCAAGCGGATACGACACAGGAGAAACCGGCAAAATTGTCTTGACTAAATCCGTATAAAGAGCAGATTAGATATGTCTTCGGGGTGAGGTGAGATTCCTCGATCGGCGGTATAGCCCGCGAGTCCCGATAGGGACAGAGCCGGTAAGATTCCGGCGCCGACGGTATAGTCCGGATGGTAGAAGACAGACGGCTTGACGCTTGCGGAAGGGTTCCGTTTGAAGCGTTTTGCCGACTCAAGGCCGCAGGATGGGCGTGTTCGCCTGTTTTCAGCGATGCTTGAAAATCCCCCGAAGGCGACTTCGGGTTTTTTTATGGTCACAGAAATGCACATGAAGCGCGCGCTGGACCTTGCGGCATCGGCCGTCGGCAAGACGAGGACCAATCCGCTTGTGGGCGCCGTCATTGTCAAGAACGGCGAGACAATTGCGGAGGGTCTGCATCGCAGTTTCGGTTCTGATCACGCCGAGGTCGATGCGCTTAATCGTGCCGGCAGCCGCGCCGAAGGCGCGGAAATGTATGTCACATTGGAACCGTGTGTCCATTATGGTAAGACGCCGCCGTGCGTGGAGGCGATCAAAGCGGCGGGCATCCGGCGGGTCATCGTTGCCACGATTGACCCCAATCCAATCGTCAACGGGTCCGGAGTTAAGGCACTTAACAATGCGGGTATCGAAGTCATTACCGGTGTGTGCGAAGAGGAGGCCAAGCGCCTCAATGAAGCATATCTGAAGTTCATTACCACGGGGTTGCCGTTTGTGACCTTGAAAATCGCCCAAACCATTGACGGATTTATTGCTGATTACAATAATGGTTCGCGGTGGATTACTTCAGATGCAGCTCGGCACAAGGTGCATCAGTTACGGTCGACAGTTGATGCAGTTCTGATTGGCGCGACAACCGCGCGAACCGACGACCCTTTTTTGTCCACTCACGGTCTCGGCAATGACCCGATGAGACTGGTCCTGACCAGAAGTTGTCAGATTCCCGCAAGCCTCAGAATAAACGATCCGAGTACGGGTGGGCGGACTATAATTATTAGTTCGAATGACAAATCGGAAGATTTGCCGGGCGACGTCTGGCATATTGATTTCGAATTGAAGTCGCTACTCCGGCGCGCGGGTTCCGAGGGGATTGCACATATGCTTGTCGAAGGCGGTTGCAGTATTTTCTCGCAATTCATCGATGCCGGGCTGGTTGATAAGTTCATATTTGTGATTGCCCCCAAACTGCTGGGTTCGGGCGTCCAGGGCTATCATAACCAGGGGCATCGAAAGATCACTGAGACAATCAAACTCGATTTTAGAAATATCGAGACGATTGGCGGGGATCTGTGGTTAGAGGCATATCCGGAACCGGGGAAATCATGTTCACCGGAATAGTTCAAGATGTCGGCAAGGTCGCCGCGATGAAGAACTGGGGCGACAATATGCTGATTGCGATCCACAGCGGACTTGTCGATGAGGCGGTGAGGGTTGGCGACTCGATCGCTGTTTCTGGTGTCTGTTTGACTGTCGCATCATTGGAGGCGGCATCACAGAGGTTGACCGTTACAGCAGTGGAGGAGACTTTGCGTCGGACAACCATCGGCAGGCTGCGAACTAATTCGCCCGTTAATCTCGAGTTAGCCCTGCGCCCCGAAGACCGGCTGGGAGGTCACTTCGTGCAGGGCCACGTTGACGCTGCGGGGAAGTGCGACCGCATCGATGTCCTCGAGGGAAGCTGGGTAATTACGATCAATTTCCCGATTGAGTTCAGGGAGCTCGTTGTGGAGAAAGGATCGATTGCGATTGACGGCGTGAGTTTGACCGCTTACGGAGTTTCGAATGCGAGCTTCAAGGTCAGTATCATTCCGCATACGCTGGCGGCGACAACTCTGAAAAATCTCAAGGCCGGGGATCTTGTCAATCTCGAGTTTGACATTCTCGGCAAGTATGTTCAGAGGATGTTGCAAGGGGAGTCCGACAAGGGATTGAGCCTCGAGCGACTCAAAAACTATGGATTTTGACACACATTTGATAGACGGGAGTAAGAATTATGCCTAATGTCACATTGAAGCACGATGAGCAGAATCTCTTCGATAATGTGGCAGCCGCTATCGAGGATATCCGCAGCGGTAAGATCGTTATCGTCGTTGATGACGAAGACCGCGAAAACGAGGGCGACTTCATCATGGCCGCGGACAAAGCTACGCCCGACGCGATCAACTTCATGATCACTCACGGGCGGGGTTTGTTGTGCGTTTCCTTGACGAGGGATATCATCAAGAAGTTGAAGCTGGGGCCCATGACAAGCGAAAACACGGCACTTCTGGGAACCCGCTTTACGGTGAGTGTTGATGCGGTTAAGAATACCACGACCGGCATTTCGGCATTTGACCGGGCCGAGACAATCAGGCAGATCATGTCCAATGACTGCCGCCCCGAGGATCTGGCGCGGCCGGGACATGTGTTTCCGATCGAGTCCTTGCCGGGTGGAGTGCTTGCCCGTGCCGGGCACAGTGAGGCGTCGGTCGATCTGGCCCGTCTGGCGGGGCTGAATTCCGGCGCGGTTCTTTGCGAAATAATGTCTGCAGATGGTTCGATGGCGCGAGTCAATGAGCTGCGGGGCGTCGCTGACCGCTTTGATCTCAAGCTGATTACGATCAAGGACCTGATTGCCTATCGCCATAAGCACGAGAACCTGGTGCAAAAGCTGGTCGACGTGGATTTTCCGACGGAATACGGGAATTTCCGTTTACATCTGTATCGATCGGACATTGACGATCACCACCATATCGTTTTGGCAAAGGGCGATGTCAAGAATCAGGAGAATGTTCTCGTTCGCGTGCATTCACAATGTCTGACCGGGGATGTGTTTTCTTCGGCCCGCTGCGACTGCGGTGATCAACTCCGCGCGGCGATGCTGATGATCGAAAAGGAGGGAAGCGGGGTCCTGCTGTATATGCGACAAGAAGGGCGAGGCATCGGGTTGGCCAACAAGATCCTGGCGTACGGTCTTCAGGACAAAGGTCGCGACACTGTGGAAGCCAACAATGACCTCGGCTTCAAGGATGACCTGCGAGACTACGGTATCGGGGCCCAAATTTTGTCCGATCTGGGGCTTTCGACGATACGATTGATAACCAACAACCCGCGAAAAATCATTGGTCTCGAAGGCTACGGCTTGAAAGTGACCGAGCGGGTATCTTCAATAATTCCGCCCACGAAACACAATGCCCGCTACTTGGAGACGAAGCGCGACAAGCTGGGGCATTTGCTGGGCCTATTCCATGAGGTGCAAAATGGGTAAGGTATACAAAGGCGAGCTCATTGTTCGCGAAAAAAGGTTTGCAATTTGCGTTGCTCGATTCAATTCGTTGCTGACGGAGAAGCTGCTCGAGGGTGCCAAGGATTGCCTGACGCGACACGGTGCAGTGACGGAAGGCATTGATGAGTTCTGGGTGCCGGGCTCTTTTGAACTCCCGTACATTGCGGCGAAGATCGTTGAGCAGAAGAAATACGACGCTGTCATTTGTGTCGGCGCAGTGATTCGCGGAGACACGCCGCATTTCGAGTACATTGCCGCCGAGGTGACGAAGGGTATTGCCTCGATTTCGCTGCAGTCCGGTGTGCCGGTAATCTACGGCGTGATCACTTGCGACAACATTGAGCAGGGGCTTGAACGCGCCGGGACCAAAGCCGGCAACAAGGGCTGGGACGCCGCCATGACGGCAATTGAGATGGTCAACCTCTATCGGTCGATTTCATAAGCATGGGACAACGCAAGAAAGCCCGTGAGCTGGCCCTGAAGTGCCTTTACGCCTATGAGTCGACGGGCCAGGAGGTTGATGCCGTATGCGAGTCGCTGCTGGCAGGCGCCGATCTTGGCGAGGATTCGACGGACTACGCTAATCGACTATTTCGGAAGGTTGCGGGAATGTTGCCGGAGTTGGATGGTCACATCGAGCGCTTTTCGCAAAACTGGCGGTTGGAGCGGATTGCCATGGTCGACAAGAACATTCTGCGCATTGCCATCTGTGAATTGACCTGCTTTCCGGATATTCCAGCGCGGGTAGCGATCAATGAAGGGGTTGAGCTGGCGAAGAAGTACTCTTCGCAAGAATCGTCGCGATTTGTGAATGGACTTCTCGATGCCGTTAACAAGCACCTTGAGAGAGAGCCATTGCCGAAGAAATAACTGGCGCGACATAGGGCGGTCGGGAGGTTATTAACGACGCCACGCCGGTTGGTGGAGGAAAAGGGGCGGATTTTTCCTTTGGTGTCCGCTCGCTTTCTGTGTATATTCGGCGCCAAATTATTTCGTCCACAACAGTGCGTCGCGGGTATATCTCCTTAGTAAATAAGGCTGTGACGTTGAGGAGGTTACATTGTCCATGTCCATCGGGGATTTTGATACCAAGAAGATAGATCGACTGAACCTGGGTCTTGGGCTGCTGGTGTTCTTCTTGTCATTCGTGGTCTATATGATAACGGTACAGCGCACGTTCTCGTTCTGGGATTGCGGTGAATTCGTTGCCTGCTCGTACATTCTGGGGGTACCGCATCCGCCGGGGGCGCCGCTGTTTGTTTTGATCGGCCGCATTTTTTCGCTGATTCCATTCTCCAGTGACATAGGTTTTCGAATCAACATTCTTTCGGTCCTCACCACCGCGCTTGCCTCGACGTTTGGCTATTTTGCCATCGTCAAATTGGTTCGTGAGTGGTTTGGCGAGAAGGTTGAAGGTCTGCGGCAGGTTGGGATGTACACCGGTGCGGTCATTGGAGCGCTTCTGATGTCCTTCTCGACGACCAATTGGAATTCCGCCGTCGAGGCTGAAGTATACGGGCTTTCGATGGTGATGATTACGATGCTCATTTGGCTGACCTTGATTTGGGCGGATAAGCGCGGGACTCCGGAAGCAGCCAAGTATCTGATCCTGATATTCTTCCTCGCCGTTTTGTCCACGGCGGTTCATCTTACAGTTTACTTGATCATGCCTTTCATCGTTCTGATGATATTGCTGCTCGACGAGTCGTTGCGAAAGAACTGGTTGTTCTTGATCACGGCACTGGTCTTGTTGTGGCCGGTTAAGTCGGTGGTCGAATTCATGTACATCGGCGGTGTGTGGGCAGCGGTGGTTATGCTGATTTTTATCTTTCGGAGCGACCGTCGTCTCTCGACTCTGCCGTTAATGGTATTAGTTGCCGCCGGAATTGCCTTCAGCTGCCAATTCTATATCCCGATTCGCGCAGCAGAGAAACCGGCGATCAACGAGAATGCGCCCTCCAGCTGGCAGAGTTTTGAGGATTTCCTTGAGCGCAAACAGTATGGCCAGATGTCGATGACCGAGCGCATGTTCACTCGTCGCGGCACCTGGGCCAATCAATTCGGCACTCATCCGCGCATGGGGTTCTGGGGATTTTTCCAGGATCAATATGGCGTTTCCGGCAAGGGATTCCTGCTCTTTCTCTTCCCGCTCGGATTGTTGGGACTGCTTGAGCCGATGATGCGAAAGTGGCAGAAGGGTCTGCCGTTCTTCTTGATGGTTCTGGCGGCAACGGTTGGACTCGTGATTTACATGAACTTCGCCGACGGCACATTGCCAAATGTCATTCCCGGCGACGATGCCGGACTCGAGGTGCGAGATCGAGATTATTTCTGGCAGCCCGGGTTCATCCTGTTCGCCATGGCGATTGGTATGGGAATAGTTGCATTATGGGATTTAGCTTACAACTTCTTCAATAAACGCGGACTGGAAAAGGCCACGCTGGTTCTTCTCATTTTCTTAATATTGCCGATTAACGCCATTCGTGCCAGCTACAAAGAGAACAATCGTTCGAACAACTATATTTCCTACGATTATGCCTATAACCTGCTGATGTCGGCCGATGAAAATGCGGTGGTTTTCACCAATGGTGACAACGACACATTTCCGGTCTGGGCATTGCAGGAAGTTTATGGGATTCGCAAGGATGTCAAGATTGCCAACCTGTCGCTGCTGAACACCGATTGGTATATCAAGCAACTGAAAAACGAAATGGGTGTACCGATCAGCCTCACCGATGCGCAGATATCTACCCTGCGTCACGAGCGCTATCCGGATGGCCGCATTCGCCGCGTCCAAGATCAGATGATTGACAATATCATTGAGACCGCGAAATTCCAGACGCCTGTTCACTTCGCAGTGACGGTCTCGCAGGACAATCGCATCTACCGGATGCAGCCGATTGAAGATCACCTGGAGATGAAGGGAATGATGTTCCGCCTGAAGCGCGAAACCGGCACCAACATGATTGATCTGGATGCGACCATTGACCTTTACTCCAATGTCTTCAAGTATCGCGGTGTTGCGGACTCGAACGTCTACAAGGATGAAAACGCCACTCGTTTGACGAACAATTACTCGGCGGGATTCCTGTATACCGCAGAAGAATTACGCAAGCGGGGAGATAGTCAGAAGGCGATCGACATGGTGAACCTGGCGATCAAGACCGTGCCGGGCGAATGGCGCAGCCAGGCTTATTTGATGCAGATCTACGCCGACATGGACTCGCTCGACCGGGTCGCCGAGATGCTGAAAACCGCGCCGCCGGAATTGGATCCGAAGACCATGTGGCAGACGCTTGCCAGCGATCTTTATCGCCGCGGGCAGCGTGACAAGGCGACAAAGATGCTCAATGACCGTCTCCAGGAAGATCCGCACTTTGAGGGCGCCTATAAGCAGCTATTGAGTATCTACTTCAAGGAATCCCTGACCGACAGCATGGAAAAGTTGCTGGATCGTTGGATTGCAAACAATCCTTCCGACACCGAGGCGATCAGCGCCATGAGAGATGTCCAAGAGCTGAAACAGTCGGAGTCGGGAGTCAGGCTGCGGCAACTGGATGTCCCGGACACCTCGAAGTAGACTGCGAACCACGTTTGCGAATTCTGGCGGTCAATTGGCAGGATATTACGAATCCTCTTGCGGGTGGAGCTGAAGTCCATATCGAGGAGATTCTCAAGAGGGTCGTGTCCCGGGGGCACGATGTGACATTTGCTTGTTCAAACTATCCCAATGGTAAAGAGAAGGAAGAGCGCGAGGGGCTGAAAATTCGCCGTCGCGGGTCCCGACAGAATTTCAACTTCATTGCCCCGTTTCTGGTCAAGAATATTCTGGATGAGTCGCAATTCGATCTCATCGTCGAAGATATCAACAAGATCCCGTTCTATCTGCCTCTCTGGTACGACCTGCCGCATCTCGCTGTAATTCCCCATCTTTTTGGAAAGAACATCTATCAAGAAGCTAATGCTGTCTTGGCGAGCTATGTCTACCTGGCCGAGAAACCGATTCCGCGCGTTTACCGGCGATCGCACTTTTTGGCGATTAGCGATTCGACGCGCGACGATTTGGCGGTGAGGGGCATTCGTAAAGACAAGATTGACGTCGCCGAATGCGGCGTCGATCATTCCATCTACAAGGTCGATCCTGCCAGCGAGCGGTTCTCGCAACCGACGATTCTTTATTTGGGACGTCTGAAGAAATATAAGTCTGTTCATCACCTGCTGTCGGCTCTGCCGATAATTCGCCGTACAATTGCGAATGCGCGAGTCTTGGTGGTTGGCGGCGGTGATTTTCTTGATGAACTCAAGTCCCAGACGCAGCGGCTGGGGTTGAATGATTGTGTCGAATTTACCGGGTTTGTGACCGAAGAACAAAAACTTGAGTACTTGCGCCGTTCGCACGTTTCAGTGTATCCTTCACCCAAGGAGGGTTGGGGTATAACCAACATCGAGGCCAATGCCTGCGGAACTCCGGTCGTGGCTGCCGACTCCCCGGGCTTGCGGGATTCCGTCAGTCCGGAGAAATCCGGCTTGCTTTATGAATATGGCAACGTCGATAGCCTCGCAGCGCAGGTTGTTCGATTGTTGAGCGACAAGGTCCTCTACGGTCGTATATGTCTGTCAGCCGTAGATTGGGCGCAACGATTCACATGGGATGACTGTGCACAGCGGTCATTTGCTGCGATGGAACGTACCGTATTGGAGTGGAAGAGCCGTGGGTAAGAAACTGCTGATCACTTTCGGAGTCCTGGTAGCAGCATTCTTTCTTTATCTCTTCTTCGAGAAAATTGAGTGGGACCGGGTACTCTCGGCGATTCGGCAAGCCAATTACTGGTGGTTAATTCCCAACATCGTCATGATCTTTGCCGCGATGGCGTTGCGGGCGTGGCGCTGGGGGATAATGGTGAATCCGCTGAAGAAGTGCTCGTTTCGGGGTCTTTACGCTGCTACGATGATCGGATTTATGGCCTCCAACATACTGCCGGCCCGCCTTGGCGAGTTGGCGCGGCCGTTGTCACTTGGCAAAATCGAAAACGTTTCTCGTTCGGCCGCGATGGCCACGACGCTGATCGAGCGCGTGTTCGATCTGCTGACTCTGCTGGCGTTGTTCACGTTGATTATCCTATTCAAGGAGTTTCCGGCTTCCGTGTCGGAAGATCTGAAACACCTGGAGACAGCCGGGTGGTTGTTTCTTGCCGTTACACTCTTGGCCGTGATCGTCCTCACTCTCTTGAAATTTCACACGCAGGCGACTCTAAGTGTACTGAACCGCATCCTGCATATCTTCCCGCAGCGCATCAAAGAGGTGGGAAGCGACCTGTTAGTGAAATTCGCGTCCGGGCTGGAGGTCCTGTCTGATCCCAAGTCGGTGATGTTGATTTCGGCGCAGTCTGCGTTGCTGTGGGTTGTCATGGCGCTCTCCAACTACTTCATTTTTTTGGCATTCGACATGAGTTTCCTGCCTTTAGACGCATCGTTCGTGGTCCTGGCGGTGGTTTCGGTCGGCATAATGCTTCCGAACGCTCCCGGATTCATTGGGCCGTACCAGTACTTAACTGTATTGAGTTTGAGTCTTTACGGGGTTGACAAGGACGCCGCTGCCGCCTGCAGCATCGTGATGTGGGCGACACAATATTTGACGATTACGATCGCCGGTCTCTATCATCTTAAGCAAGAGCATCTCTCCCTCAAAGAAGTCGAACGCGAGCCCGTTACCGACTGACATCGGTTTTCAACAAATAAAAAAGCCGCGTCTTGTGGACGCGGCCTCCAAGTGCATGGAAGTGAACGTTAGTGTCTTACTCGTGCCCTTGTAATAACAAAAATAGATAGTTCATGAGAAACACGACATCGCCGATTGTGACCCGGCCATCGCCATCATATTCGCCGTGCAGATAGTCTTTCGGGGCACTGCCATCGGCAAACATATAGTTAATCATATAGAGGATGTCGGAGATGTTAAAGCGATTGTCGCCATTGACATCACCGTAGATGCCATATGAAGTGCTGATTTGGACGCCGCCGTTCTGCGTGTTGATAGCACGAATCGGGACTGTCACGCCGGGTACAATACAGCCGGCGAGGGTTCCGCCCAGATTCGGGTCGGTGCCGGTTATCTCATTAGCTTGATAGTCGTAGGCAAATCGACCATGCCAAACCGTATCCTGTGCAGCCGATTCCATGGTATTGCTGGTGCAGTCCATCCAATAGAAGGCGACATTAGCCCGAGTGCCGGCGAGCAATGTGTCAGGAAGCACCTGTAGCCGAATTCTGGCAAGATCACCGGTAGGGGAGAAACAAGACGGTGCTCCCGGCACATTCGGGTCGTCGGCCCATCCGTTGATTTCGACGGTCTGCAGCAGGCATCCGCCGCAAAGGGTTATGCCGTAACTGAACGAGTCCCAGTTGCAGAAGGTGGGAATTACACCAGGCTTGACATCGACCAAGCGCAATTGTTCCGGGTCAAAGGCGATGATGAATTTGAACTTGCCAAAGGTCTCGGAGCCGGAAAGGTAATTTACCGACAATTCGATATTGTCGCCGACTCTTGCAGCCGGGTGGTTTTCGATTGCGATCTCAAAAGGAGCCAAAGGTTCGGCATTTAGCGGGAGCACGAGGACAGCGAAAAACAGCAGTATTCCTGTCACAATCAGACGACCGGCATTTGTCAGCATATCACTCCGTGAAGTAAACGGTTTCAGCCCCAGACGAGTATTTACCCCGCGTGAATATAAGGTGTTCCCGTTATTAGTAAAGGGCTTTTTTGGAGCTGTGCAAAGATTGGGCTTTCGGGTTTGATTGAATTATCAAGTCATGTAATACGTGCAAGTATTTGCAGAGCAATGTGTTGAAAATGGCACAATTCTCAATTATGATGAATTGGCGGCCTGGTCCAGGCCGTGCTTGGCGAGCTCGCTGATTACATAGGGCATTTTGCCGGCTTCTGTAAAAGGGGGCTCGTCCAAGTGTTCAATATCGATTTCAAAATAGCCACTAAGACACTCTTTGGCAAGTCGGCGGAGGTGCTGTTCGTCGCGTCTCTGATCATAGTTCCGGTTGGGTAAGATGCGGACAATCACCCGGTCGATTTCGCGTTGCACGACCTGCAGATAGTCGGCTCCCAAGAAGCCGTTTCTGGCCAGGAAAGTGTCGAGGTGGCAGTTGACATATCCCTCTCGCGTAACCAGAATGTCTTTGCCCCGCCCGCCGAGGATTTCCATCGTGGGATGAGGGATGGTGCAAACGGGGCATTTGCCGAGTGGTTTGCCGAGATCGCCCGTATCGTATCGCAGCAGCGGAATGGAGTAGTTTTCGAGCGGGGTCGAGATGATTGAGCCGGTCTCGCCAATACCGGAATGCCGAGATCCGGTCACGAACTCAACGTAGCCGAATTCCGGGTTGATGTGGTAATTGCCGCATTTGTGCTGCGTCACTGCCAAGGTGTTTTCTCTATTCCCATAGTAGTCGAAGATCTCTGCCCCGAAGTACTCGCGGAATTTTGCGATATGATGCGGATAGAGCTTTTCCGAATAACTATAGATTATCGGAATCGGGATCGGCCTCACGCCGGCCCGCTCGGATTGAAGGCAGAAGGTATAGAGCGCGGACGGGTGTCCGACCAGCATCTTCGGTCGTCGATCGGCCAACGCGCCGTAGATGTGCATGAAATCGTGGGGATTCAAATGAAAGGAGTTGAGCCAAAGGTTGTTTTCCAACAGGTCTTCATGGGTGTATTTGTGCTTCTGCGGGAAGTCGAGAGGGCGGCCAAGGGTGGCGCGGGTGTCTTTGAAGTAATAGCCACAGGCGTTATAGTGTCTCCAGACAATTGCTTTGCGCAGCGCTTCGTGCGACTGGCTGCGGTATAGTTTGAGCGGGAATCCTGTCGTTCCGGATGTAACAGTCTTGATCGGGTGTGTTTGGGCGAAGTTGCGCGGCTTCATTAGCTCCAAGTTTTCGCGAACGATAAGTCGGTTTGTGGCCGGCAGGCGCAGGTAATCAGCCGGGGTCTTGATATCTTCAGGCCGGCAGCCGAGACCATCAAAGAGCTGGCGATAGTATTCGGTGTTGTGATAGGCAAAGTGGATCAGCGCCGAAAGCCGACTCCACACGAATTCGGCGAGCTGTTCATCGGTAAAAGCAAGGGAGCGCTTGACGAAGCGGAACTTGCCGCGGAACTCCCGACCGTAACTCAAGGGAATGGGGATCAGCCGATAGCGCCAGCGTACTGAACTCTTGAGACGGTCAATTGTCTTCATTGATTGTTGACTCGAGTTGGTCAGCGCCAAGGCGCGAGACAACTTTTGATTTTTTGAAACCGGGTGTCTGCGGGATTGTGTCAACGTATTCGACACGAATTTTAAACCAGCCTTTGGTTGCATCACGCAGGTGACCCACCAGAATCGGCTCATCCCTTTCAGCGACGTAATCGTGTCCGGTAACCATCCGGAGGATCAGTGTTTCGGTGTCGATCTGTTCAACCTGAATATCGTCCGGCATCTCGATGCCGTGTTTATGCAGGAAATCGTCGAACTGGCAATGCACGAGGCCGTGTTTCGAAACCAGGAAGTTCTTGTCGCGGCCGCCGATGAACCTGATCGTCGGATGGGCGATCTTGCACTTGCCGCACTGTTTGATTTCAGATGCCAGATCACCGCAATCGTAACGAATGATGGGCATGGCGTAGTTGATCAAATTAGTACCCAGCACTTGGTACAGGGGTTCTCCCTGGAATTGGTTCTGTGAGGGTGCCAACTCCATGAATACGAATTCAGAGTTGATATGATAATTTCCGCAAGGAAGTTGCGATGCGCTGATTGAATTTTCGCGATTGCCGAAATGGTCATAGATGTTGGGTCCGATCTGGCGGCGAATAATCGCCAGCGTTGCCTGGCTCAGGACCTCAGAGTAGACATAGATGACCGGGAGATTAAGCGGTGGCAGGTTTGCCTGTTCCATCGCCTTACCCAGAGTTGCCAGGGCGACAGGGTGAGCATAAAACATAACCGGCTTGAATCGCGAGATTAGGTCGTGGATAGCGCCGGCGGTCGACGCATGGAGAAATCGGCCATTGATCATCACCAGATTATCGATGGGGTCATACTTGTAGAGCAGGTCGGATTCGGCGGCAACAAAAGCGACATTTAGAGAAACTCGCGGCTGTTTGAAACGATAGCCAATCTGATTGAAGTGCCGCCACAGCACGGCGCGACGGAAACTCTCGGTATTCCAGCTCCGATAGAATTTCAGGACTCGACCGCTCGAGCCGGAAGTTGATGCCGGCGAGCCGCGGTGGAGCTTGAACTCGCTTGAGGTAAGGTCCGCAAGGTTCTGATCAATGTAGGATCTGTTGATGACCGGCAGTAGTTTAAAGTCGTCCCAACTGCGAATGTCCTTTGCAGAAATCTTTTGCTCAGCAAACCATCTCTGGTAAAATGGCACCGTTTTGGCGGCATGGGAGATCAGTCCGGTTACTTTCCGCCATTGGTCGTTCGCAATTTGTTCCGCGTTCCAGTAGAGGGACTTTCCCAACAGGGCATAGTACTCCTGAAACTCCGGTCCAAAATGGGACGGGATCGAGCGGAGCCGCCAGCGCAGACGCCAAGGTTGTCTGGCAAAGGACTGCCACTCAAAACTCTCTTTTGGATAGCGAAATTGTACGGACATTTCCTCTTTGCTTATCATCGTGGCCTCACCCGTGAGGTCCTGACCGCCTGCCGGTTCCCCGTTGCAGCCAATCGTCTTAAGATTCGAACATCATCTCTTTAGTCGGGCGTTTCAAGCAAAAACTTTGTCGACGATAGGGGCCAGTTCCCGCCAGTCTGCGATGACGAAGTCCGGTTCGAAGCCGTCAGCGACTTCGGTGTGACAGCCGGTGTAAAGGATGGCGGTGATGCCGAGTGCTCTCGCTCCGCGAACGTCGTGGGAAGGCAGGTCGCCGCAATGAATTGCCTGGGACGGATTGACACCCAATCTATCCAAGACGTTCTGAAATTGCAGGGCATGCGGTTTGGCCCGGCCGGTTTCATCTGAGAAGGAGAAGGCGGAGAAGTAATCGAACACGCCGTGCTTCTTCATATGCCTGCGCAGGACCCGTCCGGGGGTGTATCCGGTATCAGAGACGATGCCGAGCAAGTAGTCGCGGCTGAGAACTTCGAGGACTGGTGCGAGATTGTCGGTCAGGCGCGGATCCAACATCAAACCCATTTCTTCGAATTCCCGGGAGAGGTCATCCAAAGCAGCCTGATCAACTGCAATGCCCAAGTGATCAAATACCCACGTCAGACGCTCGCGGACTCCCGGTGTGCGTTGTTCTTCATGGTAAACGCGGAGAAACCAGGGCCGAGAGGCTTCAAACGCGGCATCTACTTCGTCACCGTGCCGTTCGCCGTGCTTGCGGAGGAAGTTCTTTACCAGGATTTTTCTCGACGCGAAGGTCTCACGTTCCTTCATGTCGTGGAAAAGTGTCTGCCAGAAATCAAAGAGAATCGCTCGTCTCATCTTTCATCCAATTTCAAGTTGCCTACTTCTGCAGTTATCGGAATGCAGATTGTAGTATAGTACGCAATAATCGAACATATTCGCAATAGTGCTGTAAAGTCGGCGCCGACTTTTGTATAATTGCTGCATGTTGCATCGAATCCTGGTTGCTATTCCCGCCTTCAACGCCGTCAATACGATTCCAACACTTGTGGATCAACTGGAGAAATTGTATCCACATATTTCCATACTGGTGGTAGATGATGGTTCTTCTGACGGTACGGGTGAGGTCGTCCGCGTGCACGGGGCGACCATCATAAGTCACGGCCGCAACCTGGGAAAGGGGATGGCCTTGCGCACGGCGTTTGCCTTCGCGACGGAAAACGAGTTCGACGCTGTGGTGACGATGGATGCCGATCTGCAACATGATCCTGCTGAGGTGCAACTATTTCTGGAGGAGTTCGTGGATGACAGGACGATACTTCTGGGAGTTCGCCGCCCAGGACCGGAGATGCCGTTACCCCGGAAGATTTCCAATACGCTTTCGACCTTTGTGGCTTCCGTCTTCGCCGGAATCCGCATCCACGACAGCCAGTGCGGATTTCGCCTGATTCCGACGCGAATCCTGCGTTCGCTGCAACTTGTTTCCAGGCACTATGATCTTGAGCCGGAGCTGATCCTCAGGGCCGTGCGCGCCGGTTATCGATTGCGCGACATTCCGATCAGGACGATCTACAACAGCAGTAGCAGTTCAATTCGGCCGGTCCGCGATACGCTTAGGTTCTTGAGATTATTGGTCAAATCACTATTATGGTAGGGTCATGCTAGCTTTGTTGACAAATGACGATGGTTACGAAGCGGAGGGCCTGCTCAAACTCTCGCGCGAAATCGCGCGTGTTTGCGATATCCTTGTGGTTGCGCCGCATGTCGATCAATCGGCATCGGGGCATTCGTTGACTTTGCAAAGACCGCTGCGAATCAATAAACTCAAGAGTAACTTCTATTCGGTCGACGGCACGCCGACTGATGCCGTGATGGTTGCGATGTATGGCATCCTTGAAAACAAGCGAAAACCGGACATCCTGATTAGCGGCATCAACCGCGGTCCGAATATGGGCGATGATGTGACATACTCGGGCACGGTTTCGGCGGCATTCGAGGGGGCCATTCTCGGAATTCCATCTATCGCCGTATCGTCGGTAGCGACAGAAAATATCGACTACGGCGCGATGGCGCGATTTTCAAGGAAATTGGCCAAGCGGGTCCTTGAACGCGGGCTGCCGGGATTCACGTTACTTAACGTAAATATGCCGAATCCGCCTAAGCACGGATATCGCGGGGTGCAGATTACCAGGCTGGGCAAAAGGGTATATCGGGATATTGTTGTTGAGAACATTGATCCGCGGGGAAAAAAGTACTATTGGATTGCCGGTGAGCCCGACTGGCAGGAGTTCGATCAGTCGGATTTCTCGGCGACCAAGGCTGGATATGTTTCGATAACTCCGCTTAAGATGGACATGACCGATTACGGTTTCCGTGACGAACTAACATCCTGGAAGTTGAAGCCCTGACTGGCAGGAGACCAGGCAACGGTGCCTCATCAGGTCTTGATTCCTAATTTTCCACTCAACCAGTCGCGGGCGTGGGCAATTTCCTGCGAAGTCAGTCCATGGCCGGCATCTGACCAATGCAGGCTCACTGCGGCATTTGATTCGTGCAGGAGTTCCACCAAGCGAACGGCCTCCTCCGGAGCGACCACTTCATCATTACGACCGCCGCAAATAAGGACATTTACACCTTCGAGATTGGGCAAACTGGGCGGCACGAGAGGCACCATCGGACGGAACAACACAGCGGCACATAGAATGTTAGAGGCCTGCAAGAGAAGGCTGGCGGCCATGTTGGCGCCATTGGAATATCCGGCGGCGAGAATTCGGGTTTTGTCGAGCTGATATGACTTGGCGGCACCTTCGATAAATTCGGCCAACTCGCGGGTGCGAAAGCGCAAGTCTTCCAGATCGAATACGCCGGGGGAAAGCCGACGAAAAAAGCGGGCCATACCGTTCTCCGAGACCTTTCCGAGCGGGCTGAGAAGTGCGGCGGTAGGGAGCAGGCGTTCGCCGAGGGGAATGAGGTCGAATTGGCTGCCGCCGGTGCCGTGCAGTAGCAGCAGCGTGTAGTTATTGTCTTCGTCCCGCGCCGGCAGAAATTCGTGTATGAATGTGAGAGAGTGATTCATTGGTCAATCTAAGCAACCGGCTGCCCGCCAACGGTCAATGGCGGCAGTTTCCGCAGGATGCTTTCACGCTTTGATTCCAGCCAAGGTGGCAAAGACAGACGCGAGCCAAGCTCCGCCTCCGATTGATCGACCGCAAATCCTGGTTCGTCAGTGGCAATTTCAAAGAGTATTCCGCCTTTTTCGCGGAAATATATTGAGTGAAAATAGTTGCGATCGATGATGGACGTGACGTTGTATCCTTGTTCGGCAACAGCCTTCCGCCAGTTTTCTTGATCCTTATCCAGACAACGCCAGGCAATATGATGCACGGTACCCGGTCCGGGTGCGCCGCTGACGCGCCTGTGGATCCGCGACAATGTCAACCAATTGTCGGTCATCGCCATTGCCAGTGGCAAAACGGCTGCGATTTTCGTATTCGGTGGTTTTCTCGAATCCAAGGACGTTTGTGAGCAATTCGGCGGTAGAATCGCCACTGCTCACAAGCAGTGTTGTGGAACTAAATCGCTTGATTGCGTGAGCTGCCGGGATTGGCGAATCGGACCAGACTCTGCCGGCGCGATTAGAATCAGCCACTAACTCCAGCGGCAGTCCGTCGGTGTCGCTGAAGGAGATTACTTCCACTCCAAACCGATCAAATGGACCGGTGAACTTGATTCCCAATCGCGAAAAGCGTTTTATCCAGTAATCGATCGATTGGGTGGCGATCGAATAGCCGATTGCTCCCACTTGCCCGTTGCCGATCTTGCCGGGTTGCGCATCAGGAAAAGGGAAGAAGGTCAAAACAGACCCGGGGGAACCGACGGCGTCGCCAAAGTAAAGGTGGTATACGCCAGGGTCATCGAAGTTAACGGTCTGCTTCACCATGCGCAGGCCCAGAAGCCTGCTATAGAAGTCGAGGTTGGCCTGCGAGCTGCTTGAAATTGCAGTGATATGGTGAATGCCGTGAAGACCTGTCCGCATATTCCTCCTGATTAGGTAGCCGTGATCTATACGGTTATCAGGACGGATGTATTAGCGGCGTTTTAGGGCTTCCGTCTATGGCGAAACCTTGCGAAAGACATAACCGCCCTTAGTCGCACCCCACACCTGTTTGCCCGTGCTGTCGAATCCCTGGTCCCAACTGATCAAGCGCTCGGCGGTTATCTCCACGACCGACGTCGCATAGGAAGCTCCCCGCAGGCTACTTTCGCAGCCGTGGGCGATCGTGCTTCCGACAAATGACGAGTCTCCCATTTTGCGCAAGATGATCGAGCAACCGTCGCGTAATGTCAGTGAGTCGAGGCTCAAGGAAGCCAATCCATCGGCGCGCTTGAATCCATTGATGAACGGTTCCGGTTGATTGAGTGTGAATACCTGACTTTCGAACAAGTCGTTGCTCAACTGATGCACATGATAGACTCGCTGGCGATAGGGTTTGTCCTGCGCGGCGGCGGTCGCTTGTTCGACATAGAGCCAGTAGCCGTCGGCCCGCTGCGGCCAGATGCGGACGATTTGAAGGCGAATATCGAAGAAATCGGTATCCGACGCGGCCTGTTCAGCGCTCGAGAAGGATCCTGTCATCCAGGCGGCTAAGCGGTCCAGATCGGCCGAGGGCGCAATCTGGGCAGTCGCCGCGGCAGAGAGGATAATGCAGATGATAAAAGTTGTAAGGCAGAATGATCCGGCTCACAATTCGTTTCCTCCTGATTGGGTTTTTGTTTTGGCAGACGTTGCCGATTTCTGGAAGGTTCCAAGAATGCGCTTGATCTTCGGGAAGCGATGTCGAACGATGACGACAGCGTGGTTACGCTCGGCTCCCAGTGATTCTTTGAAGTGCTCAAGCGTCTTTCGGCCCAGGCTGAGCCCATGACTGTAGAGCCGAACGCGGGCTTCAGTCAGACGTTTGACAATCATTGCATGGACGAGGAACATCGCCCGCAAGTGCTGAAACTCATAATCAAATCCACCGAAAAGATACGCTGCAGTTTCTTTGTATTGAGCGAAGACCACTCCCGCAATCGGTTTGTCTTGAAAATAGCCAAGCGCGATTTCGACGCGGCCGTTCGGATAGGTAAAGAGGCGCTGCATGCGATCCAGGCGATGGAATCCGGCGCGCGGGTCCTGCTGTTGCCAGCGCCGGACCGAATGCTGATAAACATCATAGAACGTCGGCAACAATTCTCCGGTGCCAAATCGGACTGCGATGTTCTCCCTTTCGGCTTTGCGAATGAATCGCCGTTCGATTGCTTTCCGGTTGAACCACTCTTCGTATGAATCGCGCAAGGGGATCATATGATAGTCGAATGAACTTTGAACTTGATAATTCAGCAGCGAAAAATCCTTGATGCGGGCGTCATAAAGCGCGCGCGGAAGTTGCAGGGTGATTACACAGTCCCGCGGCAAGACCGCCAATCGGTCAAATACACTGCTGTCCATCTCCCGCACACCCAACAGGCTGTTTATCTGCGCGCCAGCGTAGTTGGCGGTTGGAATGATCTTCAGTTGGTTGGATTTTCGCAATGAGAAGGGTAGGAACAAGTCGCCGGCTTCAAAGATGTAGGTATTCTTCCATGAGACATCCATGCTCGAACCGTATTCCGGTCCACTTGTCGGTCCGGGTGACTCGGGAGTCCGGTCAATTGCTTCCTGCCAGGGGATAATGTGTTCTGCTGTGAATGGTATGATCTTCATATAAGCTTCTTCGACAGAATGAGTATATCGCTTACGATTGGCAGGGTCAATGATTAACAGTGCATACTACTTCTCTTGACTTTGGAATTCGCTGTGCCTATGTTCGTGAGCGTAAATGAGAAAGTGTGAAGGGAGTGGATAACAGCTGTCATGGCACAGAGTTTTTCGTTCGATATTGTCTCCAAAATAGAATTGCACGAGGTGGCCAATGCCATCAACCAGGCGATGAAGGAGATTTCGCAGCGATTTGATTTCCGCGGTACCAAGGCGGAGATAACGTTCAATCAAAAGGACCAGATCATGGTTCTGATTGCGGAGAGTAATATTCAGCTCCAGAATATTACTGACATTCTTCATGCCCGGCTGGCGAAGCGCAATGTCCCGCACAAAGCGCTTGTCTATGGAAAGGTCGAGGACGCATTCGCGGGGACGTTGCGGCAGGAGATCAAGCTTCAGTCCGGGATCGAAACGGAGAAATGCAAAGAAATCGTCAAGATCATCAAAGAGATGAAGCTTAGGGTTCAAGCGAGCATTCAGGAGAACCAGGTGCGCGTGACGGGCGCCAAGAAGGATGATTTGCAGGAAGTGATGAAGAGCCTCAAGGACCGGAATTTGCCGTTTCACCTGGAGTTCGCCAATTTCCGTTAGGGCCGTTTGCGGTTCGGGAACCGGACGCACCGAGTTTTGTATCTATAGGGATGATCATTCGGCCTGACTCTGCGACCGGGCTTTCGGAAAGGGCGCAGACTTGAAACGTGGAGGAAATTAGTGTGACAATCACGAAGTGTGCAGCGATAGTTATCCTCGGGCTGGTCACCGCGAGTTTGGTTCACGCGCAGGCCCGCTTGGAAATTGACGAGACGAGTTTTGATTTCGGCTACATTCCGCAAGTATGTAAAGTTGCCCACTCCTATGTCATGCGCGCCTCCGGCACCGACTCTCTTAGGATACTGAATGTGAAGCCCGGTTGCGGCTGTACAAAGGCACCGATAAAGAAGGAAGTAGTTGCGCCCGGTGATTCAACTGCCGTGGAGTTGATTTACACGTCGATTGAATCGTATCGCGGGACTACTCAGAAGTCGGCGACGGTTACCTGCAACGACGACGCGCGCGGTACGTTTCTGCTGCGGTTCAAGGCGACAGTCAACAACCCGCCCGATTCGGCCAGACCGGCGCAATTGACACCGTGGAATATTGACTTCGCAGCCGCTACGCGCGCGAAGGAAACCGAGGTCTTGGTCAAGAATGTCTCCAAGGATCCGCTGCGGTTGGCATTAGTCAGCTATCCATTTGAATTCATTAACGTGACATTACCAAGTGGCGACATCGCTCCGGGCAAGACTGGAACGATCAAGGTCAGAGTTGCTCCCGGCTGCAAAGACAGCGAGTTTGAGAAGTCGTTTACTTTCACTACCGGGACGGCTTCCGATTCGCAACGATACACAGTACCGGTGGTTCTGGGAAAACCTGCGACGCAATCTTCGACTCACTAAGTTTAGTGAAAAAGAGGAAAAGAGACGGTGTCCTGATGGTCCGTCTCTTTTTTGTTGGCCGAGGTCTGAATTTTGGAAAGGCTAGGCGAGCTTTCTTGCCAACTGGACTATTGTCTTCACACCAAATCCTTTGGCTCCCTTACCGAGGTGATCGAGAGGCTGTTCCTTACCGCCGGGGCCGGCGATGTCGATATGGGCCCATTTGGCGTCGTCGCTGACCCATTCCTTGAGAAAAACCGCAGCGGTGATTGCGCCGCCCCAGGCATCACCACGATTCTTAACATCGGCGATCGTTGTCTTGATCTTTGCCGAGTGCGGCATGAAGAGCGGCAACTCCCAATAGAGTTCGCCTTCTTCGCGACCGGTGGTGATGATCTCTTGCGCCAGCTTCGGGTCGTTGGAAAACAGGCCGGCGATTTCTTCGCCAAGTGCCACAACACACGCTCCCGTCAGGGTGGCAGAATCGATAATCCAGTCGGGCCGGCGCTCACCGGCCAGAGCCAGGCCATCAGCCAACAGGAGACGACCTTCGGCATCCGTGTGCTCGACTTCGATGGTTTTACCGGAGCGCGTCGTCAAGACTGCGGAAGTGTGCATTGATTCGCCGGAGATGTCGTTTTCCGCCAGTGGCGTGATGACTGTAATTCTGATCGGCAGTTTCAATCGCGATATGGCGCAGGCAGCGCCGAACATCATGGCAGCGCCACCCATATCGTATTTCATCCCGATTTGCGACGCCGCCGGCTTGAGACCGTAGCCGCCGGTGTCATAAGTGACGCCCTTGCCGACAAGGCAGAGATGTTTTTTGGCTCCGCGCGGATTGTATTCGGCGAAGACCATTCTCGGCCGGGCTTTGGCGCCGATTCCGACACCGTAGGTTCCGCCGCAACGCTCTTTGAGAAGCCGTTTTTCGTCCCAGACTGTAACCTTGAGGCCGGACTTGCGGCCCAACTTCTGAAATTCGCGCGCGAGCACGGGTGGATTCATGACGTTCGGTGGCTCGCTCAAGAGGTCGCGAACAGAATTTACCAGTTCATAAACTGTTTCGCGTTCCTTGAGGCGCCTGGTGATTGCAGTGGTGGACTTGATACCTGCGACAACAACCGGAATCGGCTTTACCTTGTTGGAAAGATATTTGTCGAAGGCATAGCTGCCGAGAATGGCGCCTTCATGAGCGGCGAACATCCAATCGACGTGCCGATCGCTAAGGGCGATCACAACACGTTTGCAGCTTTCTTTCGGAAGGGCCGCGATTGCTGCGGCAACAGCCTTCTTCATTTCGCGAATTGTGTCCGAGTACTTAGTGTCGAGGCGGACGGTGCGGACCATGATGTCGACTCTGCCAACGGGTCCGCGCAGCGTAGTTAATGAGCCCCCGGCATTAGGGCTTGTCTGTGCGGCGGCCTGAACTTCTTTCGGCAGGGATGTCTTCATGAAAAGGCCCTTCTTGTCGTCAAGAAAGGGAAGAATCAGGCAATCGCCCTCTTGCAATCGCAGGGATTCGCTAAGCCTGAAGTTGGATGTCGCCATATTAGTTCCTTTCGAGAAGCTATTTTTTTGCCTTGCCCTGATTGGCAACTGATTCGATCGCCTGTTTAACTTTTTCAGGATCGCCGAGGTAGTAGTGTTTCAAGGGCTTCAGGTCCTGGTCGAGTTCATAGACGAGGGGAAGTCCCGTCGGGATATTCAATCCGACGATTTCGTCTTCCGGGATGTTGTCAAGGTACTTGACCATCGCGCGAATGCTGTTGCCATGTGCTGCGACGAGGACTTTTTGACCAGACTTGATGCTTGGAGCAATGGTCTCGTGCCAGAAGGGCAATACGCGCGCCACGGTGTCCTTAAGGCATTCCGTGAGCGGGAGTTGTTCTCTGGTCAGATTTTTGTAGCGCGGGTCGTGGCCGGGGAAGCGCTCATCATTCGCTTCTAACGCAGGGGGCTGGATGTCATAGCTGCGGCGCCAGATCAGAACCTGGTCCTCGCCAAACTTGGCGGCCGTTTCCGCCTTGTTGAGTCCCTGCAGTGCGCCGTAATGGCGCTCGTTCAGGCGCCAGCTGCGGATGACGGGAATCCACATGAGATCCATGCCATCGAGCGTCAGCCAGAGCGTGCGGATGGCCCGTTTGAGCACGGATGTATAGGCGATATCAAAATTGTAGCCAGCGGTTTTCAGAGTAACCGCCGCTTCTTTGGCCTCGGCCAGTCCTTTTTCGGAGAGATCGACATCGGTCCACCCGGTAAATCGATTCTCTTTGTTCCAAGTAGATTCTCCATGTCTCAGCAAAACAAGTTTGTACACGACTATATTCCTCCTGCAAAACAACAAACATTTCTCTACGAACAATGTGAGTTCAGATGCCAAGTGGCAAGCAAAAATGCGTGACGATAATCAAGTGAGCGATGAGGATTGAGTCCAATCGTCAAGGAATGGCTGGTGGCGTCCCGGTTTGAACTCGACCACTTGATACTCGGCAACTCCGGCAAGTTTGTACGGGTCTTTGTCGATCAAGTCCTGGATAGTCGTTTCCGTTTCGGCGCGGGCGATGATGAGACCGCCGGTACGGGGAATACGCGGTCCGGAAAAGAGAATGATGCCGGCATCGACTGCACGCTGGAGGTGATTGCGGTGTTCGGGTACGATGTGCTCAATTCCGCAGAACGCGGTCAGTGTAGTTGACCAAAATCATGAAATGTCTCATAGTGCTCCTCTTATTGAAGCACTAATATCGCTTGCCGGGAAAAGAGGGCAAGCGATATCTGATCGTGAAAGTTCCATTCTTGTCCGGTTCTTGCGTACCATTGGCTGATTGGGTAATCGCGGTCGATGTTGGTCGCGGCGATTTCAGTGATTGCTATTAAGGCACAATCGGAGAGGAAGTAAAATCTTGAAGGAACTCACGCATTTTCATAACTGTCCCTACTGCAAGAAAGTCCACCCTTGCACCGACGGTTGCTATTCGGGGCGCATTACCAATCTGATCTGTGCCGAATGCAAGGCGAGATGGAAGGACGAACTAACTGATGTCAAGAAGCACGGCACGGAATGGCACAATCAACCGGGCTAAGAGGGAGATAATGCCGATGCCGCGAAAAGGGTGCAAGTTTGAAGACTTGAAAACTAATTGTCCGACTCGACAGTATGGACCATGATATGGTTATTCGTCCAGCGTATCGTTGAACCAACCGGAATCGTGAGACTCTGCAGGGAACTGGCCGTGATGTCACTCTGGAATGGTGCCGCGGTACCGCCGGCAGTTACAGTAATCGTTCCCGACATACCCTGGCCATTCGGACCGCCGTGATAGCGGCAATAGTATTTTACCACCTTGGCAGTATTAAAAGTGTGCGAATAGGATTCGCCGACGCCGAGATCGCCGGATGCGAACTCGCGGTTGTTGTTACCGCCGGGATTGTTGTTTGTGCTTTTGTCGCTACTGCAGCTTGCTGTCAAGACTGCTAAGAAGCAACAGCAGGAAAAGGGGAAGGAATCTGGTTTTCATGAGCTTACCTCGAAAGAATTGAAGGATAGATTTATTTCACAATTTAGAGGAGCTTGGGCGAGCGCTTAGTACAGGCAGAATGTAACAATAATCGATAAAGTAGATTCATATATTGCATGATCCGGGCGCCGGCAGTGGAACCGGGGAGTGGCTGATCGGGCGATAATCGCTCCGGGGGCCCGCCGGGGGCCGGAAGCAAGTCCATTACACTTTTGCCTTGGTCCAGACTTCGCCGAACATTTCGGTGGCAATGGCGTCGGCTTCAGCGATGTGGTCCTCGGGGATCATAACAGAGTAACCGGCGCCGGCGGGATTGAAGAGAGCTGTTCCCATCATACCACTGGTGCCAAAGTAGCCGGACTGTGAGAGTACGACTACGGGAATGCCGGCCTCGCGAAGACCTTCCATGATCATCTCGGCATATGAGGTCGATGTCAGATTGGCGACGCATTTCCAGTTCTCGTAGTTAGTGGCAGAGAATTCAGTTTCGAGCGGCGGCAACTCGGAAACGAGCAATTCGTCGCAGTCACTGCAGCGAGTGATGACCGATTTCGTATTCGGCTCGGCATTTGGGACAGAAGGGCATGAGGACTCCTTGTGAATGGCGTAACGGTAAGATAATGAAATTGGGGTAGAATAGTGGATAAAATGTGCCGGAGCCCTTGGAGTCAGTTGCTTGATCGAGTGTTCGAGGCAGCAGGGTTTGAACCTACGACGTTGTCCCGGAGAAGGAAACCCCGGTTTCCGGTCTCGGCCACGTAACCCATAGCGTGTAAATTCCGATTGCGGTGCCAAGCGGGAAGACGATCAGGTTCAGTACGGCTGCGATCATCAGCCAGGGCGAGCCCAGGACCGGCCGCGGAGGATGCCGTATCCACCGATGAGGCTCGGGAAGAAGAACAGCATGATCATGGCGGCGATCAGGACAGCGATGGTGGAGGTAATCGCCAGGGGTAGCCAGGTTTCGTCGATCAAACCCGGCAACAGACCAACTGATGCGATCAATATGGTCCCGGCACCAGCACCGATGACGGCAAATCCTGCCCAGACGAGGTGAAGAATACCGAGCAGGCGGCGGTGGTTCTCAAAATCGTTCATTTAAGTTCTCCGGTTCGAAAGAATGTGTTTTTTCGGGTGTGCTTTCAAAAAGTGTCGTTCCAGTAGATTAGACATGGGTAGGAATGACGATGTTTCAGGAAAACTCGTGTTTGGTGTCATGGTAGAACTTGTTCGACTGTAAAGGATTTAGTAACCCCAAAACTCTTCGTCGAGCTAAAAGTCCAATTGGACTTTACAAAGTCTGATTGCCTCAATATACTTTCAAGTATAGTCATGGTAGTAGCTGGAGAAAGGGTAATTTTGGCATGATCTTTCATTGTGAGGACGGTCGTCGTTTGGGCAGGTTGCATTCTGATTTTCGTTTTTGGTGTCAGGCGGATCAGAGAGGAAATGGCGGGCAGGATTGAGTCCTTACCAATGAAGTTGGAGAGATTTGATTCCTTACAAGCGCAGCTTCCAGAGGAGTTTAGATCGTCGGCAAAGACAGTGGGAGCATCATACCAATTATTCAATGATGCACGCATCCGTTTTCTTCGCTTTGACTCCGATTCAAGCGATCCAGCGAACCCATCGCCCAAATGTATTAAGATCATCCTCGACCAAAAACTCTGCCTGTTCTTTTGCCCTGATTCGACAAGAGACGGCTTTTGGAAGTATGATGGCTTTGAATCGGGTGACTACGAGAATCCTTACGAAGGTGAATTGCGCTGGGAGGTAATAAATTGAACAGAGTACATTCTTGCGTAGTGCTAATCAGCGTAGTTGTGCTGCTTCAATTCGTGTCGGCGGTTAGCGAGCGTACGGATCGATCTTTCTATTACGGCACCTGGCTCGACAGCGCCCAGTACAACGAAATGCACCGAACCAAATCGCCGTTTTCAAGCAGGAAATTCGTCAGCAATCAGCTAATATTGCATTCCTTGCCGGAAGGAACCCGTTATTTTGGCTGGAGTGACGGTCTGGATTATGTCGATTCTGCCTTTGTGGGCGATACCCTGATTCTGAAGTGTCCCGACAACCTTGAATACTCGTTGAAGCTCAAGATCGTTGATGATAGCACGCTCTCTTGCGACCAATTCTTAGGTGATACCACCATTGTGTTCAGGCGGATGGTTCCGACTCCGCCCCCTGATAACCGCCCTTTGGAGTGGTTCTTTGAACAAAAGTACTTCTGGGGGAACCAAGCGAATGTTGACAGTCGTAACCAATACAACGGCGGTCGTTAATTTCGCTGACTCCGGCAAGATCACCGGGTCTGAGGAGTTGAAGCAGTACGGTACTTGCATCGGCGGATGGGAGGGGCTGCCTCCGTACGACATTCTCTGGCTGACAACAGTCGACGATTCGCTTCATTGCCTGAGTTATGAACTTGTCGGCGATACCATCCTTGTCTACGAACTTCGTTTTAGGGATGAAGCAGGCACGATTCACGAAGCGACCGGTGATTGGCATGAGGAAGGGGTCTACCTCGGGCCCCTCAAGTACAAGATAGCGGCAGGGAAGTAGGCGAAGCGCACCTGCGTAGTAGGTATCTCGTGAGGGAGAATTTGTGTCTCAGGGGTATGTCTACATATTAGCGAGTAAGCGCAATGGCACGCTATATATAGGCGTGACATCAGAGCTAAGAGGGAGAGTTTGGAAGCACAAGAATAACCAACTTGGCGGATTCACTGCGAAATACCGCGTTCATGACCTTGTGTACTATGAAGTGGCACCGGATATGCGGAGTGCGATAGTTCGGGAAAAGCAAATCAAGGAGTGGAAGAGGGAGTGGAAATTGAAGTTGATCGAGGATTTCAACCCGAGTTGGCGGGATTTATATGACGAACTTTGAAGTTGGATTCGACTTTCGTCGGGATAACGCTCAGAGGGAGTCGGGATGACACTCAGAGGGAGTCGGGATGACACTCAGAGGGCGTCGGACAATACACCTTCGAGTCATACCGGCGGAGGCCGGTATCCAGTTTGGGTCACGGCACGTCTACGGCGTGAACCTGGATCCCGACTTTCGTCGGGATGACGCTCAGAGGGAGCGGGATAACACTCAGAGGGCGTCGGACAATACACCTTCGAGTCATACCGGCGAAGGCCGGTATCCAGGTTAGGCTACAGTGGACGGCGAATTGGGCTGGATCTCGACTTTCGTCGGGATGACAGTCACGCGGTTC
>CAVOPW010000023.1:0-157097 GCA_963698225.1 uncultured bacterium
GGCTAAATCACACCTAAAGAAGGGCCTAGGAAGAAATCCACCTATGACAAAACCTTTGCGCATCCCTTCGCTCGCACCCACGCAGACGGAAACCCACGTTTGACTTCGTCATTCCCTGTTACAATGAAGAGCCCACTCTGGAAAAATGTGTCGCAAAGTTGCTGGCCATCCAGGATGCCAACCTCCAGTTGGAAATCATCATCGTCGATGACTTCTCCCGGGATGCCAGCCTGGCCATTGCTCGAGGTCTTGCGGCAACGCATCCGGAGATTCACATTTTGCATCATGAATACAACCAGGGGAAGGGGGGCGGCCCTTCGCACCGGTTTTCAGAACGCCACCGGCGATTTCGTGGCGGTCCAGGACGCCGATCTGGAATCCGACCCGCAGGACTTGAAACGCCTCCTGGGGCCACTCAAAGATGGGATTGCCGATGTGGTGTTCGGTTCGCGCTTTGTGAGCCACGGAACCCACCGCGTCCTGTACTTCTGGCATTACCTCGGCAACGCCGTTCTCACTTTCCTCTCCAATATGTTCACGGATTTGAATCTGACCGACATGGAAACCTGCTACAAGGTCTTCCGGCGCAATGTCATCCAGGCTATCACCATCGAGGAAGACCGCTTCGGCGTGGAGCCGGAACTGGTGGCCAAGGTCGCGCAGAAGCGTCTGCGTATTTACGAAATGGGCATCTCCTATTACGGCCGGACCTACGAAGAAGGGAAAAAGATTGGAGTCAAGGACGGCTTCAGCGCCCTCTACTGCATCTTTCACTACAATGCCCACCGAGCGCCCCTGCCGATTCAGTTCTTGAAATCGTACCGTGCTCATCGGCGGCCTGTCCGCTCTGGTCAACGTGGCCCTGTCTCGTCTCTCTACCATTCGGGAGCGTCCGTCTAATTGCTGCTCCCATTGCCTATGCGACCGCAGCCGCGGTGAACTACTTTCTGTGCATCATGCTGTTGTTTCGCCACAAGTCCAGGTGGAATTCGGCAGGGGAAGCGCTGGTTTATCTGTTCGTGGTTGCCCTGCTGGGTCTCGCCGACCTTTGGATGACGCAGCACCTCTTGGCCACCACCTTCCATGCCTGGAAAGCCAAATCCATTGCCGCCTTCATGGGATTAGTCTTTAATTTTCTGGGAAGGAAGTACCTCGTGTTTCCGGAACCGGGGGCAGGGCCGTGGCGGTCCTGAAGGGGAGTGGCTATCGATCTCCTTCTCCCATCCAGTCCAGTGGCAACTTGGTCGCCAGGATGAGCGGGATTCCGGTGGGAGCAATAGTTTGCCGTAGCGCCGCAAGCGGGATGCGGCTGGAAGCAGCTCCCACGGATAGGGAATTCCTCCGATGTAAAAAGAGCCTCCCGGGGGAGGTTCTTCTTGCGCATCTTCGTTGAAGTCGGGTGGGGAGATCATACCGCCGGGCTCACGCCCCAAACAGGTTTTCACTTATAGACCATCGTAAACCAAAAGGACGCAATCCCCGAAGGGCACCCTTACAGATTGGCCGCTTCCAGGATGGCCGGCACTGCCGTCTCCTTGCCGATGGCCATGATGTGGACCCCATGGCAGATGCCTTGCTCCTTGATCTGGCGAATCATGCGGCCGGCGATTTCAATGCCCTTGTCTAATACACCGCCTTTGGGAGCGCTCCCCATTTCTTCAACAAGCTTTTCCGGCCCCCCCCGCAGTCCCGTGAAGCCTCGTGATGCTTCCGGTTCTGGAACCCGCAAGAAAGCCGAGCAAGGAGAGGTGAAATCCGCCGCAAACAGACCGTCAAGCCATCCGAGCCCACCGCAGTCGAGGCGGTGGTGGTGATGCAGCTCTACGTGGCGGGCGGCGCGCCGAATTCGGTCGCGGCGAGAGCCAATCTGGAGGCGATTTGTCAGCGGCACTTGAAAGGAAACTACCAGTTGGAAATTGTGGATGTGTTCGAACAACCGCTCCGCGCCCTGGCCGATGGCGTGATCGTCACCCCCAGCCTCATCAAGCTGGCTCCGCTGCCCGCCGCGCGGGTCGTCGGCAACCTCAGCGATACCAGCAAAGTGCTGCTCGCGCTCGGACTGCAAGGAAAAAGCCCATGAAAACCGCGTGCCCCGTGGCGAAAGCCGAGACCGCTCGCACGGCGGGCGAGGCCGCGTTCTCGGCTTTCATTCGGCGACTGGTCCAGGATGCCGCGACGCTGCGGGCGATCGACTCGGGCGAGGTGGTCGAAACTAATGACTTTTTGCGACAACAACTTCTTGCTTACGCCATTTCTTCGTCAAATCGTCCAGTAATAAAACTATTATACGACTGGTACGACAACCAAAGTTAATCCGGTTGAGGTGATCAATCCGCCGATGACGGCGCGGGCAATACCGGCGCGCAATTCCGCACCAGGCCCGATTCCAGCGCCAGCGGCAACATACCGAAAATCATCGCCAATGTGGTCATAAGAATCGGACGCAGACCGGATCGAACCGGCTTTGACCAGCGCTTCGGCCGCTCAGTGCCGGGCGAATCCCTGCTTGGCAAAGTCAACCAGCAGAATCGCGTTCTTCGTCACCAGCCCCATCAACATCACAATGCCGATCATCGACATGATCGAAAGCGAACTACCAAGAAGCAGCAATCCAAGAACGCGCCTAGAAGCGACATCGGCAGCGACAGCATGATCGCAAAGGGGTCGGTGAGACTCTCAAACTGCGAGGCCAGCACCAGATAGATCAGGATAATCGAGAGGAACAGCGCTTCGAGATGTACCGAACGATTCCGGCTGAAATTCGGCTTCACCGGTCGCATAAATCCGGTAGCCCGGCGGCGCAGGAATCTGCTGCGCCTTGGCAAAAGCCTCGCGCGGACATCGCCGGCAAACCGTCCGGCATTGTTGGCCAGATACTTTAACCGTCTTCTGACGGTCAAAGCGGGTTATCTCGGCCGACAGCGCTCGCATCATTGAAAGTCGCAACATAACTCAGCGGAACTGATGACCCTTGCTGACCATTGATTTCCTTCGATCGACGGAATCAGAATCCGCGACAGATCGGAAAGGTCATTGCGGTCTCCGACTTCACCGCAAACGAACATCGCCTCGTTTTCCCCTTCCCGAAACTTGAACGGTACGACGCCGTTAACGAGGTAGCGGGATGCCATCGAAATCTGAGCGACATTCAGTCCCAGGTCGGAAACCTTCTCGCGATCGAGAATCAACTGAATCTCCGGTTTGCCTTCGCCCAGGGAATTGTCGACCTCGACCGCGCCCGGCGTAACGCGACCGAGTCTTCCACCATCGCGGCATAGCAGCTTCAATTGTCCATCCGGTCGCCCGAAATCGAGATCTCGACCGGCGCGCCGCCGCCTTCCATTTTTCGCCGCTGATGCAGATCCGCAATCCGGGATATGCGGCCAATTCAGCCCGCAACGTTTCAATCGACTTCAAAGGAAGACCGCTCGCGGTGGTCCAAATCCACCATCCGAACCGTAATCGTGCCCTCATTGTCCGGATTGATCCCCGGTCCCGATCGTGGTGTAAATGGCTTTCTCTTCCGGATATTTGCGTCATGACTTTCTCAATCCCTCTGCTTAGTTCTGCAGTCGCCGTCAAGGCTTGTCCCCGGAGCCGACTTGAACGAGACGAAGAATTCGCCGCGATCATACTCGGGCACGAATTCCGTGCCGATCAGCGGCACAATCATCAGGCTTCCAACGAACGCGATAGTCGCAACTGCCATCACCAGTGCGCGCTGCCTCAGCGCAAAACCGAACAGCCTTCTGCAAGTATCACATTGAGCTTCTCAAATATCCCGTTCCACCAGTCGGTGAATCGATAAACGGGATTCCTGGTGGCCTGGTGAAACTCGTGTTCTTCCCGCAGCCAGCGCGACGACAACATCGGCGTTAACGTAAACGCCACGAACAACGACACCGCAACACTGATCGCCACCGTGATGCCGAACGCATAGAAGAACTGCCCGACGATGCCCTTCATGAACGCCACCGGCACGAACACGACAACAATCGTCAACGTCGTTGCCAGTACCGCCAGCGCAATCTCGCTGGTCGCATCAAAAGCCGCTTCGGCCGGCTTCTTCTTCTGCGCCAGGTGTCGATAGATATTTTCGATGACCACGATCGCGTCATCAATCAGTAGCCCCACCGCCAGTGACAAAGCCAGCAGCGTCATGAAATTCAGGGTGAAATTCAGCGCGCCCATGAACAGGAAGGTCGCAACAATCGAGGTCGGAATCGCGATCGCCGAGATAATCGTCGCCCGTACGTCGGCCAGGAAGAAGAAGATCACGATCACCGCAAGCAGTCCGCCATAGATGATGTTGACGATAACATCATGCACGGCTTCTTCCGTAAACTTCGACTTGTCCGCCGCGATGGTAATTTCAATATCGGCTGGCAAGGTCCTGCGCAGTTCCGCCAGCCGCGCCTTCACCGCGGCCGCGACGTCTACCTCATTGGCGCCTGACTGTTTGACCAAGTCAAGACCCACTGCCCTGCGGCCGTTAAGTCGGGATATCGACTCGACTTCCTTGGTCGTGTCCTTGATGGCTGCAATATCGCGCAACAATACTTGCACACCCTGATCGTTCTTGATTACGGTATTCGCCAACTGATCGACGCTTGTGACCTTCCCTAGCGTACGGATCGAGACATCGCGATCGCCCCGCTCCAGCTTGCCGGCCGGCAGCTCAAGGCTGGCGGCGGCGATTTTGTTCTGTACTTCGAAGATGGAGAGATTATACGCCTCAAGGCTGGTCAGGTCCAATTCGACCAAAATCTCGCGTTCTTCACCTCCGACCAACTCCACGTTGCCGATACCGGCCGTGCTCTCCAGCACTTTCTTGATATCTTCCTTGGCGAACAGGGTGAGTTCACGCGTTGAACGGTTGCCGGCGATGGCCAGGGATATGATCGGCTGTGCCATCGGGTCAAACTTCTGAATCACCGGCTCTTCCATGTCGTTCGGGAGATCGGCACGGATGCCGGCAATCTTGTCCCGCACATCCTGCGCCACGACGTTTTCATCCGACTCCAGCTGAAACTCCGCGAAAGTGAAGGCGTAGCCTTCGTATGAAGTCGACGTGATATGCCTGACTCCCGAGACCGTATTGATCGCATCTTCGATCTTCGCCACGATCTCCGTCTCCATCGTTTCCGGCGAGGCCCCGGGATACTGAACCGTCACAACGACAAACGGAAACGAGATATCCGGAAACATTTCGACGCTGAGGTCGCGGTAGGCAAAAGTCCAAGTACCAACAGAGCCAGCATCACCATCACGGTGAACACCGGGCGCGCTATCGAAATCTTTGCTAATATCATACTATTTCTCTGATCTCACGACCGGATAACCGTTCGACAAGAACCCCTGTCCGAGATAGACAACCTCATCGCCGGACTGCACTCCGGAAAGCACCTCGATCATCGTCTCGTTCTTCAACCCGAGTGTCACAGTTCGCGCATACGCCGTATCGTTCTTGACAACAAACAGACTGTAGACGCCCTCTTGCGACATAAGCGAGGACTGCGGCACTCGCAGCGCCGCTTGCGAACTCTCGATCACAAACTTCGCTTTCGCAAACGCGCCCGGCTGTAACTGTTGATCCAGATTGGGCACGGAAACCTCGACGGTAAATGTCCGTGTCTGCGGATCTGCCGCCGAAGCAACCCGCGTCACAACGCAGGTAAAGGTGCTGTCCACCATTGCCAGACGCAACTCGCCGGTCATTCCGACAGAAAACTTCTCCGCCAATCCGGTCGGCACGCCGAAAGACATCCGCAGCGTATCGGTCCGCGCAACTCGCGCCGCCAATTTGCCGGCCGGGGGCACGTCGCCGACCAACACATTCAGTTCGACCAGTGTGCCATTAATCGGCGAAGAGATCTCCACCATCTCCCGCGCCGCCGCAAAGTTGGCGCGCGCCACTTGATAGGCGCTCTCCGCCTGGTCAAACTGCGTCTCACTGATGGCCTTTTCATCGTAGAGATACTTCATCTTGTGGAAGTTCTTTTCGGTATTTTCAAACATCGCCTTGGCTTGGAAGTAACTTGAAGATGCGCCGCTCTTATCCAGATACACCAGCACATCGCCGGACTTCACTTTGTCGCCGATTCGAAACGGCAGCGCGGTAACTGCCTCCGACAATCGCACATACATATCGGCCTGCCTGACCCCCACCAAGCCGCCGGCAAACTCGCGTTCGACATCGATCCGGCCAATCTCCGCGACCGCCGTCTTGACCGGAATTGTCGGCAGCGGCGTCGCCAGGTCACCATTCGATTTTTTCCCGCACGAAAGTGGCATCGCGGCGGCCAGCAATATCAACAACCACCTGCTTTTCATCTATTGCTCCTTAAGTTCATCAAAATTGTCCAAACCTGTGACCCGCTGAAGTCGATATACCGCCAGCGCCACGTCGTGAGTCGCCTGCACGTAATTCGTGCGCGCCACAGTCAGCGCCGACTCCGATGACAGTATCTCAAGCTGCGTACCGACACCGTTTTGGTACCTGATTCGCGCTATCCGCAGACCCTCTTCGGCCTGCTCGATGGTCTTGCGTTGCGACTCGAGCCGCTCGACCGTTTCGACATAAGTCAAGTACGCACCGCGGACTTGAAACTCTATTTGGTCCCGCGTCTTTTCGTAGCCAATTTCGGCTTGCTGATTATCTACCTTGGCTTTGCGCACCGAAGCTTTGGTGGAAAACCCGTTGAAAATCGGATACGACAGTGAAATCGACGCCATCCAATTCGGCGACCATTTGTCGCCATCCAAACCGAGATCGTCGGCTTGATACCTCCAGCCATATTGGCTGACTAAATCAAACTTCGGCGAACCATCGGCCTTGGCAATGGTCACCGCTCGGCGCGTAATCTCTTTCAAATGCTCCTGCTGCTTCAACGCCGCACGGTGGGCAATCGCCAATTCCGTCACGCGGGCCAAATTCAGGTTCTGCCCGGTTGAATTCACGTCGAAAGCATATTGAAGGTCGATCGGCTCAGTCAAATCAAGTGACAGTAAGTTCCGCAGCGCATGCAGCGCCAACTCCGCCCGATTCTGCGCCTGCAAGAGTTGCGGCCGCAGATTGGCGACCTCAACCTCGGCACGCAGTTTGTCGTATTCCGACACAACGCCCTGTGACTGCATCTTGTCAACCATCTCCTGATTCAATTCGGCCGCCGCCAACGCATCGCGATTGACATTCACGACGTCGCGCGCCAAAATGACGGCAAGGAACGCATTTCGTACGGCAAAGGCAATCTCGGCCCCCGATTCATTAACCATGTCTTCGATATACATTCGATATGTGCGCGCAATTTTGATCGCGGCCATGACCTTGCCGCCCTGCCAGATCGGCTGTCTTAACGTCAGCCCGGCATCAATCTGATTGTCCGTACCCATCTTGAACGATTGTCCGCCAAACACCACCTCTGGCACAACGAGAAAGCGGGTATAGGTCGAACCCAGCGACAAGTCCGGGTAAGCGTCCGCCGTCGCCTTCTGAATCTCCGCCTCGGCTTTCTCAATCTCCGAGCGGGCGATCAGGTAGTCCTGATTGCTGCGCAGCGCCTCGGCAACAGCATCTTCGATCGTCAGAGTTCGCGCCTCGGCATGCCCGGAAGAATACCCCGACAGCAGGACAAACATCAGTATGGGTAACAGCCTTAGCACGATTTTCATTTTTCCAGTCCCTTCAAAGTGATTTCCACTGCCTCTCTGATATCTCGACTTCGCGTGTGGCCCTTGCCGTACAATTGGCGTTCAACGATCAATTTCATCTGCGACAGGAAGAATTGCGCCGCAAATGCCGGGTCGACCTTCTTGACCCGCCCCTGACTGATATCTTCCTTGACCATTGCCGAAATCACCTTCAAGAAATGATGATATCCGGCGTCCATATCTAACTTGACCTTGAGCCGCAACTCCGGCTGTTCAATCATCATGACCCGGTAATAGTTGGGATGTTCGACAAAAAAGTCAACAAATTGTGTCAGCCCTTGAGTAATATGTTCCGATACTCCGCATTTTGCCTCGGAAATGCGCTCAAACCTCTTCAAGAGCGCGTTGTGGCCGCGCTCTACCACCGCCGCAAACAACTCCAATTTCGAGGGGAAATGGCGGTATATCGTCCCCTTGCCGGTGCCGGCCAGCTCCGCGATCGCGTCAACATTACAGGTCTCATATCCATAGGCCGCGAACGACTCCAGCGCCGCATCGAGAATCATCTCTTTACGCTCCGGTTCCGGCAGGTTTCGGCGCTTCGCTCTGACTGGTTCTCTCAACATGGTCCTTTTAGACGGACTGGTCAGTCCGTTTGTTGCGAAAAAAAACCATTAAATCCACTTTTTTCTCTTGAAAAACAGCAGCAGCCCGACAATAACTCCCACAACCAGAAGTACCGCAAAGAGAAAGCCGTATTCCCAGCCAAACTCCGGAATCGTGTTAAAATTCATCCCGTAATATCCGACAATGAAAGTCGCCGGCAGGAAAAGCGCCGAGAGTATCGTCAGGAACTTGATGACATCGTTCGTCTTCGTCGATACCATGGAAAAATACAGGTCCATCGCCGAATTGATCGCGTCCCGTTGATTGTCCGCCGTCGAAATCATCACATGCAAATGATCGTTAATATCCGAGAAATAGATCGTCGCCTTCGGCGTGATGACATCAAACTTCTCTCTGGTGAACTGCGACATGATCTCCGATTGCGGTACGATCACCCGCCGGATAATGGCCAGGTCACGCCGGATGCGGAACATCCGCTTCAGAATATCCTGATCCGGATCTTCAAATACTTCCGCTTCGATCGCGTCCACTTCCTTCTCCATGGTATTCTGCGCGCTGAAGTAGGTGTCGACAATATGGTCCAGCATCGTGTGGAACAGGAAATCCGCACCCCGTGAGATCAGACGGCTGTCGCGCTGCAATCGCTGCTGAACAGTGTCCAGCGACGGCACCTGGTGAAAGTGCACGGACACCACGGCATTGGCGGTCAGAAACAGCCCGATTCCCTTGGCTTCGATCTCCGTCTCTTGTACCGGCGGACCCAGAACCTGCACGATTGTGAATAGGTATGTGTCGTAATCGTCAATCTTCGGATGCGACATCTCCGACAAAACGTCTTCAATCGCCAGCGGGTGGAACTTGAATTCCGAGGTCAGGACATACGATTCTTCATCGGTCGGCGAGGACAGATCAACCCAGAGTACGCTTTCGCGCCTTTCCGTCAGCCGCTGGAATTCGCTGATCCCCTCGGCGTATGTCAGTCCGTCGTCTGCTGTATAATAGAATGACCTGATCATCGTGGTCTCTCCGCCGATTGTCCACAGATCGCAAAGTGGGCACGCGACAATGTTCACAACTCTGGCGGTCGAGCAGATCATGAACCGGCCGCGCCTTGGAAGTGGGTAATTAGACTGTTTTTAGCGCTTTGTCAAGGATGAAGTGTCTCCGTGGAATCAGCCTTCTGCGCCTCGATTTCTGCCTCCGCCCGCAGTTTCTTGAAGGTGATGTGGTTGGTGAAGAGGAAATAAATCCCGATGACAAACACCGGAACGATATCCATAAAATGCAGCACCAGACTGAACGCCGCCGCTTCCGCCCGCGGTACCTTGAACAACTCGTGCAGTACGCTGATGACGATGATCTGAAACGACCCGATATTACCGGGAGAAATCGGAATCATCAACAAAAACGAATTGATGATCACTACGACCACACCGGCCCAGGCCGGAATGTCAAGTTTGAATGCCTGAATCAGCGCTACGGCGATCAAAACATGGAACAGCCACACCAGAATCGAATAGAAACTGACCTCGAGGATTCCTCGCGCGCTCTTGAGCGACGCCATCCCGCTGATCATCGATTCCGTCCACTTCTGCAGGTTGGAATAGAAATTCGGGAAACGCCGCTTGATCCTGGTCTTGCCGAAATACTCCAACGCCCGCTTATTGCGCCAAATCAGGAAAGCCATAACCAGGATGACGCTGATGCCGATGGCAGCATAGATTTCCGCCTGCCGCAGCCAGACCGGGAAAGCGAAAATGAACGAAGCCAAATATACCAGGACAATCAGGCTGATCCCGTCGAACAGCACTTCCATCGCAACGGTCGTAAAGCAAAATGTCTTGGAGAGACCCTCCGCCTTCGACAACATCACGATCCGCCCCGCTTGGCCGGTCAAAGCCGGTAGCGAGAGATTAATCATCTGCCCGACGTGAAACAGCGCGAACATCCGCGTCTTGGACAACGGCTTGACCTCGCGAACCAAGGCACGCCAACGCATCCCTTTGGCCCAGTTCATGGCGACCGCGGAACAGAACGAAGCAAACAGATAGAGGAAATTGAGCTGGGCAATACTCGTCCACAACTCACGGAGATTGACTTTGTAGAAACTCAAGAATAGCAGTCCAATCGCAACTGCAACTCCCAGGACTTTCTTCCAATCCAGATTCTTGATCAATACCTCAAGCCTTGAATCAATTCAATTGAAGAGCGAATAATAGCCTTCGGGAGGGAAGGTGTCAACGAATTAGAGCGGGTTTCCGGCGACGGGCAAGGATGTCCGGCGATTGTGCCTCACTGAGGTTATATCGTAACCACATCCGCGCGCCGCACCCAGCCCTTTAATTGATTGGCAAACAGCGCCAGATAGTAGTCCGGTCGGCTTTCAAGAATGGTGAACATCAACCCCTCGTGCGCTTCAAACTGCAGTTCAAACTCACTTCCGGGTCCCGACATGATCTCGGTCTGCTCAACGGTAATCACACCTTCTTCGAGAAGATAATTGTTTTCCAACACCCAGACCATCGCCGCCACGCAAATTACCGCCGCCAGCGCCAGTGCGCCAACGCTGGTCGACCCGATACTGACCTTACCCATCCGCTTGAGCGCCAGCAATCCAAAAATGGCCGTTATCGCCAGCAGTGACAGCAGGAAATATTGATTGGGTGTCAAAATGTTGAGTATTTTGCCAATTTCGCCCTGCAACAGCCCGGTGGAAACTTCAATCTTGTCCACGGTATATAACCGGGCAAATTCCAGATTCGCCTTGATATCGGCGTCCTCCGGGTTGAGTCGCTCGGCGCGCCGGAAATTGGCAATCGCCAAACCAATGCGGCCCGCCTTGTAGTAAGCGCATCCGGCATTGTAGAAGAGCTGCGGCGAGGAATAGCCTTTGTCGATGATCGATTGCAGCATCGTCGATGATTCGACAAACTTCCCCTGATCATATAGACTGATCGCGGCACGGAAATCGTCCTCGGCACCGGCGAATAGCATCGTTGGCGTCAGAACAAATATCAATGCCAGCCAAAACTGCTTCAACGCGTCTTCTCCAGCTCAATAATCAACTGCCGTGCCTCATCGAGCAGTCTTTGCATTTGCGCGGGAGCGGAACCGCCCGGGGCAAATCGGCCAAAGTCACATTGCTGCAGGAGTTCAAGCATTCTTGCCACAAGTTGATCGCTTTGTTTCCCCGCCGCAAAGGCCTTGATGCTGTCCGCCGTCAAACCGAAGGCCGGCAGATTGTAGCGGTCCGCAAAATATTCGATCAGCGACCGATTGGTTTCGGTGTAGAAAGCGTCCGCATCATTGGCGATCAAACTCGATTTCGCCCGGGCCAATCGTCCTTCCGCCATCTTGCGCGCCTGCTTCAGCCGGCGGAAACCGTGATCGGTCTCCAGCTTCTGTTTGCGGCGCTGTTGCTGCACAATCGCCACGTAACCGATAATCGGAATCAGATAGAGCGCCAGAAAAAACGGGCTCATCGCCAACGGCTGACTCCGCCGTGTATTCAGATCGCCGACATCGGACTTCAGGTAGCGAATATCCTTGGCCGCCAAATCGATGCGGTTGGTCTGGAGATTCTGCACCTGCGAAGCAAACCGGTCCTGCGATGGCGTCGCCTCAACCCGAATCGGATCGGTCGTGATCGTCCGGTAACCGCGCGCCCTTGGATCGAAATAGGAAAAACTCAATGCCGGAATCATGTATGTTCCCGCCCGCTTGGGAATAAACACCTGTTCGTAGATCTTGCTCCCGCCCAGCACATAGTCCACCCTCTCGATATTCTCGCTATCCCCGGCCTGGTATGTGCGGAAGTCGGGCAGGTCGGGAACCGAAGGCATCCCCACCGTCTTGATATTACCGACACCGGAGATCTTCACCGTCATCGTGATCGGCTCATTAACCGGCACGCTGGTCCGATCCACACCGGCAGTCATCTTGAACTGTCCTACAGCTCCACCGAAATCAACCGGTTTGCCCTGCGACGGCAGCGGCAAGGCCACGACTTCGATCGGGTCCGAAGTCAGCTTAACGCTTCGTGTTTCGCCGAATACGCCGAAGTTGTTGAATATCGAAAACGGATCACGATTACGCGGCCGGTCCTGGACCAGACAGGTCAGTGTCGCTGATCCAATCGACTGCACGCCGGGGGCCGTTGGAAACAGGCCGCTCTTGATCTCGGTCACCCGATAGTCGCGTCCGTTCACCGATTGGTAACTCGACTTCTGCGGTCCCAGGTCCTCGACCCAGAATCCTGTCTTCTGCGGCGGCACATAGTCCGTATTTTGCAGCAGTTCAATCCCCTGGTAGAACCTAAACGAAAGCGTAATCTGCTCGTTCACGTAGACCGTGTCTTTGTCCACCACGGTGCGGATGAATAGATCATCCCGTGTCGGGCCTCCCTGTTGCGCCTGCCCCTGCCGGCGGCTCTGCGGCGGAGTGTTCCGTGCCTGTTGCGCCCCGCCCGGATTGACCTGCACATACTGTGCCTGTGTCATGTAGCGCTTGCCGTCAATTTCCAGCGCGAATGCCGGAATCTCCAGTTTTCCCGCGCGTTTTGGTGTCATGCGGAAGACATACTTCTTGGAATTCTGCGATTGGCCGTTCACCCAGGTAAAACTCTGGCTGGTGCCGGTTGAATACACTTCAAAATCCGCCAATTTCGGCAGCGCCACATCCGGCATCTTCGAGAAATCGCCGTTGATTTCCACCGAATACTCAATCGACTCTTCTTGAGTGATGTAGTTGCGATCAACCCGCGCCGTCACCGCCGCATCACTGGCGAGGACTAAGGCATGCACCATTAGCGCCAGAATCGTCGGAGTGAGAAATTTACGCAAACTGCAAATCATCGCTTACCAGTCGTTCTTACTGTCGTAGTTCCCGAACTTGACTTTAGTGCGGTTGATTTTCTTCTGCAAGTCCTTTTCGCTGTTGCCGATCGCTTTCAGGATTCGGTCCGCGTCCTCCTTGCTCATCTTCTCATCCTGCCCCTGGCCCTGTTGCTGTTGCTCCTGGCCTTCACGGCCCTGCTGCTGTTGGCCCTGGTCTTTCTTGTCCTGCTCGCCTTCGCCCTGTTGCTGCTGTTGCTGTTTATTCTGCTGGTCTTCGCCGTTTTCTCCCTGCTGGCCCTGCTGCTGTTGCTCTTGTTGATTCTGCTGGTTCTCGCCCTGCTGGTCCTGCTTCTGCTGGTCGTCGCCCTGCTGCTGCTGTTGCTGCTCTTGCTCGTCCTGCTTTTCGTCTTTCTGCTGTTGCTGATCTTGCTTCTGATTCTGTTGTTGCTGCGCCTGCTCTTTCAATTTCTTGCGGGACAATTCCAGATTGTATTTGGCATCGACATCATCCGGCTTCAGCTGCAGGCACTTCTGATAGGCGTTAATCGCTTCCGCATATTTTTCGTTCCGGAAGAAACTTGACCCCAGATTGTAATACGCATCCGCCTGAAACGCCGGGTCGTCGGTTTGCAGCGCCTTCGAGTAGCGCTTGACCGCGTCTTCATATTTCGCCTGTTCGAACAGCGCTGTGCCGATATTGTATTCCAGCACCGGCTCCTGCGGCTTTTCGATCTCCGCCTCCTGATAATACTTCAGCGCCTGCTCGATGTCGCGCTTGGAGTAGGCTGCGTTGCCCTTCTTGTTCAGTTTGCGATAGTCCGCCAACACGCTCGTGCTCACGCACAGTACCAGGAAGAAGATCAATCCTTTACGCATCGGATTCATTCTCCTTCTTGCGGCGTCGCCGCTCGGATAGCAAGGCTTCCCCCGCCAGAAATACGATGGCAAACGGTAAAATGTATTGATAACGGTCTTCATACTGCGTCAATAGCATATCGGACAGCTCCTTCTTCTCCATCTGCGAGATCTCTTCATAAATCTGGTCGAGTGCGATTTCACCCTGCGACGCGTGGTAATACCGACCTTCGGTCTCGGCGGCGCACTTCTGTAGCACCAGTTCATCCAGCCGCGTCAGGATCAACTCACCGCGCTGGTCCTTCTTGTAGCCAACCATTTCGCCGCGCACATTGCGAATCGGTATCGGCTCCCCCTCGGGGCGGCCGATGCCGATCGTATAGATCCGCACCCCGGCAATTTTCGCTTCGGCGATCGCTTCATCCAGACCTTCACCAAAATCTTCGCCGTCGGTGATGATGATCATCACCTTGTTCTTCCGCTCTTTCACCACAAATCCCGCAGCGGCCACCGAGATCGCCTCTGCCAGATTGGTACCGGGCGTCGGAATCAAATCGACATCGAGCACGTCGACAAACATCTGCGCCGCCGAATAGTCGAGTGTCAGCGGACACTGAACAAACGCGCTGCCGGCAAATGCCGTCAGGCCGACTCGGTCGCCGGTCATGCGCGACAGCAGGCCGCGCACTTCCTGCTTGGCTCGTTCCATGCGATTCGGTTTCATGTCCTCAGCCATCATCGAAGCTGAACAATCCACCACGATCATCACGTCCTGTCCTTCCCGCTTCAGCATCTCCATGTGTGTGCCGAACTGCGGGCGCGCCAGGCACAGCACCAGAAACATCAACGCCGCAAAGATAAACGCAATCTTGTAGCGCCGTTTGATCGGTGAATAATTCTGGATCAACCCCGTCAACAACGAACGGTCGGCAAACGACTCCAACAGCCGTTTCTTGCGGCGTGAAACGGACCACATGAAGAACGCCAATGCGGCTACAATGAGAAATCCGTACAGATATTCCGGTGTCGCAAATCTCATCTATTTTGCCTCTGCCATAATAATTATACCCGCCATCGCCCTTCCGTGTTTACGGCAATCTCCGGAAAAGGGTTTCGCGCAGCACCAACTCCAGCAGCAGCGCCAGCGCCGCCGTTATCAGGAAATAGGGGAAGTACTGGTCAAACTGCAGGTACTCCTTGATCTTGAACTTGGTCTTTTCCAGCTCCGATATCTGTTGATAGATATTCTTGAGCATGTCCTCTGACTTGGCGCGGAAATACTTGCCGCCGGTCGATTCGGCAACCTGCGTCAATTGCTTTTCATCCAGCTCATTGTCGATTTGCACATAGCGCCGCCCGAACGTCGGATCATCCACTGGATACAACGCCTTGCCCGGTTTGCCGGCGCCAATTGTGTAGATTCGTATCCCCAGCGTCTTGGCGATCTGCGCCGCCGTCAAAGGATCGATTTCCCCGGCATTATTGATACCGTCAGTCAGCAGGATGATGATTCGCGACTTGGCGTCCGAAGACCGCAGGCGGTTAACGGCGTTTGCTATCCCCATGCCGATGGCAGTGCCATCTTCAATCATGCCGAAATCTACTTGCTCGAGGAAAGTCAACAGCACGTTGTAATCAAGTGTCAACGGGCACTGCGTAAACGACTGCCGCGAAAACACCACCAGCCCGATGCGATCACTCTGGCGTCCTTGAACAAAATCCTTGATAACTTCCTTGGCGGCAATCAACCGGTTCATCGGCTTGAAATCTTCCGCCTTCATACTGCCCGAGATGTCCAGAGCCAGCATGATGTCAATTCCCTCGGAGGAAACCTCGGTAGTCTTTTTTCCCGCCTGCGGGCGCGCCATGGCAATGATCAGCAGGATCAGCGCCAGCAGTCGCAGTGCGTAAAGTATCTTGCGGTTCTTGACCCGGCGGCTGCGGCGCACATTGCGCAGCAGCGAAATATCGGAAAACTTGATCGCCGCCTCGCGCCGGCGGCGGAACATGAAGTACGCCGCCAACGGTACCGCCAAAAGCAGCCACAGGAAAATCGGGTCGGCAAATTGAATCATCCCTGCGCCCCCCCCTTGGCCGACGAAAACGGCAGCGAGCGGGTCTGCATCACGAAACCCCGGGCAACCTCAAAATGCCGGTCAATATCCTCGTTCGTGGGATCGTACTTGGCAAACTTGACCAGATCGCACTCATTCAGAAAGCGATGAATGATCTCTTCCTCCTGCTTGTCCAACGCCAGGCCGCGAAATTCGACAATAATCTCGAAGGTTGTGCGCTCCAGAGCGGAAATACCATACCGTCGTTCGAGATAGGCGCGGAAGATTTCTGACAACCGCAGGTAGTATAACTTGTACTCTCCTCTTGCCACCAAATCGGATCCGCGCAGGGCGTCAAGCTCCGCCAGTGCAATTTCCCACGGCAGCCGATTATCGACCGGCTCTCTGCCCAGATCAATCGGCTTACCGGCACGTCGATACAGGTACCAGAAGACCAGTATGCCGACCAGCAGCGCCGCACCGGCGGCAATCATCCAAATCGGTATCCGGCTCTCAAATTCTTTCGGCCCCCGCAACGGTTTGATGTCTTCCCCTTCCTCACCGGTCAGAAGCGAGTTGACCTTGATCGGTATCGCGTCCGTCGTGATCGACTTCAACTCGCCGCTTGCCGTCGAATACTTGATGGTTATCGGCGGAATCTGGTAGTCGCCGGTGGTGAAGGTCGTAATGTCGAATGACTCGGTCGAAGTCTTCATTCCTTCGCTGACTTGGCTCGTGCGCGGGGCATAGTCCTTGACCTCGAACATGCCGAGATTCGAACCGACCGCAAGCGAATCGACGATAAGCGAAGTGTCGGCCGCGATCTTGACTGTGTACTTGATGATGTCACCGATCGTCACCGACTGCTTGTCAACGGTTGACTCGACCGAAATCCGGTCCTGCGCAACGGCCGCAACGACAAACCAGACCACAGCGAACATAATCAGACTACAGCGCTTCATTGGCCCTCTTATAAATGAAGGTTCGGTCGTGCTGATCGATCAGCCGATAATTCGCTGCCAGCGCTTCTTCCCACTCCGGGTAAACCTGGTAATCAATTACCACCAGGTGGGGCCGCTGCGCCGACAAAGCCGCAACAATCGCGGCATTCGTCAACAGATGATGGCGGCTGTATTCCGCTTCCGTTAACTCCAGCGGAAAATGGAACCCGACATGCTCCGATCCCGCAATTTGCGGACGCTCCGATAAAGCGCTGTAACCGGCCCACTCCGATAGCAAGCTGTCTTCCGTAGTCGAATTGTCTTTTATCGCATCGACGACCTGCTGCAATTGCGGCCACGCAAAACGCTGGTCCTGTTCGCGCGGCGCGGCAATAAACAAGTACACAAAGGGCACGATTCCGACGATGTACAACACCGCTGCCGACCGCAGCATCGGTCTCAGTCGATCGTGTTCCAGCACGAACGCCGCACACGGCAGCGCCAGCAAGATCAGGTAAGGTGTCGCCTGCTGAAAATACTGCATGTGCACCGGCGTTGGCATCAGGTAGGCGAATGTAATCACAACAGCAAACAACGCCGCCGGCTTCTGAATCTTCCAGCTCGCAACATGGCGGTATTTAATGAGAAAGTATGAGGCTGCCGCCGCGCCCAGAAGCAGTATCGTCTGCGGCAACGCGAGAAATTTGCCGAACACCGTCGCTTTGTGCAACAGCAGCGCCGACAGCGGTTCGATCGGCTCCCGCTCCAGGTGAAATCCCAGGTTGTTGAACAGGAATTCATTCGGCGCCGACACAAACAGATAGAACGCCGGCAGCGTCGGGATCAGTAATCCCAGCGCGGCATACTTGAATGCCTGCAGATTGCCCACTTTCGCCCTGCGCGCCGACAGCACCAGCGAATAAACATAAATCGGCAGCAGCACCACGAATATCGAACGGAAGTTAATTGCAATCCCCAGCATCAGCCATGACAGCAATATCGCCTTGCCGTCAAGTTTCTCGTCACTGCCGCTTTGGAGCAGGTAGTAAAACGAAGCCAGCAGGGCAAGGTCGACAAATGCGTACGGCTTGAACGTCGAATGCCACGTCAAGAATAGACCGCCGAATGCCATCAGAAATGCCGCGACCACGGCCGTCCCGCCGTCTTGCAGTTCGCGCTTCACCAGACGATACATGACGTATGTGCTCACAACGCCGGCCAGAGCCGCCAGTACGCGCAGCAGCAACAGGGAATTCACACCCCAGTTTGACAACCCGAAAAACGTTAACGGCATCAGCGGCGCTTGCGGGAAGAAGAAATCGACATACGGCATCATGCCGTCCGCGACGCGCTGTGCCGCCGCCAGGTAAAATCCCTCATCGGCATCGACCGTCCGGTAAAACACGAATATCAGCGCCGCCGCCAATTGCAGCGCCAGGATCAGAATCAACCGTTTGTCGAGAGCCTTCACCGACACTCTAACGATACCTCCGCTCGCGCTTCTTGAAGAATGACGTCAGCGGCACAAAGTAGTCGCGACCCGTGGTCAACTGCACAAAATCAATCCTCATCCGGCTGAACGCTTTTTCCAGTTCAGTGCTCAACTCCTCAGCCTGCATCCCGAATTGCCGCCGGAAATAAGAGTCGGAGGTATCCACCGAGATGATCTCGCCCGTCTCGGCATCTTCAAAATCGATCAGCCCGAAATTTTCCATTTTGGCTTCGCGCTCGTCGCCGATCTTGATCGCCACCACGTCGTGCTTACGGTTGGCAATCACCAGGTCGGAAGCATATCCCGAACTCAAAAAGTCACTCACCAAAAAGACCACCGACTTGCGCTTGATCACACGGTTCAGATACTCCAGCGCCTTGCTGATATTGGTCGAACGTCCCACCGGTTTGAAATACAATATCTCGCGGATCAGCCGGAGCACGTGGCCTCGGCCCTTGCGCGGGGCGATGAATTTTTCGACCTCATCCGTGAAGATGATCATTCCCACCTTGTCATTGTTGCGAATCGCCGAAAACGCCAACAGGCCGCATATCTCCGCCGCCATCTCTTCCTTGAGCTGGCTGCGGGTGCCGAACTGGCCGGATGACGACGCATCCACCAGCAGCATGACAGACAACTCGCGCTCTTCGCGATATTTCTTGATGAAGGGAATGCCCGTGCGCGCCGTGACGTTCCAGTCGATCAGGCGCACGTCATCGCCGGGCTGGTATTCGCGCACTTCCTCGAATTCCATACCCTGGCCGCGGAAGGTCGAATGATACTCTCCCGCGAAAACATCGTTCACCAATTTCTTGGTCGTGATTTCGATACGGCGGATTCGTCTTAGGACTTCTGCTGGAAGCACGACTTACGGTACCTCAACCTCGTTGAAGATCTTCGTGATGATCGCCTCGCTGTCGACCTCTTCCGCTTCCGCTTCGTAGGTCACAATGACGCGATGGCGCAGCACTTCCATGCCGATCGACTTGACATCGTCCGGCGTGATATAGCCGCGTCCCTTCATAAACGCGTGCGCTTTGGAGGCCAGCGTCAAATTGATGGTCGCGCGCGGCGAAGCGCCGTATTCAATCAAGCCCTTCAAATTGAGATTGAACGCTTCCGGATTGCGTGTGGCAAATACGATATTGACGATGTATTCCTTGACCTTGTCGTCGACATAGATCCGATTCAGCACTTCCCGCGCCTTGACAATGTCCGCAGGCGTAATCACCGGCTTGGTCTCAAACGTCGTGCCGACAGTCATGCGGTTGAGGATCTCCAGCTCTTCGGCTTTACTCGGATACGTCACCCGCAGTTTGAACATGAATCGATCGACCTGCGCTTCCGGCAGCGGATATGTGCCCTCCTGCTCGATCGGGTTCTGCGTCGCCATCACCAGGAACGGCTTCGGCAATGCATGAGTCGTCTCGGCAATGGTGACCTGGCGCTCCTGCATCGCTTCCAGCAATGCCGATTGCACCTTGGCTGGCGCGCGGTTGATTTCGTCCGCCAGGATCATGTTCGCAAAGATCGGCCCCTTCTTGACAGTGAACTTGCCGTCATTTTGCGAATAGATCATCGTGCCGATCAAGTCCGCCGGCAACAGATCGGGGGTAAACTGCAGTCGCCGGAAATCCGCCTGCACCGCCTGGCACAGCGTCTTGATTGCCATCGTCTTCGCCAGTCCGGGCACACCCTCGACAAGAATGTGACCGTCGGCAAGCAGCGCCATGATCATCCGGTCAACGAGGTATTCCTGCCCGACAATAACCTTGCCGATCTCGGCTTTGAGCCGCAGAACGAAATCAAAACTGCGCTCAACTTCAGCCTGAATTTGTCTGATATCTTGATCCACCGATCTATCTCCCTGAACTAATGATTAATTTCGAACAAATTGTACGGCATCATTTCAGAATCAGTTCCAGTATTTTTGTCGCGTTGGCGACTGCCGTCCGCCCGCTCTGGACATCCACCTTGCCGCTGGAAAATTTCACCTCTTCGCAAAACGCGAACAACTCCTGGCTGTGATTGCGAATCTCTTTCTCAATGCCCCGCTCTTCCATCCAGCGCAGAATGTCTGTCGTAGTATACCCCGTTAGCCGCGCTTCGTTCGCTTTCTCGAGCAATCCGATAATAAACCTGCCCGCCTGTGCCGAAAATTCGCGGAAATCCTCGCGTTCCGCCAACCGCTTGATCTCGGCAAACTTCGCCGGCGCCTCGGCTTTCCAGTCAGCCTCCACAATCACCGGCGCTTTTGCCTTGCGGCGACGGAACAGCAACAACACTATGATCGCTGCCCCAACCGCAGCCGTAATCAAGATCGGCGCCAGACTCACCCGCGTATCCTTGCTTGGCCGCGGTTGAGCCACACTTACCATGATTGGATCCGAAGCGAGTGTATCAACTCCTGTCGCACTCTTGAATTCTACCCTATATGATGGTATCGTCACCTCGCCGCTGCGAGCAGGTTTGAGGGCATAAGTGTAGCGGCGAATCGTCACTTCCCCGGCTTTTTCGACGCTGCTGCCGGACCCGCCGACGCGAAATCCGACTAGTTCCGGCGGCGGTACCGGCGTCGTCGTCATCGCCGGATCCGACACGCTGACCTCAAGAGTCAGCACGATTTCATCTTCAAAGGCCGCCTGTACTTTGTCGACATGGGCTTTGAAGCCGATTTGCGCCGTTGCCGTTGTCACAAGACAAACCGCCAATACCATCGTTCCGAGTATCTTCATCATAACTTAAGGGATTATAACGGTTAAGCTCGCCCTGGTTTCAGGTTTTAACATTAATTAACGCCGGCTAATAAAATTGCCAGCAACGCCGGCAACATAATGACTTTCAGCGCCAGCGAAGCCTGTCCGGCGCCAGCTCGCGCATCCTTCCTCATATAATTAACAAAAATCAATACCAGAGGCAAATTCACTCCCAAACTAATTGCGAGCAAATAGCTCTTGCAGAGCCCCAACTGCCAATATGCTACATAGGTCGCCGCAATCAGAACCCCGAAGATCGCCACAGCAATCATTCTCGCCTTATTTGGTCCCCATTTCAAAGCCACTGTCGATCGTGCCATGGCCCGGTCGCCCGTAATGTCTTCGATGTCTTTTACAATCTCGCGCCCCAAGTGATAGAGAAAGGTCAATATGGCGGAGACTACCAGAAGCCCGATCGCCCGATAATCCACAGGACAAACCATCGAACCCAGATAAAACACCGAAGCGCACAGCACCGCTACTAATAGATTCCCAACAATTAATTGCGAGGAGATTTTGGCCGCATAAAAATACAGCACCACAGCGACAACAACATAGTACAACGCAATCGCCGTGTTCGCGCCGATCAGCAGGCCGCTGCCAATGACCAGACTCGACACCGCCGTCAGCCAGGCATTCTTGAGCGAAAGCACGCCGGACGGAATCGCCCGCGTTGGCCGATTGACCAGATCGGCACGCACATCAAATATGTCGTTCACCGCATATCCGAACGAAACCAGGAAAAAAATCAACCCCGACTCCCGCCACGGCAAGGTCAGCTCAGCGCAGGCGATCGTGGCGGCCGGTACTACCGAAAGCGCCGCAACCAATCCGTTAAGCGGGCGAATCAACTTGAAAGCGGCTATCAATACTCTCATATTCCTGTTTCGAAGCCAAAATGGACCAGCATCGCATCCAATTGCTTTTCCTCTCCCAGCGAAAAGTCGAGCCGGAATCTCCCCACGGTCGTCTCCAACTGCATCCCCACTCCAAACCCCGTCAGCCGGCGCGTGCCGGCCGTTGTTTCTATTGCAGCAACGTCACAAAACATTAAAGTAACGAAGTTACCCTCGAAGAGATACCGCAATTCAGTTGCCGAGACAACACCGATATCTGCCAGATAACTCCGCTCCCGATATCCGCGTACACTCGTCGGTCCGCCAATTTCGGTCAATTGCTCCGTCGGAATTGGATCAAAGTCAGACCGAGTCTGAAAAGGTGTGATCCGTTGATATACAACCCATCGGCGCGCTATCGGTTGCCACAGTTCCACCCGGGCTTTGATAATCGTCGAATATCCGGTGCTGACATCACTGCCGCTGTCAAACGACCGGCGATACAGTGACCCGAATTCCGTCAACACCGCCAAACCACGGCGTGTTGCCTTTACACGATCGCGCTTCTGAAACGCCGTCTTCAGTGTCACTCCGGCAATTCGTGCCGATGGTGACAGCCGGCCCTCGTCGGGTGTGATCTTTTCCCACGAAAAAGTCGAACCGATTTGCCACAATTCGCTGACATGATACATTGCACCAACCTGCAACTTCGCCGACACGAACGCCGAATCGCGATCGCTCTGCCCGGCATTGAAATGCACATCAACCGGAAACCCGCCCGCATACGGCAACTCCACGCTCAATCCCAGATCGCGCGATGCCCTGTTGAGCCGCGACCAATGCAGACCCACACGCTCACCGGTCCCGAAAATATTCAGCAGTCCCAGATCGCCGCTGCCGCCAATCGTATTGTCGGAGTTGAGATAAAACAGCCCGTCGATCGTTAGATTGCGCTCGTCGCGCATCGCAAAGACCACCTCCGCTGCGTTCGTGCGCGTATTATGCGCCACCACCGGCCCGCGTATCGGCCTCGTGAAATCCAATCGCGATAGTGCGCGTTCTGATTGCCGCAACACCGATTCACGATAGGCCTGACCTTCATCAATCCGGAGTCGACCCCGCAAGCGCTCCTTTTTGGTCGTGACCAGACCGGTAAATTCAACTTTCCCAAACGTCGCCCGCGGTCCCGTGACAACTGCATACGCTATCTCGAGCTTGTCGCCAGTGACATTAATCTCCTCGATCCCGGCTTGACAAAACGGATATCCGGCCTCCGCATATAATTCAACGACGCGCCTGGTGATTTCTCCCACACACTCCTGCTCCAATGCTCTGTCGTCTTTGATTAACTCTCTCGGCAGAGCGATGCTTGTATCGATTCCGACAAATGTCACATCCGAAATCCGATATCTTTTTCCCTCATCAATCGCGACTGTCGTGTCGCCGCTTGCATTGATCTCAAGCGCCGCCGTGAAGTATCCCGCCGCAAAGTACGACTCGAGTACCTGTCGTTGGAATTCTTCAGTCGACCTTGCCGAACTAAGCTCCTTCCGCAGTTCGGCCGACCGAAACTGCTTGTTCCCGACAAAGTGCACTGCACCGGTTGCATGTCCGGCCGTCAGCAACAATATGAACAATAGCCTGATCATTGAAATCTCGAGATCAACTCGCTCCTCAGGAAGTAGCGGTTCTCGTCATGCTCGCGAAATTCGGCCTGCCCGATTACCTTGAAACTGAATGTGTCGGAAATCCCGATATCGACTTTGAATCGTCCTCCCCAATGCGTTCCCGTCGGAAACCCCTCCGCCATCTGCAGGAACAGGCTCCGATCGGCATACTCGCTGACATTCAGCACAAACGGTGAGAGCTCCACGCGTCCCCTTGATGACAGATTGTAATTGATTCCCGGCGCAAATCGCACGCTATATGCCAGCAAGTCCAACGAGTCAGCGTGCTCGCGTGCGATACTCGCGGTCAGCGCCCATTCCCAGGCACCCTCGAAATGCACAGAACTCAGCTCGATTCGCTTCTCACGCAAATTGAGTTTCAGGTAATTGTACTCGGCGAGCTCCCGCTCGCGATTCACCAGCGCCAATTGAATATTGTCGCGCACGGCGATGCTCTTGCTAAGTGCGATTCGGACCTCATCGGAATTGCGTTTGATCGGCGCCGTCACTTCCAGCCGGTTTTCGTCGCGGCGGATCGTGTACGATAGCTCCGTTCGCAAACCAACACTCTGCTCGTATCGCCGCAGCCGGTAATCGAACAATCGCTGCTGTACGCGCGTCACTTCCGCAAAGTAGCGCTTGGGCGGCAGTAGCCATGCCCAGGCGAAGTCATCTCCCGGCACTCCAATTTCCCGCAGGTTCACTTCATATCGAAATGAAGTCCCCCGCGTCAAGACATTGGCCTGCCATTTCGAGAACTCAAACTCGGTCTGTATCCGCTTCTCGACTTCAATGCTCTGCGCCACTTCGCCAACTTGCTCGGTTACCAGTAAATAATCGCCCCGCGATTGCGCCACGTACACCGAATCAATTAAAACATAATCCCCTTCACCGGGATCAACCTTGAGATATGTCTGATTGGTCTGCGAATAACCGCGTCGATTAAGCCGGTAAATGGCCGTCAGCGCCGTCCCCGGAATCAGCGATGGCCACGCCAGTGACAGCGAACCTGTCTGATAATTCTGCCGGTTTCCCCCTTGTGAGAACCGGTTGACATTTGCATTCGCATCGATCTTGTTGGCGCCCGCTACGGCACGGCTGACCGAGGCCACCACGCTGCGCTTGCTGTCGATCAGGCTCCATCCCGATTCGTCTTCAAGCCAGTTTTCGCGCAGTCTGCCGCCAAGACTAATCCCGCCATAGCTGATCGTCGATTCAAGTTCCCGTTTGCTGTCGCTGCGGTCGGTGCTGTCATTCTCCAGACTCCGCAGATCATACTCGCCCTTGACAAGGAATCTCACCGGCAGCAGATCGGTTTGCAGCTCCGGCTGCAGATCAACCAATGACCGCGAATTCCCCAGCTCATCCGAAGATGCCAGATTGACCATCAATCGCGCCCGCGATTGCCGAAACTCTTTAATCTCCGTATCGATATTAAGTCGCCGTGCTGTCAGCCCGCCTTGCTCATCGCTGAAACCCGTCAACACCCGCCCGGAAAGTGCCTACTCGGCTTCAGGGTCAATCCTCCCAGGACCCGCTTGCGGCCGTTGCCCGACACTACTCTCACGCTGCCACAGATATTGATCTTCAATCGCATCCATTCTCGTCACACTTGGAAATCCGTCCGGAATCATTTCGGCCGAGATATCGGCCTCGACCCTCCCCGATGGTCGGTCATATTTCAGTCCGACCACTCCTGCCACGACTATTGTTGTCGCCGTCATCCTTGCTCGAAAACCGATTGCGATCATAGCTCGACAGCACCGACTCACCATTGATACGCAAACCCGGCATCAATCGTGCCTCCCCTGCGATTGCAGTCAAGTGCACGGTTTCTGGCATCGGCAACTGTTTGAGCGGCAAGAATCGCCCCTTCCCCTTGCCGACATATTGATACCGGCCGTTGCCGAGATAGGTGTAGTCGCCGGTCGCAAACTCCGCAAAGCTCACCGCGTAGTCCCCAAGGTTCTCGCCAACATAAGAATAAATCCGCTCGTCGGTCGAGTCCGCCTCAACGACATAGTCCCTAAGCCCAGCTCCCACCAATCTCGCACCGGAGACGATCGTCGAATCGCCGTCGTCGCCGGCCCTCTGCAGGACGACGATTTCCTCCTCCGACAATGTAAAATCGAGTGGATCGTTGCGCGCGGTAAGAAAACCGTTGTACCCAAACGCCAACGATCGGCTGGAATCTTCTGAATTGAAGCGATTGCTGGCTGTGACCAATGTCTTGCGATATTCCAGCCGCTGAAATTCGTACTCGACCCGTACCCGGTCATCGGCATCAATGACACGCCTGCCGGTGAAGTACAATTCGCCGTTCAAGTAATCCAGATAGTAATCCTGATCGCGTCCGCGCTGCAGTCTGTCGCCATTCAGCCACAGCACATCGGAATTCTCAACCACCGCGATCCCTGCTCGCCGTTGCGCCCGCTCAATCGGTATGGCCCATAATAGCCGTCGCTCGTGACAAACTCATGCTGCCCGTAATTCCCCAGCGGCACCGCCACCGACAACTCCGTCTGACTCCTGGGAAGCGTGTAGTCAAGTTTCAATCCTTGCACGCTCCGCTGATACTGTATCAGCGAAAACTGTGTCTGCTGTTGCTGGAAATTGCCGAACACGCTTCGCAGTTTCGGCGATTCAACCTCAAGATAGATATTCTCCAGTTCCGAAAACCGGCGCGTCACCAGCCGGCTGTCGCGCAGTCCGCGGTCGGAAAAACTCCCCCGCACGGAAACATCATGTCCCAGATCGCCGGTCACCGTCATCGTCAGCCCCTGCGCCAGCGTCGTCCAACCGCGATCCGATACATCGGCATAGAAACTCTTGCTCCCGGCGACCTTGAGTATTGGCTGTCGATGCCGCTGTTCCGCTGACAACTATCGGTGTCCGGTTCCGGAACGCTCGCCAATTGCGTGGTCGTTAGATACGGCCGCAGGCTGTACGGACTGAATGCAATCCGGTGTTCCAGTTTCGTGACGACCTGTAGTGAATCGCATCCTTGCCTTGGTTCGCGCAGGCACAGTTGCTGGTCGAACCAATCGATACCATTGCCAATCGCCACCGTGTCGCCCTCGCAGTCTATCACGGCGACAAGCAACCTTGGTGAAACTGAAGCATTGACGCAACCGTTCGAGTCAAGGCTGACATTTTGATGAAGATATACGGGAGTCGCCGTGTCTTGGGCAAGCGCCGCAAGCGGCAAAGATATAGCTATCAGAAATGCTGACAGACCCAGCATGAAAATCAGACGATCACGGCAACGGCGCCGCGAGTTCATAGATCACGATGCGGTTATTGCCGGTATCGCAGACATATAGAAGATTGTCGCTCCGCATGGCTAAACCGGTCGGTCCGCTAAGGTTCAGCGCTCCCGAACCATAACTGCCGGCTGCCATTAACCGTTTCCCGTTCAGGTCGAATACTACGATCTCGTGGCGCTCCTTGTCGGTAGCGATAATCATCCCGCCGCGCACAATGAAATCGCCAAGAATTCCCGCACCCTCAGGCTTGATTGTGCCCTTGGCATTGCCGAAGCTGTCGAAGACATATATCACACCGGGATCGTGGTCGTACACATACGCGCTGCCGTCATCACCCGCGGTCACAATCGTACATCGGGCGAACCCGCCGGCCGGAAACAACTCCTGCTCCCGCGCATAGTCCTTGTCCAGCACGATCACCTTGAGATTGTCGGGATCCACCAAGTACATATTGCCGAATCGCGAGTAAGCAATATCGGCGATCTTGCCCGCCAGTTGCAGATCGGGATTCGAAGTGAAGCGGATTTCATCGGAAAACACCAGATTGTAGTCGGAGCGCACAATCCGGTTATTGCCCTGGTCGAGAATGAAGAAACTGATCCCCCCGTCCGACTCCAGTGCCACCGGATGGCTTAGACCGATGAACCCCAGTCCGTAGCCGCCGTTCTCCCGGTCAAAGGAATTGTCCGACCGCAGCTTGACAACGCGATTGTTGCCCTGATCAACGACATAGGCACTGCGGCCTAGATCAAAAACAATCGCGGTCGGCAGGCTCAATGCTTCGTCGCCGAGTTCGCCGGCAATCTCTCCAATGTAGTTGAGTCTTCTTGCCAGAGGGGGCGCCACAACTTCAGTTTGCGGGGGTGGTGAACACGCTCCGAGCAACAAACTGATGAGCAGAACTCCGCCAGGCAGAGTTTGCTTCAAGAAATTCACAGCCTTAGAACCTCGCGTTCAATGTCAATTGCCATCCGCCATCTTCCAGCATCTGCAAATCCACGCCAGAAAACCCGGACTCGATGCCGCGGTTATGCCGCTTGGCGCTCCAGTAGGCATCGACGGCGGAAAGAAAGTGATTCACGAGGATGAATCCAAGTGCAAAATCGGAGTTTCGGTAATAACTCTTACTGTCGTTCTTCAAATCGCGGTAGCGCTCGCGCGCCGCTTCCGAACTCCAGTTCCAAAAATAGGCTTCAGTGTCCGGATAATATGGCCGGCTCGGATCAAACGCCCCGCCGACTTTGTTGTACTCCTCGCGCGAATCATAAAACCCGACCACATCAAAATACCGCTCGTCCTTTCCTTCTACGTCAGCACCAGCCTCGCGCGCGGCCAGCAGACGATAATCGTCTTCGCGCCACTTGGCGAGATGCTTAAACGAAATCAGCGATGCCCACCCGCCAACTTCCGCGAGCATGAAAATCCGCGACTTCAGTGTCGACCCTGTGTATAACTCGCCCGTGCCCGGCACGATCAGCGACATCGCAAACGCCCGCCACGGGCTCTTCCGCAGATTCTCGCCGGACTTCTCGTCACGAATCTCGGTATAGCCCGTGCCGTTTTCCACCTGGTACTGAACCGTCGGCAGCGGGCCGGAGGCAAACTGCGAGGCCGGAAGCTTGGTCTCTCCCAGAACGGTGCCGGCAATCATAAGGCCGGCGACGATGAGTGCGATTTGGTTCTTCATAACTAGAACTTATATGTAAAGATCAGTTTCGGAATCTGCTGGCCTTCGTATTTCGCCAGACGCGCCTTCACGGAAAACTCCGAGAAACTGTCCTGCTGCCGGTTGTAACGGCGCGCCGACAACGCGGCATCAAAGGCCGAAAACAAGTGGTTGGCGATAGAGACAATCGCGCCCAGCTTGGCCCGGTCGAATTTGCTGTTGGCTTTGTCGCGGTCCAGCAAATAGTTCTCGCGATAATCGGATGAACTGTCCTTCGTAAGGTAATTGGAATCGGTCCAGCCATACCGGAACTGATCGTACTTGCCGATCATCTCATAGTACTGCTGCGTCTTGGTGTCGGGAAGATGATGCGTAAACGTCTTTGTCTCATCCCCTACCTCAAATTCCATTGTGTCGCTGGTGATTCCATAGGTCTCAATCAGCCAGTTGTAGTAGCGTTCCGGATCCCAATTGGAATCGGCATAAGCATTGTTGTCGTCTTCCTGTTTATTTCCCTGGTGCTGCCAAACCATGTATCCGGTCCATGCCAGCGCTTCAATTCCCATGAAAATATACGCCTTGGTTCGGGAGCCGGCGTACAACTGCCCCGTGCCGGGTATCATCATCGAGTACAGGAATCCCTTGCCCGGCGACTTATAATTGACATCGAAAATGTCCGACGTCATGGGAAAGTCCTCGAAGCCGGATGACGCAAGGCTGAAATCGGTCAACTCTGACAGACGCTGATACTGCGCCAGCTCCTTCTGTGCCAGCGCCTGGCCGATCTCTCCGGTCGGCAAGGACCCATCGTCGGCCATCCCCATCACTGCCGACAGCAGCACCAACAATATGACCAGATACTTAATCATGAATTATCCTCCAAAGCAGAATTATTTCAATATCGCTATCGAGCAATGCTTACGATCGCCCGAGTCGGTTTCCAATTGACAAAAATACACGCCGGCCGCCAATCGTGAAGTATCCACCAGATGTTCATTGGCCGTCCCGGCAACCGCTTCGACACTCGACTCAAGGACGAGATCGCCCGCCGTATTGTAAAACTTCAAACTGACCGTACCCGATTCCCGCAGCGCAAACCTGATCGTCGTCTGGTTGGCGGCCGGATTCGGATAATTGTAAACATAATCAATTGCTTCATCCGCCACCTTGACCGCCGGCAGACCGCGAACATACGATCCCGCATTATTGACGCCGCCGTACTGCGAATTCCAGTCCCGATCTTGCGGCCGGGCAATGCTGAATGCGCTGATTTCACCTTCGCGCGACTGCGCCAAAGCCAGCCCCTGATTAGTCGAACGGGCAATCGCGATCGGCGAATCGATATTTCCGCCGCCGGCGCGCGGGAAATTCTCCAACCGGTGGCCTTTGCTGTCAAATCCGCACAATTCGCCGTTGGCGGTGCCGACAAAGATCTCCATCACACCGTTGGCGTCAAGATCGACTAAGGTCGGGCTGCAGCGCAGCGGTCCGGCCGGATTCGCCGCATTCACCTTGATCGGAAAATCTTCGACCGGCGTCCCGTTGTAATTGTAGGCATAGATCAAATTATCGCCGCAGAACAAGATTTCCACATGACCGTCATTGTCAATATCTCCCAGCGCAATCTCCGAGAAGATCGGCCCGCCGACCGATATCGTCAGCGGATTAACGGCATAGTTGATCTTGAGCGAACCGTCAAGATACACTTCGCAGGTCTCGTAAACGCCGTTGCGATCGAAGTCGCCTGCCGCCGCGCCGCGAATGCTGGTCGCGTTGACGTTGCCGCGCATCCCGCCTTCCGGCGATATCAATTCGAATCGATGCAGTGAATCGGTGAAGACGCGATAGGGCCAGGTCGCCGGCTCGTTGAGAATCACCGTGCCGTTCTTGTCCAGCACCAGCTTGCGATTGGTCATCGTATAGAGCAGTATCTCTTTGCCGCTGATCGCCGCGTCATAATCCAGAATGATCGGCGCAATCGCAATCGGCTCATCGATGAATACCTCAAATCGCTTGAGCGCCTCGCCCACCTGGCTCAATGTTCTTGAGCTGAAAGCGGCAATCGTAAAACGGCTGGTGCCGCCAACAACTTCCGCAAAACCGTCGCCGTCAAGATCGCCGATAGCCAGCGGCATCGTGAACTCGCGGTCGGCAGCCACTCGGCCCATCACGGCCAGCGTGTCCTTGGCAATCCCGTCGCCAGTCAGAGTCCGTCTCTCCACCACTACCTCGGTTCCGGGAATCGGCAGATAATATGGTGAGCCCTCAAAGCGATAAGCGAGCACATAGTTGTCAACCGCGGTAATGATCTCTTCACTACCGTCGGCGTTCAAATCATACACGCGCATCGGTGACGCTCCCCGTCCGACAAAATTCGGCCAGTGTGCGCCGCGGCCCTCCGTGCGGATACGGCACGACATTGTCACCGCGGCTGCAGAAATATTGTCAACCGTAATACCGCTGTAGGCGCCTGAATTCGCCGCCGAATTGGGATTCGTCGACGGTCCAAAGCTGTTGTTGCTGTTGATTTCAAACAGGTCGCGCTGGCGGCCATAACCCGCAAAGTACTCCCGGCCGAATTCCACACTGCCGTCAGCTTCCATCACGGTCACAAACTGATGGCGGTTATCCCAGCGCCGCGGATCCGACGGAAAATTGAACCATTGCAGATCATTGTCATCAAAATTGTTGAAGCCGTCGCCGTCGTAATCGAGCCGCGCCGCCAACTCATCGACATGCCAGATCAGCATCCCGAATCCCGGCGTCAGATAATCATACTCGCGATTGTTCAACGCACTGCCCGGCGAGCGCGGATGAAGAATAACGCCCGTTAACTCATCGGCCTGCAGATTGGTCACGCCGTCGCCGTCAATATCGGTGCGCCGGTTTTCCAGCAGGAAATATTCATCTGCGTTGATCGGCACCCGAATAACCTGATTCTCCGTGGTGTTCAATTCTGCCGCCGCGACACGAATATTCGTCCCGGCACTAACCGTGGCCACATCGACGAATCCGAGATACGCCCGTGACCAGGCGTCCGGAAATACCGGCATCACGCCCTGCACCAGTACCGGCACCTCTTCGCCGAGATCAATGTTTACACCGAACCCGTTATTGTCCATCAACGAAAAATCGCCGACGGCGGTATTGAACGTGCGCGTATCATACAGATCCACCAGTCCCAGCTGGTGGCCGAACTCATGCGCCATCACCGCGTTGAGCGCGGTCACGCGGCCGTCCTGCGATACCGTCTCCGGCATGACCATTCCGTCAAAGATGATCAAGCTGTCATTCTGCACGAAAATCGGCGCACCCAGCTTGAGATAACCGGTGAACAAATCCCCCGGCGTCGCCTGCCCGAAATTGGGCAGATTGTTCTGCTGATCCGAACCGGGATGGAACACGACAAACGCATCATAATTCGGCTCTCCGGTCGTCGGATTGACAAACTGCAACTCCGGGTCGGCATCCGCCGCCGCCCAGGCATCTTGATAAAATTCGGTCAATCCAAACTCCGGCTCCTGCAAACCGTAATGCGCCATCGTCTCGCCCAGCTGATAAACGCCCGTCGCAGCGGTCGGGTAAACGTCGTAGACAAGTGTCACCCGTCCGTTCGACACCGTCTCGTAGTAGTTGTTCAATGCCTGCAAATGCGCCCGGAAATAGTCGTTGTTATGCGGCGCCGGGTCGATCAAGTGACCTTCATCCGCCCGGAACTGCTCGGCGCTGCGCAGATCAAAATTGCCGTTCCCTGTCGTCTGCGGATCATCCGGTAATTCCTTCACGAACTGCGCCTTGATCGCCAGTACGCGGATCACGCGCGGTGCATTGATCGAGAGCGCCTGCTTCGGCAACGCAAACTTCGACTCCCGCTCCAGCCCGAGGAGATTGCGGTCGGAAACGCCCTGATGGCGACAGCCGCGAATCGGCATCTCCGACGGCTGCTTGCCGCGGATCTCCAGGTTCTTCCCGATTATCCCCGTCGTGAGCGCCGAGACGAAAATCAGACTGACTAGTATTGCTCGCATACTTGTCTTGGCTTCCTACAGCTTAACCGTCAAAGACGTTCTCAAGGTGTTGGCCAGCGGCAGATTGTCCGAGGACGGAATGTACGCAAAGTCCAGACGATACCTGCCCTTGTACTGCAGTCCCACACCCAGGGTCGGCGTCTTGATCTGGCCTTCCTTGTCATAGATGTAGCCCGCACGCAGCGCCAGCAACGACCCGTACCAGTATTCAATCCCGATGTTCTCAACCGCTTCCTGCAGCTCGGTCGAGAAGTCATCATTTACCGTCGCCAATAGCTTGTTGATTTCGCCGACTACGGTCAGGCGATTGTACGGTGAATCGAGCAGCTTGTATGAGAAGCCCAGAGCCAGGTTGCGCGGCAAAGCGTCCGACTGCGCGGCGTCGATGTAGCTCATGTCGGGTCCGAGGTTCGTTATCACCGCGCCAAGTCGCAGTCGCTTGGTGGCGGAATAGAGCAGACCACCTTCGACGGCAAACGAGGTTCCCGAACCTTGTCCGACTTCGCGTCCGGCGCCCTGCACCGACAGCTTCGAGTAAATGATCTTGGCTGACAATCCCACCGCCAGTTTTTTGGAGGCCCTCGTTCCGTATGACAGCGTAACCGCTACGTCAAACGGGTTGATTTCACCGGTCACTTCCGAGGAATTCTCTCCGGTCGTCGGAATCGCGCCATAAGACAGGAATGTCACATTGCCGCCGATCGTGCCGAGACTGCCAAACGGCTGCGTGTAGCTCAAGAACTCGTAGTAAAGATCTTCCGCCAGATCCGGAAGCCAATTGGCGTGCGTAAACGCCAATTCGTTCTTGCCCTGTGCGAAAACGACGATGCGGTCGGCCGTGGCAAACCACATCTCGCCGGCGTGGCCGACGATGTCGCGTGTATTCGCCTGGTGCAGCCCTTCATGGTAATAGCGTTCCCACGAGCCGCCGCCGTAGGAGAACGTGCCGTAGATCGATCCCACATACAGCCTGCCGGCGTGGAATTGCAGTGAGTTGATCGTACTGCCGGCCGGGTTGGCATATACCCAGACCACGCGGCCGATCTGCAGCCCACCCTGCTGAATCGTATTCTTCTGCTTGAGAATACTCACAAAACTGCTGATCTTATCCGGATCGGAAGTCTTGAGATACTCCTGCGCCAATTCTTCGATCGACATCGGGCGCTCGACTTGAATCGCCTTGTAGCCGTAGCTCGTCCAGCTGCGCCCGTCGAATTTCTTGATACCCAATTCAGTACCGACCCAGAGATTGTTGTCGTTGTCCATCTCCAGCGCGGTAATCCGGCCTTCAAATACCGGTTTGTGGGCAACCACGACGGTTTGGCCGGCCTTGGGCTCTGCCTGGAACTCCGAGTTGTTCACCCCAAACTTCATGACTGCCTGATCAATGCGGGTCCGGTCAATTGATCCATAGAAGCGGTTCAATATCGACTCTACCGAGTCGCCGACCACTGTCGTTAACTGATGCATGTTCGACCACTTGTTGCCGTCGAAGGAATACAGATCATCATCGGTTGCCGCCCAAGCGACTTTGTCGTTTTTGACATAGATGTTCTTGTACGGACCGGCGGTCAGGCCCTGCGACGCGCCGTAACTGGTCCATTTGCCGTCGCGCAGGATGTGCACGCCGTTCTCCGTCCCGACAAAGATCACGCCGCGCTTGACCGGCCGAATCGACCAGACGGCCGATGAATCGGCCGGGATGCTGTACTTCTCCCAACTGCGGCCGTTGTAACGATAGAGACCTGTCGATGTGCCGGCGTAAAGCGTTTTGTGATCGACGCCGATGTCGTTGATCGGGCCTTCGAATACCGCGGCAAAGGGGAATCGCAGTTCATCCGGCAGGCGGTCGCGAAACGCCTTCTCCAGGGAAAACATCAGGCGGTCACCTTCTGACTCCGAAAGCTTGCCGTCTGTCATGGCTTTGGTATAATCATTGATAAAGACGTTCATCCGCACATTGTCGAGGCGACAGCCTGTCCACGCCTCTTCCAGTCGCGCCAGGTTCTTCACGAAATCATTGCGCCCCTCGAATTCCGCCGGCAGTGCCGCTTCGACTTCGCTCTTGATTTCTACAATGCGTTCGCGCGGAATCGTGTTGTTGGCGCGCGCCACCATTTCCAGCCGCGGATTGACGGTCTCTTCATTCGCCGTGCCGAGCGCCCGGGCAATGATATCTTTAAGATTGTCGCCGCGCCGGGGCTGAATCGCATCGCTGTTGGACCATACCGCACCGTCGTAGCGCATCAGGCCGAAGTTCGACAGCGCCCAGATGTCATAGTGGGTGTAGTTGTCGCTCGGAACGCCATTCTCCATCACCGCAATCTTCTCGATTCGCTGTTCCCACGGAACTTCCCAGCCGCGCCAGTTCGTCAGCAGGATCGGATACGGCACCTTGATGGAACTGGGCCGCGTTTCTGTTTCGCAGCCATTCGCTTCACTCTCAATCCGGTTGCGCTCGTCCGTCGTCAATTGCTTATCCACGGTCGCGCTGTTCACGCTCTCCTTGAGGGCATTGAATGATTCGACATTGATCCGCAAATCCTGCCAGTTGGCGAGCAGCTTTTCGGTCATCGCGTTAATCTGCTCTGCACCTTCTTTTCCCGCCGCACGCATCAGCGTCACCCGCAGGCCGTTGATTTCCTCGAACGAAATTCCGGTGTTCGCCTGGCTGATCTGGCGGACTGCTTCCTTGAACTTGTCCTTGTCGGCAGCCACCAGGCGCCGCGACAGATTCGCCAGAACCGTGCGCGCTGGATCGATGCTGATTTCTTCTGATTCCAACCACTGCTCATTTTCAAAACGGCTGATGGTGTTGCCCTTGACTTGCCATGACTGGATTCTCTCAAAGAACGTCTCGGAGAGCTTGCGATCAAACGCGCTGGCAGCCAGCTCTTTGAGCCGGTTGTCGTCGGCCACCCGGATTTCGTACCAGGCATGCGCCAGCGGATATTCGCCCAACCCGGCCGGATTCCAGTGGGTGGCGGACGCATCATCGGCCACTGCCACGAACGCTTCACCCATTCCGGCGCTGCGGGCGCCCGGGGCGATGCGCAGGAACAATACGGCAGCATCGCTCACTTGCGCCTGTGCCGGCACCGCACCCAATAGAAGCATCAGGCCGAGTAAAAATATGAAAACCAATTTGCGTTTCATCAATGTCTCCTTGATGTATGAGAACAATATTTCTTCTATTTCAGAACAACCAGCTTGCCGGTGGCAGTGGCCTTATTATTATCGACAGTTTCGCCGCTGCCGCTTGCCGGCCCGGCGGATAATTGAATCAGGTATACACCGTTGGCAATGCGGTCGCCGTCAGTATCCAGTCCGTTCCAGCTGATCCCTTGATGATATCCCCGCGTTCCGGGAAGGTTCCCCAGTGACCAGATTTCCAGCCCCGACAGCGTGAACAGCTTCAGAGTGACCTCACCGGCATCCGCAGACAGCGTGTAGCTGAATTCGCATCCTTGTTGTACCGGATTCGGATAGCAAAGCAGGTCGCGTATTTCCAGTCCGGCCGAGGACGACACATTTAGCGAAACCACTTTCTGGTTGGAATTGTTCGCCGAATCCCACGCTTTGACGCTCATTCTGTGTTCGCCGGCCGCCAGGTTCGGCAGTTTCATTTTGGCACTGCCGCGCTGATAGCTGCCGGCGGCATAAGTAAAACTGTCGGTCAATTCATAGCTGAATTCGCGATTGCCATCAAACTGTACCTCGATTCCGTGCCCGATTTCACCGCTCAAATTGATCCCCAGCGAATCGAAGAGTTCAATCGTCAGTTCGCTGCCGGGAGTCACGGTCGCGCCTTCCGTTAAGGGCGTCGAACTGGCCAGTAACAGCGAAATCTCCGGACCGACGCTGTCGATGATGTCCTTGTTGATACTGCCGATCGCGATCGGGAAAATCGCACCGGCCGCACCCGTTCCCGATCCGGCCGCGTAACCGCTGATCCGCGCATCGTTGCCGCCGTAGGTGATATCTTTGGGCACGACGAATTTCAGATTGAAGTCGCCGCCATTCACGGCAAATTTCCCGCGATAAATTTCGGGACCATATTCGGTATACGATACCGTAAACTCGCCGCTTCCGAAGGGAATCGACACGCTGCGCTGGCGCGAGTTGTCAAACACACTGATCGTTGCCGTTCCATCGAAACCAATCTGCTTGACGCCGTCACGGTCGACAATCTGCCCCGCCAGTTCCGTTACGGTCAAAGCGACCAGTGAATCCGGCTCAAAGGTCACGTATTGAATTTCATTCGGCGCAACCGCCAGGCGCGTCAACGGGTCGCCGATATAAATATACTTGCGATCGTTATCCCCGACGCCGAATCCGCCCTGCCGCAGCAGCTTGGTGACGAATACCGCTTCGGCAATCGTGTAGTTCTTGTCGCTTAACAATTGCGTCATTCCGGCCTTGTTGAACTCGAAATTCGGGCGCGAATAAACCAGCCGCGTCGCCGAAATCGTACCCACGGCGCCGCCGTTGGCGTAACGCAACAAGTCTTCAGCCATACCTTCGCCGCGCGGATCGTCAAAAAAGCCGATTGAGCAGGAGGCGTTGAATATCAATGGTTGGCGGGTGGAGTTGTTCAGCCGCGGGATATCCTGCGTGCGGCGGAAAATTCGTTCATCCGCCCAGAGATTCTGGTTGCCGTGGCCCGTGTAGTTGACGATCAGGCGGCCATCATTGATGGCGCGAATAATATCCTCGCGCATCAACGGTTTTTCCGCCGCCGCACCGAACGGATAAGATATACCGTAGATCTTGTCGAGCACGAAGGTCGGCGAAATAATGGTGTTTGCCAGCACTTCAGTATCTTGGGTGTGGAAGACCTCCGGCAGACTCGATTGCGGATGATTTTCATCATCGGCGATTAACGTAATCGTATTGCGCCAGCTGCCGGCGTCTTCGCCTTCATCGTAGCGTTTCATCTTGTTGAACACCGTTTGAAATTCAGCCGTCGTTTTGACCGGCCAGCGCGCAATCACCATATCGACACCGCGGTCGGTTGGATACGAGTTGTCCGCATCAAGATCGAAGAGCGAATCGAGAAACACGAAATTCTCGTCCGACACCGTCTCGTCGGCATCGACAATGAACGGCGGAATGTAATTGACACCGCCGGTGCCGAGATTGTTGCGAAAATCATATACCCCGTCGCCCACCAGCAGACAGTAGGAAGGCTGCGCGCCGCTCCAGTTGTAATAGGCGTGCCGCAAGAAATCGCGAATCGCGACCGGGTCAAGCCGCCCGCCCGAGAACTGTGCGTACACATCGGAAATCTTTACCGTCCGCACTCTTAGATTGTCGCGGGTCTGCCGGTAGGCCGCATATTCCTGCGCCGAGGAATAGAAATTGTCGTGCGTGATAACGATGAGATCCGCACCATTGCTCGCCGATTTGATATCGTCAATCTGCGTCGTCACCAGCGACAATGGCGTTCTTAACGCCGCGGCATTCACAACTACATACGGAGCGGCTTCGCCGGACAAAACCCAATCCGAAAAAACTACCTGATTTGGCGATGATAGCGGCAGAAGCAGGTTCTGATCGTACAGATCGCCGATGTCCAGCAGGTACGGTGTCGTGAATTGTCCCGTTATCTTGTAAGCCCGCAAATTGCCGTTGCCGGTGCCCGTGAACATCAACTCGCCGCCTGCCGGAAGCACCAAGGCCCGCTGTAACCCGACAAAGACATCATCGGTGTAACCATCGTTGAATGGATAGTCGATCGCAATCTGGTTTAGTCCAGTTGTGAACCGGTCGGAAGTGTAAGAATGAACATTGCCGTTGCTTGAGTCGCGGGCCAATTCAATATTGTTCAAGCGTAAGCTAAACGTCGGCCGCGTCGTCTTGATCGTAAACCGATTTACCGACTGCGCCACCGGCTGGGGCAAGTTAAGGAACAACGTAATGTCGCCGGCCAGACCCCAGTACCAGTTGTAGTAATCAAACACATCGCCGCCCGAAGAACTCAACAGCGCATCTTCCTCAAAGTGGATGTAATCCGTATACTGCGTCACAGTATCAACCGCATTGGGATTAACGCCTTCGACAACACTCATCCGCTTGGCCGGCGCCGCAAATTCGCCGCCGAATGTGAGATAGTAGACATTGCGATCGCTGTACGGGTGACGGATGAATCCCGGTGTGTTGTCGCCCCAGGTGTTGAAGTCTCCGCCATTCGCGTAAAACATCACGAAATCCTGATCGCCAAAATTTCCGTCACTTTCGCCGAAGACGGTAATCGCCATTTCCGTCAGCGAATCGTGCGCCGTCGCATTCGAGTTCGGCAGCGGTCGTCCGCCCGCATGAAACACCCTGATCGTTCGGGGATCGAGCGCTCCGACGTTGACACCTGCATTCGTAAGATCCGTCCGCGTAATCTTGTAAACGCCGCTCTGCGTGATCGCGATCCGTACCCAATGGGAAGACTGTGCAAATGGATTGTAAATGACTGCTGGCGCGGCCGCCTTGGCGGCTATGTACCAGTTCCTCGCTTCCGCAGAATTCACCGCCAGATCGTCGAGAATTCGATCCAGGGGCCCTGCCGGAGCCTGCGCCGCCAACTGCGTCGCCTCACCAAACGCGACCTCAACTTCTGCCGCCGCAACTTCATACCAGTCGCCGCCTTGATAGGCGATTTTCGGCACGATGATCTTACCCAGCCAGCGGCCGCGCACCAGTACCGGCTCGACGATCTGAATTTGCGTCGCCGGCCCGTCGACCAGTGAAGCCGAAACGTCCGTGATCCGTTTGCCAATCACAACGTCGCTCCGCTCGAAACGCACTTCCCGCGAAGGCGACCAGAAACAGATTACGTCGGCATCGATGGCAAGACTGTCGTCAACGGCAAAGCTCGATGAATGTGAACCGGATGTTTGTGAGGCTGATGAAAGTGAATTCTTGCCCGGCACCGCTGCCGCATCCCACCGCAAGGACAACTGCCGTTCATTGGACGTGCTTATCGTCACGCCGGCAAATGACTTAGAACTGAATGGAAAAATCAGTAGTGTAGCTAAAACGGCTATGAGAATGCTAAACGAGATTCTGGACATCAGTTCAATCGACCTAACCTTAGAATTTCGAGTATACTCACGCCGCCGGTTTCTGCAAACAAAAAATCGGCAAACGCAAGTCAGCTCTGAACTTGTAATGCTCCGCTCTTGCGGAAGTCTCCATTACCTATCGGTCGATAAAACTACTCCATCTCTCCTTAATAGATTTCTCCCAAGAAATAAACGCTCTTTCACCCCATTTGTCAATCGGTTCGTGCAACTTTCCTGCCAACACGTTGGCCACCCCGAAACATTTTGCCTGGAAGAATACCGTGGATTATAACCTCTTTATTCGCGTCAAGTTCCAGAGATCATTGAAGGTTCTGCTTCTCACCTGGTCTATCTAAAATTGACATGTTCAGTCCTTTTTGCTCCCCCCAGTTCTGCACTTTCGTGCATACCTTGAACATAATTAGGTGGCGTTAGGACTTCTCCCATACGCCAGTTTTCACGACGCGCCAAACCCTCCAACATTTCTGTAGCATTATTCCATCCCTGCCGTTAAATTCTCTCCATGTCCAGACTCATCATCCTCGGCTTCATCTTTTTTGTTGGCTTCTTCCTCGGCTATGTCATGGGCAAATCGAGCCGCGGAAAGAAGGACGACAGCGGACAGGTCTACTAACCCCGACCGTTGACCACTTCCCCGTTTTTCAACCGACAAATTTCATTTGACTTAAAAGACCTTTCTAACCATTTTCAATCCAGGAAAAGCGCGCTCGCAGGAGCCACATCTAAAGGCGCCGTCTACGGGTGGGTATGAAATCATCTGAATCTCGGAAAAACTCTCTCCAGGAGGGGTCGATGTCGCAGCATTGTGTTCGCCGCAGTTTGTTCGTCAGCCTCGTAATCGTACTGGCGGCATTTCAACTCCTCTTGGCCGATGATGATGAACACAAATGGGGCAAGGTCACCCCGGAGGAATGGGCCATGACTCCCCCCGCCGATTTTCCCCACGCCCCGGCAATCGCCCTCTTCGAAATCGGCTCGCTGAAGATCGGTTCTGAAATCAGGTACGAAAGTTATGTGCGTAGGAAGATCTTCAACCGCCAGGCTGTTCCTGAATTGATCAACATTCAGATCACCGTCGCTGAACATCAAAATCTTGGCGGGTTCGCCGCTCAAACGATTCTCCCCGGCGGCAAGAAGGTGGTGTTCAACTCTCTGAAACTGCTCAAGAAAAAGGTCAGTGACGATTTCGAAGTCTACTCCTTCTCGTTTCCCGGCGTCGAAGACGGCTGTATCGTCGAATTCAAATACAACATCACCGTACGCAGGTATTGGTTTGTTCCCTCATGGCATTTCCAACAGGATTATTATGTCTGTGAGTCGCAGTTCTCCTTTGCCACGAATCCCTTTTTCATATTCAACACCGTGATCGTCGGCCTCGCCGACTCACTGCGTACACCCACCGAGAAAGAAATTCATATCGATCGCGATGCTACGAAGCTCTTCACTTGGAGCGCCCGCAATCTTCCTCCGTTGACCGACGAACCATTTATGGGCGCATCGCTGAATTTCCGCCCGAGTATCTATTTTCAGTTCTCCGGATACAAATCCTGGTTCGGTATCGAAGTTGGGTTCCTCACAGACTGGCCCGGAATGGAGTCTTCACTCACCGAGTTCTACGCCGAGAAACTCCTCAGCAATGATACGCTTGTCGCCATCCTCGACTCTCTGATGACGGGCACCAGATCATCCGCTGAAGGGGAGATCATGAAAGTGCACGCTTTCGTCCGTGACGCCATTACGGTCAGTTCGGGAGAATTTCGCAATGCCGTCCCTTCGCAAAAAACTACTAACACGCTCGAGCGTCGCGCCGGCACTGCTATCGATAAGAATCTCCTGTTAGTAAAAATGCTAAGAATCCTAAAGTACGATGCCGACCCGCTCTTGATCGCTACTCGCGAACATGCCCGTTTCACTACCAATATCTTGCACACCGATCAGTTCGATTATGTGCTTTGCCATGTCCGCATTGGCAGCACCGTTTACATCCTTGATGCTGCCAGTGATGAGTTCCCATTTCCGCACGTTCCTCCGGCAGTACGCGCCGAAGCCGGACTGTTGCTCTCCAGAATCGCACCTCGAGATCTCTCCTTCAAAGCTGACACCGTCGCCAAGGCACCGGAACCCGTCGACACTGTTTCCATCTCCTTTCCCCCTTGGACAAGCGGCGTCCGTAATAACGCCAGCATCTGGCTATACGAAGACGGCAGCGCTCTTTGCTCCGCCTATGTTACGATCGCAGGATATCAACAGAGCATGCTTGGCCCGGGCCGAAAAGCTGCTGCGAATTCCGAGCTGGTTTCGAAACTTCTCGTCGGCCTCAACCAAAAGAACTTCGACGTAGTAGAAGTTACTCGTATCGATGCCGACGATACCGACAGTACGTCCTTTAGGATTGTTCTGAACATCTCCGACTTCAGCACACTCGGCGGAGGTTTGCTCGCCTGCCTGCCTTCGTTGATATGGTCGAGTGAACATAGCTTCACCAGCCCGACTCGCCAATTCCCCGTCGACTTCAAGTTTACACGCTATCATTCCGAAACCATCGAGTTGCATCTGCCGGAAAACTACTCTCTGGCCACCGTGCCCGGCAACTTCAGCGACATTACTCCCGACCTGCTCTTTTCGCGCGCCGTTCTCCATGACGATCGCAACGCTCGAATCATGACTAATATAATGATCAAGCGAGTGTTCTTCGGTCCGGAAGATTACTCGAAGGTGCGCGAGTTCTACCAGAAAGCTACCGCCAGCGTCAATGAATCACTCACGGCGGCATCCAAGTGAACTGGCGCTCGCGACGACCACAACGGTCCGGCGTGCTTGCCTTCGCCCTGGCCGTACTGGTGTTTTTCTCAACTGCCCGTGCCCAAAGCGACGAGTTACCCGATACCGCCTTCGCTACCGGTGATACTTCCGCAGCCTACATTGTCGCCGACAGCCTCTTCGTTTCAATTGACGAATCGGGCCGTGCAAAAATGCGACTTCGCCGAATTGTCCGCGTCAATTCCTCCGACGGCGAACGCTTCGGAAGATTTCGGGTGTCAGAGAATGGCTTCAAAAAGATTCAGGACGTCTCCGGCTACCGATATGATGCTGCCGGCAAAGTGATCGATAGCTTGGTCGGTAAGAAGAACCTGTTTAAGTACTGTGGCTTTGGTCCGGAATTCACACTGTACGACGAAGATTGTACTTTTAGCGGCGCCTTCCAAACGGCGCGCGTTCCTTACACCGTCGACTGGCAATACACTCTCGATCAAAAGACAATAGCCATGTGGGACGGCTACTTCCCCGATCCGCGCCTCTTCAAGAAATCCGGCTATTGCCAGGTCATTTCTCACCCGGCTAACAAGTTGCGCTTCGTGCCCAACGGCGAATTCACTGCTGTCGAGTCCGTCCAAGACCCTGTCGCCAGCACCCACAGTTGGTCCATCAGCAATCTTCCGGCATACGAACCGGAACCGCTCGAGCCCTGGCCACTGCGCCGCGCGGCTCGCCTTTTCGTGGTTCCGCAGACTTTCAAGTTCGCCGGCAAGTCTTTCGATGGCGGCAGCTGGAACGCCCTCGCCAAAGGCTGTTACGAAATGACGCTCGAGGCCTTCAAATCCTCTGACGCGCTGGAAGGCTTCTTCCAACAACACCAGAAGTCCAACTCGGAGTCTATCTTCGCATCGATGCACAGGAGTCTTGCCTCCCGCCTTCGCTATGTCGCCATTTATCTCGACATGGGCGGTTGGATCCCCCATCCCGCCAAAGAAACCTTCCAACTTGGCTACGGCGACTGCAAAGATCTCGCCACGCTTTATGCCTTGGTGTTCGCCAAAGCCGGAGTCACAACGCGAACTTCGTTGATCTCGACTCGCAATGAAGAATTCATCGATCCCGATCTGCCCACAATCGGCCTGTTTAATCATGTCATCATGTTCTACATTGAAGGCTCCGACACCACCTGGGTCGATCCCACCTGCTTCGACTGCGCCCTTGGCGATCTGCCTTATTCCGACGAAGGCCTAAGTACTCTCGCTGTCGACAACGCCAACGGTAATCTGTTGACCACGCCATCATCTGATTTCAACGACAACATCATCAGCCGCAAAATCGACATCGCGCTCGCACCCGACCTGACTGCCAATCTCAAGCTATCATCGCATTTGCTCGGCAATCCGTCGCATGGCGTCAACACCCTTATCACCGGCGGCGACCGCGGCACTGTCACAAGGATTCTGGCGTATCATCTCGGCATCGCCGGTGTCCCGGCATTCGACCATAAAGATATCCATATCACCGAGAAGGATCTCTCGCGGCTCGGACTGGAAATCAGTTGGTCCAATCCGCGCCTCCTCAAAGCCGCCGGCGATATGCGCATCCTCGACCTCACCGGGTTTCGCGTCACTGACGATGCGGAAACTACCGACCTGTCGAAACGCAAACAGACCCTCGAAATCGGCTACCCCCGTTCCATTTTCGATACCATACGAGTCGTCCTGCCCCCCGGGTACGATTTCAAATCGCTCCCAGCCGAAGTCAGCTACACTTCCAAATTTGGTGATTTCATCTATGAGTGCAAGTATTTCATCCGATACCGCCACCTTTGTTCGCACTGTCAGTCGCAAGCTCAACTATATCGAACCTGCCGACTTCGAAGCCTTCGCCGCCCACCGCAAAGAAATCTCCCTTTATTCCCGCGCCGTAGCGACCATCACAAAGAGAGAATAGTTTCCTGATCCCTCTTTCTTGATGGTGCGAATACGTTGTTCCCGTTCTGTGGGTTCGACTTCAGTCGAACCGCACAAATTCACTACAGTGCGCATTTCTATAATTCGGCCTTAGCGAAGACCGGAATCCAACTTAATTCCCCTCTTGAGAGGGGTGGCTCGATCGCCCGAAGTATGAGGGCGGTCGAGACGGGGTGTGTGAAGCCTATTGTGCCCGCCAATCTTCGAGCACTACGAAAGTCGCCAGCCCCTTACTCCGCCACAATCCTCTCAATAATCTTCGGATCATTCGGCAACAAGTCGCTCTTCACCAATCGCGGCACCAGCACGCGCCAATTCGGGTCCTGCTTGAAGACCTCCTTGAAAATCGGCAGCGACTTGTCGACCTGCCCGGCCGTTACCAAAGTCACCGCATGCCAGAACAAAATCTCCGGATTGCCCGGCGCCATTCGCGAAGCCTCCGAATATTCCAGATTCGCTTTCTCGAAGTCGCCGACCGCGATATATTCATCGCCCTTATTCATCCGGTCATAAGCCCGCGTAATTTCCAGAAGCCGCCGCAACTCCTTCAACGGCTCGCTTGAATCATCCACGCGGATATCAACAATATTGTCGCGCCAGCTCATTCCCGTCGGCTTGCCGCTAACCACAATCATCGCCGCCGACTGCATGCCGCGAATGTCTCCCCCTTCACCTTGCGCGGCTTCCAAAGCCGCCATCATCCGCTCCGCCAAATCGCCCTTGGTGTTCTCGTAAGCCTTCGCCATCGCCGCCCACACGGTCGAGTCGCGCATCAGATTCGCCTGCACACTATAATGATGCCCGACATGATGCCCCGCCATCGCGATACACTTGTCGCCGGTGTGTGTCGCCACCACGCCGTTTTTGTCGATCATCGCCACCTGCCTGACCTGATGCTGCGGATCGGTGACAATCAATCCGCTCAAGGCCTGCGTCGCCGACTTGCCGAGACGCATCAACTCCAGTCCCAGCGGTCCGTAACTGAATTCCACCAGCGACTGCGTCGCCACCGCGCCGACTCCCGGCTCCACCCAGATCACATCTCCGACTTTGAACCAATGCGATTGCACCGCCGCGCCGAACTGCCCGGTGACACTGTCATACGCCACAATCGAATAAGTATTCACTGGCTGTAGCGGCGCCACGATCTTATCCGCACCAAACGCGCAAACGCCAATCACCATCCACACCAAAGCCAACACGCTCAACCCTGCTCGAAACATCTTATCCTCCTTGCCGAATTATTCCATTTCAAGGGATAAACATCTTCGATTCAAGACTGCCCCGCAATCCGAATCTTCCCCCGCCTTTGTGGGTTCGACTTCAGTCGAACACATAACTGCGGCGCGGGGACGCATGGCCGTAGGTCCCGTATGCGGGGCAATGCGCCCGTCTTCGTGGGTTCGACTTCAGTCGAACATATAACTGCGGCGCGGGGACGTATGGCCGTAGGTCCCGTATGCGAGGCAATGCGCCCGTCTTCCTCGCGCGATCCCTCAGTCCGCCGAGCGTCGAGCAAACGACATCCCGCCCGGGAGACGGAAGGTCCCCCCAATTCCCCCTTGCTAAAAATCGCCCACCCCCGGTATATTGTATTCGACAAGGATGTCGACTTCAATACCGGACGGAGCTCACCCTCACGGGCTTATCGCCAGATTCAAAGTCGACAAAGGCTGGGTAAACGCAGGAATTCCGCGTTCAGAAGGTGCTTTTCACCTTCCGGGCGCAGAATTCCTCCCGGTCGTACACAATTGAGTGCTGTGCTCGCCGGCGTCTTCACCTCCGGCGGGTTATTGTGCCTCCGGTTGTATGGTCGCCGGTCGGTAAACGGGCAGGGAAGTCCGTAATGGCAGATCAGGACTTTCTCACCGCACCGCCGGCGCCGCAACCTCAAAAAGTCCCTTTCGCGTACACACAATGTAGTATTATGAGTCATGTTTAGTGTTCGAACCCACTGCCTGATTTCGTCTATTCTCCTCACACTCGTCATGCTTCCCTCACTCGCATTCAGCGCCGAAGCTCTCAAAGTCCCGTTCCACATCGACCGCAACCGCATCATCATCCCCACACAGGTCAACGGCTCGCAACCGCTGAATATCATCCTCGACACCGGTATGCGTTTCGACGGCGTCTACTTGTTTCATCAGGACGCATTGAAACTGATCGACACCACCGGAGCCGTCGAAGCCCGCGTCCCCGGCGCCGGAAGCGGCGAGGCCTCCGCTGTGACGATGATCGAGACGGGCAGAGTCAAATTCGGCGAGGTCGCCATCACAAATCAGCGTATAATGGTATCCCACAGCGCACACACCCAATCGTTCCCTACCGACGGCGTCATTGGCTGGAATCTCTTCGGCCATTACATCGTTGAAATTGACTACGACCAACTGCTCATCCAGCTAAGGGACACCACCTACTTCTCCTATGACTCCAGCTGGACAATTATCCCCATTGAACTTCGTGGTGATCTTCCCCATTTCGACATCACCGTCGAAGTCGTCGACAGCGAAGTCGTGCCGCTCGAAGTCTACATCGATCTTGCATCCGGCGATGCGCTTGAGTTGCTCGTCCACCCTAAACAGAGATTTACTCTTCCGAAAAATGTGACCTGGGACCGGCTCGGCACCGGACTTAGCGGCGACATTTATGGCAACCGGGGTCGCAGCAAACATCTGCAAATTGGCGGTTATGAACTGACAAATGTCCGAACCACATTTGCCCCTTTGGAAGTCCGCTCCAAACAGAAGACCGGCGACGGCATTCTGGGCAACGACCTCATCCGGCGATTCAACGTCGTTTTCGATTACCCCCACCAGCGCCTGTTGATCAAACCCAACAAGACGTTCGCGCTTCCCTTTGAATAGCTGACTCTATCAACTCCTCGACAATCAGAAATCTCTTCCCAACTTCACTTCTTCGCAAAGTCCTCTGTCGCGTGCGAAAAATGCATTTGAACGATCTTCCAGTCTCCGTGGCGTTTCTCCAGGACTCCTGTCCACCGCACATTTTCCCAATTGGCCGGCTTGCCGTCCCACTCGTTGAAGTCATCCAAATAACACGACCACCACGCGCAGTCGCCCGACTGCGATAGGCTGACCCGCAGATCCTTGAAATCCGCCTTGATCGCCTTAAATGCCGGATTCATGAAGACACTCTCCGTCAGCTGCTGAAATGCCGCGAATCCCGAAATCGTACCGGCGTTGTCGGGACTGAAATAGAACAGTGTCGAGTCATTGACAAATGACCTGTACAACAACTCCTTGTCCTTGTTGACCGCCCACGTGATTGAATTCTTTATGACTTGCTCGATCTCGGCCTTTTCGGCCTGACTATCAATGCTGTGCGTCATCGTTTGACACCCTCCGGTTAGAATTACCAATATCACCATCATTGCCAATGCCTGCCCTAATCGGCGCATACAACACCTCTCTTTCGGATGCCCGGCCGGGACTAATCGCGACCTTCAGTAACCAGTGACACAATTGTTGATAATCTCAATATACGTTCGGGCTGCTGTTCGTTGCAAGATGAATCGTTTCCGCACAAGAATAAGGCTGCGCCCCCGCTGAATTAGAGTAAAATATTCTGGTTGCGAAGATCCAATATTGACTATTTAATATACGAATAAGATGCCTCTGTACAGAAAAATCGGAATACTCGCTGCTGCAATCGTGATTGCTGGATCGGCCCTGGCCCAGGATTCGCCATTCCCCGCAGATGCTGATGTGTCAAGACTGCGAGTTGGAGAATCTTTGCTCCGGCCGGACACTGTCGAAGCAAAAAGGGAAGATCGAGTATGGTGTCATCGCCGTACCGGAAAACCGCCACAAGCCGGCATCGCGAGTGCTCCATCTCCCCTTTATCCGCTATCGCTCAATACAGGACAATTCTCACCCGCCGGTGTTCCTTCTGACCGGTGGTCCGGGTGGCAGCAATCTTTGGGTGGACCTGCCCGAAGTTTTTTACACGCATAATGACCTTGTGAAGATCGGGTATCGCGGCGTCGATGGTAACGTCAAATTGAAGTGTCCGGAAATCGGCACAGCGTTGACAATCACTAATCCGCTTTCGCCTCAGGGTCTGGCTCACATCACGCAAGCGATGAGAGAAGCGTACGACCGCACACGTCGTGAGGGTGTTGACATCGACGCCTACAATATGGTCGAGGTCGTAAACGACCTCGATGCCATCCGGGAGGCGCTCGGATACTCACAGGTGAATTTGTTTTCCACAAGTTACGGGACCCAGGTTGCCTATCTTTATTGTGCAAAGTTTCCGGAATACGCCCATCGTTGCCTTATGGTCGGAGCAAGCAGTCGCCAGCGCCAGTTTGTCTACGAGCCGGCGATGATCGAGAAGCAGCTTGCAGATTACAATGTTGTCTGGAAGAACGATTCCGAGGCGGTAGCTCGATCGGTCGATATCATCCAGACCATCAGGCACGCACAGGCATCACTTCCACCGGAATGGAACGGCGTTGTGATTGACCGCGATAAGCTTCGAATGGTCTCGTATTACTTGCTCTACGAAACCGAGTCGGCTGCAATGCTCTTCGACGCCTATTGCGCCGCCGACAGCGGCGACCCCGGCGGACTGGCCGTATTATGCCTGGGCTGGGATGAAGATGTAACCAACTCCTCGCGACGGTATTGGGGCGACTTCGTGTCAAAGATCGTTAGCGGCCGCGCACGTGTCGGTTCCCACACAGTAATCGCCAGAGACTCCGAATCGGCCGTCGCGATCTCCCCGTTATCAGGACTTTGGTGGGAAACTGCCTTACCCGGTGGCTGGCCGATTCTTCCGATACCGCCAGAATACTGTCGGTTGGACACGATTAGTGCAGAAGTGTTGATTGCCAACGGGAATCTCGATTTCTCCAGTCCTCCGGAATACATTTTCAACGAGGTCATGCCACATCTCAAGAACGGTCGTTTTGTTGTCCTGTCTAATATGGGCCATATGGACGTGATCAAGCTTCAGCGGGAAGCCTTTGAGAATATGGTCGCCCGGTTTTATTTCGACGGAGTGGTTGATACCTCAAAATATCTGTTCAACAAGATCGACTTCACTCCTGCCGAAACCTACCAGGACTACGCTAAACAGCTTTTCCCGAAGAAATAGTCGATTCCGCACTCGCGCGTACCGCTTCTCCCTGACTAGCACCTGACTCATCAGCCCTTTCTCGTGCATCAGAACAGTGATCTCCGCACGCCATGACAATTGTGGCTTAGACATCTCCGCTGAAACCAGGGATCATACCGCTTCGCTCTCTTTCGGAAGAAAGGCCGATCGAATATTCAGATCTTGTCGGGTTCATAAACCATCGCTCCGGCCGGTTCATTGAATTCCCCTTGTGACGGACTTTCGAGGAAGCCCATCCCCCTAAAGCGACTAACTGACTAGTACTTCTGAACTCGCCGTAGGTCATTCCCGCGAAAGCGGCTGCCGAAGGCGTCCAGGTTCGTTTCCAACACGCGAAGCACATCATTGAGGAGTTGGACAGTTTCTCATCATTCCCGCGAAAGGGACTGTTGAAAAAGCTCCCGATAGTGTCATCCTGAGCGAAGCGAAGGATCTGCATTCTTTGTTACTGATCAACTTACAGATTCTTCGCCTGCGTAGCGGCTCAGAATGACAAAGTCTGAGTTTTTCATCATTCCCGCGAAAGGGATGGTGTGAGCCGAAGGCTGAAGCGCGGTGATGGCGCGCGCTCTCCCAGTCGGTGTGGCACGTAGTGTGTGTGCATACGCCCCAATCCCCGCTTGATTAATTCCCGATTCCCGCTATATTCATTTCGATAGCTCGACCCTTACTTTTGTCGTCCGTCGATTACTTGCTTGAGGATACTCATTATGCGCCACCCATCCATCGCTGCAATCACGGCATTCGCTCTGCTGCTTTCGTCTTCCCTGTTCGCCCAGAGCCTTCCGACTCCCTATGTTCCCAACTTCCACAGCGCTCCCGACTCAAACACCGTCTTTCAATATGATATTCCCGACCCGACTTTCTACAGCCCGGCCGCCGTCTATCGCATGAACTACCGCAATGTTGGCTCCACGGCCTGGAATCAAGTCGCAATGAACGTTCTTTATCAAACCTGCTCGACCTGGACCGTCTCCGGCATTCTCAACTATTACCCGCCTTCGGGAAATCTCGAGTACTACTTCCGTTCCGAGGTCGACACCATCGTCATTTCGCAATCACCCAAAAATACTGCCAATACCTTTCCGGTCCCGGTTGACCTGCTCGCCGATATGGGCACAGACCCGATTGGCGATGTCGCCGGCGGCGGCGGCACAAATCTCGATATTACCGCCTGCGCCATGAGCTATTCCGACACCCGGATCTATGCGCGCCTCACTAACAACGGCGGCGGATTCCCGACCTCCAGCGGTTTCAACTTTTTCCTCTATTCCGTCGGCATCGTCGATCCCGACGCCACTGACTCGGCAGCCTACGCGATGATCTATGTCAACGTCCCGCTCGTCTTGAGCGCTGGCCTTTACAAAATCAATCCCATCGACAGCTCCTTTACCAAGATTGGCAATATCTCTACCAATATCAGCGGCAGCAATTTGAGTCTCGCCTGCAATATCTCCGACCTGCTCGCTCAACCCGGCTGGTCGACCTGGCCGCCCCCCTCGGGAATGATCTTCACCGCACCCGTAACCGCCACACAGAACCTCTCGTCGCTGACCTCCAACGACATCGGCCGCGCCGGTGGTTTCGTACCTTCGTCACAAATTCTCGCCTTTGGCGGCAACACGGCGCCTTCGCTGACGTCGCCGCAACTCACTTCAACGAACGACTCAGTATTGGCCTCGATCATTTTCACCGATCCCGATAACAATCTCGCGGCCCTGCGCCGCTTCGTGTTCGGTGGATTGACTTATAATATGGTTGCCTGCGACAAACTCTACCAATCCGGCACAACTTTCACGGCGAGCGCCGGCTACGACACTTCCGGTTGGTACCAGTATTACTTTGAGTTCTCGGATGGACGCGATGTAATCGCAACCACTCCCCAGTTCATTCATCTGCAATCCCTGATCATCGGCGACTGCGATGGCAATGGCATCATCACTATTTCCGATGCCGTTTACTCGATCAGCTACATCTTCGCCGGCGGACCCGCGCCGACTCCCCTGCAAATCGGGGATGTCAACTGCGACTCGCAGGTGACAATCTCTGATGCCGTCTACCTGATCAATTACATCTTTGCCGGCGGACCGCCGCCTTGTAATCCTTGATTCGAGAGATTCGCAGCGAGTAGGTTGGAACCCTCGTCCCGAAATTCTATTGAGTTAGGAGCCACTCCCAAGAGGGTTCCGACAGATCTTGCTTCGTTTCCTCCTCTCCCTTTTTGGGAGAGGGGTTAGGGGTGAGGGGTGAGGGCGTTTCGAACCACCCCGCTCGTATCACATAAAAAGATTGACGCAAGCCCCAGAAAGCGATACAATACAGCCCATGTTGAAGAGCAGCGAACTTAAGGAACTAATAAAACCCATCGAGGCCGATCTCGAGCGTTTCAAGAAGCTCGAAGTCCGTGTCCTCAAGAATGAGTCGCCGCTCATTTTCACCATCTCCAAGCACATCCTCAACACTCGCGGAAAGCGCCTTAGGCCGACCTTTGCGTTCCTTGTTGCCAAGACCACTGGCTTCAAGTCGCCTCACTTAGTTGAAGCCGCACTTGCGGTTGAGATGATTCACACAGCAACTTTACTTCACGATGACGTCATTGACGAGTCTGACACCCGGCGCGGCGAGTCCACCGTTAACAGCAAGTGGAGTAATCTTGTGTCAGTTCTGATGGGCGACTACTTCTTCGCCAAAGCCTTCACCCTGCTCGTCAAGACCGGCTCCCTGGAAATGCTCGAACGCGTCTCAAAGGCTACCGAAAGAGTCTCTGTCGGCGAACTGCGCCAAATCGAAGAAGCCCACAACTACGAACTAACCGAACCCGACTATATCAAGATCATCTCCGACAAGACCGCCAGCCTTTTCCAGGCTTCGGCAGCCTCGGCTCCGATTCTCTCCGGCGCTTCCGATGAAATGGTCAAGCGCCTGGCATTTTTCGGCGAATATACCGGCTGCGCCTTCCAAATTGCCGATGACCTTCTCGATTTCGTTGGCGAGGCTGAACGCACCGGCAAGAAGGTCGGCAACGATCTGATCAACGGCAAAATTACCCTGCCGTTAATTCACGCCTTCCGCAAGTCGCAGGCTCGCACTAAAAAGAGCATCATCAAGATTCTGGAAAACGGCGTCGAACAGAAGGGTTTTGACACCGTCCTCGATTTCATCCAGGATTCCGGCGGCATTGACTATGCCCGCACCCGCGCCCAGTCATTGGCTGATCAGGCATTGTCCTATCTCAAACCCTTTGCCAATAGTCGCCACTACGATTCGCTTGAGAAACTTGCCACTTTTTCGATAAATCGTGACGTTTAATTTTCTCTTGATACATCTTTTCACCCCTCCGGCAGTATAACCATAATATGCCGAACGTTCTGCTGGTCACACATTACAGCCTGTCGTTCACCTCGGTTTGGCTGTGGGTGATCGCTCTCGCTTTTCTCGCTACGATTATTGCAACCTATTTTTATTACCGCCGCACCAATCCGATGCTCACCCGCGGCTTTCGCATTACACTTGGAATTCTGCGCGGACTCGCCCTGGCTGCGCTCTTCTTTGTCTTCGCCGAACCGTTACTTGTACTGGAAGACTCCGAATCGAAACCTGCCACCGTCGCGATCCTTGTCGACAACTCTACGTCGATGGCGCGCAATCGCCACTCTACCGAGCAATTTGCGCAGATCGAAAATATCGTCTCCGGCATCCAGTCAAAACTGCCCGCCGGTTCCGAGGTCATTCGCTACGCCTTCGCCGATACGCTCACTCGCAACGGTGTCATTGACGGATCTTTCCCCGTCACCGCAATCGGCAACGTACTCAATACCCTCGACAAGGAACTCGCCGAATCCAACTTGCAGGGCGTGATTCTTCTCTCCGATGGCGCCTCGAATCTCGGTGCCAATCCGGTCAGCGAGGCCCGCTCTCTCGGCGTGCCGGTAACTACGATCGGTTTTGGCGATCCAAATCCGCTCCCCGATATCAAGATTTCGCAGATCAACTGCAATCCCATCGGTTTCGTCGGTAAGGATTTCCCGATGGAAATCATCATCGAGTCGCGCGGCTTCGAAAATCTCCGACTCCCGATTCGTATCCGTCAGGGCGAACGCATTCTCGTCCAGTCCGACATAGATCTCGAAGGCCAGGGCCGACAGCAGAAAGTCGCGCTCTCCTTTGCTCCAAGCAAGGAAGGTGACGTCGTCCTTGAAGCTTCCGCGCCTGTCCAGGCGAATGAGGAATCCGAGAAGAATAACAGCAAGCAGGTCTCGGTCAAAATCCGCGCCAGTCAAATACGCATCCTGCTCGCTTCCGCATCGCTGAATTGGGATTTCAAATTTATCCATCGCGCTCTTGCCGCCAAACAGGATTTCAAGATCGACCAAAGCATTACGTCGCCCCAGCGCATTACCGGCACGATTCCGTTCCCCGAAAACGTCGATGCCCTCGCCGCCTACGATGCCTTGCTCCTGCTCGACTTCGACTCTGACTGGCTTGCTGACCGCAAACAACTGCTCGATGCCTTTTTCGAGCGTACCGGTAAAGGGATGTTCTTTCTCGCCGGTGAAAACTTCGGCTCTCGCCCCAAAACTCGTCTCCCGGCGGACATCTTGCCGTACCAGCCGGTCAAGACTGCGTTCGCCGTCGTCCAACAGGAAACGAATCTCCAGTTGACCGAACGCGGCCGCATTCATCCGCTGATGCGTCTCTCGGAAGACGGCGCCACCACCCAGCGACTCCTCAACGGTCTGCCGCCGTTTGCGGGATTTCTTCGCGCCGAAAATCTTCGCCCCGAAGCAACGGTCATCGGCATCGTACCCGGTGCTGCAACTCCCGATCAGTCGATTCCGATCATGGCCGCCCAGCGCTATCGCAACGGCAAAATCGCTATGCTCTCGGCGTTCCCGCTTTGGCGCCTCGACTTCCTCGCCAAAAGTATTAACGAGTCTGACTCCACCTATAATAAGATGCTTGATAATTTGGTGCTTTGGCTCGTCGCTCGCGAAGATGTCGAGCGCGTCACGATCACGCCCGAACGCCCCATTTTCATCGCCGGCGAATCGGTACGCCTCAATGCCCGCATCCTCGATGAAAGCTATATTCCTATCGATGATGCCGAGGTTGAAGCTTCACTCCGTTCCCGCCAGAACCCCGGCGACAGTATGGTAGTCAGCTTCCGCTACGACCGACCCGGTAACTACTCCGCCGACTTGCACTATCTTCCTTCCGGCGAATATGAAGTCAAAGGCACCGTCAAACGCGAAGGCGTCGCTATCGGCAGGCCGTTGTCGTCTTTCATCGTCGAACCATATAGCCTGGAAGACCTCGCCCAGACCGCCAACTTCGATGCGCTCAAACGCATCAGCGAAGTCTCCGGCGGGCAGTTCTATGCCGTCTCCGATACTGCATCTATCACCCAGTTCTCCGGCCTCGCGCCCAAGATCTTCACCTCACGCAGCGAAATGACCCTCTTTGACAACAAGTTCCTACTGATTTTCATTATCCTGATGCTTTGCACTGAGTGGTATCTCCGCAAGCGCTATCAACTGCTGTAGGTCAGGCCCCGTGGGTTCGATTCATACAACCGGCAGCTAAACGTTTGTGGGTTCGACTTTAGTCGAACATCTTGATCCCAATCCGCTTAAATACCACTTCCCTTAACGAGTCCGACTCCTCGATTCGAAGCTTGTGGGCTAGCTTTCTGTTGGTTGTCTTTTTCGAACGTCGAATACTTCCCCATCACCTGCAGTCATCCTTCAACCAACTACGCATCCCAGAATGGATACATCCCCATGTCTTCTACTAACCCATCTCTGACTGGATTGTTGATAATATACTCAACAGATCTCCTCAAGTCTTCGACTCCCTGATTCCATGATCACAGTATCCTTGTTCCCAAACTGAACTACTTATTGTGTGAGCTGATTTATCCGCCGAGCTGATCGACCCTTGAAAAGTCGCACAAGGTCGCCTCGTCTTCCAATCTACCTAAGCAAGTTTATTGCAGCGCGACTGACCCCAAAGCTGAGAAATCGTTTGTTACGATTATAAGAGACCGTGGAAATGTGATAGTACGAACCGTGGAGGGAGATGCGACCCTTGAGAAGTTCTTCGTAAGGCATGTTCTTTCCTCCTTTGCTGTTTGAATTTAGACTGAATTCCCGAGTCTGTCAAATCCTCGGTGTTCGACTAAAGTCGAACCCACAGAAGGCGGAGCCATTGATAAACTGGAAACTACCGACTTGTCGTCAATCTCATTTGCTGGCCTCCCCGCCCCCAAATTTTTATCTTGCTCCTAACTTTTTACTTCATACTTTCTCCGCAAAGTCTGTCTGTTTAAGGAGTTTTGGCTATGCCGAAGATTGCTCAATGTCTCGCCCGCGAAATTCTCGATAGTCGCGGTAACCCTACCATAGAAGTCGATGTCCTGCTTGAAGATGGCTCATTTGGCCGCGCCGCCGTCCCCTCCGGGGCCTCGACCGGATCAAACGAAGCACTCGAACTGCGCGACGGCGACAAAAAACGCTACGGCGGCAAGGGTGTCCTCAAAGCCGTCGCCAATGTCAACGACAAGATCGTCCCCGCCATCAAGGATGAGGGCATCGACGTGCTCAATCAGCGCGAGGTCGATGGCTTTATGCTTAACCTCGACGGCACCCCGGAAAAGAAGAATCTCGGCGCCAACGCCATTCTCGGCGTCTCTCTTGCCGTTGCCAAAGCCGCGGCTTCCTACTCAATGCTGCCCTTTTACCGCTATGTCGGCGGTACCAATTCACGCGTCTTGCCTCTGCCGATGATGAACATCCTCAACGGCGGCAAGCACGCCGACAACAAGGTCGATCTGCAGGAATTCATGATCATGCCTGCCGGCGCAGAGACCTTCTCCGACGCCCTCCGGATGGGCACCGAGGTCTTCCACTCACTCAAGAACGTCCTCCACGCCAAACACTACAACACCTCCGTCGGCGACGAGGGTGGCTTCGCTCCCGACCTGAAATCTAATCGCGAAGCCCTTGAGGTTATCTCCGAAGCCGTCGAGAAAGCCGGTTACAAACCGGGAACAGACATTCTTTTCGCCCTTGACCCCGCCGCTTCCGAATTCTATGACAAGAAGACCAAGAAATATGTCCTCTCCGGCGAGGGCCGCAGCCTGACGTCCGACGAGATGGTCGATTTCTATAAGGAACTCTGCAAAGCCTTTCCCATCATCTCCATCGAAGACGGCCTGGCCGAACACGACTGGGAAGGATTCAAGAAGCTCACCCATGAAATCGGCGACAAGGTCCAGATCGTCGGCGACGACTTGTTCGTCACCAACCAGGTCTTCCTCGAACGCGGCATCAAAGAGAAATCCGCCAACGCCATTCTGATCAAGTTGAACCAGATCGGCACTCTTACCGAAACGCTCGACACCATCACCATGGCCACCCGCGCCGGGTTCGCGTCCATCGTGTCGCATCGCTCCGGCGAAACCGAGGATACCACCATCGCCGACATCGCCGTTGCCGTCAACGCCGGCCAGATCAAAACCGGCTCGCTTTGCCGCACCGATCGTGTTGCGAAATACAATCGCCTATTGCGCATCGAGGAAGAATTGGATAATATGGGAGAGTTCCCGGGCAGAAGTGCCTTCTTCAACTTGACTTCAAGGAAGTAGTCGATCTTAATGGTGCGTCAGGAAGACAATCGCTGGTTGCGAATTCGCAATCGCTTCATCGTGTTCGTCCTGCTGTCACTGATCCTGCTCCTTTGCTACCATCTGACTGTGGGCCAATACGGATTCCTCAACATGATGGAACTCCGGGCCCAAATCCACGAACTTGACCGCGAGGAGGTCCGTCTCAACACGGACCTCGTCGACCTCGAATACCGGCGCTTCCGCCTGCACAACGATACCCTCTACATCGAAAAACTCGCCCGTAAGAATTTCCAGCTTTCGCGCCCCGGCGAACGCGTGATCGAATACTAACTTATCACTCGACTCGAATTCTCTTCTCTGCAAGAAGAACCTCCATGCTGCCCTATGGTCTTGTTGTTCGAGTAGGTTGGAACCCTCGTCCCGTAGCCCTCTGCCATTAGCACCTTCTCCCCAGAGGGTTCCGACTCTCTTCTTCCCCCTCTCCCGTTTAGGGAGAGGGGTCAGGGGTGAGGGCGCTCGGTCCCGACAATTTCCCTTCTCCCTTTTTGGAAAGGAGCGGATGAGGGCATTCTCTTACTTGCGATATCCGTTTGACACGTCGCCCCTAATTCGTTACTCTGTTTAATTATGCCGATCAACAAAACGGAATTAGTTGTCCTTAAACGGACCCGCGTCCAGGATAGCTCCCTCTTCCTCGTCTGCATGACCAGGGAACGCGGCAAGCTCCCCTTGGTCGCCAAAGCCGCTACGCGGCCCGGATCGGCGATGGCGGAAGCGCTCCAATACTTCAATGTCAGTGATGTCGTCTTCTACGAAAATGAAAAGGACACTGCCGACTACGTTTCTAAAGCCGAAACCAGGGAGCATTTCGGGAATATCGTCAAGGATGAACTCAAATACGGGTACGCTTCGGCGGCTATGGAATTCGTCAACCTCTTCCTTCCCGAGAAAGAGGTCAACCTCCACGTCTATCTCCTGCTCAAGCGCTACTTGCGCCTGCTTAACGATTCCCAGCAGAGAAACTTCCGTCGCGAAATCTTGCATTTTTGGTACGTCCTCTGTATTTTCTCCGGCTACGCACCCGAATTGGAGATGTGTACCGAATGCGGCAAGATGATTTCCGCTGAAAAATTGATGTTCAGTTCGCATTCGGGCGGCGTCGTCTGTCCCAAGTGCGTCGGTGACCAGCTCGTCGTCACGCTCGATATCGCTACCGTGCGCGCGCTGAAACTGCTCGCCGGAACGAACATCTCCGATTCGCGCAAGATGGTGATGTCGCAGGCGCAGATCGAACAGGTGCGCGACTTGCTCGTGGCGCAAACCGAATTCCATGTCGGCAAGCGCGTCGATCTCAAGTCGTTCGACTTCCTGCGCAAACTGCGGTTCTTTGAAAGAGACACCACCCCGACCTAAGGCGGGATTGTTGCATTTCCGCCGAAAAGAAACTCTTTGTGTTAGTGGCTTCGATCAACCGAGTCGTCCCGCGAAGGCGGATTGATCGAGATAATTCCCCTCTAGAGAGGGGTGGCTCGGGTCCGAGCCGAAGCAGATGAGGACACGAGACGGGGTGTGTAAACTCTAGCGACTAAGAAGACTCATCCAAACCCCCGGGGTTTGACAAATCTTGTAGGTCAGGAGCCCTGTGCTCCTGACAGTCCCGATGAAATCGGGAATGAAATTCCCCTCTTGTCGAAGATCCCGCTTGCGGGAAGAGGGGTGGCTCGGAGACGGGGCGTGCCCTAGCGACTGTCGGTCAAAACCACTGACGGTTTTGACCGATTTTGTAGGTCAGGAGCCCTGAGCTCCTGAACATCACGCCGAAGGCGTGGCAATTTACCCTCTCCCCGTGGGAGATGGTAGGGTGAGGGCTTCGCGGTTAGTGGTGAGGGCGCCAATAACGAATTTATTAACTAACAATACATCTGGAGGAATCTGTGGCAAAACCTGTTGACCGTATGGAGCAAATCGTCTCGCTCTGCAAACGACGCGGCTTCGTCTTCCCGTCATCCGAAATCTATGGCGGCCTCGGCTCCTGCTGGGACTACGGTCCCTACGGCATCGAACTCAAACGCAATCTCAAGGACTTCTGGTGGAAGGCCATGACACAGAAGCGCGACGACATCGAAGGTGTCGACGCCGCCATCCTCATGCACCCCAAAGTCTGGGAAACCTCCGGCCACGTCGCCAACTTCACCGACCCGATGGTCGACTGCAAAAAATGCAAAGCCCGCTTCCGCGCCGACCAGCTCGAGATCGCCCGCTGTCCGATGAAACCCAGCAAATCCCCGCTCGAATGCGGCGGCGAACTCACCGAACCGCGCAAGTTCAATCTGATGTTCAAGACCTTCATGGGCCCCGTCGAAGACATCCAGCGCCGTGGTCTACCTGCGCCCCGAAACCGCGCAGGGCATCTATGTCAACTTCCTCAACGTCATGGGTCCCTCACGCCAGAAAGTCCCGTTCGGCATCGCGCAGATCGGCAAAGCCTTCCGCAACGAAATCACCCCCGGCAATTTCATCTTCCGCACCCGCGAATTCGAACAGATGGAAATGCAGTTCTTCATCAAGCCGTCCGATGACGACCAGTGGTTCGAGTACTGGAAAGCCGAACGCCTGCAAATGGTATCACGAACTCGGCATCCGTCCCGAACGCCTGCGCTATCACGAACACGGCGAGGGCGAACTTGCGCACTACGCCAAGAAAGCGTTCGACATCGAATACGAATTCCCCTTCGGCTGGAAAGAACTCGAGGGCATCCACAACCGCACCGACTTCGACCTAAGCCGCCACATGGAAGCCACCGGCAAAGACCTTGAGCTACTTCGATGACCAGACGCGCGAAAAATTCGTGCCCTACATCATCGAAACCTCCGCCGGTTGCGACCGCACGCTTCTCGTCTGTCTCGTCGATGCCTATGAAGAAGAAGAAGTCAAAGGCGAGATCCGCGTCGTCTTGAAGTTCTCGCCCAAGATCGCGCCGATCAAGGCCGCAGTTCTTCCCGCTCGTCAAGAAAGACGGCATGCCGGAATTCGCGACCAAGATCTTCCACGATCTGAAGAAGCATTTCAAGATGTTCTATGACGATGCCGGCGCCGTTGGCCGCCGCTATCGCCGCATGGATGAAATCGGCACGCCGTATTGCATCACTGTCGACGGCCAAACCCTGACCGACCAAACCGTCACCATCCGCGACCGCGACACCATGACCCAAGACCGCGTCAATGTCGGCGTCTTAGTCGATTTGCTGAAAACAAAAGATCGAAGGGTAATCCCCAATTGTGTCATCCCGACGAAAGTCGGGATCCAGGTTCCTCTGTGGGCACGAATTCATTCGTGCAAAGAGTTACGTGAACCGCGTAGGGGCAGTGAGATCCGCCTTGCATGGCAATGCGCCCATCATTCTAGCGAACGTGGGTCAATTCTCCGTAGGGGCGAGGTTTTTCTCCCCCTCGCCCGATCGCAACAAAGCGCCTGCAAACTCGAAATCGCATTCTATTGAGTTGGAACCAACACCAATCGGTGTAGTTTGGTGCGGACGAAAACAATGCTAAAGACAATAATACTCGGTTCCTTGATTGCTGCTTCCGTTATAACGCTCGATCGTTAGCACAGGCCGCTTAACCACAGATGGTTCTTGAGCAATTCTGTGGTGCGTGACTTACACAGCAAGACTGGGAAGGCTGCGCGAAGGCTCACGCACCCAAAAACCCTTGAGCAACTGAAGGGCATCTCGTCCCATTGATACGACCGCTCATCTCGCACCCCAACAGGATTCCCTCCGATTCTCCGCATTCTTTGACGGAGCAATAACCGCTGACGAAGCTCAATCGCTCGACCCCGTACATTTTGCATTGGCGTTATGAATTGTGTCAAACCTACTATCAAGGGCTAAGCGTCTCGCTCGACTGAAACTCCAAGTTCTGGCTACGATGATGAGCCGCCAAACAAGAGAAAATTCGTTGCCGGATTTCTAATTTCTTTGAGTCACCGAAATCAAGAGCCCATGGTTGTTGTGACACTCTCGAACTCATATCGCAACCGTTGCCCTCGTTTCCATCCCATTAATTGGAAATCGAGAGTCTAGGAGAATATGTTGAATCTTCACACCGCTATTACATTCGAGCCAAGCCAGTCGCCTACCGCTTGTCCAAGATCCGCGCCTTGCGGGGAGGGAACCCGACACTATCGTCTATTACCCCTGCCCTAAACCCGACTACTAACCCTGAATTTCACAATCACTCTCCGCAAGACCCTTCTCAAGTTATTGACATGGGCTTTGCACTCTATTAAGTTTTCTGCTTATGACAATCAATTGTGACTCGAATTCAGTTGTTGCTGCTGACCACATCCTCGGTTGTATCTATACGATTCGTAAACAACGAGTCATCTTAAGCAACGATCTTGCCCAGCTCTATGGTGTGGAAACGCGATCGCTTGTTCAGGCCGTAAAGCGAAATCTCGACAGATTCCCGGGCGATTTCATGTTCCAACTAACACAGTCTGAATTCAAGAACTTGAAATCACAAATTGTGATTTCAAGTTGGGGCGGCCCACGACGCGCACTCCCGTACGCATTCACGGAACAGGGGGTTGCCATGCTATCGAGCGTCTTAAGAAGCAAGCGAGCCGTAGAAGTGAATATTGCTATCATGCGCGCGTTCGTAAACTTGCGGTCGCTTCTATCCTCACATTCTGACTTGGAGCGGAAGCTAATGGAATTGGAGCTTAAGTATGATGGCCAATTCAGAGCCGTCTTCGACGCCATTCGGAAATTAATGTCACCGCCCGAGGCGCCCGCAAAAAAGAGAATCGGTTTCCGTCGTGAGTAGTCAGCCGACTACTGCCAAAACTTAAAACCCGACTTACGTTGCCTGTCCCCGCCCCCTCACCGCCAGCACCGCCAATGCAGCATTCAGAATAAAAATATAGGCTGCAAACGTAACATTCTCAAAGTTGAAGACCTGAACCGACAATAGACTTATCCCGAAACCGATCGCGCTGATACCATACCCAATCCAACTCTCGGATTGTGGATGTCGATACGACTTGATCAGCGTCGGTATCGCCGCCAGAATATCAGCGAGCAGCGAGAACAATAGCGCCAAATTCGGATTGTCGGTAATCGCCCAGAGGATGATCCCGATAACCGCCGCCGCCATCAGATAGTAATCGCGCGGATCACTTTTCCAATAGGCTTTCTTGTTGAAGAATGATGCCGCGACGATCAGCAGCGGCATAAATCCGGCGACAAACGAAGTCCACGAAATGCTCGCAACGCCCTGCACCCTTTGCGCCACAAAGATGACCATCGGGAAGATCCCCCACAACAGCCACGTGATGCGGTTGGGCTGGGCTTTGCCGACGATGGTGTCGTACAAGTAATACAACCCACCGACCGAGCCGATGATGGCGCCGACAATCGCGCAATATTCCGGAAGCATGCGCCAATCACCGCAAACCAACAGTGGCTGTCAAGGATTGATTACCGTGCGCGGCAGTCGTCCACGCCTGCCGCGTCCGATCTGATAGCCAGAGAGTTCGTCTTACGCTGCGCTGGTTTCCTTCCAGTTCCCTTCCTGCACTAGCCCAAGAAGCACATCCCCAACTTTTCTCTTTCCGATCAAACCCGTAATTTATTCCTCCGTACCAATAAGTAAACTAAGTCGATGTTTACAATTACGTAGGAGGAACTAATGATCCGTAAAGCATCCGCCATCTGGAAAGGCGATCTCAAAGCCGGCAAGGGAACTGTTTCGACCGAAACCGGAACACTTAAAGACACGCAGTATTCGTTCACCTCGCGCTTCGAGACCGGTACCGGCACCAATCCTGAAGAACTCATCGGCGCCGCTCATGCCGGCTGCTTCTCGATGGCACTTTCGGCTGGTCTCTCCGCCGCCGGCTTCGTGCCCGACCAGGTGAGCACCACCGCTAACGTCAATCTCAACAAGGTCGACGCCGGCTTCAAGATTACCCTGATCGAACTTGTTTGTGAGGCCCGCGTCCCGAATATCGACGAAGGCAAATTCCAGGAAATTGCCGCCGGCACCAAGACCGGCTGCCCGGTTTCACAAGCTCTCGCCGCCACTGAAATCAAACTCACCGCAAAATTGGTGAAGTAGTTTCACACCCGCCTTTTCCCCTCTCCTTTCGGGAGAGGGGTTGGGGTGCAGGGCAAAAAACATCTTGACAAACTCGCACACGAATTCAATATTCGTTCGTCGTCAAGAAACTAATGTAACTCGAATTTATTCTAACCCAACAGTAGGTCCATTCAGAGCCCCTTGCTAGCGTTTTAGACTTAATCCAATTCTCGCAGACACGGGAGGAATTGCAATGTCTAAGCGCGTTCACATCACGTCAACGACAAATCCTATTCTGTCCGGCTCGGCCGCCAAATTTGCCTCTTCGCCGCAAATCTTGCCGCTGCGCAACCTTCTCTGTAATCGACGATCGACGCGCAATCGATTCATGTGGGGCCTGGTCTTGTGTTGAGATGACTCGACCAAATGGGCAGACGGGCGTAAGCTTTTTCGCCGGCGCAGACGCCGGCGCGAGCTGCGACTAGCCTCTTCGCATATTGCCCGGTCCCGCCTACACAACCGGGACCGGGTGCTCGATATACCACAGCTTGCTGTGGAAGTGTTTCAGAAATGATGCGAACTACGTTCGCACAAATAGCTACTTGACAATCTACGTTATGAGGGTGTTATTGATCACTGCTACCGAATGAAGGATGAAGAAACGATACTTCCAGATTTGCGATTGGAAATATAGTCAGATCATACTGCTAACGTTTTAGACACTGCTTTACACCATAACCCGTTGAGGAGGTTGTATGTCTAAACGTGTCCCAAAACCGAGACACACTCTCAATGTCGCCTTGGCGCTGCTTGCCATCGCGTTCTTGCTAAGTACGTTCACGTCGGCCACAGCCATTGCCGCACGGCCGCTGATCTCAATCGAGCGCACCACAAATACTATGCTGGGCATGACTGAATACGTCGATATCACATTCAATCCGAATGGCACCGACTTCCAGTCCGCCGGCTTCGACTTATTGATCAGTTACGATGAATCAGCGCTTACCCTTGAAAGTGTTGAGCGGCAGCTTGCTGACGAGCTGCGGTTGGCAATTCTTCATTTACCGCACCGGGGTTGCCACCGGTTGCACCGTCAATTGCCCTTCCGGGCTGGTACTCATTTTTGCGCTCGGCGACTCGCCAACGGTCGCTGACCAACAGTCCTGCAACCTTGGTGAATCCGGAGGCGGAACGATTGCAGTGCTCCAGTTCCAGGTGTCAAATAATGCGAACTACGAGTGTAATGGTCTGCCTGTTCAGTTCTTCTGGGGCGACTGCGCCGACAATGGATTCGCATCAGTCACAGGTGCAACACACTTCCTTGCCGATTCTGTATTCTATGGAAACTGGTCTCCGGATCACTACCCGGTGCCTACAGATCTGAACACCAATCAAGGAATTCCCGATTTCTGCCTGACTGGCGGTACCTCCAACCAGCCTGTATGCGCAGTCAACTTTTACGGAGGCTCCGTCGACATCCTCTGCACTGACTCAATTGATTACCGGGGTGACCTCAATCTCAACGGTCTTCCGTATGAAATCTCGGATGCCGTGGTGTTTGTCAACTACTTCTTGTACGGACTTGCCGCGTTTGATCCCAATCCCGTATTCATGCAAGCGCAAATCGCCGCCAGCGATGCCAACGCCAATGGCGTGACGCTCGAATACCGCGACTACATTTACATACTGCGTATCATAACCGGCGATGCTTTGCCATTTCCAGGAGTTACCGTCCCAGCCGATACATTGGCTGCTGTCTTCACCCAGAACACCGAATCCAAGTTTGTCAGCGTACAGTACCCTGCCCCACTCGCAGGAGCTTACCTGGTCTTTGTCGGTGAAATCACTCCTACATTTCTTCCAGCGGCGCCCGGCAACTTCATCCAGTCATCAGCCTTCGAAAACGGTCTCACGCGAGTCTTGCTTGCCGGGACCGAACCGTCGCAGACTCCCGGCCCTATCTGGTTCAACTACACAGGCAATGGTGTACTACAGTCAGTCGAGACCACCGACTTTGACGACTCACCGATTGATGTACAAATCGTCATCGAAAGCGCTACCTTCGCATGCGGCGACGTCAACCACGATGCGCACATCGATATCAGTGACATTGTTTCGATGATTGGCGTCATCTTCGGCATCTGGCCGAATCCGGTCGATCCTGCGTTGCTGATGTCGACTGCAGCGGCACGATGACAATCTCCGATGTCGTCTACCTTCTGCAATATATTTTCGCCGCCGGCAGCGCGCCTTGCGCCAACTGCCCGTAAAGAGACGATCCCCAAGTTCCGCCCGAAGTCACGCTTCGGACGGAACGAAACTTTGTTCTTTCAGCCTTGTGAATCGTGACGGACTGTCAGTCATCGCGTTTGTCTTTGAGGACGCCACCAACCCCAGAGCCTCAAACCTTGTTCGCAGTCCGCAATCAATCGCTTGAGGCGTCGAAGTTGCGTCTCATCCTTCTTGGCGCTCATCACCCAGAAGCTGACCGTCCGTTGATACCATGGCGCTTCGTTTGAAAAGTATTCCCACGCCTTTTTGTTTCTCTTTAATAGTCTGACAAAATTCGGTGACAACACCCGCACTTCCTGCTCATAGGAGGAATCACGCGGCCGGTTGGGTGATGTCGCATCATACACTTTCTTCCCCGCCGCCTGAACCAAACCCATCTTCAGGAGCTCGCCATAGCGCTTAGTATTCACCTTGCTCCAGGTGCTTTTGCGTTTGCGCGGCGTAAAGCGAATCATGTGAGCTTTCGCCATCTATACTCTTGTGCACACCGTCAATCCAACCGAAACAGAGCGCCTGATCGATCGATTCCTTCCAGGTGCTGCTCGCCATGCCGGAGTAAACTTTGTAGAATCCGACCCACAACTCCGTAACCTTTGCGTGATTTGACTTCAGCCACCGCCGAAATAGTCGTGGTGCCTCGAAAATAGCATGTGTCCAGCAGGGCAACGCCCAATGGTAGTCGTCATTCCCGGAGAGGGACTGTTGAAAAAGCCCATTCAACTCCAGCAAAGCGACTATGTTGACCAGATTGACCTAACGCCGTAAGTCAGCTTCACCGCGAAAGCGGCTGCCAGAAGGACGCCATCTTTTTTGTTGCCGCGTGCCCGAATAACCGGGTATCACCGCTGATCTAAAAATGCCCATTATCCTGTTGCATCCGCCAAATCCAGCCACCCGGCTGCTGTCGGCATTGAATTGAATATATACTGGTCCCTTGGCAGAGTCCGGTGAAACCTGCGCGCCATCCAATTCGGCTAATAGCCATTTCGTTTCCAGTAACGTAGATTGACTCGTTTGAGTCGCCACACACCGGTGTTGCCGGCTCATCCTTTGGTTCAGCTTTTCTTCGCACAGCCTGCAAGCCAGATTGTCATGGCCAGTGCAGAAATGAAAATGATTCGAATTGTCACTTGTTGCCTCCGATACCTACTTGAATTCACCAAATCCGTGATAAGTCTTACTCGATCTCGGCGGTCGCCACGAAGACTGCGATCAATTCCGGCACCCGTGGACAGTTCCAGCATTGAGCCGATGATACGATAATTGGTTACCTGGGACAGCGCCTCGATGATTTCACTTTCGATCTCCATCATCCCGGGACAGAACACCTTGGTAGCGCCGATTTGAGACGAAGACCAGAGACCCGTCGTTGATACGATAACTACTCATGATCCGGTTACATCCGGTATAACCGACGAGCCGATTCCCCTCTGCGATTAAATTCATAATAAAATCGGGCGCATTGCCGGTTCGACAAAAATGCTTCGGCCATTTGCACCTGTGAGATACTAGGTTGTCTTTAAAAGTGGATCAAGGGATTCCTTTCCCCGCCTGGCTAATCTCACTTAATGCTCCTCATCTCATTCCCGTTGAATCTACTGCGTCTTCGTCATAGTCACCCGATGCTTCCGGAACAGTGCGAGTGTATCCAGAGCAACCGCCGACGACCAACATAGTCGAGCGCTGCAAAGTAGCACAACGAACAATTTCATTTATTGCCTCCAGTCTTGTTACAATGTAGAATACGCTGTAGACTGCCGACCAACAAGGACATCCTTACATTGGATACCAGTCCTGCCCTGAAACCTTCTTTGTCGACAATCGTATCTGTAAGCTGTTGCCAATTATTGAAAGGAGTCATTAGTGGATACAATCGCTACTTCGAGACGGTACAAATTCCCTTCTTCAGAATTCATCGCGGCGACAATGTCTCTGCCTAATCGCGACAAACTCCGTCCTGGCTCAGGAAGACACAACGATCACCGCCACCGAACAGATGCGCAATGATGCCACCGCCATGATGCCATTGGTAAAGAGCGATTTCGCCAAACAGTTCTTGAAATCAATGATGGAACTCCCGTCAATCGACGGACAGCGAGTGATTTATCGCAACCGCGAGACCCGCGGGGCAATGACCGAGTCCGAGTTCATTGCATCAGGTCTGGATACAACCTCCGGATTTGCCAGACGCGAATACGGCGAAGACTTCTACTACTTCACCGGCTATGGGACGCCGGTCGCCGTGGCGCGTGCTTATGATCTGCTCGGCCAGGCGGGCCTGAAATCTGCCGACGGTCTGAAACTAATCGACTTCGGCTTCGGATCAATCGGACAACTGCGCGGTCTGGCTTCACTCGGAGCGGATGTCACCGGCATCGAGGTCGAGGCCGTCTTCAAAGCCCTTTACTCCGAGCCAACCGACACCGGAAGGATCGCCCGCTGCAAATCCGGCGGCAATGGCACCCCCGGACACTTGCGCGCCTTCTACGGTTTCTTCCCAACCGACTCGCTTATCAACGCTCAACTCGGCACCGGATTCGATGTCTTCTTCTCCAAGAACACACTCAAGAACGGCTACATCCATCCCGAACGCGAAGTTGATCCGAAAATGCTCGTTCACCTCGGTGTCGATGACTCCACGTATGTCAAGCGCGTCTACGATTTGCTCAAGCCGGGCGGCTTCTTCATGATCTACAACTTGCACCCGAAATATACCGGCCCCGATGTCGAGAAATATATCCCCTGGTCCGATGGCCGGTCACCCTTCAAGAAAGAACTCTTCGAGCAAATCGGTTTCAAAGTGCTGGCTTTTGACGTTGTCGACACCCCGTCCGCACATGCCATGGCAAAGGCCTTCGGATGGGACAAAGACATGGACCTGCCCAATGATTTGTTCGCGATGTATACGTTAGTGCAGAAAAAATAGGATCATGACTTAGATTAGAGTCGCTGCAGGATTTCGAATTGGCTGATATCTTGAGGTTGTCCCCTAAGTTGAGTTTGAGTTGGGTCGCCCACAGCTTCGGGATTGTTGAAGAAGCCCCCGATACTGTCATCCTGAGCGTAGCGAAGGATCTGCTCCCTCTGTTATTGAACAACTTACAGATCCCTCGCCTGCGTAGCGGCTCGGGATGACAAGAGCGAAGACTTTTTCAGCAGTCCCCTTGCTGTGGGATTGTTGCCACTCGGCCACTGCATATTGTGGTCGGCTATCGCTGAATTGAACTTGTGTGACAGCCTCTTCTAGTCCGCCAATCCGATCTTCTTGAGGAACACCAGCCAGCGCGGATCGGAGTGGAGCGATCTTAGGAACGGCTGCACCTTGGTTAATGGAATGCCGGCATCGCGTATGTCGTAAGCGCGCTCAAGCCACTCAAAGGCTTTGTCTGCTTCGCAGCGGTAGGCGTATACACAAGCGATCTGGAAGGACCAGTGCTCTCCCTCATTGATCAGAGCTGTCAACTGCTGATCGGAATCTGATTTCTTTCCGAGCGCGTGTGAAGCCATTGCCTGCCCACAGAGCCGATATCCGGCTAATTTCTCTTTTTCGACAAATTTCCACGCTTCCTCGAACTTCCCCTCGAGCAGCGCAATCCAGCTCAGTCCGAGGTGGGCGGTGGTCATGTCGGGGCTCATCTCGAGGACTCGAGTCATCGTTTTCCGCGCCTCCTCAAACCGGCCGGCACACGTGTAGATTCGACTGAGTTCCCGCCGGGCCCACGGGTTGAGCGGGTCAAGTTCGATTGCTGACTTGGATAGACGGATGGCCAGGTCAAAATTCCCGAACAATAACTCCCAAATCGCCATACCTGTGACAATTCTACTGTCATTGGGAGCAAGTTCGTACGCCCGCCGCATCACAGGTAATCCTTCCTTAATCCGCAACTCCAATGCGCCAAGTATGAAGCACCTCACATAATGGGCTTCAGCTAAATGGCTGTCCAAGGCAAGTGCTCTATCGGCGGCTTCGCTTGCCAGGGGATGCTCGAGACGGTGCTCGCTGTGCCCATACGCAATCCGTGTACCGTAAACGTCGGCCAGACCCGCCCACGCGCGGGCATTGTTCGAATCAAGTTCGATGGCTCTCTTGTAGAGTTCGATAGCCATCTCCAGACTCTCCTTGGTCATCTGCAATTGCGAGTGGTGAGCACGAAGAATAAGAGAATAGCTTTCCGGATTGATCGCCTTCTTCTCGTCGCTTACACCGACCAGAGTTACATGCATCGCTTTGGATACCGCCCTGGCAATGTCATCCTGCACCGCAAAAATGTCGTCAAGCACGCGGTCATACGTTTCCGACCAGAGATGAAACCCGTCGGCAACATTGACCAACTGCGCCGTTATGCGCACGCGGTTCCCGGCCTTGCGAACACTGCCCTCGAGAAGGGTCCCAACCCCGAGTTTCTGTCCGATCCCGCGCAGATCCTCATGCTTGCCCTTGAACGCAAACGACGAAGTACGGCCAGTGACTTTTAACTCTGGATTCTTGGCCAGCACGTTCAAGAGCTCTTCGGTCAAACCGTCGGAGAAGAATTCATTTTCTGGATCGGCGCTTACATTCGCGAAGGGCAAAACGGCAATCGAGGGCTTGGCGGCCGAAATGCGGGATGCCGACGTATGTTCTCCCGGCTCAATCAGCCGCGACAGGGCGCGCAGATCTGCGGCCAGATCCCCCGCTGATTGATATCTCTCTGCCGGTATCTTGGCAAGACACTTGGAGACGATGCGCTGCAGTTCCGGCGGCACCTCCGACTTGTATCGCGCCAGCGGCTCCGGCTCGTCGTTGATAATCTTGTTCATCGTGGCAACATCGTTGTCCATCTTGAACGGAGTTCGACCGGAAATCAATTCATACATCACAATTCCCAGCGAGAACAAATCGGAGCGCTGATCGACTTCCAGACCTCGTGCCTGCTCCGGCGACATATAGGCGATCGTACCGAGCGTCGAGCCGGCCTTGGTCAGCATCTCCCCGCCCTGGATACTCGCCAGTCCGAAATCAAGAATTTTCGGCCGCAGATCCTTGTCAAGAATGATGTTCATCGACTTGATGTCGCGATGGATCACGCCGGCACTGTGCGCCTTGCCCAGACCTTCCGCTATCGGCAACACAAGATTGATCATCTGCGCGATGGAGAGCTTCTCTTCGCGGCAATAGTGATGAAGGGTCTTGCCATCAATATACTGCATCGCAAAAAAGGGCCGCCCTTCCCACTCCCCTACTTCGTGAATCGTGACGACATTCGGATGGTCGAGTTTCGCGACCGATTGCGCCTCGCGGGTGAAGCGTGTCCGCACATCCGGATCCTGCGCCACATGGGACGGCAGGAATTTCAGCGCGACACGACGGTCAAGCTTGGTGTCTTCGGCCAGAAACACCTCCCCCATGCCGCCGGCGCCGATCTTTTCGACAATGCGGTAATGATTGACCATGCCGCCCGGGGTGAGCGCGGCCACATTGATTCTGGTCTTATCGAAGGAGTCTTCGCTCAATCTCGTCCTGCCTGCTTCTGACCTATTACCGTGTTCATGAATCTACGATCACCACTATGATAATGATCTTGCATCAAGACAGCAACAGAGCAGAACGGCAAATGCGCGCCCCGCCGGTTCAAGCTCTGAACGCCTTCTGGACCAGGGCGGTATCCGTGTACTGCACGAACTTGACAGCCTTGCCGTTGCGAAACGTCCACACATGGGCGAAGTCGGCTTTGAAGCTCTTGCCGGTGGCTTTGTTGGTCCCGAGATACTTGCCTAAAGCTACAATTCTCTCCCCGCCATCCACGAAATCAGCAGGCACAGCACTGTATCCATCCCATTCGGCGCCCAACTTCATGAACACATTCGTGGGCACCGCTTCGGTCACGCGATCAATTCAGAGAGGCCGACGGTCGCTCGTCAGCGTCAAGATCAAAAATCGTTCTTCAATACAATCCGGTAGCGAGCCTTGCCCGATTTCAGGTGCGCCAGCGCTTCGTTCACTTTCGACATCGGAAACACCTCGATTTGCGGCGCAATCTCGTGGCGTCTGCAGAACTCGAGCATTTCGACCGTAGTGGCCGGGCTGCCTAACGGCGAAGATGATACGGAGAGCTGGTTAATCAGCAAACTGAATACCGGAACGGCCAGCGGCTCCAAAACGGCGCCGACAATGTGCAGTCGTCCCTTCGGTCGCAGTGTACCCAGATAGAGCGGCCAGTTCAGCGTCACGTTGGCTGTTACCAGCAGGAAATCAAACGACTTTGCGGCCGCCGCGAGGGCTTCATCGCTCCGGGAATCAAGTATCGCGTGAGCGCCGAACCGTTTTGCTTCGGCTGCCTTGCCGGCCGATGACGTGAGCGCGGTCACATGACATCCCCACTTCGACAGAAACTGAATCGCCATATGGCCGAGTCCGCCAATACCCACCACACCGACACGATCAGTCGGCTTGATGTCGTACTGGACGATCGGATTGAAAACCGTAATACCGCCGCAAAAGAGCGGGCCGGCCGACTTGCTATCAAGTTGGTCCGGCAGCGGAATCGCCCAGCTCCAGTGACACCGAACCCTGTCGGCAAATCCGCCGAAACGGCCGACGATGGTCGACTCGCCGGAAGCGCACAGATTGTGATCGCCGGCCATGCATGACGGGCAGACCATGCAACTCTTGGAATACCAGCCGAGGCCGACACGGTCGCCCGGCTTGAGATGTTTGACATTCTCGCCGACAGCCGCCACCGTCCCGGCAACTTCATGACCCGGCACCAGCGGGTAACTGCTCATTTGCCACTCGTTCTCGATCATCGACAGGTCCGAATGACAGATTCCGCAGTACTCCACGCCGATCTCCACTTCATCGTTTCCAAGTGGTTTCGGCTCGTACTCGAACGGCTTCAGTGGTTTGTCGGCGGCTGTTGCCGCGTAGGCTCTGATCTTGCTCATTGATTCACTCCAATTTATCCATCTTTGATGTTTGCATGATATTAGACAATCGCTCGGATGTCAATGTAGTTCCGGCGGGACACATTCGACAGAGGGCGCAGCGAGATATGTCGGGTTCCGCGTCCCGCTGGGAGCGTGACTGGGAACGCTGACCCTCCCAACTTACTTCAAGAGTCTTGATACTTTGATGTACTTCTCCATCGCAGCGATATACCTCTCAAATGCCAGTCTGCCCGTCGGCGTTAGCGAGAACCGCGTTTTCGGTTTTCGGTCTTCAAATCTCTTCTTTGTCCGTATGTACTTCGCCTCTTCCAGCTTGAGGAGATGAGAACTCAAGTTTCCATCGGTCGCATCGGTCGAATCCCGCAGAAATACGAAATCCGCTTCTCTGACGCTGACCAGGATTGTCATCACTGCCAATCGCAGGGGCGCGTGTATTACGGGATCCAGCGATTCCAAGGATTTCATCATTGTTGCGCATCACTCTGTACGCAGGCTACGTACGCTGCGCCGCAGAAGATATCCAGGAAGTATGTAGCCCGGAATTATGACGCAGGCCATAATCAACGGATGAGATACATTGGGGAATATCATCATGACGAGAGCCCCACACCACCAGCATAATCCGCCGAGCTTGAATGTCAGAAGCCCCATGATCTGCCCCGAAGAATATACAGCAGTCCCCGTTAGGAGAGATATCAGAACGTACACCGCTTGCGGCTGGAAATAGTGTAAAATGGGATTGCCAAATACGATTATCGCGGCAGCTAGTCCGGTGGCGAGCCACACGCCATCGTAGTAATGTTCCGCATAGGTCTGAACATGTGTGCGGTGGCGACTGCGACCCATGAGAAATCCACTGACAATACCCCCGAGCGGCATTAGGATTGCCCACGGCAGCCAAATGTCGCGTTCCGGATTCCTTTGCTCCAATAGATAGGTCGATATACAAGCGACAAAGACGAGAGTGCCCCAAAGGAAATAGTAGGCGCTTCGGTCGACCACCGTAGACTTGGTGCGTGCGATCATTTCCTTTGCCGTGGCCAGCATCTTGAGAGCTTCCGCTTCTCGATCATGCGGATTTTCCATCATTAGTAGTCCTTTCATCAGAGTACTTTGTTTTTCAAAGTACATAGAAGATACGTTACCGGCAAGTACTTTGTTGCAAGAGATTCGATTTCCGAGATTAAGCTATTGTCTGCATCGCGTAAGCTATTGTTGCGCTATGATCTGCCCGAAGTTCTGCAGTTGTCAGGATACCGCACATCAGTAGCGGCCGTCGGGTTCCGCGTCCCGCTGGGAGCGTGACTGGGAACGCCGGTCTACAGACTGGGGAAATATTCGTCCAACTCCCATTGCCGCGGATTGTTCTTGATGTACTGTCGCTTTTCGGCGAGATCGGCTTCATTGCGAATGACGTGTTCCCAATAGTTGCGCTGCCAAACCACAAGACTTGGATCTTGGGCCATCAATCGGGCAGCTCGGGTTACCGATCCCTTGAACCCATAGACAAAAGAGCTGATGCTTCTCGGTTGGCGGAAACTGGGCGCATGCGCCCCTACCGCGTAAGGGAGTGCTTACTGGCTCTTGCACGACCTCTTGAATAAACACGATTGCATGGAAGTGGTTTGGCATGACTACGAATTCATCAATCACGATTTCGGACGCAGTCCGGAACTATGAGCCACTCGTCACTAAGCGCTTGCCCGATTCGGGTTAGTACAATCGTTCCATCAACTATTTGTCCGAAAACGTGCGGTGATGTTCAGTACAAATCGTTAGGAAGTAAGCCCCTTCACTCGAATAGTCAAAATGGGAGCCGATTGAACGGCGTCTACGATTTTCGCATTCATCAGTCATCGTTATGATCGCCTTTGAAACTCAAATGACCCGCGTAGGGGCGCATGGCAATGCGCCCCATGTCCCCCCTACTCCCTCATCGGAATCTTGATATCCGCGTGTTTCTGCGCGAAATCAATCGCCTCACTATACCCCGCATCAACATGCCGCATCACTCCGGTACCGGGATCGTTGGTCAAGACGCGTTCAAGTCGCTTGGCCATGTCATCGGTGCCATCCGCGACAACCACCATTCCGGCATGAATCGAGTAGCCGATTCCGACACCGCCACCGTGATGAATGCTCACCCATGATGCGCCCGAGGCCGTATTCAACATCGCGTTCAGAAGCGGCCAATCGGCGATGCAGTCGGACCCGTCCTTCATCGCCTCGGTCTCGCGATTCGGCGAGGCCACCGAGCCGCAGTCGAGATGATCGCGTCCAATGACTATGGGGGCAGAGAGCTTGCCCTTCTTCACGAGATCATTGATGATCAGTCCGAACTTCGCGCGTTCGCCGTAGCCCAGCCAGCAGATGCGCGAGGGCAGTCCCTGGAATGCAACACGCTGTGATGCCATATCAATCCACCGCACCAGGGCCGCATTGTCCGAAAACTCACGTTTAATGACTTCATCGGTGACGGCGATATCTTTCGGATCGCCCGACAGCGCCGCCCAGCGGAACGGCCCCTTGCCTTCGCAGAAAAGCGGACGAATATACGCCGGCACAAACCCCGGAAATGCGAAAGCATTCTTCAGCCCGTGCGCCAGCGCCTGACCGCGCAGATTATTGCCGTAATCGAAGACGACCGCGCCCTTGGTCTGCATGTCGATCATCGCCTGCGTGTGAACGACCATCGCGTCCATCGCGCGCTTGATATACTCTTCTGGATTTTTCGAGCGAAGCGTGACGGCTTCGACAAAACTCATGCCGTTCGGCACATATCCGTTTAACTCGTCATGCGCCGAAGTCTGATCCGTCACGACATCGGGAATGATGCCGCGCTTGACCAATTCCGGATGCGTGTCGGCACAGTTGCCGACCAGACCGATCGAGAGCGGCTGCCTTCTTGGCACAGGCTTCTTTCACCCACGCCAGAGCATCATCGAGCGAGGATGTCTTCCTGTCGAGATAGCGCGTCTCCATGCGGCGATCGATACGATGTTCATCGACGTCGACACAGAGAATGACGGCATTGTTCATCGTCGCGGCCAACGGCTGCGCGCCGCCCATTCCGCCGACGCCGCCGGTGAGAATGAACTTGCCCGACAGATCGCCGTTGAAATGCTTACTCGCGCACGCCGCAAATGTCTCATACGTCCCCTGCAAAATTCCTTGCGTACCGATATAAATCCACGACCCGGCGGTCATCTGGCCGTACATGATCAGGCCGAGTTTTTCGAGTTCGCGAAACTTGTCCCAGTTGGCCCAATGCGGGACAATATTCGAGTTGGCGATCAGCACCCGCGGCGCATATTCGTGCGTGCGGAATATTCCGACCGGCTTGCCCGACTGCACGAGCAGCGTTTCATCGTTTGCCAGCGACTTCAGACTGCGCACAATCGCATGGTAGCATTCCCAATTGCGCGCGGCTTTGCCTGAACCGCCGTAAACGACCAGATTGGCCGGATCTTCGGCAACACCGGGATCGAGATTGTTGTTGAGCATCCGCAGCGCGGCTTCCTGATGCCAGCCCTTGCATTGCAACGGCGCATTGAGACTATTTCGTAATGCGACTTTTTCCATGAACATCCTCCGATACAATCAAGTTAGCCTTTTGCATCAATAGAGTCAAGCGCGCCAGCGGGAACCCCATCATTAGAGGCGGCAGAAACCCTGCTATTTGAGGCGGCAGAAATGGTTCTCGGCAACGCGAATGATTTTTTGATTGCTTCCCCTCCGCTAATGACGTAATATCAGCTTTCAGGCTGATTTGCCAATGTAGGCTTGGGCTAATCAACACTTTACTTACCAGATTAGGACTTTTTTGGGAATTCATTCGGAGGAAAGAAATGAATCTGACAGAGACTTTCACCAGCAAGCAAAATGAACTGCGCGGCGCGGAACTTAAAGGATTTATGCAGCCGGGAAATAACAATCAACTGCTGCTGCTATTCGAAAAAAACGGCAAGCTGATGGCACTGAATATCACCGAACATCGCAACGGCGACAACTCGGTCATCGATACCGAACTCGACTACTACGAAATGTTAAGCTAGACATTCAGAAACTGAAGCAACACCTGCAAAATTGACCTTCGCCCTCTCCCTTGGGGAGAGGGCTGGGGTGAGGGCTCGCTCATTTCCCTTTGGCCAATCCCAGAATCAGTCCCAGCACAACCGACCACACTGCGGCCAGCCCGATCTGCCATTCTCCCGGCAGGCTGAAAGTCAGCGTGTGCGCCGGAATCCAGAACCACAGCAGTGTCCACAGGGCCGTGCCCATCCCCTTGAAACCCCTTTCCCGCATTATCAGATTGTCTTCGAGTCGGTGAAAGAACATCATTTGCGGGCCGAAAAATGTGTTCGTCAGTACCGAAACCGCAAACGCCCAGCCGATTCCGGTGGCGAAAAACTGCGGCAACATCTGATGTTCGAGCAAGGCGGTAGTAAACCCCTTCATGCCGGCAAAGCCGTATTTGATCACGATTCCCAACAATGCCCACGCTGCGATCTTCGCGATGATTTGCCAATACGAGTTGCACGGTAGCCCGATTTTTTTGTGGCGCAAACTGTAGGACAGCGCTTCGCCCAGCGTACCGAGGATGCCAAATTGAACCGCCGCTGACATCAGCGGATTCGATCGCACCCATTCAAGATAGTCTTGTATCAATTGTACATCTGCTTTCGCCCCGCGGGTATCGGCAATTCCCTAACTACGACTGCGAAGTCAGCCGCGTCGGCGTCTGTGCGCCCAAAGACATGACAGTGCCGATCGTATCAAAGAACGCTTCTTCGAGAATCTTCAGATCGACCTCGATATCACCATTGATTTTCAGGCTGCTGCCGCCGACGATACCGATTTCCGCGAGCGGCACATTCATTGAAGCCGCCAACTGAATCAGACTTCCCTTGCGTTCAGATGCGATACTCACGATCACACGCGACTGCGACTCGCCAAAATAGAGCGCGTCCTTGCGCACATCGGATTTGACGCTGACCGTCGCACCGACCATCTTCTCCCGGTCGCCAATACACGACTCGGCAAGAGCAACTGCAAGACCACCCTCGGAGATGTCGTGAGCCGATTTAACCAGCCCGTTGCGGATTGCTTCCAGGATGAACGACTGCAACTGCTTCTCGAAAACCATGTCCAGTTCCGGAGCATTGCCGGTCACGAGATCGTGTTCAAGCTTGAGGTATTCTGAACCGCCCAGTTCGCTCTTTGTGGTGCCGGCAAGGAAGATCAAGTCGCCGGTATCCTTGAAATTGTTGGTCGTGACATGATTTAAGTCGTCGATGATCCCCAGCATGCCAATCGTCGGTGTCGGATAGACGGCGCGTTCTGGGTCTTCATTATAGAATGACACATTTCCGCCGGTGACAGGAGTATCGAACACGCGGCAAGCCTCGCCCATGCCCTTAAGACACTCGGCAAACATATAGTACATTTCGGGCTTGTATGGATTGCCAAAATTCAGGCAGTTCGTTATCGCTACCGGACGCGCACCGGAACACGCTACATTGCGCGCCGATTCCGCAACCGCGATTTGCCCGCCGAGACGCGGATTCAGATAGCAATAACGCGCATTGCAGTCGGTCGAGACGGCAATGCCTTTGTCGCTGTGCCGGATGCGCAACACGGCCGCATCCGATCCCGGGCCAACCACCGTGTTGGTCCGCACCATCGAATCGTATTGCTCAAACACCCAGCGTTTGGAGGCGATATTGTGCGAGCCGATCAGACGACGGAGCACGTCGGAATAATCTTTCGGCTGGGGCAGTTTGCTGAAGTCGTGACTCTGTGCTTCGTCGAGATATGCGGGCCGCTTCTGCTCGCGGACATACACCGGAGCCCCCCCGCCGAGAACAAGGCATTCGGACGGAATGTCGGCGACAACCTTGCCGCCCATCGTGACGACCATATTCTTGCCGTCAGTAACCTGGCCAATTTCGATGCAGTTAAGATCCCACTTGTTAAAAATCGCGCGGATCAGGTCCTCATTGCCCTTCTTGCCGACAACCAGCATCCTCTCCTGCGATTCGGAAAGCATGATCTCATAAGCCGACATGTTCTCTTCGCGCACCGGCACCAGATCGAGGTTGATTTCGATGCCGCTGTTTCCCTTGGCCGACATCTCGGAACTACAGCAGGTCAAACCCGCGGCGCCCATATCCTGCACGCCGATGATCAAATCTTCCTTAATGATTTCAAGTGTCGCTTCGAGCAGCAGTTTTTCCGTGAACGGGTCGCCGATTTGCACCGACGGCCGCTTCGACTCCGACTTGGAGGATATCTCTTCTGAAGCAAAGGTCGCCCCGTGGATGCCGTCGCGGCCCGTTGACGAACCGACGATGAACACCGGATTACCAGCGCCCTTGGCAGTCGCCGAAGCCATCCGGTCTTTTCTGCAGATACCGACCGCCATCGCGTTGATTAGCGGATTGGCATAATAGCAGTCTTCGAAATAGACTTCTCCGCCCACTGTCGGCACGCCAAATGAATTGCCATAGTCGCCGATACCGCGCACTGCGCCGTTGAACAGGTAGCGCGAGCGGGCCTCGGAGAGTTGTCCAAACCGAAGCGAGTTCAGCGCCGCGATCGGACGCGCGCCCATGCAGAAGACATCGCGCAGAATTCCGCCGACACCGGTCGCGGCGCCCTGATAGGGCTCGACCGCCGAAGGGTGGTTGTGCGACTCGATCTTGAACACGACCGCGAGATCGTTGCCCAGATCGACGGCGCCGGCATTCTCTTCACCGGCTTCAGTGAGAAGCGCCTTGCCGGAACGCGGCAGGGTCTTGAGCAAGGCGATGGAATTCTTGTATGAGCAATGTTCCGACCACATTACCGAGAAGATCCCTAACTCGGTAAATGATGGTTCGCGACCCAGGATTTGCTTGATTTTCTCATATTCATCCGGCATCAGGCCGTGATCTGCTACTAATTGTGGGGTGATTTTCGGTTCCGCCATTGATCCTCCGTCACGGAAAGAGCGGAATGATACGATACTTTGAAGGAAAATCAACGGGAAAAGTCGGGGAATTTGCGGTCAAGAGCGTGATGTCGTCAGTACTCGATGTCACCAGTCAGTTCGAATAATAAGGCGTCGGTAAATTTGTCGCGAGCCGCGGGATACTTCCTGATGTATTCGCGCAACAGCGCTGCCGCACCTTCCGTATCTCCCAAGCTCGCTACGACGTCAACGAGGTTGCGCCCGGCGGTCTTGGCCTGACGCGTCTCTGGGTACTCACGAATGAGTCGTTCCAGCGTTGTGCGTTGCTTTTCAGACTCTTTCCTTTCGCCCTGCACCCCGGCAAGCAACTCCAACACTGCAGCATTGTAACCCGCGGAGTTATCGGGATCGGCGGTCAAAAGCATGTTCGCGTACTTCTCGGTGTTTTCTAGGTCAGCCATGAATCGGTACTTTGTAACGATTTGAGCCAAAATTGCGGGGTCAGGTTGGTCTGCGTCGAGCCTGCGGCGATAGTCTGCCAGCGTCTTGCGATCGTGAAGGACATCATCGAAGTATGCCAAAAACTCTGCAGATTCCATCGCGCCGAAGTGTCGGTCAACCTCGATCCCGTTCGTATCAATCGTAACGAATACCGGCACACCAAAAACACCAAGACTTTCTGCATAGGCTGTGAAATCACCGGCGCTCGTGACCGGTTCAACCTTGCGGAAGTTTACATTGGCTTCTAAATAAGTGACGACGCTTGAATCCCGAAGAGTCGTTGACTCCATAATCCTGCAACCTTTGCACCATGGTGCCGAAAGCAACAGCACTGTAGGTTTTGAGCTTGTAGACGCAAGCACAAATGCAGATCGAATTTCGTCATCGGGATTGGAGAGCGTCGTGGCTGCGTACGATGCAGTCAAACAAGTGACTAATACTAAACAGGTTAACAATGCTATTCTTAACATGATTGCCTCTTTTATGAAACGCAAAGCTCGGAATCCTAAGCATAAAAATGCCGGGAGACCCAATTAGTTACTAACCGATACACGGTTTAGGTGACCCTGCTCATCCATTGGGCAGGCATCCCGAGAGTAATTACGGTGCGCTCCTCGCTACCACGGTGGGTGCATCTGGAGCCGACCAGGCCGGGGATATCCGGTCTAAGTATTTGGGTCTCCCGGTCGCACTTATTATACGAATCTGTTAAACTCCTGTGAAGCATTATTTTATGGTCCGAAAAAAATAGTTAGGAAGGGCTTGATTTTCCCGCGGAATCCGTATTATGAAAGTCTAAACTTTTCGGAGGTATGGAAATTGTCGAGAGCTTGTGATATTTGCGGTAAGGGTCCCCAGTTCGGGCACAGCGTTTCCCACGCCCATAACCTGACCAAACGCCGCTTTAATCCGAATCTGCGCACCGTCCGCGCCCGCCACGAGGGCAAGGTCGCCACGATTCGCGTCTGCACCCGCTGCATCAAAGCCGGTAAAGTCGTCAAAGTCTACTAATTCGCCGCAGTCGAAACCTTAGTCGGTTTCGACTCTGCCGGCTAATCCCCTTCATATCAGCTTTATCCTAGACGTTTTGGGGCAATGAGAATAATCTATTTCCTTTCTGCTTGACATATTCGACAAATTTATCTATTTTTGTACTCATTCAAAAATCCGTGGGGTCATCATTGAACCGTCCTTATGGCGTGTCCGATGGATCTGCTCAATTGATGTTCAAATTAGGAGGCAGAGCGATGAAGCTACTTGTTGCCACACTCATTGCTTTTGTATTGTCGGCCGCTTCAAGCGTAATGGCGGTCGGAATCCGAGTTGGTGCAGGAACGGAGATTTCCACGAAGGCCTACTTGTTATCGAGCGACCATGTCGGTTTCGGCAGCGGCTTGCGGCTGGAATTTGTCTGGAACCGCTTTACATCAACTTCGTTGGAATGGGGGTTCCGACGCTATAAAGTCGACGGGTTCAGCTGGATGGTCGGAGACTTGGAGTTACATGAAGACGACCGCATAGTGATCGAATCGCGAACGGAACTCTGCCAGAGGTTGTTTGCGACCCGATGGGAATTCGACCGTATGCCGGAATCGCTATTGGATTTCGCGAATTCTATTACAGGATTCTCGCGCCGCTGAATCACGAATTCAATGGTGGTTTAGCACCGTTGATCGGCTGCGAGTACGGGATTGCCGATGGTACTCTCGCGATTGATGCATATGTAAAGTGCCAGTATATAATCTACTGGGACCCGCTCGACCTGCCAAAGTATTTCACGGTGGGCCTGAACCTTATCTACTCAATCCGATGAGTCTGTTGCGAACCTCATGTCTTCGTGATTGAGGCAATGCACACGGTTTCGCCTGTTTCCAGATCCAGTCCCATTTGGCGGGTTTCCCGGCAGTAAGCCCCCGGAGATTGGAGCATCTGATAGGGAAACAGCCAATTTCAATGTCCTGAAACCTACGCTCGGGCAAGTTTCCGGGAACCTTCTTATGATTCGACATGGAGACCTGGATCGCGAACCCATCCCTGAACTCATATCCCTTTACCCAAATAACAACCCCCGCCTCTTGCGAAGCGGGGGCGAAACGTGCATAACCCAAGTTGTCGTGGTAGGGTCGGTTATCTCAACTTGAACTTCTTATCTCATCCGATTGCGTAGGAATGCCGGAATTTCCAGATCCTCCTGATCAATCTCGTCGGAACCATTCGTAATAAACTCGTCACTCTTCATCTCGCCTTCAGCGCCGACAATGTGCGGCACCGTGGCGCGTTCCAGAGTCTTTTCAAACAGGTCAACCGGTTCGACAACGCGCTCGACGCGCTCAAACCGTTCAACCATCTCGCGCTTGGCACTGCCGAACCCGGTGGCGATGACCGTGACGCGAATCTCGTCCTCAAGGGTCGGATCAATCACGGCGCCGAAAATGATATTGGCATCCGAGCCGGCGGCGTCATAAATCACCGTCGTCGCTTCGTTGACTTCATACAGCGTCATGTCCGGCGAACCGGTGACGTTCATCAGCAGGCCCTTGGCGCCGGAGATGATGACATCCTCGAGCAGCGGCGAGTTGATCGCCATCCGCGCGGCGTTGGCGGCTTTGTTTTCGCCGCAACCGTAGCCGGAACCCATCATCGCATCGCCCATCTCCATCATCACGGTGCGGACATCGGCAAAATCGCAATTGATCAGTCCGGGGATGGTGATGAGATCGGAGATACCGCGCGTGGCGCGCAGCAGGACATCGTCAGCCATCATGAAAGCTTCGGTCAGCCTGGTCGACGGATCGACGATCTGCAGCAGGCGCTGATTCGGGATCACGATCAACGTGTCAACGCGCGACTTGAGTTCCTCAATTCCGGCGAGAGCGCGATTGGTGCGCTTGCGGCCCTCGAATTCGAAGGGCTTGGTGACAATGGCGACAGTCAGAGCGCCCATTTCGCGGGCGATCTCCGCAACCGTCGGAGCGGCACCCGTACCGGTGCCGCCGCCCATGCCGGCGGTGACAAACACCAGATCGGCGCCTTCCAGCAGTTTCGCAAATGCCTCGCGGTCTTCCTCGATCGCCTGCTTGCCGACTTCCGGACGCGCGCCCGCGCCGAGGCCGCGAGTGATGTTTCTGCCGATTTGCATCTTGTGCTCGGCTTTGGAGAATTCGAGCGCCTGCGAATCGGTGTTGACGGAAATAAACTCCACGCCGTTGAGCCGCTGGTCGATCATGCGGTTGACGGCGTTGCCTCCTGCCCCGCCGACGCCGACTACCTTGATCTTCGCGTAGCTGGCGAATTCTGCTGCAAAATCAAACGTCATATTCCTACCTCGTCCTTGGGTTTTCCTACCTAAAAGTTGAACAACGAATTGAACACTTTTTCCAGCTTAATGAATGCGCGGTTCCAGACTCCCGCTTCGTTACGCCCTTTGTTGGGATGGTCGATGCCGTAGCGGACCAGTCCAAAGGCGGTCGAGTACATGGGATTGGTGACGATGTGCGACATGCCGCCGAATCCGCGCGGTGTGCCGACGCGCACCGGCAGGTCAAACACCTGCTCGGCCAGGACATCGATGCCCCGCAGCATCGAACCGCCGCCGGTCAGCACAATACCGCCCGCGACCGACTGATAGAAATTCGTCCGTTTGAGTTCCAGCAAGACCATCTTGAAAATTTCCTCCACGCGCGGCTGAATGATGCTGGCGACAACGCCCAGCGACACGTCACGCGGCGGACGATCACCGATACTCGGAATCGAAATCATCTCTTCGGTATTCACCAGGCTCATCATCGCGGCGCCGAAATCGATCTTGATCTGTTCGGCGGTGTCGATCGGTGTGCGCAGGCCGATAGCCAGGTCATTCGTGATATTGCGCCCGCCCAGCCCGATTACTGCTGTATGGCGGATCGATGAATCAGTAAACAACGCAATATCCGTCGTGCCGCCGCCCAGGTCGATCAGCACGGTGCCGAGATCCTTCTCGTCTTCATGAAGCACGCACAGCGACGATGCCAGCGGCTGGAGCACGAGGTCGCGCACTTCGTATCCGGCGCGCTTGATCGACTTGTAAATATTCTGCGCCGAGGTGGTGGCGCCGGTGACGATATGGACTTCCGCCTCAAGACGCACACCCGACATTCCGGTCGGATCCTTGATCCCGCCCTGGTCATCGACAATGTATTCCTGCGGCAAAACATGAATGACCTCCCGGTCGCCGGGAATGGCAAAGGACTTGGCTGCCTCGATCACGCGGCTCACATCATACTCCGAAATCTCGTTGTCCGACCGGCTGACGGCAATGACGCCGCGCGAATTGATGCTCTTAATGTGGTCGCCCGCGATACCGGCATAGACGCTCTTGATTTCGATTCCGGCCATCTCCTCGGCGGAACTGATGGCGCGTTGAATTGAACCAATCGTCTTCTCCAGATTGATCACGACGCCTTTCTTCAGTCCTTCCGATGGCGCCGTGCCGACGCCGATAATCTCATCTTCCGCGTCATTCGACCGCCGGCAGACCAGGGCACAGATCTTGGTAGTGCCGATGTCCAACCCACAGACAACTCTTTCAGATCCCATTGTTCACCTCTCTATCCATAGAAACTCTAGATTTCAGTACAGCGAGATCAACCATCCGCAGGTCGATATCCAGACCGGGATTCTTGTTGCTCTCCAGTATTTTTTCAATCCGTTGAATTTTCGTTTCAAACTCGCCGACACCCAGATGGACAACAATCGATCCCGGCTCGATAATCAGCTTGAGTTCATCGTTCTCGATGACAACTTCGGACAGCGTGTCATAGGAGCGGGGATACTTTGACTTGGCGATTTCAATCAGTCTAATCGCGGCCCGCAAAGCGGCATCATCAATCACGCTGAAGCAGACCGGCGTCTTCACATTCGCGCCCCGAATAACCGGCAGATGCAAACCCTGATCATTGAGATCGGCGGGAAGCAGCTCGCAGCGATTGGTGATTCCGTAAAGCCGGTTGAGATAGACATAGCTCACCGGTTTCTTTTCGGTCACGGTGACCGTGATCTTCCCGTAATAGTCCCCGCGCACGGCTGCTGTTGCAATGAAGTTGTGCTGCATCACGCTGTTGACGATCGCTTTCAGTTTGACATTGAGCAGGTTTTCCCCGACCGTGACCGGAATATCTGCCGCCGTCAGCCTTTCCGATCCCAGTACCTCGACGTAACTCACCTTGAGAACCGGATACTTGGTCATCGCGAACCCGGCGCCCAGCACCAGCAGGGAGAAGAAGAAAAGATAAGTGGCGATCCGTTTGCTCATTTGGCGATCGCCTCCAGAATCTTCGGTGCGGTCTTGTAGATGTCGCCGGCGCCAACCGTGAACACCACATCACCCGGCTGCGCGTACTGCGCCACGATCGCCGGGATCTGGCTGACATCTTCGACATATTGCACATTCTTGTGTCCGAATCGCGACGACGCATCGCTGATCATCCGCGAGGTTACGCCTTCAATCGGCTTCTCGCGCGCCGGATAAATCTTCGCCACAATCAGCATGTCCGAGGTCAATAGCGCCTTGGCGAACTCTTCATAGAAGTCCTGCGTGCGACTGAACAGATGCGGCTGGAAGACCACGATGATGCGGTTCTTGAAGGCAATCCGCGCCGCCTGCAGCGTGACATCAACCTCGGTCGGATGGTGGCCGTAGTCGTCGTAGACCTTGATGCCGTTCTTCTCGCCAATCAGATCGAAACGACGATTGACACCCTTGAAGCATTCCAGCGCTTTCTTGATCGTCGCAAAGGGAATGTCGTTTTCGAGGGCGACGGAAATTGCGGCGAGAGCATTCTTGACATTGAATATCCCCGGCTTCGGCAGCGCGATATTTCCCAGCAACTTGCCCTGATGATAGAGATCAAACGTCGTGGTCGTGCCGATCTGATGAACATTGTCCGCGCGTGTGTCGGCCTGACCCTTGAGACCGAAAGTGCGGATCGGGCGAATCAAATCCGGTATCAGGCTGACGAGATTCGACTCGTCGAGGCAGAGATGGATTGTGCCGTAAAAAGGCACCTTGTTGGCAAACTGCGTGAATGCTACCTTTATCTCATCGAGATCCTTGTAGTAATCAAGATGGTCAGCTTCGAGCGTCGTCAAGACTGCTATCGAAGGTGTGAGCGTCAAAAAGGAACGATCATATTCATCGGCTTCTGCAATCAGCAACTCTCCCTTGCCGAGTTTGACTGTCGTCTCAAACGAGATCACACGGCCGCCGACCATGACGGTCGGGTCCATGCCGGCTTCGACAAAAATGTGTCCGAGCATTGAGGTCGTGGTCGTCTTGCCGTGCGTGCCCGCAATGCCGATGCCGAATTTCAGGCGCATCAGCTCGCCGAGCATTTCGGCGCGGCGGATGATCGGAATCTTGCGCCGGCGCGCTTCGATGATCTCCGGATTGTCCTCGTGCACAGCGGAGGATATGACAACGCAGTCGGCGCTGTTGACATTCGCTGCAGCGTGCCCCTCGTAAACCTTGATGCCGATTGCTTCCAGATGATCGGTGACTTCGGTCTTGCTCAAGTCGCTGCCGGTGACAATGTAATCCTGATTATGCAATACCTCGGCCAGACCGCACATTCCAATGCCGCCGATGCCGACAAAATGCAGTTTCTTTATCTTTCCGAACTTCATCTCCACCCCATGTATTCAAACATCCGCTGCACGATCGCCTCGGCGGCACCCTTGCGGCCGAGCGAACCTGACGCCATCCCCATGGCCAACAATTTTGAGTCATCGTTGATAAGCTGTGCAACGAAACTCACAAGATTTAAGTCGTGTATTTGTGAATCTTTTATCAAAATCGCGGCGCCGGCTTCGACCAGCGTCTCGGCATTCTTGGTTTGATGATCATCCGTCGCCTGCGGATACGGAACAACAATCGCCGGCTTGCCCGCGGCAGCGACCTCGGCAAGTGTCAGCGCACCGGCACGGCAGAGAATCAGATCGGCGACCGCATAAGCGGCCGGCATATCCTGGATGAACGGCGTCGCGAGGCCGGCATTGCCGGAGGATTGGAACGCCGCGATCGCGTCGGGATGATTGCCGCACTGCCAGAAGATCTGTAGATTCGTCAAGCGGGCCAGTTCCGGAAGCGACTGCGCAATCTTGCCATTGATTGACGCAGCACCCTGACTGCCGCCCAGTATCAGAAGAGTCTTCTTGTTCGGGTCGAGTTTGAAATTGGCGATCGCCTCTTCCCTATCGACTTCACCGATCCGCGTATTCACGGGGTTGCCGCTCAGAATACACTTCTCCCGGAATCCAATCCGAGCTGCTGCCTGATCATAAGCAATGAATATCAGGTCGGCAAACCGTGCCAACTTGAGTGTGGCTACGCCGGCATATGAATTCTGTTCCTGTATAAACGCAGCGCGATTGGTGAGCTTGGCGCCGAGCACAGCGGGAAATGACAAGTAACCGCCGGTGCCGACGACCAGGTCGGGATTGAATCTGATAATCTTGGCGATGGCCTGCAGGATACCGACAGCAAGGATGGGAAAGAACATCAGATTTCCCGTCAGACTGCCGCGCTTCAGACCGCGGACATTGATCTTGCTCATGCCATATCCGCGCGAACCAATCAGCTTCATTTCCAACTCACGGCCCGTGACGAAGAAGCGGACATCGCATTCGCTGCCCAACCGGCGCTGGAATTCCTGCGCAATTGCAAAAGCTGGAAACAAATGCCCGCCGGTGCCGCCGCCTGCAAACATAATGCGTCTCAATTCACCCTCGACTTGAACAACTGCGGTGTTTCCACCGTATAGCGGCTGATATTCAACAAGATTCCGATTGCCGCGCAGGTGATTAGCATCGACGAACCGCCGTAGCTCAAAAACGGCAGCGGCAATCCCGTCGCAGGAATCATGGCCGTCGCCACCATCAAATTCGTCACTGCCTGGCAAAACACGACCAGCGTGATGCCGGTCGCCAGATAGAATCCGGGTAGATCGGGCGAATGAATGGCGATCCGAACACCGCGCCAGACCAGAATCCCGATCAGAATCAGCACCAGTGTTGCCACCACGAATCCGCCTTCTTCGGCGAGCGTCGCGAAAATGAAATCGGTGTGCGGCGCGGGCAGATAGAAAAGCTTGGCGCTGCCCCGTCCCAGTCCTTTGCCGAAGAGGCCGCCCGAACCGATGGCCAGGATGGATTGTTTGACCTGATAGCTGGCCAGGAGCGGATCTGATACGGATTCGAGGAACGTATCGACGCGCGCCCGCTTGTAGCCGATGACATAGACCATCAGGAACGACACGGAAGCCATTCCGCCGACGAGAATTGCCAACAGGCGTTTGCTGACGCCGGCAATGAACAACAGAATAAAGGTCGAGGCGGCCAGCACCAGTACCGTGCCGAGGTTCGGCTGCAGTAGAATCAGGCCGAAGCCGATCATGATAACGGGTAAGAGCGGGAAAATGACCGAGCTGATCTGCGTGATCTTCTCGCGCTTGGCCGAAAGCATCGCCGCAAGAAAAACGATCAGCGAAAACTTGAAAATTTCCGAAGGCTGAAATCCGAAGAATCCAAGGCTAATCCAACGTTTGGCGCCGTTGACTTCGCGCGTAAACAGCACGAAAACCAGCAAGACCATCGAAACGATCAACAGCGGCCAGGCCAGTTTGCAAAGCGCGCGGTAGTTGACCCGCATCGCGATGAACAGCGCCGCGACACTTAATCCAAGCCAGATCAACTGACGCTGGAAGAAAAACGTATCACTGCCGAAACGCGAACCGGCAAACATCGCCGAGGCGGAATAAACGACCACTGTGCCGATCAGCAACAACAGGCCGACGACAATTATCAACAACTTGTCGACATCACGTGGACGAGTCATCATCCCCTGCCTCCCTCCAGCGCACGGACGGCTTCCTTGAACTTTTCGCCGCGATCTTCGAAGTCACGGAACTGGTCGAAGGAGGCACACGCCGGAGACAGCATCACGACATCACCGGAAATGGCATGCCTGGACGCGAGTTCCACGGCCGTGTAGATATTGCCGGCGCGTTCGATCTTGACCACTCCGGCAAGCTGTGCGGCGATCTTCTCGGTTGCCTCGCCAATCAGGATGACTTCTTTGACTCGACCGGTCATCAACGGTGCCAGTCTGGTGAAGTCGCCGGCTTTGTCGCGCCCGCCCATGATCACGATCAGCGGACGGTCAAATGACTGCAAAGCGACGTACACCGAGTCAACATTCGTGGCTTTAGAGTCATTGATGTAACGGACGCCGTTGATTTCGGCAACGTACTCAATGCGATGTTCGATACCTTTGAAGGACTTCAGGCCGCGGGCGATGTCAGCGGGATCAAGCCCGAGCACCAGCGTCATCGCCGCAGCTGCCGCGCAGTTGGCAACATTGTGCGGACCGGGCACGCCCAATTCATTGGTGCGGCAGATCGTCCCTGATCTGCCTTCCAATGCGTAAACAAGTTCGCCATCCTTGACGAACACGCCTTCAACAACACTGCGCTTAGTCGAAAAGTGAATGATCTTGGGTGTGCCCCAGAACTTGGCGGTCGCCAGCGTCTCGTCGTCGGCATTCAACACCAGGAAGTCGCCGCTGTCCTGAGCGTCGGCGATGCGATACTTGGCCTCGGCATAGACTTCAAATTGCTTGTAACGGTCGAGATGGTCCGGGGTAATATTCAAAATCGCCGCCACTTTCGGTTTGAAAGTCTCGATGCGCTCCAACTGGAAACTGGAGACTTCGACAACGGCATAATCACGATCAGAAAGCACAACGACATCATGCGCAAAAGGCGAACCGATGTTGCCGGTCGCGACAGCCTTCTTGCCGGCGACATTCAGAATATGTGCCGTCAGTGCGGTCGTAGTCGACTTGCCGTTGGTCCCGGTGATGGCGGCAATGGTGGCCGGACATAGCCAGGATGTAACTTCTATCTCGGAAAACACCGGCAGATGGCGACGCTCGATTTCCTGCATGAACGGCGCCGTAGCGGGGATTCCCGGCGAGACGATGAAGAAGTCGACCTCGCGCATGGCGCGTTCGGTGTGTCCGCCGACTTCAAAGGAAATACCCTGATCCTCGAGGGTGCGAATTTCGTTCTCGACCTTGTCGGCGGATTTCATCTCGGTCACAAACGGAATGGCGCCATACTTGCGCACAAGCTGGGCGACAGCCGTTCCCGACCGCGCCATACCGAGTATGGAAATCCGTCTGTCTTTCACCAAATCAATCCTCATCGTCACCGGATTTTGAAAGTTGACAAGGTCAATAGCGCGAGCAGCACGCCGACAATCCAAAACCGGACGACGACCTTGCTCTCGTGCCAGCCGCTCAGCTCAAAGTGATGATGGAGGGGAGCCATTTTGAATATCCTCTTTCCCCGCAATTTGAAAGACGATACCTGGAGTATGACCGATAAAGCTTCGGCCACGAAGACTCCCCCGACAATCACCAACAGAATTTCTTTTTTCAAGAGAATCGCCAGCGCGCCCAGAATTCCCCCCAGCGCCAGCGCGCCGGTGTCACCCATGAAGACCTGCGCCGGATGGGTGTTGTACCACAAAAATCCCAGACCGGCTCCGATCGCCGCCGCGCAATAGACCGTCAGTTCTCCGGAACCGGGCAAGTAGACGATATCCAGATAATCCGAGAAATCGGTTCGACCGGTGATGTACGCCATCCCTGCGAACGCAACGAAGCAGATCGATGTCAGACCGATTGCCAACCCATCAAGTCCATCGGTCAAATTGACCGCGTTCGAAGAGCCGGTGATAACAACGATCACGAATGGGATAAACAGCCAGATCGGAAAATCGAGATAGTAGTTCTTGAAGAACGGTATGTCGGTCGACAGATTGAACAAGGGCGTCGGCGGATAGAAGTACAGCAACAGACCGAACACGATGCCCAGACCCATTTGGCCGGCCAGTTTCTTGCGCCCGACCAGGCCCTTCTTCTGATGCTTGATGGCCTTGAGATAGTCATCCATAAAGCCGATCGCGCCGAGCCAGACCGTCACGATCAACATGTAGATCGACAAAGCGGTTGGACAGATCCGCCCAGAGCAGCGTCGGAATGATAATCGCCGCAAGGATAATCAGCCCGCCCATGGTCGGCGTGCCTTCCTTGACCAGGTGCGTCTGCGGCCCGTCGGTGCGGATGCTCTCTTTGACCTGGCGATTCTTCAGCATGCGGATCAACGCTGGACCGAGGATAAGACTGATGAACAGCGCCGTAACGGTCGCGGCCGCGCTGCGGAAAGTGATATAGCGAAACAGATTGAAGAAGCTGATGTGATCCACGAGCGGGTAAAGCAAAAGATACAGCATCAGTTTCGTCTCCCCAGCGTGGCCTTGAGCCCCTGCTCGATGAGTTCCAGTCTGATGCCGCGCGAGGCCTTCAGCAGAAGCAGATCGCCCGGCTTGAGATAATTGGTCAGCAACTCCACCGCGGCACTGTGATCCGAGGCAATGGAGATGCTTGAGGCATCGAGGCCGGCTTTGACGGCGGCGTCCTTGACGACGGCCGCAAAGGACCCCAGCAGAACCAGGAAATCGACTTCCGACGCGGCGATCTTGCGCCCCAACTCGGCGTGGTACTCCTCCGCCTTGTCGCCCAGTTCGAGCATATCGCCGAAAACGACGGCCTTACGGCCGGTGATCTTCATCGACGCGATCGTATCCAGCGCACCCTTGGCCGACACCGGATTTGAATTGTAGGCGTCATTGATAATCGTCACGCCGTGATATTCCTCGGCATTCATGCGATTGCCGGCGGGAACGAATGACTCGATGCCCGACTTGACTTGCGCAAAAGGAACATCCATCAGCTTGGCAATCGAGATCGCGGCGAGACAGTTGGCAACGTGATGAAGCCCGAGCACCGGCATCGTGATGTCGTCGCCGTGATAAAGCAGATGGGCGCGGCCGGAGCCGTTAACCCGAACATCATCCGGATGGACGTCGTATTCCGGCGACGTGCCGTAGGTCAGCTTGTTGATTTTGTAGCGATACGACCGCGACCGGATCTGCGGATCATCCATATTCAGCACAACCCAGTCTTCGGGCCGGCAATCCTGCAGCATCTCAAACTTCGCTTCCGCTACGGCGTCGATCGTCTTGAGCGTCTCCAGATGCGCCGGACCGATATTGAGTATCACCCTGATATCGGGAGCAAAGAGCTCGACGAGACGCTTGATCTCGCCCGGCGTCGACATGGCAAACTCGAACACGGCGACCTCGCAATCGCGGGTGAACTCGAAGATGGAAAGCGGCACACCGAACTGATTGTTCAAATTGCCGCGCGTTGCGCAGGTGCGATATTTCGCCCCGAGCAGCTTCGCCACCAGCGACTTGGTCGTGGTCTTGCCGTTGGTCCCCGTAATCGCAATCTTGCGCGGCGCAATGAGCTTCAGATAGAATCTTGCCAGTTGCTGCATCGCTTCCAGCGTGTCGTCGACGCCAATGACCGTTGCACCGCCAAACTGGGCAAATTCGTCATAGCGCGACTTGGCGACGACGATGGCAACACTGCCGTTCTTCCTGGCATCGTGCGCAAAGTCGTGGCCGTCGAACTTCTCGCCTCTGATGCAGAAGAAGATTCCGCCGGACGATTTCTCGCGGCTGTCAATCGAAACACCGGCAAAGGATGCGTTGAGCTGGTCTTGAGATGCGACGCGGTAATCGCCGAATGCCGGCGCATAGTCTCTGAGCACTCCGCTGATCATGCCTGCCGGCCTTTCAGCGCCTCTTCAACGATCTCGCGATCGTCAAAGTGGACTTTCGTCCTGCCGAGAATCTGATAATTCTCATGACCCTTACCGGCCACAACAAGCAGGTCGTCCGGACGACAAAGCCTAATCGCGTTCGCGATGGCTTTGCGGCGATCGGGTTCGATAACGGTCAGTTTCCCGGCAACCAAACCTGGCTTGATGTCCTCGATAATCTTCAGCGGGTCTTCGGTGCGTGGATTGTCGGAGGTGACGATCACTACATCGGCGGCGCCCGAGGCCGCCTTCGCCATCAACGGGCGTTTGCTGCGGTCGCGGTCGCCGCCGCATCCGAACAGCACCAACAGCCGTCCCTTGCAGATCTGCCTTGCTGTCTCGAGAATCTTGGTCAAGGCATCGGGAGTGTGCGCATAATCGATCAGGACCGTGAACGGCTGGCCGGCCGAAACCTTCTGCGCGCGTCCGTGAACATGGCTGCAGGAACTAAGGCCCCTGGCGATCAGCGTCGGTTCGATTCCACTGGCGATCGCGCAGGCGGCTGCGCAAAGGGCGTTTTCGAGGTTGAACCGTCCCAGGAGCTGCAAATGCACAGGCTCTTTGCCGCGCGGAGTGATCAGCGTAAAGCTCGACCCGTCGGTCGACATCACGAGGTTTTCCAGCCGCACATCGGCAGTGGGATCGCTTACGGAAAATGTCAGGAACGAGGACCGGACGCGCCGCATGACATAGTTGAAACTCGGATCATCGAGATTGAGCACGGCCCATTTGTCTTTGCCTTGCACGAGGTCAAGAATGTGCGCTTTGGCGTCGCGATAGTTTTCGAGCGTCTTGTGGTAATCGAAGTGATCCTGCGTGATGTTGCTGATCGCGACCACCTGAAACGCCAGTTCCTCGACGCGGTACATTGCCAGGGCATGGGAGGAAACCTCGGCCGCCACATAGCGGACTCCCTCGTCGACCATGATGGTCAGCAAGCGTTCCAGTTCCAGCGGCCCGGGAGTCGTATTGAGCGCCTCAAACGAGTGCTTGGCCGTGTAATATCCCAGCGTGCCGATCACGCCGACCGGACAGTCGCACTGCTCAAAGATCGATTTCAGCAGCCAGGTAATTGTGGTCTTGCCATTGGTTCCGGTGACACCGATCAGTTTCAGCTGGCGGCTGGGGTGGTTGTAGTAGCGCGCCGCGATCTTGGCGGTGGCGCGGCGGATGTCGCTCACCCTGGCGAGGCACTTGACGTCGGCTTGCACTTCGCCGGGCGAAACAATGGCGGTGGCGCCGCGCGCAATGGCTTCGGCGATATACCTCAGGCCGTCGTCGGCAAATCCGGGAATGGCTACGAAAACATCGTTAGCTTCGATCAATCGGCTGTCCACTTCCACCTTGTTGATCTCTATGTCCGGATCGCCGCTGATGACGATGTCGTCAAGTCCCTCTACCAGTTCGCCAAACCTCACTGCTGTTTCCATCTCCTAATCCACATTGCAGATCAGCCGCAGGCTGCGGGTTGAAGCCAGACTGTCCGGAGCAATCTCGATCACTTGCTTGACAAACCCCGAGCCTTCGACATTGAAGTCATATCCCCAGACCCGCACTTGCGCAATGGCACTGCGTACCGACATGCCGATGAGCTCGGCAAACTGGCCGATGCTGTCAGGCTCGGCGTTGGTCAGTTGGATGATCAGGCGCTCGCCCTCCTGCAGGATAGTGCCCGGCTTGGGAACCTGGCGGACGATGATGTCGCCGCTGTTAAGAACGCTGACATCGAGGGCAATGGTATCGAGAATGTCTTGAACGGTCGAGAGCGTGTGACCTTCCAGTTCGGGGACGCAAATCTCACGCGGACCGGAATTGGCGGCTTGCACAGCGAGTAGCTCCGGCGCGGTGAGCTTTTCTTTGGTCGAGACCCGCTCGGCTATCTTGCGGAAGATGCGTGCCGAAGTCATGCCGGCATAGTGCACGGGCTGCGGGTCGTCGAGCACGATAACGCCGACGGCAATGGGATTCTCGGCAGGAAAATGTCCGGCAAAGGTTGAGATGTATTTATCGGGATGGTAGCCGCCGGTCTCCAAATTCACCTTCTGCGCCGTGCCGGTCTTGCCGGCGTAAGTGATCACTTTGGACTTGCTGTATTTCGCGGTACCGGTATCAACAACGGCCTTCATGAACTCCTTAAGTGTCTCGCACGTCTCTTTCGAGAGGAGCGTGCGGACTTTCGTCGGCGTGTGCTGCTGCACGATCTCGCCGGTGGGCGCCGTGATCTGCTTGATGATATATGGCTGGTAGAGTGCGCCTTCGGAACTGACCACACTGAATGCCGACGCCAGCTGCAAAGCGGTGACGCCGATCCCATGCCCCATCGCGAATTGCGATGTGAAAAAATCCGACCACTTGTTCGGTTCGCGCATCAGTCCGGGCATCTCGCCGGGCATATCAATACCGGAACGCATGCCGAAACCGAAATACTTGGCATACTTGTAAAGCATCTTGTTGCCGAGTTTGCAGGCGACTCGGGCGGTGCCGATGTTGGAGGAAAAAGTGAAGATATTGCGCACCGGCAGACGGCCCCACTTCTTGTCGTCATGAATCCACTTGCCGGAAAATTGCGCCTTGCCGCCGCCGCAATCGAATTCGTCGTACGGCTTTGAACTGCCCTCTTCCAGCGCCGCGGCAATCGCGATCAACTTGAATACCGACCCCGGTTCGAAGACATCGGCAATGGCTTCGTTCTTCTGTGAAGCGGCGCTCTTGGAATAGGGATAGTAGGAAGCCATGGCCAGAATCGCGCCGTCACTCGGCTTGATGAAAATGGCAATTCCCGATTGCGCGGAAAACGTATCGACACCGTTCTTCAATTCTTGTTCAACAATCGCCTGCCAGTCGAGGTCAATAGTGAGCTGGACATCGTTACCGTTGCGCGGATCGACCAAATCCTTGCTGGCGACGCGGTAAATCTTGCCAATAGCATCGCGTTCAACGCGGGTCTTGCCGGGAGTGCCGTCCAGATCACCGTTGAGCGCGTACTCCAGTCCGGAGATGCCATGGTTTTCAGTATCAACAATGCCGAGCAGATCGCGTCCAAGATTTTCGCGCGGATAGTCCCGCCTCATCTCGCGCTGCGTGAACAACCCCGGCAGTTTGCGCGCTTCAAGAGCATCCGCCTTCTCACCTTCCATGCCCCGGCAGAGCCAGGTGAAACTCTCGATGCGGCCCTTGAGCTTGTTGCGCAGCTCGTTGCGCGAAACGTTCATGTACGGAGCGACAACGTTGGCAATTTCCATCGCTGCGGCTTCGTCGGGAGGGAACGCGAAAAACGACTTTGTCGGGGCATTGCTCGCCAGCGTCCGGCCGTCGGCGTCGAGAATTCTGCCGCGTTGGGCGGGAACTTCAACTTCGCCGCGGCTCTGACTGTTGGCGATGGTGCTGTATTGTTCGCCGTTGACGATCTGGATGTTGATCAATCGCGCCACAATGGCCAACCAGACGAAGGAAACAGCAACGATCAGGGCATAGACGCGTCCGCGCGATATAAAGAATCCCTGCGTGTTCATTTGCCCGGTTTGCCTGTTCCCTTTGTCTTTGCGTTCGGTTTCTTGGCCGCAGACTTGGTCTTCTTCGCGCTGGCCGAGGACTTGGAAGCGGATTTCCTGGAATCCGACTTGGACCTGACCGCGGTGCCCTTGTCTTTTTCAGCCGTAGAAGCGGAGGCTGTCGGTTTCGGCGGTTCTGGTTGTGGAGCCGCCGCCGGCAGGACGGCCTTGGCAAACTGTGCTTCGCGTAACGGCAGCATCGCGAGCTGGTTGCGGGCGATCAATTCGATGTTTTCGATCGACGACAAATACTCGACTTCATTTTGCAGTGACTGAATTTTCTCCTTGAGAAGCCCGACGCGGGACTTGCGCTGCGAGTGCTCTTGGGCAAGCTGAAGCGTGTAAACTCTCTGCCAGATAAACATGTAGGCAAAGAGCAATGCCAGCGCCAGCAGGCCAAATGAGCCCAACACAAAATGGCGGCGCTGCCTTTTCTTCTGCTCTTTTTGTTCGGTCCAGCTTGTCTTCTGCATAATAACATGTGTGAGGCGGTCAACCATCCCTGGCCGGCCGCCTCACGTCCTCAAGAGGTTCCCAGCTTCGCAGCCGCACGCAACCTTGCGCTCCGAGAGCGCTGATTTCTTGATATCTCCGCCTCGCCGGGCATGATTGCCTTGCGAGTAATTCGTCTAAGTCGGGGTAGCCGGCCGCACACGCACACCGGCACCCGGGGCGGGCAGATGCACGGATTTTCTTGTGCAACCATGAATTGCTTGACCGCGCGGTCTTCCAGCGAATGGAAGCTGATCACGGCCAGCACACCGTCGACGCGCAGGAAATCCACGATTTTCGGCAACACGGCCTGCAACTGCTCCAACTCATCGTTGACCCAGATGCGCAACGCCTGCCAAACTTGAGACAGTCCCTGCTTGGTTTTTTCACGTTTCAGAAATGGGGTCACCACCGTGACCAGATCGCCCACCGTCGCAAGTCGCCCGGCGTCTGCTGCCCCAATGATCGCCCCGGCAATGCGTCCCGGGCGATCGACCTCGCCATACTCGCGCAGCACCGCGGTCAACTCGTCGATCGAAGCTTGCCGCAGTTTCGCGGCCAGCGACTGACCGGAAGTTCCGTCAAACCGCAGATCAAGAACATCGTCTGATGCCTGATGCGCAAAGCCCCGGTGCGAATGCTCCAACTGGTCGGATGACAGACCAAGATCCAACAGCGCGAAATCAACTCTCCCCTTCTCGGCTTCACCCAGATGCAGATCAAAATTCGCGTACGAATCGTGCACCAGGCGCAGTTGCTGATTATACCCCTTGAGCCGCTGACTGGTTCTCGCCAATGCATCAACGTCCCTGTCGAAGCCGATCACTTGCGCTGCCTCTCCCAATAGTTTTAAAATTGCTTCTGTATGTCCGCCGCTGCCGACGGTAAAATCCACCACTAATCGCGCGCCATTTGGCACCAGGGACAGTACTTCGTCCAACAGGACGGGAGTATGCGTCGGGCTATTCGCGTTTTCCGAACAGATTCTCAACTACCTGTTCCACAGTCATCGGGAATGACTGCTCGTATTCTTTGTAACGCTGTTCGTTCCAAAGCTCGATTCGTTCGCGTACACCCAGAATCAAAACCTGCTTGTCGATTCCGGCATATTCCAACAAATGCCTGGGAATCGTGATGCGTCCCTGTGAGTCCGGTATGCCTTCTGCCGAGTTTGAATAGAGGAAGCGTTTGAGAAAACGCTCTTGCTTGGAGTCGATCGCCGACTCCGGCGCAAGCTTCTCTGTGAATTTGCGGAATTCGGCGTCTGAATACAGATCAAGACAGCCGTCAACATTCAGGGTCACGAAGAATTTGTCAGAACCTTGGGCCGTGGCAATCGCGCGATACTTGGCGGGAATGGCGATGCGCCCCTTCCCGTCGACTGCGACGGTCTGTTTCCCCGTAAAATCTAACAAAACGACCCTCCGAAACCAGAACTTCCCCAATATTCCCCTCGACTCACCAAAAGTATTGTCAAACACCCCACTTGTCAAGCAAAAAACCCCATTTTAACCGCGAAAATTATAAGGAATAGCAAACCGCCCACAGGTATAGGGCTTACACCATTCTCGATGCTAATTTTCGTGATTCAGGTTGGGACAGTTTGACTGTGCCTGTGAGCTTACCTTGCTAACACAATGTCCGACAATGTCATGAAAATTGCGGTGTTGAACAGTTCGGTCGGCACGGCCTTTGCCCAATTATGGTAGGCAGATATAGAATCTCTGGCGGGTAAAATGAAGAAGACTATCATTATTGTCGTAACAGTTTGTCTTTTAACGCTTTGCATGGTCTGGAACGGCAGCGCGGCACTGCGCGAACGCTTCGCCTTCGAGACCACTTCAATCAACCTCCAGACCGATCAATCCGGGACATCCATAATCCTGCAAGGCAATAATAATCAACAGGTTAACAACACCAACGGATTGCCAATTCTGGTTCGCCGCTATCTGGTGAAAAGTGGTGAATTCGACTCCGTTTCAACAGTTCTCACCGGCAAGTCGATTATTGCTCACGGCATTTCAGTGAAAACGGAGCCGGAAATTGCGACCTTTGCCGGCGATTCTGGCCGGGACAAAGAGTATTATGCCCGCGAATTGGCGCTTTTAGAAGTTGGCCCGCAGGCCAATTCGGCGGCCTGGGTGATCGACCGCAGCCGCGATCACGACCGGCAGATCGTCACGATCGGAATTGAACCGTTGGACTTTGATAAGACCACCGGATCGCTGGCCGCATACTCGAATATACAGCTCGATTTTCACGGATCGGCGGACCTGAATCTGGAATTGATTGGCGAATACGGCTTCGCGAAGCCGAATGTAACAGAACTTCAATCTTCGACGTCTTCATCGACAAATAATTCCGCTGAATATCTAATCATAACGCGCGCCGATTTCGTCGACGCGTTTTCCGAACTGGTGAAATGGAAAACCGCCAAGGGCCTGACTGTTGAAGTCGCCGCAATCGGCGATATCATTGCCGCTAATTCCGGCCGCGATGATGCCGAGCGACTGCGCAATTACCTGATCAGCAAGTATGAAAGCGGCGTGAAATATCTCCTGCTCGGCGGCGACGAAACTGTGATACCGATCCGTTATGCCTATCACGCCAACACCACAACGCAACCGCCGCTGGATCTGATGAATATCTGCGACCTGTATTATGGCGATACCGACGGTAACTGGGACGCCGACGGCGACGGCGTTTTTGGCGAACCGGGGCAGGACCAACCGGATATCTTTGCCGAACTCCTGGTCGGACGACTGCCCTTCCATGATGCGAATCAATTCCGAGACTATGTCAGCAAGCTCGTAAACTATGAAATGAACCCTGGATCGGGAAGCTACGACTACCTCAACCGGGCGTTGTTTATCTCCGCCGATCAGATGCGCGATTATCAAACCGTCGGACAACATGCACTGCTCGCGGCCGGTTATCCCGCCTACGTCAGCAGTGATGTCAGCGATGTCGTCGAAGCTCCGACCGGCGATGCCGCCAATCCGGCCACGCCGCTGGCTCCCAACGCCATTCAAACGATGTCGGAAGGCTGGGGAATGATGACGTTGCTGATTCACGGCGTCAGCGACGGCTGGGTGCTGCGTTCGAACCAATACAATGAATGGCCCAAGTCATTCCTGTTTACTGCCTCCGGCGCCGACGGCGAACACGGCTTCCTGCCGAACATCGAGTCCAACGGCAAACCCGGCGTGATCTATTCTATCGGCTGCAACAATGCGGCGTTTGATATGGACGCCCCGCCCTTTGGCTCGACCAATCCCTGCGTCGCCGAATCGTTCCTGGCCAAACCAAATGGCGGCGCCGTCGGCTTCGTCGGATATTCCCGCTGGGGCTGGGTCGCGAGTTCGTGGAAGCTCGAGCAGGCATTTATCGATTACATCTACAACCAGAACAACAACGCCGCGGAAGCGGTTCGCTATTCCAAGACGATGTTCCCCTACTATCGCGATCTGTGTTACGGGCTGAATTACTTTGGCGATCCGGAGATGAGCGTCTGGACGAACACTCCGCAGGACCTTCAATTTACGAGCAACAAAATCAAGCAGATCGGGGAAATCGTCGTCACGGTTGAAGTCGGCGATGCTTCGTCGTCGCTCGCCGGTGCAATGGTCACTCTAACCAGAAACGGCGAAATCGTCGGCCAGGCGATCAGCGCCGACGACGGCATCGTCAATATCCCGGTTGACTTCACGCTGACAGACGAGTTTGTGGCGATCGTTTACAAAGCCGGCTATTCCGTCGATACCGCACTGCTCGTTCCAGAAATCGTCCTCGATGCCGACGATGACAGCGGGAACCCGCTGCCGGAATCATTTGCGCTGTATCAGAATTTCCCGAATCCCTTCAATCCTGCGACTACCGTTCGCTTTGATGTCCCGAGCACGGCCCATGTCGTGGTCGGGATCTACAATGTCCTTGGACAGTTTGTCAATGTCCTGCTCGACAATCAAGTTGCTGCGGGCTCGCACGAAGTCGAGTGGAACGGCCTTGATCTTGCAGGATGTAATGTGAGTTCGGGGGTTTATTTCGCGCGCTTAAGTTCGCCCGGCTATTCGCAGGCAATCAAGATGTCTCTGCTAAAATGATCCGCCCGTTACCTTGCGGTGGATGATCCGGGCAAGTCCGCCGACTCCGAGAAGTGCTGCAGCCAACGGACGCAAAGCGGCTTTAGCCCCATTCAACTCGTGCTTAACCAGATACCGGTAGAATCCCTGATGTGAGTCCCTGATCAGCCAGGCGCCTTCCTGCCGTGTCGAACCGCCGATCGCGTGATAGGCTTTCGCCGCCGGAACAAAGACGATCTCCCGGCCGGAATCGACAATCCGCCTGCAGTAATCGACATCGGAAAAGAACACGAAGAATTGCTCATCCATCGGTCCCAGAAGCGCAACGACCTCGCGTTTGATCATGAACGCCGATGCCATCGGCTGCTGAACCGCGCAGAGTGTGTTGTGATCAAAATTGTGGTTTCGCCAACGCCCGAAGATTCTGCTGTGCGGGAACAATTTCGACAATCCAGCCGCGTCGTAAACCAGAGTCGAAAACTTCGGAAAATTGCGGACACTATGTTGAATGGTGCCATCATCATTGAGCAACTGCGGAGCAACTGCGGCGGTAGTCTCGGAGCCAAGCGCCTTGAGAAGATTGGCACAACAGCCCGCGAACAATCGCACATCCGGGTTGAGCAGGAAGATCAAGTCGCCGGTTGCGGCGGCAATTGCCTGATTCACGCCGCGCGTGTAACCGGTGTTCTGCTTGATTGAGGATGTACTTGACCTTGCGGCTTTGCACAAGGTCGGCGCAGTTTTCCGTCGGACTGTTATCGACAATGATCACTTCCCGTTCGAAATCGCCCTCTTGCGCCGCGATCGAGTCTACAAGCGCGGCAATTGTCGCGCGCGAACGATAAGCAACAATCAAGTATGAGATACAGGTCATAAGCCCATCCCGGCGAGTCGATCGGCGAGCTGTGTAAACAAATTCGTCCACTCGAATTCTGCACACCGGCTGGCACTGCGCAGGCCGCGGTGATTCTTGGCGCCATCCAGCGCCATTGCAGCCGCATGGGAAAACTGTTCAATGTCATCGGCGATCCAGACGCCTGGGAAGTTGCGCTCCTCGAGAATTTCTCGTGCCGCATTCCCCTTGGGCAGGACGGCAATCAGTGGCGGTTCGGCGCGAAGCAATTCCCACAACTTGGAAGGGACGACAAAGGATGTGTCATGCTCTGCGCTCAAGGCCACGATATTGACTGCACTGGTGCGAATAGCGGCGACTGCCCGCGGATGCGGCAAGTAGCCGGTGCTGTGAAATCTCTGCTCCAGACCGGCGGTAGTCAGAATCTCATCTATCTTCGGCAGGTCAAGGTGCCCTACATGGCGCAGTGTGAAATCGGCGCCTGGATTCGTTCTTCCGAAGTCACCGAGCCATTTGGCCGCGCGCTCGAAGCCGACAAGATGATTGAGGGTCCCATAGATGCCAATGACACCGGAGTCCACTTGAACCGGCAAGGCAAAATCACTTTCGGAGAAACCATTGGGAAGAAACATCATCTTGGCGGCCGCACCAAATCTCTCAGAGAACGAGCGAACCGTTTTTGGTGAAGTCGCGCTTACCAGCGCAGACTTTCCGATGATCTGCTCCCGCAGTTCATCGGCTCTTCGTTGATCCTCTGCATCGTCGCTGCCAAACGGCAGTGATGACCAGATGTCGCGAAAATCCGCGAGCCAGACGACACTTCCCGAATTGATACACTTCAACCCCACAAGATGCGACGACATCGGCGGCGAGGTCGTAATAACAAGTGTCTTCTCGCCGCCCTGGATCAGTTTCTTGACGGCCTTTGCCGCGCCGGCGACGAAACCTATTTTGGAGTCGGGAAACACGGATGCGGCCATGGCAGACTTGGTTTTGCCGCCGAGCAACCGCTTGAGCGGCAACATCGGAAGGAAATGCTGAATGCGCGCCGGGTCGGTCGAGCCGACACGGATGACCTTCACGCCTGGATCAATCTGCGCTTCCATCGCGTCGTCGTAAGCCGGATAGGCAATCGCTTTAACCGAAATCACGAAAACTTCGTGGCCGCGTGCGGCCAGGAAATTTGCCAGCGCAACAGGACGAGCCGTGCCGGCCAATCCCAGCGGCGGGAAATAATAGCTAACGACGAGGACGCGCATGTTCCACCGCGTAATCGTCGATCAAGCGCTTGAAAGTGTAATCGGCGAGCTTCATCTGTTGTTCGCGGATTCCCTTCGCCGCCAATACTGGCGCATAGCTCTCTTGCGCCTGACGGCGTGCCTCCAGAGTTTGCCCCATCTTGATCTTCGCTGCCAATGTCCCGGCATCGCTGATCGGAAAGAAGTGCCGATCATCCGCAAGCCACTCGCGATTACCGGGAATATCGGTCACCACCGGGTACAGCTTCTGCGACATCGCCTCCAGGAGCGATACCGATGACGAGTCTGATTTTGCAGTCGAGACGTAGATGTCGTGGGTACGATAGAGATTGAAAAGCTGTTCGTCGTTCTGGTATCCGGTGAAAGTGACAATGTCATCGAGACCGAGTTCGCGGCATTCCTGACGCAGAGCCTGTTCCAGTGACCCGCCGCCGCCAATTGTCAGCGTGAAATGGAAAGCCTCACTCTTGAGTATCCGTGCCGCACGCAGTAGAGTGCTGATGTCATACAACGGTTCGTGGCGGCGCGTGCTTAAGATTCGCAGCGGTGTCGTATCTGCCAATTCCCGCGCCAGTCCGCTTTCATACCACGATTTGCGCACGCCGAAACTGACAACCAGATGGCGCGGAATGCGGTGAATTTTCTTGGTCTCAGCAACCATCATCTGCGAGTCCATCACGACAAGATCGGCGCGCTTGAGCACATACTCACTGCGCTTGCGCCGCAGGTATCCATTGGCGCCCGTCAACAGCAAATCGGACCCCCACAGTGTGACAACCAGCGGATGCGCATTGACCGCCGCCGCCGCCAGCCCGTAGGTCGGCAGAAAGTGGGCATTGATAATGTTCGGCTGGAATTCGGCTATTATCTGCTCGATCTGGTCAGCCAGCGTGAGATAGCGCAGCGGACCCCTCCGCCAGCGCGGAACCAGGCGTGTGCCGGTGAAATTACCGCTGAAGTCGCACGACGCGGTGTGAACTTCCCAACCCATCTTCTCGAACGAGTTGTGCCAGCGCATCAGGTGCGGCGCAATTGCCTCGCCCAGGAACAGTATCCTCAACGCACCCTCGTCATGAAGTCGATAAATCGTTTGAGTTGCGAGCGGCGCACATATTCCGTGTAGTCGACCTCCGCGGCTCCCCAGCCTTCCTTGAATCTTTTCAATCCTTTATCGAGCGGCGGTGTGGCGCCAAGATTGAGTCGCTGTACTCCGGAGTGGCGATAGTTCTCGATCATCGTTTCAAGGAGAAGAAAGTTCGCGCCCGCGTCAAGGCCATCTTGCGTCGAAAAGCCATCGAAATAGAAAGCGTCGGTTGCCGTCGCAAAGTAGATGTGCACACATTGCAACCCGGACTTGCCGGTAGCCGCAAAGACGCTGATCCCGCTGTTGCTTTGGTCTGAAAGTCCCAGGAGAAAGCTGTAACATTTCTGCGGCATCCGGCGTATCTCCCCGGTGCGCTTCTGATGCGACAGCAGTATGTCCAGATAGGCAGCGCTGTCCGACATGCCGAGTCGCGCGACCTGCAGGCCCTGCTCCTGCGACTTCTTGATATTGCGCTTGGTATTTTCCGAGTACTCGCCCGCCGATGCAGTTAGTTCGATGATGTGTGTGGCGAGGATGTTACGGTAGTAGCTTTCGGGATAAGCGGCTGACTGTGAAGATTGAAACTGCACGATGTTCTCCTGCAGGTACCCGGTGCCCCGCAGCCATGCGGCGATCGCCGCAAAGTCGTCCCCTGTACCCTCGCCCAGCACGCCGCCGTAGCCGCCATACGGCATCGAAAAGAATATCCTTCCTACCGCCGTGGGTTTCTCGAATCCAACCAGGATCAGCCTGCCGGAACTGACACAAACACCGTTCCAGCCCAGCGTCTTCTGCCACATTTCCAGCAACGGCGCAAGCAGAAAAACACCCGTCGGTCCGGACTGCGCGGAGACCGCCACCTCGGGCAGTGCATCAATCAGTTGACGAACCACAACTGACATTTGATTTATCGCCTGATTACGAGAATTTTGCCGGTGTGATGAGTGCCGTCTTCGGCCTTGAGTTCCCAGAGGTAAACGCCCGATGCGACAAATTCGCCCGCCTGATTACGGCCATCCCAGCCGGTGTTGACAGTTGTTTCGCGCACCAGCTCGGCGGCGACTGTGAAGATCCGGACATCGCCGCGTTGATCGATCTGGAACCGCAGTAGGTCAGTAGCGGTTGCCCCGATGTGAAACGGATTAGGATATGCATACACGCCAATCCCACCATCCTGATTGCCGGGTGTGTAATCGAGAATACTCAGACCGCCGGTGGTGAAGATCAGGAGCTTCTTCAGAGATTCATCGTAAACCAGGCTTTCAACCTCATTTGCGACCAGATCGGAGTTGGCGGTGGTGAAAGCCACCGGGTCGGAACCGGCGGCATCGAGCAGCGCCAGCCCCTCCGAAGTGCCAACCCAGAGATTATTGCGCGCATCTGATACAATCGCCGTGATATTCGATCCGATACCGGGAGCAATCTCGGTCGGAAAGAAGAAATCAATGCCCTCGTCAAAGTATGCGAGGCCCTGATTGGTGCCGACCCAAAGCACATTGTCGCGGTCATACGCCATAGCGGTCACGATGTCGGACGGCAGACGGCGGCTGCGGCTAAAATAAGCAAGCTGATCGTCGGCGTGGTTTTCCGGATTGGCGCCATAACGCAAAAAGGCGACGCCCTGATCATCGACACCAACCGCGGCAGTGCCGTTTCCGGCGGCAACGACCTGATTGTTGCCGCTCACGAATCCGTCGGCCGCATCGAAGTACTCCCAGGTCGAGTCACTCGGATCAAACATCACCAGCGGCCGCAAGGGATTGGCCTGAAACAGCGAAAACCAGATTCGCCCGGCCGGGTCTTGATAGACCGAGTTGATGACAGAGAACGCTTGATCCTGCGCGACGCCAATCAGAGGCGAGTTGGCGCTGGTGAACTGCTGAATGGAGCCGCTGGGAAGCACCCGATAAACACCGCGACCGAAGGTAGTTATCCAGAGATCGCCGCTGCCGGCAACCAGTGCGGAGAGTTTCTCACCGCCAGTTACTGCGGAATAATTCCATTCATCGTCTGCGAATATGGAAAGGTCGTTATCACGCGCGACAACAAAAAGCCTTCCCTCGGAGTCGTAGCCGCCGCCGACCAGATTATTGCTGCTGGGGCCGGGCGCAGAAATTTTGATGGCACTGGTGCTGCTGAGAATCTTGTGCACGCCATCGGCGTTCGTACCGAAATACCAGTCACCGGAATATGTAAACGAATTGAGCCCGGCGCTCAACTCGGCCGGGAGTTGATAGACAATTAATTCGAACGGCGAGATCCGAAAAATCTGGCGATCGCCTTCGCTGAGAGCCAGCGCATAAAGCGAGGATGTCGGCTCTGCCCCGCTGGACAAATCGATAATCTGCATCCCCGCAAAATTGGCGATTGGATTTAGCGCTGTTGCTCCATCCCAGACATACAGTCCGCTGCTGGTGCCGACATACAGCGAGCCGTTGTGAATACCGAAACAATTGACCTCGATATCTTCGAAGATCGGCGTGCCAAGTTCGATCGTTGTCCATTCGGCGGGATCGAGCAGGAATTCGTTATCAACAGCGCCGATTGCGACTCCCTCGTTCGTCCCCGCAAAAATCTTTCCGTCAAAAACGATGACATCATTGACGGCGGATTCGCTCAAAAAACCGCCGAGCGTGCGATAAGTCTCCTTGACCTCGCCGCCGTTGCGAAAACGGTCGTACTTGACGATGCCCACGCTGGCGGCGATCCAGAGAAAATCGCCGCTCGTGTCGGCCGCATTGAGCGACAGCGGGCTGCCGTCACGGGAGCGCAATGGTGTCGGGGTAAGTGATTGCGACTGCAAATTCATGCGGCTCAAGATACCGTCGGCAGAGCCGAAGTAAGCCTCCCCTTCGCCCGCATCGGCCGAGAAGTTGATCTTGATACTGCCGAGGCCATCGCTGTTAAGGTAGGTCGTGACAGCCCCGCTGGCCGGATCGATGCGCACAACACCTCCGGTGGTCGTGGCCCAGACAAACCCGGCAAAAGAATTCAGCGAAGTGAGTTCGTCCTTGTTCGTGTGGTTTTCCCATTGGTAAACTTGCGCAAAGACGCAGGGGACAGACAGCAAGGTCAGTATGAGTGCGGCGATCGTTCGTCTAATCATGGCGCTTTCTTGAAACAGCAAGAATTATACCCCCGAGAACGGCCATCGCAAGGCAAATCTTTGCCAGAACCGGACCGTGGCGTTGGAACATCGTCTCCCCCATGCGCGGGCCGATCTTGCCGGTTAAATAAGTGCGCCCGCCAAGTTGCGTCTTGGCGACGATGCGGCCATAGGGATCAAAGATACCGCAGATACCGGTGTTGGCCGCACGGACAATCCAGACGCGATTCTCGACCGCTCGAAACACGGGAATGTAGAAGTGCTGATATGGGCCCGCCGTCTCGCCAAACCAATCATCATTGGTGATAACGGCCAAGAACTCGGCCCCCTTGTTGACCATTTCACGCACAAATTCGGGATAGACAACTTCGAAGCAGATCAGCGTCCCGAATCGCCGGCCGTGCGATTCGAACGTGACGATGCTGTCGCCGGGCTGAAAGTCGGAGATGTCAAGCGCGAGGCGCTCTTTGACAAACTCGCGGAACTTCGCGATCGGTTTGATCTTCTCGGCATAGGGCATGTGTTCGCCGAACGGAACGAGATAGAGTTTGTTGTGCGGCGTCGGGAGCATCCCTTCGGGGGAGAAGAAAAACGCCGAATTGTAATACTTGCGAACGCCCTCCGGTGTGCGAATCATGTAAAGCGCGCCGGTCATGATGTCAACATTCTCCCGCCGGGCGATTGATTCGATCCAGGCAATATACGGGCGCTCAAGATTGAGATACATCGGCGCCGCGCTCTCGGGCCAGATGAGCAGCTGTGCCGAATCGGCGGCTTGCGCGCTTAACTGATCGTACGCAACGAAATTGTGATCGGCCTTGCCGTTCTGCCATTTGTCATTGACCGGGATGTTCCCCTGCAAGGCGGCGACGCTGAAATCGGGTTCGACCGGGTGAATGCGGGTCACCCCCCAAATATACGCCGTACTGTAGAGCGTGATCGCGACCAGAAAAAGTGCGCTCGACAGGACCATCCTCCGCAGGTTGGCATAGGCGAAATATAGTATCAGTCCGACCACGCAAACGAAAAAGGTCACCAGCGCGTCGCCGGTTAATTCGGCGAGCTGCACGATGGCGATGTTGGAGGCCTGTGTGTAGGAAATGTTTTGCCAGGGGAAGGACACCTGCGTCAGTGAACGCGAATATTCCATCGCGACCCACAGGACCGGCAACGACCACAGCCCCGCACGGCCGTAGCGCTTCGTCGCCTCGCCGGCCAGTCCCCCGATGACGGCATAGTAAAACGAATGGAGCAGCACCAGCAAAATCACGCCGACAACATTGACGTAAACAACCCAGTAGAGAGTCAGCACTGCGGTGATCACGCCGAAAACGTAACCGCTGCGAAAACCCTCCTTGAAACCAAGTCCGCGAATCGAAGCCGCAAATATCGGCACAAAGAAATAGGCCAGGAACCACAAGGGCGATGGCTCAAACGCTAAGCTGAAAAAAACGGCAGAGATGATTAGAACGATAGTTCTTTGGGGGAGCTTAAATCGCATTCCAACTTCTATACGGCATCCGGCGGCTTATCGGGAGCGCCGTTGTTCATTTCAACTCGACTCGGCGTCTGCCCTTGACAATCTCTCCGACGACGAATGCTTTGCTGCGCTGCGCCATGAGGACTCGCAGTGCGGTCTCGGCATCCTTCTTGCCAACGACAATCATTAGTCCGATGCCCATATTGAAGGCGTCGAACATGTCGGCCTCGTCGATGCCGCCGCAACGCTGCATATAGGCAAACAGAGGCGGAATCTGCCAGCAGGAGAGATCAATTTGGGCACAACAATTCTTGGGGAGGACGCGGATAAGGTTTCCGGGGATGCCGCCTCCGGTGATGTGCGCCATGCCGTGAACGGCGACCTCGGCGCGAAGTCTGGAAACCGGCTTGAGGTAGCTGCGGTGCACGGCCATCAGCGCCTCCGCGACACTGCACTGCAATTCCGGAATGCTGTCAGTCGGCTTCATGGCAAGCGTTTCAAAGAAAAGTTTGCGCGCCAGCGAATAACCGTTGGTATGGAGACCGCTCGACTCAAGTCCGATGACAAGGTCGCCCGGTTTGATCTTGCTGCCGTCAACGATTTGGCGGCGATCGACAACACCGACGATAAATCCGGCAAGATCGTATTCGTTTTCCTGATAGAAGCCCGGCATTTCGGCGGTCTCGCCGCCGATCAGCGAGCAGCCGTTTTGCTTGCAGGCCGTCGCCATACCGGACACGACCTCGGCGACAACACCCGGACTCAACTTGCCGGTAGCAAAATAATCGAGGAAATAAAGCGGACGCGCGCCCATGACCAGGATATCATTGGTGCAGTGGTTGACCAGATCCTGTCCGACCGTGTCGTGTTTGCCGGTCATGAAGGCCAGCTTGAGCTTGGTACCGACGCCATCGGCCGATGACACCAGCACCGGACTCTTCATTCCCGCGAATTTGCCGTCATACAGTCCGCCAAAACCGCCGATGCCGTTGAGCACGGCCTTGGTGTACGTCTTGCGGACCAGTCGCTTGATGCGCGCGGTCGCTTCGTCGCCCGAAGCAATATCAACTCCGGCGTCTTTGTAGGATAATCCCTGTGAACTCACTGTAATTTGTATCCGTTAATATCCAGTTCAAATTTCATTTTCAGCTGGTTTGCCGCATTCCGGCACATCACCATGCGGGTCAGGAAGATTTCAAAATAATCCATAACCGACGCAACAGTATCGTCAATCGTGATCTCCAGCGTAATCGTCTCGCGGTCGACATCGACTCGCAGGAACGACGATTTGGCGGCATAATTGACGCGGTCGTGAATGTCCGTTCCAATCTGGTCGAGATTACGCACCCGCGATGAATGCACATCCGACTTGTCCGCGAGAATTACCGCGGCAGCAATATCAGAAATCGGCAGCGTTTCCATATCGTCGTGGTTGCCGATGGCGGCAGCAACATCAAGGGCTTCCTCGGCAGCCATACCAAGATTGTGCAGCAGCGTGTAGGCCGCAATTGCTCCCGACTGGGCGTGAAACTGCCGGTTAATCGCATTGCCGATATCATGCAGATAGGCGGCAATTGCACCCAGATGGCAGACGCGGTCGGGACGTCCAAGGCGTTCCAGCACATTGTAGGCAATCTTGGAGACAAGCTTGCAGTGGCGTAAGCCGTGTTCGGTATATCCTTGCTTGCCGAGATAGTAGTCCGCCTTGATGATCCAAGCCGTGACTTCCTCACTGTGCATTACCTTGTCGATTGTGACCAATCGGTCTCCGGTCGAGACTTTGTCCATGTTAGCATCCTTCATCTGCAGGTGTTGGAAGTTACTGACAACAAGGGAGTTGTCAAGCCCGATTCTTATTACATCATATCGACCGGATCGACATCGACGATTACGTGGACTTTCCGATTACTCTGCAATTCCCTGGAATTCACTATTTCATCGAGAATCGGTGTCACGCGGCGGACATTGCGGGTCTTAAGCAGCAGATGAAAGCGAAACAACTCCCGGAGTTTCATGATCGGCGCCGGAATCGGACCTTGAATCGAGCAAAGACGGTTGAGTGACTTTGCAAGCTGTCCTCCCAGGGCTTCCGCCGTGTCTTGCGCCACACTGGCGTCCTTGGACTCGATGGCGACCAGTACCAGATGAGTGAACGGCGGAAATCGCAGTTCCTCGCGCTCGCTAATCTCCGATTCATAGAAGCCCTTGAAGTCATGAGCAGCCGCGAGCGCGATTGTGGCGTCGGTCGGGTGAAGCGTTTGCAGGATCACCTTACCCGGGAAATTCAGCCGTCCGGCGCGACCGGAAGCCTGCGTCAGAAGCTGAAAAGCGCGTTCGCGGGCACGAAAGTCCGGCAACTCCAGAGTTGTGTCGGCGGTGATGATGCCAACCAGGGCGACATCGGGGAAATCGAATCCCTTGGAAATCATCTGCGTGCCAAGCAGCATCTTTGCCGCACCCGATCTGAACTTCATGTAGATCTCGCGAAAACTCCCCTGTTTGCGCGTGGAATCGAGATCCATCCGCAGGACGGGAATTTCCGGCAGACGCCGGCGGAGTTCCTCTTCCATCTTCTCGGTGCCGATGCCGCGATACAAAAACAGATTGCTCCGACAGGTCGGACACTTGTCGGGATACGATTCCTGATGTCCGCAAAGATGACACAGCAGGCGATTCCGCCCCTTGTGGAATACCAGCGCCACCGCGCAGTTCTTGCATTCGAGCTTCTTGCCGCAACTGTAACAATGTACCGAGGGCGCAAATCCGCGCCGGTTGAGCAATAGCATGACCTGGCCGTTTTGTTCCAGGGCGCTGTTGATGCCGCCAATCAGCGCATCGCTCAAATAGCCGGAACCCTTCTTTTCAAAGCTCATTTTGAGGTCGATGACTTCGACCGCCGGAAGGGCGCGGCCATCGACCCGTTCCGGCAATTCCAACAAGCCATACTTCCCGCTCTTGGCGTTGTAGTAGCTCTCAACTGATGGCGTCGCCGACCCGAGCACGACCACGGCTCCAAGTTTTTGCGCGCGATAAACGGCGAGGTCGCGGGCGTTGTAGCGCGGCGCGGGTGATGCCTGTTTGTAGGCGGCGTCGTGCTCCTCATCAACGACGATGAGTCCAAGATTCGGAAACGGCGTGAAGATCGCTGACCGCGGACCGAGAACGATCTGCAATTTGCCGGAGCGCGCCTTGTTCCATATTTCATAGCGCGAACGGGCCGTGAGCCGCGAATGGATCAATCCGAGCGACGCACCGAAAATATTCTCCAGTCGCAAGTAAATCGCCTGCGCCAAACCGATTTCGGGAACCAACACGATTGCCTGTTTACCGGACTTAACTGCCGACTGAATCGCGGCAACGTACACCTCGGTCTTGCCGGAGCCGGTCACGCCGTGGAGCAGATACGGGCGGAATGCGTCGGCCGCAAGGGCCGAGACTATCTCGCCTATCGCCGCCTTCTGGGCACGGGTCGGATGAAACTCCCGCGGTGCGGCCGGTTTGAGCGGTTCGATGAAGGGCGGTTTCTCCGCAATCTTGATGGCGCCGGCAGCGGCCAAATCGGCGGTTTGTTTTCGGGTCAGGCGATGTGTTTTGCGCCATTCGATCAGATCGGCAACTCCCCATTCGGCGAGATAGTCGATGGCATCCCGCTCGCGGGCGGTTAGCTCTGTCGACAAATCGACCCCATCGGCCTGCTCAACCTGATAATCTTCTTCTTTGAGGCGCGTCGTCTGCACATTCCAGTCGACTTCGATGACACCAGCCTCAATCAACTTTTCAATCGCGGCTCGCGGGTAAGATTGCAGATGGTGTGCCGCGATCATTGCCCGCCCGCGCGATTTCGCCACGATAAATTGTGCCAGATCATCGCCGGCGCTTGCCGCCTCTTCGAGCTTCTCGCGCGCAACAACCTGTACCCGCTGTGACAACTGCGATGTCAGCGGCTGGGGCAGCAGCGCCCGAATCGTGTCGCCCAGCGAAGCAAGATAGTATTCGGACACGAAACGGCACAAAGCCAAATCACCGGCGGAGATCACCGGCTGGAGATCTGGCAATGAATCGATCGGCCGCGTCGCGCCGTCAAAATTCGCGTCAACGGCAGTGATAACTCCGAGCTGCTTGCGCTTGGCGAGCGGCACGATCACCCGGCGACCGATCAGGTCGGGCGATTGCAGTTCATCGGGAATGTGATAGGTCAACGGCCTCTTGATCGAGCCGAAAAGACAAACTTCCGCCAGCTTCCGTGCCTTTTGCATAAGCGCCAATATAGGCAATTCGGCGGCGTGATTCCATCATATCTGCCGGGCAGTGCGATTACTCGACGACAAAAAAAACGGGAGCGCCTGGCACTCCCGTCGTAGTTCGAGTTGGCAGCATCAGCTATTTATCATTGCACTTGCTGGCCGCTTGCTCCGATTCAGTCTTCATCCCCTTGCGCGCATACACCAGACTAAGCTGGCACCAGCAGTCGCTGAACTTCTCGTCGGCTTCGACGCACTTCTTGTAGGCTTCCAGCGACTCGTCCTGTTTCTCCAGGAAGTAGGCGGTGTTGCCATACCAGTACCAGTACAGCGGTTCCTTGGCGTTTGCTGCGGAGGCCTGCTTGAAGTCGGCCAGCGCCTTGATGTTGAAACTCTGGCGATAGGCGACGAGTTCGTCCTTGGCCTTCTTCAGCGCCGCATCATTCGGCTTGATTCCGAGCAGGCTGTCGAGCTTGGTTGCCGAGTCGCGTAACTCCGGAGCCGAAGCGTTGCGTACGTACATCACGCCGCGCTGATAGCGGATCTCGGCATTGGCGGGGTTGGCCTCGAGTACCTTATCCAGAGCTTTCTCCAGCGAAACGTAATCATTCAGCGCTTGATAGGCCATCGCCTGATTGATATAGGCGGCTTCGGAATTGGCTTTGTCAAGGTCACCAAACTCGCCATAGTATCGCGCGGCGTTGGCATAGTCTTTCTGGTCGAAGTAGACGCTGGCCAGATCATACACCATCATGGCGTCTCTGGGGTTAAGCTGATAGCTGCGCTGATAGTGCCCGATTGCCTTGTCGATGTTACCCAGTTTCTTTTCGATCAACGCCAGATTCGTCCAGATGCCGGGGATGGTATCATCGATGACGATACAGTCGTTAAACAGTCCCTCAGCCTTGGAGAGGAGTTGTTTCAAGACATCCGCCTGTTTAGCCTTGGTTGAATCTTCCGTCGAAGTCTCGGCCGCGTGGCTGACAGAGTCGGCCAACCTGATATTTGAGACGCCTTCCTTGAAGTTCCGGCTCAACTCGGCGTCCTTGGTCTTCTGGATCTGCTCTGCCATGTTATCCTTGGTGCAGCGCTTCGACAGTTTCTTCTCCGCGGCCATCGCTTCCTTGGAGCAGATTGATTCAAATTTGCGGAAGTGATCCATCATTCGGATATACTCGGCTTGTTCAGCAGCGATCAATCCCATGAGATAATGCGCTTCCAGCGGATCCGGATAGTTGTCAATGGCGGTTTGCAAAAGTTTGGAAACGTGATCGTAGTCCTTGTCTTTCATCTTCAAATAGATGTTCGCCGAGCGAATCAACGCATCATATGGAAGCACCTCTTTGGACGGTTGCGCGAAGCCGCTTGCAGCTAAGCAGAGCACAAGTATTCCAACGATTATTCTCTTCATTAAGCTATCCTCCTCCAAGTGAACTTCGTCACAATCTCTGAGCGGAACCTAATCATTCCCGCAAATCAAGTCAAAGAATTTGTTAGCTTCCGTACCGTATCCGGTACTTGAGAACAGCTTCCTTATCGGATTTCGCCGGCACCGTAAATTCAAGCTGTTGCGCCGTCTTCTTGACATATTCAAAATTCGATTCGAGCACCTGCCAGTCGCCGTACAGGCGATAACGCACACTGATCGTTACATCTTCAGTCTTGCGATTGCGCAATTTGACTTCGACCGTCTCTTCCCGAACGCGATCAGAAATGCGGCGCGAATCGATAACGGCCATCTCGGCGGCAATGTCGAAAGCGTTCCCAACCCGCAGTTCTACTTCCTCATTGCGCGGTGTGTGATCAATCATGTCTTCGCCGACGAACTCTTCAGAACCGTCGCTGTCGAGCTTCGTCAGCCGGATCTTGCCTGCCGGAAGCGGCATTCCCAGGCCGCCTCCTTCGGAATTCTTGAATGTCACGACCACGTTAACGTCCGTGGCGCCTGGTGAAGCTTCATATCGATAGAGCTTCTTGACTTGAGTCGAGGCCGGATCAAACAAGCTGACCTGCTTCGTTTCATTATTTGCTACGGTTGTGGCGCGGCCAAGTGTATAGAGATGATACTCGAAAAACGACTTCTCCTCGAATCCGCGGCCGCCCATGTCGGAGGCCATCGACTCGTACATCGCACCCTTGGCAAGAGCCGGCGGCATGACGCGATTGACATCACCGGCCACCAGTTTCAGCTTGGCGTCTTTGTAGGTCTTGCCGGAACGGTTGTCGAGCGAAACCCAGCCGGACAGGCGAAGATTCTTGTCATCTTTGTCCAGCTGCGCGATATACTCGGCATGCCAGCTGATGTTGCTGGTCAGATAGCTGATTTCCGCATCGCGCTTCCCGGTGACATCGCTCGCAATCAGCCATTCCAGAGTCGGCGTGACGATTAATCCCTCCGGCAGTTTTGGGGCCGAAACGGTGAGCATCTCCTGCGAATTGACCAGACGCACCGCGCCGTCCGCAAGGAGCAGCACCATATAGCCCGATGAGAGCGACAAGAACTTGCCGCTGACAACATCCCCGTTCTTCATCGCGATATCAACCGTGTTGCCGAGATACTTCTGGAGAATCTTCTCGGAAGAAACCAGATCATATTGATAGTTCTGTTCCAGCAGTTCAATCTTGTCGGATGAGCGCAGCCGGAAATGCACCGAGGTCGGGTCAATCGACGCGGCGACGTCCGTCAGGTTCATTCGATTGATGCCCTTTTGGAAATCCAGACTTCGCCCTTCTCTGACCAGTGCGAGGTTCTGGTTGTAAACCGTCAGCGAAATGTCATCGGCGATGGCAATAGCGCTTCCGATAGCCAGCGTGAGAACGATCGTAATCAGCTTCAACATCTACTCCTCCATTTGTACCATTCAACAGCCCCGTCGTATCCAGACACTTTGTTCTGCTTCTTGTCGGCAAGGCAAATCGGCGCGAAAATCTCGCCGTGCCGATTCATAGCAATTACAAACACCAACGGCAATATATTCCGCCAAATCGTTATCACAACAACAGCAACGGCTTAGGAGTTTGACAGCAAGCGGTCCTGGCTGAAGCCGTCTCGTTGAATTGCACGGTATCGGATACCCGCTACGGCAGGAGCTTGGCGCGCTGCCACTCTTCTTCCATCTGGGACAAAGTGGCCTGCTTAAGTGTCAGACCGCGGGCCTGCAGCGCGTGCTCCATTTTGTCGAAACGGTCGGAGAATTTTCGAATGGTCCCGTTCAGGCAGGTTTCCGGTTCGGCCTGAATGTGGCGCGCAAAGTTAACCAGAGAAAAAAGCAAATCGCCGAGCTCATCCTGAATCGACGCCTTATCGTTTTCAGCCAATGCCTCTTTGAATTCCCCCAGCTCTTCATCAATTTTGGCGAAGATATCCTCTGCCCGCTCCCAGTCGAATCCGAATTGCGCCGCTTTTTCCTGCACACGATAGGCCTTGAGAAGAGATGGCATCGTCTTCGGGACGCCGGCAAGCACCGTCAAATGCCGCTCTTCTGCCTTGCGGTTCTTCAGCTTGAGCGCCTCCCAATTCTGGCGGACCTGATCGGGGGAAAGGTCCTTGCGGTCGCCGAAAACGTGCGGGTGGCGCTCGATCATCTTTTGCGTGACGATCTCCACCACATCACGCATATCGAACCTGCCGAGTTCCTCGGCGATCTCGGCCTGGAAAATAATGTGCAGCAGAATATCGCCCAGTTCTTCCTTCAGCTTGTCATAGTCACCCGCTTCGCCCGCCTCAACCGCCTCATAAGTCTCCTCAATCATGTACGGCAGCAGCGATTGCGTGGTCTGTGCGCGATCCCAATTGCAGCCGCCCGGCGCCCGCAGGGTGCGAAGTATCTCCACCAGATTCTCGAATGCTGTTCCTGACTCTCTCACTGAATATTGGCGCCTTTCTTCCGATTAAAGGAGCATCAATATAGAGGCGAACCCGGCGCACGCCAAGGCGTTTTAATATCGCCTTGACATCAATAGTCTAACGGCTATACTCATAGCTTACTTTTGGAAGAGAGATTTATGAGCGGACAGGAAATTCCCAAGCAATATAACCCTTCCGGCGTGGAAGACCGCCTCTATGCCGATTGGCTGGCCAAGGGTTACTTTCACGGCAAGGTCGATTCGCCAAAGAAGACCTACAGCATCGTCATACCCCCCCCGAATGCGACCGATGTCCTCCATCTCGGCCACGCCCTGAACAACACGCTGCAGGACATCATGATTCGCTGGAAACGGCTGCAGGGCTTCGAAGTCTGCTGGCTTCCCGGTAGCGATCATGCCGGCATCGCCACGCAGGTCGTCGTCGAGAAACTCCTGGTCAAAGAAGGTACTTCGCGTCGCGAAGTCGGCCGGGAGGAATTTGTCCGCCGTGTTTGGGAATATGTCGGCGCCAAAAAGACGCGCATCATGGAGCAACTCCAGAAAGTCGGCTGTTCCTGCGATTGGTCGCGCGAACGCTTCACGCTCGATGAACAGCTCTCGGAAGCCGTCAAGGAAGTCTTCATCCGTCTCCACGAGAAGAACCTGGTCTACAAGGGCAAGTACATAGTCAACTGGTGCCCGAGGTGCCAGACTTCGTTGTCGGATGACGAGGTCGAACATCAGAGCCGGGTCTCCAAGCTTTACCACATCAAGTACAAGCTCAAAGGCCAGGACGTCTATATGATCGCCGCGACCACGCGCCCCGAAACGATGCTCGGCGATACCGCGCTGGCCGTCAATCCCAACGACGAACGCTATCAGAAATACATCGGGAAGACAGCAATACTGCCGATACTCGATCGCGAACTGGCAATTGTCGCCGATGACTATGTCGATATCGAATTTGGCACCGGCGTCGTCAAAATCACGCCCGCTCACGATCCGAATGACTTCGAAGTTTCCCAGCGCCACGATCTGGAGAAGATCAATATCCTGAATCCCGACGGCACGCTCAATGAAAACGCCGGCAAGTTCAAGGGTTTGGATCATCAAGACGGGTCGCAAACTCGTTCTGGAAGAACTCGAGAAGAAGAGCCTGCTCGCCAAGGTCGAGGACTACGAACACTCCGTTGGCGCCTGCTATCGTTGTTCGACGGTTGTCGAGCCCTATCTGTCCGAGCAATGGTTCGTTCGCATGAAACCGCTGGCCAAGCCGGCGATCGAAGCGCTGAAGAACGGACAACTCCGTTTCCATCCCGACCACTGGTCGAAAACCTATCTCTATTGGATGGAAAACATTCGCGATTGGTGCATCTCGCGCCAACTATGGTGGGGGCATCGCATTCCGGTTTACTATTGCCGCGAGTGTAACGAAGAAATGGTCCTCAAACAGGCGCCGACCAAATGTCGCAAATGCAGCAGCTCGGATGTTTATCAGGAAGAGGATGTTCTCGACACCTGGTTCTCTTCGTGGCTGTGGCCGTTCTCGACTTTTGGCTGGCCGCAGAATACGCCGGAACTGCAGAAATTCTACCCCACCAACTCGTTGTTCACGGCGAGCGAAATCATATTCCTTTGGGTGGCGCGCATGGTGATGGCCGGCTATGAATTCACGGACAAGCTGGTCTTCAACGATGTCTATATCCACGGCACCGTCCGCGACGCCCACGGACAAAAAATGTCCAAATCCAAGGGCAACGGCATCGACCCGATTGAAGTCATCAATCAATACGGCGCCGATAGCATGCGCTTATCGCTGATTCTCTCCACGCCGGAGGGTCAGGATCCGAACATCGCAATGAACACGTTTGAACATGGACGCAATTTCGGCAACAAGCTCTGGAATGCGTCGCGCTTCATCCTGATGAACCTCGGTGATGATGTCGGCGAAGGCGACCTTGGAAAAATGCCGGTTTCCGACAAGATGCCGCTCATGGATCGTTGGATTCTATCGCGGCTGAATGAGACTATCAAAATCACGGGCGATTCGCTCGCTGACTTCAAGTTTAACGCCGCCGGCAAACAGCTCTATGACTTCGTCTGGCACGACTACTGTGATTGGTACATCGAGTTGGTCAAGACCCGGCTCTACAACGATGACGACCCCGAAGACAAACTGCTCGCCAAGCGCGTCACCGGGTATTGCCTGAATAACATCCTGATACTATTGCATCCGTTCGCGCCATTTATCACGGAAGAAATCTGGCACTTGTTGCACAAGCTTCCCGAAGGCCAGGATTCGATTCTCAACACCAGCTACCCCAGCGCCGACGAAAAATTGATCGATCTGCAGTTGGAAGAAATGATGAACAAGCTCCAGCGCGTCGTCAACGCCATCCGCAACATCCGCGCGGAAATGAATGTCCCGCCGTCCAAGCGTGCCGAAGTTCATTTGAAAATCACCGATGCCGCTTTGCGCGCGACACTCGAAGCCAACCAGAATTACATCGTCAATCTCGGCAAAATCGAGCGGCTCGTCATCGGCGAAGATGTCAAAAAACCGCCGTTGGCGGCATCGGCCGTGATACCTTCGGTTGAGATCTTCATTCCGCTGGCCGGACTGATCGATATCGATATGGAGCGTGCACGCCTTCAGAAAGAACTTGAGAACATAACGGGTCTCTTAGAGAAGACGCGGAAGAAACTGGCTAATCGCGAGTTTGTCGAGCAGGCTCCCAAAGCGGTTGTCGAGCAGCAGCAGGCGAAAAAGAAAGAGTACGAAGATATCGTCGAGAAGATCAATACCAACCTCGAGCAGTTGCTCGGTTGGTAATGAGTCTCTCGAGACTCCAGTTTGTCGTCCGGGAAAACTCTCTTGAGAAAACTTCGTAGCCTAGCCCCACGTGGGCGATTAAACTCGATCCTATATTTCGATGTAGACGACCCCATCCACGACTTCGACCGGATAGGTCTTCAGTTTCGCCCAAGCCTCGGTCATGCACTCTCCGGTCACGATATCATACCTCCACCCATGCGCCGGACAGGTGATGATCGTCCCGTCAATCTTGCCATAAGCGATTGAGGCACGCATATGCTTGCAGTCGGCCTCAAGACCGTGCAAGACTCCATTAAGACGGAATACCGCAACATTGCGGGCGAGAATCTTGAGGGACTTGACACCCCCTTCTTTGATCTGGTCTTCGGAGCAAACTTTGAGTCTCATAGTTCTGCATCGAATATCGCAGGCTTTTCAACTTGTCGCCACCGAAATCGACCGGAAGGTCAAAATCGCACAAAAAACACCATATCCCACCCTTGAGATTCTGTTAATCAAGATGTTAAGGACTGTGCCATTAGCGGTTGGGTCGCCCACAGCTTGGGGGCTGTTGAAAAACTCAAACGTTGTCATTCTGAGCGCAGCGAAGAATCTGTAAGTTTTTCAATAACAGAGGGAGCAGATCCTTCGCCTACGTAGCGGCTCAGGATGACAGTATTCGGGGCTTTTCATTGCAGGGGTGCAGCCTGTCGACGATCCCGTCTAACGGGCTGCGCCCAACGCATTGGTCGAGCGGTTACTTGCAGCCTATTGCAATAATCCGGTCACTTGACCGGCACCAGCCAGTCGGCATATTTCTTGATCTTGAGATGTGTCACTTCATCAAATACGCGCGCGACTTCGAGCGCGATCTGATCCTTACGTGCGAGATTGAATTTCCGCTTCTCCAACTGCTTGACGAAATTCACGCCGGAACCGGTACCCGTAAAAAAGATCTCATCGGCCTTGAGCAGCTGTTCGCGTTTGAATTTACCTTCAGTAACCTTGAGCCCGAGTTGTTCCTTGGCCAACTGCATGACCGAGAGCCGCGTGATGCCTCCCAGCGGGCCGCAGTCAATCGACGGCGTAAAGAGCTTGCCGTCTTTGGCAAAGAACAGGTTCATGATCGATGCCTCCGAGATGTGGCCCTCGGTCGAAGACAGGATGCCGACATCGTACCCCTTCTTCTTCGCTTCGATCGCACTGAAAAACGACAATAAATAATTACCGGTGAGCTTGCCGGCGAAGGTGCCGTCCGTGGGCCGCTTCTGCGAGACAAAACAGCAACGATACTGGTTTGCCGAGCTAAAGGGAATCGACTGGATGAAGATCGAAAGACCGTAATCCGACGGTCGCATCAATCCGACACCCTTTTCGCTGCGATAAACAACCGGGCGGATATAGGTGTCCATCTTGACATTGTTCTTCTTGATCAGTGCCGCCACGACGCCGATGAACTCCTGCTCCGAAACCTTGAAATCGATATCGATCATCTTGGTCGAGCGAACGAGGCGTTGGTAATACTTCTCGGGACGATACAGGTACCAATTCTTCTTGTCTTCGAGATAATACGCCTTCATCCCTTCGAATGCCGCTGTGCCATAGTTGACAGACTGCATCATCGAAGACATGTTGTTCTGTTCGGGCGAATGAAACTTCCCATTCGTGTACATGAATTTCATAGACTATCCTTTGCCTGTATTGACAATGTATTGAATGGCGAACTCGTATCCGGCAATGCCCAGCCCACTAATCAACCCCGCGCAACCTGCGGCCGTTATCGATTTGCGGCGAAATTCCTCGCGCTTGTAAATATTGGAAATATGAACTTCTACGGCCGGAACTTCAACCGCCAAAAGAGCGTCCAGAATTGCCACCGACGTGTGGCTGTATCCCGCCGGATTCAATACGATCCCGGCAACGCCGCGGCGGTATTTCTGCAAGCAATCAACGAACTCCCCTTCGGAATTGAACTGGAGACATTCGACTTGATAGCCCAGCCCCTTCCCGAATGTCTTTAACCGACGTTCCAGTTCGGGCAAGGTCGTCTTGCCGTAAACGTCCGGCTGGCGTTCGCCCAGGAGGTTCAGATTGGGACCGTTGATGACGATGATCTTCTTCATGCTTCCAACATCTCCCGCGTTTGCTCGTAAGCTCGCGCGAATTGAGGATATTCTACGCTTTTCACCGTGTGCTCGCCACATCTTTTTAGCAGCACGAAGTTGACCGCGCCGCCGCTGCTCTTCTTGTCATGCAGCATGCGCTCCCACAGCAGGGGCGGCGTGATTTCAGTTAGCCGAAAGCGGCGATACAGCGACCGGATTGCAGTTGCGACGGCGTTACTGTCTGTTTCATTAAGTTTCATCAATTGCCGTGACAGCGTCAGCGCCACCAGTATCCCCAGCGCCACCGACTTGCCGTGCGAATGGCCGGTAATCGCCTCATATGCATGCCCGGCCGTGTGACCGAAGTTCAGCACCCGGCGCAAGTCCTTCTCGAACGGATCGCGATTGACGACGTCGGCCTTGAGACCCACCGCCGTCGAAATCAGCTGTGTCAGATCGGATCCTCGCAAGTAATCATCAAGGTGCGCTGCATGGTTCGTGAATTGGCCGGAATCCCGCGCCGCAAAAATCTTGATCGCCTCCACCAGTCCGTCGCGCAACTGGTTCTTCCGTAAGGTCACGAGAAAATCGCGGTCGCAAATGACGCGTCTGGGCGGGTAGAATGTTCCGGCAATATTTTTCGTCCCGCCAAGATTGATCGCGGTCTTACCGCCGATCGCGGCATCAACCTGCCCGACCAATGTTGTCGGCACCGCAATGTACTCGATTCCCCGCATATACGTTGAGGCCGCAAACCCGGCCAGGTCGGTAACCACACCGCCGCCAATTGCGATGAGTAATGATCGGCGATCAGCCTTCTGATCATGCAGCCAGTTCAAGAGCTTGGCGGCACTTGTGATGCTTTTCTGCCTCTCGCCCGCAGGCAGCACATGGAAACTCCTGGTACTGAGAAGAGGATTAAGCAATCCCTGGCCATGCAGCCGCGCAACATTGGCGTCGACAACAAGATGTATCGAACTGTGGGTTTTCAGCCGGACGTCAGTCGCCAGTCTTGCCGCGAGTCCGGCGCCGATTTCAATTTTCGTCTCGGCCCGCGGATAATCGATTCTGATCTGAACGTTCCTCATGACTCCAGCCACTGGCGATAAACCTCGAGCACCTGCCCTGCCACTTGCAGCGGCGACAGTCCATACGTGTCAACACGGTAGGCGATCGTATCCCACACTTCGCGGCGCCGGTCTTCGATTTCCCGGAGCTTCTCGACCGGATCGGGCACCGCCAGCAGCGGACGATCGTTGCGGTATCGCAGTCGATGCTCCAACGCACTCGCCGGAGCCGTCAACAACACGACCAATCCGCTGGCCTCCGCCGTCGCCAGATTCTGTGCGTTGGCGAGCATTCCGCCGCCGGTCGCAATGACCTGGCGCACTTGCCCGCACAGTTCCATGAGCACTTCGTGCTCACGATCCCGGAAGTATTTCTCTCCGTGCGTTGCAAAGATCTCGCTGATCGTCAGGTGCTCGCGGCGCTCGATCAGAGTGTCCGTATCGGCGAAGACATATCGCAGCTGCTTTGCGACCAATCGTCCGGTACTCGATTTGCCCGTTCCCATCATTCCCGCAAGGAAAATGTTGGTCTTATCAGCGTTTCTTGACATGCTTCAAATAGGCGCGGAAGTTCTCGAGAGCTTCGCGCATCGAATCCCCGCCGAACTTTTCCGACATCATGTCGGCTATCGCCAGCGCAACGACGGCTTCGCAGACCACGCCGCCGGCCGGTACAATGCAGATATCGGAACGCACGTACGGCGCATCAACAGTTTTCTTCGTGGTCAGGTTGGTCGATTTGAGCGGCTTGCCCAGTGTCGAAATTGGTTTGAAGAATGCCCGGATGACGATGTCCTCGCCGCTGGCGATTCCACCCGCAATGCCGCCGGAATTGTTCGACGCCTGGTAATAGCCGCGCTTGGCGCTGTACTTGATCGGATCGTGCACCTGCGATCCGGACAACTCCGCCGACTTGACGCCATCGCCAATTTCCACACCCTTGACCGACTGAACGCCCATGATCGCCGCGGCCAGACGCGTGTCGCAGCGGCGATCCCACTGCGCATAGCTGCCGAGTCCAACCGGCGCACCGGTCACGATGACTTCGGAGACACCGCCAAGAGTGTCGAACTCCGCAACGGCAGCGTCGATGGCGCGAATCATCTGGCGTTCGATCCCTTTGTCGGCACAGCGTACCGGCGATTTTTCGGTTTCCCTGAACTTTGCCGCATTGAATCTCACCGGCTTCTCGTTAATTACCGCACCGATGCGGCGCGTGTGCGAGTAGACATTGATGCCGAATGCCGCCAGAAACTGCTTGGCCACATTCCCGGCCGCTGTCCGTGCCGCGGTCTCGCGGGCCGAAGACCGCTCGATCGCCTTCTGAATATCATCGAAATCGTACTTGAGTACCGCCGGCAGATCGGCGTGCCCCGGGCGGGGTACGACTTTCTTGTCGCGCTGCTGGTCCTTCCAGTTCTTCCAGTCACGGTTCTGGATGAAGATGCTGATCGGGCTGCCAATCGTCTCGCCTTCCCACAAGCCGGCCGTAACCAGCGCCGTGTCTTGCTCAATGCGCATGCGGGCTCCACGACCGTAGCCCATCTGGCGCCGGCGCAAGTCGATGGTAATCGCGTTGACATCGAGCATCAGCCCGGCAGGAATCCCCTCGATAATTGTGGTAAGCCCCGGGCCGTGCGATTCGCCCGCAGTAAGGTATCTGATCATCGTGACGCTCTCCTGATTATTCGCACAATCTGTTCCGCTGCAACTTCAACTCCCGTCATAATACGAAAGTTCTTCGCCGCTTGCACGGCAAGCATGTATTCTCCGCCGATATGATCCCGCCGCGGGGATTTGCCGCCCGCATAACGCAGTTCAAAGACCCGCGGCAATTGTGACACCGCCGCAGTACCGATCAACTTCGAAATGGCAACCGGTGTGCAGTTGATGCCGAGGTCATTGGTGCCGTTCATGCCCCTGGCAGAATTGATCATCTGCGAACGATAATGCACTCGTTTTCCTGCCTGCTCCGCCCACGCGGAGAATTGTCTCTCCCGGTTGTGGGAGCGGTGGTAAACGGTCACTCTCGCGACCTGCTTGGTCACAAGATAGTGAAACGCCGTTCGCGCTGCACCGCCGGATCCGAAGATGACAATGCTGGCACCGTAGAGATCCAACTTGAGTTTGTTCTCGATCGTCGCCGCGATGCCTTCGAAATCAGTATTGTAAGCGCGCAGCACCCCGCGCCGGTTAATGACCAGGTTCGTCGAACCGGTTGCAGCGACGATACGGTCACGTTTGTCGATATAGCGTCCGAGGCTCTCCTTGTATGGAATCGTCACATTGAATCCCGCCAGCGGCAACGCCCGGACTGCCTTCAGGAAATCATCCAGTTGCGCCGGCGCGACATCATAGCGATTGTAAATCGCTTCGATCTTGTGCTGTTGGAATAGCTTGCGATAAATGAGCGGCGAAAGGGAATAACTGATGTTTCTGCCGACAATCCCGTAAATGGCCGTGTTTTCGCTCATTCACTGTTCCAGCGATTTCATTAGTTCATAAAATTCCGGCGCCGATACGGAAATGATGTCGCCGAAACTCCCGCTGACCGTGCCGGTACGACTGAGGTTGATAACCTCAATCATCATTGCAATTCGGTGGTCACCGAAATGTTCTGGCCTTCCGATAGCCTCGGTTGCCCTGCCGCAAATGCGCAGCGTATCGCCGGCAATATTGGCGCTGCCGCCAAATGTCTTCACGACATCAACTATCGCTGTCGCGCGGTCTGATTCTTTGACCCGCAGCTCGCCGATATTGTGGAAAGTGGTCTCGCCTTCGGCAAACATCGCCGCAACCGCGAGAGCGGGAACCTCGTCGATATATCGTGCCGTCACAACATGCGCCGCATCGCATCCGCGCAATCGCGACGACTTGACAATCAAGTCGCCGACCGGCTCGCCGTGTTGCGACCGGACATTATCCTCTTCAATGCTTGAACCCATCATGCGCAAGATATCGATTGCGCCGGTGCGGGTGGCGCTGAGCAGGATGTCGCGCACAATCAGCTCACTATTGGGCCTGATCAGTGCGGCCACAATGAAAAATATCGCTGTCGAAATATCGCCGGGAACGGTGTACTCAAAACCGTCGATGCGCTTGGCCGGGCTGAGGATTGACGTATTGCCTTCGACATCGATATTACAGCCGAGATGCTTTAACATGATCTCGGTGTGGTTGCGCGATTGCTCCGGTTCGGTCACCGAAGTGACACCGTCGGCATGCAGGCCGGCAAGCAAAATCGCGGATTTGACCTGCGCCGAAGCGACCGAAGTGCTGATGTTGATCCCGTGAAGCCGGCGGCCGCGCACTTGCACCGGCGGACGGTCATCGGCGGCGTCGGTGGCAAGATCACCACCCATCTGCCGCAGTGGTTCAATTACCCGCCGCACCGGACGCCGGTTGAGCGATTCATCGCCGGCAAGCCGGCAAGCGATTCTCGTGCCGGCGAGAATACCGAGGCTCAGGCGCAATGTCGTTCCCGAGTTACCACAGTAGAGCGTAATCTCCGTTGTGCGCAGAGCTTCAAATCCCGAACTGGTGCATTCGGTACGGCCATTGGAATCGACCGCCGTCATTCCGAGTTGCTGGTAAAGCGCCAGTGTGGTCTTCACATCGTCGCCGCGCGAGAGGTTGGTCAATTGCGACCGGCCCTTGGCCAGTGCGGCAAGCATCACGGCTCGATGGGAAATCGACTTGTCTCCTCCTACCCGGATCTCACCGCGCCAATGTTTGCTCATGATTACTTGCCTGCTTCCTCTCCGAAGATTCGACGAAATTCCTTTTCCGTGCCGCTGTCAAGCGCTTTCTGTGCACGGTCAAGACCGGCGCGCAAATCGGCAAGACTGGCTTGGAGGTTTGCGCGATTACCCCACAGCATCTGGAACACCATTTCCGCATCGGAACGCGCCACTCGCGTGGCTCCCCGATAGCTGGGGCAGGCAAAAGCCTCGCCGTGAGCGCTGACGATGGTCGTGCGCTCGAATTGCGATCTCAGCAAGTATGCAAACAAGTGGGGCAGGTTGCTCGACACGGCGAAGATCCGGTCGTGCTCGTCGGGATTGATGGGCAACGCTTTGGCTCCGATGATGTCGACCAAATCTCGAGCCAGAGCCAGCGACTGCGGATTAGTCGCTGCCGCCGAGGCGACGAAGTAGTTCGCGTCCCGGAACAGCTCCGCATTCCAGGCCTGAACTCCGCGCAGTTCAGTGCCGGCCAAAGGATGCCCACCGACAAAGTTTGGCATCTCGCATTGTTGAGCCGTGTTCATGATTTCAAACTTGAGTGATCCGGTGTCCGTGACCAGCAGCTTGTCGATCAATGAAGCTCTAAACTTGCGCAATACGCCGGCAATTTGCATTACCGGCAAGGCGATGATCACTATATCGGACTTGTCGGCAACATCTTCGGCATCGACCGCGATGACATCAGCCAACCCTCGCTCCCGGGCGGTGCGACAAAGTTCATCGCTCAAATCACAAGCGGTAATGGCAATACCCGGATCAAATTGCTTGAGTGCAGCCGCGATCGAACCGCCGATTTGCCCCAACCCGACGATTCCAACATTGTGACCGCGGATCGACATCACACCGTCTTGCCGACTGCGGTTGCGATCTTCTTGACCTGCTTCATCAGCGCCGCAAATTGGTCGAGATTGAGCGATTGGTAGCCGTCACACATCGCCTTGTCGGGATTTGGATGAATTTCGATGATCAGGCCATCGGCGCCGGCCGCTACGGCCGCGAGGGAAACGGGAAGAACCAGATGCCGCTCACCCGTTGCGTGCGACGGGTCAAGGATGACCGGCAAATGTGACAGCGACTTGAGCCCGGGGACCGCGGCAATGTCGCAAGTGTTGCGGGTGAATTTCTCGAAAGTGCGGATGCCGCGTTCACAGAGGATGACATTGTAATTGCCGTTGGCCAGGATGTATTCCGCCGACATCAGCAGTTCTTCAATCGTGGACATCATGCCGCGTTTCAGCAGCACCGGCCGCGATTGCTTGCCGACCTTTTCGAGCATCGCGAAATTCTGCATATTGCGCGCGCCGATTTGAATGATGTCGGCGTAATCCGAAATCAAATCGACATCGTCCTGTGACAGGCACTCGGTCACGATTGGCATTCCGACTTCGTCACGCACGCGGGCAAGAATCTCCAGCCCTTTGCGGCCCATGCCTTGGAACGAATACGGCGAAGTTCGCGGCTTGAACGCTCCCCCCCGCAGGATACGCGCGCCTGCTTCCTTGGCGGCGATCGCCGACTCCAGCACTTGCTCGTAGCTTTCGACCGCACAGGGACCGGCCATGACCGTCATCGTGCCATTCCCGATTTTCGTGCCGTTGAGACTCACCACCGTCGGCTCCGGTTTGAACTCCAGCGAAGCCAGCTTGTAAGGCTTCAAGATCGGGATGACCGCTTCAACACCCTGCAGTTGCAGGAGCAGTTCCTTTTCAATGCTCCGTTCATCGCCGACCGCGCCGATAATGGTCTTCTCCTCGCCCTGCGAAATATGCGGCTTCAATCCCAGCTCTTCGATGTGCCGGATGACACCCGCAGTTTCCTTGACGGTCGCGTGTTTCTTCATTACAACAATCATCATGACAATTCTCCCGCGAGATCGGGACGCAGCCGCGATGCATCGCCGATATAAAGGTGCTTGATCTGATCTTGCGGCTTGTCGGTGTCAATCATGATCAGGATACGAATCACGCGCTGCAGCGCTCCGGGAACATCAATCTCGGTGGCACACATCAGCGGCACCATCTTAAGACCCATTTCGCGCAGGACATAGGCCGGGTAGTCGGCGTTCAGGTCCTTGGTCGCAGTAATGAAGATCGCGCCGATGTCTTCGATCTCAATGTCGTTCTTGGCAAAAATATGCAGCAGCAGTTTTCTTGTCGCCTCGAAAATCGCCTCGCGCGAATTGGCCGATGCGCAAATCGCGCCGCGTACCCCCCGCATCATCGCCGTGACTCCAGTTTCATGCGTGCCTCCGTCAAGAATGTTTCAACTGCCGGGTAGTTTCCATTTGAGCCGTCTTTTTCGATCAACTGCAGAATCGCGCTGCCGATGATGACGCCGTCGCTGAAGGCGCCGATTGCCCCCGCCATCTCCGGTGTCGAAACACCGAATCCGACCGCAACCGGCGTCGTCGTCTGCTTGCGCAGTCTGGTCACCAGCGGCTTAAGGCCGCGGTGAATCGTACCCCGCGCGCCCGTCGTGCCGGTGACGCTGACAAAGTAGACAAACCCCGATGCGTCATTAGCAATCGCCTGCGCCCGCTCTGGCGGTGAGGTCAACGTCACGAGCGGAATGAAATCGACCCCGTGCCTGCGGCAGGCCAGACGCAGCTCCTCGCTTTCTTCCGGAATCATATCGGGTACGATCAGTCCGCTGACATTGTTCAAGGCGCAGCGCTTGACAAATCTCTCGAGGCCGGCGCGCAGGACAATGTTTGAATAACACATGACAACAATCGGCTGCAATATTCTGTCTTGGATTGCTGCGATCGCGGCAAAGCCCTTGTCGACCGTGAAGCCGCGCTCCAGCGCCAAATGCGATGCGCGCTGAATAACCGGACCATCTGCCAGCGGGTCGGAATGCGGGAATCCGACTTCGATGATATCCGCACCGCTGTTGCTCAAGCATTGCATGATCGTGGCAAATTCGTCCATAGCCGGATAGCCGCACGTGATAAACGGCATCAGCGCTGCGCGGCGTTCAAGACGGCATTGCGCGAATGTTTCAGCGATGGATGTCATCATACTCCTTCACGCTGGCCATATCCTTATCACCGCGGCCGGAAAGATTGACGATGATCGTCTTCTTGGATCCGGCTTTGCGGGCCAGTTTGCGCGCAAACGCAAGCGCGAAACTCGATTCGAGCGCCGGGATGATCCCCTCATGGCGGCAGAGTTCCTTGAATGCGGCGACGGCCTCGCGGTCCAGAGCCGTGACGTACTTGACGCGGCCCGAATCCTTGAGAAACGCGTGTTCCGGTCCGACGCCGGGATAATCGAGCCCGGCACTGATGGTCTCGGTCAGCTCGATCTGTCCGTCGCTGTCTTGAAGCAAATAACTAAGTGCGCCGTGCAGCACGCCGGGAGTGCCCTTCGCCAGCGGAGCGGCATGCTGGCCGGGCTTCAACGCTCTGCCCGCAGATTCAACACCGACGAGGGAGACGTCCTTGTCCTCGAGAAACGCCGCGAATATTCCCATCGCATTCGAGCCGCCGCCGATACAGGCGACGACGTAGTCCGGTAGACCACCGGCGGTCTGGAGTGATTGTGCGCGGGTTTCTTTGCCGATGACTGACTGAAACTCGCGAACGATCTGGGGATATGGATGCGGGCCCACTGTCGAACCGATAATGTAATGCGTCGTTCCGACATTCGTCACCCAGTCGCGGATAGCCTCCGATGTCGCCTCCTTCAAAGTCGCCAGTCCCGCCGACACTTCGCGCACCTCGGCGCCCAGCAGTTTCATTCGCTGAACGTTGGGACTCTGCCGTTTGGCGTCGTGACTGCCCATATAAACGACGCACTCCAGTCCGAGCATCGCGCAGGCAGCAGCCGTTGCCGTTCCGTGTTGCCCGGCGCCCGTCTCGGCAACTATGCGCTTCTTGCCGATGCGTTTGGCAAGTAATGCCTGGCCAAGGCAGTTGTTGATCTTGTGCGCACCGGTGTGGTTGAGGTCCTCCCGTTTGAGAAAGACGCGCGCACCCTTCCAGATGCGCGTCAGATTCTCCGCCGGATAAAGCGGCGTCGGTCGCCCGCCGAAGTCGCGCAGGAGCTGTCCCAACTGCGCCTTGAATCGGCGGTCGCGCCGGGCTTGCGTGAATGCGCGTTCGACCTCGTCGAGTGCGGCGACAAGCGTTTCCGGTACAAAGCATCCTCCGTACCGGCCGTAATAGCCCTTGCGCAACTTAGCGGGCACTCTTGACATTCTCGATGAACCTCCGCACGAGTTGGTGATCCTTCTTGCCGGGAGCAGCTTCCGTGCCGCGGGCTACGTCAACTCCCCACGGCGCCAGATTACGCACTACGTCGCCGACCGTGTCGGGCGTCAGCCGTCCCGCCAGAATGACCGCGTTGCCTACGGCATCTCTGTGGGGTTGCAGTTGAGTTCGCATGGTCGACAGGTCGCTGCGCTTGAAATCGAGCAGCGTGGGAAAGGGTAAGCGCGCAATGTCGTATTCATTGGTGCCGTTCATCCAGATGGCGCGAATCCAGCCGGCGGTCGGCGGGCGTACATCAAGCGCGGTCGAATCGAAATAGACCTGGTAGTATTCAAGCGCGATGCCGCAATTCTGCGAATAATCGAGAAGGTCACCCTCGGTCGCAAATACGCCGACTCGCTGGCATGCCGTGCCGACGGCCTGCGCCAGCCTCTCCAATTGCCGGTAATTGACCCGCCGTGGCGAATCAGAAAGGATGAAGCCGACAAAATCGGCCCCGCACGTGACGCAGATTTCCGCATCCTTGACGGATGTCACGCCGCAGATCTTTACCTTGGTCATAGTCCGCGCAATTCCTGCACTTTCCCACTGATGTTGTCGGTTGTCATGAGTGAAGTGCCGATCAGGCAGGCCTGGGCACCGGCTAATTGCATCCGCAACACGTCGGCGCGTGAACGGATACCGCTTTCAGCGACCTTGACTACTTCGCTCGGAATGCGTTTAAGAATTCTCTCACCGGTGGATAGGTCAATGTCCATCGTCTTGAGATTGCGGTTGTTGACGCCGATGATCCGAGCGTCCGCCGCCAGCGCTCGCGACAATTCAAATTCATCGTGAACTTCCACTAACGCGTCGAGTCGCAGTTCATCCGCCAGGCGCAGGAATTGCCGCAGCTCCTGATGGTCCAGGATCGCCACGATCAAGAGCACTGCCGACGCGCCATAGGCGGCAGCTTCGTGAATTTGCAGCGGATCAACGATGAAGTCCTTTCGCAAAACGGGGATCGTTACACTGGTCGCGGCCTGCTGCAAATCCGCCAGAGACCCGCCGAAGTGTTCTTGTTCGGTCAAAACCGAAATTGCTGCCGCACCGTGTTGCTCGTAGGCTTTCGCCGTCGCGGCGACATCGATATTCATTGCCAATTCGCCGCCGCTCGGGGCTTTGCGCTTGATCTCGAGAATGAATTGCCCGCCCGGCCGGCCAATCATCGCGGCGAAACCCGTCTGTCTGACCGGCGTCCTCGGAGTCCGTTGCTCAATTTCCTGTTCCCATTCGCTTCGCGAGCGGCTCTGGATATTAGCTCGCACCCTGCCGACAATTGTCTCGAGCATTTAGCTTAACTCCTGCGACGCTGCCGCATAGTCGGCCAGAATGCGCCTGGCTCTCCCGGAGTGAATGGCCTCGAGCGCCAAATCCGCGCCCTCCTCGAGGTCGGCGGCCTTTTCGGCGACAACGAGCGCAAATCCGGCATTGAGAATGGTCGCAACTTTGTAGGCCGACTCTTTGCCGTCGAGGACACCGTGCAAGATGGCGAGGTTCATGTCTTTGTCGCCGCCCCGCAGATCGGCCGGCACGTAGCCGTTTTGCAGCGCCAGCGGCAACTCGATCGGATCGGAGAACAGGTCGGCATCCAGCCACTGGAAGCGATGATTAATTCCCGTCGGCAGTATCTCGTCAAAGCCGTGCGAGTTGTGGACTGTCACAATTTTCGTCTCCGGCAGATGCTGTACCGCCGAGGCCAATAATTCTGCCGTCTGGCGGGTGGCGGTCCCGATCAGTTGATGCGTCGCCCGCGCCGGATTGAGCAAGGGTCCGAGCACATTGAATACAGTGCGAAAACCAAGTTCCTTCCGCGTCGCGGCGACATTCTTCATCGCCGGGTGATAATGCGGCGCAAACATGAAGCAGTACCCGATTTCATCAAGCAACCGCGCTGCCCGTTCCGGTGAAAGTTCGAGCTTGACGCCGGCCGCCTCAAGTAAATCTGCCGAACCGCATGATGAACTCATCGCCCGATTACCGTGTTTGGCAACCGGCACACCGCACGCGGCGACAACCAATGAAGCCGCAGTGGAAATGTTGAATGAGTGCGAGTCGTCCCCGCCGGTGCCGCAACAGTCGAACACCTGCGTCTGATGATGCGGAACCGCGATCGCCTGCTTGCGCAGTGAGTGCGCGCAGCCGGCGATTTCCGCCACGCTTTCGCCCTTCACGCGCAACGCCGTCAGGAAAGCCGCCACCTGTGCCGGCACAACCGTGCCTTGGGCAATCGCATCCATCATCGCTTCCGCTTCCGCGAACGCTAATGACTCGCCCTGCGCGAGCTTATGCAGAGTCGCTCTTACCATGTCCGCAAATCCACGAAGTTATTGATAATCTTCATGCCTTCCGTCGTTAGGATCGACTCCGGATGAAACTGTACGCCATACAGCGGCGAAGTCCGGTGCTTGAGCCCCATCACTTCCCCATCCGAGGTGTAGGCCACGACCTCAAGCTCCTTCGGCAGTGATTCCTCCGAAACGACCAGCGAATGATATCTCGTCGCTTTGAAGGGATTGGGCAGGCCTGCCATCAACCCCTTGCTGTGGTGGTAGATCTCGGAAGTCTTGCCGTGTAACAGACGGTCGGCAGTGCGCACTTCGGCTCCGAATGCCTCCCCGATACACTGATGCCCCAGACACACGCCGAAGATCGGTGTTGTGGCATGCATCGCCTTGATGACTTGTAGCGATAACTCGGCTTCGCGCGGATGTCCCGGTCCGGGCGAGATGACGATCTTTTGCGGATTCATCTCAATAATCTTGTCGATCGTCGTTTCATCGGGACGAATTACCGTGAGGTTCTTCTCGCGCTCGCCGAAATACTGCACGAGATTATAGATGAAGGAATCGTAATTGTCGATGAACAGAATCATAGCAATCCTTCCTCGGCAATGCGGATCGCCTCCTTCAAAGCCGCGATTTTATTGCCTGTTTCGAGATATTCCCGCGCCGGTATCGAGTCGGCAACAATGCCCGCCCCCGCCTGCAGATACAGGCGGTTGCCGCGCTTCACGATGGTTCGAATCGTGATACACATGTCGAGCTCACCCGAGAGTGAAAAATATCCCACTGCTCCAGCGTACGGTCCGCGAGATGTCTTCTCCAAGTCGGCAATTATCTCCATTGCCCTTAACTTCGGAGCACCCGACACTGTTCCAGCCGGAAACGCAGCACGGAAAAGATCGAACTGTGAACAATCGTCGCGCAGTTGGCCGACAACATTTGAAGTCATATGCATCACGTGCGAATAGTATTCCATTTGCATCATTGCAGAAACTTTGACGGAGCCGTACGTGCAGACGCGTCCGAGGTCGTTGCGTCCCAAATCGACCAGCATCACGTGCTCCGAGCGTTCTTTTTCATCGCAAAGCAGTTCGTTCGCCATCCGCAAATCATCCTCCGTCGTGCGTCCGCGACGACGCGTACCGGCAATCGGGCGGATTGTCGCCTGCCGCCCCTGCAGCCGCACCATGGCTTCGGGGGAAGAGCCAATAAGTTCGACATCATCAAATTGCAGATAAAACATATATGGCGAGGGGTTGAGCATTCGCAGTGCACGATAGACATGAAACCCATCAACTTCGGAAACTCGCTCTTCACGTTGCGACAAGACTACCTGGAATATGTCGCCCTTGAATATATGTTTCTGCGCTTTAGCAACGTTCTCCTCAAAGGCGCCCTGATCAAAATTCGAGATGTACTCATTCCCGTTCGCGCTTCTGATGTGCTCCGACTTCACCGTTTGACTGGCGAGTGCTTCGCGAATCTGCTCCATCGTCACGTGCTCACGACCGGTACCGAGAGATCCGTCGGCATGGCGAAGACGCAGCAACTTGAGGCGGCGCATATAGTGGTCAAAGACCAGGACCGTATCGACGAAGTAGTAAAGCCCCAACGGATGGTCAGACTTGGGAATCAATCCGGCTAATCTCGGCTCAAAACATTGCACAATTTCGTACGAAGTGAATCCCACCAGTCCACCCAGAAGCGGAATCTCGGCGCGCGACGACTTCAAGGCGAATGTATCAAGCAGTTTCTGCACCCCGGCAAAAGGCTCGCTGGGCGATTTGTGATCAATAATCAGTTCATTGTCCCCGGAAGTCATCACCGTCCGCTCGTTCTCGATGCGAATCTGCAGCAGGGGATCGATACCGATGAACGTATACCGGCCGATCGACGTAGGATCTTCGGCCGATTCAAGCAGGAATCGTGCCCCCAGTGGACGCAGCTTGAGAAATGCCGATACCGGCGTTTCCAAATCACCCGGCAAGTCGAGTTCATCATACTGCAGGGCAATCTTGGCTGAGCCGTTGGTCTGCCTGAGGATTTCCAGAATATTCACGTCAACTCCATAAAAAAACCCACCATCCTTGCGGATAGTGGGTTCGGTTTTCTGATTTCCGATTGATTCGGCTACACCGGCACTGCACCACTATCCATGGCGGATGTATACCACCACCAATAGTAGCCCATGGTAAAAACACAGAACAGTGCGCTGATGATTGTTGCCGTAATCATTGATATGAATATAACCCACTTTGTCAACCTGTCAAGTCCCTTTTTGTGTTGAAGGACTGAACAGCGTTGCAGTGCTGCCTCTCAAGAGATTACTGAAAAGAACCCCAAAAAACTGTCATCCTGAGCGTAGCGAAGGATCTGCTCCCTCTGCTATTGAACAACTTACAGATTCTTCGCCTGCATAACGGCCCAGAATAACAAAATTCGAGCTTTTCAACAGTCCCTTGAGGGTGCAAAGTTTCGGCAGCCGTCAATGCGAAAAAAAGGCAGGTCGCGCTCGACCTGCCTTCACTTATGCAGTTTGGATTAGAACAGGCTCTATTGTCCGCCGCCAGAAGGAGGAGTGGTAGCCGGCTGTTCTGCCGGTGGCGTCGTCGCCGGCGCCTGAGTCGGAGCCTGCTGTTGTTCCTGATTTATGACGCGCTGCACCGCCGATTCGCCGCCGCTGGTATCGACCCGGCCGCGGGAAGCCAGCGTCAGACTGATGCACGAGATCATAAACAAAATGGCAAGAACGGTCGTGGCCCTGGAGAGAAATGTCGCCGCGCCGCGGCCGCCGAAGACTGCGCCGGAAAATGCGCCGCCGCCGAAAGCGCCGGCCAGGCCGCCGCCCTTCGAGGACTGCATTAACACGACAATGATCAATCCCGCACAGACAATCACATGAAGAACAATCAGGAACGTAAACACTACAAATGCCTCCTGCTCTTATCGAGCCGCTTCTATAATCTTGATAAACGACTCCGCCTTCAGGCTTGCGCCGCCAACCAGTCCACCGTCGATATTTGACTGGCTGAACAATTCACGTGCGTTGTCGGGCTTAACCGAGCCGCCGTACAAGATTCGCATGCCGTCAGCGGTATCGCCAAATCTCTGACGCAACAAACCGCGGATGAATCCGTGAACCTCTTCGGCTTGCGCCGGCGTGGCAGTCTTGCCGGTGCCAATGGCCCAAACCGGCTCGTAGGCGACAACTGTTCGTTCCGCCTGCTCTGCCGATATGCCTGCAAAACAGCCCTCAATCTGCGTGCGAACAACCTGTTCAGTCAAATTCGCTTCGCGCTGATCGAGCGTCTCCCCGACACACACAATCGGAGTCAGTCCAAGCGAAAGCGCCTTCTTTAATTTGGAATTTACAGTAAAATCCGTTTCGAAGAAGTACTGCCGTCGCTCAGAGTGTCCCAAGATAACGTGGGAACAGCCCAGAGTCAACAGCATTTTGCCCGACACTTCACCGGTAAAGGCACCCTCGTCTTCCCAGTACATATCTCTGACCCCCAACCTTTGTTGCACTCGAACTTGACCGCGTCAAGGACGGCAACGAGCGAGGTAAATGGCGGACAGATAACAACTTCCGGAGACATTGACTTGGCCAACAGAAGAAGCAACCGCACCCGCCAAAGCTCGCGCTTCGGCAGGCAAGGTGTACATTTTCCAGTTTCCTGCGACGATTTTTGTCCGTGCCATTTCGCCGCGCCTAATCTGTCAGCGCCGCGACACCGGGAAGAACCTTGCCCTCAAGGAACTCCAGCGAAGCGCCGCCGCCGGTGGAAATATGTGAGAACTTCTTCTCCAGGCCGCTCTTGGCGACCGCCGCAGCGGAATCCCCGCCGCCGACAATCGTCACAGCGCCGGCACTCGGTCAGGTCGGCGAGTACTTTCGCCATCTCCATCGTGCCGAGCGCAAACTTGTCCATCTCGAAAACGCCCATCGGGCCGTTCCAGACGACCGTCTTGCATCCATTCAGTTCGGTTTGGAATAACTTCACCGACTCTGGACCAATATCGAGACCCTTAAGATTAGCCGGAATTGATCCAGCCGTATGATAACTGACGCTCGCCGATTCATTGACTTCAGCTGCACACGCAAAGTCGACCGGGAGAATCAGCTTCACATTCCTGGCAGCGGCCTGCTTGAGCAGATCGGCAGCCAGGTCGACCTTATCGGCTTCAAGAAGAGAGCCGCCGATTTCCTTGCCCTGTGCCTTCAGGAAGGTAAACGCCATTCCTCCGCCGATCAATATCTTGTCGACTTTACCGAGCAGGTTGGTGATGACGTCGATCTTGCCGGAAATTTTCGCGCCGCCGAGCAGCGCAGCGAACGGACGTTTGGGATTTGCCAGGGCGCCGCCCAGAAAGTCGAGCTCCTTCTTCATCAGATACCCCGCCGCCGACTGCTCGAAGAAGTGCGTCACACCCTCCGTTGAAGCGTGCGCGCGGTGCGCTGAGCCGAACGCATCGTTGACGTAGATATCACCCAGAAACGCCAGCTTCTCCGCGAAGCCGGCATCGTTCGCCTCTTCTTCCTTGTGAAAACGCAGATTCTCCAGAAGCAGAATGTCGCCATTCTTGAGATTGGAAACCGCCTCTTCGGCAACCGGCCCGACGCATTCGCCAGCGAAGTGGACTTTCTTGCCGGTCAACTTTTCCAGTACCGCTACAACCGGCTTGAGGCTGAATTCGGGCGCCGGCCCGCCTTTCGGACGGCCGAGATGCGACATCAATATCAGTTTGCCGCCGGAGTTCACGACTTTCATGATCGAAGGAAGCGACTCCCGTATGCGCAGGTCGTCCTTGACGACTCCTTCTTTGAGCGGCACGTTGAAGTCGACGCGCATTAAAACGCGCCGGCCCGCCAGCTGCAGATCTTCAATCGATAGCTTTTTCATACTACATCATCCGTTCAAGCGCATCCACCATGCGGCAGGAGAAGCCCCATTCGTTGTCGTACCACGAGAAGACCTTGATAAAGCTGCCCTTGGCCTGCGTCATCCGTGAATCGAATACAGAGGAATGGCCGTTGCCGACGACATCAATTGAGACGATCTCTTCGGTGCAATATTCGAGATAGCCCTTCATCTTGCCGGCAGCAGCTTCCTTGATAGCCGCGTTGATTTCATCGACAGTGACTTCTTTGGAAAGGATGGCGCAAAAGTCCACTAATGATCCATCCGATGTCGGAACGCGGACAGCCAGCCCGTCCAACTTGCCCTTCATCGCGGGGATGACTTCGGCAATGGCTTTGGCGGCGCCGGTTGTCGTCGGAATCATCGAAAGCGCCGCAGCGCGCGCACGGCGCAGGTCCTTGTGCGGCAGGTCGAGAATCTTCTGGTCGTTGGTATAGGCGTGAATCGTGGTCATCAGACCCTTTTCGATTCCAAACTTGTCGTTGATCACTTTCACCACCGGAGCCAGACAGTTGGTCGTGCAGGAACCGATGGAAATGACATTGTGCTTGCCCTTGTCGTAATCGTCCCAGTTCACGCCAAAGACGAATGTGCCATCGTGGCCCTTGGCCGGAGCAGAAATCAAAACCTTCTTCGCACCGCCGGCGATGTGTTTGGAAGCGCCTTCCTTGTCCGTAAATTTGCCGGTTGATTCCACGACAACCTGCACACCGTGCGCGGCATGCGGCAGCTTGGCCGGATCGAGTTCCTTGGTGACCTTGATCTTCTTGCCATTGACAATGATCGTGTCGCCTTCAACGCTCACTTCGCCGTCGAACTTGCGGTGCACAGAATCATATTTGAACAAATGGGCCAGCGTCGCGGCATCGGTGACGTCGTTGATGGTCACGATCTCGAGCTTGTTTTCCTTCACCGCCTTGCGAAGTATCAAGCGGCCGATGCGTCCAAATCCATTAATCGCAATCTTAGTCGACATAAGTTCCTCAACTTCCCTGCTATTTGCTCAAGGTTAGATACATTATCCCCAGCGAGAATTGCACACCCGAGTAGTTGCTGATTCCCGCAATATCTCCGGTAAATTTCGTGTCCAGGTACTTCACCATCACATCAAACTGCAATGATTCTGTAAGCGGAATCTCCACCCCGCCTCCGGCCCACCACGTCCAGTCCGACTCGCTCGACAATGAACCGTCGGTGTATCGGGCCCAATAAGAATCGTATGGCCCCAAACTGGCGGTTTCCCGCCCGAGTACGAAAGCGCCGCCGCCTTCAACATAGGGCTTGGCTTTGCCGGGCAACTGCGTGGTGAAAGGCGTCAACTTCAGTCCGGCCTGAATCGGGTAGATCGAAGCCTGACCCACAAAACGGCCGTCGAGGACGCCATTGATGTATATCTCAAATGTTATGTCGCCCTTTGAATAGGAGCCGAAATTCAGTACACCGGCGAGGAAATCGACGAAGTAGTAATTGAAAAACCCTTCGACATAGAAGTTTGTCTTGTTGCCGTATAGCTTCACTTCGTCGTTGGGATTGCGCAGTTCGTTGTCATGGTTGGTAAACAATCCCAGCCGCACACCCAGAGCACTCGTTCCACCCGGCTGTCCAGCAAGGAGCGGTAATTGCAGTGCGAGAATCATGACCCCTGCTGCGACCAGTCTTCTAACCAATATATTCCTCCGCCATTTCGATGAACTTCTCGTCGACACGTTTCAGGGAATATACGGCCTCCGTTAATTCGACACCAATAATTTCGTTTCCGCGCAGCGCCACCATCTGCCCGAACCTGCCTTCGCGAATGAAGTCAACTGCAGCCGAACCATAGCGCGTTGCCAGCACGCGATCATACGCCGAGGGCGCTCCACCGCGCTGAATGTGCCCGAGAATCACGGCGCGCGCCTCAAACTTGGTGCGCTTCTCAATTTCATCGGCCAACAACGTGCCGATCCCGCCGAGGCGCACGTGACCGAATTGGTCGACACCCATGTCCTTGACGATCAGCGAGCCATCCTTGTCAATTTCGGTATTGAAAGCAACCTTGGCGCCTTCGGAAACGACCACGATCGAGAAATCCTTGCCCCGCTTGTGACGCTTGCGAATCAACTCACAGACTTTGTCAATAACCACCGGGCGCTCGGGAATCAGAATGACGTCGGCGCCGCCGGCAACTCCGGCATAGAGCGCAATCCATCCGGTGTGGCGGCCCATCACCTCGGTCACAAGAACACGATTGTGCGACTCGGCGGTGGTATGAAGCCGGTCAATGGCCTCCATCGCGATATTCACAGCCGTATCAAATCCGAAGGTCTGATCGGTGCCCGAAAGGTCGTTGTCGATGGTCTTGGGAATGCCGACGACCTTGACACCCAGCGCGCCGAGCTTCTGGGCTACGCCAAGAGTGTCTTCGCCGCCAATCGCAACAAGGCAGTCAAGCTCGAGGTCCTTGAGGTTTCGCATCAAGTCGTCAGGATTGTCGCCATTCTTGAACGGATTGGTGCGCGAGGTCTTGAGGATCGTTCCGCCGCGATGGAGAATACCCGAGACATCGTTGATGCCCAGCGGTTGGACATTCGTGTCGCCAAGCAGCCCCTTCCAGCCCTCGCGGATACCAATGACTTCCCAGCCGTTTTTGTTGATCCCTTTTCGCACGACAGCCCGAATGACGGCGTTCAGCCCCGGGCAATCGCCGCCGCCGGTGAGAATCCCTACTCGCACTTTGTTACCTCCATCAATTTACTCTGTCTGTATATCGGCAAGTGGCGACAATTTAGTATAAACTGTCCAGCATCAACTCAACGCTAATCTTCTCATTCCCGCGCAAAATGTCAATGACTACGCGCGAATTCTTTCCGCCAATCAGGGCGGAGTTGGCTTCGGCCAAGGTCATCTCCCCGGCCGGACGACCGTCGATTGCGAGAAGGCGATCGCCAGTTTTCAGTACCCCGTCAGCCGGCCGGCCGGGCAGTACATCGGCGACCATCAGTGACTGACCTGACTTTGACAAGGCGATGCCACCCATATTCCGTATCCTGTTCAGCTGGTCAAAGTGCGCCGTCGGCCTGAAGTAGACCGATTCTGTCGGGTAATCAAATGTCACAATGAAACGCTTCAATATTCCGGCACCGATGTTTCCCGCAGTCTGCGCTCCGGAAAAAATCCCCGACTCCGAAGTCGAGTAGTTCACCAGCACCGAATCAATGCGATAATCGCACAACTCCAGCGCAGAAAGCTCTCCGATCAGCCCGGAAGATCCGCCGCCGATCCCAAAGGCTGTGACCTGATGATAATTGCTGCGGTCTTCCGCCAGAAGCTTGTTGCGCTCGACAAAGGGCGAGTTAAAATCGATGGTCGAACCGGAACCGGTGTCGAGACGGAAACGGCCAACCACGGCGTCATTGATCCGCGCATCGATGTACGGCAGGCGGAAATCCAAGTTCAATCGGCACTCGCTGCCCCAATCACTGCGGTCAACGCGGCTATCGCGATGTATGATCAGATTCGAATCCTCGTAATCAACCGTAACCGCGAAGCGGCTTAGCAGGTCGTAGCCGATGATGCCGTCAATCCGCTTGGTCCCAGCCGCCTGAAGCGGAGAAAGATCCATCGCATACACCGGCAGATCACTCAACGACAAGTCGGCAATCTCGAGTGTATCAAGCTGATAGACTTCGCTGACATCCGCACCGCCTACCCCGCGCGCTTCGATCTGGCCGAGATGCTCCAGCTTGAGCTGCTCGACCAGGTCCTTGTTAAGACCAATCCCGCCGGCGCCCGAGTCAAAAATGAAGCGCATCGCGCCCTGTCCGGGGATGTTCGCGTCGAAATAAATATGGTTACGGTACAATTCAAAAGGAACAACTACCGCATTGCCGGTCGTTAACTTCGGCCCGGCGTTTTCGTCAAGCTCAAACAGCGAATCGGCGACGGCGGTATTGAATTCGACGCTCTGCACGCGATTCACCCCGGCGACGATTCCAGCATCGGTGGCCTCGGTGGATTGGTGCGCGATCATGATACCGTCGACCTTTCGATAGTCCGACGGATAGGAAAAGACGGTTGCCATATCCGTTATCAGTTTCACGCGCCTGATCAAGTAACTCTTCTGGTCAATCGCCACGGTGGCGGTGGTCCCGCCGATCGGAGAAATTACCACCTGATAACAAGGCTCGCCTTCAATTTCCGCCGACTCATCCAATAACTTGATCTCACCATCGAAGCTTGCCGGCATTAGGTAGGTTCCACGATCCAGTGCCATCTGCGTAACCACCAGGCCCTTCAGGTCACCGCTCATAGAATGCGTTAATCCCTGCTGGTCGCGCAGCCAACACTTATCGCCGTTGCACGCCTGCGTGTAGGTTAGGATCGGCAGAACTAAATCGACACGAATCTTGTCGGGTGACTTGAAGTAAGTCACTGTCGTCCCCTTCATCCCGCCAACCTCCGTTTCCGACTTGACAACAGCCGAACTGACTGCGGCAAGTTTCTCCAACCCCCCCATCGCCTCGGCGTGTTTCTTGAGGACCTCTTCAAGCGTAACGCCTTGTGCCGTTGCACCAAAGAGCGTGAGCAGGACAGCGATGATCGATCTGATTGTCATTTGTGTTCATCCGTTTGAAAAATACAATGGACGCTGATTTGTATCGTGGTACTTGCGGAAAATACTAATCTCAACATTTCTTGACAATGCGCAAACATCCGGCGCTTATGCCACCGGGCTGTGTTTCTTCTTCGACAGGTGAATCAACTTCTCCGGCAGATTCGTGATAATTCCGTCAGCACCAATATCGATCAACCGCCTCGCAGTCGATTCGTTGTCGACAGTCCAAACCGCGACTGCACACCCGGCCCCGGAAAGGCGCTTGACCACTCCCGGCTTTGCCAGCAACCACGACAAGTGTACCGCACTGCACCGCAGACCCTGTATCCGCTCCAGGAGATTCGCCGAGAAATCCAGCTTCATCTTGACATTGCGAATCGGCCCGACGATCAAAGCCGTATGTGAGCGGGGAACGAGAGTCTTGATCTTTCCGATGATCTTGGCATTGAAACTCGAATAGATGATCGCTGGATCCGTCGCGTGCCGGCCCAGCGAACGAACCAGGTCGGCTTCGATTCCCGCCGATTTGATATCGAGCACAATCTCTATCCGCCCGACAAATTCGTGTAGAAATCGGTCGAATCGCAGCAAATGTTGCCGCGAATCAAGATGCAATTTGTCGATAGTCTTGGAGTCGGTCCGGCTCAAGTATCCGGAGAATCCCGTCATCCGCGAAAGGTGATAGTCGTGAAAACAATAAATCACCCCGTCGCGGGAACAGCGCAAATCGACTTCAAGTGCATCCGCCCCGGAGTCGAGCGCATAGCGAAACGCCGCCAAGCTGTTCTCGGGAAAGAACTTGGAAGAGCCCCGATGTGCGATGATTCGTGTCATGTGTGGCGATGATAGTAGTTTCGGGTTGTCATTTCAACAAAAGACTTTTAGCTTTATACACCTGAATCTCTTGTCGGGAGGCATGCAAAACCAGTGAAAGGCGTTATTCTGGCCGGCGGATTGGGAACGCGCCTCTATCCGCTCACAAAAATCACTAATAAGCACCTGTTGCCGGTCTATGACCGGCCGATGATATACTATCCGATCCAAACCCTGGTCAAAGCCGGCATTACCGATATCATGATCGTCACCGGCGGCAACCATGCGGGCGACTTCCTGCAATTGCTCGGGAACGGCAAAGAGTTCGGACTCAACGGAATCCGCTTCGCATACCAGGAAGGCGAAGACGGCATTGCCAGCGCTCTCTCCCTCGCCCGGCCCTTCGTCGGCAATGACCGCTTTTGTACGATCCTGGGCGATAACATTATCGAGGACGATATCCGTCCACAGGTACAGCAGTTTGCCGGAAGTGATCTCGGGGCCTATCTCTTCCTCAAAGAGGTCGACGACGCCCACCGTTTCGGCGTCGCTGAATTCGGCTCCGACAAACGGTTGATTGCCATCGAGGAAAAGCCGAAACAGCCGAAATCCAATTTTGCGGTAATCGGAGTTTATTTGTATGATCACTCGGTCTTTGACGTAATATCAGCATTGAAACCGTCGGCGCGCGGCGAATATGAAATCACAGATGTCTCCAACCACTACCTCCGTCGATCGGCCTGCGGATATCAATCTCTACCGGCTGGTGGAGTGATGCCGGAACGTTTGAGTCATTGTCTCGCGCGACCGGACTGGTAAAGGAAATGCGTAGAAAATCTTTCGGAAAAGGTGAAATTCATGATTGATGGCGTAAAAATCAAACATCTCAAGGTCAACTGCGACGAACGCGGAAATCTGTTTGAAGTCCTCCGCGCCGACGATGATCTCTTCATCAAGTTCGGCCAGGCTTATGTCACGACCTCCTACCCCGGAGTGATCAAGGCCTGGCACATGCACAAGAGCCAGTCCGATCAGATGTGCGTCATTATCGGCCGCGTGAAATTCGTGCTGTATGATGCCCGCGAACATTCGTCAACCTACGGCGAAATCAATGAACTGTTCTTCGGCGATCAAAACCGCATGCTGGTGCAAATTCCGCCGGGCGTCTACCACGGCTTCAAGAATATCGGCATCAACGAGTGCATCGTGCTGAATATCCCGACCGAGGTCTATAAGCCCACCAGCCCGGATGAATTCCGCCTCGATCCGCACGACAAGAAGATTCCCTACACTTGGGCACGCCTCGATGGCTGATTCCTCCATCCTTGTCTGTGGCGGCTGCGGCTTCATCGGCTCGAATTTTGTCCGTGCTTTGGCGGAACAAAAACCGCAGTCACGCATCACCGTCGCCGACGCCCTCTCTTATGCCGGATACACCGACAATCTCGGTGACCTGCTCGACAATCGCCGGGTCGTCTTCTTTCTGCGCAATATCGCCGAGTACGAAGGCATGCGCGAAGTCTTCCACAACAGCTACGATCTGGTCATCAACTTCGCCGCCGAGACCCATGTCGACCGCTCGCTGTACAATACTCGAGCTTCGTACGGGCCAATGTCGTCGGCGTCGACGTGTTGCTGGCACTCTGCCGCGAATTCAACGTGCCATTTCTGCAAATTTCCACCGATGAGGTTTACGGCCCGGCAGGCGAAGCGACTGCTTCACCGAGGAAGCACAGCTCAAGCCATCGAGCCCCTATGCCGCCAGCAAGGCCGCTGCTGATCTGCTGGTGCAGGCGGCAATCCGGACCTTTGGCCAGGATGTCGCCATTGTACGCACTACCAACAACTATGGCCCGAGGCAGTTTCCCGAAAAGCTGATCCCCTACTTCATCCATCTCCTGCAGCAGGGACAACCACTGCCGGTCTACGGCGACGGCTTGCAGAAGCGCTGTTGGCTGCATGTCGATGACTTCTGTTCGGCACTGCTCAAATTGATCGCCGACTTCCCCGCCGGGGAGATTTTCAATATCGGCGGTACCTCCGAGTACACGAATCTCGAAGTCGTCGACAGCTTTGATTCGACTCACCGGCGGGCGCTCACCCATCAACCACGTTGCCGACCGCCCCGCACATGATCGCCGCTACTGGATCGACTCCAGCAAGTTCATCGCGCGTTACGGCGCCCTGACACAACGCGACCTGCGCAGCGGCCTGGAGTCGACCGTAAAATGGTATCTCGACAACCCCAGAATCTTTGAACGTCTTGGCGGCAATGAAGCACAGTCGTTCGAGCAAAGTCACTACCACCAGCAGTAATGAGCCAACGAGTCCTCGTTACCGGCGGATCGGGCCTGCTCGGCTCGGCATTGGTCAGGCAACTGTGCCGCACGCACGAAGTCGTCGCGACCTATCAGACCAATGAACGCAATCTCCCCTTCGGCTGCGGCCGCTCGGTCAAGATTGACTTGAGCCACCGCGATTCGGTGCTCCAGCTATTCAAGGATCAGAAGTTCGACGTCGTCATCAACACCGCCGGAGCGACTTCCGTTGACCGCTGCGAAAGCGATCATGACTACGTCCAGAAAGGTAATGTCGATATCGTCGAGAATCTGCTTGTAGCGGCGGGATCGGCAAAATTCCGGCTGCTGCAGATTTCCTCCGACTATGTCTTTGACGGCAACGATGGCCCGCCGACGGAACAATGGAAACCGAACCCAATCAATATCTACGGCACCAGCAAACGCGTTGCCGAAGAGCGGATCATCGAATCGGGAGTGGACGCGATAATCCTGCGGGTGTGCGCGCTCTACTCAAGCAGTCCGTCGGCCAAGAACAACACTGCCGCAAACATTGCCCGGGCTCTCCAAGCCAAAGAGACCTATCCGGCCGCCGATGACTTGTTCGCCAATCCCACCGAAGTCACCGACTGGCGGCGGCTATAGTGAACTTCTGGATCTCAAGGACGTCCCCCTAATTCTCCACCTCGCACCACCTGAATACATCTCGCGCTACGAATTTGCTCTCAAGATCGCCAAACGCATCGGCGCCGATGACTCTCTCGTCCAGCCGGTCAAGGTTGACGACCTCAATCTGCCGGCCCTGCGTCCAAAATTCGCCGGGTTACGCTCGGAAATGGCTGCAGCATTGCTCAAACGTGAGTTAAGGAGCGTCGGAAATGGTCAAACAATCGTCGCATAAGTCTGCCGAGGCGTCCCACAAGTTGAGTTCGAGGTGGGGCGCCACAGCGTCGAAGATCCCGCTTGCGGGGCTGTGGGATTCTTGCCGTTTGCCTTGCCGGGACAAGGAGACGAGGCTGACCCACAAGTTGATTTTGAGTTGGGTCTCCCACGGCTTGGGGACTGTCGAAAAAGTCCCCAATACTGTCATCCTGAGCGAAGCGAAGGATCTGCTCCCTTTGTTACTGATCAACTTACAGATTCTTCGCCTGCGCAGCGGCTCAGAGTGACAAAGTCTGAGTTTTTCAACAGTCCCCTTGCTGTGGGATTCTTGCCAATCACTTAAGGAATGCAAAAATCTGAAGTAAACAGCGCTCTCGCTCCCCCTTATGAGTCAAAATCGATGCTGCTTTCTTGATTTAAACACATATTAATGGTTCCATGTTGTCAATTTCCGCTTGCCAAGAATGAGATTCATGATATTTTGGGTGATAATAGTTCCAAACCCCATGCACTCTTTTGGTGCAGATCCTGATCTCTTGGGAGGCAAAATTGATTTCCGTATCCGCCGCCTTACGCTCGCGCATACTAACAGCGCTCGTTGGCTTGCTCCTTCTAGTGGTCGTCATTTACACCCCCGTTGCCAAGCCGCTGTCTGTGGCGACGCCAACGCATCGGGACAGATCGATATCGCTGATGCCGTTTATCTCATCAACTACATTTTCGCCGGCGGTGCCGCCCGGTGGATGACGCTCAAGGCGACTTCAACTGCAACGGCCAGACCGACATTGTCGATGCCGTCTTCATGGTCAATTACATCTTCGCCTCCGGCCCGGCGCCGTGTGCTGGCCCGCAGTGGAAGGGTGTTCTGTTGGTCGGCAATCCCGACTCCCTGGCGCTGAACGCCACGACGGATCTGTTCCCAATCGCCGCCGACGAAGACGACGTCGACTCCAGTGGCTTCATCCGAACCAAACTCGAAGCAATCATAGATCCGGCCGCGACCATTGGCAGTGTTAATGCTGCATTGAATCAATTTAATGCCCGGATTTCCAGCATGGTTGAAGGCATTCCCTTTGTTTCACTGATGGTGCCACGTCTGTTCAACCGTGCTTCCGCCGATAGTCTTGCCGCTTTGATGGCACCCTCGAGCGCCTTTGCCTATGTGTTTCCGGCGTTTGCTCCCGGCAATGACTCTTTGGTGGTGACGACCACCGTCCCGTCAATGCGCCCGGCAATGACTCCGGGAGGTCCCGCCGATAACAACCTCGGTCACTTGATTAGAATGAAAATGCCGGCGGCGTGGAATTTCAAAGAGATGATTCCGGCCGGCCAGAAAGTCAGCGTAGTCGTGCCGGACAAGTATTATTCTCTCTCTCCCAGTCCGGAAATCAGCGCGCAACGCTTCGTACCCGGCGGCGACGCAACGATTGATGCTTTCGGCGACTATTACTCTGGCAATCACGGTTTCCACGTCAGCGGGATTCTCGGAGCGAATTTCGACGCCCAGGGCGCCACCGGCACGCATCCCGACGCCGCTGCTCATCTCGATCTCATGTCCATGCCCATCGGGGGCTGGGACTTTACTGACATACTCCACGGGTTGACTATCAGCATTGGTGAAAGTTTGCCCGGTGGGCACTTTGTCCTGAATACAAGTCTCGGATACAATGACCCCAAATTTGAGGACATGGACAAGTTCAAGCGCACCAGTTGACATGCTGCAATGGCGATTCTTGGTGGCCAGCCGACAGACTGATTTTGTGCATGCCACCGCCGCCGGCAACGCCGGAACGACCCAGGGCGACGGCGGCATCGCGAGTTTCGCGTCACCGTTCTGCGCCGCGACACGCTTCTATGAACCCTCGGAGATGCTGGAAGGCGAGCAGCTTAACACCCGATCAGACAGGCTTGCTCAATAAGTTGGTTACGCTGATGCAAATCAAGGCTCCCGAAGCGCTCCTGCCTCTGGAGAACGTCATCATTGTCGGTTCGAACTATGAAGTCGGCGGCGAGTTCCCAACATCGAACAAAGCAGCCGGACGTCCATTGCGTCGGGAACTGGTATTCGGCCCGTGCGTCATAACCGATCCCAACTATCTGTCCCAACATTTCTACCGAGTGCAGCGGTACGAGCGCCTATTACACCGGCACATCGATGGCGACCCAGCAAGTCGCGGGCTTGGCCGCCTATCTCTGGAATCTCAACCCGCTCTTGACAGTCACGGAAATTCGTGACATCATCCTCGCCAGTAACGTTAAACGGGCAAGTCGATGCCTACCGTGCCGTGCTGTCACTGGACAAGGATATCTTCACGGCGGCAATGCGTCTGGAGCTTCTGGATGTTGCCGACGCTGCTGCTAACGGACAGCCGGGGCGTGACGGCGTGTTTGACGAACACGACATCCAGTTATTGCTCGATCGATTTGCTTTCTTTGAGAATGAGCGACTGAGTAATGGTGGTGCCAAGGACCTTTCCCGCTACGACCTCAACGGCGACGGCTTCACCGGCGGCACCACCTTCGCCACCAAGTTCGATCTCGATATCAACACACCGCCGCTTTACAGCGTCTTCAGCCAGCAGGTCGGCAGTCAAACCACGCAATTCGACGAGAACTTTCTCAATGATCTGGACATTCTCTGTTACTATGCCCACACGTCTTCTCTTTTTACGGGCTCCGAAACTCTGCGCGATGAATTGCTGGTCGACTGCCCCTCCTGCAGCAGCAACAAATCGCCGAATGAGCTGCACAAATCAATGGTTCCTCCAATTCCAATCACCGGTCTATGTTCCCGCGGGTGGCACTGCCATTTTCCCGGTACGCTTGTGGAACATCACCAACGGCACATGGACTTCTGGTGATAACAAGCTGGTCAAGTTCGCGGTCAACGGCAGGGGACCGCTACACGGCTCCGTCCGAGTTGATTACCAATCAGTTTGGTCAGGCGACAACCGCAATTGGAATCAACGATGGAAATACAGTGTCTGACTTCACTATTTCAGTCATGGAGGGCGACAATATCATTGCAACCGGCTCCGCCCAAGCTCTGCTCAAGGAACCGATCCACATCTTCCCCCGCTCGAGCCCAAGTGACATGCCGATGCATGCTGCCAATGAGTGCGCCTGAGGGTTTGCGCCTTCACCTTCCGCAACTGCATGTAAGCGACCGCAAATAGCACCAGAAAAACCAGATCAATAATCGCCCACGGCTTCCACATGCCGGGTATACCACTGCTGAACCAGTAGGCAAAGACAATCGCACAATAAGCAACCTTCAGCAGCATGCCGTAAGGAATCAAGTTACTTGACCGTACCGGTTCGCGGGCGACCTGCAGGTACATCATGCCAAAGATAATCAGCAGGGCTCCGGGAAACTGCGCATAGCCGGGATGATTCGGAGGCGCAACCTCGAACATCGCAAAAATGTTGGAATGAAACAGTAAGAAACCGACTCCGAGAGCCGCATCATAAACGAAGGCGAGATAAAACAGCGCCTTGATCCAAATGTCATTCTTCATCTTTCGCTCCTTGCGTAGATAAAATGGTTTTTCGACAAGTTAATTAGGCTCACGACCGGCTTTCAGCATTCCTTTGAACCGCTCGCGCCTCCTGCGGTAGGCTTCATCGGAGTACAGCCTGACCGCGAGCTCCCGGAATCCCTGTTCAAGCCTCTCTACCGTCATCTGCTTGGGCACGTAGTTGACATCAAACAGCGTGCACTTGCGCCAATTCTCCGGTTCGATCAGTCTCTTCTCTTTGGCAAGGCGATCGTAAAGCGGTGTTCCCGGAAATGGCGTTTGAATGGTAATCTGCACTTCATGCAGCCCGCTCTTCTCGACGAATTCCACCACATCGTCAAAAACGCTTTCATCATGTCCATCTAAGCCGAGAATGAAACAACCATTGACGCTGATCCCATGCGACTGAATCGCGCGGATCTTTGATTCGTACTTCTGCCATTGCTTGCTCTTCCAGTTGCCGCGAATCTCCAAACCCGGAGAGCGACGCCGGTGTCGGGCTTTCGAGACCGATCAAAACCTGCGCACAACCGCTCTCACGCATTAGTGTCAGCAGTTCGTCATCATCACCAACCGAAATATCCGTCTCCGTAAACCACCTGACATGGCGCCCCTTTAAGATGCGTAAGCAGTTCCTTCCAATACGTGCGATTGACGAGCGAATTGTCGTCGGCAAATTCAATGAACGGATGCGACCAGATCGCCCGGATTCGGTCAATCTCGGCAATCACCCGTGCCACCGGCTTCTGCTTGTACTGCTTGGTCAAGAGCACCGAACTGGCACAGAACTCGCAGAGATGCGGACAGCCGCGGCTGGTCTGCACGGTAAGCCGATTGTAGCGATCCGGAGCCAACAATTCAAATGCCGGCATCGGTGCCTGCGCCAGATCGAATTCTCGCTCCCGTCCGTCATAGAGCGGCTTTAGCTTCCCTGCTTCAAAATCGTCCAGCAGCTCTGTCCAGACCGATCTCACCCTCACCGATGACAACCGCATTCGCGTGTCGCGCCGCTTCCTGCGGAAGACTCGTCACATGCAAGCCGCCCAAAACAACCGCGATCCCCTTGTGGCGATACTCATCAGCCAGCGCGTAGGCTTCGTTCATCTGCGCCGAGTAACTCGAGATCGCGACCAGATCAAATCCTTCCGGCACTTCCCCGTGTTCGCGAGCTTGCGGCAAGTTCGCTGATCTCAAAGTACTTTACTTCATGCCGGCTCGGAGTCATTCCGGCCAGCGTTAATAATCCGAGGCTCGGAAGCGATGCTATGATCTTACTGCGCTCGACAAATCCGGGTAGTGTGAGCCCGAGACGAAGCAGCTCCTCATCGCAAACTCGAATCCCGCTCATGGCAATTAGGGCAATCCTCATACAGCCAATCCCTTCACGAAAAATATCACCAGCGCTAACAGCAGCGACACCACCGGTACCGCGAAGAAATGACGCACTGGTTTACGAAATGCCGATAGATAGCAGACGAGCGGCATCGTCACATGACCCACAACCAGCAGAATCGAAGGCCACTGTCCCGGGTCCGGCATGGCGCCGGTCTTGATGCTGAAGAAGTACGCGAAATTGACAATGGCGATACCGAAAAACGAAATGTGCCCCAGACGTGTCATCCGCCGACGCCACGACCCATACCCGCCGAGCCAATTCTCGTCGTGGAAGAACATCCCCTGAATCATCCCGGCCAGGAATCCCACAAAGACTCCTCCCCAGGCAACATACAGGTTAATTTCGGGACTCATCATCGACCCGCCACTGTTAGAATGTAATTATTCTAATTAAGTATGGACTCTTGCAGCAATATTTGTCAAGCTTTAGTTCTTCGGCCTCGAAGCGCGAATCATCCTGAGGCGTTCCACTGATTACGCTTGGCGGGCATTTTGGTATACACATTGTACCCCACCGAACCGGTGGGTTTAATGACCGAAGCGGCAAATCCCAAGTTTACTTTTCATTTGAAGACGTGAGGTCCCCACTCCCCAGCCGACACATCAAATTTCCATTAGATTGTCGGGGATCTCAAGATAGTACTTATAGCTCGACCATTTCCGAAGTTTCCGGCGCCGCCACCAACTTTCTCTTGACCGGATTCCAGTGACAATAGTTGACGCATTTCCATACGGAGTCTTCGAGTCCGGCAGTTATGATCATAGCAGCGCCTCATCCATACCGCCAAACGTTTCTCTCCACCCCGCTCAACTGCGAGTGACTGAAGCAGGCTGGAGTTGGTTTCTTGAAGCACTGGCACAATGCGCTTGGCGATGCTGCGCTTCAACTCGCCAATCGCAAAACCGAGCTTGAGAGTATCTGGCGGCGCAAGGACCAAGTGAACATGTTCGGGCATGATTACATAAGCAAGCAAGCGTGTCTGTGATGCTTGACAAAATGCGAATATCTCTTCGTGAGTGATCCGTCGAAAGAGATTATTGGTAAGAAGTGGCAAGCGACGGTTAGTACAGAATGTCACAAATCGCGCCCGCCCGTCGTGGTCGTAGTGTTTTAGGTGCACAATTGAAGATAGTCGATTAGAACATTTGATATCAACTGCTTTGATAGCCGGTATGTCTTTCAAGTAAGCGTAGGTCAGCGAGTTTTGCCGTTTAGATCAATTAACCCACCGGTTCGGTGGGGTACACGTCAACGATCCCGATTTATCGGGAGGTTATGGCGCTAATCCGTGACTCGCCCAATTCCATCGCTTTTGGGGGGAACGTGACAGCCTGAAATTGTTAACACGAGTGCCAAGACGAATGCGATCGGTGCGCCCCTGGCAACGAACTTGATACCTGCAACCAATTGATGAAGCATGTCTCCTCCTCGCAAAATAACGAATATTAGCATGGCCACGATCGCGCACAGCAACAAACCCCTTCGATACACAATTCAGCCTACTTCAGAGGCACCAATTCTAACATCAATCCGGACGCGTTTCCTCCCTCAACATGGGCAAACACCGTGTCGAGGGTGACATAGCCGGCTCTTTTTCACAATTACTACTGCGTTCTTCAAAACCGAGCTGCCAATGATTACGAAGTTGAATCCTCCGCTCGCATCTGAATACTTCAGCAAGTCGAATCTGTCAGTAACCAAGCGCACGGAAGCACTTTCAACCGGTGCAAGGTCACCATTCGAGATGATTTTTCCGGCGACTCCCATCACTGAGTCACCATTGACAGGCTTCTCGCACGCCAATTGGAATACTGCCAACACTAAACACCCAATAATCAGAGTAGCTCGCGCGCAACAGGTAATTAATTGTCCAAATGAGATTCTCATACCCTTTTTCTCTCCTACTGTGAAGATTGACTTCTCACAAGCTCTACGAGTACATTCTCGTGATCTCTTGCGTCATCTGACAATTCGATCAATCGAGTTTCATACCCCTCTTTGCCGGCGTAGAATTTTTGAATCTCTCCAAAGGTTGTGAGCGAGAAAAGGCCCTCCGCATTCGAGTATCTTGCACCATCAGTGGTATCAATTGTATTCACCCAAGCCGAGTCGATTGGCAGTTGGCTAGTCTTGTCTATAGTCTTTCCTTTGACGGTCGAGGACTTTTCTCCAACATCGCAGCCAGCAATCATGCACGCTAACAAAACCACTGGGACCATTCGCACCAGCATTTTCAAAATCACTCGTCGAATACCTTCTATCAATTGAGTGTCATTCTTGTCCGCAATGTAGTGACAGTCACGCGTCACCGCCCGCACACCTCAGAGGATTGACTGACCACAAGAAATCCACACACGACCTCCCTTGAGCTTCTCGCTCACTTCCGTTTATGGAAATCTTGATATTGCCAATTGCTCTTCCCCCGAGATGCCCAACTTTATCGAAGCACCCTGCATAAAATAGACGCCCCGACGCAAAGTTCGTCAAGTGTTTAGTCCACATTACTCCCTCGCAAGTCGCCCCGTCCGCCCACTAAAGATAATCTCCCCTCTCCCACCGTGAAAGGGGTCGGGGGTGAGGGCCCCCGGCATTCCCTTCCCCTCCTCCAGAAAAACATTCCCTACTACCACAAATCCCCAAAATCCCTGTCTTTATAATCCCCTTATCCTCAACCACTTATACGACTGTTTCATTCCGGCATCATCCTTGCTATTGCAATTGCCTGAACGGTTCATGGAAGAACCGCAAGGAGAGAGAGAACATGAAAATTTTCCCAGCTGTCGTCTTAGGCATCATCCTGACGGCATCAGCTCTCGCGCAAAACTACCCGAAGCGCGACGGCGTTAACTACGACGATCTCATTCGTAAATATCCAACTGCATCCACCACGGAGTTGGATCGATATCAATCCCCGTATCTGCTGCCAGACACCACCGCCCGGCTTGAACAGGATCCGTCCAAGATTCAAGCCCGGGCATCCCATCCCGACAGCGTCGAAACCGAATTGTTCGGTTACAACCTGTTCGCGCGCGGCGGCACTACCAACGAAATTCCGCAAAACCTCGCTCTTCCCGAGGATTACAAACTCGGATCCGGCGACAATCTGATCGTCAATCTCTGGGGCAAGGTCGAACAAGAATACAATCTCACCGTTGACCGCCAGGGCGCGGTCTTCATTCCCAAAATCGGCGAGGTCGCCGTCTGGGGCCTAACTCTCCAACAGGCCGAACGCCGCCTCCGCGAAAAGCTCGGAACTGGATTTTCTGATTTCCAGATGACCTTGAGTCTCGGCAAACTCAAATCGATTCAGGTCTTCGTCTTTGGCGAAGTCAAATATCCCGGCTCTTACAGTGTCAATTCGCTGTCGACGATGTTTTCGGCGCTCTATCTCGCCGGCGGTCCCAGCGACCGCGGCAGTCTTCGCAAGATTAAACTCATTCGTTCCGGCGTCGAGACCGCATCAATTGATCTCTATCAATTCCTTCTCTTCGGCAAAAACGTCGCCGGCGTTTCCCTGCAGTCGGGTGACGTGGTCTTCGTCGATGTCGTCGGAAAACGCGTCAAAGTCGAAGGCGCCATCAAGCGCCCCGCCATCTACGAAATCCTCGGCACCGAATCGATCACCGAAATGATCGAACTCGCCGGCGGAACGCTGCCGAGCGCCTATCTCGAAAGAGTTCGCGTCGATCGTGTCACTACCAACGACGCCTATCAGGTTCTCGATCTCAATCTCAAGGATGCAGCCTCGCCCGACCTGGCCTTCCGCATGGAAGACGGCGACGAAGTCAGTATCGAGTCAATCTATGATCATAAACAAAACGTCGTCCAACTTGAAGGCCACTTCCGCCATCCCGGACTCTATCAATATCAGGATGGCCTGACTCTCGCCCAATTGTTCAAGAACGGCTGTGATCTCGAGGAAGATGCCTTCCGTGGCAGAATAGATATTCTTCGCTGTGAAAACGGCCGCGACACTTCGCTGGTCACCGTCGATCCCGAACAGGTAATTGCCGGAAACATCGAAGTGCCATTGCGCGCCGGCGACAAGTTGATCGCCTACTCTCGCGAGGATGTCACCGCCAAACGCACCGTTTCCATCTTCGGCCTGGTGACGCGTCCCGGCGACTACTCCTACTACGAAGGCATGAAAGTTTCCGACCTGGTGTTCAAAGCCGGCAACCTGAGACAATCAGCTTATCCGCTGCGAATTGAACTTGCCCGTACAATGCAGGACGGTCAGCGCGAGGTTTACTATGCCTCGCTCGACGAACCTTCCGGCGACATATCGCTTTCTGAGAACGACAAGATTTTCATCCGCCAGATTCCCGGTTGGGAAGACCGCGATATCGTCACCGTTGAAGGCGAAGTCAAATTTCCGGGAAAATATGTCATTTCAAGTGAAACCAACTCCCTCTACTCCTTGATACAACGTGCCGGTGGATTGACTGATGATGCTTTCGCCACCGGCACGGTGTTTACCCGCGGTACGATTATCGCTGATCTCAAGCGCCGCGGTGTAGATGAACTGATAAATCGCTCCGTCGAAAAGGTCGAGGACGACTCGGGCCGGATTCGCATCGATTCATCCTCGGTACTGCGGGACAACAACATGTCGAATCGCATCGTCGTTCATATCGACGAACTGCTGAAGTCCGGCGATCTGCGCTATGACATCAAACTAAAAGACGGCGATCAGATCTATATCCCCTCCAAACCGGCCGGCATCCAGGTTCTCGGCGCCGTGCCGTCAATCAGCACTATCGCCTATCAGACCGACAAAAAAGCCGACTTCTACGTCAAGCGCGCCGGCGGTTTCTTGCCCAATGCGGACAAGAAGCATGTCCAGCTGATCCGCGCTGACGGCACGATAGTCTCCGGGAAAAGTTCGCTTTCTAAAGAAGTTCGCCTCGGTGACGCCATTTTTGTTCCGACGAAGGTCCGCAAAGAGCGCGACTGGCTAAAGGGATTCTCAACCGTAGCCTCCGTCGCGGCCAGTATTGCCACCACGATTTTTGTCTTCGACCGGTTATAGCAGGGATAGGAAACGATGAAACAGCAACAGGAACATAAACTCCCCATCGTCTGCCTCTCCACACAGGACTACGGCGATCTATGGACCCGCAAACAACGCTTCATGAACATGTTCGCCGATGACGGCCACTGCGTCATCTATGTCGAATCACAGTGGCACCTGCTGACCTACGCCAAGCGCTTCTCCGGACAGCTTGCGCGCCCCTTCCGTTTCCTGCTGAAGCCGCGCAAAGTAAAAGACAAACTCTTCGTCGCCACTCCGCCTTTGCTGCTGCCGTTCCACCAGATGGCCAGACCGGTCGCGGTGATCAACAACGTGATTCTGGGTCTGTGGCTGCGCTGGACAACGCGCCGGCTCGGCATCAAAGACTCACTGGTTTATTCGTATGTCCCTTATTCACACCTGGCGATTCGCATCCTCGGCAGCAAAAAAGTCCTTTACGAAAAGGTCGACGACCTCGCCGCCGCCAAGGGATTGGTCCGGCGCGCTACCGTGGAATCTCTCGAGAAGCAGTTGCTCAAAATGTCGCAGCTGGTGATTGTCACTGCCACCAAACTCAAGTTCCTCATGGGCACCCAGCACGACAGCGTCCACGTAATTCCCAACG
>CAVOPW010000024.1:0-85813 GCA_963698225.1 uncultured bacterium
TTGGCCAGGGATCGGATGATGGATATACCAGCCGGATAGCTGTCCATAACTTTCGGGACTCCTTCAAGATCGGGTATATCTCGAAGATACCTTTTTCTCGAGATATTACTTAATTGCGGAAAAATATAGAAATGACCTGGCTTACCTGACCACCTCTCAAATGTCGAGATATTCAATTCGAGTATATATGATGAGCCCCATACGGTTTGGAACATGACCGCCCCACCTGTCTTCGTCTTCGATGACTATGGCGACCCGCATATGGTGGCGTTACTCCAGTTTGGAGGGGAGTATCGAGTGGTGTATGCTCACGAGCAAACCGGCGGCTCGCCTACGGATCCTTGTACGAATGAGGTAGGCACCCAATTCCAGTGCGATATTATTTATGAGAGTAGCTCCCCAAATTTTATCTCTTCTAGTATCCAGATTGTGATCAACAATTCCGGCGACCCCAGGATTAGCTTTTTCAAGGGTGGGAACGAGAGCGTGATCTATGCGTATCCCAACACTGCCCATGCCAACTGCGGGCCTGGTGGCAACACCTGGCGCTGCATCACAATTAAGTCATCATCTACGGACAATGATTTTTATCTGGGCGCGAATGATCCAATCCTGTTGGATATGGCCATTGGTCCGGCTTCACCCCACATCATTATGAAGACACACAATGAGTTTGGACATACCAGAATCTTTTACGCTACATTTGTCGGCATCGGCGGCAACTGCGGCTATGATTACTTTGGCATGGTTCTAGTAAATCGCTGGCAGTGTTCCACACTTGCCTGGGACGGTCAAACAAACCCACCCTATGGAAATTTCTCTCTGAAAGTCAATTCACTCGACTACCCGGTGATCGCATTAAATTGGCCGACTTCGGCGAATTATCAGGTCGGCGTACTCTATCCTGCGGAGCGCACCGGCGGTACCCCCGGTGTATGGGAATTCGATAAAGCCGACGGCAGGGACATCGACACCGGTTATGCGGTGGACTTGGCTCTCAGCAAGGATGATTCAAGCCTGATCGGCTATACGGAACTTGAAGAATATGAGCCCAACTTGAAGATTGCCTATCAGATACAGGAAAAGGTATATCTTCCCAGTATCACCAGGTGATTAGATCAATGCACACGGTTAACCTGGGTAAAGGATCGATTAGTGGTGGTTGAAATCGATGTAGAAACGCATTTCACAGGCGCATAAATCCTAACCGATTAGCCTGGCTCATGGCTTTCCTGGCGACACTGGCATACAGCACCGGCTCGCCCATCGCCCGCTTTTTATATGCGGATGGGATGAGCCCGACCACAATGCTGGTCGTCCGTTACTTGATGACCGCCCTGCTGCTCGCCGTCACGCTGCGTTTGTGGTGGCGAGACCAGCTCATTATCGATCGGCGTGGGTTGGCGATCTGCCTGCTGGCCGGGACAATCAACGGATTATCGACCCTGGCGTATTTTTGGGGCTTGAGTTGCATGAGCGCATCGATCTCAGCGATGATCTTCACCGTCTACCCGCTGGCGGTGCTGTGCATCCTGGCTTTGCGTGGCGAACGCTTTACCCTGCGCGGCGCAGTGCGGATTCTCCTGGGCATTGCCGGGGTTTACCTGCTGGTGGTGCCGGGAGGAAGATCGATGCCCTCGGCGTGATCCTGGTCTTGCTGGCTGCCGCCTCCTTTGCCCTCGCCCTGGTGATCGTGCAGTGGTACCTGCCTGGTTACTCGAGCATGACCATATCTTTCTATACCGCGATCACCATAACCGTCGTAGCGTCATCATTCTGGCTGGCGCAAGGGGCTGAATGGAGCTTTCCCGGCTGGCAGAGCTGGCTGGCGTTGATCTTCATGACTTTGGTGGGCACCTACCTGGCGCGCCTGGCGATGTTCAAAGCCGTTAGCGGTTTCGGCAGCTTCCAGATGTCGCTGTTTTCACCACTGGAAACGCTGTTCACGATCACCTGGTCAATATTGTTCCTGGGGGAGAGGTTGACGCCCACCCAATGGCTGGGCGGAGTGTTGATCATCCTGAGCATGCTGCTGGCGTTCTCCCTTGCCCCCCTGCGGGCGAAGCGCCTGGCTGCCAGAACCCAATAAAAAAAGCCTGGATCGGAGCCTGCCGCCCGATCCAGGCAAGTGCACAGTTTAGTGGATTAAGGGTCTGAGCGTGTCGTGGGCGATCAGGAAACCGCGCTTGACGAGCTCATCGGTCTTCTCGAACGCGCGATCCTCGTGCTCGATGCTGACGACATAATCATAGCCTGCGCCGTACAGGGCGCTGATGAACTGCCCCCATTTGACATCGCCCAACCCGGGCAGGCGCGGAATTTGCCAACCCATACCCAGCGACATGACGCCCCGCTGGTAGAGCTGCTCGTAATCGATGCGCAAGTCCTTAGCATGTACGTGGAAGATGCGCTCTTTGAATTCGTAGACCACGCGGACCGGATCGATGAACTGCCAGATGAGGTGCGAGGGGTCGAGGTTCAAGCCGAAGTTCGAGTTGGGGATGATTTCCCACATCTTGCGCCAGATGGCAGGAGAGATTGCCAGGTTGACGCCGCCGGGCCATTCATCGTTGGAGAAGATCATGGGGCAGTTCTCAATGGCGATCTTGACGCCGTGGTCGGCGGCAAATTTGACGATCGGCGGCCAGATCTTCGCAAACTGCTCCAGGTTGTATTCCTGAGTCTTGTCCTGATCGCGCCCGATGAAAGTGCCAACCACGGGCACCTTCAACATCTCAGCGGCGGCAATCACCTTTTTCAGGTGCCCGATCACCAGCTCGCGATGCTCGGGATCGGGGTGTAACGCATTGGGATAGTACCCCAGGGAGGAGATCTCTAAACCATATTTCTGCATCGTGGCAAGGATGTTTTTTGCCCCGGCGGCGTTAAGATCATTGACATCGATGGTGGTGACGCCGGCATAGCGGCGGTCGGCTTTGCCAACCGGCCAGCAAGCCAGCTCCAACATCTCAAAGCCATTGCCCGAAGCCCAAGAAGCCACTTCTTCTAGGGACTGTCCTGGAAACGCAGCAGTCATCAAACCCAATTTCATAGCATGTCTCCTTATCAAGCGATTTGCACCCGATTTTCAGCAAAGAAAGCCGAGCATCGTAAAGATCAGATCATCGAACTCACAGCGTCACCCAGCCCGCGCCCCTGGCGCTCTGCAGGATGGCATCACCGATCAGCAGTTCCTTCTGCCCGTCGGCGAAAGTGGGGAAGTCTGGCTCGCCGCGCTGGTCGCCAGCCTCAATGTAGCGGTAAACCGCCGAGTAAAGCTGCTTGAACGTATCCGGGAAGCCTTCATTATGCCCGCCGGGATAGGAGGCGTATTGGCGCGCCTCCGCATCCAGCAGGGAGGGATCCTTGAGTAATACTTCGTTGGGACGCTCGCGATGACTGATCCATAGCTCGTTGGGACGCTCGGAGTCCCAGGTGAGGCAGATTTCGCGCAGCTGATCTCATAGAAAAGCCGGTTCTTGCGCCCGGCGCTAACCTGCGATACGGTGAATACGCCGCGTGCCCCGCCCTTGAAGCGCAACAGCACCGTGGCGTAGTCTTCGGTGTGAATGGGCTGCTCTACATATTCCATGGCTGTCTGCAGCTTGCCGCCGAAGGTATCCAGGGCGCGCCCGGGCTTCTTGCGCACAGGGATGAAGGTGTGAAAGTCGGCGCACACCGCTTCCACGTCCAGGCTGGTGATGAAAGTCACCAGGTCGAGCCAGTGTGAGCCGATATCTGCCACGGCGCGCATATCGCCGCCCAGACCGGGCTCCAGGCGCCAGTTCCAGTCGGTAGGAAACAGCAGCCAATCCTGCAGGTAAGAGCCCTGGACAATATAGACCTCGCCGAGCTGCCCAGATTTGAGCATGGCATGCGCCTGGTGGGAGAGCGGGTAAAAGCGCAGGTTGAAGTTGATGGCATTCACCAGACCCCTCTGCTTGGCAAGCGCCACCAGCTCTCCGCCTTCGTGCGAATCCATGGCGAGAGGTTTCTCACAAATGACATGCTTGCCCGCCAGCAAGGCGGCTTTCACCTGGGGGTAATGCAGGTAGTTGGGCGTAGTAATATGCACGACGTCAATGGCCGGATCGGCAAGCATCTCTCCGAAAGTGGGATAAACCTTGCCGATCTTGAGCGCAGCTGCCCGTTCCTGCCCGCGCTGCAGATCGATCTCACTCAATCCGGCGACCTCGATACCCAGGCGCCGCAGCGCTTCGACATGCGCCGGACCGATAAAGCCCGTCCCCGCCACGCCGACTTTCAAACCGCTATTAGAGCTCATTTTTTACCTCCCGAGAGGAATAGATAAATAAAACGAGATAGGATCGAGGCGATTATACCCATGAAGAAAGATGTTCCGCAATAAATCATCTGGTTCGGTGGGAATTGCCGTGGATGTACCCGGATTTGGGTTATAATATCCATAAAGCAAACCATTGGTTCGTAATGTGAAACAACCTACGAACAGCCCCTCACCCAGCCCGCAAGAACAGCAAACTGCCAGCGGCAGCGTGCAATCTGTCTGGCGGGCGCTGGACCTGCTGGAAGTATTTCCCAGGCATGGACCCGAGCTGGGGCTCACCCAAATTGCCAACCTGCTCCAACTGAACAAAGCTACTGCTTACCGGCTGCTGGCAACTTTAGAGGAAACGCGGCTATGTCGAGCGGGCGGTCGAGAGCCGCAAGTACCGGCTGGGCGTGCGCGCTTTTGAGCTGGGCTTCTATTTCCAGAGCCAGCTCGAGGTGCGCAAGTTGGCGCTGCCATCCCTGCGCAGCCTGGTAGACCAGACCAGCGAAGCGGCTTTCTTGTGCATCCGGGAAGGCGACGAGGCGGTGTGCATCGAGCGTGTGGAGGCGGAGCACCAGGTCAACATATTCTCGCTGCGCGTGGGCGGCAGGCAGCCGCTGCACTGCGGCGCAGCGCCACGCGCCCTGCTGTGCGGCATGGATGACGGGCAGATAACCGCTTACGCTGTCCGCAGCGGCTTACCCGCCAGCACTCCAGACACTATCGCCACGCTCGAAAGCCTGCTGCAAGATGTAAAACAGACCCGGGCGCGAGGATTTGTCGTCAGCATGAACGATGTGGTCACGGGCATCGCCGCGGTGGGTGCGCCGGTTTATGACCACAGCGGGAAGGTAGCAGCTTCTATCAGCTTGAGCGGCTTATCCATCCGTTATGACCCGGTGCGCATCAACGTGCTGGCGGAGATGGTGATTGCCGCTGCCAAACAGATCTCTCGTCAGCTGGGTTACCAGGGACCCAATTGATCAGGAGGACAATCGACATTGACCACTTATAAATGCCCACTCCACCAAATGGCGCTGACCACTCCGACGAACTACTGGAACGATTCTCTGCTCTGTGCAGGAACTGACCGACGCCATCGAAAACGGGGCAGTCGGAGCGACCACCAATCCCACCATTGTCTATTATGTGCTCAAGAAAGAAATCCACCTGTGGAAAGACCGTATTTACCAGATCATCCACGAGAATCCCGCTTGGTCTGAAGTGGAAATAACCTGGAAAATTGTCGAGGAGTTGGCAACCAACGGCGCCAACCTGCTCTTCCCGGTGTTCGAGCGAGAGAAACACAAGAAAGGACGTATTTCTATCCAGACCAACCCGCAGTTCTACCGGGATGCCGAATTGATCGTACAGCAAGCCCTGTACTTCGACAGCTTGGCGCCTAACATGCAGGTGAAAATCCCGGTAACCAGGGCGGGGATTGTTGCAATCGAAGAGGCTACCTATCGCGGCATCAACATTACCGCCACTGTATCCTTCACCGTGCCTCAAGCGATCGCTGTAGCCGAAGCCGTCGAGCGTGGTTTGCACCGCAGAGAGGCTGAAGGGCTTAGTACCGGGGAGATGAGCCCGGTCAGCGTCTGCATGGTCGGGCGACTGGACGACTGGATGCACGTACTGGCAAAGCGGGATAACATCGCCATCGATCCCGGCTACCTGAACTGGGCCGGTCTTGCATGCATCAAGCGCATTTACAGCATTTTCCAGGAGAGAGGCTATCGCGCTCGCATCCTCAGCGCCGCCATCCGCCACCCTATGCACTGGTCGGAGCTGATCGGTGGCGACCTGTCCATGACCCTGCCCTTCGAATGGCAAACTCTTTTCAACGCCTCCGACATTGCGGTCATCGAGCGCATGCAGAATCCGGTGGAGCCGCACATCGTCGAGACGATGTACCGCCTGATCCCCGACTTCCGCCGGGCTTACGAGCCGGATGGGCTCTCGATAGATGAATTCGATGACTTTGGCGCCACCGCGCGGACGCTGCGCGCCTTCATCAGCTCATACCACGACCTGATGAACCTGATCCGAGATTTCATGATCCCCAACCCAGACGTAAAAAGCAAATAACCGGCGACCATCCTGCCTAATCTTAATCATGGAGCTGAACTGATGACACCCAAACCATTGATGAATTACTGGAACTCCGAATGGCAATCCGCAGAAAGTGCTGAGCTGCTGGACGTAGTGAACCCTGCCACCCAAGAGCTTCTCGGGCGCGTCCCGCTCTCTCCGGCTGGCGTCGTGGGCAGCGCCGTGGAGGCTGCTCAGGCTGCCCTGCCTGCCTGGCGGCAAACCCCACCCGCAGATCGCGCCCAATATTTGTACCGCATGAAGGGCTTGCTGGAGGCGAACAGAGAAGGGCTCTCGCGCCTGATCACGATGGAATGCGGCAAGACGCTGGATGAATCACGCGGCGAGATCCTGCGCTCCATCGAAAATGTTGAGGTCGCCTGCGGCATCCCCACCTTGATGCAGGGCGTAATCTCAGAAAATATTGCCCCAGGGATCGACGAGTTGATGCTACGCCAGCCGGTAGGCGTATGCGCTATCATTGCCCCCTTCAACTTCCCGGGCATGATCCCGTTCTGGTTCCTGCCCTATGCCCTGGCGTGCGGTAACACGGTGATCGTCAAACCCTCCGAGCGCGTGCCGCTCACAATGCAGCGCGTTTTCCAAATCCTGGAAGCCGCAGGGCTACCCAAGGGTGTGCTCAACCTGGTGAATGGTAGCAAACTCGCCGTCGATGCTTTGCTGGATCACCCCGCGGTGCGCGCATTCAGCTTCGTTGGCTCAACTGCTGTTGCGCGCTACATTTACAGCCGGGCTACAGCCAACGGCAAGCGCGCCCAGTGCCAGGGAGGCGCCAAGAACCCCATCGTGGTCCTGCCGGACGCCGACCTGGAGACATCCACGCGCATTATCGCCGACAGCGCCTTCGGCTGCGCCGGGCAGCGCTGCCTGGCGGCGTCCACTGCTATCACGGTCGGCGCGGCTGCGGGTCCCTTCACCGAGGCAATTGCGGCTGCTGCTCGCCAGCGCGTGGTGGGTTACGGCTTAGAGGATGGTGTGCAGATGGGACCTGTGATCACCACCGCCAGCAAGCAGCGTATCGAGGGCTTGATTGCCAAGGCGCTCTCGGATGGGGCGGAGCTGGTGGTGGATGGCCGCGGGGCTGTCGTCCCGGGCTACGAGCAGGGCAACTTCCTGCGCCCTACCGTCTTCAGCGACCTGCCCCTGGAGAGCGAGGTGGCAGCAACGGAGATCTTCGGTCCGGTCTTCAGCCTGCTGCATGTCGATACGGTTGAACAGGCGATTGAGCTGGTCAACCGCGGCAAGTATGGCAACATGGCATGCCTGTTCACCAGCAGCGGCTCGGCGGCGCGCAAGTTCCGCAACGAGACCGACGCCGGCAACATCGGCATCAACATCGGCGTGGCTGCTCCCATCGCCTATTTCCCCTTCAGCGGTTGGAAGGACAGCTTCTTCGGCGACCTGCACGGGCAGGCGATGGATGCCATCGACTTCTTTACCCAGAAAAAAGTTGTCATCGAGCGTTGGCCGAAGGAGTGGTCGCGTAAGTTCTAGCCCAGGAGATCAAACGTGGAGATAATGACATGAAGCTTGATGTCCACCACTTTTTTGCCAGAGACCTGACGCGAGACTACCCCCTGGCGGTGAGGGGCGAGGGGGTATGGGTATACGACAACTCAGGCAAGCGGTATATGGATGCGTGCGCCGGCGCTAACGTGAGCGCTATTGGGCACGGTGTCAAGGAGATCGGCGAGGCGATGAGCAAGCAAGCTGCGGAAATTGCCTACGCGCCGCCCCAGCATTTTCTCAACCAGCCCACACTGGACTTGTGTGATAAGCTCGTTGCCCGGGCTCCGGAGGCTTACAAGCGGGTCATGTTGTGCTCAAGTGGCTCAGAAGCCATCGAAAACGCCCTTAAGATCGCCCGGCAATACCATGTTTATGAAGGGCGCGCCTCAAGGTTCCGGCTGATCTCCAGGTGGCAGGGTTTTCACGGCAATACGCTGGCGGCAGATGCCATCGGAGGCACCCCCAGCCGCCGGTCTATCAGCGGACCGATGCTGATCGACGTGACGCATATCGTCCCGCCAAACTGCTATCGCTGCGCGTTCGAGTCGAACTACCCAACCTGTGGCATCCTTTGCGCCAGAGATTTGGAGCGGGTGATTATCCAGGAGGGACCCGAAAATATTTCCGCCTTCGTTTGCGAGACGGTCGTGGGAGCGGCGGCAGGTGGTGTGACCCCCGTGCCGGAATACTACCCCATGATCCGAGAAATTTGCGACAAGTACAACGTCGTGTGGATCGCAGATGAGATCATGGCTGGCGTAGGGCGCACCGGGACTTTCCTCGCCATCGAGCACTGGAAAGTACAGCCGGACCTGGTTGTGCTGGCGAAGGGATTATCCAGCGGGTACGCCCCGCTCTCCGCCATACTGGTAAGCGACAAAGTGTTTAAAGCATTCGGCGATTCAAAATTGCCCTATATTGGTGGGCACACGTACAATGCACATCCCGTTACGGCGGCTGTGGGATTGGCGGTGCTGGACTACATGGATCAGCGCGGTGTGATCGAAGGTGTAGCGGAAAAGGGGCATCGGTTAGGAGAAGGTCTGCGGGCGATTGCCGAGCGGCATCCGCTGGTGGGTGATGTGCGCGGCCTGGGCTTGATGTGGGGGCTGGAGTTCGTCCGGGATAAAGGCTCGCGGGCGCCGTTCGCTTTCGGGCACAATATCGCTATGCGGGTTGTAGATAATGCCATGCAAAAGGGGCTCATCGTCTACCCGGTCAGGGGCGGCTGTGCGGACGGCGAAAGAGGCGACGGGGTCTTGATCTGCCCGCCGCTAACCATCAGCCACGAAGAGATCGGCTTTCTCGTCCGTACGCTGGACGAATCCATCACCGAGGTTTCAGAAGAAGTAAAAGGCCTGACATGATCATCGCGCGTGGCGACAACGCACCGGGTATGGAGATTGCCGAGCCATTCAAGCGTACGTTGAAGGTGCTGCTCTCTCCGCTGCTGCACCCTGGTTTGGAATCACTGGCTGCCGGTTTTAGCATCCTGCCGCCGGGTGGAAAATCTGAAGTGCACGGGCATGCAGAAGGGGAGCTCTTCTTCGTCTGCTCGGGGAGCGGCGTCATGCGGGTCGGGGACGAGGAAGAAAAGCTGTCCCCAGATACAGCCGTGTGGGGACCTCCAGATGTGCCGCACCAGCTTATCAACAATGGCAGCGAGACTTTGAAGATCTTGTGGGTATTGTGCCCTCCCGGGAGGGAGGCTGCCATCCTGCGCAGCTCAAACCAGGCTGCAGATTGTAAGGAAGATGAGGATCTAAAATGAAACCGAGCTACTTTGAAACTCTTTCTGCGGATGAAGCAGAACTGATCGACCTGGAATCCAGCCGTATTCTAGAGGAATGTGGCGTGAGAGTTCTCCACGCCGAGTGTCTTGGGTTGCTGGAGGAAGCCGGCTGCAAAGTCGATAGGACAACTTCAATGGTTAAAATGCCACGCGATGTCGTGCAGAGAGCCATCGAAACTACCCCGGCCTCGTTCCCTCTACGGCAGGGATACATCCTTCCGGCTTGACCTGGGAGGCGGAGATGTCTATTTCGGTCCGGGTGGATTTGCTGTGTTTGCCGAAGACCTGGATACCGGGGTCAGGCGGCGCGCCTTGCGGGAGGACTTCATCGCTCATCTGAGGCTGTCGGACGCACTGCCCTCGTGTGAGTTCAACCATGTCAATGTCAATCCATCCGATATTCCACCCGAGAACGCCGATCTGTTCATGTGGGCAGATGCCCTGATCTACCAGACAAAGCCGATCATGAATGAGAACTACGATCTGCGCTCAGTCGATGCACTGGTCGAGATGGGCACGGTCATCCGCGGCACCCGGGAGGCTTTCCTGGAAAAACCGATGGTGTGCCTGGACGTGTGTATCATGTCGCCGCTCACGCATGTTGGACGCCAGGTCGACTTGCTGCTGGCAGGTGCCCGCTATGGATTACCCATCAGCATTAATTCCGGACCCATCGGCGGGGGGACGGCGCCGGTGACACTGGCGGCGGTGGCTTTGCAAGCGAATGTAGAATTGCTCAGCGCGATCGTGATCACTTATGCTGCCCAGCCCGGGACGCCCATCCTGTATGGCAGCTGGGGCAGGCACATGGACATGCGCAACGGACTGGTCACGATGGGCGGTCCGGAATTTGGTCTCCTAAAGTTGACTACAGCTCAGATGGGACGCTACTATCACTTACCGACGCGCGGTGGTGGAGCTCTCTCCGATAGCTTGATCTCGGACGCCCAGGCGGGCTATGAGAAGATGCTCACTACGCTCGTCCCTGCGATTGGCGGGGTGCATTATATCTCGGGCATGGGCTTGAACGAGGCCGAAAATTGCTTCAGCGCCGCGCAATTGGTGATCGACGATGAAGTGGTCGCCATGATCAAGCGGGTGTTGAGGGGTATCGAAGTCGATGCGGCGCACCTGGCAGCGGACCTGATCATGTCTGTCGGTCCGGGCGGTCAATTCCTGGATGCGGAACACACCTTTCAAAATTTCCGCAAAGAATTATTCGATCCGAAACTCTCCAACCGCACCGCTCACGAGAACTGGATGAGGGCGGGCTCCATGTCGGTGCGCGAAAGGGCGGCGGAGAAGGCGCGCAATATCTTAGCCAGCCGTCCTGAGCACACACTGGACGAGCATCAGGTGAAAGAGCTTTATACGATTGCCGGCGTTGAAGATATTAAACGTTAGTTCGGGTTAGCGGAAAAGTACTGCTTTTTTGGGGTGTTCGTGCGGCGCAGCCGCACGAACACCCCAAAAAAGCTACTTATCCTGTACTAACGTTATTATGATTCCTGCCTGAGGCAGAGTCCACCGAAAACGGGTGCTGGGCAGGTATACTCGCCCAGCACCCGTTTTTTAGTTGACGGACACCAGTAAAAAATCAGCCAGCGTAATCCATCACGCGGTGGACGGCGTCCAGCACGTCCTGGTCGTCGGGCAGGATCTCCTTCTCCAGAATTGGAGCGAAGGGAATTGGCGAGTCCTTGGCAGCCACGCGCTCGATGGGCGCCTGCAGGTAATCGAAGGCGCGGTAAGCCGCCTGAGCGGCGATCTCAGCCCCGATTCCGCCGGTGAGGTTGGCTTCGTGGGCGATCACCAGCTTGCCGGTCTTCTTCACCGACCGGACGATGGTATCGATATCCAAGGGAGCGATGGTGCGCGGGTCGATGATTTCCAGGGAAATCCCCTCCGCTTCTGCTGTCTCGGCTGCCTTGAGCGAATAATCCACCATGTCTGAGACGGCGACCACGGTCACATCGCTGCCTTCTTTGATCACCCTTGCGACGCCAAAGGGCACGAAATACGGCTCTTCCGGCACCTCGCCCTTGACGTTGTAGAGCATCTTGTTTTCGAAGACGATGACGGGGTTCGGATCGCGCACGGCAGTCTTTAACAAGCCTTTGGCGTCGTAGGCGTTGGATGGCATGGCGATCTTGATTCCCGGGATGTGCATGAACCAGGCTTCCAGGCACTGGCTGTGATGAGCCGCCGCTGAGCGCCGTCCGCCCATGGGGGCGCGGATGGTGAGCGGAATGGAGAGCTTACCGCCAAACATGTAGCGCATCTTGGCTGCCTGGTTGAAAACCTGGTCCATTGCCATGCCAAAGAAATCCGAATACATCACTTCGGCGATGGGGCGCGCTCCGGTGGCTGCTGAGCCAACTGCTGCGCCCAGGATTGCCATCTCGGAGATGGGTGTGTTGCGGATGCGCTTGGGACCGAATTCGTCCAGCAGTCCCAGGGTGACCTTTAGAGAGCCACCAAACTCAGCGATATCTTCACCGATCAAGTAGACCCGCTCGTCGTTTTGTAATTCTTCGCGCAGCGCCTGGCGCACTGCTTCTCGGTAAGTCATCACGGTCATTTTAGATTCCTCGAATTTAAAAGGAGTGAAGATGTCTGCGCGGGCGTCTGCCACATCAGGCAGCGGGCTCTTGTCGGCGTATTCGATCGCCTCAGCCAGCTCTTTCTCCACTCGGGCGTGGATTTCGTCTAAACGGGACTGGGGAACGCCGCGAGCGAGGAGCTCTGCCCCCCAGCGGGCGATGGCATCGTTGTTGAGGGCTGCCTGGAACTCTTCTTTATCGCGGTAGCTCTGGTTATCCGCCTCGTGATGTCCGCGCCGGCGCGTGGTCTTGGCTTCGACCAACGTCGGACCGCCGCCTGAGCGCGCCCGCTGGATAGCCTCCTGGGCGCACAGGTACACCGCCTCAACATCGTTGCCATCCACAATGGCGCTGGGCATGTTGTAGGACTGCGCCCGGATGGCAACGTCTTTGACCTTCTGGTGATACGAGCGTGGCGTCAACTCGGCAAACTCGTTGTTTTCGCAGACGTAGACCACCGGCAGATTCCATACCGAAGCCAGGTTGAGCGATTCGTGGAACGCGCCTTCGTTGGAAGCGCCGTCGCCGAAGAAAGCCACCGCGATCCAATCTAAACCCATGTATTGGGCGGTCAGCGCAGCGCCGGTAGCGATCGGGATGCCGGCAGCCACAATGGCGTTGGCGCCCAGCATACCCAGGTCCGGCTCGGCAATATGCATCGAGCCGCCCTTGCCCTTGTTATAGCCGGTGGCTTTGCCGAAAAGCTCCGCCATCGCCTTATCGAAGCGCCCGCCCTTGGCAACCATGTGCCCGTGACCGCGGTGAGTGCTGGTGATCTTATCGTCCACCGTCAGGTTGGCGCAAACGCCAGCCGCCACAGCTTCCTCGCCAATGTAGGTGTGCAGAAAACCGGGTATCTTACCCCTGGCAAACAACTGGACGACAGCCTCCTCAAATTTCCGGATGCGTACCATCAATTCATACAACTGCAACCCAACTTCCGTTGAGACTGGATTTTCCATTGTACTCTCCCTTATTTATAGGATCAGGTAAGGCTGCTCCAGCCGCTCTTTGACCATTGCCAGGAATTTTGCGCCCTGCATGCCATCCAGGCTGCGGTGATCGATCGAGAGCGTCAAGTTCATCATCGGGCGCAGGGCAATGCTGTCATCCGGCATGCCCACCGGCATCTTCAAGATGCGTCCCACCGCCAGGATGGCAGACTCGGGCGGGTTGATGATGGCATGAAAATGGTCAATGCCGAACATTCCCAGGTTGGAGATGGTGAATGTGCCCCCCGAGAGGTCGTTGGGACCAAAGCGCATGCGGCTTGCCTTCTCCTGTAAATTCTTCAGCGCCAGGCTGATCTCTCCCAGGCTCTTTCGGTCCGCCTCGTGGATGACAGGCACCACCAGCCCTTCCTCTGTGCCAACCGCCACACCGATATTGATCTGCGGGTGCAGCTTTAGGCGCCCGTCAACGAAAGTGGCGTTGGCACGCGGGTAGCGCTTGAGGGCGTCGGCGACGATGCGTACCAGGATCGCCGTAACCGACGCGCGTGCGGTCTCAGCCTCTATGCTGGGTAATACCGCCGTTCGTAGCTCCAGCGCACGGGTCATATCGACGCTGGTCGTAAGGGCGAACTGCGGCGCGCTTGTGGACGCTTTCCGTCATACGCTGCCCGGTGAGCAGTTGGGCGCGGCTGAGCGCTAGCCACTCGCCTTCTCCGGGGGCAGATGCGTCGGGTGGGATGGCTTTTGCTAAATAGAGGTAAGTCTCTATGTCGTCCTTGGTAATGCGCTCGGCAGCGCCTGCCGGCTTCACCTGCGAGGTCAACTCCCAGCTCCTGCGCCATGCGCCGCGCGACGGGCAAAACGCTGGGCGTCACAGCCGGCAGCGGGGCAGACGTCTTTTGCGCAGCCACATGAGCGCGCACATCCGCCTCCAGCACCCTGCCTTCTGGTCCGCTTTGCGCCTGCGAAATCGAACACTTTGACGGCTCCGCCACTACCGAAACCGAACCTCTGCGCCTGCGCTCCATTCTCAAGCCCCGCATCGGCTTCGTCGGCATGCTGGCCTACTGGATCGACCTCGAACTCATCGAGCGCATCGCCAAGGCTAAACCGAATTGGCAGTTCGTCTTCATCGGCCCAGTTTCCGTCGACGTCTCGCGCTTTGATGAGCGCCACAATGTCCATTTCATCGGCCGCGTACCCTACGACTACCTGCCGTCGTATATGGCGGGCATCGATGTCTTCATCAATCCCTACCGCCGCGACGAGATAGCCGAATCCTGTTCGCCGCTGAAAGTCTTCGAGTATCTCGCTGCCGGTAAGCCGGTCGTGAGCGTACCGATGCCCGAGGTCATCCGCTTTGCACCTTTCGTCAGGCTCGCCGAGAACTCCGAACAGTTCATCGCACGAATCGAGGAGTTGCTCGAGATGAAAGCCATGGAACGGCGCAAACTCTCAACACAATTGCGCGCGCTGGTCAAGCACGACAACTGGCAGGACCGCTTCGACCGCACACGCAAACTGCTGCAGGAGACCTACGACCTATGAAGATCGCAATCAATTGCCTGCTCGTCGAGCCCGGTCAGACCGGCGGCGGCGAAACATTCCTCGTCAACTTGATCGAGCGCCTCTCGCGCCTCGACGCCAGCAACGAGTACTTGCTGCTTGTCACCGAAGCTAACGCGTCGCTTTTCACCTCAGCGAACCCGCGGTTTACACAATATGTCGCCATCCGCTCGGCAAACTCACGCACCCGGCGCCTGTGGTTTGAATATCAGAAGCTTCCCCGCTTGCTCAAGCGGGAATCAGTTGACTTGTACTACTCACCGTTTGGCACACTGCCGTATGGTCTGCCCTGCAAGTCGGCTGTGACTTTTCAGAACCTGCTCTACATCGATTTCGCCGCAACCACGCCGTATCGCGGCCGTACGCCGATCAGCTGGATCAAGATCAGCCTCCAGGCGCTCTATTACAAAACCACCACCGCTCGACTATGCGCCGCGCCGACAAGATCTGGGCCGTATCGAATACCACGGCGCGCGCTTTGAGCGATTACTATGAAGTTGCACCGTCAAAGATCGAAGTCATCTATGAGGGCGTAAGCTTCGAACGCTTCCACCCGGAACGCCGGTCTGATCTGCCGGAACGCCCCTTTGCCGATCGCTATGTGCTGATGGTCGCATCGCTGTATCCGAACAAGAATATCGATAAGGCGATCTGCGCCTTCCGCAAGGTGGTTGATCGCGGTCTGCCGCATCATCTCGTCATCGTCGGCAACGACTGGCATCAGTATCGCAGAGATCTCGAAAAACTGGTGAAGCGCCTTCACCTCGGCGAGCGCATCCACTTCGTTGGCGGCGTGAAGCACGAGGACATTCCGGCGTATTTCAAACACGCCGAATTGTTCGTCATGATCTCTACGGTCGAATCCTTCGGCCTGCCGGTGCTCGAAGCGATGGCCTCCGGTGTGCCGGTGCTGATCTCCCAGCGCTCGTCCCTGCCGGAAATTGCCGGCAACGCGGCGCTGACGACCGACATCCAGAATACAAATCACATCGCCGATCAAATGGTGCGGATTCTGACCGACCGTGCCCTGTCCAACAACCTGCGCGAACGCGGCCACAATCGCGCCCGCAGCTTCGATTGGAATGAAACCGCCGCGCGGGCCATTGACCTCTTTAATAGCATCTCCGAACTACCGCGCACGACGCCGGATTTCCATGGAAAGGAATCTATCGATGAACTTCACCATCCGCAGATCCCGACCGCAACGCACTAAGGCGGCCGCATGAAGCAGGTACTGCAATACCCACGCAAGAATGGCCTGCTCACCGAAGATTGCCCCCTGCCTTCCTGCAAACCGAACGGCATTGTCGTTGACAATCGCTATTCGCTGATCTCTCCCGGCACCGAACGCGCCATCATCGATCTGGCCTCACAAAGCCTCGCCGGCAAAGCCCGCTCGCGTCCGGATCTGGTCAAGCAGGTACTCGACAAAGTGCGCACCGAAGGATTGATCAACACGCTCAACAAGGTCCGCGCCAAGCTTAACTCGCCGATTCCTCTGGGCTACAGCTCGAGCGGTGTCGTTGTCGAAACGGCAGCCGGTGTCCACGAATTCGCAGTCGGCGACCGCGTCGCCTGCGCCGGTTTCGGCTATGCCTGCCACGCCGAGCAGATTTATGTGCCAAAAAACCTGGCGGTGCATCTGCCGTCAACCCTTACCCACCAGGAGGGCGCCTTTGTCACTCTCGGTGCGATTGCCCTCTGGGGCGTGCGCCAGGCTTCCGTCACCCTCGGCGAACGCGTCGCCGTGATCGGACTTGGATTGCTCGGACAGATCACCGTGCAGTTGCTCAAAGCCAGCGGCTGCCAGGTCATTGGAATTGATATCGACGAACAGCGCCTTGCCGAAACATCTCGTTTCGGCGCAGATCTGCTGATCAACTCCGGGGATGATCTCGCCGCCAAAGCAATTGCTCAATTCACCGACGGCCAGGGCGTCGATTGCGTGATCATCACCGCTGCCACAAAATCAAATCAGCCGGTCGAATTCGCCGCCGAAATCTGCCGCGATCGCGGCCGCGTGACGATTGTCGGCGATGTCGCAATGGCTATCCCGCGCAAGCCATTCTACAATAAGGAACTCTCGCTCAATCTTTCCCGCTCGTATGGCCCCGGTCGTTATGATCCGAGCTACGAAGAGCAAGGCAACGACTATCCCATCGGCTATGTGCGCTGGGCCGAGAACCGCAACATGCGCTCCTTCCTCGACCTCGTCGCTGACGGCAAGGTCGATGTCAAATCGCTCATCACCGATACCTATGAAATCAGTCGCGCCGCCGAAGCCTTCGCGCGCATCGAAACCGATAAGGTACTTGGTCTGCTGCTGAACTATGGCGATGCCGTGGTCGAACGCAAACCGATAGCCTCAACATCCCGCACGATTCCTGGGGCGGACACCATTGCCACCGGCTTTCTTGGCGCCGGAAATTTCTCGACCGGAGTTCTGATGCCCGCATTGCAGGGCAACAAAGCCTTCCGGCTGCAGACTCTCTTTTCCGCTACGCCGCACAAGGCGCGTGCCGTGGCCGATCAGTACCGCTTTGACGGCATCGCCGAATCCGAGGATGCCCTCCTTGAAGATCCGTCCCTCGACGCCGTAATTATCGCTACGCCACACAACCTCCATGCGGTCCAGGTAGTGCGAGCGCTTGAGCACAACAAGCATGTCTTTGTCGAAAAGCCGCTCTGCTTGAGTTCACGTGAGCTCGACGAGATTCGTTCGGCTCATCGAAGCTCCGGCTCCACGCTGATGGTCGGATTCAATCGCCGTTATTCGATCTGCGCGCAGAAAATGAAAAAGCACTTGAGCACGCGGATTAACCCCGTCATGTTCACTTACACTATCAACGCCGGCTACATCCCTAAACAAAATTGGATTCAGGACGATAACATCGGTGGTGGACGCATCCTTGGCGAGGTCTGCCATTTCATCGATCTGATGACGAACCTCCTCGATGACCGCGTGGCGGCAGTCAGCACGGTCTCCATCAACGGCTCACGGGGACAGTACTTGAATGACGACAATGTCGTGATCAGCCTGGCAATGACCGACGGATCAACAGGAGTTGTGGTTTACACGGCCATGGGTGACAGATCATTTCCCAAAGAAACCCTGCAGGTCTACAGCGACGGGCAAGTACTCTCGATGCTCGACTTCCGCGAACTCTCGCTGTTTGCAAACGGCAAAATGCGCACACTCTATCGCGGTGCCATGAACAAAGGATTCGACGCTGAACTTCAGGAGTTCAACCGCATGATCAGGTCGGGCCAGACTGCGGAAGAAAGCGAATCGTTCTTCCATTCGACCGAGGCAACCATCACCGCGCTTACGTCACTGCGCGTCGGCGAAAGGCTGGCGCTAAATTAAGGACTAAACATGGCAACCAATAGACAACTGCGGATTCTATACATTAGTCATTATTTCCCGCCCGAAGTCAACGCTCCGGCCGTGCGCGTATCGCAATTCAGCCGTATCTGGAATGAACTCGGCCATCAGGTCACCGTTGCTACCGGATTTCCCAATCACCCGCACGGCGTCATTCCGCCGGAATATCGCGGCAAATTGAGTGCCACCGAGAATCACGATGGCGTGACAGTCCTGCGCAGCTACGTCTACGCGGCTCCAAACAAGGGTTTCGCCAGGCGGATACTGAACTATCTCTCATTTATGCTCTCGGCGATCGTATCCTGCATTTTCCGCTCCGGCAAGCAGGATGTCGTGATCGCTACTTCGCCGCAGTTCTTCGTGGCCGTCGCTGGTTATGTCATCAGCGTGTTCAAACGCGCTCCGTTTATTTTCGAGGTTCGTGATGTCTGGCCGGAAGAAATCGTCGCCGTCGGCGCGATGAAGCGCGGCCTGGTCATCAAGTTACTCGAACACATCGAGATGTTCCTGTATCGCCGCGCCACCATGATCGTCGCGGTTGCGCAGGGCACGGTCGATATTCTCACCCGGCGCGGCGTACCGGCGAACAAGATTGTCCTCGTCACCAATGGCGTCGACTTTGAACGCTTCAGCCAGGCTATCGACGATCACGAAATCCGGGATCGCCATGATTTGAACGGCCATTTTCTCGTGTCTTACATCGGCACTCACGGCATGGCGCACAATCTCGGCACTGTGATCGGAGCCGCCAATCGCTTGCGCACGCGCGATGATATCCGCTTCCTGTTCGTCGGTGACGGCGCCGACAAGGAGAATCTGGTCGCAACCACCAACAGACTCAAGCTTGCCAACGTGACCTTTGTCCCGCAGCAGGGCCGCAACCGCATAGCGCAGTACTACGCCGCCTCCGATCTCTGCCTGGTGCCGTTGCGCAAGGCCGACCTCTTTACCAAGAACATCCCGTCAAAAATCTATGAGGTCATGGCCAGCGGCAAACCGATGCTGATCGGAGCCATGGGTGAGTCGAAGAACCTCGTCGAGAAGGCGCACGCCGGAATCGCCGTCGAGCCCGATAATGACCTCGACCTCAGCGAGAAAATCGCCCAAATGGCGGACAACCGCGGACTTGCCGAGGAGCTGGGTGCCAACGGACGCGACTTCGCCCGCCGGAACTGTTGCCACCGGGACTTGGCAGTCAAATACCTTTCACACCTCAACGACTGCCTGACGACGTAGGCCGGAGTTCAGATGTTGCGCAAGAATGTCGCCCGGTTCCGCAAATTGAATTTCTTGCTCGACAATCTCTTAGTCTTGCGGCGCTCATCGGTTCGGCACTTGACTGATCACCTGATTCCGTGGCTGGAACCGTGCTCGCCGTATCGAACTAATCAGCTATCGCCATACCACCTTGTTGCTTTTGTCCTAAGCGCAGTAATCTATTTGCGCGGTGAACGTTACGTGTATCGCCTCAAAGGCGTCCGCGACTTTGCGAAAGAGTCCTTCACAATCGTCACATATTCCGCAGCGCTGTTTGTGGCCGGAACCTACATGCTCAAATTCCCGGCCATGCCGCGACTGCAGTTTGTGCTCTTGGTTACGCTGCAATTCCTCGCCTTGTTCTCCCTGCGCTTCATCCTGCTGAAAACTCTCCATCATTGGCGCGCCCGCGGCTTTAACCGGCAGCAGGCTCTGGTTGTCGGAACACGCAGCCGGGTGCGTGAGGTGGTCGACCAGATGATCGAGCACCGACAGTGGGGTTTGAAGGCGGTAGGAATAATTTCGCTTGATACCGTCGACCTCAAGAAGGCTCTCTATCGCTATCGCGACATTCCGCTAATCGGCTCTCTGGACAAGTTGCCGGATCTGATCCGCGAGAATCACATTGACTATGTGTTCTTCACCGTTCCCGGCCGGCGCATCGACGATGTTCGCGAAGCGATGCTGATGTGCGAGGAAATGGGAGTGATGGTCTGCATGCAGGCCGATTTTATCGAATTGACGGCATCACGCTATCAAATCTCGGAATTCGCCGGCAAACCGGCGATCGTCTATTCGCGTGAACCCGAACTCACCTCTGCCATGCTGCTCAAGGCTATGCTCGATCGCGTCGCCGCCGCAATCGGCCTGCTGGCACTGTCGCCGCTGCTGATCTCGATAGCCGCCGCAGTCAAACTCACTTCTCGCGGTCCGGTGCTCTTCGGGCAGGAGCGCTGCGGCCTCCACGGACGCCGCTTCCGTGTGCTGAAATTCCGCACGATGGTGAGTAACGCTGAAGCGCTGAAGAAATCTCTGTCGCACCTCAACGAAATGGACGGCCACGCTTTCAAAATAAAAGACGACCCGCGCGTGACGCAGGTCGGCAAGATCCTGCGTAAACTCTCACTTGACGAATTGCCCCAGCTTCTCAACGTCGCCCGCGGCGATATGTCGCTGGTCGGTCCGCGTCCGCCATTGCCTGACGAAGTTAAGCACTACGACCTGTGGCAGCGCCGCAAACTGTCAATGAAACCTGGCATCACTTGCCTCTGGCAAGTCGGCGATCGCAACGATTCCTCATTTGATCAGTGGATGCGCCAGGATCTCGAATACATCGACAACTGGTCGTTGATGCTTGATGCCAAAATCCTGCTCCGCACGATTCCCGCAGTTATCAACGCTACCGGCCGTTAGTAATTTCCAGGATTGCTTCAGTCGCAAGAAGTCTGCAAAAGGATTTCGAAGGGAGTCGCGTCGAACTTCGGCAGCTACGCCGACCAGTCGCCGTCAATGATAGTATAGGACATCTTTCCGCGAGTCTCGCAGAAGTCTTTCAGGCCGAGAATAAAGGCGTGCCATCCTTGAGTAAAGCCCTTGGTATCGACCTCCGGAGGGAAGCCGGAGTGCTTGACCGTCACCCGTGTCTTCTCGCCGATGCGCAGCAGTTCCCACGTCACCAAATCGCCGGCCGGGCCGCCGGAGTAGCGCCAGTCATAAGCGAGCTTTTTGTTTTCCACCAATTCGACGATTTTCAATGAGCCGTCGGGATTTCCGTTGGCGTCTTTCCAACCGGTCAGGTACTTGCCGTCGACCTGCGGTTCGACCTCGGCATCGGGAGAAAACCACACGCGCAAGTCGCGTTGGTCGGTCAACGCTTTGAAAATCGCCGGTGGCAATGCTTCAATGAACAACTCGCGCCGGATGGTGCCCTTGTCCAGACGTGCATAGTCGAGACGATACGACGGCCGGTTGACTTGCAACAGCGACTGCAGGTTGTACAGATAGACCAGCCAGGCATCCATCATCATGGAATTGTCCGGAATCTTGTCATGCGTGACTAGAAAATCACAGAAGTTCCGCTTCTCGTCGATCTGCCAGGTGACCTCCGATTGCGTCCCGTTTATCGGCCAGGTAAACTTGATCAGCCGATTCGGGTCGAGTTCGGTGATACTGCCGACAATCTCCTTCTCGCGAAAGGTCGTTGCCGCGCAGTTTTCGCCGGACATGCGAATGGCGCCGCGAATCTTGAGATTGATTTCGCCTTTGTTGCAGAACCAAATCGACAGCTTGAGCGGATTAGTCACCGCGTCAAATATCTTTGTCGGCTCTGCATCAATGCGAATTTTCATCCGCAGGCGTCTTTTCATAACTCCCATAGTTTGGGAATATACTCCATTCCGGGAGCTTGGCAACAGGAAACGGCAAAGCATTCCCCCTGGATGCCGGGCGCGTGACCCGGCAAATCAGTCAGCTTTCACCCCAGATCTACGAAATAGCGTGCAATTTCAGCATATTTGTGTCGCCGTGGATACTGACCGGCGCAGACGCCACGATCACGACATTATCGCCCTTTTTGACAATCCGGTCCTTCTTAAGGCTATTTTCGACGTGATTGATCATTTGGTCGACCGAACGAAAATGCGGAACAAAACTCGGGAAAACCCCCCGCAGCAGCGCCAAACGGTTGACAATTGCGCGATGAGGCGTAAACGCAATGATCGGCACCGAAGCTTTTTGCTTGGATACCAATATCGCCGACTGGCCCGATTGCGTAAAACAGGCAATCAAACGAGCGTCAATCTCCTGCGCCATCGAGATTGCCGCCTCGGCAATCGCGACCGGAAACTCACACGCCGGCTTCCCGACAAAGTTGAACACCGGCTCGAAACGGCTCTTCATCCGCGCCTCGGTCGTATGAATGATTCTCGCCATCTGGGCCACGACTTCGACCGGATACTGCCCCGAGGCTGTCTCTCCCGACAACATCACGCAGTCAGTGCCGTCAAGAATTGCGTTGGCAACATCAGAAACTTCCGCCCGCGTTGGCGTAATGTTCTGCGTCATCGATTCGAGCATCTGCGTCGCAGTAATAACCGGCTTATGCATCTCATTGGCCGTCGCAATGATGGTCTTCTGGATCATCGGCACCTCATCCAGCGGCATTTCGACACCCAGATCGCCGCGGGCGACCATGATGGCATCAGCAGCCGCGATGATCTCGGAGAGCATCTTGATCGCCTGCGGCTTTTCCAGCTTGGCAATAACCGGGGTAGCATGGCCGCGCTTGGCGATTTCCTTCTTGAGCCGCAAAACATCCTCCGCCGACCGCACAAATGACAGCGCAATCCAATCGACGCCTTGCTCGAGACCGAACGCCAAATCCGTGAGATCCTTCTTAGTCAACGACGGCAGCGTCAGAACCGAATGCGGCAGATTGATGCCTTTATGCTCCTTGAGCAAACCACCCTTGATAACTTTGGCCTTGGTCGACTCGTGACCCGATTCCAGAACCTCCAGACGTATCATCCCGTCATCAATGAAAATCAGGTCGCCCGGCTTGAGATCCGGAATCAGGTTCGCGGGTGAAGCCGATATCATCGTGGCGTCACCGAGGACATCGTGAGCCACAACGGTCAAGGTCGAACCGCTTTCGATCCGAACCGCACCGTCAACAACGCGCCCGACCCGAATTTTGGGACCGGACAGGTCCTGCAAAATTGCAATCGGCTGATCCAGCTTGCGCGAGACCTTGCGAATGCGGGAAATCAGTTGTTTATGAAATTCATGCGTGCCGTGGGAGAAATTCAGCCGGGCAACCGCCATCCCGTGGCGGGCAAGCTGTTCAATCGTGCGCTCGTCGGAGCTTGACGGTCCGAGCGTGCAGATGATCTTCGTCGAGTCGGAATTGTTTATCTTCATGGTGGATAAGGGAGCGATTTCACTGCCAAGTGTCAAGATTTAACAGCTTGCGCGGCAGGACTACCTTATGCCCAGATTCAGACCGGCGAGCACCTCGGAGATTCGCGAATCTTCATGATCAGACAGCTCGCCATTCATCAATGTCAAATAGAGGCCGGCGGGGCCCAACTCAATTTCGGTACCAATATTCAGGAACACTTGATCGTAATTGCCCTGATAGAAATCAGGATTGGCTTTGTACATCCCGCCCAAATTTAGATGAATGATCGCTCGACCGCCGCGGCGATAAATCGGCAGGTGCAGTCCGCCGCCGATTTGCATCAGCTTTTGGTCCTCATAGTATGAAGACTCGATGAAGTAGTATTTGAAGTCAACGGATGCCAAATCACGATAGAGCGCTCCCACGCCGAACTCCGCCGGAATCTTGACACCGCTGCCGAAGCTGGTGAAGCCACTGTCTTCCCTTAGGCCGAGAGCCTCCCCGCTCTTGAGCGACAGCGCGAAACGCATGTTTCCGAGTTGTTTCGTCAGGCCAAGCTGGAATAGCAGGAACCGCTGATCGTCGATGAAGTCGACATCATGATAGAGGTTGTTCCGGTAATCAAGACTGTAGTTCAGAGCATGAACCGCAAATCCGAAACGCAAGTCACTGTAAATGCGAAACGCTATCGCAGCGGTGAGCTGTGTCAACTTGGTCGCAGATTCAAAGTAGATCTCCCGTCCCGTCGGACCCTCATAAGTGATTTCTTGATAGCGAAACGAGTGTCCAAAGTCGCGGATCCGCGAAAGTGCCAAACCTGCTGTAAATCTCTCATTGACTCGAATCGACTGGCAAATGGTGCTGAAGCTCGCCTCCGGAGCGGAGAAATATAGCGCACTTCCCGACCGGCCGAATTCGCCATCAATGTAAACTTCCCAACGATTGTGAGAAAAGAGGTTCGCCGGATTGACCAGCACGGCCTTTGCTCCGTCGAGAAATGCCACCCCTTCGCCACCGCGGCTTAGCCCGGCAGCTCCGATGAATTTCATCGTATAAAACGCATGACTGAAACCTGTCGCCGACTCATGCCACGGATACGAATTCGTACCGACTTTGACCTGGCAAAACGCCGTCGATACAGCTCCGAGTGCAAGACTGATAACTGCTGCCAGAATCAGCCACCGCTTCATGATTTCGGTATTTTGACTTTTCAAGATGAACTCCCCTCGCCCTGTTGGTCAGGATTACATCGATAAGATAATCAACCGAGCCAGCCCGCCGGCGTCAAGCGAAATCGCCCATGTTGTCCATGTCTGCAGCCGAATGGTCGCTCCGACTAGTTGATTGACAGCCCCTCTCAACTATCGTAGATTCTCTTTCTATGAAAAGACCCGACGCCCGCAAACGCATCGACGAACTTGTCGAGCAAATCACCTATCACAACCAGCGTTATTATCAGCTCGACGACCCGGAAATCACCGATGCCGAATACGACCGGCTCTTTGACGAACTGGTCAAACTCGAAACCGAATTCCCGGACCTCAAACTGCCCGATTCGCCTACACAAAGAGTCGGCGCCGCTCCGGCGACGGCGTTTCGTTCGGTGCGCCGCTCGATTCCGATGCTCTCGCTCAATAAGGCGATTACTCCCGACGAATTTCTCGACTTCGAGCGCCGCGTTAATGAAATCCTGCTCGGCGATTCCGAGACGATCGAATACCTGACCGAACCCAAATTGGATGGCTTGGCTGTCGAGTTAATCTATGAGAAGGGACTGCTGATCCTGGGCCTGACACGCGGCGACGGCACGACCGGCGAAGATGTCACCGCCAATCTCAAGACCGTGAAAAATATACCCCTTCGCCTGCCTGACAAGAAAATCACCCTGCTCGAAGTCCGAGGCGAGATCATCATCACCAAACCCGACTTTGCCAAGCTCAACCGCGAACGCGAGGAGAAAGGCGAAGAGCTCTATGCCAACCCGCGCAACACCGCCGCTGGCTCTCTCCGCCAGCTCGATCCGGCGATTTCCGCCTCACGGCCGCTGCGCTTTTACGCTCATGGCGTCGGCAGACTGGAAGGTGTTGAAATTGGCAATCAGTGGGAGCTGTTGCGCTCGTTGACGAAACTCGGATTTGCTGTGACTCCGGAAGCGCAACTGCGCTTCTACGCCGAAGAAGTACTCAAGCGCTACGAGTACTTGAATGAGAAGCGCGCATCGCTCGACTATGATATTGACGGCATGGTCGTCAAGGTCAACTCCTTCCGCCAGCAACAGAAACTCGGCGAACTGTCGCGCTCTCCGCGCTGGGCGATCGCGATGAAATTCCCACCGCAACAGGAAGAAACTACTGTCGAAGACATCGTTATCCAGGTCGGCCGCACCGGCGCACTCACGCCCGTTGCCTGGCTCAAGCCGGTACGAGTGGGCGGCGTCGAAGTCAAACGCGCTACTCTGCACAACTACGACGAGGTAATTCGCAAAGATATCCGCATCGGCGATCATGTCATCATCCAGCGCGCCGGTGACGTCATTCCCGAAGTCGTCAAGCCGCTTGCCAACAGACGCACCGGCAAAGAGAAGATCTTCAGGATGCCGCCCAACTGCCCGGTCTGCGGTAGCGAAGTTGACCGCATCGAAGGCGAGGCCGTACACCGCTGCCCGAATCTCTCCTGCCCGGCACAGGTAGCCGAGCGAATCATCCATTTCGCCTCCAAGGGCGGCGTCGATGTCGACGGCCTTGGCCCCAAGTTGATCGAACAGATGCTCGAAAACAAGCTCATCGGCGACTTTGCCGATCTGTACAGCTTGGAATTGGACAAACTCACGGCGCTGGAACGCATGGGTGAAAAGTCCGCTAAAAATATTCTCGCTTCGATGGAAAATAGCAAAGGCGCGGACTTGCCGCATCTGATCGCCGCACTCGGCATCAACAACGTCGGCGAACACGTCTCCCGCGTCTTGGCGGTCGCGTTCGGTTCACTTGACGCAATCGCCGCGGCGCTCGGCGGAGGAACTTGGCGCCGTCGAAGGTATCGGACCGATCGTCGCCTCGAGCATTGTCGATTTCTTCGCCAATAAGCAAAATCAGGCGGTGATTGCGAAACTCAAGTCAACGTGGCAAAAGCTCCCGGTTTATGAATCAACCACCGGACCAAAACCGCTTGTGGGCAAAACCTTTGTCATCACCGGCGGATTGGAGAAATACTCGCGGGATCAGGCGAAGAAGAAACTGCTCGATCTGGGCGCCAAAGTGTCATCGAGCGTATCGAAAAAAACAGACTATGTTATCGTCGGCGTCGATCCCGGCTCGAAAGCCGACGATGCCGCACGCTTGAAAATAGTGACGCTTTCGGAATCTGACTTTTTGAAACTGATCGGAGAGTGATGTCATGAAAAAAGATGATGGCCTTTCGCTGAATGAAATCGCGATACCGATTCTCGCGCTCTCGGCCTTCACCGCGCTGTGTTATTTTGCTGCTGTCGTTCTGGTCCCAACCGTCATGGCAATTACACTCGCTTACGTACTCTGGCCGGCGATTGCCCGCCTGAAGCGCTGGAAGGTGCCGCATGTCGTCGCAGTATTGCTTGTTGTGCTTCTTGCGGTGGTCCTGCTCTCACTTGTCGGCCTCTTGATCTATGGACAGGCGTCTGAATTTGTTTCCAGCGTTCCGCAATACTGGGATCAATTTCAGGAGTTGCGGGTACAGAAACTTCCCGGCATGCCCGCGTTCCTCGACACGCTGGTCAATGCCAAGGTGGATGAATTATTGAAGAAGATCGATATCGCTAGTCTGTCTTCGGTCCCGAAGTACTTTTTCAAGGGCGTCGGCTCGGTGTTGAGTTTCCTTGGCCAGGCCGTCCTGGTATTCCTGCTGACGATTTTTGTACTCATCGAACAGCCCGCTTATCATCGCCGGCTGAAGAATATCTTCGGTGCTGGGAGGGCGAAAGCAACATCCAATATGGTTGATGAAGTCTCCAATCGAATTGCGGGCTATATCTGGGTGCGCTTCATAACGACTGTCGGCGCTGGCCGATTGTCTTCACGATCGGATTGTTGATTGGCGGAGTGAAGTATGCTTATATCTGGGGTCCCCTCGCTGCGATACTGAATCTTGTCCCCTATCTCGGCGCTTATCGTTGGCGCCGTCCCGCCAATGATCATGGCGCTGGTGCAGTTCAATTCGGTCAGTCGCCGTGCTTATTGGTGTTGGGATTCTTCATGGCCGTGCAGTTTGTCGAATCCAACGTGATCATACCCCGCATGCTGCAGGGTTCGTTGAATATCAGCCTGCTCGCCCAACTGGTGTCGACGATTTACTGGGGATGGCTCTGGGGTGCAGTCGGGATCATTCTTGGCCGTGCCAATCACCGCCGCCCTCAAAGTGTTTTGCGATAACGTGGAGTCGCTTAAACCATCTGGGAATCCTCTTATCGGGAGATGAGTCTTGATCCGAGGTGGCTGGCGTCTCGCCGCTCTCATCATCCGGCGTACCTTCTCGCTTGATCGCACGTCGTCGATGGCGGCATCGATCTCGTTCTTTGCGATTCTTTCGTTCCTGCCATTCATGCTCCTGGCCGCATCGGTTCTTGGACACGTCCTCGCCTCGTCCGAGACGGCTTTGAAGGACGTGCTCGGTTTTATTGCCCAGAACTTCCCCGGTTCGGCAGCAACGTCGCTGGAGGCATTCGGGAACACCTCGCGTCAACGAAACAGTCTACGGCTTCATCGCGGTAATTGGACTCTTGTGGGCCGGCTCAAAAGTATTTGACGTCACCGAATATGCCATGAACAAGATCTGGCGCTGTCGCCGCGGCCGCTCCTTTTGGGCATCAAAATTGATCGCCTTCATCTGCATCCCGACTATGATGATCTTCGTGCTGGTCTCGATTCTGCTCACTTCGATCATGCGGGCGCTTCAAAGCGGCCAGATACCGTATCTCAAGGTGTCGATTATTGACGTCCCGGTGCTCGGACCGTTGATTTCATTTCTCGCGCCGCTACTGATTTCCACCCTGCTGTTCACCTGGATATTCTACCTGCTCCCGAATCGCTGGGGGCATCTGCGCAGCGCCTTCTACGGAGCCCTGTTGGCAGCAGTGCTGTGGGAAGCTGCCAAATTGCTTTTTGACTATTATGTCCGCCATTTCGAGCCAGGCGTTCACGGTGTACGGCTCGTTTACCTCGGCGATAATGCTTGTTTCTCTGGGTGTATTACTCCGCATTTGTCGTTCCTCCTGGGTGCCGAATTCGGGTCGTTGTTGCAGGCCCTGCGGGAACGACATACCCTGGCAGAGGAAGAAAATAGAACGAGCGGATGACTGCATCCGCTCGCTGCATTTGACTATCGAGATTGTCTGCTTACAGCTTCGCCGCCACCGCGTTGGCGACATCCATCGTCGTGGACTTGCCGCCCATGTCGTAGGTGCGAACCTTTCCCTCTTTGATAACTTCCGCAATCGCCGTCTCCAGACGATCAGCTTGCCTGGTTTCGCCAAGCCATTCCAGCATCAACTTGGCGGCGAGAAAAGTCGCCACCGGATTGACTTTGTACTGCCCGGCATACTTGGGCGCCGAACCGTGCGTCGGTTCAAATACGGCATACTTGTCGCCGATGTTGCCGGAACTGGCAAATCCCAGTCCGCCGACAAGCTGCGCACACAGATCGGAAATGATGTCGCCAAACATGTTGCTGGTCACGATGACCGAATAGTCATTGGGATTCTTGATCAGCCACATGCACATGGCGTCGATATTGGTCTCCCACAGCTCGATGCCGGGATAGTCCTTGTGCAGCTTGCGCCCTTCGCGGACAAACACGCCGGAGGTCTCGCGCAGAACGTTCGGCTTCTCGACAATCGTCACCGCCTTCTTGCCCGTCTTCTTGGCCTCCTCGAACGCATCACGAATGATATTGCGCGAAGCTGTCTTCGAGATCAGGCGGCACGACATCGCCACCTCGCCCTCGGGCATTTCGGCAAAGCGCTTCATCTTCTTGTTGTGGCTCGTCATTAGGGCCGAAAGATCCTTGGGAATCGGATAGTATTCGACGCCGACATAGAGGTCTTCGGTGTTCTCGCGAAACACGGTAATGTCGATACCTTCCTTGAAATTGAGCGGATTGCCCTGCATAAGCCTTGCAGGGCCGTTTGTTCGTGCGCAGATCAAACTCCTGCCGCAGACGGACAATGGGAGACGAATAGATGAGGTTCTTGCTCTTCAACTCCGCTACCAGTTCTTCCTGCGCTTCTTCCTTGGGCTTGGAAGTAATGGCGCCAAACAGGGCGCAGTCGGTTTCTTTGAGCAGTTTTATCGTGCGGTCGGGAAGCGGATTACCTTCCCGGCACCAGAATTCCCAGCCAATGTCGCCGTGCGGATACTCCGCATCGATCTTCATCTTGTCGAGCACGACCCGTGTCGCTTCCATCACATCCACGCCCACGCCGTCTCCCGGAAGCCACGCTATCCTGTACTTTGCCATACTTTACCCTTCAACTCATTTTAGATTCACGGTCAGGGCAAAGCGATGCGCCGAACCCAGACCCGATTTATACGGAACAAACGCGTAATCAATCTCCCACATCGACTTCTTGAAACCGACTCCGGCCGCGAAGTCTTCTTCGTCATAACCAATCTTATACCCGCCTCTGATCGCGAACATCTTGGCAAAGGTCTTCTCAACGCCGATGTTGAAACGCACCTCCGACTCCTTGGGCGCTGTGATCTCGGCAGCCATAATTAGATTGTTGACATCGACGCTGGCTCCGCCGGAAACGTCAGCGGCAATTCAATCTCGTCCTCGCCGAATTTCGGTTTCGAGCCCATGTGGCGCAGCGCCAAACCAAGTTTGGCTTTTTCCATCGGCACAAATTGCATACCGATATCGAACATCACCGCGTCGGCGGTGCGGGTCTCGATCTTTTCGGCGGCGTATTTTGCCGTAAATCCCGCGGCCAATGTCGGCGAAAAATTCCGGGAATAACCGGCGAAAATCAGCATATCCTGCGCGTCGAAAATTCCAATTGGTTCTTCGGACGGACCAAGCCGCTGCTCGAGTGCGCCAACTTTGAAATAGTCAAATCCGGCCGAAACAACCCCGCCGAACATCTGCGTGGATCCGCCGATGAACTCGCGCCGCGTATCAAATATCCCCTCGTGGTGCATGAATCCAATCGCCGAACCCGTGGACTGTGCTGTCGCCGCAGGATTGAAATAAACGCCGAACAGGCTCGTAGAAAACGAAGTTCCGACATCGCCCATTCCCGCATTGCGCGCCCCGGGCGACACCTTTAGGAAATTGAACCCGACACTGCCCGGTTCAGCTGCCGAAAGTGTCGAAGCTATCGCCGCTGCGACCACAACCGATGCCACAGCCGCCGCATATCGCACAAATTTCGTGTCCATCAATCTAAAACCCTACCGAAAATCCGGCGATGGTCTCCCAGCCGCCGATGTTGGGCGCCTGCTCGACCGCGATATCAAGTCGCGCGTCAAGACGATTGACCGGCACCTTGAATCCAATGCCAAAAGTCGGCTCACCCGCCGACAAACCGCCTCGCAGTGCCAACTGCGGTACGACATAGAATTCCCCGCCGGCATGCAGCTTGACCGACTTCTGTTCATCCTTCTCGCCTTCTACCGACAACAGCGCACGGGAGTTCAGGAAAAGCACCGAGGCTCCGGCTCGTACCGAAATCGGCACATCGTCCGTGACATCCGTTCCCAGTTCGCCCTGTCCAGCCCAGTAGTCACCGGTGTTCCAGGGATACTTGGCGCCGAGATTGCGCACGACAGCTCCGAAACGCAAAAGATCGATCGGCCCATCGGGCGCAAGCACTTCGCGGTCGAGGTGCACCATGCCGCCGAGATCAAATCCCGCGGAATACGACGAAGTCGATTCGAGTTTCTTGTGATAATAGCGGACATCGCCGCCCAGCGTGAGATATCGCGAGAACCGGCGCGAAAAAGTAATCGCCAGCACGGCATCGAGGTTATCGAGTTCGCCGGTCTGCACGCCGCGTTCGTCACGCCCCATGATTCCGCTCATCGAAGCCATCTCACCGGAGAAAGCGATTGCCGCCTCGCCTCGAACTGGAAACAGCACCGCAATCTGCTGCAGTGATCGGCCCAACGACAAATCGCGGTAGGCGCCGCCGACGCTGATCCGCTGCACTTGCGCCACAGCACCGGGATTGAAAAACACTCCGGAAATATCGTCACTAACCGCCGTAAACGCATTCCCCATCCCGGTCGCGCGCGGATGCACGGAAAGCTGCATAAATGCCCCGGCATATCCGCCATAGTCCGCCGCCAGCACAGTCGAACCGAGTGCAAGAAATAAGGAAGCGGCTATAAGAATTCGCATCGTCGTCCTCATGGAATCACCATAAACTTTCCCCACAGCTTATCGCCGCCGGTGGATTCAAGCAGGTAGAAGTATACTCCGGCGGCCACGGCATCACCCTGGCTGTTCTTGCCGTTCCAGGTGTCAAGGTCGTCATATTGCAGGTTGCCCTCGCGCCGCACGCCGTCAAGCACCTTCTTCACGACATTATTGGCAAAATCATAAATCGTGATCGTCACATCGCCCGGTTGCTTCAGCAGGTAATGAAACTTCATCTCGCTGCCGCCCAGATAGGGCGAGAACGGATTCGGCGTCACAAACGAGCGCGCATCATCCTCAGCGTCCGTCGGTATCTCCACGAACGTGCGAATGATCGTCCAATCCTCAAGATTGCGGCTCTTGGCTATACCGTCATCGGTGCCAACCCAGTATTCATCGCCGATCAGTGTGATCGCATACACCTCAACCGAATCAGAAATTGAACGCCCGGTTTCCGGGTCATTGATCGAAATCTTGTCCCAGGTCCCGCCGAAGTCGCGTCGTCATGAACAGACCCTGGTTGGAAGCGGCAAAAACGGTGTCGCCGTTGAATTCGAAATTCCAGACCTGCGTGTTGTTAAGAGTAAATCTCCAGCTCGCCCCGCGATCGGTGGTAATCGACACACCGTTCTTTCCTCCGGATTCGAGCGCCGGTCGAACCGCCGCCCAGACGAGCGAAGTGTCGCCGGTCCGCTGCAGCGCCAGCGCCACCACAAAATTCCCGGCCAGCGCGCTATCGCCCGGGATGACGCCGGTCGGCGTATATGATCGGCCCACAAAATCGAATTGATCAGGATCGAGATTCGGACGGAACACGCGATAGTTGAAGCGAAGCACGTTCGCAATGTTGGCAAGATAATGCTGCGCTACGCCATTGGTGGCTGATCCAAGATGGGTTTCAAATTCACCCATGTGCACGCAAAGCATCGATGCATCGGACGGAATCACTTCGCCGGTCAAAAGGTCAGTCGCCGTTGCAACATCCCAGCGCGTGCCCAAATTCGTGCTGATGCGAATTCCCTTTTCCGTCGCCACCCAGATCACCGTATCGCCGAACATCTCCCCGATCGCTATCTGATTCGAATTGATGGCAGGGGGACCGGTCAGATAATGCTCCCAGGTGAAGCCATGGTCGAGGCTCCGGACAACGGCTGGCTGCGAAGTTACGTTCGTCTTGTATGGCTGAACACATGCCCAGAATTCGTCGCCAAATACCGTCTTAAAGGTCGAAAGGGATATTACCTTCTGACCGTATGAGGTGTTGTCGAATATGCGCAAGTGAACTGTGGAATCAAGGTCGCCGGCTTCGCTGAAATAAAACGCCACAACACCGGAATCCGTTCCGACCGCCATCCTGCTGAAATCCTCGCGGTCAGCAATATCAATGGCATGAATGTGATAAATCGGCGAGTCCACAAGCGGCGGGCTCACAATCTCATTGGGATAGTAAGCTACCCAGTTCTGGCCGTCGTCGGTCGAACGCAGTAGTCCGCCTTCATTGCACGCGGCGTAAACTGTGTCGCCGTAGAATTTGATGTCTTCGATCTGATGGTTCGCGCCGGTCGCGAAAGCGGGAGTCTGCAATGTCCAATTCTCTCCGGCATCTGAACTCACTGCAAATCCGAGCGAACTTGCTGCGAGAGTATCATACAGGCCGGCAATGACGAGATCACCCCTAACAGCAATCGCAGTCACGTAATTGGACGGAAAACCGGTGTCAATATTGTAGGTGCCGAATATCAGCAGCGTATCGTTGAACTTGCTGACGCCGCGGTCGGTGGCATACCACCAGGTGTCGCCGCTATTGCCGATGTCATTGACGCGCAAACTCGCGAGTTTCTTCTCCTTGCCGATGTAGTAGAGTCGTTGGACACCCTCCGCTGAACCAGCCCATACGATGGTAGTATCGTCGTGATATGGATCGATGACCGACGAGAAGCAGCGCCCGCGTTCGTAACCGTTGCGGGCAAAAGTGCTGTCGGCTTCAAAAATGCTGTCAAGCCGCGCATCGACGAAAATGTTCTCCCAACTGACGCCGCCATCCAGACTGCGCAGCAACCCCGCGTTGAAATTGGTCGAGTACATCACACTGTCGTAAACGGATAAATCGTACGAAAGCTTCCCCAGGCTGGAAAAGAGCGGATTGTCAACCCGGTTCCAAACCTCGCCCTCGTCATCCGTGAAATACAACCCGGATCCGAGGCCATTGACATCGATATCCGCAGTCGCCACCAGAAGCCGATTCCCGTCAAGCCCCAGCGCAGAAATCCCGCTTCCGGCAAAGGCGTTCTCTTTATTGAAAGTGACCCAGCTGACGCCGCCGTCCCTGCTTCCGGCAAGTCCCTCCCCGGTCGCCAGCCAGACATACTGGCCATCGTAAACGATCTGCGTCACGCTGTTGCTAAGCAGCCCTTCAATCGGGTCCCCCAGCCGGAAACTCATCCAGCCAAAAGCCTGAGCAGTGGCCAGTACCAACAGCGCTGCGGTTATTGCGATTGTTCTTCTTCATTCCGATATTTACCTCAATTCCAGAAACAAAAAAAGCCGCAACCGCGCAAGTGCGCAAAGAGTCCGGCATTTCTGCAGCATATTCTCAAATTCGTTCCTGATTACTGAACTTCAATCCTTGCCAATCGATCGATAAGGTATCCTCCTGCGTCAAATTAGGCCTTTGGCCACTTTAGTCAAGCAATTTTATAGACGCCCGGCGCGTCGTTATTGTTCAATTCGCGCTTGCTCCAATTGCGGAAAACCGGCCGCGATTAAACCCCAGCGTAGCCCGCAATTTGATACCACGGCTTGAGTTGCGCCCAATCGCTCCAGAATGACAGACAATATCAACGACCCGCCAACAATAATGTCGGCACGATCAGGATCGAACGGCATCAGTTCCCGCCGCTGCACACTCCCCATCAAGCCAAGCTTACTGATCGTCTCCTCAATCCCGGTTCTGGTAAGTCTTACACCGTGGATCGCTCGCGGATCAAAAATCCTCTGCCCAAGGCCTATTGCGGCGAGCGTGACCGCCGTACCGCCGACAGCAAATATTTCAGTTCTTTCTCCTGTCGACTGGGCTTGGAAGTCATGATCGCTCAACTCTGCCAACGTCTCGACAATATACTTCCTCGCAGCAACCAGATCCGTGCCGAATTTCTCCGTAATGCTCACCGCTCCGACCGGGTAACTTTGGCTCCAATCGATGCGATCCCCCGTCCCGAATATCACTTCGCTCGATCCGCCGCCGACGTCAATAACCGTTCGCTTCTCTCCGACATTGCCTAAACCTGTGGTGGCCGCGCGAAACGACAACTCTGCTTCGCGTCCGCCGGAAATGATCTCCATCCGCCAACCGTATCGCCGTGAAATCTCTGCAGCGATGTCGCGGCCGTTTCTTGCGTTTCGGAACACCTGTGTCCCGCAGGCGATCACCGAAGCAACCCGCTGTTCATTGAGTATTTCGGCAAATTTGTCGAGTGCAGCAAACTGGCGCGCCAGAGCTTCTTCGCCCATCGCCGCACCATCGTGCGTTCCGGAAGACAGACGCGTGGACGCTTTGGTGTCAATGACGACTTTGGCAACCCTATCATTGCCCAATTCGAGAATTAGCAGAAGCGATGAGTTCGAACCAATGTCAATAGCAGCAAACTTAGGATTCACTTGTAGCCTGGCCCCTTGTGGGCGTCTTCTTCAATTGCTGTTAACCGGTCCTTTGCCACCCGTCTATTACTTCAGTTCCTTCGCAAACTTCTCGGTTAGCGCCGGCAGGATTTCAAACAGGTCGCCGACAACACCATAGGTCGCCACGTTGAAAATCGGTGCATCGGCATCGCGGTTGACCGCCACGATGGTTCCAGATGACTGCATACCGACCAGATGTTGAATGGCACCCGAGATGCCAACGGCAAAATAGAGCTTCGGGTTGACGGTCCGTCCCGTCTGGCCGACTTGATACTTGTAAGGAATCCAGCCGGCATCGACAACGGCGCGCGAAGCTCCGACCGCTCCGCCAACAGCGTTCGCAAGATCCTTCACTAATTTGAAATTCGCCGGCTCCTTTAAACCACGGCCGCCGGAAACAATAATGTCAGCTTCGGCAAGCGTAATCTCACCACCGCCGCCACCTGCGCCGCTCTCAACCTGCAGTTTGCTGGTCGCCGAAGTGGTAATCGCTTCGACAGCGCCACCGCGGGCCGGATCAGATTTGGCTTCAGCGAACACCTTCGGACGCAACGTGGCGATTTGCGGCGTCGATTTGAATTGTACAGTAAGATAGACCTTGCCGCCAAATGCGGGACGCGTTACCGATAGTCTGCTGTCGGCATCTACATCAACATGATTGCAGTCGGCTGCGATCGAAACACCCAGCATTCCCGACACCCGGCCGAAGAGCGACTTGCCATAAACATTGGCTGTGCCGAGCACAATCTGCGGCGACTTGCTCTTGATAACCTCGACAATGATCTGCGCATAGGCGTCATCCTGAAATTGATCCAGTACCGGATTTTCAACGGTATAGCAGACATCCGCACCACAACTCAGGGCCGTCTTTGCCAATGCCTCGGTGCCGCTGCCGATAACCAGCGCGCCCAGTTTGCCGCCCAGTTTGTCGGCCAACATCCGCCCGGCAGTCAACGCTTCAAGAGATGCACCCAGCAGTGCGTTGCCTTTTTTCTGTGCAAATACCAGTACTTTCAGGTCGCTCATGTCAATTCTCCTTTATCCGATTCGCCGCCACCGCCGCATCATACACCTCACGAACGGCGCTTTCGACTTAATGGCTGCGCTAACGACATCTTCATCTTTCCGACTGAATTTACGAATATCGCCCCCGAAGTAGAACTCAATTTTTGTCTCCCCGTATCCAACCTGGCCGGTCAAGCCGCCTTTTCCTGGAGCTTGATCAACGCTTCGGTAAGATATCGCTCGACTTCAGCATAGGTATCAACCTGGAATAACCGCTGATCGATCCGTTTACGGCCGCTGATGTACTGGTAGTACCAGCCAATCAGTTTGCGTGCCCGCCGAATACCGGCCGGCTCGCCAAACAGCTCTACCATCTTTTTGACATGCTCAAGACAAACGTAGTACACGCTCCTGGTTTGTTGCCGGAGCAGCCGGCTGGCCGGTTTCAAGCAGCGACCTGATCTCGCGAAAAATGAACGGATTGCCGAGCGAACCCGAGGCAATCATGATTCCGTCACATCCCGTCTCACTGATCATGCGAATGGCGTCCTCTGCCGTCCAGATATTGCCGTTGCCAATCACCGGTATTTTTACCGACTGCTTGAGTTCGGCAATATGGTCCCAGTGAGCTTCGGGTAGAAACATCTCCGATTGCGTCCTGGCGTGAAGTGTGACATAAGCAGCGCCGCTTTGTTCAGCGACTCTGCCGATTTCAACGTAGTTGATCGACTTCTTGTCCCAGCCGGATCGAATCTTGACCGAAAACGGAATCGAGATCCGCTTAACCGTCTCCTCGATTATCTTGCCCAGCAGCAAAGGTGTCTTGAGAAGCGCGGCTCCACCGTTTTTGTCGACCACTTTATGGACCGGGCAGCCACAGTTCAGGTCCGCCGAGCTAAACCCCTGCTGTTCAACTACTTGGGCTGCATGGGCTACCGCCTCCGGGCGAGTGCCGAACAACTGGCACCCGACATTGCTCTCGCCTTCATATCGGCGCATCATATCCATCGTTCTGGCGTTGTCACGGATAAGTCCTTCCGAGGCAATCATTTCCGGGAATGTGTAATCGGCGCCCATCCGCTTGACAATCGAACGATAGGCGATATCTGACACCCCGGCTAGCGGTGCTGCGAAAACAGCGGGTCTTCCTCTCAAGTTTAGCGGTAGCATGACGAAAATATAATGGAATAGGCGAAGAGCGGCAAGTCATTTACCGGGAAGCAGAAAGCGGAATGATCCCGCAGCTGCCGCCGTCTTGTGCCGTTGCAGAAGCTAACAGCTGTAAGAAGGAGCATCTTCGATGCCGGAGATCATCGTCAAGTTCGCTGACAAAGTCGTCGAACGTATCTTGACCGAAAAGGACCACATCAGCATCGGCCGTACTCCTGATAACGACATCGTCTTGGACAGCCGCGGCATATCGCGGCGTCATGCTCGCATTGATTTCGCCGATAATCAACCGGAAATTATCGACCTCGACAGCCTGAACGGAACGTTCGTTAATCAAATGAAGGTCATCCGCCAGTTTCTGCACGACAATGACAAGATCACCGTCGGCAAGTTCGATCTCATCTTCTTTCAGGATTCGCAATCACCCGCCAGGATGTCCGACATCGAAAAAACGGCGGCGTTCAATACAAAGCGACAAAGAGAAATGACGCAGGCAGAGAAAAGCAATCCGCTGGAAAACCTCATGGAAACCCGGCCGATACCTATTCCTCTGAATAGCGACAGCAAGACTGATAGAAAGGAGCATCGCTAACATGCCGGAAATCATCGTCAAATACGCTGACAAGGTCATCGAACGAGTGGTGACCGAAAAGGAGCGCATCTCCATCGGCCGGACTTCCGAGAATGATATCATTCTCGACAATCGCGGCGTATCCCGCAAACATGCGCAAATCGAATTCTCCGACAAAGGTGCCCTGATCATAGACAACGACAGCCTCAACGGCACTTTCGTCAATCACCGCAAGGTCAATGAAACCTATCTCCAGGATCGCGATACGATCACGATCGGAAAGTTCGACCTGGTGTTTAACCAGGAGTCGCAGCCGGCCAGCAAGATTTCGGATATGGATGGCACGATGGTTCTCAACACCCGCAAACAGCAGAAACTTGTCGAGCAGGACACCGAAGACAAGGAACTCGCTGCGGCGGCCGGCGGAACAGTGTTGCTGGCGCTCGACGGCTCGAACAAGAAGAAGATCCGTGTGGGCGACGATACCACGACACTCGGCAAATCGAGTTTCGCCAATGTCCATGTCAAGGGATTCTGGGTTTCGAAACTCCAGGCCAAGATCATCCGCGAAGGCGAAGCCTTCACGCTGATGAACATCGGCCACAACGGTAAGACCAAAGTTAACGGCGAAGTTGTCACCGCCGCAACTTTGAAAAACGGCGACATCATCGAGGTCGGTAAGTCGGTATTCCGATTTATCCAGGCTTAGATATGATCCTTGCGCTGATTTCTGACGTGCATGGCAATCTGGAAGCTCTGACGGCAGTTATGAAAGACATCAAGGACAACTCCGCAGCGGAAAGGATCGTTTTCCTTGGCGACGCCGTCGGCTATGGCGCCAATCCCAACGAGGTTCTGGCTATTATCGACTCGGAATGTGATATCAAGTTGATGGGAAACCACGATTATTCCGCACTGGGACTGCTCGACGTCGCGGACTTCAACAGCTACGCCCGCGATGCTATCGCCTACACGACGGCAGTACTCGATTCCCGGGCAATTGCCACGCTCTCTTCGCTCCGGCTCACGGCCGAGACGGAGAATCACTTGTTTGTGCACGCCACGCCCGATGATCCATCCGCCTGGAATTATTGTCTCTCGATTCATGAAGCGGAAAAGCAGTTTCGCAGTTTCAAGAAACGCATTTGTTTCCTCGGCCACTCCCACAAACCGATTGCCTACGGTCACACGTTCGCCGGCGAAACTTACACGATTCGGCCGGAGGAAATCAAACTCGAACCGGAGTCGCGCTACATTGTCAACACCGGTTCGGTCGGGCAACCGCGCGACGGCGATCCACGGTCTTGCTATGTGCTGCACGACACCGACAACGATACGATAACCTATCGCCGCATTGCTTATGACCTGGCAACGGCGCAAGCCAAGATGGCGGCGGCAAAACTGCCGGACTTTCTTATTGAACGACTCGCGAGCGGGAAATAAAGTATGAAGCACTATGTGTTTAAATGGGACAATCTCTCCGCGCGGCTAAAGAGCGGCATCCTGTACTGGCTGATCACGCTGTTCGTGATCATCATCTACGCCCAGAACCTTCCGCCCCTGCAGAGTCTCGAATACAAGATTGAGGATCAGATTCGCTCGGCAAAGGAGTTTGTTCCGGATCACAGCAAGATCACCATTGTCGCCATCGACGCCCGCTCCGTCGACAAGGTCGGCAAATGGCCCTGGGATCACGGCCGCATTAGCGACCTGCTGATCACCATTTGCGATTACAAGCCCAAGGCGGTCATGCTCGATTTCCCGCTCGCCGAGCGTGTCGAAGAGTTCGTGTCCGGAAACTCCGGAACGCTCGGAGTCTCCATGAAGGAGTGCGGCAATGTCGTGCTTCCCTTTGATATCGTCGTGTCCGATGAGGGCCGCTCCTCACGCCCGGTCCCGGACTACTTCCAGAGCTCATCAATGCTGCCGTCGCAGGATGTACCCATCGATGAACTGCCCCGCGTCATCGCCGCTTTTGTGCCGCCCAAGGTGTTTGCCGCCAACGCTGACGCAGTCGGCTTCCGCTATTTTGAGGCTGACTTCGATGACCTGGTGCGCTCTGCCGATATCCTCGTGAACTTCGAGGACAAGGTCTTCGTCAGTGCCCCGGTACAGCTTGCCAATATCTATCTCGGCGGCTCAAGCTCCGAAATCGCCTTCTCGCAAAATGGCCGCGTGGTCGTTGGCGGCCGCGAACTGCCGACTAATGACCGCGGACAAATGTTGATCGACCTGCCCTCCGCAGGCAAAACTTTTCCGCTGGTATCGGCGATCGATATCCTCACGGGCGACGCCGATCCGAACACCATTGCCGGCAAGGCTGTCGTCGTAGCCGCCACCGGCCGCGGCGACTTTGAATTTGTCGAAACGGCAACCGCCGGCAGTATCCCGTCGTACCAATTCTCGGCCGCGCTGGCGCAGAATCTCATCAACGGAGATTCTTCGAAGCGCTTCGACTTCCCCATTCCGCTCGACCTGCTGATGATCTTTGCCATCGGCGCTTTCGGCGGATTGGTTCTTCCCAAGATGCCGCAGATCTACCGGCTGGTCGCGCTGTTTATCGTCGGATTTATTCTTTTTAATATCAACTTCGTCCTCTTCAATTCCCTGAATTTGGTTCTGAATGTCCTTTATCCGACTGCGACCGTCGTGCTGTTTATCGCGGCGTCGATTCTGGTTAAACCGAATCGCGAGTTCGCCGTTACCTCAACGATCACCAGGAGCCTCGACCTGAAGAAACTCCTCAACGGCGAGCCGCTGGCGACGCGTCGCGACGATGGCAAGGAACTCTCGTTCGAGGAGATCATCCCTGGCAATTTCCTCAACGAGGACCGCCTCTCGCCGGAATTACTGAGCGAAACCATTCGCCTCGATTTCGAAGCCCTGCGCCGGGGCGGCGATTTTATTCCCGAATCCGAGATACGCAGACACGACAAGACCGGCAAATACTCACCGAAGCAGCCGGCCAACGAAACGGCGCGCGAAGTGCCGGAGAATGTCACCTCTCGGGAGGCGAACAATACCGGATCCTTCATCCCGGACTTGCTTGATGTCGACATGTCCGCGATTGCCAGAAACGACACTCCTCCGCCTACCAAGAAACTGGCCAAGGTCGAAGAAGAACTGATCCTGACCGAGGAAGAGAAAAAAATCTACGGCGTGCGTTTCACGAGCGAAGGCCAGCCTGTCTCCTTCGGCCGCTATCAGGTGCTTGAACCGCTCGGCAGAGGCTCCATGGGCACAGTGTACAAAGGCAATGATCCAGCCATTGACCGCCTCGTCGCCCTCAAGACGATTCGCCTTGACACCATCGCCGATCCAACCGAATTGAGTGAATTGAAGGAACGCTTAACGCGCGAAGCCAAAGCCGCAGGAAACCTGTCGCATCCCAATATCGTGACGATTTATGACGTCGGTCTGCAGGGCAATTTGCAGTATATCGCCATGGAGTACATCGAGGGCTATACGCTCGAAGCCGTACTCAAACGCAATCTGCAGCTCAATTACCGCATTCTGGCTTCGGTGATTATCCAGACCTGTTCGGCGCTTGAATACGCGCACAAGATGGGCATTGTCCATCGCGACATCAAACCGGCCAATGTCATGGTCATGGATGGCTTCAAGGTCAAAGTGATGGATTTCGGTATCGCCCATTTTGAGTCGTCATCAATGACGCAAACCGGCGTGGCGATGGGAACTCCCAATTACATTTCACCGGAACAGCTCAAAGGCAAGGAAGTCAGCGCCAGCTCTGATATCTTCTCGCTGGGCGTCGTGCTCTATGAAATGTTGACCCACCGCCGTCCATTTACCGGCGAAAACATCTCGGCGCTGGTATACAAGATCCTCAACGAAGAGCCGGTACCGGCTTCAACCATCGATCCGAAAGTTCCGCCATTGTTCGACATGATTCTGCGCAAGGCTTTGGCGAAGGACCCGCAGGAACGTTATCGTTCCGCGAGGGAATTTGCCGCAGCTTTGGAGGACTTCACCGTGACGTTCTCACGCAAACCGGCGATGGCATAGACGTCGTTTCGCTGCAATTAGATCCCAGGGTAGAGTAAACCCATCCGTCGGCTTCGACGGGTGGGTTTTTTGTACTGGCGTATGGCAATGCGCCAGCTAAGTAGGTCAGGAGCCCCGTGCTCCTGACATTCCGCCGAAGGCGGAATCAACTCGCTACTCCCCGAGTTCCTCGTTACCCCAATTGATTTCGTCTTGCCAACAATCACTCACCCGGTAGCCCACCCGGAGCGCAACGCAGGGTGGGGCAAACGATGCACCATACGCGCCACACGTCCCGAGGTTGTCCCATAAGTTGAGTTGGGTCGCCCACAGCTTGGGGACTGTTGAAAAAATGCATTCCCCATGGGTAACCACTTGATTATTACTCTTGCCCTCGCAGTAAGTCATTCCCGCGAAAGGGACTGTTGAAAAAGCCCCCAATATCGTCATCCTGAGCGAAGCGAAGGATCTGCTATCTTTGTTACTGACCAACTTACAGATTCTTCGCCTACGTAGCGGCTCAGAATGACAGAGTTCGAGTTTCTCATCAGTCCCGAAAACGGCTGCCGAAGGCGTCTAGCTCGGTTGTTCATCGATTTTCGCAACTATTCTCAAACCACGAGCTTTTTCAACAGTCTCCCTGCTGTAGAATTTTAGCCCGCTTTTGCGGTGCAATCCGCCCATTGTGCTGATCCGGTAACCCACCCAAAGACCAGTGCTCCGGGTTGCCTACTGGGGATTTCGTTCTCGTGCGGTTTGCGGGTTACATCGGGGTCTGAGGATAACGAATACGTCAAAGGAATTAGAAGCAGGCTGAACTTGGCAATTCACACAGCCAGTTGAAAATGACTTTGGGGTTGAGTCGTCGCGGTTTGCCCTCTTCTCATCGACACTTCCAACTGTCTCCCTACTGCGGGTCCGTCTTCGCCAGTCGCTCTTTGGATTGAAGTTCTCTGATTGCAGTCTGCTGCTTGTTGACAACGCGGATGCTAATAGGCAGTAAGACTCCGTAGGGAATCCAGAGGAAGGAATTGTAGGGACGGGGTATGAGCCACATCAACAGGAGAAACGTGATGATACCGGCCCAGAAGTAGAAACTGACTCGAACCATGAACCGGCGTTCGAGGGGGCTCTTTGTGTTGGAAATGCTTGCATAAGTGCCGATCACGCCTCCAACAATTCCCAAGAAACCACCGATTAGTCCGCCGTACAGACCCCAATCCATATTGTTTCCCTCCTCCCTGATTATATCGGCACGGAGGACGGGTGACTAAAGAGCAACTGTCGGGTGTCGGTCGGGTTCGCAGCGAAGCGGCGAATCCACATCACAACTCGGGGCGCCTGATTCAGTTACTCTTGACTTGTGTACACCCGGTACCCCACCCGGAGCGAAGCGCAGGGTGGGGCAATCCTATGCCCCCAATCCTGTAGTCACCTTGTAGAAATTAATCCCCGCACGGAATAGTAGAGGCTCTCATCGGCCTCCGACGGGCGCTGCCCAGTTGCGCGTCTGGTATTGGTCTGCTGTGTTCGCGAAGGCCTTCGCGGTGAAACAATCCAAAACGACATGGCCACCAACACCCACCTGCACAGTCAAATCGGCTCCCCCGCTTTGACGGCCCGGTCGTCGGACTGCTGATGAGGTTAGACGCCCTCGCGTTTATGAACCCGGGTTCGCCTTTAATCATCTTGATGTGTAAGGAGAAATCGTAATGAACGACAATCAAACAGGAGAAGAAATCGACAGCAAGCGCCCTTTGACTACACGAAAAGCCTATCCTGCGACCCTACGACTTGTCGTTGAACAAGTCTTCGGCCAGCGAAAGCGCCACGCCGGAAAGCATCACCTCGACGCCGAAACGCGAAAAGTCTGACGATATCAAGTCGCGGTTAATATCCGAGTAAAGCGAGCAGGCCGCTTCGCGCTCGACCACCAGGCCGGAGATGCGGTCGGTCGTTTCCGCCACAAAAGTTACTTCGCCCAGTTCTTCACTGGCGACAAATCCGGAGCAGTTGTGCAGCTGCAAGATGCGCCCCGCCGGTGTAAACGACGATCAGCGCGCCGCGATTGTTGCCGAGTTCAGTGTCGGGATAAATCTCAAGAACAAGCGAGCGCTTCTCCTCGGTCTGGACGACTTTGAGCCGATAGTGGTCGCCCTCCCAAATTGCTTCGGCCGCGCCCAGTGTAGCTTGAATCTTCTGAACGTCTTCCTTGGTGAACATCTATTCCTTCTTGTCGCTGCTTTCCGTGGGCTTATTCGCCGGCGTATCCGACGTCGCGGATTTCTGAATTTCGTCGCCGGTGTCCTTCATGGCGCGCTTAAAATCGCGGATACCTCTGCCCAGGCCCGCCGCGATGTCCGGAATCTTCTTGGCACCGAATAATATCAGTATGATTAAGAAGATTACGATCAGTTCTTGAAAACCAAGATTCGGCATTCTACGATCCTCCGAGGACTAAATATACCACCAGCGAAAATAGATGATAACCATCACCATGAATAATACGCTGACGAAGTTGATGTTGAACATCAATCCCAGCGTGAAATTGATCGAAAACAGGTCCAGTGTCGATGGACTGAATCCGATCGACAGGTGCTTCTGGAACAGCGTCTTGGCCGCGCCATCCGGCAGAAATTCACCGATAATGTCGCCAAGCAAGCCGCCGACAATCGCCGCCATCAAGAGAGAAAAGATCAAAAAGACGATCTCGTTTCTTTTCAAACTGCCACTCCTGCTTTGGCAAAAGCGACTATCGACTGAAACACCCGCAGGCCGTCGGCGGAACCGAGCAGCTCTTCGGATGCCCGTTCCGGATGCGGCATCATTCCGAAAACATTGCGCGTCTTGTTGCAGATGCCGGCGATATTGTTGAGGCTGCCGTTGGGGTTAGCCTCGTCGGAGATGTTTCCGCGCGCATCACAGTAACGGAAGATGATCTGCTTGTTGGCCTCGAGTTCGCGGACGCCTTCGTCATTCCAATAGTAGTTGCCGTCGGTGTGCGCGATCGGAATCTTCAGGACATCCCCAACGCGGATCTGATTGCTGAACGGCGAGTCACTGGTCTCGCAACGCAGGTAAACCTGTTTGCAGACAAAGCGGAGCTTGCGGTTGCGCAACATCGCTCCCGGAAGAAGCCCCGACTCCAACAACACTTGGAAGCCGTTGCAAATACCGATGACGAGACCACCTTCGTTGGCGAAGTTGATCACCGACTTCATGACCGGAGAATAGCGCGCAATGGCGCCGGTGCGAAGATAATCGCCGTAGGAGAATCCGCCCGGCAATATCACGCAGTCAACTGCCGACAAGTCGGAGTTCTTGTGCCAGACAAACTCGGCATCGTGGTGAAGCTGATCACGAACAACCATCAATGCATCGTAGTCGCAATTGGAACCGGGGAATGTAACAACGCCGAAACGCATCTATTCCTCTTTCACCTCAAACTCCTCAATCACCGGATTCGCCAGCACCTTGCGGCAAATCTCTTCCGTCTTGGCGCGCAGGTCGCCATTGACGCCCTCGCGAAAAGTCAGCTCGAACACCTTGCCGGAGCGAACATCGACTACATCCGTGAAGCCAAGCTGCTCCAGCGCGTGGCGAATTGTGACGCCCTGTGGATCAAGAACACCGTCCTTGAGGCGCACCTTGCACACGACTTTCTTCTTATTCGACATGATTTTTGTCCCTTGAGTTTCGCCGAGTATTGTTCATAATCCTAAACCCTTCCCGCACAACGCCATAGAGCACATAGGCGGCGAGGAACGGAAATAGCATCAAGCGCGGTTTAATGAGAACCGCGACCAAGAATACGAAAATAAATGCCATGCGCCAACGGTTTTCTCGGCGGTCAAAACGCTCCGGTATCGAGTCGTAAATGACGTTGGAGACCATCAACGCCGAGCAGGCAATCACCATGGAGACGACAAACTCCGGATAGATGATCTCCTTGAACTGGCTCATGCACAAAATGACGTAAGAACATATCGTAATCGCAGCCACCGGTATCGGCAGGCCAACGAAATGGGCTTTGATGTGCGGATCGGAAACGACATTATAGCGCGCCAGCCGGAATGCTCCGGCCATCAGGTAAACACCGCCGATCATAAATCCCCAGCGATCGAATTCTCCGAGCACGGAGGACCAGATCAAGAAGGCGGGCGCGACGCCGAAGCTGACGATATCCGCCAGCGAGTCGAGCTCCTTGCCGAATTGACTGGTGCCTTTGGAAAGGCGCGCGACCTTACCGTCGAGCGCATCGAGGAACCCGGCAAGAATGACGAACCAGGCCGCCCGCGCCGGTTCATTGTTGTGAGCCGCGAGAATCGAAAAAAATCCGCAGAGCATGTTTCCCATCGTAAATGCGCCGGGAAATATGCCGCGGAAGCTGGCCATCTTACGGGAATCGTCCAATGACGCTTTCTCCTCCGACGACGCGGTCGCCGAGTTTGACATCTATTGTTACCGACGGCGGCAGGAAGATGTCGATGCGCGAACCGAATCGAATCAACCCCATCCGTTCGCCCCGCACTACTTCATCGCCTTCCTTGATTCGACAAACAATTCGCCGCGCCAGTATTCCGGCGACCTGACTGAAGCTGACATCGCCGAACTTGGAAGCCACGGTAATTTCGGTGCGCTCGTTTTCGGTCACGGCTTCCGGCTGGAACGCCTTGTGGAACTTGCCGGGCACGTGCTTAACGTGCGTAATCTTGCCGCTGATAGGTATACGGTTGACATGAACATCAAAGACCGAAAGAAATATCGAAACCAGCGTATAGGTCTTCCCGTCCGATCCGGTGCGTTGTTCATTGATGATGATCTTACCGTCTCCGGCGAGAGAATCAAGTTCTCACCGGCCGGCGGCGTACGCTCGGGATCGCGGAAGAAATACACGATAAATGCCGCCAGTATCGTGATGAGCACCGCACCGGCGGCATAGGGCCAGCATTTGCAGCGGGCAAACAGCGTCCATAAAGTTGCCGCGACTAACACAGCCGGAATGATAAAACGGTAACCGTCGCGTTCGATCATCGCAGACACTTCTTGTAAATCTTGTCGACATTGCGGAAATAGTAGTTCAGGTCAAAACACGCGGCGATGTCCTTCGGCTTGAGATACTTGGCAATCTCGGCATCGGCGTTGACCAAGTCGATAAATCGCCCCTTGCCGGCCCAGCCAGCCATCGCATTGCGTTGGACCAACCGGTACGCAACCTCCCGCGAACCGCAGGCCTCGGACAGCTTGAGCAACAGACGTCCGCTAAACACGAGTCCACCGGTCAATTCGATGTTCCGTTTCAGATTCTGCGGATATACCTGGAGATTCTGCATGACCTGATTGAACAGCTTGAGCATGTAAATAATCAAGATTGTCGAGTCGGGGAGGATCACGCGCTCCACCGATGAGTGCGTAATGTCGCGTTCGTGCCACAGGGCGACGTTTTCATATCCTGCCACCATATGCCCGCGCAGAACGCGCGCCAATCCGGCAATCCGTTCGCAGGTGATCGGGTTGCGTTTGTGCGGCATCGCCGAAGAACCCTTCTGTCCCTTGGAGAAGCCCTCTTCCATTTCCAGGACTTCTGTCTTCTGCAGGGCGCGAATCTCCGTCGCGAATTTTTCCAGCGACGCGCCCAATAAGGCAATCGCTCCCAAAAACTGCGCGTGGCGATCGCGCTGAATCACCTGTGTCGAGATCGGCGCCGGGGTCAATCCGAGTTTCTTGCAAACAGCAGCTTCGATCTTGGGGTCAAGATTGGCATAGTTGCCGACGGCGCCGGAAATCTTGCCGACCGCAATCTGCTTCACGGCATGTTGAAGGCGTTCGCGCTGGCGCAGCAATTCCTGATACCACAGCAGAAACTTGAGCCCGAGTATCGTCGGTTCGGCATGGACACCATGGGTCCGTCCCATTGCCGGAGTCTTCTTGTAACGAATCGCTTTCTTGCGGACTTCCTTGATAGCTTCGTCAAGCTTCTTCAGAATCAGCTCGCCCGACTCGCGCAACGTAATTCCCTGCGCGGTATCGACGAGGTCGGAAGAAGTCATGCCATAGTGCAGAAATTTGGCGGCATCACCGACATTTTCGGATACCGAAGTCAGGAAGGCGATGACATCGTGCTTGATTTCAGCTTCGATTTTATCGATTCGCTTGATCGAGAATTTCGCATTGGCGCGCAGTTTTGCGAAGGCCGGGCGCGGGATGATACCCATCTGCGACTGCACTTCAGCGACTGCGAGTTCGACCTTGAGCCAGGTGTCGAACTTATGCTGGTCCGTCCAGAGCGCGCCGATTTCCGGGGTTGTATAGCGCGAGATCATCTGCCCTTTACCTTCTCCCAATCATCGAGGAATTTCTTGAGCCCGATGTCGGTCAACGGATGTTGAATCAGCTTTTCAATGACATTGTACGGCATCGTACAAATATCCGCACCGAGCATCGCCGCCTCGACAACGTGCATGGGATGGCGGACCGAGGCAACGAGCACTTCCGTGGCAAAGTCGTAATTGTCGTAAATTTGCACGATCTGCTCGATCAGTTCCATGCCGTCGGTCGAAATGTCATCCAGCCGTCCAATAAAAGGCGAGACAAAGCGGGCGCCGGCCTTGGCGGCAAAGATCGCCTGCGTCGCCGAGAACACCAGCGTCATATTGACCGGAATTCCCTCTTCAAAGAACGTCTTGGTCGCCTGCAGACCGGGCAGAATGCAGGGACATTTGACCACGATGTTCTTGTGCAACTTCGCGACCGCCCGGCCCTCGCGCAGCATCCCTTCGTAATCGGTGGCGGTAACCTCGGCCGAAATCGGTCCATCGACGATGTCGCAAATCTGCTTGAGAATATCCTCGAACTTCCCCTTCTCTCTGGCGATCAGCGACGGGTTCGTGGTGACACCATCAAGGACGCCGAGCGAAGCGGCTTTCTTGATCTCGTCGATGTTGGCCGTGTCGATGAAAAACTTCATCGTCTCCTCCTATAAGCGAAATTTGACTTTCTCCAAATAGAGCCCTTCCGGCGGCGCCGGGTACTTGGCGCGATGAGTTCGCGGATGTTCAATCATTTTTCGGACATCCTCGACACTGATCTCGCCACAGGCTGCCTGCATCTGCGCCCCGACCAAGAACCGAACCATATGATGCAGGAACCGGTCGCCGGTGATTTTGAAATATAGTCTTTCCCGGGCGCGCTTCCAAGCCGCTTGTTTGATCTTGCAGACATTGACTTCTTTGAGCGATCGCGTCACACAGAACCCGGAAAAGTCGTGTTCACCGAGAATCAGCTGCGCACAATGCTCCAGTATCGCCGGATCAGGACTTCTGTCGGTTTGCCACCAGAAATCGTTATTGAATGGCGAGCGCTTCAGCGCAATCTGGTAACGGTAAGTCTTTTCATAGCTGTTGCGGCGGGAGTTGAAGCTCGCGGCAACTTCGCGCGAACTCTGTACGAGAATATCCTTGGGAATTTGCGACTGCAGCGCCGGCGCAAATTTCTCCGCAGGAATTGCAGACTCGGTATGGAAATTGACCAGGTAATCCTCAGCATGGACCCCGGCGTCGGTGCGGCTGCAGCCGGTCGCCTTGACGTCGGAGCGCGTGATCTTGCACAGTCCGTTTTCAATTACCTGTTGTACGCTAAGTGCATTCTTTTGTCGCTGCCAACCGGCGTAACCGGCCCCGACAAATTGCAGACGGAGAAGTATATTTCTCATCGTGACAGCATCCAGGCAAGAACAACAAGTACCACAATTGCCAACAGCATAGCCACGTCACCGGTTCCGATGTTTCGCTGCCGATGAAAAGTCCGGGTCGGATACACTCCCCAGGCGCGCACCGTCAGTGCGTTCGCGGTCGTATCAATTCGGCGAAAGGCGGATGCCATCGTTGGTATGAGCACCGGGATGAATCGACTTACGTTGCGGAGAGAACTCTTGCCGATTTGCGCGCCGCGCGCGCGTTGCGCCATTTCGATCCGCTGATGTTCGGAGAGAATCTGCGGGATGAAGCGAATGGCAATCGTCACCGCCATGCCGATTCCCTGCGCCGGCAGGCCCAATCGGCCCAGCGGCGCCAGGGCTCGCCAGATGAGTTCGGCCAATTCTTCCTGGCCGACCCAGCGAACAAAGCAGAGCGCAATGACGAAGAAAAGCACGATGCGCCAGCAGTAGAGCAGCCCGGTTATCAACGCACCTTGGTTCAGGCTCAGGGGGCCCACAGTAACCTTGATCGAATCGGCTGACTGCGAAAAGAGCAGGTGCATAATCAATGTCATGGCACAGAAGAATAACACCGGCACGGCAATTTTGAAGAAATCGGCGATGGGCACCCGCACGAGGATCGTAAGCGCTAATACAGCAATTGTTAACAATGACAAAACCGCAGGATTGAGCGAAATTCCGATCACGAGTGCCGGTGTGAAAATGGCCAGCGCGCGAACGCCCGCATCAAGACGGCTGGAATGAACTACTTGATTGAAAAACATTGAGTCAGATTTGTCGGCTCTGCATTGGTTCAAGGCACAGAGTTTTTCCTGCGCAATGATATAGCAATTGAGCGAGACTGTCAATCGGGATGAAGAGAGAATTTGCTGCCGGACTGTGAGTTACTTGGAGAGTACCATTTTCCGGTTTTGCGACTCGACGCCGACCTGCAGGCGATAGAAATAGACGCCCGAGGACAAGGCTGATGCGTCAAATTCCAGGGTCTGCGTCCCGGCTTGCGCGGTCTCGTCGCGCAGGCGTGCGACATGCTGGCCGAGGACATTGAAGACGTCCAGCGTCAGAGGCTCGCCGACGGCGCGCGGATTTATCGTGAAGCTAATCTGGGTGGTCGGATTGAAAGGGTTGGGATAATTCTGGTTCAACTGGAAATCGAACGGCAGAGGGCGCACATCGACATAGTCATCGGCGTCAGTGGAAACGTTATCATCAAGGAACGACAGCACGCGGCCAAGATATTCCGATCGTGTGGCATAACCCTGGGCGGTCATCGTGCTTGAAACCGCTTCCAATCCGAAGCTGGTGAAAACGACGCGCGAGCCGTTGGGGCGCGCGTAAATGCTTCCGGCCACGCCAAAAAGAGTTGACCCGACCGCGAAATCAAATACGCGATCAGCGCCCGGCAGTACTTCAAGAACATCGCAGTCTATTTGATTTGCCGCGGCTCCGCCGCCGCGAATTCGCAGCCGCAGGTTGTCACTGACGGGATTGCCGGCGACGCCCATGACGTCGAGCGGCTCATAGTCGGAGAGATAACGAACACCGAGATAGTCACGGGCGAACGTCGAATCAGCCGTCTGCGCCAATCGCTCGGCGATATCCTGGCCGTTGATGTAGAGTCGTCCTCCCTGGTCGAGGTAGTTGCGCAGGAAAGCGACTTCGGAAGCATTGATAGCCTGGCTCAAGGTAGTGCGGAAGTTTCCGGTGTACCAGATAATGTAGCGATAATTCAACTCCGGAGTCCCGGGAGTATTCTGACTGCCAATGTCCCAGTAAGCGTATGGCAAAGATAGCGAATCGAGAGCTGCTCTGACTAATGCCGAACGGTCTTCGAGTGCCGGACTGTCGTCGGCGTCGACGACAAGAATTTCAACACCGCCGACAAACTTGCGATAGTTAGTGGTGAAAGTGTCGGGCGGAACGGTTGTGATGATATCAAGGGCAAAGTCGGCATTGATCGGCGTGATATTGGGGCTGATGGAGAAAGTCAGCGGCGTTGTCGAATTGATGGTTTGACCGGAACTCACGGTGCCGATGATCTGTGTACCGTTGAGCATCGTGATTCCAGGGGTTGTGCTGCGCAGGGACACCTTTACCCCGGTCGCCGATTTCCAGGCGTTGAAGAAACTGTAAGACAACTGAATCGTCTCGCCTTTGTCAAAGACCTGATTGCCGTTTCCGGAGGTCGCATCGGAGAAGTTGCTGTTCATCAGCAACATGTTGGTGCGGCTGTAGGTGACATCGAGATTACAGGTAATCGTCTTATTGCCGAGGTCGTGACGGATATCCCAGACGGAGATTTGATGTGGCGTCCCATACCACGATTCGGTGCTCGGGCTGGTGAGGTCGGTCCACTCAAAATAGGTGCCGGCCTGACCGGGGAAAAGATCGTTGACATCGCCGGAATTGTTGCTGTATTCGAGGTTGTTGGCGCCATCGGCCTGTTCGAGCGAGATCCGCCAGTGGCCGTTGGCGAGCTGATTGTTTGATCCATAGAGATTGTCGTCGCAATGAAGGATCATCAAACCCGAACCGGGGATATACGCATCGAAACCGACTCTTTGACGATTCTCGATGATGAAATACTCTTTGCCGTTCCCGCCGGGAACCTTGATTCGATAGCGGATGGAGTCATTTACTGCGGCATTGAGAACGACATTGGAAAGATTACCGGTGACCTCGATGGTCTTGCCAAATGATCCGTGCAATGAATCCAGCACATGCTTGCACCAGCCATCGAATTGCGCCGGCGTGCGCTGGGCATTGTTCCAGGAACCGCCGGCCATCATTGACCAATTCCCCAATCCGGGCGCAGACGAGTTCGGATTGATGTCATACAAATCGGGCAAACCGAGTATGTGGCCGAATTCGTGCGCATAGACCCCGACGCGCAAAGCACCGCCGAGCACTTCCTCGGGAACCGCAATGTAGTTGAAAACCGCTTTGCCGTCACCGGTAGGTACCGGCCCAGCTGTGGACCATCGATGCGACCAGACCTGGCTCTTACTGCCGGTTTCTTCCGCGCCCGGACCGGCATGAACGACAAACACGGCATCGACAAAACCATCAGCATCGTTGTCATAGGGAGCGAAGTTGACCGTGGGATCGGCAGCGATGATGGCGTCTTTGGTGAGCGTGCGCGCATTCGGCTCGGCATCCTGCAAACCGCTGCCCGTCCCGGCATACTGTGCATAGGTTTTGGGCATGCGGAACCAACCGAAGACATCGCCATCAACGAGGAATTGACCGTAGGAACTTTCCAGATAGAAATCGGTCATGCTTCCGTATTGAGTGACTCCCTGTGAAAAGAGAATTTGATCGACGGTTGAGGCCGTAATATTTGCCTGGGCTCCTCCAGAAGCCGGATTATCGGAAAAATCGACGAGCAGGACGCAGACGCGGATTGTCTTCTGGGCGCCGGCGCCGGTGGGCTTGGCCAGTACATTTTGCATATTGATCGCCGCCGGCTGGTTGGCTAATTTCTCATGCCAGGCACCAAAGGTGCGGCTGAACTCTTCCCAGGCCCCATTGGCCTGAAGCTTGGCGCGCAGTTCCGGCGAAATTGTCAGCGCCGCTGCTGGAACCGGCTGCAAAAGCAGGATCATGGCAAGAAGTCCGATCCAGAGACTTGTGCGGAGGAGCGGGAACTTCTTCAAATCAGACAGCAATAACTCAGTCATAACCCTCACTTCAGTACGTACGCAGCAGCCACCCATTTCGCTTAGTCCTACTTCATTAAAACCATCTTACGGGTCTGGGAGTTTCCACCAAATGTGAGTCTGTAGAAGTAAATTCCGGAGGCGGCATCATAGCCTTCCGCTGTCTTGCCGTTCCAGAGGATGCTGTGCGGCCCTGCCGCAGCGTTGTCAACACGGATGTCGCTGACGATTTGTCCGAGCGAATTTACGATCTCGAAGCGGTAGCCCCCGGCTGATGGGAGAGCAAAGTCAATGCGGGTCTCGGGGTTGAAGGGGTTCGGGAAGTTCTGTTGCAAAGTGAAATCGGTCGGCAGAATCGGGCCGTCGCTGTCGTCGACATCAGTCGCCTGATTGTAGGCGCCCTCGCCGGCCTGAAGGGCGACGCGGATTTCTTCGATGCTGTTGCCGCTGGCGATCGCAAAACCGATGCGCAGTGTTTGTCCGGCGGTCGCTGTAATCGAGCTGATACCTGCCAACAGCGCATTGTCGCCATTGGCCGGATTGAGAGTCGTCTGGCCGGAGGCCAATAAGCTGTACTTGGCGATTTCGGTCATCGATCCGGTCTTGATGAGTGAACCATCAACAGCCGCACCGAAGCGATTTGCGCCGGGGAGAATGCGGATGCCGATGTAGCGATCGAATGAACTGCTGCGAATGATGTAGTCGCTGCCATCCTGGACTATTGCTTCCCCGCCGCCGAAATCAAAATCGCAAGCGAGCGCAAGCGCCGTTACCGACTGCGTGGAAACATTAGCGCCGCTGATCTCATATTCCATCAGCACAAAATTGCTCCTGGTGATCTCGTTGAATACAGTGGCCGTCTGGTCAACGCGGTACGCGTTGTCGGAGGTTACAAAGCCGGTGTGGACTTCGGTGGCTACGCCAAACTGGCCAGATACTATACTATCGGTGGCGCGGAAATCAATCCCGTCAGCCAGGGCGTCATAGACACTGCCGTTGGCATCGGCGATCATCAGGCTCATTACGTTCAGCGGGTCAACGGCGGAAGCTATGTCGTAAAGCCTCCGGCTGATTCCGAAATTGGTGACCTCTGCACTCAAGCGGCTGGTAGTTAATCGTAGACGAGGCGGCAATGATCGGCTGGCCAAGAACCGCTTTGAAATCGGCACTGTTGAGATATCCGAATTGCGGGCTGAAGAAGTCGACGGTGAATTCCACTTCAGTACCAGCGACGGCGCTGTGATCAATCTTGACGAGATAAGGGTTGGTGAGATTGTCGACCAGGGCTTCGGTCGGCGCACTGCCGAAGAACGCTTCGTTCGACAGGATGAACACGTGTTGATTACTGGTGCGCAGGATGCCGCTAAGATTGCTGGCGGCGATTGATGTATTCGTCAGCGTAAGGTTAAGTTCGGTGGTGTTACCAACCTGGAGGATGGCCGAACTGCTGTTGGCGAGATTGACTTCTTCGACCTTAATGCGCGGCTTGATCGGCTGCGGAAGCAGGTCGATAGCTCTTCTGACGTTGATGAAACCATAACCGTAGTCATTGTCCTGACCAGCGCTACCGAGGTCGGTGGCAGACATCATCAGGGCATTCTTAATTTCGGAGACTGTTGCTTCGGGATTGTATTCGCGCATCAGAGCGATACATCCGGCAACCACCGGCGCGGCCATCGACGTGCCCGACATCTGACGATAGCCGCCGCCCTTATAGGCTGAACGCAACGCTACTCCCGGAGCAACCAGTTCCGGCTTGATCTTGGTGTTGTCGCAATTGGCCGGTCCGCGGCTGGAGAATGAGGCGATCAACAGATCGGAACGGGTCTGATCGACAGCGCCGACCGAGAAAGAGTTGGTCGGTCCGGTGGCACGATCCGCAGGGTTACGGATTGTACCGGCATTGGGTCCTTCATTGCCGCAGGCGAAGATGACGACGACACCGAGGGCTTCAAGATTGTCGATCGCCTGCCAAAAAGTCTGATCGCAGGGGGCGAGCAGGCCCTTGGGGATTCCCCAAGAGTTGCAGATTACGTCGGGGAGATCGCTTACCGTCTGGGGATTGCCATCGGGGTCGGCGACCCACTGGAAGGCAGCGATAATATCGGAAACTGTTTTGTTCAGGGACTGGCCGCGGTCAATTACGGAAGCGGACATCCATTGGGCATTAAACGCAACGCCCACGGTATCGGCGCCGTCGCGACCAACCATTAAGCCCATCGTGTGGGTGCCATGACCATTGAGGTCGACTGGCGTCGTGGTGCCATAGGGGTCGAACCAGCTCTGTGCAAACGGGCTGTCATTGCCCTTCCAATTCGTGGTGAGGGCCGGATGGGTACCCTCGACGCCGGTATCAAAGCTACAGACGAGGCGGCCGTGGCCAGTGTAGCCCATCTGCCACAAGTCGCGCACACCGATCTGGGAGACATAGGAACTGCTGCCGGCGTAACCGGATTCGGCTGCCGACTTGGAGACAGGGTCAACCAGTTGCAGCGGCTGATCATCAAGCAGATATTCGAGTTCGTCAGAAGCGGTTAGTTCGTCAAGTTGGGAGGCTTCAACAGAAAACGAGACGGCATTGGCTATCCAGTATGTCTTGACGTTTCTGACCAAACCGGAATTTTCAAGATCGCGAAGCCGATTCACAAATCTGGTCCGGGATACGTCCTGCTTTTTGAGGACATCGATTAGGTCCGCGTGACCTTTAGCTTGGCGGGCATCCCTAATCATGTTTGAGGAAATTGCCGGGGTTCCGTTTGTGCTGTTCTTGATGATGGCAACGACTTTGACCCACTCTGTGGCAACAAGGTCCTTCTCGGCCAATGACGGCGAGACCTTGTCGGCATTGAGAGCCATCGATGAACTGCTGAAGGTGATGAGGCTGGCAAGGGCGAGGACGGTGAGTCGTGTCATCATGACCTGCTATTGAGCAAGAGACGTGCCGCAGCGGAACAGTGCATTCTCTTGCACACAGCGAGGAATCAAACTGGACCGGCGAAACCGTCGTAGCGCATAAAACGTTATTAATCAAAGAGTTACATTGATAGTCAGCCGTCAAAGGTCATCGCAGAAGTCATTCAATTTCAAGGGATCTGGTAGAATAATGAAGTCAACTGCACATATTAGTGTGCATATCAATGCAGTATCCATTCCATTTGCGAGTGAATAATTAATGAAGTATTCTTGTCATGATGATGGATAATCGCGACAGGCAAGCTGTACTGGTGCTGTTGGCCACAGGACTGATAGTCAGGCTCGTCTATTTTCTCGAATATCGTTCCCTGCTGGAATTTCTGCATCCGACCGTTGATGCATTGTATCACCATTTGAGCGCGAAGGCGATCGCTGCCGGCGCCCTAACATCGAGTGAGCCATTCTTCCGAGCACCGTTTTACAACTACTTTCTCGGCTTGATCTATTCCCTCACGGGTGACAGTATTGCCGCAGCACGATTTATTCAGTTGCTCATTGGTTCTTTTACGGCGCCATTGGTCTATCTGCTCGGTCGTGAGGTATTTGACCGCAAAGTGGGATTACTGGCGGCGGCGGCGGTGCTGCTGACGGGCGACATCGTTTACTTCGAGGGTGAACTGGTTCTCGAAGCCAGCGCGATGTGGTTGATACTGATCAGCCTGCTTCTTCTTGTGCGCTATTCAAGAGAGCCGAAGCCTTCAACGCTGGCCTGGCTCGGCTTGTCGACCGGACTCGCGATCGTCGATCGCCCGAATGCTGTCGTGATCCTGCCTCTCATTGCATGGGTGCTGTGGCGTAATCACCGAAGCGGTCAAGACTCTCGCCTTGATTCGCAGCACGGCTGACATTCTCGCTGTTGATGATGATTCCCATCGGATTGGTTCTGGTTCACAACGTGACGCGGCCACAGCCGGCGCTAACTATCGCAACACAGGGCGGCGTCAATTTCTACATCGGCAATAATCCTGAAGCCGATGGCGTGAGTGCGGTGATGCCGGGAAGACTCGGATACAGCTGGCAGTATGCGGATATCAAGTATGCCGCCGAGCAGGAAGCGCAAACGAGTCTGACGCCGGCGCAGGTCAGTTCATACTACTTCAATCTCGGACTGGAGTCGATTGTCTCCGATCCTGCGCGCTGGTTGTCGCTAATGGTCAAGAAAACTTATCTGATTTTTTCCGGTGAAGAGATTTCCAACAATCGCAACCTCCCGGCTTTCAAATCGGAGTTCTTCCTCTTTAGGTTGCTTCCGCTGGGAATGGGGATTCTCGCGCCGCTCGGAATCGTCGGTATGCTGGTGTTTTGACGCGGGTCAAGACCGGTGCAGATCGTCGATTTCGTTTGTTGCGCTGTATGCGGCCTCTTTCATAGCGTTCTTTGTCAACTCGCGTTTTCGGCTACCGCTCTTGCCGGTATTGGCGATTCTCGCCGCCGCTTTGCTGTTGGAGATGATTGCGCGGTTCCGCAACCGCCAGTTTCGACAGGGTGTTACTTCCGATAGCCGGTGTGGTTGGTACTGGCGGTGTTGCTTGAATATGAATCTGTACGGCATGCAGTTTGACAATCGTCAGCAGGCGGCGTTCAATAAGGGGAATCTCTACATGGAGACCGGCGATCTGCAGCGCGCGATCGGAAGCTATCGCGAGGCATTAGCCGAGGGACGACCGCTTCGGCAAGTGCACCTCAATCTCGGCATTGCCTTTCTCAAATCGGGCCAGCTTGACTCGGCCTGGAGTTAATTCCTTGCCGAAGATTCCCTGTTTGACGGCAGCGCCGAAGCACTGAACAATCTGGCTTATCTGTACCGGCAGACCGGGCAGACAACGGAAGCGTCTGATTGCGGCAGAAGCGGCGGTTGATGAGAAACCGTATCTGCCGGAAGCGCGACTGAATTACTGGTATGCCTTGCGCGAGGCAGGGCTTGCCGACTCTGCTTATTCTTCGATTCGACGCGTCGCCGCCTCCGAGGCACTGGGGCGAAGTGAGAAGTTCATCCTGGCGATTTCGGCCCTTGACCTGCGGCGTTTTGCCGAAGCCGAGTCTCTGCTTCGCTCGATTATTCCGGACCAAAATCGACAGAGCGTACCCACTTATTCGGAGGCTTCCAGTGCCTCCGGATTATCGGGCGGACTGGCACCTGCGGTGTTCGAGAGCCGGGTCTATTACAATCTTGCGCTGGCGCAGGCCGGCCGGGGCGAGATCGATTCAGCGATCGTTTATTTGAAGCAAGTAGTAAAGAGCGATCCGGGACTATCGGAAGGCTGGACCAACCTGGGATCGGCATTGTATACCAAGGGGGACTACGTGCGGGCCATCGATGCCTTTGAGCGGGCGCGCCAGTTGACGGCGGAATCTGAAGTCATTTTATTTAATCTGGCACTTTCGTACTTCGCTTCCGGCAACCGAAACAAGGCGAGAGAGACTGCCAGCGAATGCATCCGGCTTTATCCTGGCTTCATGCCGGCCAAGCAACTGCTGGACAGCATCAATTCCGGACAAAAATAAACGCGCCGAAGAGACGATTCTTCGGCGCATGCAGTTTCGATTAAATGCTGGCTAATGCAAATTAGTTCAGGAACCAGTCGGTACATATTGGTGACAATCTCCGACAGCATCATGCTTCCTCGACTGACCATGACGAGAATCCGAATGCTGCCGTTTTGAATCGACCGTTATCCTGTTGGACGGCGATGACCGTGCCATGCAGAGGCTTGATCCAAGCGCTCGAAGTTGTCAGGAATATCGCTGCCGAAGTACGACTTGTACAGATAGAGCGGCGTGCTCAGGACATCGCGGACAAAATAGTTGGTGTGCGGCGCACCGCGGAACATCACTTCGTCATACCAATTTGTCTGGTCTGCTCCGCGCTTATAAATGTAGGTCATCTGGACCTTTTCGAGATCAACATCGAAATCATCAAGCCCGGTCCCAATCAGAGCCAGGCCACCGACAAATTGATCCAAGTTCTCCGGTCGAATCGTGTCCGTTTCAGTGGGAGACCAGCCGAGGGAACGATAAATATAGCGTGCGGTCCAGCCGTCTTTGTATTCTCCGGTTACACGAAAATACCGGATCGGTAACGAGTTTGGCGAAAATGCATTGACTTGCTGCAGAGAACTGCCGCCGAACGGGGAAATCGACCATACCCAAACGTTACCACCCAGATCCATATAGGTCGTCAAGCTGGCGAAGTCGTCTGCCGTGTAGGTCGGTGAGTTGCCGTCCCCGAGCATGACAACCAGTTTGTACTTGGCTATTTGCAGTTTCGTAGGGCGAGTTCGTGTCGTATCGACATCGGTATAACCCGCATTTACAAAGATTCGACGATAGTACTCATTGATTTCAGCCCAGCGATAGATGTTGATGCCATCCGAGTACGTTCGGCACAGGAGATTTCGCCAGGCGACGTTCCAAATCGGCAGTTCTCCCTTTGCATAAAGTAATATTCGTTTTTCGAAGCGCGGATAAATCGCGCGGAAAACGCGATAATCCGGAATCGGATCGGGAGCGGAGGCATCGTCGCGAGCAGTGACTTTGATGACGAAGTAGCCTTCGCGGGTCGTGTCTGCAACGGGTGCATTGCGCCAAAGGTTGAATACTTTTGCACTCGTCGATTTCACCCAAACTCCGCCGCGCTGCTGTATCCTGCGAAGTTAGAACGAGCTTCTCGGCAACCTGGGTGGTGTCGATTTCAAAGTCGCCACTGAATTTTCCGGTCAGAGTATCAAAATCCAAATCGGATCTATTGTAGGGTCCGAACACCTGATAGTAGAAATCGAATTCCGGTTGATCGGTGTCGCTGGGGAAGTCGATTTTGTCGGTTCCCTTCCAGTCGAAATTGATGCCGCCATAGGCGGAACTCGTGTCGGGGAGGTCGAAGAAACCGCCACGCTCATAGCTCGTGGTGATTTCTGTTTCCGGAGGGTTGTTATTTCGGGAGTAGATGCTGAACTCAATCTGCGAGGAGACGGAGTCATTATCGATCGCCCGGATAAAGAAGAACTGCACTACCGTATCGGCCGGTGTCGTACCGGCAACCAGGCGCACCTGCTGGCGGGTCGGACTGTCGCTGCGTTCGACATCGACGATGGTCCAGCATGCGGGAACGCAGGTGGAGTTCGGTCCCGGCATTTGGATATTAGGTATCCGCGTAATGCGCGCAATTGGGCGGCATCACTGGTGTCAACCGAAGCCGCGAGCAAGACATTGGCGGTTACCACCGCATGACTCGATAGGCAACGATATAACCGTCGGCATCAGTGCCATACCAATTGATAACGGGACTGGTGGTAAAGTGTGAACCGGATGCCGGGATGTTGACGATATTGACGACCGGCTGCTTCGGCTCCGGAACCGGACCTTCAGTCTCGGTACTGCATGACGAGACAAACATGACTGCCGCGACAACAGAAGAGAAGCACCGCGCTCCTTATGAATTTCTCTTGCAAAAACATCTATTCCTCCTCAAACACACATAAATCCAAAGTTAGAACTTCATCCCGAGGGTGAAGCGGTGAGCTTCGTTCAGCAGACCCATGTCCTGATAGCCGTAGTCCAGGCGCAGTTCCATCTTGTTGAACGGAACCCGCAGACCGCCGCCGACACTGAACGTGCCTTCATCATAGTTGAACTTCTCACCAACGCGAACATAGTAGCGTTCGTCGTACCCATACTCAAAGCCCGCATTGTACTTCTCCAAATTGTCCGACGGATGCGAAGCTTCGACCGCAAACACGCCCTTGTGCTTCTCGCCATCCAGAACATTGATCGCGCCGCCAAAACGGAAATTGATCGGCAACGGATAGCCCTCCTGAATGAAGGTCATATCCGGACCAAAGTTCGAAATCACCATCGAAATCTTGAAGTTCCGGAAACCCGTATCGTAGTTCGTGCCAACATCCGCCGCCCAACCACTGGAGCGTTCATCCTCCAAAAGCTCATCGATAAACTTCAACGTCAATCCCACACTGAAACGATCCGTCAACGCCCGGCCATAACTCAACGTCGCCGCATAACTGCGCGCCCCAAACGTCCGACCCGTACCGTTGAAATACTCATACGTCGTCTCATCCATGTCGCCGGCATCCAACGAGTAAAAACCCAAGCCCAACACCCCGCCGAAGCGGTACAGCGGATACGCGATCCCCGCAAAGTCATACTTGATCTCCGCCGGATAATCAACATGCGTAAACACCACTTCGCGATCATACAGATGCGTCAGACCGGCCGGATTGTAATACATCGCCGTCGCATCATTCGACACCGCCACAAACGCTTCCCCCATGCCGATCGCGCGCGCGCTAACACCGATCTCCAAAAACTGCGCGCCCGCCGTACCAACCTTCGCCTGTGCCAGCAACAAACCCGGCAGAAGCAACAGCAGTAACGACACACACAGTATCAACTTCCTCACTATCATCGCAGCTCCTCTATCGAAACCGTAAATATTCTCTGTCCTTCCAAGTCCGATACCAACCGGCACGGACTTACTTAATAATCACGAACTTACCGACCTGATTGCCCAGGACCGACTCCACCGAGTACAGATAAATTCCCGAAACCGCCGCCTGGGTATTACGGGATGATCAGATCCCACGACATCATGCTTTCGCCTTCCTGAAGCGGCGGACCGCTGGGATGCTGGAGTTCGCGAACCAGATCACCGTCCAGCGTATAAATCCGAATTGTCGCTTCCTTCGGCAGATTGGCGAAGTGAATGCGGCGAGCGCGGTCCTGGGAGACAACGTTGCCCTCGAGATGCTCGTAGCCAGCCTCGAAATAACCGCCGTCGATTCGGTACGGATTCGGGAAGACGATTACCTTAAGCTCTTCCGTCTCGACACGGTCGGCCGAGTTGACCGGATAGATCTGAATCGCATTGGCCAGCGGTGAGCTCTCAAGCGCTGCCAGGCTGGTGGCCGGATTGCCAAAGTCGAAGGCCGAAACCGACATGAAGACCGATTGTGAGGCAAGAACGCCGTCAATCGTATACTCGTATTCGTAGTAGGCATCAACCGAGTCGTTCAATTCTTCGACCCAGATCATGTCGCCCGGTTGAGCATCCGGATACAGTCTTGTAGATTCCGCCTTCTTCCCCAAGAACCGAGCGGTTGAAGTCCTGCTTGGTGAAGTAGTAAGCTGTTAGACTGCCATCGGGATCCGTCCAGGCGAGGGAATCTCTCTGCGAAGTGTAAAGGCCGGGATCAAAATTCTGCGCCATAAATTGCTTTAAGAGAATCAAGTGTAAATGGATTCTCGGTCATTTCCCAACGCGGCGGCGCAAAGCCGGTATTGAGGCGAACGCGATTGAAATCTTCGCGATCAAATGAAGTCAGAAGGGCAAACTCGCTTAAGACAAGTTTTGAGCCCATGTAGACTCGATAGCCTTCAAAGTCTTTCTGGAACGAGAACGGATCCAGGGCTTCTTCTGTTTCCTTGCCATTCCAACGAATGACAATCTTGCCCGGAGACGCGCTGAATCGCATTTTCGGCGGAGACGGCGGCGGCGGACCGGTAAAATCGGGAACACCATCGCCAAAGCGGTAGATCTCTTTGCCGGTACAAGGATTGAAAATCGGGTCTTCGACACCCGGCAAGGTCTTGACGCCATCGCTATCGGTGTCTACACCGGGGTTGTCATACACCCATCCCGCCCACTGTGCATTAGTGGCAAGGTCAGTGAAGTCGAGAATATTGTTGAACTTGTCAGGATCCGTATCATCATAGTACTTCCGGAAATCGTCAGGGCGCGCATGGAAGCGGTCGGCGCCGATATAGGCCATTGTGATGAGAAGCGAGTCGGCCGGCGCAATATCAAACGGTCCAAAGGATAGCAAGTAACGAGTGTCATAGCCGTCGGCCAGATTCTTGCCGAGCGCCGGATCTGGCGGCGGCGGCAACCATCCTTGTCCCGTATAGTTTATCGTTGAATAGAGCTGGTCATAGTCGAATTCGCCGTTCTTCATGAAGAAATACTTGTTTTCGTCACCGGCGGGAGTGCCCAAACCGCCAGTGCCCAAGTTTCTGGCATTGGCCTGCAGCACCGGACCCCAGTCGAGAGTCGGCGTCACCTTGAGATACCCACCAGTTGAAGCTGGTCTTCAGTTCCGGGTTGGGGTGCGGACCACGCGTGTGCCGGTAACAGCGGTCGGGCTTTTGGCATCAAATACACCGGCAGTGTTTGGATCGCCATCGTTGTCAGCAATCCAAGCCACGTTGATAACGTCTTCAAGTTGATTGCACGACGGTGAAACGACCGTGTTCTTGAATCCGCAGATATCGTCCTGCGAAGAAGTTATTGGTTCCTGGATGGCCAACGTCGGCATCTACATAGATTCCCATGAATGCCTTGCGGATTTCGTTAACACCGATATTGCGAATGACGAAATCGAGCAGAATGAAATCCTCGGCGTAGGAATAGGACCAGGAGTAGCTCTTCTGCACAACTTCGACACCAATCGGGACATGGGGACGGCCCTCTTCCGGGTTCTGCGGCACATATTTCGAATCGGTGAGCGTATCGGCATAGATCGCGATGTAGTCGGCTTCCGAGATCGCATCTTCGGAGTATTCCGCTTCTGATTTTCGAATTGTGCGCTTGATCATGTTTCCGCGAGGCGCCGCGTCGGCCCACATTTCGAAAGCATTCATGCCAGCCGTCATGTCCGTGAGACACCAGGGTGTCTTCATTGACAATTGCACCGATCCAGAGCGCGCCCTGGAAAAGATATTCAATTCCGGAGCCGGCTGGATAGACGCAAGAGGGCGCCGATTGACCGGTTTCCGGGTCGAGGATGCTGGCATCGGCCTGATTGCCGAAGATGCCATAGTTGGTCACACACAGGTGAATATTGCCGACTTTGTGGACGCGGACTTCCTGCGAAGGTGCGGCTGTCGGTTTATTGAGACCCTGCAACCGGCGCAAATGCTCCGCGCGGGTTTCGTTAGTCGCATTCGCGGCATGTGCAAGGTTGTAACCGCTTAGCACGAGAGCTAAGCCAATCACACACATTTGCAGCAGCGATCTTCTGTAACGATAAAGGCTCACTGACTTCCCTCCAACTCTATTCAAAATGAAATGCCTCAATACTATAACAACGAGTGTTCATTCACAGACTCTCTTAGAACTTCATCCCGAGGGTGAAGCGGTGAGCTTCGTTCAGCAGACCCATGTCCTGATAGCCGTAGTCCAGGCGCAGTTCCATCTTATTGAACGGAACCCGCAGACCGCCGCCGACACTGAACGTGCCTTCATCATAGTTGAACTTCTCACCAACGCGAACATAGTAGCGTTCGTCGTAGCCATACTCAAAGCCCGCATTGTACTTCTCCAGATTGTCCGATGGATGCGAGGCTTCGACCGCAAACACCCCCTTGTGCTTCTCGCCGTCAAGAACATTGATCGCGCCGCCAAAACGGAAATTGATCGGCAACGGATAGCCCTCCTGAATGAAGGTCATATCCGGACCAAAATTCGAAATCACCATCGAAATCTTGAAGTTCCGGAAACCCGTATCGTAGTTCGTGCCAACATCTGCCGCCCAACCACTGGAGCGTTCATCCTCCAAAAGCTCATCGATAAACTTCAACGTCAAACCGACACTGAAACGATCCGTCAACGCCCGGCCATAACTCAACGTCGCCGCATAACTGCGCGCGCCAAACGTCCGACCCGTACCGTTGAAATACTCATACGTCGTCTCATCCATGTCGCCGGCGTCCAGCGAGTAAAAACCCAAGCCCAACACCCCGCCGAAGCGGTACAGCGGATACGCGATCCCCGCAAAGTCATACTTGATCTCCGCCGGATAATCAACATGCGTAAACACCACTTCGCGATCATAGAGATGCGTCAGACCGGCCGGATTGTAATACATCGCCGTCGCATCATTCGACACCGCCACAAACGCTTCCCCCATGCCGATCGCGCGCGCGCTAACACCGATCTCCAAAAACTGCGCGCCCGCCGTACCCACCTTCGCCTGTGCCAGCAACAAACCCGGCAGAAGCAACAGCAGTAACGACACACACAGTATCAACTTCCTCACTATCATCGCAGCTCCTCTATCGAAACCGTAAATATTCTCTGTCCTTCCAAGTCCGAAACCATCCGTCACGGACTTACTTGAATAATCACGAACTTACCGACCTGATTACCAGAATCCGATTCCACCGAGTACAGATAAATTCCCGCAACAGCCGCCTGCGTATTGCGCGTGATCAGGTCCCAGGAGGTCATGCTTTCACCTTCCTGAAACGGACAGTCGCAAGGATGCTGGAGTTCGCGGACCAGATCGCCGTCCAGCGTATAAATGCGGATCGTCGCTTCCTTCGGCAGATTGGCGAAGTGAATGCGGCGAGCGCGGTCGGTGGAGGCCGTGGTGTTGTCAACACGTTCGTAACCGGCTTCGAGATATCCGCCGTCAATTCGATACGGATTCGGGAAGACGAGTAACCTCGAGCTTTTCCGCCTCGACGCGGTCGGCTGAGTTGACCGGATAGACTTGAATCGCATTGGCCAGCGGTGAGCTCTCAAGTGCCGCCAGGCTGGTTGCCGGGTTGCCGTAATCAAATGCCGAGACGGCGAAGTAGATCGGGCGCGAAGCCAGCAGGCCGTCAATCATATACTCGTATTCATAGTAGGCATCGACCGAATCGTTGATTTCGGGAATCCAAATCATGTCGCCCAGACGGGCATCGGGAAACCGCTTCTGGATTGAACCAGTGCCGCCAAGCGCCGAACGATTAAAATCCTGCTTGGTGAAGTAGTAGGCTGTTCGACTGCCATCGCGATCCGTCCACGCCAGCGAGTCGCGCGTGTTCGGAGTATAGCCAGGTCGGGATCAAAATCTGCGTCCATAAATCGCTCTTGAGAGAATCGAGCGTGAACGGCACTTCGGTCAATTCCCAGCGCACCGGGTCAAAATTGAGATTCAGGCGATAGCGATTGAAGTCCTCGACATCGTAGGAGGTCAGCAACGCGAATTCGCTTAGAACAAGCTGTGTTCCCATATAAATGCGGTAGCCTTCGAAGTCACGCAAGAACGAAAAAGGATCTTCCGAAGTTTCAGTCAGTTTGCCGTTCCAGCGCAATTCCACGCGACCGGGAGATGCCGAAAATCTTAGCTGTGGTGCGGTCGGCGGCGGCGGGCCGGCAAAGTCAGGAACGCCATCGCCGTACTTGTAATATTCTTTACCGGTACAGGGATTGAAGTGCGGGTCGGGATCGGTAACCGGAGCGATTGATTTCACGCCGTTGCTGTCGGTATCGATGCCGGGGTTGTCATAGACCCAACCGGCCCAAAGCGAGTTTGTGACCAAATCGGAAAAATCGAGTGAGGCATAAAACGCCGACGGGTCCGACTCGTTGAAGAGGCGGAAGTCATTCGGATTGCGATGAAACTTGTCACCGGCGGCATACGCAATTGTAATCGGCAGCGAATCGCCGGGCGGGAGTTCAAACGGACCAAACGAGAACAGATAGCGAGTATCGTAGCCGTCAGCGAGGTTTCCGGCCAGGCCCTGCTGGCTGGCGGGAGGCAGCCACCCCTGCGAAGTCTGATCGACGGCGGCATAGATTTGATCATAGTCGAACTCCGGACGCGACATGATATAGTACTTGTTGCGGTCGCCTTCGGGGGTGCCGAGATAACCGCCGAAATCGCGGTTATTGTCAGCGCGGCGCGGTCCCCAGTCGAGGTTGGTATCGTCGCCGTTCGAAACCCACCAGTTGAATGAGAACTGAAGATCCGGATTCGGCGAACGCACGACGCGGGTACCGGCCACTCCGGTCGGGCTGTATTCATTGAAGACATTGCCGACCGGGTCGCCGTCGAAGTCGGCTGTCCAGGCGATGTTGACATTTTCCTCGATGTCGCGGCATGCCGGCGTTGGCGACGATGCAAGATAACCGGTGATGTCGTCGGCAAATCCATCGGGGGTGTTGACGTGCCAGATGTCAGCATCGACATAGAGAGCCATGTACATTTTCCGAAGGTCACGTTCACCGATGTTGACGATCTTGAAGTCCATGAGGACAAAGTCTTCAGCATAACTGAACGACCAGGAATAACTGCGTTGGACGATCTTGATGCCGAGGGGTTTGTGCGCTCGATTGAGAATCTCGTCACGGCCGGTGAGTGCGGCATCGACGAGCGTATCCGTGTATTCAGAAAGATAGTCCTGCTCGCTGATGGCTTCGGTGCTGTAGAAAGCCGAGGTCTTGCGGGTCGACATCTGAACAATGTCATCGAGCGGCACCGCGCGGGGATACATTTCGTTTGTCCGCTGCCAGCCGTCGGCACCGACGGAAACCAAAGTATCTTCGTCGGCAACAGCGCCGACCCAAAACGCGCCTTGATAGAGGTAGTTTACGCCGGTTCCGGCCGGGAATTCGAATGAGGGCGCAAGTTCGCCTTGATTGACGCCGGGGCCGATACAATAGAGTTCGGGCAACCAATCGCCGTCGGCGAACTGGCTGCCAAAAAATCCCCAGTTAGTCACGGTGAAGAAAACATTGCCGACGCGGTGGGAGCAGTTTTGAGTATTGGGAGTTGCCGTGACTTTGCGCAGGGCCTGCCGCCGCAGATCCGCATCGTCGGCGCGCCTGCTTGCAGCCAAGCCGGTAGCGCTGATGATTATCAGCGCTACGCTCGTCAATTTAGTCACCCGCCACACCAGTCCACTTAACATCATTGTATTACCTCAACTCCGCATGATTAGAATTCGACTCCAACCCCGAGACGGATATTGCGGCCCGGTCCAAGATTGAGCGGGTTGCTGTTAATTGGAGTGCCTTCCAGCACGTAGTTCGCACCGGTGAACTTCGAATTTGAGTTATATCTTCCGGTCAGACCGTAGATGAAATCGATGTTCTTGTTGTCAAAGAGGTTGTTCACCCACGCTGTCACCGTGTAGGTCATCCCCAGGAACGGAATGCGCTTATACGCCCGGATATCGACGTTGGAGGTCGACGGGTAGCGAAGCGAATTCGTCTGGGGTGATTCACCCGGAAGCAGACGCAGACCCGGGAAGTCGCGGTCCGGGGTATACGGGAATCCCGAGCCAAACTGCCAGATCACGTTGGCGCCCCAGTTATCGGGGAGTGTCAGACCAAACAGCTTCGGATGATCATCGCGCGGAATTTCGAAGTCGATGTTGAGCGAGATCTGGTGACGAACATCCCAGCTGAGCGGGAATTCCTGAATCGGAATGGAACGATTGTAGAAATCATCAAAGTAGTTTGAGCTCTCATCAGAACTCTTGCCATAAGCAAACGAGTATTCGTAGGTGAAGATTCCCTGGACGTAGTTGCCGTAGCTCTTCTCCAACTCGGCTTCGAATCCCCGGGTACGGGCATAGTCGGAGTTCTGATAGACGTTGCGCTGAAGCGGACCGGTGCCTTCGCGCTGCGAGTTGATGATTCCAAAAATGTCTTTGTAGAAACCCGAGAGTCCCAGCACGTAGTCGCTCGACAAGACATAGTTGATTCCGAATTCATATTGGATCGTCTTCTGGTAGTCGAGGTTCTCGTTACCGATGATGCCAAAGGCGTTCGACGATTGCGTGGCACGCTGGTACATCAGGTTCAAGTCCGGCAACTGGTTGAAGTGGCCGTAGTTGAAATAGACCTTGGCCTTATCGGAAATCGGATAGCTGAAGCCAATGCGAGGGCTAAAGCGGTTCTGGGAACCAAGGACGGTCTTAGTCTTGAAGCCTGATCACGTGCTGGCGTTTTGTTTCAGTTCAGCAGACTGGATGAAGAAATCATAACGCAATCCGATGTTGGCAATCATCGCGCCATATTCCATTCTATCCTGCAGGAACAACGCTCCGGTGATCGGGCTGCGGTGATAGAAGTCACGGAAGACGCCGCGATCCGGCCAGCCGCCGCCGTCCGGCGTGCCGTCATACGGGAAATCCGGATACTGTAATTCGGCATAATCCATTTCGTGGATGTCAAGATTTGCGCCGGTCTTGACTTCATGCTCTTTCGAGAACGCTTTGTTGATCTTGAAGTCGGCGGTATAGCGCACGGCGGCTCGGTCGTGATAAAGCGACCACTGGTCGGAACCGAAGTCGTAGAAACCGTCGCGGCGATCATACTGGCCGTTCTTATTCAAATCGACAAACGGTTCGCCGGCATCGTAGGCGCTATTTTTGGGGTCATAAATTCCGTTGCGATTCAGGTCTCTGAAGGGCGTACCCGGCAACCAGGCGTCTTTAGGACCGTCGTATTTGGAATTGCGGTTGAGGTCCTGATTGATAGCCGGGTCGACCGCCATGACGAAGATATCGATGCCGGCATCGTAAACGCCATTAAGATTCACGTCGGTAAACGGTTCGCCCAAGATGACGTCGCCATCGGTAAAGGGTTCGCCGACGTCGATATTGGTGATATCGGCACGGCTGCGGTCATAGACACCATTGCGGTTTGTGTCACTCAGCAGGACATCGCCGGCGTTCCATTTGCCGTCGCCGTTGACATCAACGAACTGCTCGGACTCATAGAAATCGACAACGCCATTGCCGTTCCAGTCGGTGAAGATCGTATCGACTAAAGTGGACGAATTCTTCTGACCCTGATGGGCGGCATTCACGCCGCGGTATTCCTGATCGATCTCCTGCGCAACCAGCGGCCAGAGACCACCGGGAGTAGCATAGGCATCACCAAAGGTATAGAAGTCGCCGCCCCAGGCCCAGGACGTATCACCATTGGCATTGATGAAGGGTTCGGGGGAATCGAATACGCCGTTGCCATTGCGGTCCTGGAAATACTCATACTGGGAAGACTGGATGAAGTCGCCCGGATCCTTGCCTCCGCCTGGAACAGCCGGATCACCCGGCTGCTCGGTGTAGTTGCGGTTATAACGCGAGAGCGTGACGACGTAGAAAGTCGACTTGTCAATCTGATGGGTCAATTGAGCCGAATAAGTCGCGGACTCTTCATTCACAATGGGAGCATAGGACGGAACGTAGATATGGCTCCAGGCAAAGGAGGTGTTGTTGTCCCATGATCCGCGGAATCGCAGGTTCAAGCGAATGCTTGCGCTGGCTTCATAGCGAATGTTGACTTGACCTTCATAAGAATTCCGCATTCTGTCATCCAGGTTAAACAAGCCGAGGATGGAACGCGATTTGAACCCACGTTCAGTGGTGGGAGTGAAATAGTTTTTGTAGCTGATATAGCCATCAGTCTTCTCGGCCGCCGCCTGAATCGAGTAGAACACTTTGTCACTGAACCAGTTGATTCCAAGTTTCGGGAGGAGCCGATTCGCCAGAATCGGATCGGGACCGGAGAGGTTAAATTCGCCGCGGTCGTAATTATTCGAGTTCTTATTGAGAATGCCGGTGCCGAGATCATCGGTAAAATATTCCACCTCGGCCTTGGTCACATCCGAGCCGGCTTTGGTCGTGATGTTGATAATACCGGAAGTCGCATTGCCGTATTCGGCATCGAATCCGCCTTTGATGATCTGGAGGTCTTCAACGACGTTGTTCGAGATGTTCATCGCCTGATCGACCGCGCCGCGACCGCCCAAGGGATCTTTGACAGCGACACCGTCAACGACGTAGGTGACTTCGTTGGAGCGGCCGCCGCGAATATGAATTTGTCCGAAACGTTCGACCACACCGACCTGTGCCTTGAGGAGATCGGACACTGTCGCCACGGGCATATTCTTGATGTTTTCCGCGGTGATCTGGCGCAGGTTCGCCGTCTCGGTCACGCGAAGCAGGTCGCGTTCGGCGACGACGATCTGAGCCTCGGTTTCAACGATTGACTCTTCCATGGCAAAATCGACGGTCACCGTCGCATCGACGCGGACTTCCACCTGCTGGGTACGGACGGGAGTCCAGCCGGTCAAAGTGGCGGTAATCGAGTACATTCCCGGGGGGACGTTAATGATCAGGAATTCGCCGTTGGGATCAGCCTGGGCACCCATCGTGGTGCCATCGATCTGAACCACCGCAAACGGCACGGCTTCTTTGGATTTCTTATTGGTGATCTTGCCTTTTACTCTGCCTGTCGAGCCGGCGAAAACGCTGGCTGCCGCAAAGAGGGCAATCACCATTAAGACAAAACCGCTTCTTAACAAGTTAGCCATTCGCATGGACCTACCTCCTTCTCGCTTTGCAGCGAGATTATCTTGAAACATGATTGTATTTCTCATAATGAACGATTAAAACCGCAACTTTCCGGTCGTTTGAACGTAAACTTTACTGACGCCCGATGAGAATCCTTGTTGGCGGACATTAATGCTGTCGTACTCCCAAAGTGCCTGTGAGGCATTTGCCTGACAAGGCTTTCCGAATTCCAAAACAATCCTTGAATAAAGCATTTTGAGCCGCTAACAGTCAAGTGAAATTTGACTCTTCATCATGGCTTTTGTTTCCCAAGTAAAAGACTCTCAACCCCTTATTTTGTTTAATCGTTTCCGCGAGATTTTTGGCAAGGCTGTTGCCGGGTATGGTGTCAATCGTCGGATAAAGAAACGCCGAAACGGTCTTTGAACGCGCACTTGAAGGCGGACGCAACTTCAGCGGGAACCGGACTACGACCGGTTTCAGCCTCAATCGACGTGACCTGATTCGCAACGAGCCGATGACCGTCGGGCCAAAGAGTGGTAAGATCATCTTCTTCCCAGTTGTCATACATGCGAACCGATCCGTGCTGTAAGAAGTTGTCGCCGGATCGGAATTGGGCGCTGCCGCAGATTTTGCGATGGCGGACCGTGACTTCAAAAGGATTAAGCATTGCAAAACATGGGTTTAGGGCACTACGAGCGGGGGTTCCGGTTTGGGGCAACTCGGTAGTACTTACACCGAGAGTCGCAAGCATTGCGGCGATCGACTGGGCGATCGCGCGATATGTGCTCGTCAGTGAGCGAAACTCGGGGTGGCTGTTGCGATTGGCAATAAGGGCATAACAGATGTCGCCTTTATGGAGAAGTGCCCGGCCGCCGGTTGGGCGAGTTACGAGGCCATAGCCAAGTTGCTGGATTTGTTCGACGATGACGACTTCGCTGGCGGCCTGATTTGTTCCGAGGCTCACCGTTGGGCGATCCCAACAGTAGAATCGGACGGTTGGAATTGTGGATTTTCCGGACTGCAGGTCATCGAGCAACTGCCGGTCGAGCGACATATTGTATTCGCCGGTGAAAGTGCCGAATGGAAGACAGCGCCAGTGCATTGGCTGAAGTTAGCGAAAAAGCTGAGGCGGAGCAAGCGGCAAGAGTAAGTGGTCTCGGACAGCCCAAGGGCGTCAGATCCCGACGATGTGAACTCACGAAGATTCGGTCCGGTAAGTGACGCATGCATAGTCGAAGGTGTCGGGTTCCGCGCTTCGCTGGGAACGCCGACCTACGAAACTGACGCAACGGCATCGCCGAAAGATTCGGTAACTGTGCTGATTCGCTGGTAGAGTATGGCAGGTTTCCATTGAGTAACTTGAATGGAGTGATTGCTTCCGGTTAGGAGACCTGCCCTGCTATCCTGGTGCTATGCGAAATGTGGGACTAACGTCGGAACCACACTTGGAGTGTCGGTTTCCGCGCGTGGCCGGGAACGCCGAGCTACGAGACTGCCGCGCAAGAAGCCTTATCCCCTATCGTTACAAATAGAAACGTGCGGATGTGGACATCCGCGCGCACAATATATTGGACGGCGCGATTATTCTTGCGCGAGATGATACTGTTTCATTTTGAGGCGCAGAGTCGATTCGGGGATAGCCAAGAGTTGGGCGGCGTGCTTCTTGACCCAGTTGGAATTACGCAGTGCTTTGAGAATGTACTCGCGTTCGAGACGGCCGAGGTGTTCATAAAGCGAGAAACTGCCATTTTGAGCCGAATGGTCCGGCGAACCGCTGCGGGTTTGTTCGGTAATGCGGCGCGAGATCATGTAACTGGAAATGACCTTGCGTTCACCGGCAAGGAGGACCAATTTCTTGAGTTCGTTTTCCAGTTCGCGAATATTGCCGGGCCAATCATAGTCAGCGAGGCAGTTGAACGCTTCGGGTTCAATCTTGACCTCGGCATCGAACTTGGCAAGGAAGTGCTTGATCAGCAGTGGGACATCTTCACGGCGTTCGCGCAGCGGCGGAAGACGAAACGCAAAGGTTGAAAGTCGATAATAGAGATCCTGGCGGAACTGCCCCTGCTCCATCAGAGCCCGCAGGTCTTTGTTGGTCGCAGAGATTACGCGGACGTCGACTTTGCGCGGGAAGGTTTCACCGAGGCGGACAACTTCCTTTTCTTCGATGACGCGAAGGAGTTTGACCTGGATTGAAAGCGGCATGTCGCCGATTTCGTCGAGGAAGAATGTGCCGCCGTCAGCTTCTTCGAACAATCCGACCTTTTCCCCTTCGGCGCCGGTGAAAGCACCGCGCTTATAGCCGAACAATTCGGATTCGAGCAGGGTCTCGGGAAGGGCGGCGCAGTTGACCGAGATAAAGCGCCGGTCTTTGCGGTTGGAATTGTAATGAATTGCCTTGGCCAGCAGGTCCTTGCCGGTACCGGTTTCGCCTTCGATCTGAATTGAAATCGGCGAGTCCTTGACCTGCATCACGCGGTCGAGGATATCGAGGACATCGTGACTGGCGGTGATAAAATTCGGGAAGGCGAGTTGTTTCTGCAGTTGGTCCTTGAGGCGGCGGTTGTCCTGTGTCAGACGCCGCTTTTGTTCTTCTGATGATTTGAAGCCAAGGATGTCGGAGAAGGCAATGGCGAAATCGAGATTGGCTTTGGTGAATCCGGCGGCATTGGGATCAATCTTGTCGATGTAGACCAAACCGGAGACTTCTTCGGACAATTGAATCGGCAACGAGATGAAGGCTTCGACGCTTTCGGAGTTGAGCGTCAAGTAGTCAAACATGCGTTTGCGATCTCCGCCCAGATGCGTCACCAGCAACGGCCGGTCAAGCGGCAACGAACCGCCGCGGCCGTTGGCCAAAGATCTTGGCGACCTTGGCGAGCGTGGTCGGTTCGAAGTCGAGCGACGCCAGAGTTTCGAATGAATGCTGTTGGTTGTCATAAGAGAAGATGAAGGCGCGCCGGCCGCCGATTTTGTCGCGCAGGACTTTCAGTGTGTCGGCGAGGCTGCCGCTCTTGAGATTGCCGTATTCCGACGCGGTCAGGAACGAGCTGAAGAAGCTGTATTCATTTTCGTTGGAGAGACCGGCATCGACCATGTCGTCCTCGATGGCGAGGCGCAAAATACGGCATTCTTCGGTGGCACGATCATCGCGGTAGTGCGCGGCGAGAGATTCACAATGCGCGAGATATTTGAGGGCTTCATCGTAGTTGCGGGACTCGAGTTCAAGCTGGCAGAGCTGGTAGTGAGCGTGAATTTTAAGCCAGGTCACCGGCAACTGATTTGCCAGGCGCACGGCCAGATTCAGATAGCGCAGCGCTATCTTGTGGTGTTCACGCGATTTCACCAGCGCCTTTCCGGCGATGAAATAGGCCCAGGCCAGTTCGCGCAGCTCGCCGGCAACTTCGAGAGTAGAGATGGCTTCGTCGAACAGCACGACGGCCTGATCATACTTACCGTTGGCGGCTTCGAGGGCGCCGAGGATCTTCTTGGCGCCGGCTGTCTCGACGACTTCACCAACATGGTTGGCGACTTCCAGACCGCGGCTGGCGTGATCGAGCGCGAGCGCATAATTACCGGCGGAGTATTCCAGTTCGGCCAAACGGCGCTCGGTCTGACTGATGATGGCGCTTTCGGGCGCAATGCGGTTACCGATTTCCAGGGCGTAGGCGTAATGCTGGCGCGCCATCCGGCTATCGCCCATGGCAAGCAGTAATTCGCCCATGTACTCGTGATAGATCGAGCGTTCGCGCAGCAGATCGTGCTGGCGGATGACCTCGTATGCTTGTTCGAGGACGCTGCGCGCTTCGGTGAATTCTTCGCGCAGATACAGCACATAACCGAGCGAGAGCAGGTTCTTGGCCAGCGACGGACCGCCGTTGGTGTGCCGGCAAAATTCGACGCATTCGTTCAATGTTACCTGTGCGCTCTTCCACTCACCCAGCAGAATTTGAATGCGGGCGCGGTTGCCGCGGGCGCGGATGATCGCCGTTTCGGATGCGGATTCGGTCTTCTTGAGGAAGTCGATCGACTCGGAGAGGAACTTGTCGGCCGATTTAAATTCGCCGCGGATGAAATAGATCTGCGCGAGTTTGTTGTAACAGCCGGTCAGTTCTTCGTCATGGTCGATGCGGCGGAACGAGCTGATCGCGTCGCGAATGAAAGCTTCACCGGAAATGAGATCGCCCAACGCGACGTAGAGTTTTCCGATCAGCGCCTGGACGCGGCCGATGGTCAAGTTTTCTGCGGTATTGGAAACAATTGAGTAGGCTTTGCGGGCCAGAGCGAGGACTTCGAGCGGCGGTTTCTGATGAATTTCGACCGCGGCTTGAAGATAAAAGTATTCTCCGGCAATTATGGAGTTGGGGTCCTGCGCGATTACCGGCGCAAGAGTCCCTATTGCTGCTCGGGCTTCAACAAACTTATTCTCGCTGATGAGAGATTGAATAGATTTAAGTTTGTCCGCCGTCTCCGTAAGTGCATTACCGATTCTGCTACTCATTAAAGACTAACTTGCTTAAAGGGTTCTATTTTCTTCTGTCATACGAGGAAACCGCTCTAGGCTTTTTCCCCGTGGGTGGCTTGACGCTCACATCATGTCTCTCAAAACCAACCAGGACATTCTTAATCTCGAGGAAGAACAACCGTGTCCAATTTCCTATTCTCGAGACAATTGTTGGTGTGGCGGTTTCGTCCACATCATTGCCGGTTTTCGGCTGGGACCCAACAATAGTTGTGGTATCGCCCTTGAGGTCATCCCAAGGATGATCCACAGCCTGCAGCGGTTTCGTAAGGAGAAATGATATTGAGGCGGTTATCACCACTGTGATAAATAATTTTAGCAGGTTCATACCTACTGCCTCCGAAAAACGAGTATTATCGAGTTGAGGTCAAAGATGTACAGGGGACAAAGATAAGCACATCTTTGGCTGTGCTTTAAGCTAAGCTTGTACCTGGACCTTGTCAAGCATTTTTTGCGTTTAACTGATGAACCGGTCAATTTTCCTCGGTAAGTCATTGTTTTACAACATACTTAGCTGTGCGACGCAAGACCTGCGTTATGGCGAATTGACATCATATAGTGATTTGCGACAGGAAATAAGTGGGTCAGGCAAAAAGGTCAGACATGAATGTCTGACCTACTTAGATCTTGGGTTGTGCAACTAACGTTTGGTTGGCTTCAGATCACTTGCGATTCGCGCAGTTTAATGAAGAGTTTTTCCGCGATCTCCTGCGGGGTAGCGCCGGTAATCATCTCGCCTTTGGGGCGTGCCGGCGGGTTGGCGGCTTTGGCTGTTTTGCTCGCCGTTGTCATTGCCGGTGCGTTCATATCGACGGCGAGATCGGCGGCCGAGTAGACTGCCACCGTTTTTTTCTTTGCATTCATCTTCCCTTTCAAGGAAGGCAGGCGCGGCTCGTTGATTTCCTTGACGACTGAAATGAGTGCCGGTGTGGGAGCGGTCACTTTGTCGAAGCCGTCATCGGTCATACGCTCGACGACGATTTTCCCATCGCCGATTGATTCAATCTTGCGGACATACATCACAGCCGGCCAATCGAGCACGCCGCCAACAGCAGCGCCGAGAGACGAGGAGTCGTAGTCGACGGCTTGTTTGCCGAAGATGACGAGATCGGCAGATCCGATTTTCTTGATGCCGGCGGCGAGGACAATGGCCGCTCCGGTCGTGTCGAGGTCGGCGAATTTGTCGTCCATCAAATGGACAGCTTCATCGGCGCCGAGAGCCAGACCTTCGCGCAGCGCGTAGTCGGCTTCCTTGCCGCCGAGCGAAACCACCCAGACGGCGCCGCCGTGTTTCTCTTTTAGGCGCAGTGCTTCTTCGATGGCGTAAGCGTCGAACGGATTGATCATTCCCGGGCTTTGCGGGAGGTTTAGAGTTCCGGCGTTGGCGTCGACACTGACGAGAGCGATTTCCGGAACCTGCTTGACACAGACCACGATGTTCATTGATATCCTCCGAGTTACTTGTCTTCTTCGAGTGAGGTAAGCGCACTTTCAGCAGCCCGCTGTTCGGCGCTCTTCTTGGAGTCGCCCCGACCGGTGCCAAGTCGCTTTCCCGCTACGAACACTTCGACGGTAAAGACCTTGCGGTGGTCGGGGCCGTCTTCGTCGCTGACGGTGTATTTGGGCATGCCGCCGCCGGTGGCCTGAAGCTTTTCGAGCAATTCACCTTTGTAGTTTCGCAGCGACAGGACTTCGCTGGTCTTGGCGAAGTTGAAGGAAACGACGCGCTTGATGACCTGGCCGGTGGCTTCGAGACCGCCATCGAGATAGACGGCGCCGAAAAGCGCTTCCAGACAATCGGCGACGATTGATTGCCGGGTGCGTCCGCCGGCGCGTTCTTCATCCGGCGACATTAGGATGTACTTGCCGAGCTCGATCTGCATGCCAGCATGAGCGAGGACTTTCTTATTCACGAGGAGCGACTTATTCTTGGTGAGGAAGCCTTCACTCATGTCGGGATATTTCTGGAATAGTTCTTCGGCGACGATCAGGCCCAGCACGGAATCGCCGAGGAATTCGAGGCGCTCGTAAGAGCGCAGGTTGCGGGAATCGTCAGCACGCAGATATGAGCGATGGGTGAGAGCTTTGACGAGATAGTAATCGTTTTTGAAGACGTAGCCGATTTCATTCTGAAGCTGCTGTTGTGAGTCGGCACTCAAAGTCGCCTGAGCTGACTGTTTCGGCTTCCAGCCGAAAAGTCGGGCGAGAAATTGCAGCATCAGTTACCTCGCGTGGTTGTCGTACCTGGCAAGAATCAGGGCGATATTGTGTCCGCCAAATCCGAAGGAATTGCTGATGCCGAATCTGATCGGCACGTGGCGGCCGCCTTCTTTGCAGTAATCGAGGTCGCACTGCGGATCCTGATTCTGGATATTGAGGGTCTGGTGGACATAGCCTTCTTCCAGAGACAGCGCTGTTGCAGCGGCTTCGATGGCACCGGCGCCGCCGAGCATGTGTCCGACCATCGACTTCGTGGAGTTAACCAGTAGTTTTTTGGCGTGCTCGCCGAAGACGCGCTTGATGGCCTGGGTTTCGGCGATATCGCCGAGCGGTGTTGATGTGCCGTGCGTGTTGACGTAGTCAATTTGCTCCGGCGTCAGATTGGCATCTTTGAGAGCCGCGATCATGGCGCGAGCGGCGCCGTCGCCGTCGGGTGCGGGAGCCGTGATATGGTGGGCATCGGCCGACATGCCGCTGCCGATGACTTCGGCGTAGATATGTGCCCCGCGGCGTTTGGCGTGTTCTTCCTCTTCGACGACAATGATGGCAGCGCCTTCACCCATGACGAAACCATCGCGGTCGACATCGAAAGGACGCGAGGCGGTCTGGGGATCGTCATTGCGGGTGGAGAGAGCGCGCGAAGAACAGAAGCCGGCGAAGGACATTTCGGTGATTGAGGCTTCGGAACCGCCGGTGATAACGACATCCGATTCGCCGCGCTGGATGATGCGCAGGGCATCGGCAATAGCGTGGGCGGAGGAAGCGCAGGCGCTGACGGTCGAGTAGTTCGGGCCCTTGAAGCCGAAACGGAGCGAGATCAGGCCGGGCACCATGTCGATGATCATCATCGGGATGAAGAACGGCGAGACCTTGCCCGGTCCCTTGTCGCGGAAGGTCCAACACTGGTCTTCAAAGGTGGCGATGCCGCCGATACCGGATCCGGTAACGACACCGACGCGTTCTTTGTCGAGGGTGTTGAGATCGAGTTTTGAATCATCGACCGCCATTTGCGCGGCGGCGAGGGAGTATTGCTGAACGAGATCGCTGCGGCGGACTTCCTTTTTGTCCATCCACTTGGTGGGATCGAAGTTGGTAATCTGCGCAGCGAAGCGACAGTCATAGCGCGTGGTGTCAAATCGTTCGATGGCCGACATACCGGATTTTCCCGATTTGATGCCGGCCCAGAATTCATCAACGGAATTTCCTAAAGGCGAAACGATACCGAGTCCGGTAATTACTGCTTTTTTCATAGTAGTGGTCACAAAACTCCCGGACTGTCCAGGCTCTTAGGCTGTTTCCTTTGCGTTTTTCTTGATGTAATTGATGGCATCACCGACCGTGGCGATTTTTTCGGCTTCTTCGTCCGGAATTTCCAGCCCAAAGGCTTCTTCCAGCGCCATGACCAATTCGACCGTATCCAGCGAATCGGCGCCGAGGTCATCAACAAACTTGGCGGCCGGGACAACCGCATCCTTGTCGGCATTGAGCTGCTCGACGATGATTTCCTTTACTTTGGCTTCGACATCCATACTATCATCCTCCGATGAAAAGTTAAATTCCTATTCTCTCCCTTACATCAACAATCCGCCATCGACCTGCAGAACCTGCCCGGTGATGTAGGCAGCCTCGTCCGAGGCCAGGAAGGCGACGGCGTTGGCGACATCGGCGGGAAGTCCCGGCCGTTTGAGCGGAATGTTGGCTAAGAAAGCTTCTTTGGCGGCATCCGACAAGTGCTCCGTCATTTCCGTCTGGATATAGCCGGGCGCCACCGCGTTCAGGTAACATTACGTCCTGCTAACTCTTTTGCAACAGTTTTGGTGAGTCCGATCAGGCCGGCTTTGGAGGCCGAATAGTTGGCCTGGCCGAAGTTGCCCATGAGACCCACAACCGAAGATATATTAACCATGCGCCCCGAGCGCGCTTTCATCATAACTTTGACGGCCGCCTGCGACATCAGGAAGGCGCCTTTGAGATTGATATTGAGCACCCGATCCCAGGCGGATTCGTCCATCTTGATAATCAAGGTGTCCTTAGTAATACCGGCGTTGTTCACGAGGATGTCGATTTTGCCGAAGCGTTCGACGGTTTTGTCAATGGCGTTCTGGGCATCGGCAGCGGAAGTGACGTCGCAATGGACATAGGCTGTTTCGCCGCGCGCCGCAAGCTCGGTTGCCGCCTGATTGCCGACCTCGTCAAGGACATCGGCGATCATGATCCGGCAGCCGGAATCGAGCAGTTTCTCAACGATAGAGCGACCGATTCCGCGTGCGCCGCCGGTGACGAGCGCGACTTTACCCGTTAATGTCAAACAACCTCCAACAATTTCTCGCCAACCAAATCAAAGTCTGCAAGTTTGTCAAGGCTCATGATTTCAATGTCAGCCGGCAGGGTCCGCTTTGCCAGACCGGAGAGCACTTTGCCCGGACCGATTTCGACGTAGCGACGGACGCCGAGTCGATAGAGTTCTTTGAGCGAATCGGCCCAAAGCACGGGCGAGGTAATTTGCTTAACGAGTAATTCCTTGATCTTGACCGTATCGGTTTCACGTTCAGCGGTGACATTGGCGACGATCGGACAAGTCGGCTGCTGGAAGGTTAATTGGTTGAGGGTAACTTCCAGCTTCGCGGCCGCACTTTGCATCAACGGCGAATGGAAGGCACCGCCGACCGGAAGCAGGATGGCGCGCTTGGCGCCGAGTTCTTTGGCGACCGGCAGGGCTTTCTCGACCGTTTCGTAGTCGCCGGAGATGGCCACCTGGTCGGGCGAATTGAAATTCGCCGGTACGCAAACGCCGACCGGTTTCATGCGCTCGACCAAGGTCATGATTGCTGTTTTGTCGAGTCCGATGATTGCCGCCATGGTGCCGCGATTGAGTTCACAAGCTTCCTGCATCGCTTTGCAGCGCGTGTTGACCGCGCGGATCGCGTCTTCTGGAGTAAGTATGCCGGCAGAAGCCAGAGCCGAGTACTCGCCGAGCGAATGGCCGGCGGCGAAATCAGAGGCGATATTTTGTTGATTCAAGACAATTTGCCAAGCCAGCGAGTGGACAAGAATGGCCGGCTGGGTGACGACAGTTTCCTTGAGCCGATCCTCGGGGCCATAGAAGCTGACTTCGGCGAGGTCATAGCCGAGAATCTCGGAGGCTGATTTGTAGAGGGCTTTGACTTCGGAATATTTGTCATAGAGGTCTTGCCCCATGCCGACGTACTGCGAGCCCTGCCCTGGAAATAGAAATGCGACTTTGCTCATTGATTACATCCTGAAAAGAATTGCACCCCAGACCAGACCACCACCGAATGACAACAGGAGAACCAGGTCTCCTTGTTTCATTTTGCCCTGCTGTTGGGCTTCGACCATTGCAATCGGAATTGAGGCGGACGAGGTATTGCCGTATTCCTGAATATTGACGAAGAGTTTTTCATCGGGAACGTGGAGCCGTTTGGCGAGCGAATCGATGATGCGGATATTCGCCTGATGCGGAATCACCAGATCGATATCTTCGGGTTTGACACCGGCATCGGCAATCACGCGCTTGGCAGCGTCTTCCATATTGCGGACGGCGAATTTATATATTTCCGAGCCGTTCATGTAGATACCGGTCGAGCCGTTATTCATGTTTTCAACGGTCACTTTCTGACGCGATCCGCCGGCGCGGACATAAAGCAGTTCGGTATGAGTGCCGTCGGCGGCGATGTGTGCGCAAGATGCCGGTATTGGCGTTGTCATCACGACGAAGAACGGCCGCCCCGGCGCCGTCGCCGAAGAGCACGCAGGTGGTGCGATCCTGGTAGTTGGTGATACTGGTCAGGACTTCGACACCGACGACGAGAACAGTCTTGTACATGCCTGATTCGATGAATGCTTTGGCGGTGGTCAGTCCATAGAGAAAGCCGACGCAAGCGGCGTTGATATCCATAGCGGCGGCGTTTTTGGCGCCGAGAGCTTTTTGGACAATGACTGCGGTCGACGGTGTTTTCATGTCGCCGGTCACGGTACCAATGAGAATCAGGTCGATTTCTTCGGGGGAGATATTTGCGGCGGCGATGGCATCGCGTGCGGCGGCAATTGCCAGATCGGAAGCGGCTTCGCCGGAATCGCCGACGACGTGACGGCGCTTGATGCCGGTACGGCTCATGATCCATTCATCGGAGGTGTCGACCATTTTTTCGAAGTCGGCGTTGGTCAGAACTTTTGCCGGTGTGTAGGCGCCGATACCGATGATGCGGGCGGAGACGGGGGAATTTTTCACTGCTCAACCGCCTTGCCGGAGCTGGTTTCAATACGCTTCTGGATGTGTCCGGTGACGTTAGTTGAGATCATTGCCGCAGCGGCCCTGATAGCGTTCATAATTGCTTTTTCCGAGGACTTGCCATGTCCAATAACGACGTTTCCATTCAGTCCGAGCAGCGGCGCGCCGCCGGTCTCGGAATAGTCAAAAGAACGGCGCATGCGCCTGAGGAACGGTCCCATCAGGATGGCGCCGGCTTTGGAAAAGTAATTTGAGCTGACCTGTCTTCTGATTCGCCATTCGAGGAAGACCTTAACCGATTCGGCGAACTTGAGCAGGATATTGCCGATGAAGCCGTCGCAGACGACGACATCGCACTTGCCGTCAAGAATATCGCGACCCTCGACATTGCCGATGAAATTGAAGGCGCCGCCCTTCAAGAGGTTGTGGCTCGAAAGTATCAGTTCGTTGCCCTTGGTGGGTTCTTCGCCGATGGAAAGAAGGCCGATTTTGGGGGAGCGGATCTTGAGGATATCCTCGGCATACGAAGCGCCCATCTGGGCGAACTGATAGAGATTGTCCGGTTTGACATCGACATTGGCGCCGACATCGACGATGAGTGTCGCAGTTTCGTGCTTGTTGGGGAACATGGCGGCGATGGCCGGTCGGGTTACGCCGGGGATGCGGCCAAGGGCGAACATGGCGGTTGCCATGACGGCGCCGGTATTACCGGCCGAGACCACGGCATCGACTTCGCCGTCTTTGTGCATTTTGACGGCGACGGCGATGGAGGAATTCTTCTTGCGCAAAGCATCCGTGGCGAACGAGTGCATATCGACGATTTCGGGGGCATGCGCCACCGTAATCGGCAGGTTACCATTGACACCGAGCGAGGCCAGATGCTCACGCAACACGGCTTCATCGCCAACCAGGACGATGGAGTCATCCTGATTGCCGGGTAGTTTTAGGTAACTGACGGCGCCGGCAACCAGCGGGAGCGGTCCCAGGTCGGCGCCCATGCAATCAACGGCAATACGTCTTTTCAACGCTTAAGCTAAGCTTCCTTTCCTTCCAGAATCTGTTCGCCGCGGTAGAAACCGCAGGACGGGCAGATGTGGTGGAGCATTTTGGCTTCGCCGCAGTTGCCGCATTCGGTCAACGCCGGGAAGGTAGCTTTGTAATGGGTGCGACGTTTGCGGCCGCGTTGTTTGGAGTGTCTGCGTTTTGGAAGTGGCATTGTACTCTCTCGTATCTAACTGTTAGAACAACTAATTGTTATTGGACAATTTCTTGAGCGCTTCCCAACGGGGATCGTCTTCCTTTATTATACAGTTACAACCCTGCTCGTTGAGGTTTGTGCCGCAACGGGGGCAAAGACCGGCGCAATCCTCCCGGCAGAGGGGTTTGAGCGGATTTTCGAGCGTGATCAGGTCGCGAAGCTGTTGATCGAGCACGAAAGTCGTCAGCGAACTGGAAATCATGATGAATTCCTCGCCCTCGTCGGCTTCCTGACGGAGGAGGTCATCCTGCACCATTTGTAGTACGAGATCCATGGTCAAAGAGTATGGAACTTCGTACTCGTTCAGACAGCGGGCACAGGTTTGCTGCATCGTGTAAGTCACTGTGCCGTTGAGGAATATCTCATCCTCCATGCGCCAGGCCGTCAGCTTGTAAGTGACTGGAGTGACCAGATTCGCCAAGTCGAGATGCAATTCGAGTTCGGCGGCCTCGGCAGTCAACTCAAGATCGCTGGGGTCGGCTGTAATGGAATCCAGCAGTATCTCCATAGTCGGGCATATTATTAAGATAAAGGAATATTGTCAAGGGGAAAGAGGGGGGCGGGGGAGGCGATGCCTCCCGAGCGGGATGTCGCTTTGCGTAAACCCACCGTTCCGGTGGGGGACTGGCACACGGTGGGAATGGGCGCACAGGCTGTACGCCGACGGGTTGGCTTCGTAAGTGTCAGACAAGAATGTCTGACCTTCCGAAGGTGTAACACAGAAAACAGATCCTTCACTTCGTTCAAGATGACACGGGAAGGGTTTTTCAACACCCCCTTTCGCGGGAATGACAGTTGTGGAGTGCGCGCGTACGTGGGGATGACGGGCGCAGCATGCTGCGCCCCTACGAAAGGATAACCGGGGCACCATGAACAGGTGTTCGACTGAAGTCGAACCCACAAAAGGCACCGGGGACTTGGTTTTCCTATTGATTCAAAGTGGAACTGGGAGGAATTCTCAAGGCGGGATTCGATCTTCCGACAATAATATAGAGGGCGTCTATCTGTTGCGACAGTCGGGGCGACCGGATGAATCAGTGTGCGTGATGAAGTTGCCCGGCCCACAAGGCGGTTGTCACCGAATTGGCGAGTGCACGAAACGCCGGCAGGAGAAATCTTTGACTGAACAAAAGATCAAGAACGAATCCGCACATGTCGTCATCTATTCGGACAGCACGGACCGCGACTACGCGCTGAAGGTCCGCCTTGCCAAGGAAGGTTATGCGGTGACCCAAGTGAGGTCACTTGATGTGGTGGTCTCGCAGTGCCGGCGCCTCCGTCCCAAAGCGGCGATAATCAGATCGCTGGCCATTCCCCGCGAGGTGGTGAAGATAATCAGGCAATTGAAAAGCTTCGGAATGGACTTCGCTACTGTACCGACGATTCTGGTGGTACGCAGCCATGTAGTGAGATCGCTCACACCGTTGCTGGCTATCGGTCTCGAGGACATTATTGATTTTGATGAGGGTATGGAGACGCTGGTGCAGAGAATCCGCGAGGTGGGCAAGCGCGCGGTATCAAGTGGCGGGCAGCCGGAAGCGAAGTCGGGATCGCGGGGGAATCTTAGCGAGATGAACATCATCGATCTGGTTCAGGCACTGGGGCCGAACCAGCGGACGGCGCGGATAACGGTCAATCCGAATGATGAGAGCGCCGATTCCCTGTTGATGTACTTGAACAGGGGCAACATATCTTTCGCCCGCCTGGGTGATTTATTGGCTGAGCAGGCAATTTACCGCGCACTCGCCTGGGAAGATGGGACTTGGCTGCTTGAGCCTGTTACCGAGGAGCAACTTCCGGAACCCAATAACAATCTGCCTAATGACTTCATCTTGATGGAAGGTTGTCGTCGAATCGACGAGCGTTCGCGGGAAGCGGAAGTGAAGGAGTCGAAGTAGATCTTCGGAGGCGTTCGACTGAAGTCGAACCCACAGAAAAGAAG